>JAZKER010000022.1:0-131848 GCA_040386955.1 Verrucomicrobiota bacterium
ATCCCAGTGCCGTCCCAAATTGCGTTTATGACAACCTTTTTGAAATCCGGTCTAGAAGCGGGATAGCGCACGGTAGTGCTTCGATCTCAGCGCCAGGAGGGTCACCATGACTCCGATCATCCCGGCCAGCGTGAAGACCAGCGCGATGCCTCGGGCCGGGCCTTTGCCAAACCAGCTTCCGATGGCCTCGGCTCCCGCCCCGTCCGTCATGAAAGGAATAACAAAGAATTGCGTCAGCGGCCCGATCAGGAATGCCGTCAAAGGCGAAGCCGCCTGCTCCACCGATTGGGCAAACCCGAAGACGCGGCCCTGGCGCTCGGGCGGCACCACCTTCTGCAGGGTCGTCTGCTCGGCGGCCTCCGCATAGGGCCCCAGCAGCATCCACACAAAGCACCCTCCGGCCAGCAGCCAGATGGACGGCTGCAGGGTGAAGACGCAGCACACCGCCCACGTGATCAGATTCACCACCAGCAGCGTGCGCAGCGGGTTCTTTCCCAGCCCCGTCCTGGAGATGATGATCCCGCTGAAGATGAACGCGGTCGAGAGCACGCCAAACAGCAGCCCCCAGCTTTGCACAGACACCAGCGACAGGCCGTAGGCATCCAGCAGCGCCATGAACACACCGCCCAGGAAGTTGTTGAAGGTGGCAAAGAAGATGAGCGCAAACAGGCCTGGAACGGCAGAGATCACCGCTATGGTCCCCTTGATATCCACGCGCTTCGGCTCGGCAGGTTCACCGGGCACGGCTTCCTGGGTTTTCTCGTCGATCTTGACGCACGCCAGATGCACAAAGGCCAGCAGCGTCAGCACCAGCGCCAGTGCCAGCGTCGCCACCATGCCGCCCCAGGCCACCAAAAATCCGCTGATGACGGACGTGGTGAGAAACCCGATGCCCGTCACCATGCCCACCAGGCCATTGGCCTTGTCCCGTCGCTCTTCGGGGATGAGAATGGTCACCAGCGTGGGCAATGCGATGGACCGGATGTTGCCGGCAATCACGCCCAGCATCACCACCAGCACGAGAATCCAGAGATGGACGCCATAGGGATTCTTGAACACCCCCTGGGGAGACAGCATCAGCATCCCCAGCGACAGCACATAAAAGGCGGCCGATACCAGGCTCGATCCCAGCATGGCCCATTTCTTCGAATGGTGATCCACGATGCTCCCCAGCCAGAAACCAAAGCCCGCCGTGAACACCAGATAGATGCCAGCCACCATGCCCGTCGCAAAAACCGATTGGGTCTCGATATAGACCCAGAAAGTCAGCGCAAACCAGACCGTGTAATTCGTGATGTTGGCAATCAGGTTATTGCCGAGGAGGTGGTAAAACGTGTTCATCGGCCTTCCAGGGATCGGGACCCGTCAGGCTAAAGAATCAATCCCGAGGCGCAACCCCTATCCCCACACGATCCCCCTGCTTCACGAGGTCACCCGCAGCCCCACGAAAGGGCAGGGGGGACTGCCCGCTTGCCCTTGTCAGTGCTCGTCACCTCCGTTAAAACATCCCCATGCCCTCTGCCTCCGAAGGACTCACCATCGCCCGCGCCCGCATCGCCAGGGAGCAGGAGCGGCGCAGCGGCTTGCTGGATCTCGGCGATCTCGGCCTCACGGAGTGGCCTAACGAACTGTGGGATCTGGCCCACCTCACCTGCCTGAATCTCGGCGTCGGCTGGACCGATGAAAACCACGGCTTCCATCCCGCAGAGCCCGGCATCGCTTATGCGCCCAATGCCCTCCCTCCCACGGCAGCCCAGCCAGCATGGGCGCGCCTGCCCCATCTGCACACCCTCTCCCTGGCCGGCCCCCGGGGCGATGGCAGTCCCTGGGATGACCTCACCGGCCTGGAAAACCTCACCCAGCTCCGCGTCCTGGACCTCTCCTGGACGTCCGTGGCCGATCTCGCCCCGCTCGCCCGCCTCACGTCCCTGCAGGTGCTGGATGCCTCCTACACCTTCACCTCCAGCCTCGCCCCGCTGGCCCGCC
This sequence comes from Verrucomicrobiota bacterium, assembly GCA_040386955.1. Classification (GTDB taxonomy): domain Bacteria; phylum Verrucomicrobiota; class Verrucomicrobiia; order Verrucomicrobiales; family Verrucomicrobiaceae; genus Prosthecobacter. Next base: position 1,987 of record JAZKER010000022.1, read on the forward strand.
TCACCGCCCTGCGTCACCTCGACCTCAGCTACACCCACGTCGCCGATCTCTCCCCCCTGCAGGCGCACACCGCCTTGCAGACCCTCCTCTGCTACCACACCCCCGTCGCCAGCATCGCCCCCCTGGCCAGCCTGCCCGCCCTGCAAAAGCTCGACCTCACCCAGACCCAGGTCACCAGTCTGGACCCGTTGGCCCAGCTCCCCTCCCTGCAGACCCTCCACTGCGCCTGGACCCCTGTTGAAAGCATCCCCGCATCCCTGGTTGGGCTGCCCACCCTCCAGACCCTCATCCTCCACGAAACCGCCCTGTCAAACATCCCCCCAGCTGCCCTCTCCCCCGACAACGCCACCAACTGCCTGGATCACTTGCGTGCGTATTTGAATCAGTAGGTTCAGCAGAGGAAACAGCATCTCACGATGACCACAGATCCCGTGCTGTTGAACAAAAGCTCACACGGTTTTAACCTCCTGTGCGAATGACATAATCCCCCTGCGACGATTTCAGTGGGGTTGCTATAGAGGGTCAGGCCCTTCTGTGGTGATTCGTGAACTTGCCGAGCCCTCCGCCCAAAAGGTCTTGAGAATGAATCAGTCATTCGACAGAGCCTAGGAACCACTCTACTTTAAGACAAGATAGATGGAGAAAACACCTCTGGATTACATTGATCTTGGCCGACATTTCCGACGTCATGATGAACAAGAAGCAGCTGATGAAGCTGCCGCTGCTAGTTATCTGTCATCATGGGAACGTCAACATTTGGAGAAGTGGCCTACTCTTTTGGCAAAACCCGGCGTCCACATCGTTTTGGGCGAAGCTGGAAGCGGAAGAACTTATGAGTTTAAGGCGAGAGCGAATGTCTTGCGAGCCGAAGGCCGAGAAGCTTTTTTTCTTTCCCTACACAAACTTGCGACACTGGGGCTCAGCCAAGCTATTGAGGTGGAAGACCACCAACGTCTTATAAAGTGCATCAGAGATCACCAAGACATTTGTTTTTTTCTCGACGCTGTCGATGAATCCAAGCTCCAACGAGTCGCCCAATTCCGAGAGGCGCTCGATAAATTTGCTTCGTTGATCCAGGGTGGCACAGGGAAGGCAACAATATTCATCTCATCCCGGGTAAAGGACTGGCTTCCAGCCACAGATCGTAGACACGTCCAAGAAGCCTTTGGTTTGGTGAAAGAAGACAGTGCTGCAAATAGTGAATTGAACAACAACGAGGGGAAATCTCCCAAAGCACGGACTGGGGTGCATGTCTGGACGATTGCTCCATTGGACAAACAACAAGTGGAACTCTACGTTGAAGGACATGGTGTATCAGATGCGGCGGGGTTTATTGCGGCTCTAGACGAAGCTTATGCTTGGGAACTCGCATCTAGACCTATCGATGTTAATCTTCTTGTCTCATATTGGAAGTCTAATAGGACCATTGGTCGTCCTGCTGAGATGTTTGAACATTTGATCTGTGAACAGCTCAAAGAGCGGCCTGAAAAAGCAGAATACGAACGCCTTTTCTCCATAGATCCTGGAAAAGCCTTGCAAGGCGCGGAGACGCTTGCCGCAGCCACCATTCTCTGCCGACAACTGGATTTTAGAGTCGAGGACGAGCAGCACTTTGATGCGAAAGGCCTGGATGCCCGGGCATGCCTACCAGATGACTGGCAGCCTGCTACGGTTCATGCTCTTCTTAGCCGTCCTCTGTTTGATACGGCAATCTATGGGTGTACTCGTTTTCATCATCGAGGTTTTGCCGAATATCTCGCTGCTAGATGGTTCATTCGGTTGCTGGATAGTGAATGCTCAATTGAAGAAGTTGCCGACTTGTTATTTTCTTCTTCACGGGGCCACTTGCATGCTCGGGACAGTCGACTGCCTGTAGCTGTTTGGCTCGCCTGCATTGGTTCTGGTGAATGGGTCAATCAGATCAGGCAAAATTTGTTGGAGTGTGCACCTGAAGCGTTCTTTCGCCACGGAGACCCATCTCTTTTACCTGCTGCATTTAAACAACGAATTTTGGATGCTGTCGTCGAGCGCTACGGGCAAAGGGATACACTGCGTTTCCATGCTAGCGAAGTTGCACTCAGTCGGATGGCCGATCCTGCACTCGCTACATCATTGATTCATCACCTGAGTTCGCCAGAAGTTTCGAGTGCTCTTAAAGCGGAATTTATAAAGCTTGCTACAGTCGGGCGTCTCTATTCGGCCGTTCCTGTAATATTGGATTTGATGCGTGGTGGTAGTGAAGATAGTTGCTTTATATCACGCGCTTTCAGTTTTATCAAAGAATTGGCGGATCCAGATCAACTTCAAAGTGCGGCTGTATGGATTCAATCTCTGCCTGATATAAACTGTGATCTATGTGGTTTAGCAATAGAAACATTATTTCCGAAATTTCTGAAGCCTGCCGAACTGGCATTGATGCTAACTCGATTATCCGATTTATCTAATGCGTCGCTCTGGCTTAAGTATAGAATTTGCCAAAATTTCGAAGGTGTGCATGAGCCGACTCTGGCAGTCAGCACGCTTAATGTCCTATTGCCTCTGCTTGAATCTCCTCCGTATTATGAAAGAGCTATCATATCACAAAAATATTTATGGCTGGGGCCTGCGATACGAGTTCTATTAAGGAATGTATTGACCGTTAGTAGCCTCAACGAGATTGCGGAGAAGACGATTATACAAGCCTTGTGGTTATGTACCCAACAAGATGTGGGTCACCTTGGCGAGTTTGAATACGATCCGAGCAACAATAAAGAACCAACTTTAGGTTTTTTAACTCGTAATTATCCATCCGTTCGCAGGGCGGTATTTTGGTTGCACTATGATAAAGAAAGGCAACGACGAGAGCGGTATGGATCTTGGATAACCAAATGGGTGTGGTCCAGCTTTCTTAAGTTTGGACAGGCTACGGATTTAGATTTTGAATGGTTCTGTCATGACATGCAGCAATCTTCCTGCGGAGACCGAAACCGGGCAGCACTTGATTTAGCGATAATTTATTGGAAAAAACAAGGCTCTAGAAGAGCAGTTAAATCGTGTATAAAATCGGCAGTTCAAAACACACCCGAACTAAGGATTGCATTTGTTGAATTTACTAGAATTCAGTGGTGCGGGAATTTGATGTTTTGGTGGCGGGAGCAAGAATGTAATGGTTTTCGCAATCGTTATTGGTGGTTGGAGCGAAGAGATAAAATGTCGAGATTTTACTGGAATATTTATAATGTCATCTGGTTGAGGTTGAATCGAAAGTCTATTAGACTTGGTAGCAATCCTGAGGTGCTTGAAAACCTCCTGAGCGAAAATCGTAGCAGCTATGACTTTCAGTGGGCTCCTAAGAACTGGAGGAAATTAACACAAATTCATGGGGAATATATTACTCTGGCTATACAGCAAGGTTGTGTGGCTGTGTGGAAACATTATGATCCAATAGATTCTGTGGCAGTCCGGGCAGAGTTGATTGCCGGTCTTGCTGGCTTGCAGTATCTTTGGCAAAAGGGAGAACTCCAAATTGATGATTGGACTTCAGATGATATTGAAAGAGCTACTCGTTATGCTATTAGAGAATTGAACGGAGTCAGTAATTGGCTGCCATGCCTTGCTCGTAAACACCCAGATGCCGTAATCCGAGTAATTGAATCTCGAATTGATGAGGAATGGGCGAATAATGATGACAATACGGCTATTCAGATACTGGAAAAAATGTATTGGCCAGAAAGTTGTTTGGTTGCCTTGCTTGCTCCGATCTTGCTTGGACGTCTTCAGGCAGGCGATCCACCAAGCGTAGCACGACTCCGCTCAACGCTAAATATACTGGTGGCATCAGGGAAAGTGAATAACAGCGTTTATGCTAATATCGCAGCCGAAAGAGTGCCACAATACATTTGGGGTACGGCACAGCATCAAGAATGGTTATCACTCTGGATGCAGGCTGATACAAATGCGGTGTTAAATTATCTGGATAAAAATATAATTTCTGGTATAATAAATGAAAGTCAATTAAATAGTATGGCTATTTCAATTTGTGCAAGTTTTGAGGATCATCATTATCAATCAAGAATTCTGCCTTATCCTGATTATTCGCTGCCAGCTGTAGCTCCAAGATTTATTAGATGGGTTTATCAATGTGTTAGGCCTGAAAGTGATATTAATAGAGGTCGTGGCAGCTACTCTCCCACTATTAGGGATCATGCCCAAAATTTTAGAAGACGTCTTTTAGACTACTTGGCGGGTGTGGACACTGTTGAGGCAGGAACCGCATTGCTTTCATTGCTGGACAAACCAGAGATGCGGTCAAGAAGAGACTACCTCCTTCATTTGGCCGAAAATCAAGCGAGGAGGATTGCAGATGGGAATCCTTGGACTGCTAATGCCATCCGAATTTTTGAAACTGCGCATCGCGTCGAACCCATGAACACCGCTGATCTCTTTGCAATAGGTTGCCGTCGTCTTCGCCTGATCAAGAAAATGGTCGAGCAGCCTTTTGATATTATTGTGGGAGGCTATGTGAGAGAAAAAGATGATGAGACCCGTCTTCGCCAGTTTCTCGCAATGAAACTATCTGACCTCAGCAAGGGGCTTTATAAGGCCTCTCAGGAACCTGTTATTCGAGGGGAATTGCGTCCTGACCTTCGCCTTGAAAATAACTCAATTGTCGGGAGCATACCGATTGAAGTCAAGCTGGCTGATGAGCGCACTTTGAATAGCCTTTTGGATGACCTTGAAAGGCAGCTGGTCGATGACTATCTATCAAACTATGTAAGTAGACACGGCATTTTTATTGTGGGCCTTGCCGGACGTCGTGTTAGTGGATGGCAAGATCCCGACACTCGAGTGATGCTGAACTTTGATGAAGTCATTAACCGTCTGCGTCAGCGGGCTATTGAACTGTTGTCACAAGGTGGGCGGGCACTTGGACTCGAGGTTATAGGCATTGATTTTCGCCTCCCTCAATCCGCTCGAAATTAATAAACGTTCGTAACTTTTTGTATTAGTTGGCCAGGGGCATGCGTGGCGGCAGGACTCAGTACCTGATCAACTCCTGATTCACTCATCGCGTATAGGCATCCCCCGCCTCCCACCCAACAAGCTTGAAAAGGCCCATCATCCGTGCTACTCTATTGAACAACAAAACCGTGGCCGAGTTTTCCCCATCACGATCCCCATTTCCCCAAGGGTTTCCCCAAGAAATCCCCATCTCAAGTCGTTGGTAATCAATCATTAACACCCAAAAATCCCCAAATGGGGATAAATTTGGAATCCCCATTTCCCCATCCGCTTCGCCTGCGATCCGCTGAAATAAAGGCCCGTCCCTGACGTATTGGATAGACCCCTTATGAACCGTCGTCGTTTCCTTCTTCAATCCCTCGGCACCTCGCTCGCGTTGCCAGGGCTGCCTTCGCTCATGGCCAAGTCCGTGGGCGGGAATTCGGCGGTGCAGGCGGTGAAGGGTGCCGGGGCCGGGGCGCAGAGGTTTGTCGCCATCGGCAACCTGCTGGGCTACCAGGTGAAGTCGCTTTTCCCCACCACCACGGGCCGCAACTATGAGAAGACCACGCTGCTGGAGCCGCTGTGGGAAAATCGCAGCCACATGACGGTGTTCAAGGGCCTGGACCACGGCGTCAAGGGCGGGCACTTCGCGGTGCATTCGTTCCTTTCCGGCGTGCTGAATTCCGAGGCCCAAAACCGCCCCGATGGCAATGTCAGCATTGACCAGTACCTCGCCGACGAAGTGGGCTTTGAGACACGCTTTCCCTCCCTCACGGTCGGGTCCGAAGGCGGCATCCACGGCGGCTGCCAGATCGCCTGGACGAAGTCCGGCGTGCGCGTGCCGCCCATCACCGGCCCGGCGGAATTGTTCGAGCGCCTTTTCATCAGCGACTCCAAAGAACGGCAGGCGCGCCGCGTGCAGGAAAACCAGGTGCAGGCCTCCATCCTCGACTCCGTGCTGGAAGATGCGAACCGCCTCTCCCGTCAGGTGAACAAGGAAGACAAGGACAAGCTGGACGAATACCTGACCTCCGTGCGCGATGTGGAAAAGCGCCTGGAACTGCGCAAGCGCTGGGCCAGCCAGCCGAAGCCCAAGGCCCCCTTTGAAAAACCCGCGAACCGCAACCCGGTACAGGATCTGCCCATGCTGTATGAGCTGATCGCCCTGGCCCTGCAGACCGACTCCACCCGCATCGCCACCCTGGAGATCGGCGGTGACTTCCTGCCGCAGGATCTGGGCATTGATAAGTCCTACCACGGCCTCTCCCACCACAGCAATGATCCGGAGGCCATCGCCCACCTCATCACGCTGGAGAAATATCAGGTGATGCACTTTGGCAAATTCCTCACCCGCCTCTCCAAGATGCAGGATGGCGAGAAGTCGCTGCTCGACTCCACCGCCGTGCTTTTCGGCAGCGGCATGAGCGATGCGAACTCGCACAAGAACACCGACCTGCCCATCATCCTCGCGGGTGGCGGCTATAAGCATGGCGAATTCCGCGAAGTGCCGCGTGACGGCATCAACAAGGTGCCGCTCTGCAACCTCTTTGTGGACATCGCCCAGCGCATGGGTGTGGAGACCGATTCCTTCGGCAGCAGCACGGGCCGCTTTTCCTGATGCGCACACCTGCTTTTCATCAGGCCCGTCTCGTCGCCAGTTTGGCCACGATGGTTTTTACCGTGGCCGCCTCTCACGCGGAGGAGGCCCTGCCACCGCCGAAGATCGTGCAGCAGTTCCTCGGCAAGTACTGCCTGGAGTGCCACGACGCCGATGCGCAGAAGGGAGACCGCGAGTTTGAAAACTTCGCCCTGCCGTTGAAGTCGGAGGCGGACCTCATCTCGGCCAAGGAGATCATTGACCAGATCACCCTGAAGGAGATGCCCCCGAAAAAGTCCGACCAGCCGGCGGATGAAGAACGCCTGGCCGTGCTGCGTGCGCTGCGCGAAGGCACCGTGGCCGCCCGTGGAAAGATCGAAAGCTCCGGCGCACGCACCGTGATGCGCCGCCTGTCCAGCCGCGAGTATGAAAACACCCTCGCCACCCTCTTTGGCCGCCGGGTGGATACCCTGGGCCTCACCGGCGATTTCCCGAAGGAGAAGACCAGCCAGCACATGGACACCATCGGCAAGTCTTTGGTGACTTCCGGTTTCCTGGTGGACCAGTATTTCCAAGCCGCGAACCGCCTCGTGGAAATGCGCTTGGGCAAGCCCGCAATGGAGCCGAAGAACTGGCGCTTCAACAGCCACTTCGTCCAATACGAGGAACTCAACGGCCCGCACAAGTCCGCCTTCAACTACCGTTATCTCAACCTCTATGAGCAGCCGAATACCGATACCCGCCAGGGCGGCTACGGCCACATCGAGGACTTCCTGAAAGGCGTGCCCGTCTCCGGCCTTTACGACATCGAAGTGGAGGCGCAGGCCCTGCATCGTGATACCCACTACGACCCCGCCATCTTCGGCATTGATTTCTCCGAGCCCTTCGTTCTCGGCGTCGTGCCGGGCGATGTCACCAAAGGCCACATCCATTACCCGCAGCCTATTGAGCCCCTGCTCGCCAGCAGTGTCGTGCCGGATGAAAAGCCCACCTGGCTGAAATTCCGTGTCTGGCTGGAAGCCGGGCAGACCCCGCGCTTCATCTTCCCCAACGGCCCGTATGAGTCGCGTGCCTCGGTGGTCACGATCAACAAACGCTACAAGGACGAGTTCAAGGGCAAGGTCAGCGACTCAGGGGTGGGCCGTGCGCACATTTTGTTAGAAGGCAAGCTGCCCCACATCCGCATCAGCGAGGTGAAGATCCAGGGCCCCATGCCTGAGCAAGGTGGCAGCGCCGAGGAACAGGCCGTCTTTGGCAAAGCAGGCTTCCAGCCCGAGCGTGCGCTGGAGCAGCTCCAGGCCTTTGCCGAGAAAGCCTACCGTCGTCCGCTCACCGATACCGACCGCCAGCCCATCCGTGCGTTTTATGAAAAGCGTCTCGCGGAAAAAGCCACCCCACGGCAGGCCGCGCTGGATTCGCTGAAGCTCATCCTTTGCTCGCCGTCCTTCCTCTATTTCAGCGAGATCACGGAAGACTCCGCCAAGGCCCTCACCGCCTACGACCTCGCCACCCGCCTCTCCTTTGCCCTGTGGGCTGCCCCGCCTGATGCGGAACTGCTGGCCTCCGCCAAGTCCGGCAAGCTCACGCAGAAGGCCGAGCTGAAAAAGCAGGTGCAGCGCATGATCGCCGATGAGCGCAGCAGCGGCTTCACCAACGGCTTTCTCGATAGTTGGTTAAACCTCCGCGATCTCGGCAGCATGCCGCCGCCACGCGAGACCAACCGCGGCTACTATGCCGAGGACCTGCCCACCTCGATGAAGACCGAGGCGCGCCTGTTTTTCCGCGACCTGCTGAAGAACAATGGTTCCGTGACGCAGTTTTTGGATTCGGAGTACACCTTCGCGGACAAGAAGCTAGCCAAGCTCTACGACCTGCCTGAGCAGAAGACCCTGCGCCTCGCCGATGGTTTTCAAAAGGTGAGCCTCAAGGGTAACACCCATCGCGGGGGGCTGCTCGGCATGGCTGGTGTGCTCACCGTCAGCGCCAACGGGGTGGAAACCTCGCCCGTCACCCGTGGCGTGTGGGTCAGCGAAAACATCTTCGGCATCCAGCCACCGCCGCCACCGGATGAAGTGCCTGCCATCGAGGCCGACATCTCCGGTGCCACCACCATCCGCGAGCGCCTGGCCAAGCACAGCACGGATAAGACCTGTGCCGAGTGTCATCGCAAGATTGACCCGCTCGGTTTCAGCCTCGAGTCCTTCGATCCCATTGGCCGCTGGCGCAGCAGCTACCCCAAGCCCAAAAATGCCAAGACACCTGCGCCCAAGGTGGATTCCTCTGGCGAATTCCCCTCCGGCGAAACCTACACGGACTTTGCAGGCTTCAAAAAGATCATCCGCGAAACCCGCGAAGACCTCTTCGCCCGCCACCTCATCCGCCAGGTCCTCTCCTACACCACTGGCCGCCACATGGAGCCCGCCGACGACTTCGAGATCAACGAGATCCACGCCACTGTGAAAAGCAACCGCCTCGGTCTCCAGACCCTCATCGTCGAATGCCTAACCAGCGAGATCTTCCGCTCCAGATAGGCCTAGCAATGCGTCCTGCTGCGCCACCTCATAAAAAAGGCCGAAGGCGGTCTGCCTTCGGCCCAGGCCGGATGAACTCCGGCGGCGGTATGAATTACTTCGTGCGGACCACCAGCACACGGCGGTCCATCTGCATCTGCTCTTCGCTGCCGTTCGGGTACATGGGGAAGGTTTCACCATAACCATGGGCGCTCAGTGCAGTCGGCGGCACACCATACGTCAGCGTCAGCTCATCGTAGATGCGCTTGGCGCGGGCGGCGGAGAGTTCGATGTTGAAGGTGTCCGTGCCGTCGGTGCTGGTGTGGCCTTCGATGTCGAACAGCGTGCCGGCCTCCGTTTTCGTGATCGCGAGGATCACCCCGGCGATCTGTTCCAGGGCCTTGCGCGACTGGTCATCCAGCAGCTCGGCCGTCTCCTTCACAAACAGCACCGGCAGGGTCACGTAGGGCAGTTCGCGGCTCTGGCCCTGCTCCTGGACCACCACCACGCTGCGCTCGGAATTGTAAACACGGGTGGGTTTGCCATCCGTGGTGATGACCGTGGTCGTTTTGGTCGTCTTCAGTGTCGGGGCAGGGGACGTCACTGTCACGCTGCCGGGCGTGGCAGGCACCACAATGACCTGGGGAGAGACTGAAAGCTGGCGCTGCGCCTGCACCGGATCAATCACCCGGATTCCTGGTCGGACGACCTCCACCACGGGATCGACCGGGACGGCCTGGACCGGAGGAGCGGGCACGACGGTGACCTGGGCCTGCAGGGGCAGGGCGGCGAGGCCCAGCAAACAGAAAGAAGCAAAGTTGGATTTCATAGGGGTTAGGAATTGCGGGTCTGAAACCCGGCGTTCATGTGGGATTCGTCGCCGCCTGTCCTTTCAGCCCTGCCAATCGCTCGGCCCACGGCCTGCACCCACGCGGAGAGACACCAAAAACATGGATTTGAACCTGTCCTTCATCCGCCGGTCAAACTCCGTCGTTATGAATGGATGAGCCTCTTGCCTAACCAACAGCGAGACCATTCCTGCAAGCCTTACCCTGGTTCCCATGAACCCTGACCCCAAAGCCCCCCTGGACAAAGCCACGCCTGATGAGCTGTGGCAGATGCTCACCGTGCCCGGTGGTGACGCAACCGATCTGGCCCGCATCCGCGAAAAGCTGACCCGCCATGCCCAGGCGGACACGCAGCGGAAGCTGGATGCTCTCTCCCGCCAGATGCAAACCCTGGCGCAGACCGCGCAACCCTCCACCCTGGCCACGCCCACCTTTTGGCTGGCCCTGCTGGCCGCCGCTTTCTCTTCCTTCGCCGTGCCCTGGGACACGGTGGGCGAGACCTTGGAACGATGGCAGGAGCGTGCCAGCCAGACCGCCCAGACCTCCTTTCGCCCCCAGCGCCTTCCTTCCACGGACACTCCACCCGCCGGGTATCGCCCCACGCCTGAACCCGCTCTGCCCACGCAGCCATCATCCGCGCCGTTGCCTGCTTCGCCCCTGTTTCCGCAGTGAGGCGGAAGCAGGCACTTTGAGGCCTAACCAAAAGGAGTGATGCGACGCACCATCACTTCAGCTCTTCTTCTGTCCAGAGGCCGCTGCGTTCGCTGGTGGCCGCGCGCACCTTCTTCACTTCATCGGGCGTGACGGCAGGGGCCTGGTTGCCGAACTGGCTGCGCACGTAGGTCAGCACATCGGCCATCTGCTGGTCATCCAGGCCCATCGGCGGCATGGGCAGAGGAGCCACTTGTTTGAACTCCGCACCGTCCACATGGATCGGTCCGCTGAGGCCGTGCAGCACGATCTTGATCAGCCGTGCTGCATCGCCCTTCACCCAGTCCGTGCCTGCAATGCTCGGGTACACCCCTGGCAGGCCCTTGCCTTCGGGCTGGTGGCAGTTCAGGCACAGCGCGTCATAGACGGCCTTGCCAGGGTGGGCCACCACAGGCGCGGCCTGGGCGATCTTCCGCACGTAGTCCGCCTGGGCTGCCTGCCCGTGAAATGTCAGCTTGGCCAGCACCGGCTGCCACTGGGGTTGCAGCGCCCGCACGGCCTGCCGTAGCGCATAGTCCAGGAACTTGTCCGTGGGTTTCTCCAGCACCAGCGTGGCCACTTCCACCGACTCCGGTCTCGGGATGCGGGCACAGGCGACCACGGCCTCCAGGCGCACACGGGGATGCTCATCGCGCGCCGCCTGCGTCAGCAGCGCCAGCGCATCGGGAAGGTGGTCTGCCCAGGCACCGGCCACGCGGGCACCGTAGGCGCGCACGCGGGCATCCTTGGCTGTCAGCAGCCGCTTCAGCAGCACCGGGTTGGGCGACTGATGCGCCTCATACACGCCGCACACCTCCATGAGCTGATGCTCATCCTGGGTCTTCGCCACGAAGGCCTCCGCCGCAGAAATTACATCTGTGGTTAGGCCGTCAAACAGCAGGCGCTTGGCCTGGTAACGGGTCCAGCGTTCGGGGGAGGCCAGTTGCTCCAGCAGTTGCGCAGGCTTCATGTCCGCCAAGGCCGGTTGTTTCACCGGGGCGCGGCCTTTCGCTGTGATGCGCCAGATGCGGCCATGCACCCTGTCGCGGCGCGGGTCCGCATAGCTGGCCTGGTAATGGCCGATCACCGGATTGAACCAGTCGCAAAGGTACATCGCGCCATCGGGGCCCACGCTCACATCCACGGGGCGGAAGGAGGGGTCCGAGGACTTTACCAGCTTTGGCAACTGCGTTGTCTGATAGCCGGATCCCGCATCGGCAAAGCGATGCAGCTCCACCACGCTGCCAAAGTAGCCGCCGATGAGGGCCGTGCCCTGAATGTCATCCGGCAGCGCGCGGGTGCCGATGATCTCGATGGAGTTTGTCTTTGGGCTGGTGTCGAAAAGCATGCCGGTGGGGTGATACTCATCCGGGTCCTTCATGGCGATGAGGCCGGGCGTGCTGAAGTAACCCGCCGGGCGGTCGCCGCTTTTGTGAAACACTTGGTTGTAGTCATCAAAGGCCACGCCCCAGCAGTTGTGACCCGCTTTGCCACCATTGAAAAACGCATCCATCTTCTCCGTGCGTTTGTTGTAGCGCCACACGCCAGCCTTCTCCAGTACGGCGAGCCCGTGCGAGGTCTCCACCCGTGAGTAGGCATGCAGCCCCTGGGTGAACCACAGCGTGCCGTCAGGCCCGTGGCAGATGGAGTTCACGAGCTGGTGCGTATCGCCAATGCCAAAGCCCGAATACAGCACGGTCTTCACGTCGGCCCTGCCATCGCCATTGGTGTCCTTCAGATGCAGGATCTGGTCGAAATCACACACGTAAACGCCGCCATCGCCCGGCTCCACGCCCTGCACCATTGTCAGGCCTTCGGCAAAGCGGGTGGACTTGTCCGCCTGGCCATCGCCGTCGCTGTCTTCCAGAATCAGGATGTAGTCGCTCGGCTTCACCCCAGGCAGCGTGTGGGGGTACGTGGGGGAACATGCCACATACAGCCTACCGCGCTCGTCCCAGGAGAACTGGGTGGGCTTCGCCACGTCCTGTGCCTCAGAGGCGAACAGATTGATCTCATAACCCTCGGCCACGGTGAAGGCGGCCATCTGCTGGGCGGGTGTCAGCACCGGGGCAGGGGCTGCCTTGGGCGGCTCAGGGATCGCGGTTTCTTCACTTTCCGGCTGGCCCTTGGCGATGGCGGCAATGCGCGCATCCATCTTCGCCACCAGCGGCTTGTAGCTCTCAAAGCTTTCGCGGAGGGAAGGGGCCGCCTCGGCCGGTTTGCCAAACATCTGCGTCACCCGGTCCCCATACACAAAGGACCAGTTTGCCGGACGCCAGCAGTCGAACCACAGGCGGTTCTTTTCCACGATGGCGGCCTTCAGTTTGGTCAGGTCATCCGCCTCGCTGGTGGAGATGCCCAGCTGCCCGGCGACCAGCCTTGCCACCACCTTCAGGCCTTCTTCATTGAGGTGCAGGCCGTTGTCCGTCAGCCGTGGGGCGCTGCTGTTGCGCTCAGACAGCGGGGTGTAAAGGTCCACATAGATGGCGCCGCGCTGTTTGGCGATGTCCCGCACCGCATTGGCATACAGGGCGACGTCGTCATTGCGCAGCGTGAGGTCCGGCGCATGGGGGGCATCGGTCTTTTCAAAGGGCATCGGGCCGATGAGCACCAGCCGGGGGGTGACGGCGCTGAACTGGTCTAACAAACGATGGTAAGCCGACTGGAACTCCGCCAGCCTTGCTTTGCCGTCAAAGGACTCCACCTGGCCAAACTGCGCGATCACGGTGCCTGCGCCCACCGCCTGCAACTGGCCCTTCCAGTCGCCGAAGTTCAGGTCGCGCCACTGCTCATACACGGTGTCGCCTTCCCAGGCCATGCTGCGAAAGCGCAGGGCCTTCTCCGCCAGACCCTGCATCATGGCGGCCTCCAGTTCGCCGGACTTCTGCTCGCGCACCAGGTTGGTCTGACCTGCCATCACCAGGATCTCGCCCGGCTGCACCGCAAACTTGCCCTCCTTGAAAGGCTGAGCGGGGGCCTGGGCGGCATCGGGATCGCCAAAGCGGTTGAGGATCTCCTTTTGCCCCGGCACCAGCGCATCCGGCATCTCATCGATCACGATGTTGCGAAAGGCGATCTCCGCCTTGCAGTTGCCATGGATCTGCAGCGCGATGAGACCCTTCGGCGCGATGTCCGGCGCACGTTCCGTGTAGTCCACCGTGCGCACCCCGTTCACCAGGATGCGGATGCGCTCCGCCTCGGCGATGATCTCATAGGTGTTCCACTCTCCGGGTTTTTCGGCCTTTTCGATGATCTCCTTCACCGCCTTGGCCAGCATCACCTTGCGGCGGGATTCATCGTAAAGGCAGCCGCTGTAGCCTGCCCCGATGTCTGCCTGGTAGCCGAACATTTCGTTAGGCGGATTGGCAATGCGCACGCTGCGGAACTGCACGCCGCCATTCACAAAACCCTCGGTGCCCGTCAGCTTGTACTCCAGCTTCAGGTGGAAATTGCGGTAAGGCTTTTTCGTCGCCAAAAACTCGTTCTGCGGATTCCCCGCCAGGGCGCCACCCACGATGGTGCCATCCACAATCCGCCACACCTTAGAGGTCTCGCCCTCCCAGCCTTGGAAGGTCTTGCCATCAAACAGGGACACAGGGGCCGCCAGGGCCGGGGAGGCCAGCAGGCAGGTGAGGGAGAGGAGAAAACGCAGCGTCATGGAAAAGGGTGGGAAGGAACGCGATAAACGGGCTGATGCTTGCGGGCAACCCCCGAAGATTCGGGTTCTGCACGATCTGCCTCCTGTAACTAACCTGAAATTTAATCGGGTGGAATCGATGTCGCCAGCCCCTGACCTCGCCTTTCGCTTCGCCTCAGGCCTGGCCCCTCACCTAACCTTTCGCTCGCAACCCGAGGGAGAGGGACCGTCGTTTGGTCTGCTATATTGAAGAGCAAAAGACTCTCCTCTCTTCTCTGAGGTGTGAAGCCGCGAAGCGAAAGGAATGGGCTGGAGATGTGGGTGCATCACGCCTTTGCCCCTTATGCCATCGCAGGGGCATAAGGGCATAAAAAAACCGCGCCCAGTGAAGGTGCGCGGCTTTTTAGTGGGGTTTTTAAAGGGATGCTTATTCAGCAGCTTCTTCGGTGTCACCAGCAGCGGCGTCGGAATCGGCGACCACGGTCAGCTTCAGGAAGCAGCTCACGTCAGCGTGAAGCTTCACCGGGATTTCGAAGACGCCCGTGCTCTTGATCGGCTTCTCGAGCTGGATCAGGTGACGGTCGAGTTCCACCTTGGCAGAGCTTTCGGCCACGGCCTTGGCGATGTCCATGTTGGTGATGGAACCGAAGGCTTTGCCGCCCTGGCCCGTCTGAAGGGTGAGCTTCAGCTTCAGTTTCTTCAGCTTGGAGGCGGTCTTCTCCGCTTCCTGCAGTTCCTTGGCTTCACGCTCAGCGCGTGCGGCCTTCAGATGGTTGATGTTGCGAAGATTGCCTGCTGTCGCTTCAAAAGCCTTGCCCTGTGGGACGAGGAAATTGCGTGCAAAACCACGCTTCACATGCACGACATCAGCCTCGGCGCCGAGGTTTTTGATCTTCTCTTTGAGTATTACTTGAACGTTTGCCATAAAGTCTGCCCTCCCAGGGAAAGGGGGGCGATTGTACATGCAGGTGAGTGCGTGTCAAACGGTGAGCAAAGTTTTTCACAATGATTCTCGTTTGACAAATTCTGGCATGACCTTGGTATCCCCCCTCGCGCCGGGCTGTCGCAGCAGGCGAAAGATGCGTTTGGCGAAGGTCCCCGCCGTGATGCTGTAGCGGGCAATCTGCGGCAGGGTCTCATCTAAAAACACGTCGTCATCCCGGCAGATCAGCGCCATATCCTGCGGAATTCGCAGCCCGCGCTGCAGCAGGGCGGTGCAAACTGTCAACGCGCTGGAGGTGCGGGCGATCAGCAGGGCCTGGGGCCGCTGCCGGGCGGAGACCAGCCGGTCCAGCGCCTTCAGCAGGCCTGCGCGGCTGCCATCGTGGCGCTGGATGTGCCCAGTCACGCCCCGCGCCGCTGCTGCCTGCAAGCCTTCTTCAAAACCTGCCTCGCTCTCGCGGTCCCCCGCATACTGCGGTTCCTGGATCAGCAGGGCCAGCCGCTGGTGCCCGCGTGCCGCCATCAGGCCCACCGCATGGCGGCACACCGCCCGGTGATCCCGATCCACCGAGGGCAGGGACAGGCCCTTGAAGACGGAGCCCACCACCACGCAGGGAATCTGCCGCTGCTCAAACCACTGCTGCATGGCCTCCGTGCTGCGATACAGCACCCAGGCCGCCGCTGGCACCGTGGCTGTCAGCGATTGCAGCGCCCGTGCCGGATTCTTGCCGCCGGACCACGCGCGCCCCACATGCACCTGCAGCAGGTGGCCCTCGCTGGCCAGCTGGCTGCGCAGTTCATCCACCCACAGCAGGACAAAGGGCGGCATCGCATGCAGCGGCTCTGGGCTCAGCAGGCAGACTGTCAAAGGCTGCGGCTGCCCCGCCACCGTGGCCGCCGGGGTCGGTTGCGCACAAACCCGGGTGGGCTTTCCCTGCGCGATGATCACGCGGCCTTCCGCCGCCAGGGCCGTCAGCGCCGCACGCAGCGTCGGCCGGCTGATGTGCCACTCCTCACACAGGCGGCGTTCCCCTGGCAGCTCATCCTTCCACCGACCGCTGGCGATAGCCTCCCGCAGCACACGCAGGGTTTCGGCCACGAGGGAGGATCGTTGGGGAATGCTGGGCGTCATGGCGGTCAGCAAATGTAACCAGTGGGTGCCGCTGGCCTGCAAGCCCTATCCTTGCCCGCTGGCCAGTTTTTTACGGACGGGTCTGGTTTGTTTTACCTTCTCAGCGCCGGGCGCTTTTGATAATGTCGGGCAATGAGCCAAGATCATTCCAGCCTTGTCCCCAAGAAATGCATCCTTCTGGCGGCCTGTTTGGCACCCCTTTTTCTGGCGCAGGCTGTAGATGTACGAGAACCTGAAGTGGTGACCAAGGCGGCGGTTTCAGCCGATGGTCAATACCGGCTGTCTCTGACAAGCGCAGAGCAGGTGCCTTCTCCATGGGACGGAAAGGTCGCCGCTCTCAACGCCACCTTCCGTCTGGAATCTAAGGCAGACAAGACCACCATCTTTTCATCCCAACTGCCAGGAGATGTGTTTCTGGAGAAAGTGACCCTGGAAGAGGTGATTCTCCCGTCCGGTGAAGATGTCGCGGGGGCAAAAGGCTCCAAATGGACTGATTCATCTTCTCTCGACGTAACGGTCCATCATCTGGAACTGGGCAAAGAACAGCGGCAGTTGAGCCGGATGAAACTGGTGGTCACTTTGGTAAAAGCCACGAAGTGGGAATCTCTGGAGTTTAAAGGCATTCAAAAGGCAGATGAAACCCCGCTCCGCTGCGGTCCATTCGAACTGGTGATCTCCGAAGCGGCACCCCAGCATCTTTTGCTGGCAGCGGGGGCCTTCGCAGACCATGCGGCGCAGCATGAAGCCTATCGTCAGGGCATGCCGCTGCAATTCCTCACTCATCGTTATGCCACGCGGGCGCTCCAGATCACTGATGCAGCAGGGCAGCATCTGACTCTTTCCATGGGTGCCTTTACCGGAGGCGGCAGCACGGCGCGTTACGCCATCCAAGGAGGACTGCCCCTGACGCTCCCGCCCAAGGACAATTCTGGAAAGACACCCACTGCTCTTTTTCCTCCACCGGAAGACATCCGCTACCCCGTGGTCCTCAGCCTGAAGCTTCCCCTGAAATATGAAAGCGAGCAGATCCCCTTTGAATTTCAAGAGTTGCGCCTGCCTGCTTTAAGAGCCCAACCTTGAAGATCGTTGATCACAAAAGCAGATGGCAATAGGGCGGAGTCACTTGAGCGGGTTCGTCCTGTCATCTTATGACGGGCATGGTTATATAATGAAACAAATATTGCTTACATTAATGTCTTTGGCCCTGCTAAATTGCAGTCCGTCTAAAGATGAATTATCCTCATCAATTAAAAATAAGTTAGTTGAAAATAAGGTTATTTTCTCGGGCGGTAAAATTGACCTATTACACCAAACTAACTATGTGCAGGATAATGTATTTATAATCAGATGCTTGATGTCAGATATTAATTTTGAGTATCTTAAAAAATCGTTCGCGATCTGGATTGTCGAGAATTCTGAGGAAGTTGGGTATGATATGAAGGAATTATTTGAAATGCAATCTATGGTTACTGAGCACGTTCCTCCCGATTTCAATTGGGAGAAAGTGTCGATATGGTCTGTTAGCTTGGATTCAGGAGATGCTGGTTTGTATATATATCACTCCCAATTGAGCGATTATGCTATTATTCGAATTTCCTATCAATAAGAGCTATGAGGCATTCGTGCTAATCCCTGGCGATTGCCATAGTTTATTATTGGGAACAAATGAAGTGCAGTTAAATTATCCAATGAGGGAGCAGAAAGGTCATAAAATCTGACCAGTGACGTTAGGGCCCGGGTGTGCGTTTAATGCATTCCATCACCTCACTCCCCATGCCCATCTCCCACGCCGACATCCTGCAACTGAAACGCTGGAACACCCCCACCATCTACAATGGCTGGGAGCAGATCACCCAGGCCGATGTCGCCGCCGATGCCTTCAATCTCGAGGAAACCCGCGATTTCATGCCACAGATGGGGCCGATGGTGGGTTACGCCGTCACCGTCGTCATCCAGCCTTCGGACAAAACGCACCGCGAGGCGAATCCCCATGCCTGGGCGGACTACCGCCGCTATGTGGCCAGCATTCCTGGGCCCAAGATCGTGGTCGTGCAGGACCTCGATAAGCCGCGCGTCATTGGCTCCTTCTGGGGAGAGGTGAACAGCAACGCCCACCGCGCGCTCGGCTGCGTGGGCAGCATTGTGGATGGGGCCATCCGCGATGTGGATGAGATGACCAATGCGGGCTTCAAGGCCCTGGCACGGCGCTTTTGTGTGGGCCATGCCCACGTGCATCCCATCCGCTGGGGCTGCGAGGTGGAGGTCTTTGGCCGCAAGATCCAGCCCGGCCAGCTCATCCATGCCGACAAGCACGGCTTCCTCGCCATTCCTTTCGGCGATGAGGACCGCCTTCTCGACGCCTCCCGTTTCATGGATGCCAATGAATGTGAGACTGTCATCCCCGCCGCGCGCGGCAGCGTGGGGCTGCCCCTGGAGCAGGTGATCGACAACCTCAGCGCCGCTGGCCAACAGTTCGGCGAAAACGTCCGCCGCAAATTCCAGCGGGAAGGGGAGTGGTGAGGGGAAGCTGAGCAGTGGTTGACCGTTCTTTGACTGCCTTGACTCCTCCTGACCACCTGCCACCGTTCCTCCTCACCATGTTCCAATACATCGCCCTTGCTGAAGACAAGTCCTGGCAGCCCGGCCCCTACGCAGGGGTGGAGCTGAAGATCCTGCATAAAAATGAAGCCACGGGCGGAGTCGTGGTTTTGCGCAAATTCCACGCGGGCATGACCATCCCGGCCCACACCCACCCCGCCGCCAATGAATGGGCCTGGGTGCTTTCCGGTGAGTGGGAGGAGGAGGGCGTCGCTTACACCCCCGGCACCCTGTTTCACGCCCCCAAAGGCCAGCAGCACGGACCACACATCGCAAGGACGGAAGTCATCAGCCTGACGATGTTCGACGGCCCGCTGACCGTGGCCTGAGTCATGGAATTTCTTTGTTAAACACACTTTATGTTAGTCCATTTCGTGCGTCTTCTCACCGCTGCCCTGCTGTTTGGCTGCACCCTCCCGGGTCATGCCCAGGAGGCCGAACGTGCCGCACGAAAGTTCCCGGACGGGGAGGTGTCTTCTCGTTCCTTTATGGACCAGTCGGCCCTCATCAGCCAGTTCACGGTGGAGCAGTACGCGCACCAGTCCTCCCTGCGCATTGTGCAGGGCATCGGTTACGCGGTTTACCAGTGCAATGAAAAGACCCCGGATGAAAACAAGGCCGGGCAGGTGGCGCGCATGGCCGTCTTTAACATCCTGAATCCCACGGCCACCGCCCGCTGGGTGGATATCGCCGCTGCGGGGGAAGCCTCCAACGGCATCACCCTGGGCGGCACCTTTGTCTCCGCCCCCATGCTGCATGCGAGGGATGAAAAAACGCTGCGCATCTTCTTCACCGCGCGGTTGGCCGAGGACAAGGTGCCTGCCTATCGCGCCTTTTATAAAGATTACGACATCGCCACGGGCAAGCTCTCCGGCCTGCACGCCATGCGCTGCACCATCGCCAAAGACCCCGCCCAGGTGATGGACCTGGCCGTGCCCGCGATCCAAAAGCATCTCGACTTCCTCCACGGTCCCGGCTTCGGGGCCCAGTTCGCCAAAGGCATCAGCACTGCCGGGGATTTCCTCGAGTTCGACGGCCAGCTCTACAGCACCATCCAGATCAAAAACTCCACCGATGGCGTCACCCGCCTGCTCACCAACGTGCTGATGCGCAGCGCCGATGGCGGGGCCACGTGGGAGCTCCTGGGTGCACCGGATCCGCGCCTGCTGACCACGGAGGTCAAAATCCTGGCCGAGCCTGCCATGACCCAGGACAGCAGGCACGTGTATCTGCACCTCCGCACCAATGTGGTGGAGGGTGGCTACGTCCTCTGCAAAGCCAAAAAGTCCGATCTCTACAGCTTCGATGCCCCGGTGAAAAAATGGACCTATGGCATCGGCCGTCCCACCATCGTGGATTATGGCAAGCCCATCGGCACCGTGGCGATGTTCACCGCCCCCAGCGTCAGCATGGGCGGCACGCAGATGTCCCGGAACAAGTGCGATGTGGTGCTCATTGATCCCAGCTACAGCCGCTACACCCGCGCCTTTTCCATCGTGGATTACAATGCCGTCAACACCCCCTTTCTCTGCCTTTACCGGGATGAAGTCTATGTCACCTACTCCACAGGTCGGCGTCGTCTCCTGCCGAAGTTTGGCACCTCGGAAATCGTCTTTAGCAAGCTGCGGCGGGAGTTCTTCGTGCCGGGGCAGTAAGCCATTGCTGCCCGGCGCTGACCGAATTGATAAAACACGGGGTCGCCCGCAGTATGGCCCTCTATGCCGCCTCCCATCTCCGACCATGAACAGCAGGAGACCTACCGCCAAAAGCGGGGTTGCCTGATCACCTGGGGGCTTTGGATTTTATCCCTGGTCTGGATCTTCGGGTTTTCCAGGCAACCGGGTGCTGAAGAGGGAGCCTGGAAATGGCTGACGATGCTGGCCTGGGTGCTCCTCATTTTTGTGGTGCCCAGCATTGGGTTTTTGCAGGGGGTCGAGCTCAAGCACTACCTGGACTGGAAAAACCAGCAGACGGCAGGCTCGTGGTTCTTTCGCTCACTCATCTGGCTGGGCTGCTGGTTGCTGGCCCTGGTCTCGGGATTCGTGGGGGCTTTCATGAGTGCGGCTACCTTGAAAGCTTCTGGGGGTAGCAACTCACCTTCATGGATGGAAGCCGCCGGAACATGGGGCTTTGGCCTCGGCTTTCTGGTCCTGGCAGTCATTCTTTTGTGGCTGCCCTTCAGGCGTCTTTCCACCACCACCGAGGCGGAGGAGCAGGCCCTGGCCGATCTGCGGTCCGAGCAACTGGCGCATCCTGACTTTGATTCCATCGAGCAGCAGACCGGCAAAAAAGTGCCTGAGGATTATCGCAACCTGTTCAGCCCCGGTTCCATCTGGCGGGACCGTTCTTGGACGCTGTATCCCCGGGGATTGGAGGACGATGAGACGGTGCATGAGTTCACCCGGCTGATTCCAGCAGGCGCCAGTGCCCTGCGGAAGCATCCGGCGCAGGCGGGCGAGTGGGTGTGCTTTGCCGAGGGCGATGAAACGGAGCTTTGGTTCGAACTGGGGGCTGAAGATCCTGCGGTCTTCGAATGCCTCGGGGATGACGGTCCGGTTTCGCCGTCGCTGGTCCAGATCAGCCCGGGCCTGTCGGATTTTTTGACCTGGCCCCGGGAGGAGTCCTGAGCTTTGCGGCTTATGCCGTGGCCACAATCTGCGGTTTGATCACCGCGACGTTCATCGGCTCCAGGGCCGCTTGCAGGCGCTGAAACATGGCCTCGTTCTCATAGGTGCCTACGATGGCCCCGCCGCTGCCGGTGAATTTGGCGCTGGCTCCGCAGTCGCGGGCCGCCTCCACCATGTCCAGATTGCCCTGGCCCAGTTTGTACAGGCGGCGGCGCAGGTCGAAGTTCTCATTCAGCAGCGGGCCGATTTCGTGGCCGCGCTTTTCCAGCAGCATGTCGCGCACCCGCTGGGCCAGGTTCGCCCACTGGTACATCGCGCTCACGATTTCTCGCTCGCCCCGGTTCCAGCGGCCGCGGATGTCATTGTGGAAGACCTCCGTGCCCTCGCTCAGTTTCGCCGTGTAGGCCACATAAACGGGCGGCAGCAGGGCGGGATCGATCTCCTCATAAACGCCGTAGCCGAGTTTTTCGATCGAGGCCCGGTTGAAGTCCATGTACACCACGCCCTCATAGGCCTGGATCACCCGGTCCTGCAGGCCTGCCGGGATGCACAGTTCATCATTCTCCACGCTCAGCACCAGGCTGGGCAGCACATGCTTCGGGATATCCACCTCATAAAAGGCCATCAGCGCCCGCCAGCAGGCTGTGATGATGGCGCTGCTGCCCGCCATGCCCACCTGCGGCGGCACATTGCTGTGGTAGCGCAGGGTAAAGTTCCGTCCATGCAGCGGCAGTCCCTGCTTGGTGCAGTAGTCAAAGAAACGCTTCACGCTCGCCTTCAGCAGGCGGATGCCGCCGTAGTAGCCGTTTTGGCGCACATCGCGGGCCAGTTCCTCAATGCTGCCAAACACGGAATGGTCCCGCTGGTTCGGCTCAATGGTCAGCTCCGGCGTCTCAAACAAGGTGATCTCCGCCGCAAAATTGCGGATGATGAAGGAGATGGTCTTGCCAAAGTAGCCGTCCGAAGGGTTGCCCACCAAACCGGCGCGGGCATAGGCTTTCGTGGTGATGAGCATGAGGTCGGGAGAAAAGAAGGTCTGAAAGCTAAGAGGCGGCAGCGAAACTGGCAACCTGAATGCCATTCTTTCCGTAGATCGGGTGTCATTTAGGTCCAAGGCACTTTCGGGTTGCCCAGCCCCTGGAAACTCCGTTTTGGCACTTGGAGCGGCTTTTCGCAGGCTGCGGCCCCTCCGTTTCCCTGGAAATCGCCTAAATCTGCGCCCTTATTCACATCTCGGTTAAAAAAACCTTGCCGTTTGTACATTTGCCGCCACCTTCGCGGCCCCTATGTCCAAAAACGCTGGTATAGCAAAAACGAGAAAAGCTTACTCTAAACGGTTCAAAGTAACTGCAACAGGTAAGGTGCTCCGCCGTAAACAAGGCAAGCGCCACATCTTGCAGAACAAGAGCCGCAAACGTAAGCGCAACCTCGGTAAAGTCGCCCTCGTGGCAGAAGTGGATAAAAAAGGTGTGCTGGCAAATATGCCGTTCTCACACCGCGGTTAATCCACGGTCCCCTAGCGGGACCACGATGCTCCGGTCTGGTTTCACACGTGTGAAAGCCTCAGATCAGGTGAGGCCGGTCATCGAATCCATAACAACAGCCTGTTCAGAGAAATAGAAAATGCCAAGAGCCACAAACGCCCCCGCTAGCCGCAAACGCCGCAAGCGCACACTCGCGAAAGCCAAAGGCTTCCGCGGTTTCCGTTCCACCCACTTCCGTTATGCCAAGGACGCTGTCCGCAAGGCAATGACGTATTCCTACCGTGACCGTAAGGTGCGTAAGCGTACCTTCCGCAACCTGTGGATCCAGCGTATCAACGCCGCTGCGCGTAACGTTGGCATCACCTACAGCCGTCTCATGGAAGGCCTGAAGTTTGCCGGAATCGAAATCGACCGCAAAGTGTTGTCCGACATCGCCATCAAGGATGAGGCCGCCTTTGTCGCCCTCGCCAACCAGGCGAAAGCAGCGATCGAGAAAAAGAACGAGCAGGTGAAAGCCGCCGCCTAATTCTCCATCCCCCGATTCTTTAACCAACGCAGCCGGAGCTCACGCTCCGGCTGTTTTGTTTTGGTGGGGGGCGCTAGCCTTAGCGGTGGATTTGCCTGCCCGTTGTTCTAGTGTCAGGCATGATCTTGGACACCATTCACGGATTGATCGAAAGAAGGGTGCTGCTCAATTACCGGATTGACCCAGACATACTCTCTCAGGTGCTGCCCAGGCCCTTTCGTCCGAAGCTGTATTCAGGTCATGGAGTGGGAGGCGTGTGCATGATCCGTTTTGGCCAGCTCCGTCCTCGTCCGCTACCCTCATGGCTCGGAATGGCCTCAGAAAATGCTGCTCACCGCATTGCTGTGGAATGGGACCAGGATGGCACCGTGCAAGAAGGCGTGTACATCCCCAGGCGTGATACGAATTCCTGGTTCAACAAGACCCTGGGAGGAGTTGTTTTCCCTGGCATCTTCCAGCGCAGCCAATTCCAGGTTCAAGAGTCTGAAACCCAGCTTTCACTCTCGGTTTTGCGCCAGGATGGTGGCACGGAAATCGCGTTCAGAGGGAGCCTTGCCGGGGCCTTGCCCGCGCAAAGCATCTTCCCGTCTCTCGCGGAGGCTGCAGGATTCTTTTCCTTGGGGGCCACAGGCTACTCCGACACGCATACTCCTGGGCACTATCACGGCATGGAGCTTCGCTCTCTCGACTGGACGATTGCTCCACTGTCTGTGGAGGCCGCCCAATCTTGTGTTTTTGACGATCCACGGTATTTCCCGGCGGGTTCTGCGGAAGTGGATTGTGCCCTTCTGATGCGTGGCATCTCTCATGAATGGCATAGCCGCCCAGACCTGTATCTCTCCGTGGACGGTGATTCACTCACGAGCCGGAAACCATAAAAAAGCCACGCCCTTTCAGGCGTGGCTGCGGAGGGGAGTCAAGGACCCTGCCTTACTTCACCGGAAACGGGTTCCGCTCGTCAAAGCCGACCTGGTGCCAGTAGGGGTAGGTCTTCGGTTTGTCGCTGGCGGCGTCCAGTTTCGCCACCTGTTCGGTGGTGAGGTTCCAGCCCACGGCACCCAGGTTCTGGCGCAGTTGTTCCTCATTGCGGGCACCGATGATCACCGTGGAGACGGTGGGGCGTTGCAGCAGCCAGTTCAGCGCCACCTGAGGCACGGACTTGCCGGTTTCCTCGGCCACTTCGTCCAGCGCATCCACCACCTTGTAAAGGTACTCGTCATCCACCTGTGGACCATACTGGTTGCTCAGCGTGTGGTTCAGGCGGCTCGTCTCAGGCCGTGGCTGGTTGCGGCGGATCTTGCCCGTCAGGCGTCCCCAGCCCAGGGGGCTCCAGACAACAGCACCGATCTTTTGGTCCAGGCCCAGCGGCATCAGCTCCCACTCATAATCGCGGCCGATCAGCGAGTAGTAAGTCTGGTTCGCCACATGGCGGGAAAGGTTGAACTTCTCTGCATAAGCCTGCGCCTTCATGAGCTGCCAGCCGGAAAAATTGGAGGCCCCGATGTAGCGGATCTTGCCCGCGCGCACCAGATCATCCAGCGTGTTCATCACCTCTTCCACCGGTGTCATGGCATCGAAGCCGTGGAGTTGGTAGAGGTCAATGTAGTCGGTGCCCAGGCGCTTCAGGCTGTTTTCCACGGAGCGGATGAGGTGCCAGCGGGAGGAGCCCACGTTGTTCGCCCCTTCGCCAAAGCGGAAGGTGCCTTTCGTGGAGATCAGCACCTGGTCGCGTCGTCCCTTGATGGCGGCTCCCAGGATCTCTTCCGCCATGCCGTCGGAGTAGATGTCCGCCGTATCAAACATGGTCAGGCCGTTTTCCAGGCTGACGTCAATGAGGCGGGAGGCTTCGGCCACATCGGACGCGCCCCACTCTTTGAAAAATTCCGTGCCGCCGCCGAAGGTGCCTGTGCCGAGGGTAAGGGCGGGGACTTTGAAGCCGGAGCCGCCGAGTTGTCTGTATTCCATAATCGTATTGTTGTGTTTTTAGTTAGGTGGAAAGTCAGGCGCGTGCCTTTTGCAAATCTTGGAAGACCTGGGCCGCGATCTCAAACGAACGCAGCCGGGCCTGCGGATCGTGAATGTGGGCCGTCGCTATGATTTCATCGGCTCCGGTTTCGTCCAGCAGGGATTCGATCTGGGCGCGCAGGGATTCCGGGCCGCCCACGGCGGAGCAGCGGGTCATCCGGCTCACCTGCGCCTCCTCCACCGGATTCCACAGCGCATCAATGTCATCCACAGGCGGTTGCAGTTGCTTCGGCCAGCCCCGGATCAGGTGCAGAAAGACCTGTTGGAGGGAGCTGAACAGCCGGGTGGCCGCCTCATCCGTATCGGCGGCAAAGACATTCAGCCCCACCATCACATGCGGTTTGGCCAGTGTGGCCGAGGGGCGGAAATGCGTGCGATAGATCCCGATGGCCTGGTGCAGCATCTCCGGGGCGAAGTGGGAGGCAAAGGCAAACGGCAGGCCCATCTCTGCCGCCAAACTGGCGCTGAAGGTGCTGCTGCCTAACAAATAAAGCGGCACATTGAGGCCTTGGCCTGGAACGGCCCGCACCTTCTGCCCCGGCTGGGCAGGGGAGAGAAAACCTTGCAGCTCCTGCACATCTCCCGGGAAGGTGTCGCCGCTGCTGCCCAGGCCCCGGCGCAGGGCGCGCGAGGTGGTCTGGTCCCCACCGGGCGCACGGCCCAGCCCCAGGTCAATGCGCCCCGGATATAGCGACTCCAACGTGCCAAATTGCTCGGCAATCACCAGCGGCGCATGGTTCGGCAGCATGATGCCGCCGGAGCCCACCCGGATGATGGACGTGCCGCCTGCGATGTGGCCGATGACCACTGAGGTGGCCGCGCTGGCCACGCCGGGGATGTTGTGATGCTCCGCCAGCCAAAAGCGGTGATAGCCCCATTTCTCCACCTGCTGCGCGAGCTTCAGCGAATGATGAAACGAATCTGCCGCCGTCTCGCCCTGCAATATCGGGGCGAGATCCAGAACGGAGTAAAGCAGGCGGGAGGGAGTCTTCATAACGCAGGGTAATCGGTGTAGCCCGTCGCGCCGTCCGCATAGAACGTCGTCGGGTCGGCCGCATTCAGGGCGGCTCCTTGGGCAAAACGCTCCGGCAGGTCCGGATTGGCAATGTAGGGGACTCCGTAGGCCACGGCATCCGCTTCACCTGCCCCCAGGATCGCGTTGCCGGATTCCAGGGTGAACTTTTCATTCGCCACATAGAGGCCGCCAAAGGCCTTCTTCAGCTCCGGCCCGATGCTGTCCGGGCCCTGCCGCTCACGCGCACAGATGAAGGCAATCTTCCGCCGTCCCAGCTCCCGGGCGACATAACCAAAAGTTTCGAGCGGGTTCGCATCGCCCATGTCATGCGCATCGCAGCGCGGGGCCAGGTGCATGCCCACACGGTCCGCGCCCCAGACAGAGATCACCGCATCGGTCACCTCCAGCATCAGCCGTGCCCGGTTTTCCACCGGACCGCCATACTCGTCCGTGCGCAGGTTCGTGCTTGTTTGAAGGAACTGATCCAGCAGGTAGCCGTTGGCCCCGTGAATCTCCACGCCGTCAAACCCGGCCTCCAGGGCATTTTGCGCGCCTTTGCGATAGGCCTCGATGATGCCTGGCAGCTCGGCCAGTTCCAGCGCACGTGGCGTTACAAAGGGCTTCTCAGGTCGCACCAGGCTCACGTGGCCTGCGGGGCGCACGGCACTCGGGGCCACAGGCAGCGCCCCGTCCAGAAAGAGTGGGTCCGAGACACGGCCCACATGCCAGAGCTGCAAAAAGATGCGCCCGCCCGCCTCATGTACCGCCTGGGTCACCAGCTTCCATCCGGCCACCTGCGCAGCGGACCAGATGCCGGGTGTGTTCGCATAGCCCACCCCCATGGGTGTCACCGAGGTGGCCTCGCTGAGGATCAGGCCGGCGCTGGCGCGCTGGCGGTAATATTTGGCCATCAGCGCATTCGGCACGCGCTGGCTGCCAGCACGGCTGCGAGTGAGGGGAGCCATGAAAATGCGGTTGGGCAGGAGCAGGGGACCGACTTGGAGCGAATCAAAAAGTGTGGGCATGAGGTTTGTTCCGTTGTTCATAAATACGGAACTAAAGAATCATTGAACTGCAAGCAAAATTGTGTAGAATGTTTTTATCAGACCGCTCCACCATCCCCCCGTCGAAAGCATCACCGTCGCAGGCGTCCTTCATGCCCTGTCGGATCCGGTGCGTCTCAGCATCGTGGCCGAGCTTCGCAAGGCCGAGGACGGCCTGAACTGTGTGGAGACCACCAGCCGTCTGAAGGGCCCCATGCCCAAGTCCACCTGCTCCCAGCACTACCGCATCCTGCGGGAATCGGGCGTGATCCATAGCGAGCGGCGCGGGGTGGAACTGACCAGCCGTGTGCGGCGCAAGGAACTCGACAGCCGCTTTCCCGGCCTGCTGGACTCCATCCTGAAGGCCTGGAAAAAAGAGCACGAAGTCTGAATTCCCCATGACACCCGAGACCGCGCCCCCCGCTGCCCCATCGGCCGCTTTTTCGCCGTCTCTGGCCATCCTGCCCTGGCTCGTCGCCGTGGCCCTGTTCATGGAAAACCTGGATGCCACCATCCTGAACACGGCCGTGCCCACCATGTCCGCCAGTCTCGGGGTGGAGCCGCTGAGCCTGAAGTCCGTCCTCACTAGCTACACCCTCAGCCTCGCCGTCTTCATTCCCGTCAGCGGCTGGATGGCGGACCGCTTTGGCACCAAACGCGTCTTCTCCCTGGCCATCGTCCTCTTCACCATCGGCTCACTGCTGTGTGCCGTGGCCTACAATCCGCCCATGCTGGTCGTCTCCCGCATCATCCAGGGCATGGGCGGGGCCATGATGATGCCCGTGGGCCGCATCGCCCTCGTTCGCTCCTTTCCTCGCTCGGAAATGCTGCGCATCACCACCTACGTCATCATCCCCGCGCTCATCGGTCCCTTGATTGGTCCCTCCCTTGGTGGAGCCATCATCCACTGGTTTTCCTGGCGCATCATCTTCCTGCTGAATGTGCCCTTTGCCATCATCGGCCTCTGGCTGGCCCATCGCCACATGCCGGATTTTAAGGACACCCAGGCCCCGCCTTTGGACCGTGCTGGCTTCCTGCTCTTCGGCGCAGGCATCGCCCTGCTCTCCTATGTGCTGGAGGTCTTTGGCGAGCACTCCCAGCCGCCCCTGGTGCTCGCAGGCATGACGCTTGTTTCGGTCATCCTCCTCACCGCCTACTGCCGCCATTCCCGCCACGTGGCCCGGCCTCTCCTGGCTGTGCACCTCTTTGCCATCCGCACCTTTCGCCTCTCGGTGCTCGGCGGGTTCATCACCCGCCTGGGCGTCGGCGGTATGCCGTTTCTGCTGCCCTTGCTATACCAGATCGGCCTCGGCTTTCCTCCTTGGCAGGCCGGTTTGCTCACCATCCCGCTGGCCCTGGCCGCCATTGGCATGAAGGTCATCAGCCGTCCGCTGCTGGCCCGTTTTGGCCATCGCACTGTGCTCATCGTGAACACTGTTTTGTTAGGCCTCACGATCACCGTCTTCACCCAGGTGGGGCCTGGCACCTCCATCGCGATGATCATCCCGCTCAGCTTCGCCCAAGGCTTCTTTTCCTCCCTCCAGTTCACCAGCATGAACACCCTCATCTTTGCCGATGTGGACGACCGCGAAGCCAGCAAGGCCAGCAGCCTCGCCAGCACCGGCCAGCAGATGTCCGCCAGCTTTGGCGTTGCCCTCGCCTCCATGCTCACCGCCTGGTTCCTCGGCGGATTGAACCAGACCGACCCTGCGCAAACCGTGCCCGCCCTTCATCATGCCTTCCTGACCATGGGCATCCTCACGGTGCTCTCCTCCTTCACCTTTTGGGGCCTGAAAAGCAGCGACGGCGACAACGTCAGCCTCCATCATTCTCCCTCCCAGCCTGAGGCCTAACAGGAGGTGTGCTGAGCTTTGAATTGCAAGGCTAGCGTGGCTCTTTAGTCCATCGCCCGCAGTTTTCCTGCATTGGCGAGCTTCACCAGGGTGTACGCCACAGTAAGTTGTTCTTTGGGAACCACTACCGCCAGCGACTGGTCCTCGCTTCGATAATTGGCGAATCCCCGGTGATTCCCCTCACCAAATCCTAGGCCGTAACTCTCGAGGGCCTTCTCCACTTTGTCGGGGGGTGAATCTTTGTTTAATCCCAAGGTGATTCGTCCTTGCTCATTCAAGATAAAAACTTCCGCGAAGAGAATCAATCCGCTGTGATCAATTCCTGAAATCTCTGCGAACTCAATCGCTAGCACTTGTGCATGCCGGCCCTTGATAGACCAATGACAGGCGGATAGTTCTGCCAAGTGAATGAGGATATCACTGGCTGATGTTTGAGTCAGATCTAGCGACAACGAAGTCTTGGCTGCAGATGGTGGGATCGACAGGGTTAAAGTCTCAGGTTTCCGTCCCAACACCTCTTTCCAAAGGTGATTAACAGCTTCTTCAAGGGTTAGATTTTTGATCCGATAATGAGGCACCGTAGCAGCCAAGACGCCTAGATCATCTCTCTGCAAAATTTTGAACTGTTCCTCGTCGGTTGCGGGCGTCTGTGCCTGTAAAATTCCCGCACTCAGCAACAGAACACAGACCCAAAGCAATCTTGTTTTCGGTTGGCTCTTGGACATAAGGGCAGTTCATCAGCACTGAGAAATACGGTCAACCATCAATTGGGTCGTTTCGTTTTTTAGACGGTTTCGTCTCTTCGATAAGATCGCTTTATTTTTTGATGCAAAATTTGTTAATCATGTAAACGACCCACCGCACTTCTCAAGTCCAGCTACCCCCGCGCGGATCCTCTACAGAGCACCTCAAAGAACAGCAGCACCAGAAGCCCAATAAGAAACGGCTGCCAAAGTTCACTGTCATGACGGAGGGTGCGGTCCAGCTTTCGCCAGTCCTCTGGCGCTTTCGAAAAGCTCATCCAGCCACGTCCGCCCCTGGCTCAGGCCCCCCTTGCAACCCATCCTGTCAATCCTGTAAAAAAAGCCCGCTCCATTCCCCCCGAGCCCGTCCGCTCCCCACAAAAAACACCGCATTTCTCCCAGCATCCGCCCATCGCTCCTCTCTTGCACCCTGCGCCTTTCTGCGCTCCCCTCTTTCCCCGCACTTTTCCGCCCCCATGCCCGAGACAGTTCCATCGCCCCTCATCACCAACATTGCTGCTTACCAGTTCGCCACCCTCACGGACCTCAAGTCGCTGCGGGAGCATCTGGTGGCCCAGTGCAAGGCCTGGGGACTGAAGGGCACCATCCTGCTCAGCACCGAGGGCATCAATCTCTTCGTCGCCGGTCTCCGTCCTGAAATCGATCTCCTCCTGGCCGCGCTCCGCGCCCTCCCTGGCCTGGAAACCCTCACCCCCAAGTTCAGCGAAAGTGCCGACCAGCCCTTCCGCCGCATGCTTGTCCGCATCAAAAAGGAGATCATCGCCTTTGGCGTCGAAGGCATCGAACCCGCCAAATACACCTCCCCGCGCATCGAGGCCAAAACCCTCAAGCAATGGCTCGATGAAGGCCGCCCCATCACCTTGCTGGATACCCGCAACGACTACGAGGTGAAGCTCGGCACCTTCAAGAACGCCCACATCATTGGCGTGGATAGCTTTCGCGATTTCCCCGAGGCTGTCCGTCGCCTGCCTGAGGAACTGAAGCAGCAGCCCATCGTCACCTTCTGCACCGGTGGCATCCGCTGCGAAAAGGCAGCCCCCTTCATGGAGCGCGAAGGCTTCCAGCAGGTCTGGCAGCTCGAGGGCGGCATCCTGAAGTACTTCGAAGAAGTCGGCGGCGCTCATTACGATGGCGACTGTTTCGTGTTCGATCAGCGTGTGGGCGTGGACCCCGCCCTGTCGGAAACCGATTCCGTCCAGTGTTTCATGTGCCAGTCCCCGCTGACGGACGATGACCAGAAAGACCCGCGTTTTGTCGAGCATGTTTCCTGTCCTTACTGCTTCAAGACCACCGAACAAAAGATGCAGGAAAACATCGCCGCACGTCACGCCGCGATCCACGCCCTCACCCATCCGCTGCCCGGCAGCGCCCCTTACGATCACCAGCAGCCGCTCAATGTACCCCGCGCCTGCGATGGCCTGACGCTGCTGGAAACCCTCGTCACCATCCTCCCCCACGTGCCGCAGGAGGAGCTGCTGCAGCGGTTTGAAAACCAGCGCATCCTGGACAAGGACGAGCGCCCCGTCACACCCGGCCAGATCGTCAGGGCAGGGGAGCGCTACCTCCGCCTCCTGCCCGGCCTCATCGAGCCGGAGGTGAATGCGGACATCCGCCTGCTGCATGAAGATGAAGCCATCGTCGTCCTGGCAAAGCCAGCCCCGCTGCCCATGCACCCCGGCGGCCGGTTCAATCGCAACACCCTCCACTACATCCTCGGCGAGGTGTATGAACCCCAGAAACCCCGGCCCTGCCACCGGCTGGATGCCAACACCACCGGCCTCATCGTCGTGGCCCGCACCCGTCACTTCGCCGGGCTCGTGCAGCCTCAGTTCTCCCGGGGCGAGGTGGAAAAAGTCTATCTCGCACGCATCCAGGGCCACCCGGAAAGCGACACCTTCATCTCCGAGGCCCCCATCAGCGACGTCCCCGGGGCCATGGGCAGCCGGGAGGTGGATGAAGAAAACGGCCGTGAAGCCCGCACCGAATTCCGCGTGCTGCGCCGCGAATCCGATGGCACCGCCCTCGTCGAGGCCCGTCCCATCACCGGCCGTACGAATCAGATCCGCATCCATCTCTGGCAGCTCGGCCACCCCATCGTTGGTGATCCCGTCTATCTCCCCGGCCAGACTGTCGGCGATACCCAGACCCTCGACATCGCCGCCACGCCCATGTGCCTGCACGCCTGGCAGATCAGCTTCATCCATCCCCTGAACCAGGAACGGATGAAATTTGCCACGGCGCTTCCGGCTTGGGCCTCCTTCGAAGGCGCGCAGCCCTAGGCCCGCAGGCGCCGGCACTATTGCAAAAACGGATTCGTCTCGCGCTCCTCGCCCAGCGTCGTGTCCGGCCCGTGGCCAGAGAAGACCTGGGTCTCCGCAGGCAGGGCCCACAGCTTTTCCCGGATGCCCGTCACCAGTTGCTGGTGCGAGCCACCAGGGAAGTCGGACCGCCCCAGGCTGCCGCTGAAGATCACATCCCCGCTGAAAAGCAGGCCCGCCTCCTCCAGCCAAAAGCACAGGCTGTCCGGCGAGTGTCCCGGGATGTGCTGCAGCTTCCACGTCTGGCCCACGGCCTCCACCTCCGTCACGTCTTTCAGCACATGGTCCACCGTGAATTCCGGCACGGAAAAAGCGCTGCCCGCCATCGCCCCGAAGAATTTCTCCAGCGTCAGGTTCCGGTCAAACTCGGTCCAGGCATACACCGGGCACTGATGGCCCTCTTTCACCGCCGCCGCATCCATCACATGGTCAAAGTGCTGATGGGTCAAAAATAGCGCATCCACCTTCACATTCTGGCCTTCCAGCCACCGCGCCACTCCCTGCGGGGCATCCACTAAAAGGTTAAATCGCGGCAGGCGCAGCAAATGGCTGTTGGTCTCGACGATTCCGCCCGTGTAGGTTTCCAATTGCAACATAACCTGCTGCTGATGTGGGAAACCTGTGGACATTTCAAGCGGCAAACGGCAAATTTGATGACGATTTCTTCCGCTGCAATGCGTAATTAGAGAGCAAACCCCATGACTCGTCACCCCTTGTCCTTCGTGGTCGCCAGCCTGGCGACCATCACCCTGGCATTTACGCCTGCACGCTCTGAGACCAATTTTGGTCAGGTGGCCATGCATGTGGCCTACATGCTTCAGAGTCAGCATTACTCTCACCGGGACTTCGATGACGAAGTCTCGGCCAAGCTCCTGCAGAATTATCTGAACCTGCTCGACTTCCGCCACGTCTTCTTCACCCAGGCCGATGTGGATGGCTTCAAGAGCAAGTACGACACGACCCTGGATGACCACGTCCTGATGCGCAACATCAGCCCCGCCATCGAGATCTACGACATCTACAAGCAGCGCGTCAAAGAGCGCATCGACTTCACCCAGAAGACTCTCAAGGACCACAAGTTCACCTTCGACTCCACCCGCACCATCGAGCTGAAGCGCGACGCGGCCCCTTACCCGAAAGACAAGGCGGAGCAGGACAAAATCTGGCTCGATATCCTTGAGGACAACCTCCTGCAGGAAAAGCTGGCCGATGAAGCCAAGGCCGAAGACGCTAAGAAGAAGGCCGAAGAAAAGGCCAAAAAGGAAGCTGAGAAAAAGCCTGAGGCCGACAAAACCGTCGCCGCTGCCAAGCCTGCCGCCGCCCCAGCCAAGGAAGAGAAGCCCCTCACTGCCGAAGAGCGCGTGCTCAAGGACTATGAGCGCCTGCTCGAAAGCATCGAAGAAAACGACCAGGAAGACGTCGTGGACTTCTTCCTCTCCAGCCTCTCCGCCGCCTATGATCCGCACACGGAGTACATGAGCGTCAATGAGACCGACAACTTCAACATCCAGATGAAGCACAAGCTCGTCGGCATCGGCGCCCTCCTCGGCCTGGTGGATGATGTCGCCCAGATCCAGGGCATCGTCGTCGGTGGTCCTGCCGACAAGCAGGGCGAACTGAAGCTTAACGACAAGATCACCGGCGTGGCCCAGGGCGATACAGAATTCGTCGAGACCAAATACATGAAGCTGCAGAAGATCGTGGACATGATCCGCGGCAAGGACGGCAGCACCGTCCGCCTGCGCGTCAATCCTGCCGACGATCCGACCGCCACCAAGATCATCACCATCGTCCGTGGTGAGGTGGAGCTGAAGGAAAAGCTCGCCAATGCCGAACTCCTTCTCACCCCTGCCGAAATGGGCCCGCCCATGAAGATCGGCTGGATCAACCTTTCCTCCTTCTATGCCGACATGGAAGAAGGCACCGTCAGCACCACCGATGACGTCCAGCGCCTGCTCGCCCGCCTCATGAAGGAGAAGATCGATGGCCTCGTCCTCGACCTTCGCGGCAACGGCGGCGGCTCCCTGGAGGAAGCCATCCGCCTCACCGGCCTCTTTGTTCCTACGGGTCCCGTCGTCCAGGCCAAAGACTGGCGCGGTTCCATCTCCTGGCGCGAATGCGAAACGCCCAAGGCCTTCTACGACGGCCCGATGATCGTCCTCACGGACAAGACCAGCGCATCCGCCTCGGAGATTTTGGCCGCCGCCCTCCAGGATTACCGCCGCGCCCTCATCGTCGGTGACAAGTCCACCTTCGGCAAAGGCACCGTGCAGACCATCCTGCCCGTGGACCGCTTCATGCCCTTCTTCAGCGACAAGAGCCGCGCTGGCAACCTCAAGGTCACCATCCAGAAGTTCTACCGCATCGCCGGTGGCTCCACCCAGCTCAAAGGCGTCGAGCCCGACCTCGTCCTCCCTTCCATCCGCGATGTCCTCGACATCGGTGAAGGCTCTGCCGACAACCCGCTGCCCTACGACACCATCCCGGCCCGCAAGTACAGCCTCATCACCGAGAAACCCTACCCCCTCGAAGAGCTGCGCAACCGCCTCTCCGGCCGCCTCACCAGCAATCCCGAGTTCCAATACATCCTCGATGAGTCCAAGCGCCTGAAAGAGCGCATCGACCGCAACACCGCCGTCCTCAGCCTGGCCGAACGCGAAAAAGAAACCGCCGAAACCAAGGCCCGCCGCGAGAAGCAGGAGTCCGAGCGTGCCGATCGTGTCAAAGTGCTCAACGAGAAGCTCAAGCAGGACGGTTTCAAAACCTACCACCTCACCCTCGACAACGTGGATGCCGCTGAACTCGTCCCAGAGTCCGCCTTCACCCGCGAGCAGAGCACCGGCATGAAAATGGCCGCCAAAGCCGATGGCGAAGAAGGCGCATCCGAGCTTTCCAAATTCCCCTACGGCCTCGAGCCTACCAAGCTCGAAACCGTCAACATCATGCGCGACTTCCTCGAGCTCACCAGCAAGCGTCCCACCACCGCCAAGGCTGAAGAGAAGATCGTCAAGTAAGCTCTGATCCCACCCGGATCACCCCACAGCGCGTCCACCCAAAAGGTGGACGCGCTTTTTCGTCTAGCTGCCTGCGTCCAGCACGCGAGATGGCCGAATGGGTCTTACATCCCGAGCTTCCCCAACCTAGGCCCCATACGCCCTCTAGGCCCTATATCCCATTGCCAGCTCCGATGCCCCTGAGAGGAGCGTGGACATTCGCTTCGTGGCTTCGCACCTGTCCGTATCATAAAACATCCGGACGCGCAGCGTCCTACTCCCATCCGTCCGCCCTCAAAACCCCCGAAGCATGGCAAAAAGAGGGGTGGTAAAAAATGACCGAACCCCTCAGCCTAACAAAAGGCGCGTCATAAAAATCCGCATCTTTCCCCCCTCCACCACCCCAAACCACGGGACTTGGCAAGTCCCGCTCCTTGGGCCGCCCATCGTGGCCTCAGACCATTTCAAAATCCCCGCTCCTCATCCTCCCAGCCACCGCCTTCCGTGTCTTCAGCAGCTTCCGTGGTTGAAAAACCCACCCACCACCCACAAAAAAGGGTGCAACCTTGCGGCTGCACCCTTCCTCAAATCAACGCGTGGGTTACTTCTTCGCCTCGCCGCCGCCGGCGTTGGCCACTGCCTGCATTTCTGGGGGCAGGAAGGCCTTGAAACGGCCTTTGTCGATGGCCTTCATGTAGGCTTCCATCGGGCTGGCGTAGCCGTCGCGCAGCTTCTGCCAGATGGCGTCGTCCATGAACTGCATGCCCTGGGCCTTGCCGCCGATGATGACGTCGTAAAGCTTCTGGGTCGCACCTTCACGGATGATGGCGCCCACAGCCGGGGTGGAGACCATGATCTCGTTCACGGCCACACGGCCCTTGCCATCGGCCTTCTTCATGAGGAGCTGGGCCACCACGCCTTTCAGGGAGGCGGCGAGCATCGTGCGCACCTGGCTCTGCTGATCCGCCGGGAACACGTCGATGATACGGTCAACGGTCTTGCGGGCGTTGTTCGTGTGCAGGGTGCCGAAGACCAGAAGTCCCGTCTCCGCCGCCGTGAGGGCCAGGGAGATGGTTTCCAGATCTCGCATTTCCCCCACCAGCACGATGTCCGCATCTTGACGGAGGGCGGCGCGCAGGCCGTCGGCGAAACTCGGCGTCTGGATGGGCACCTCACGCTGGGTGATGATGCTTTTCTTGTTCTTATGCACGAACTCGATCGGCTCCTCCACCGTGATGATGTGGCGGCGGAAGTTGGTGTTGATGTAGTCCAGCAGGGCGGCCAGCGTTGTGGACTTGCCGGAGCCCGTCGGGCCCGTCACCAGCACCAGGCCGCTGCGCAAGTGGCCAAATTCCTTCACCACCTGCGGGATGCCCAGCTGCTCCAGGCTGGCGATCTTGGTGGGAATGATACGGAAGACGGCGCCGTAGCCGTTCTGCTGCTTCAGGTAGTTGCAGCGGAAGCGGTGCTCGGCATCCATTTCATAGGCGAAGTCCAGGTCGCCCTTTTCGTTGTAGCGTTCCCAGGCGCGGGCTTCGCAGATCTCGCGCATCATCGTCTCCATCGTGGACTTTGTGAGGAGGTCCGGGGAGATGGCTTTGATGCTGCCGTGGACGCGCACTTTCGGCGGCTGTCCCTGGCTGAGGTGAAGGTCGGATCCGCCCAGCTCGATGAGCTGCTGGAAGTAATTGTCAATGATCGGCATGGCTTGTCAGAAGGTAAAAACGTGGATGATGAGGGGCGTGCTTAGCTCTGGAAGAAGAGGCGCATCTGCTGTTTGTCCTCAGCGCGGGATTCGCACTCTTCACGGCTGATGAGACCCTTGGTGAACAGGTTTCTCAGGGACTCGTCCATCGTGATCATGCCGACGTTTTTGCCCGTCTGCATCACGCCGTTGAGCATGTAGGTTTTGCCTTCACGGATACAGGCGGCCACCGCAGGGGTGTTCACCAGAAGTTCCAGGGCCATCGCGCGCCCGTTGCCGTCCGTCTTCGGCACCAGCTGCTGGGAGATGATGCCGCGCAGGGATTCCGACACCATGATGCGGATTTGGTCGCGCTGATCCGGTGGGAACACGTCCAGCACACGGTCCAGCGTGCGGGCAGAGTTGCCGGTGTGCAGGGTGCCCAGCACCAAGTGGCCCGTTTCCGCCGCCGTGATGGCCAGGGAAATCGTTTCCAGGTCGCGCATTTCACCCACCATGATCACATCCGGATCTTCACGGAGGGCACCGCGCAGGGCGGCGGCAAAGGATTCCGTATGGGTGCCGACTTCGCGCTGGTTCACGTGGCAGCTCTTCGGCTCCACCACGTATTCGATTGGGTCTTCCAGGGTGATGATGTGGTCCTGGCGCTCCTTGTTGATTTCATCCACCAGGGCGGCCAGCGTGGTGGACTTGCCGCAGCCCACCGGGCCAGTCACCAGCACGAGGCCGTTGTGATAGCGGATAAGCGTGCGCACCATGTCCGGGAGGCCCAGTTCATCCACCGAGCGGATGCTCGTGGAGATGATGCGGAAAGTGATGTCGATGCCCAGGCGCTGCTGCACCACGGAGGCACGGAAGCGGCCAAAGTCCGGCGAGTAGGCAAAGTCCACATCGCCCTTGTTTTCCAGCTGGTGGATCTGGCCTTCGGTGAGGAAGCTGTAGGCCAGACGGCGGGTGTCTTCGGGCGAGAGTTGCACGGCATTGCCCCAGATGGGGGTCAGGTTGCCGAATCGTCTCCAGATGGGCTGGGCGGCGGTGGCTATATGCAGGTCGGACGCTTCATACTGCATGCAAAAACGCAGATAGTCATCCACATGGCCCAGCACGGGCACGAGATCTTGGGGGGCGGCTTGGTCGGACATGAGAGGGGGTAGATCACGCACTCGGGCGGTCACCCTCGTGCTGAGAGAAATGTTGGGTCAGGTAAGATTGAAGATACTGGCTTCCATATTTCCACGCCGCCTGCCGGACCATGCCAAGCATGGGCGACAGAATTAGCGCAATAAGGCCGCCTTTTGTAGCGGATGCGCCAAAGTTGTCACGCTCAATCTTGGATCCGGGTGATGGCATGAGACTGCGCACCAGCAAAAGCCCCGCGACAGCCGCCCCGCCAGCCCAGATCCACGGGTGTTCCCGGAGCGAGCGTGAGATGATGACTTTCGGGTTCAGCTCCGCGCTGGCCAGTTGCAGGTGGGAGCCCAGCTGGGCCCGGGCCTCATCCAGGTCTTTGATGGCCTTGTGTTTCGCTGTCATACGCCGGGAGGTGGGTTGCCGATCCATTCGCGGTCGCGCTGGAACTGGTGAAACGTTTCTTCAAACACGCGCAGCCTTTTCAGCCGGGACTTCAGGCGCAGCAGGAAAAGCATGGCCAGAAACAGGTGCCCGCCGGCCGCACCCAGCGCCACCTTCCACCAGGGCCAGCCCTGGCTGTCCGCCACCAGCCACACCAGCGCAGGCAGCGCCAGCATCCAGCCGAACAGCAGGAAGCCGCTGAGGAGGGCCGCGAAGATGAGGATCTCGCTCAGCTTGGTTCCCGCCTCCTGCGCCTCGATCTGCAGCAGCCGCCCGCGTGCTTCCGCATACAGGGCCAGCGTGCGCAGCAGGGATCTCACCCGGGAAACCTCGGTGTCCATCATGATTCAGGCTTTTCTAAAAAGGTGTTCTTAGCGGCGCAGCAGCAGGCCCACGACGAGGCCCACGCCAAAGGCCGTCAGCAGCGCCTGGCGCGGCTTTTCACGGGCCATGGTTTCTGCTTCGGCCACCAGGTCCTGGCATTTGTCCTTGGCCTGGCCCAGCGCATCGTCCGCATAGTGGCGGATCTCGCTGGCCTTTTCCGTCAGGTCGGTCTTCAGCTCGGCGGCCTTCTGCTCGGCCACGGACTTCAGGTGCTGGGCGCGGGATTCGGCGGCACCGCGCAGTTCATTGGCCTTTTGGCTGGCTGCGGCACGCAGTTCTTCCGCCGCTTTCATGGCGCTGGCCTTGGCGGCCTGGAAGGGATCATGGGCAGAAGGGCTGCCGAAACCGAGATCAGGGATGGAGGGCTCGTTCATAAGCTTGGATTGGGGATGCGATTCAAGGTTGGTTTTAAGGCCAACTGCCCTTCCTGGCGAATGAAAAAACGGCCGCCAGGAAGTTCTCTGCGGCCGCCTGCCGGGTGGGGCAGGGCGGTTCGCATGGGGGCAGGGGACCGGTCTCCTTTCCTTGCAATCTCCGTGCCACGCCCGGCGCAGGCGGCGGACTCCTGCCCTTCGTGCCCGTCGGCCTAACAAAAAGGGCGGAATCCTCACGGATTCCGCCCCTGAATTTCCGGTGGCCCGGCCTTACAGCTTCGTGTAGCCCACGCTCTCGCAGGGCAGGTCCCACAGCGCCTTCAGCTCCGCATCCAGCTTGGTGATGCTGAAGCTCACCCCCGCCATTTCCTGGCAGGTGACGATGCTGTCCACAATGGTCTGGTGCACCTTGATGCCGCGTGCATCCAGCAGCGGTCGTGCAGCGCGCAGCATGATCAGCAGCTCCATCATGTGCGTGCTGCCCAGGCTGTTGACAAAAAACACGACCTCATCCCCGGCATTCAGCGGCAGGTCATCGCCAAACAGCAGGTCGATCATCTTCGCGGCCAGCTCATCCGCCGTGCACATCGGGATCAGGCCCACGCCTTTTTCACCGTGGATGCCCATGCCCAGGCCGATGACGTCATCCGCCAGTTCAAAGGTCGGCGCACCCGTGGCAGGGATGGAGCCCGGCTTGGTGGAGACGCCCACCGTGCGGGTGGCGTCCACGGCCTTCTGCGCGATGCGGGCCAGCTCATCCAGGCTGTCCACCTGCGTGGCGGCGGCACCGGCCAGCTTCACCACCGGCACCAGACCACCCACACCGCGGCGCTTGTCTTTTTCAGACGGGGGGGCGGAGCAGACGTCGTCATTGATGATGACGGTCTTCACCGTGATGCCTTCTTCTTCGGCCAGCTCGGCGCCGATGTCGAAGTTCATGATGTCGCCGGCGTAGTTGCCGTAGAGATACAGCACGCCCTTGCCGCGGTTCACAGCCTGCGTGGCCTCCAGCACGATGTCTGGCGGCGGTGCCGCAAAGATGTCGCCCACGGCAGCGCCGTCGCCCATGCCTTTGCCCACCAGGCCGTGGTAGATCGGCTCATGGCCTGCGCCACCGCCGATGAGCAGGGCCGGGGCATCCGGGCGAAGATCGTTCATGACGATCGAGCGCTTGCCCACGCGGCGGGCCTTGCCGTCATAGGCCAGCACGAGGCCGTCAAAGAGTTCGTCGGCACATTTCAGGGGATCATTGATGATCTTCTTCGCGGAATTCTTGCTCATGGTCGGTTGCGATGGATTTTGGGCCGCAAGGT
Source organism: Verrucomicrobiota bacterium (assembly GCA_040386955.1). Lineage (GTDB taxonomy): Bacteria > Verrucomicrobiota > Verrucomicrobiia > Verrucomicrobiales > Verrucomicrobiaceae > Prosthecobacter. The sequence goes on from JAZKER010000022.1 coordinate 42,920, forward strand.
GTAGCGGGTGGGCTTTGCGATGTCAAAGCAGGAAGTGATCATCGGCCAATCATCACCGAATCACTCAGGCCAAAGGCATTTTCGATGAGATTCAGCCTCGGCTCCTCCCCCGGCAGCAGCAGGACCTCCAAAATATCAAACCGGTAGCGCACGTGCGGCCAGCGCATGATCCGCAGCCAGTGATGCGCCCCGCGCTGGATGAGTTGGCGCTTTTTGGCATTCACCGCATCCGCCGGACGGCCAAAGTCCGCGCTCGTCCGCGTCTTCACCTCGATGAAGGTCAGCACCTTCCCATGCCGGGCCACGATGTCCACCTCCCCGCCGCCGGGGGCAAAGTAATTTCGGTACAGCACCTTGCGCCCCTGCTTCGGCAGCCAGCGCGTGGCCAGCACCTCCCCGGCGTGGCCGATCTCCCGCTGCGTCATCCGGTGCCCCAGCACACGCGGGTAAAACGGGCGGCGGAGGGAAAGCGTCCACTCCAGCACATGGCTGCGCGCCCACAGCACATGGTGCCGGTTCACCCCCGGCAGCCGGGCCAGCCGCAGCGCCACCCGGGCCGCCAGCGGCGGTTTCAGCGGAGGCGGGGCTACCAGTGGTGCGGTCATACCTTCAGTCGGGAGACGGAGATCTGGCCGCCAAAGCACACCTCCACATCGGAGCCTGGAATGCGTGGGCGCTCTGCATAGGAGGCCGTGTAATGGTAGCCCCCATCCGGCGCAGCCTGGTAGGCCACCTTCAGCGGCAGCCTTTCCGGATAGCAGCGCACCACCTCCGGCATCGGCAGCGGACCGGGGGGGAGGTGGGGAAAGTTCACATTCCAGAATTCGCCATCGTGCAGCCTTTCGCCGGAAAGGCGGCCCGTCAGTTCCATCACCCAGGTGGAGATGCGCGGCCAGTCCATCTCCAGCCCCCGGATCATGTAATGGGAAAAAGCCATCGCTGCGATGCCGTGGTACGCCGCCTCCCGTGCTGCCGCCACCGTGCCGGAGATCACCACATCCTGTCCCAGATTACCCCCGGCATTCACGCCGGAAATCACCCAGTCCGGCTTCAGGTCCAGTGCAAAAAGGCCGATGCGCACGCAGTCTGCCGGAGTGCCGCCCACCGCCCAGCGCCGGGGACCCCGCTCCTCCACATGCAGCACCTCATGGGTCGTCACCCGGTGCCCGCACATGGAATACTCGGCGGGCGGGGCCACGATGGAGACCTGCGCCCCCGGGATGGCCTTGATAGCCGCCGCCAGGGCCGCCAGGCCAGGGGCATCAATGCCATCGTCATTGGTCAGGAGAAAATGCATGCTGGCCAGGATTAGACGGGCACCCCCCGGCCTTGTCCACCTGAAAAGCCTCCGCAAAGCACGGGCAGGAAAGGAAATGCAGGCCTAGTTTTCCGGCCTGGAGCATCAAAAGCGGGGTGGTTTCTCGGATTGCCTTGTCATGACTTCGTGAAGATGGAACGTTGAACCAATGACCTATATCGCCCGCGCATTCTTTCTAGTGGCCAGCTTGGGGTTGGCAGCCGCCAATGCCCGGGCCGCAGAACCGCGCCTTGTCGTCAGCCAGGTGGGCCTGCACTTCATCTGCACCGCCGATGGCCAGCCAGATATGTATAGCTGGCGTACTCCTGCACTGGATACCAGCCCCTCAGCCAGCCCCGGGGATTTCATCATCCCGGTCATCACGGAACCCAACTTCGATGCCGCTGCAAATGCCGCAATTCCTGTCATCAGCGGAGGTCGCACGGCGCTGCGGGTTTCTTCAGAGCTCAACAGCACCGACATCGCCCACCTGCACCCCGTCGGATTTGAAGGTGAGGCTGCCCGTCTGGTCAATCTAGACGCCGTCCATTGGCGCAGCAACAACGCCTCCAATGTGGGTCCTCACATGATGAAGGACCGCTTTTACTCCAACTTTCCGCCGCTGCGAAATCCGGATCAGGCAGGCTTTTACGGCACCACCGCTGTTGCTGCAGCCAGAACCAGTCCCAACTACGGTCGCTATTACAAGAAGCATCCTGGCTATGACCCTGCCAACTGGAACTGGAGCCTGGACTATGACATGCCCTTGTCCATCAACCAAAAACGCATCCAGGGGCGTCTGCATCTGGAGTTGGTTCACCCGCCCACGACGGATTCAGATCCGCCCATGGATTTCACCCTGGTGATTTCCGGCGCTGGCATGAGCAGGATATTGGTGGAGGGGCGAAGCATTTTTCCCACCCATGATGACCTGGTGTACAAAGTGAATCGCAGCCACTTTCGCAATGTCGGCAAAGCCGATACTGGAAGTGTCGCCAGCGCGCGTGAACAGACGCTCGGTCGCAGGAGCGGTGCCCGTGGAGCCATGCCTGAGGATCCTGGTTACACCACTGAAGGAGACAAGACGGCGCTGGATCTTGACCTCATCTCCGGCTTCTTCACCGTTCAACATCAGGACGACCTTTCCTTTTCCTCCGACATCATCCAGATCAGGATTTACAACGGTCATGACTGGACCACGGGCAATCCACCACCGGCTCAAGTTGTGGAGGTCAGCCTGCTAAACGGCAGCGTCTCGACACCGACCTTGATCACCGCAGGTTCCTTTGGCCTTCAGTATTTGCAGCCCAGTTCGGGCACTCCTACGGTTTACAGTCATCCCGTCGTGCAGGCCCCTCGCTGGTGGTCTTTCAACCATGCAGGAACTCTGGGCATCTTTTCAGCCATGGGGCAGCCGCAGCCTTCCCCGGCTTCCTTCGGTCGTTTTCACCTGGATACGCCAGATCTGGTCACCAGCCCTGGCATCAGTGCCGTGGACCCCCGGTCCAATACCCAGCGTGTGCCTGGCGTGAAGGCCCTCTTTTACGGCCATTCCAATTTCCTATACCCGGATGTGCAGCAAATTCCGCAACACATTTTACGCGCAGATCGCGTGGCTGGCATCGGCTACGATGAGGACTCCGGCTACAATCGTCCGCTTCATTACGGCTCGGACTCGTTTCGTCTGGTGAAGCATGCGGGCCCCCTCATCGCAGAGGCCCAGGTGCCCCGCACCCGCTATCAGCCGACGAGCGATTATATCAATGATGACATTCCGATGGCGGCTGATTTTGTCGAGGAACTGCCCATCATGCGGACGCAGCCCACCCTGCCGCCTTACCTTTCCTTTCCGGGCACGCTCCGCCTGACGGCAGGTGCCTTCAGCACCTCGGAGGCCACCTATCAGTGGCGGCGTAATGGCGTGAACATTCCGGGCGCCACCCATACGAGCTTGAACGCGCCGCTCGATTCCGCCGCTGCGGCTGGGAAGTATGAAGTGAAGGTGACCAATGCCAAAGGCAGCATTGTCTCGGACTTCGTCGAAGTCATCCTCCCAGATCCCGTCATCTTTCAGCAGCCGCGCAGCATCACCGCCTTCAGTGGCGACAAGGTGATCTTTTCCGTGCGGGCCGAAGGCACTGGCCTCCGCTACCAGTGGCGGCGAAACGGCCTCGCCATCAGCAAGGCCACCGGCAGGACTTACTCCATCGCCAAAGTCAGCGCCGATGACCAGGCCAACTACGATGTCTTCATCACTGGCACCAAGGGCACCCGCCTTTCCGCTCCCGCTCTGTTGCAGGTCCATCAGCCGCTCACCATCACCCAGCAGCCACTCAGCGGTGTGGTGCATGCGGGCCTCACCTTGGTCCTCAAAGTCCGGGCCGTCGGCGAGATGCCGATCAACTATCAGTGGCGGCGCAATGGCGAAGTCATCGAAGGTGCCTTCAATGACAGCCTGCTGGTGGAGGCCACCGAGCCTGGAGCACCTGCGGATCGTTACGAAGTCGTGGTCACCAATTCCGTCGCCACCCGCACTTCCGCCTCCGTGGAGGTACGCACCATCGGCTACCCGCCCGAAATCTACGAGCAGCCTGTCCCGGCCACCGTGGACATCGGGGGCGAGGCCAATTTCTCAGTCGTCGTAAATGGCGATTCCACCGGCCTCACTTACCAATGGCGGCGCAATGGGGTGAACCTGCCCAAAACCAACTTTGCCTACCTCGTCCTGAAGCCGGCCAAAAAGACCGATGAAGGCGTGTATGACTGCATCGTCAGCAATGCCTACGGCAGCAGCCTCAGCGAGCCTGCCACGCTCCTGGTGGGTGCGCGGCTGACTTTCAGCCTGCTGCCAGGAGACGCCGCTGTGAACCCGGGTGAACCCGTCACTTTTGCCGCCACGGCAGGCAATGAAGGGGATGTCGTCACTTACCAGTGGTCCCTCAATGGCAAGCCACTGGCGGGGGCCATTTACCAGACGGTGGAGATCCCCGCTGCCCTGCCTGCGGATGCGGGCCTTTACACCGTCACCGCCACACGCGGCAAGGAAAAGGCCACGGCCGGGGTCCGACTCAACCTTTTGGAGAAAGGCGTGCTGTTTTACAAGATCACCGGCACCACCACGAGCCACGCGGCGGATCAAACGACCCGCAGCGCCCTCAGCGGCCACCTCCTGGTGGATGTGAGTCGCGACGCCGTCGGCGGTGCCCTGGTCCTGGTGAGCAAAGAAGGCAAAGTCACCCGCTACAAAGCGCACATTCTCATGAACCTCCGCGTGGATTCCACCAGTCCCGGCAGCGGCGGGCAAATGGCCATCTCCTATGTCGAAGACCCCGGCAGCTACAGCGGGGAGCCGGGCTACCGAGGGGCACTGTGGCTCCAAGGTGCCCAAAGTCTCATCCGCCTGGATGCCCAGACTCAGACCCTGGGGGCCAAAACATTGTCTGGCGTGATGAACAATCTTGAGGTGTTTTGGGCCAACTCCGGCCTCCATACGGAGCTCGAAAATCTCAGCCTCAAAGGCGTGCTGGATCTGCCTGCCACCACCCTCTCCCGGCAGAAAGGGGAGGGGATTGATGCTGCCCTGGAGCGCCTGAGGATCGACCTTCAGAGCCAGGGCATGATTGAAGACCAGTCGGCCCGCTAAACTAAATCCAGCAAGCCGTTTTCCCTGATGCCTGCAAAGAAAAAGCAGGGTTGGTTTTGTATTGTCTTGTCATTACTTAGTAAATAATGCAGGCTGAATTAATGACCTATTTAGCCCGCGCATTCTTTTTACTGGCACTCGGAATGGCCGTTGGGAATACCCAGGCTGCTGAGGCACCGCGCCTGGTCGTGAGCCAGATGGGCCTGCACTTCATCTGCACCGCCGATGGCCAGCCGGACATGTATAGCTGGCGTATGCCCAAGATCGAGACGGGCCCGGAAGCTGCTTCGGGAGACTTCGGCATCCCGGTCATTTCGGATGCCAATTTGGAAGCCTCAGCTACGGGCAATGAGCCCACCGTCACAGGCGGCCGCACGGCGTTGAAGGTTTCGTCGTTGCCGAACAGCACCAGCATCACTCACATTCATCCCCTGGCTTTCCAGGGCGCTTCAGCCCGTCTGGTGAATCTGGACCAGGTCCACTGGCGCAACGCCAACGATGGTGACGCGGGACCTTACATGATGAAGGACCGGTTCTACTCCAATTACCCGCCGCTGGGAAATCCGAACCAGGCCGGGCGCTACTTCACCACCGCGATTGCCAGCGCTCCCACCCAGGCCAACTACGCCCGGTACTTCAGAAACCATCCGGGTTATGATCCGGCGAACTGGAACTGGACGCTGGACTATGACATGCCGCTGCAGGTCCATCAAAAGCGCATCCAGGCACGCCTGCACCTGGAACTGCTGCATCCGCCGATGGCAGATCCGGATGCCCCCATGAATTTCACCCTGGTGATTCCCGCAGCTGCCCTTGCCCAAATCGTGGTCAATGACCGGCACATTTTTTCCAAAAGCCAGGACGTGGTGTACAAACTGAACCGCAGTCACTTCCGCAATGTGGGCAATGCCGAGACGGCCAGCGTGGCCAGCGCCCGCATGCAGACCCTGAACCGTGCTGCGGGACCGCTGGCCAACACCCCATCCGATGTCGGGTACAATGCCAACATCGTGCAGAAATCGGTGCTCGATTTTGATCTTCACTCAAACTTCTTCACGGTTGACCGGCAGGAAATGCTGACCTTCGGCTCCGGCAATATTCCGATCCAGATTTACAACACGCATGACTGGCCCGTCGGCAATCCTGAGCTGGCCCAGAACGTGAATGTCCGCCTGCCATCCGGCGTGGCGCCTCCGCCGACACTGGTCACGGCGGGTTCGTTTGGGATTAATTATGCACAGCCTCAGGGCCACGGCATGGTCCTGTACCAGCACCCTGCCATCCAGGCTCCCCGCTGGTGGTCATTCAACCGCTCGGGCCCGCTGGGGCTGGTGGGTCCTGGGGGAGAACTGGTGACGTCTCCCCCCACCGTCGGACGTTTGCACCTGGCTGTGCCAGATTTGGTCACCCACCCTGGCCTCAGTGCGGTGGATCCGCGGTCCAATACCCAGCGTGTGCCTGGCGTGAAGGCCCTTTTCTACGGCCGTTCGAGCTTCCTCTATCCCGATGTGAAAGAGCTCCCGCTGGAAGTGCTGTACTCGGATCCCACGGCCCGCATCGCCTATGATTCGCCGGGTTACAATAGCCCGCTTCATTATGGGTCGGATACGCTGCGTTTGGTCGAGTTCAATGCGCCTTTCGTCGCCGAGGCCGAAGTGCCCTACACGCGCTTCACACCGATGCAAGACTATGCGAATCCGGGAGCCGCCCTGCCACCTTCGTTTGCAGATGAACTGCCCCTCATCACTTCCCAGCCTGCACTGACAACGCCGCTTCACCTCCCCGGGACGCTCCGTCTCACCGTCGGCATGTCCACCACCTCCGCCGTCAGCTACCAGTGGCGGCACAATGGCGAGCCCATTCAGGGAGCCACCCTCTCGACCCTGCATGCGCCCATCGATACCGCCGCCAAAGCGGGCAGGTATGACGTGAAGATCACCAATGCCAAAGGCAGCGTGATTTCCGATTCTTTTGAGGTCACCTTTCCAGATCCCTTCATCCTCCAGCAACCCCAGGCCGCCACCGTTCAGGTGGGAGGAAAGGTGACTTTGTCTGTGGACGCCATGGGCACTGGCCTGCGCTACCAGTGGCGGCGCAATGGCCTCGCCATCAGCAAGGCTACCGCCAGGACCTTCACCATCGCCAAGGCGGCTCTTGCGGACCAGGGCAACTACGATGTGCTCATCACCGGCACCAACGGCACCCGCCTTTCTTCGGATGCCCTGCTGACGGTTCAGCCACCGCTGGCCATCCTCCAGCATCCCGTGGGCGGGATGGTGCGTCCCGCGCAGACCCTTCAGCTCTGGGTTGTGGCCGTGGGCCAGCCCCCTCTCAGCTATCAGTGGAAGCGCAATGGCGAAATCATCGAGGGACCTGGGGGCCTCGATAGTTTACTGCTGGCGGAGGCCGGTGAGCCTGGCACCATCGACCGCTATGAAGTGGTGGTTTCCGATGCCACGGGCAGCCGCACGTCGAACCGCGCGGAGGTGCGCACCGTCGGCCTGCCACCGGTCGTCAGCCTGCTGCGGGGGAGTACCTATGCAGAAGTCGGGGCTGAAGTCACCTTCAGTGTGGGAGTCGAGGGTGATCCCTCCGGCATCACCTACCAGTGGCGGCGCAACGGCGTGAATCTGCCGAAGACCAACTTCCCGGACCTTGTCCTGAAGCCCGTCAAGAAAACGGATGACGGTATCTATGACTGCGTCGTTTCCAATGCCTATGGCAATGCCATCAGCGAGACCGCTTACTTGACCACGGGCCAGAGCCTTGTCTTCACCCTCGCGCCAGGGGATGCCAATGTCGCCCCCGGCGCACCGGCTGGCTTTACAGCCGTGGTCGCAGATTTCGTGTACGCATCAGGTGGGCCGGCACAGATCCCGCAGACCCTGACGGGGCAGCCGGTTCAGACGCCAAATACAACGATCGCAGGTGCCGAGGATGACATCTCCTACCAGTGGTCTTTCAATGGCAAGCCGATTGCCGGGGCCATCTACACCACCCTGGAGATCCCTGCGGCCCTGCCTGCCAATGCGGGCACCTACACCATCACCGCCACTCGTGGTAAAGAGAAAATTAGTGCTTCCGCCCGGCTGAATCTTCAGCAGTACGGCGTGCTCGTTTACAAGCTCAGCGGCACAACCACGACCCAGGATGCGGATCAGACGACCCGTGGCGCCCTCACCGGTTACCTCCTGGCAGAGTCCAGCAGCTTTGCTCCCTCCGGTGTGCTGGTGCTCGTGACCAAGGATGGCAAGTACAGCCGCTACCAGGCGCACGAGCTACCCGGCCTGCGCGTGAATGAGAGCGGCTCAGGTGCCGGTGGGCAGATGGTGATCTCCAATGTGGAAGATGATGAGGAAGGCTTCCACCGTGCCACGCTCTGGCTACAGGGGGTGCAGAGCGTCGTCACCCTGGATGCCGTCAATCAGGTCGCCGCTGCCCGCACCCTTTCCGGCACGGCCAACCAGATCGAAGTGTATTGGGCTACCAACGGCTACCGCACCTCCATCGAAAACCTAAGCCTCAAAGGCGTGCTCGACGTGCCCGCCACCACCGCCTCACGGGTGCGCCGGGATGAGTTGCAGCAGGCCCTGGAGACCCTGAAGATCGAGCTTCAGCGCCAGGGGATGGTCGAGATTGTAGAAGAGCGCTGAGCCCTTCGGAAACCCAGGCTGTCGTGACGATCAGGAGAAGCAAAAGGTTTGGATTGATTTAATTCTTGCTTTTTATGGTAAAAACCATAATTATTGCATCGAATAGAATCCTCTTTTCGCCTTCCTGCTCTCCCCATGATGCCCCTCATCCACCAGATCCTCGCTGAAGCGGGCTGCGCCGGACTGCCCTCGGTGCAGGCGGCGGTGGAGGAGGCCTGCTACAACCAGACCTCGTTTGTCGAGGCCGTGCTGGACTGTGAAGGCGTGCGCGAACGGGACTTCCTCATGGCCCTCGCCCACACCCTGTCGCTGCCCTGGTGGGAAGGCAGCGCGGACAAGCCTGCCGAGCCCGGCCTGCGCCGCCATCTGCCGGCGGAGATCGCCCTGCGCCATCGCCTGCTGCCCATCGCCTTTGAGGAGAAACCCGAGGTCGAAGGCCGCGCCCGGGGCGTGCTCCACATCGCCACGTTTGATCCCCTCAGCCTCGTCACCCATCAGCGTGTGGCAGGCAGCTTGCAGGTCACCGTCGTCTGGCATGTGGGCCAGCGCACCCGCATTGTCGAAGGCCTACAAAAGCTCTATGGCCTGGGTGCAGACACCTTTGAAAAAATCCTGCGTGGCCGCGCCGACTGGGCCGCCGAGGACGTGGGGGATGAAGTCACTGTTTTGGATGAACCGGAAAACGAAGAGGCCAGCGTGGTCCGCTTTGTGAATCAGATCATCCGTCGTGGGCTGGAACAGCGCGCCACCGACATCCATGTGGAGCCGCAGCAGGACCGCCTGCGCATCCGCTACCGCATCGATGGCCGCCTGGAGGAACTGGCCGTGCCGGAAAATATCAAGTCCCTGCAATCCAGCGTCATCGCCCGTCTGAAGATCATGGCCCGGCTGGACATTGCTGAAAAACGCCTGCCGCAGGATGGTCGTATCAACCTAGAACTCGACGGCCTGCCCATTGACGTCCGCGTGGCCACCATCCCCAGCGTGGAGGGCGAAAGCATCTCCCTGCGTCTGCTTTCTCAGCAAGCCATGACCATTGGCCGCCTGGGCCTCACCGATACGGTGAAGCCTGTGGTGGATGAACTGCTGAAGCTGCCCAACGGCATCATCCTTATCACCGGCCCCACCGGCAGCGGCAAGAGCACCACGCTCTACGCCTTCCTCAGCGAGATGAACCAGACGCACCGCCGCATCGTCACCATCGAAGATCCGGTGGAGTACAAGATGCCCGGCATGGTGCAGATCGCCGTGAAGCCGGAGATCGGTCTCACCTTTGCCACTGGCCTGCGCAGCATCCTGCGCGGCGATCCCAACGTGGTCATGGTGGGGGAAATGCGCGACCTGGAAACGACGGAGATCGCCATCCGCGCCGCCCTTACGGGCCACCTGGTTTTCAGCACGCTGCATACGAACGACGCCATCGGCGGCATCACCCGTCTGGTGGACATGGGCGTGGAGCCCTTCCTGGTCAGCAGCGCGGTGCGCGCCTTTTTTGCGCAACGTCTGGTTAGGAAACTCTGCCCGCTTTGCAAGGCCCCCGCCGAGGTGGAGCGCGAGTACCTGCGCAGCATCGGCTTCCCGCTGAATGTGCCCGGCCAGATCATGCACGCCGTCGGCTGCGAGGCCTGCCGTGGCAGCGGTTATCAGGGCCGCGTCAGCATCTATGAGGCCGTGCTGATGACCAATGCCCTCCAGCATCTCATCAACATCCGCGCCCATCCGGCGGAGTTTTACAAGCAGGCGCAAAAGGACGGCTACCTGCCCATGCGCGGCTACGGTTTCCAAAAGGTCCTCGCTGGTGAAACCACCATCGAGGAAGTCCTCAGCGTCACCGCCCTGGAGCGTGCCCCGGAGGTCACCGTGAAGAGCACCCTCACCCAGCCCCTGCACCTCGCGGCGGCCTGAGTCTTTCTCTCCTGATTCCCGCCTCCCATGCCCACGTTTTCCTACAGCGCCCACGGCCCTTCCGGTGTCATCACCGGACAGCTCGCAGCGTCGGACCGGGCGGAGGCCATGAGCCTGCTGGGCAAGCAGAGGCTGCAACCTTTTAAGCTGGAGCAGTCCGGCGCAACTACCGCCGCCGCAGCCACCAGCCGCAGCGCCCTCCCGGCAGCCCCCACCGGCCCTTTGCGGCTGAAGCTGGCCCAGGTGCTTCTCTTTACTGAGGAGCTTTCAGACCTGCTCGGGGCAGGCATCCAGCTCGAGCCCGCACTCGCCACCATGGAGCGTCGGCGGGAGCTTTCCGGTGTCAAAACACTGGCCAGCGTGCTGCGCACCAAGGTGCGCGACGGCATGCCATTCTCCAAGGCGGTGGCCGCCACCAGTCCCAGCTTTGGCCATCTCTTTTGCGCCCTTGCCACCGCTGGCGAGGCCAGCGGCACGCTGCCCCTCATCCTGCGCCGTCAGGTGGCCTACCTGCGTTCGCTGGCCGCGCTGCGTGCCAAGGTCGCCTTTGCGCTCATCTATCCCGCCTTCCTTGTGGTGGCGGCGGTTTCCGTCACCCTCCTGTTCATCGTTTATCTCATCCCAAAGCTGACGGAGCTGCTGGATTCCACCGGCGGCTCCCTGCCTCTCGGCGCGCAGATCATCCTGAAGTTCAGCGAGGTCTTCAAGGCCACGTGGTGGATGCTCGGCCTCGGGATCTTCTGCCTGTTCATCGCGGTGAAGGCCTGGCTGAAAAGGCCGGAATCCCAGGTGCCCTGGGCGCGTTTTCTCCTGCGCCTGCCCTTGTTTGGCAACATCCTGAAGGCGCGCTTTTACGTGCAGTTTCTGGAGACGATGTCCAATTTGTTAGGCAGCGGGCTGCCCATGGTGCAGGCCATGCAGCTCACCCATCAGGCCATCGAGAATCCTTATTTCCAAAAGGAGTTCGAATCGGTCATGCGCCACGTCGGCGAAGGCGTCAGCCTCTCCCGCGCCCTGGACCGCAGCGCCATCTTTCCCCCGCTGCTGCTGGACATGGTCAGCGTGGGCGAACAGACCGGCGACCTCTCCGCCGCCCTGGCCAAGGCCGCCGAACGCTTTGACCGCGAGCTGGCCCAGAAGGTCGAAAAACTCAGCGCCATGGTGCAGCCCCTCATCGTCTGCCTCATGGCCGGCATGGTGGGCATCATGGCCTACCTCATGATCACCACCATCTTCCAGACCATCTCCGGCATGAGCCAGTAGGACGGGGAAGAGAAGAAATTTAGAAAGCAGAAAACAGACATTTTACAGACACCGACATGAAGATGCGAACCCACTCCTCCAAACTCTGCCACGCCAGATCCGCCGGTTTCACCCTGGTGGAAATGGTGCTCGTCCTCGGCATCGTCGCCCTCCTTGTCGGCGCGGGCATCGTCTCCCTGGTGGGCGTGCTCGACTCCGGTAAAAAAACCCGCGTGAAGGCCGATCTGAACACCCTCACCGCCGCCTTCCGCAGCTATGAGACGGACAACATGTTTCTGCCCAGCACAGAGCAGGGCGTCATGGCCCTGGTGCAAAAGCCCGCCTCCCGCCCGGCCCCGGTCAACTACACGCCGAAGCTGAAAAAGCTGCTGCTGGATCCCTGGGGCAACCCCTATCATTACAAGCGCCCCGGCGCGAAGGACAAAGGCGGCTTCGATGTCTATTCCGCCGGAGCCGATGGCTTGGCCGATACGGCGGATGACATTGGCAACTGGGATCTCTAGGCCGCGGTTCGTCAGCACGCTGCATGACACTTCCTCCTCCAGACAGACGCCCGCCCTTCCATGGTGGTCGTTTCAACGCCCGGTCTTCACAGGCCGGGTTCGCTGCGTCCTGCGGGGCAGTTGAGATTGCATCATTGGTTAGGCTGCAATCCTCTGAAATCGGGTCGGCGTGGAGAGTTCTAAAAACGCGCTCCTCTCCCTTGGGGGAGGCCAGGGTGAGGGGCTCTGGCGGTTGCAGCACAAGCCCGTTTTTAACTCGCAATCATCTTAGGCCCTCTGTCCGCCGTTCCGGCTTCACCCTGGTGGAGGTGTGCGTGGCCATGGCCATCGCCGTGCTCATTCTCGGCGTGGCCACCTTCAGCATGGCGGGTTTGCAGGGGGAGGTGAAGCTGAAACGCATGGCCGCCCAGGTGGAGTCCCTGGCCCGTGATTCCCTGCTCCAGGCCGTCATGCAGCAGCGTGCCGTCACTCTGGACCTTCACGGCGGTCTCGGGGCCGAGGGCCGCCTGCAGGTGCGCCGCGCAGGGGACAAAAGCTTCCGCCAGCCGCTGCGTGGCGAACTCTGGGAATTCAGCCCCACCGGCATCTGCGAGCCTGTGGAAGTGCGCGTGAGCAATGAGGCCGGAGAGATCGAACTGGGCTTTGATCCGCTGACCGGCTGCGCGAGCAGGAAGGAGGTGCGGGTCAAATCATGAACGTCCTCCCCAAGCCAGGCCTAACCAGAAGAAGAACCAGCTTTGCCGGTTCCGGAAACCGCCGCAACCCTGTGGAGAATGCCGCATGGCAGGCTCCGCAATCTGGCCATTCCGCCGCCTCTCTTGATCGTGGTTTCACCCACCTGCTGCCGCCGCTTTCCCCGGCCCGGTCAGGCTTTGCCCTCTTGGAAATCATCCTCGCTCTCGGCCTTTTTTCCATCGTCGCCGTCGGCATGACGCAGGCGCTGGACCAGATCGCCCAGACCTCCAAGCAGGCCCGGCAGGAAGCGCAGGTGCTGCGTGTGCTGGAGTCCGTCCTGGCCGAAGTCTCCCACCAGCCCGAGCTGAAACCAACGACGGTAAGCTTCCCGAAAAGTGCCGATGGCGTGGATGCCCGCGCCAGCATCGTGAAGGTGAAGCTGATGACCCAGGACAAGACCGAGCTGGACCACATGTTCCTCGTGCAGGCCGAGGCCTGGCTGGAGACCGGCCCGAAGAAGTCGCTGAAACGGCGCATGGAAACTTATGTTTATTCACCCCACAGCTCCTAGACAGACGGCGCGTGGGTTCACGCTGCTGGAGGTCATCGCCGCGCTGGCGCTGATCTCCCTCATCATTGGCGGCGTCTATGGCGTGGCCGACGGATCGCTGAAGCTGGGCACCTCCATGAACAAGGCCCGCATCGCCGAAATGCGCGTGAGCAACTTTGTCCATCAATGGCGCGACTGGCTGGAAAACGTGCCGCCCACGCTGCGCCTCTCCTCCGGGCTGGACAAGGTGAAGCGCGGTGCCGCTGGCACCCTTTTGGTGGAGGGCGGGCCGGCACCCTTTGTCTGGACCTCCGGCCTGCGCCTGGCTGATGCCGTGGAATTTGCCACCGTGCGCGGGGCCGAGCCCAAGTCCCTCACGCTCCTCGTCCGCCATCTCAAGCGCCTGGAAAAACCCACCGCCATGGATGCCTATGAGCAGATCGCCGAGCTGCCGCTGCTCACCGGGCTGAAGGAGTTCAAGACGCAGTTTTACGCCGCCGAGGACAAACGCTGGTTCTCCACCTGGAACCCCGACAAACGTGCCGCCCCACCCCTGTTCATGCGCATGCAATTCACCTTCCTCAATGACCCCCGCGAGCATGAGGCCACCTTCTGGATTGCGAATGATTTGGTGCCGCCGACAGGATGACAGCAGGGCTGAACGATGCGGGTGAAAAGCACCCTTTTTTAAACAGGATTTACAGGATGGCAGGATTTACAAGATTCAGAAAAGAGGAAGGGATGTGAAAATGACTAACTTTAAGCGTGATCAAATGACCCTCGGTCAGCAACCCAATCAGAATTAAAATCCTGTTAATCCTGCCATCTTGTAAATCCTGTCAAAACAGCCCCCGCATTTCTATCACTTACATCCGCTGAAATCTGAACGGACATGATCCTCCCCCACCTCCCACCACCTCGCCGCCAGGGCTCCGCGTTGATCGCGGTGTTCTGGATGATCGCGGTCCTGGGGCTGGTGGTCTATGCCGGTGCCAAGGCCCTGGAGACGGATGCCCGCTATGCGCGCCAGATGCGCGGCCGCACCTATGCCAAACGGCTGGCGCAGATGGGCCTGGAAATCGGCCGTCATCCGGGTCTGCCGGAGCATGATCCGCTGCTGCGCTACACCAGCCCCGAGGGCGGCACTTATGAGGTCAAAATCGTGGCCGAAGAGGCCCGGCTGAACATCAATGTGCTGCTGCAAAACGATGACCGCATCCTGCTGCCACGCCTGTTTGCCCACTGGGGCATGAAGCCCGAATCTGCTGCCGCCCTGCGCGATGCGCTGAAGGACTGGGTGGATGCCGATGACCGCACGGGCCTCAATGGCGCGGAGCAGCGCGACTATGAAAAGGCCGGGCTGGAGGGCATGCCCTTCAACCGCGCTTTCAAGGAGGTGGATGAGATGCTGCTGGTGCGTGGCATGGCCGAGGTGAATGTGGCGCGCCCAGACTGGCGCGAATGGTTCACCGTGCATGGCGACGGGCGTGTGGATGTGAATGATGCGCGGGCGGATCTCATCGCCCTCCTGGCCAATGTGCCTATCGAGCGCGTGCAGCCCCTGCTGGCCCTGCGTGCGGGCCGCGATGGCGCAAGCGGCACGAAGGATGATGTGAAGCTGGGCTCCGTGCCCCAGGTGGCGCAGCTCCTGGGCGTGTATCAGCCGCAGACCGTCCAGCAGCTCACGCAATGGATTCAGTTCAGCGGCCCCATCCGCCGCATTGAAAGTATTGGCCAGTTCGGTGATATTCGTCGTCGTTTGGTGCTCATCACCCAAAATCAACAGGCGCTCTGGCGCGGAGAGATTCCTACACATGGCCAAAACTCGTAAACCCACTCAGGACCTGCTTTTGCCGGGCGCAGCGGGCTGGGAACGCTGGGCTGGCACAGCCGGGGAGGACTGCGCCCTGGTGGCCGACTGCGGTCCTGGCGCAGGCAGTTTTGGCAAGGAGGCGCAGACCCGTCTGCTGGCCCTGCCGCTGGCGCATCTGTGGGTGCTGCCCGCCTGGCTTCAGGGCGAGGCCACCCATCTGCGCGACATGGCCGCCCTGCATTTGGAACGCCTCGGCGTGCGGGTGGCAGATCTCCCTCATGGCCTGCAGATCCGCTCCATTGCCGAACGGGACGGAGCCCATCTCGTGTGCATGACGGCGCTGAAGGAAATGCCCGTGCCGCTCGCGGACTTCGCCCGCCTGCCGGATGAAGTGCTGCTAGCGGCGACCTGCCTGCCCCTGCCGCCGGATGCGATGATCGTTTATCGCGAGCTAGGCCGCCTCGTGCTCGTCATCACCCACGGGGCAGACATCGTGTATGCCAGCCCGCTTTCCTCCCTGGCGCTGGATGAACATGCGCTGGGGGAGGTGAATCATCTCTGCCTCCAGCTCGGCTTTCAGGGCGTGCTGGGCCAGGTGCGCCACATCATCCTCTGGCTGGAGGAGGAGGGGGATCTGGACCAGATCAAACGCATCACCGGACTGCCCGCGCTGCGCATGGCACGCCCCGCGCCGCTCATGCCTGCACCCGGCCATAGCACGCTGGTGCCGCCGGAAATTTTGGCCGCCCGTGGCCAGCAGGCCCGCAGCGCCCGCACCCGTCTCCTGGCCCTCACCGCCGGGTTTGCCGTCGCCGCAGCCATCGCCGTCATGGCCGTGCTCATCGCCTGGGCCACGCAGGAACGCGACCTGCTGCGCGATCGCGTGGCCGCCCTCACGCCTCAGGCTTCCCAGGTGCTGGATCAGAAAAAGAGCTGGCTGGAAGCCGCCCCCGCCGTGGACCCTGCGCACTTCCCCATGCAGGTGCTGCTGGACTGCATGCAGCCGCAGGCCGCAGGCGAGGTCTCCATGACCCATTTTGAATGGGTGCCGGAGAGGGTGCTGCTGCGTGGCCGCATGCCTTCGCCCTCCCTCGCTCTTCAGTATGCCCGTGAAATCCCGGCCGTGCCCGGCCTAGCCAAATATTCCTGGGAGACTCCCGCCCCCGTCATCGCCAGCGACAACAGCGCCACCTTTGAAGTGAAGGGAGCGGCCCGGCCATGAAACGCAGTGAACGCATTTTGTTAGGCGTCTTCGCCCTCGTCTTCCTCGTCGTCGTGGGCGGTGGGGCGCTCACCTTTGGCCTCAATCATTATCGCAGCATCACGGAGGAGACGCAGCGCCTACGCGACCGCCTGGTGGACATGAACCAGGCCATCACCGAAGGGGCCGAATGGCAGCGCCGCAGCGAGTGGCTGGCTGGCGCCGCCCCCACTTTCGCCTCCCGGCAGGAGGCCTCCGCCCGCCTGCTGGAAATCATCCAAAAGCAGGCCGACAAGGCCGGCCTCACCCTCTCCGGGCGCGAGTTCCTCGAAGCTCCCAAGGAGGTCGCCGAAGATGGCCTTCCCGTGGAAGGCGGCAGCGGTTACTTTGATCGCGCCACCGTCCGCCTCACCCTCAGCGCGGTGAAGGAGCAGGCCTTCTTCACCTGGATGCACGGCGTGCAGCAGCCGGGCGGCTTTCTCGGCATCACCCGCCTCATGGTCAGTCCCACAGGGCAGGGGAAGAGCATCAATGCCGAGGTGGAGGTGACCCAGTTTTACCGCGAAGGCGCGGCCACGGCAGGCAACACCAGCGGAGGTGCGCAACCATGAAATCCTTTTTGTTAGTCCTGGCCGCGTTCATCACCATGCCCTGCGCCGTTTCTGCCCAGGTCCCGGCGACGGCTAAAGAACCTCCGGTGCCGTTTCCGGAGCTGAAGCACTACGCTCCACTGTGGGAAAAGTCCCTCTTCACCACGCGCGACCTTCCCTCGCCTGATGCACCTGCGGGCCCTCTGTTCACGGATGCGCTCTCGCTCGTCGGTGTCTATGAGGTGGATGGCCAGGTCGTCGCCGTGCTGGTGGACCGCACCACCTCCCTCATCAGCGAAGCCCGGCTGAATGCCGAAAATGACAACGGCATCCGCATCCGCAAGGTCACGCCCGGGGCCACCATGGACAAGACGCGCGTGCAGCTTCAGAAGGGCGACCAGGCGGGCTGGGTGGCCTTTGCCGAGACTCCGGCTGCGCCAGCTCCCGCCGCCCCCGCTTTGCAGACCCGCCCGGCCGGCGGGCAACCGCCTGTTTCGCCCCTGCTGCCACCGCTCCCCACCCAGGGAGCGCCCCAGCCGGTGACACCGAAAGGCGACGTTCCGCTGCCACCTCCTTAAGAGTTCATTTTCAAGTTGCCAGTTAGGGAGCCGGATGTGAGCTTGTCCGTCATGTTCGAACTCTTGGAGTTTCCCCCGCTCAATTGGCTGACAGCGTTCAAAGCGCTGTTTGCCCTGTGCATTGGTCATGCGGTGGCAGACTTCCCCCTTCAGGGCGAATATCTGGCCACGGGAAAGAACCGCCGTTTTCTCATCCGCCTTCAGGATCCCTCCCGGCCTGTCAGCATCTGGGTCGTCTGCATGAGCGCCCACTGCCTCATCCATGCAGGGACGGTGTGGCTCATCACTGGATCGGCCCTTCTCGGCATGGTGGAGTTCGTGGTCCACTGGGGCATTGATGTGGCCAAGTGCGAGGGGAAGACCAGTTTTAACCAGGATCAGATCCTCCACGTCGTTTGCAAAATGACCTATGTGACCGTCGCCTGGGCGGGTTGGGTTACTTTTTGAGGTTTCGCTTCAACGGACCTTTCCTCAGGTCTTTGACGCCATCTTTCTGTCGGACGCTGGACTTTTCCTGTCGGTGCATCGGCTGCTGAGGCTGCTCTTTTGAGAAGGCTGTTTTCGTTCCCGCGCCATCTGCCCAGCTCTCGTTAAGAGCCATTTTTCATTCCTTCAAGCGCTTGAAAAACAGCGGCATCGGTATTTTTTTGATATCGTGTTAATTGAGTTTTGGGTGTCTGCGTGGCGCGCATCGGTCATTTGCTCAGGTTGATCATCGCTTTGAGGCGAAAATTGAACAAAAGTGAACAATTTTCCCTTTGGCATGGATGATTCTTTGCCTTTATTATATATAATTGCTATAATATCTGGAATATATGGAATTGGGCATCCCCGCTTTAGTTTTCCTGGCCACCACACTTGCTGTGGGGGGGGCTTGCCTTGGCTTCCTGCGGAAGCAATTCCACAATACCCACCACCATCTGCTGGTGATCGCCCTCGTCGGGGCTGTGGCTTACCTGGCTCCTCTGCACATTGCCCGGTCTTCGGCACGGGTGGCGGACCGCCTCATTCTTTCCTGGATGGGCATCGCCCGCGTCCACGCCCATGCCCTGGAGCGGGCCACGGAGAAAGTCAGCGACCTCACGGAGCAGACCATGCAGCCTGTGGTCCTGCGCACCCAGCGCCGCCTCGGCCAGGAGGCCGTCTTTGGCCGCTCCATCGCCACCGCCTCGGTCACGCCGGATGGGCGGCACGTCATCCAGTCCCTGGGCCTGCAGAAGATGGAAGAGCGCGTTTACCTCCACGCCGGCTGTGAGGAAAAGCTGCGCCGTTGCCTGGAGGGCAAGGAACTCTGGTGTGTGGATTCGGACAAAAAGGGCCAGGTCAGCACGCTGATGGCGCTCATCCCCCTGCGCGATGGGGCGGATGCCGTGAAAGGCGCGATGGTGCTGGAATTTTTCCCCAAGCTGTACAATGACGCTCTCCTCCATGAGCAATGGCGCGTGGTGGGGGAGTTCATCGGCCTGCTCATCATCTGCGTCTGTCTCGGCGGCTTCCTCGTGGTGCGGACTGAAAAACGCCGCCAGATTGAGCTGGAGAAGGCCATCCAGCCCTTAAGAAAGGACATTGAAAGCCTCGATGGCATGGTCAATGCCGTGCAGGGCGTCGTGTGGGAAAGGCCTGCCTCAGGCGGCAGCTTCACCTACCTCAGCCACAATGCCGAAGGTTACCTGGGTTTTGATCTCGACCGCTGGGGCTCGGAGGCTGGCTTCCTCAAGAACGTCATCCACTCGGAAGATCGCGCCCGTGTGGAGGAGATCTGGAAGAAGGCCCTGGCCAATCTTGAAAAATATCAAATGGAGTACCGCGTGGTGCGCCCGGATGGCTCCACCGCCTTTGTCCAGGAATACGGCCAGGCCGCACGTCTGATGCTCGATGGCCTGGTGCTGCGCGGCATCCTGCTGGACATCACCGCCCAGCGCGAAAATGAGGCCAGCACCCAGGACATGCACAAAGTCATGGTGGAGGCCTCCCGCCAGGCCGGCATGGCCGAAATCGCCACCGGCGTGCTGCACAATGTGGGCAACGTGCTCAACAGCCTCAATGTCGGCGCCAAGCTCCTGGCCGAGCGTCTGAAAAAGTCCCGCATGGACAAGCTCTGCCAGGCCACCCAGCTCCTGAAGGAAAACCTGCCGGAGAACCCCGCCTTCTTCACCGATGACAAACGCGGCCAGGTGCTGCCCGGCTACCTGGTGGATCTCTCCAGCTACCTGCGCGATGAGCAAAACCGCCTCAATGCCACCGTCAGCGACATGATCGAGCGCATCGAGCACATCCGCGACATGATCATGCTCCAGCAGTCGCACAGCAGCGTGCGCACCCTTTGGGAGCCGCTGGATCTCGTCACCGTCATGGAGGAGGCCCTGCGCCTGGAGATGGATGTCAACATCGCCCATCAGCAGGTCACCGTGGACCGCCACTTTGCCGATCTGCCGCCCATTTACTCCGCCCGCGGCCTGCTGCTGCAGATCCTGGTGAACCTGCTGGCCAATGCCTGCCAGGCCATGGGGGACAAGCCCGCCTCCCAGCGCCGGATGAACCTCCGCATCCAGCCCCAGGGGGAAACCCACGTGCGCATCGTGGTGGAGGATACCGGCTGCGGCATCCAGCCCCGCCACCTCACCAGCATCTTCACCCAGGGCTTCACCACGAAAAAGGATGGCCACGGCTTCGGCCTCCATCACGCCTGCCTGCTCGCCCAGGATCTCGGCGGCAGCCTGAAGGCTGAAAGCGAAGGCCTGGGCAAAGGTGCCCGCTTCATCCTCGAAATTCCGGCTCGCAAGGACTCCAAAACCAGTCCTCTGCCGCCGCCCCACACTGTCTCTGCGTCAAACCTACCGTGAATCCTCGCATGAACCCGCCCCGCCCCAACATCGATCCTGTCGCTGATCTGGTCGCCCAAGATCCGCTGCATGTGAACCATCGCATCCTGATCGTGGATGACAACACCACGATCCACGAGGACTTCCGCAAGATCCTCTCCCCCACCGATTTCGGGGAAGGCGATCTTAACATGATCGAGTCCGCCGTCTTTGGCGATGCCCAGTCCTCCCGCTCCATGCCGGAATTCGAGCTCGCCTTTGCTGCGCAGGGAGACGGCGCCGTGCGCCTGGTGGAGATGGGCCTTCAGCAGGCCCGCCCCTTTGCCCTCGCCCTGGTGGATGTGCGCATGCCTCCCGGCATGGACGGCATCGCCACCATCAAGAACCTGTGGCGCCTCCAGCCGGATCTCCAGGTGGCCATCTGCACCGCCTATGCCGACTATTCCTGGGACGACATCGTGGACCACCTCGGCATCTCCCACCGCTTGGTCATCCTGAAAAAACCCTTCGATCCCATCGAGGTCATCCAGATCGCCAATGCCCTGACTTCCAAGTGGGGTTTCGAACGCGAATCCGCCCTGCGCCAGCTCGGCCTCCAGACCAAGCTCTGGGACAGCACCAAGCGCATGGAGGACACCTATGCCCGCCTCCGCCAGGAGCACGACGACCGCATGCGCCTGGAGGAAGACATCCGCAAGATGCAGAAGATGGATGCCCTCGGCGGCCTCGCTGCCGGCATCGCCCATGACTTTAACAACGTCCTCACCGTCATCCAGGGCCACCTGAGCATGAACCTCATGAACGGCGACCAGCCCCCTGGCATCTCCGAATCCATGGGCGAAGTCCTCCTCGCCGCCCGCCGTGCGGCGGATCTCACCAAGCAGCTCCTCAACTTCACCAGCCGCGACTACAAGACCCCGCGCCCCGTCGCCCTGGATCGTGAAATCGAGGCCGAGCTGGACCTGCTGAAGCGCACCCTGGGCAATCATGTCACCCTCGAGGCCACCTTCATGGCCGACCTCCCCGAAGTCATGGCCGATCCCGGCTCCCTGGGCCAGATCGTGGTGAACCTCGCCGTCAATGCCCGCGATGCCATGCCCAAAGGCGGCACCCTGCGCATCAGCACCCGGCAGACCCACATCGCCTCTTCCGAAGACGCCCGCGCCCTGCATCCCGATGCCCACTCCGGCCACTTCGCCATCCTCTCCTTCAGCGACAGCGGCAGCGGCATGCCGCAGGAGGTGCTGAAGCAGATTTTCGACCCCTTTTTCACCACCAAGGAACCCGGCAAAGGCACCGGCATGGGCCTCGCCATGGTGCGCGGCCTCGCCCGCCACATGGGCGGCTGGGTCACCGTCTCCAGCGTCGTCGGCGTTGGTACGGACTTTGATATCTACCTGCCCATCGCCAGCCTGGAAAACGAGATCGTCGCCCCGATCACCGGCGGCCAGGATTTCGACGGCCTGCTGCATGAGGTCGCCCCGTGCAACCTCCTCATCGTGGATGATGACTCCAGCGTGCGCCACGTCATGAACTACGTCCTGGAAAACCAGGGCCACACCGTCCATGCCGCCAAGGATGCCCATGAGGCCTGGCAGATCTGGCGTGCCCACCGGCACAGCATCAATCTCGTCATCACCGACATCAATCTCCCTGGCGATGCCAGCGGCTTTGATCTCGGCCGTGCCATCCTGGGTGATGATGCCAGCCTCCCCATCATCTTCACCAGCGGCTACTGCCCGGACATCCTCGGCCAGACCACGTCCCTCCAGCTCGGCATCAACTACCTGCCCAAGCCCTTTGACGTGCTGGATCTCCTCAACGCCGTCGGCCAGGCCCTCACCACCGGCATTCAGCGCAATCCGCTGCCCGCCCGCCCCCTGACCTCCCGCGTCAGCCTCCCGTTTTCCCGCTCAGGGGAGTGAGGCCCGCCGTTGTATTTTGAACCGTCCGTGAAAGGCAGCCCCGGCTACCTTTCAGGGCGGTCAAACGTGCCTAACAAAAAGCGTGTAATAGTTGCGTGCCGCTGAACCGTAGGCTGGATGTGTTTGGCGCAAGAGCACCACGTTCGCTCCTCTGACCTCCATCGCCAAATTATCCGGCCTTCCCTGAACGTCCGGCGTCTAGCGCATGTCCACCTCGCCAAAAGCCGTCCGTGGAACGAAGGTCCCTCACCTCTCCACCTCGCCCAGGCCGGGTAATTTGGCGAAGGGCCTTACCCACAAACGATATCCTCCCCGCCAAACACACCCAGCCTACAAAGGGCCGCTCCCCGCTGTGGAAAGCCACATCTCCCAAACGTCGTCTGCGCCGCATCTGTCGCTTGTCAGGCCCGCGTTCGTGTCCAGTTTCATGGGCTGGCGCAAGCCCCACCGGCTCGCCTTCCACCCTCACCAGTTCCGTCCCTGACCGGCAGGCCGACGATGTCTGACGCCATGAAACGCCTCTGCGCTTACACCTTCCTTGCCTTGCTCTTCGCGGCCATCGTGTGGTGGGCGGATCCCTTTGTGCTGCGCGTTCTGGCCTTCCTGGGGGCCGCCGTGGGGGTGCCCGTGGCCATGCTGGCCGCCTTTTTGCTCTGGCGTGCCAGACGCCAGGGGCGCACCATGGATCCGCTGGTGCAGGTGCTACGTGTGTTGGCCTATGCGGCCGTGCTGGGCAGCGTGGCCTTGCCCTTGAACCACCATCTCTTCCAGCGGGCCATCGCACAGGCCAAAGCCTGGCCCGATGTTCTGCGGCCACACCTGGAGGCCTATCGCACCGCACATGGCACTTATCCCCGCACGCTCCAGGATCTGCCGTCGCATCCGCCCTTGCCGCGCCTCATCGGGAAAGACGGCTACAGCTCCGACGGGCGAAATTTCATCCTCTGGTTTGGCGATCCCATCGGCGGCTTTTTTGATGCCTGGGATTACGAAAGCAGCACGGGCCAGTGGCACTCCTCCAGTTAGAGATTCCCCTCCGGATGCGGCCCCGGCTTGACTCCCCGCCTCTCCCCGGCAAGTTGGGCGGCCCATGACTGATGCCATTTCCAATGTCCTTGCCGAACGTTACGCCACCCCCGCCATGCGCGCCCTCTGGTCGGGCGAGGGCAAGGTGAAGCTGGAGCGGGACTACTGGATCGCCGTTCTCAAAGGCCAGCGCGACCTCGGCATCCCTGTGCCCGATGGCGTCATCGAAAGCTACGAGAAGATGAAGGACCAGGTCAACCTCGCCTCCATCATGGAGCGCGAGCGCGTCACCCGTCACGACGTGAAGGCCCGCATCGAGGAGTTCTGCGACCTCGCCGGGCACGAGCACATCCACAAAGGCATGACCAGCCGCGACCTCACGGAAAATGTGGAGCAGCTCCAGGTCTTTCGCGCTCTCCTGGAAGTGCGTAAAAAGAGCATCGCCGCCCTTTCCGGCTTCGCCAAACGCGCCGCCCAGTGCCGCGACATCCCCATGACCGCCCGCACCCACAACGTGGCCGCGCAGGTCACCACCGTGGGCAAGCGCATCGCCATGTTCGGTGAGGAAATGCTTCTCGGGGTCGAGGCGCTGAATGCCCTCATCGCCAGCTATCCCGCCCGTGGTTTGAAGGGCGCTGTCGGCACCCGGCTGGATCAGATCACCCTCTTCAATGGCGACTCCGCCAAGGCCCGCGCCCTGGAGGACCGCATTCTGCATCACCTCGGCATCAATGCTTCCCTGGATGCCGTGGGCCAGGTCTATCCCCGCAGCCTGGACATGCAGGTCGTCTCCACCCTGACCCATGTGGCCAGCGGTGCTGGCAGCTTTGCCAAGACCCTCCGCCTCATGGCCGGGCAAGAGCTCGCCAGCGAAGGTTTCGCCAAAGGCCAGGTCGGCAGCTCCGCCATGCCGCACAAGATGAACAGCCGCTCCTGCGAGCGCATCAACGGCTTCCACGTCATCCTCAAAGGTTACCTCGCCATGGCCGCTGGCCTCGCTGGCGACCAGTGGAATGAGGGCGATGTCTCCTGCTCCGTCGTCCGCCGCGTCATGCTGCCGGATGCCTTCCTGGCCATGGACGGCCTGCTGGAGACCCTTCTCACCGTGCTGAACCAGATGGAAGTTTTTGAAGCCGTCGTCGAGCAAGAGCTCATGCGCTATCTGCCCTTCCTGCTCACCACCACGGTGCTCATGGAGGCCGTCAAAGCCGGCGCTGGCCGCGAAGCCGCCCACGAAGCCATCAAGGAGCACGCCGTCGCTGTCGCCCGCGACATGCGCACCGGCAAGGTCAGCCACAACGACCTCCTCGCCCGCCTCGCCGCCGATGACCGACTGGGCCTCAAGGCCGATGCGCTCGATGCCATCATGGCCCAGGGTAAGGCCAACTCCGGCGATGCCCCTCAGCAGGTGGACCACTTCGTCTTCCGCGTCTGCGAGCTCGTGGCCAAGCATCCCGAAGCCGCCGCCTACGAACCCGGCAGCATCCTGTAAAACCCAGGAATCGGCTTCAGCCATCCAACGATCTAGACAGGACCTGTGCGACCCACAGGTCCTGTTTTTTTGGCTCCCAGTCAAGTTGGCCATCTTTCCCTGGGATGAACTATCCCACTCTAAAAATTGCCGGATACGGGTCCGGGTTGACGAGGGTGGTCATCACGCCGTAGCCTTGAGGCATGAAGGATCAACCGCTCCGCACCTCGGTCATTGGCAGCTACCCGTTTCCAGGCTGGTTGGAGTTTTCTGCTCAGCACCTGGACCAGTTTGGCAGCGCCGACCGGGCCGAGCTGCAGGACGATGCGGCCATGGTGGCCATTCAGGATCAGATCGCCGCCGGGCTGGATGTCATCACCGATGGCGAGCAGACCCGTTTTGACTTCAACCTGTCCTTCTACGGCTTCATCGAGGGCATCGCGCTCGAGCCCGCCAGCCCGCGCCGTTTTGGCCCGCCCGCCCATGATCAGCGTGGCAAGCATGAGATCGTGGGGGAACTGCGCGCCCCGCGTGGCCTTGGCGCGGTCGAGGAATTTCAGCGGCTCAAGCGGCTAGCTGGAGGCTCGGGCAAACGCCTCAAGGTCAGCGTGCCCGGCCCCTACACCCTCAGTGGTCGCCTCGCGCCTAACCAACAGTATGCCGATCGTTACGCCATCACGGAGGCCCTGCTACCCATCGTCCGTCAGGAGATCGCCGATCTCGTCGCCGCCGGTGCGGAGGAAATCTGCGTGGATGAGCCCAGCATGAGCTGCTACGGATTTCGCGAAGACACCCGCCGTTTTGTGGATCTCTTCAACCGCACCGTCGAGTCCGGTTATGGCCGCGCCCGCATCTGCACCCACCTGTGCTTTGGCAACTTCAAGGGCCACCCCGTCGGCTACCGCAAATACGCCCCGCTGTTCCCCGCCTTCTTTGACCTTCACTGCGACGAAGTGCATGTCGAGATGGCCAATCGCGAATACGCCGAGCTGGAAATCATCGGCCAGATCGCCAAGCGCACCGATGTCGCCGTGGGCATCATTGACGTGAAAAGCTACTACGTCGAGACCCCTGAAAACGTGGCCGAAAGCGTGCGCGCCTGCTTGAAACATGCCCCGGCTGACCGCCTCGTCTTTGCCCCTGACTGCGGCCTCAGCCAGACTGCCCGCTGGGCCGCGAAGCAAAAGCTCGCCAACATGGTCTCCGGCGTCGCCCAGGTGAAAAAGGAGATTTGAGAGCTGTGCCTCGCTGCTGAACCGTAGGCTGGATGTGTTTGGCGCAAGAGCACCTCGTTCGCTCTTCTGATCTCCATCGCCAAATTATCCGGCTTTCCCTGAATGCACGGCGTCCAGCGCATCTCCACCTCTCCTGAGACTGTCCGTGGAACGAAAGTCCCCCATGTCTCCATCTCGCCCGGGCCGGGTAATTTGGCGAACAGCCCACCTCACAAACGACCTCCTCTTGCGCCAAACACACCCAGCCTACGGTTCAGCAGCCGTCCCGCCTTCCAATCGCCTAACAAAAAGCATCTCAATCCATCGCCGCTCGCAGGACCAGCCGCCCTGAATAAATCGGCGATCCGGGCGTGCTGCTGCCGGGCAGCAGGAAGTAGCCCTCACCGCCTCCCATGTAGGGAATGATGAGGCCGCTGAAGCTGCCGACACGCTGGCGGTTGAGGGCTGGGTTTAGCGGATCAATGTCCAGCTTCGTGCCCGTGCCAGTGATGAGGCCCGTTTTGGCATTCAGCGTCATCTTGATCTGATGCGGATTGAACTCCCCGGCAGGGAACTGCGCGAGGTGGCCCGCCGCCAGGGTGAAGTACTGCGTGAAGCTGGTGAAAAGCCCGCCCTTGCTGAAGTCGAGCTGCGCATTGAGGGCCGTCAGCGGCAGCTCCAGCACCAGATTACCCGTGACAGGCGGCGTGTAGCGCGTGCCCTGGCCGCTCAGGCCGTGGCGGGGGAATCCGTTGCCATGGTTGCGGGTGCCGGGAGGCTGCGGGGATTTGACCCAGTCCAGCAGGGCCTCAAACCGGGACACGCCATCCACGAGGGCCACGCTGCCTTGCACGGAGCCCGTGCCGGCATACAGCAGGTGATGCACGGGCAGCAGGCCCGCCCCGGTGCCGATACCGCTTCCGGTTAGACCGGTGCCATCGGCCAGACGGCCGGTGTAGCTCAGGCGGCCACGGTCCGTCAGGGTCACGGCCAGATAGCCGCTGCCCAGGGGATAGGTCAGGCTCGTCTGCTGCGTCAGCAGGGGCAGGTTGTAGGTGCCGGGCAGGCTGGCGAGTTCGGCTGGCAGGGCCGTCCATTCACGTTGCGCCCAGAGGGAGGCGTACTCCTCATCCACATGGCCCAGGCTGCCGTCCAGGCGGCCGCTGTCCACGGTGAAGGTGAACTCCAGCGGCGGGGCCGGGGCAGGGCGGGGGAGGCTGAGATTCACCGTCGCAAAGGTTTCGCCCGGATAAGTGTCGAGCGCGCCCTTGAAGGCCGTGCGCAGCTTTCCGCGTGTCAGCGTTCCAGTAAACGTCCCTGTCTTGCCCACGGTCACCACCAGGGAGCCGCCATAGCCGTTGTTGTAAAGATCGTTAGGCTCCACCAGTCCCCGGCAGGTGCCCACCAGTCCTGCGGGCAGGCCTTCCACCACCCAGTCAAAGCTCAGCGGCGGGCTGGAGCCTGCGGCATTGCTGGCCGTGAGGGTGATGCGGTAGGTGCCGGGGACGGTCGGGCGGCCGATGAGGCGGCCATTGCGGGCATCCAGCTTTACTCCAGGCGGCAGCCCGGTGGCACGATAGGTGGTGGGGCCGTTGTCGGCCAGGAAAGGCAGGTCCAGATAGGCGCTGACAATGCCCGGTGCAGGCGGCACAAAGTCCTCCAGCGTCGGTGGGATCATGATGCTCAGGCGGCCACGCAGGGTGTCCAGCGGCGGCGCATCGCCCATGCTCACGCGGCAGTAATAGTCCTCTTCATCCGTGGTCTGCACCCGGCGCACCGTCAGCGTGGGGCTGCGGCTGCCGGTGATGCGGCCATCATCCCGCAGGGCGAGGCTGCCGATGAACCATTGGTAACGGAGCGAAGGCCCCGCCGTGACCACTTTGAAGGTGGCCGTGCGCCCTGGCAGCAGATGCTGCGGAACGAGGCTGCGCCGAACCACGCCGAGGGCGATGGGTACCTCGATCTGGGTGGTGAGATTTTCCGCCGTGTAGCTGTAAAGGCCCGCATGGCTGAGCTGCACCGGATTCAGCACCAAGGTGCCGCTGCTGCTGCCGCTGACGGGCTTGCCCGCCTTCAGCCACTGCTGCTCCGTTTTGCCATAGGTGGTGGTGGCACCTGTGAGCGCCTGGGGGCTGCCCTCCGCCACGATCTGGCTGGCGGGAGTCGTGGTGAGTTGGATGCCCGGATAGGAAATGCCGTGCAGGGTGACGGTGACGGCCCCCAGTTCGCCATCCACGCTGTCTTCCGGCTCGCTGGCCACCACGGACCAGATCCCTCGCGAGGATTCGCCCCAGTGGCGAACGCTGCTGAAGGTCCATTCTTCATAGTCGGCTCCCGTGTCCAGTTTGGAGTAGCTGGCCAGCGTGCTGATGCTGCCGCTGGGGGAGACCAGTTTCAGCGTCAGGTCACCGCGGCGGCTGTGGCTGGCGCTGAGTTTCACGGTCACATTTTCCACCCGCAGCGGGGCCGCGTTGCTGAAGTCCAGATTCAATCGGGTGGACTTGACCTTCGTCTGCGTCTCTTCCGGCAGGGGCACGATGATGGTGGTGCCACCCATCGGGATGATGCTCTGGCCCTCGATGTCCACCTCGGGCACCACCGTACGCGTCACGGTAGTCATGGTGCCCAGGCCCGGCCAGGACTGCGCCATGGCGACTGCGGAAGGGGCATGGATAAGGCCGCCGCCATAGGACTGATGATGCTTGATGGGGGCAAAGCCCTGTTCCCACACATCGCGGTTAGGCCGTTGCAGCCAGCCCTTGTCCTTCGGGAAAATTTGTGTGGAAGAGCGCAGCAGGATCTCCTTCACATCGCGCCAGTTCAGGTAGGGATTGGCCTCCAGCATCAGTGCGATCACGCCAGACACAATGGGCGTGGAGGCGGAGGTGCCGCGGAAGTCATTCGTGTAGTTCACCTCGGACAGATTCTTCAGGCTACCCTCGTTATACCCGGCCACGCCCACGAGGTCCGTCGTCACGATGCCGCCTTTGCCCTGGGTTTCTGCGGAGGGGGCCACCACGCAGAGGTGGCTGCCGGTTTCACTGTAATAAGCCAGCGCGCCCTGGTGCGTCACGGCCCCCACGGTGATGGCGTGCATGTTGTTGCCATAGGGGTCCTTGTTCCCTTGCATCCCGATGTGCCGCCCGTTGCCTGCGGCCCATACGGAGATGGTGCCGCGCCCGGCACGCCCTGACGTGGCGGCAAAGGCCATGGCCTCCGCCATCAGCGAGCCCGTAGGGTGCAGGTCCGAGGCGCTGCCGCCCAGGCCCCAGCTGTTGTTTTTGACCTGGATAAAACCGGCCCCGCGTGTGGCGGCTTCGGCCTCCGCTACATCGGTCACCAGTCCGGCAATCAATCGAAATCCCACCAGCGTGGCCTGCGGGGCCACCCCGCTCACCCCCAGGCTGTTGTTGCCCCTGGCTGCCGCCAGTCCGCCCACGGCGGTGCCGTGTGAGTCCTCATCCGAGCCCGGATTCGGGTCCTGGTCGGCATCGTTCCAGTCGTAATGGTTAGGCGCAGGGTCCACATTCGGCGCCAGGTCCGGGTGCGTCAGTTGCAAACCGTCGTCCACGATCGCGATGCGGACGCCCTGTCCCTGAAAGTTGTCCCACACGCCCTCGGTGCCGATGTCCACCCCGGCCTTGCCGCCGGACTGGCCCGTGTTTTTGAGGTGCCACTGGTCCCTCAGGTACGGATCATCTAGCAGCACCCGGCGCTCACGCTGCCGCATCAGCAACGGCTCCACGGCAGGCAACCCGGCATCCAGCGCCGCGATGGCATCCACCGCCGCCAGCGGATCTGCCGCTGCTGCGATGAGATGCTGTGGGGCATACTCCGGGCGTTGGGTGATCTTCAGTCCCTGGCTCGCGGCCAGTTTTTCGGCAGCTTCCACATCAGCGGCTTTCAGCAAAACCTGCTCCGTCAGCACCCGGCGGTGCGCGGCATCCACGGGCCCATTTTCGGGATAAATCACCAGCCCCGGCCAGCGCCCCAGCCGCTCGGCCTCGTTTTGTGCATAGCTCAGCAACTGGCCCGCATCGGCCTGTGGAGCGATCTTGCGCAGCCGCTCAGACACCGGGGCGGTGCCATCGTAAATCTCATCCAGCGCCAGGCGAAACCGCGACAGCCTGCCGTGCTCATTCATTGCAAAGCTCCGCCCGGCCCGCAGGTCCTGCCCGGCTCTCTGGCGGGCTTTTTGGCCTTCCTCCACCCGCAGCTTTTGTGCGGTCAGGCGGGGATTCGGCAGTGGCGGCGTGGCCTTCTGCGGCTGGGTGCCTCTGGCCTGTATGGGGTCTGTCGAAAGAGCAGGGGATGTTGGCTCATCGCCGTGGGCAGGGGATCCCACGGCGACCTCCGGGTCCAAAGTAGAAATCAGGGAGAGGCCGAACCAAAGTCCGGTACTCATCGCCCCCAGCAGGAGCAGCAAGGCCAGCAGAAGGCGGAAAAGGTAGGGCAGACGGACCATGGGAGGAAGGCAGTGGCATAACATCCTGCATCGAGTCCTCTAAGCCAAGCTTAATTTATAGAAATTATGGATTATAATGATTGTTTGAGTTTAAGGAGGCGCTTCAAATCGGATCCGACCTGCCATTTCCACTCCTTTTCACCCTTCATAAATTTGCCCGAGCCTGGCCCTGCAATTTGCCTTTGCCCCGGTTGTGCTTCACCATCCGCCCCACCCATGCCCGATCCTGCTCCGTCCTCCGCCTCCGTTTTTTTCCGATACCGCGCTGGCGTACTTTTCCTGGGGGTCACGCTGTTCATCCTGCTCATTCAGAGCCTCACCGGCGTGTGGACCTCCGACATTGGTGCGGACCCGGACGAGCCCGCTCATGCGGTCACCAGTCTGATGGTGCGGGACTATCTGGCGACGGGCCTGGGACAGTCGCCGCTCACCTTTGCGCAGCAATACTATAAGGATTTTCCGAAGGTGGCGCTGGGGCATTATCCGCCCGGATATTACGCCCTGGCCGGCCTCGTCCTGCTGCCCTTGCCACAGCCGCAGGTCCTGCTCGTTTTGCAGGCTCTCTTCACCGGCCTGCTCGCGCTTCAGGTGTATCTCATGGGCCGTCGCATGCTGCGGGACTCATCCGCCCTGGCGGCCGCCCTTCTCAGCGCCGCCTTCCCGGTCACGCTGAAACTGGCCCAGCTGGTGATGGCAGACCTCATGCTCGCCTGCCTCTGCCTGCTGGCGGTGGAGCTGTGGGCACGCTTTTTGGAAAAGCCAGGCTACCGCCTCGCCCTGGGTTTCGGGGCTGCCGCCGCCGCTGCCATTCTCACCAAGGGCTCCGGCCTCGCCCTGGCCCTGGTGCCTGCCGTCACCGTGCTGACTCTGCGCCGTTGGGACCTGCTGAAAAAGCCCGCCTTTTGGGTCGCAGGCCTGCCGGTGGGCCTGCTGGCCGGGCCATGGATGCTGTACTCATCGAAGATCACCCAGGAAGGCATGGTCTCCGCCGGGCTGGTGGATTTCGCCCTCGGCGCGGTCACTTATTACAGCTCCGTCCTCTCCACGGCCTTCGGGTTTGTCACCGTCATGATCGCTGTGGCCGGGCTGGCCCTGTGGCTGGGATTGACGAAGTTCAAGCTGCGCCCGGATCCCCGCCGCACCGCGCTCCTGGGCCTGCTGGTGGGCACCGCGCTCATCATGCTCTTCATCCCCACGGGTTACAGCAGCCGCTACTTCATGCCCGTGGTCCCCGTGGTCGCGGTGTTGGCCGTGTCGTTTTTTGATCTCACCCTCGCCCGCATGCCCCTGGGCCGCTTTGGCATCCTCAGCCTCGTCCTCCTGGTCATCTTCCAGGTGCCGCATCTGCTGGTGAAAAACGTCCGTGGTTACCGCAGTGCCGTCGTTCAGGCCCTGGAAAAACCCGCCGCCGGGGAGCGCACGCACTGGCTGGTCTGCGCAGATCCACGCGGGGAAGGGGCCCTCATCGCCTCCGCCGCCTTTGCCCTGCCGGTCCGTGCGCCTTCGCCCCTGCAGGTGCATCGCGCCAGCAAGGAACTCGCCGCCGCCGATTGGCTGGGCCGTGGTTACCAGGCCGCCTTTGACACACCCGAGGCCCTCCTGGCCTACTTGGATAAAACCGCTATCAGCCGCGTCTTTGTGCAGCTCTCGGCAGAGGGCGAGACCGCCCCGGCTCATGAGGAACTCCTGCTCAAGGCCCTGCGCAGCCAGCCGGAACGCTGGGCGCTGGAGCACAGCAGCCCCATCACCCGTCCCTATCAGGCCGCTCCCGGCCCGCTGGAAGTCTATGCGCGAAAGCTGTGAGTCTGCCGCCTCTATTGCCCTCGTCTGAAAGACACAGCCCCTCCGGCGGGTAATGCTCTCACTGGCACGTTTTGGGCTCCCCCCGATCTCCCTTGGCGTATCCAGCCACACGCATGGTCCCCCGACATTCCTTTTCCGCCCTTCTGGTCCCCGCGCTCACCCTCGGTCTGGGTGCCCTTCTGCATGCCGCCGATGGTACCCACCCCGGCAAGGTCATCTATGAAAAGCTCTGCGTGGAATGCCATGGCGACAAAGGCCAGGGCGTGGATGGCAAGTATGACGAGCCCCTCATCGGCGACCGCACCCTGGAGGCGCTGGCCCGCAAGATCGAGCGCACCATGCCGGAGGAAAACGTGGGGGCCTGCGTGGGCGACGATGCCAAGCAGGTGGCCGCCTACATTTACGAGGCCTTTTATTCACCTGAGGCGCAGGCCATCACCCAGCCGCCCGCGCAGGATCTCACCCGCCTCACCATCGCCCAGTACCGCACCAGCGTAATGGACCTCGTGGGCCGCTTCCGCAATGGCCCCGGCTTTGACCGCCCGGTGGGCCCTGAGGCTGGCCTGAAGGGTTTTTATCGCGGCTTTGAGATCCCGCCCCCGGAGGAAAAGAAGCCCGAGGAAAAGCTGCCGGAACAGATCAAGCTGGATGAACTCATCGCCGCCAAGGCCGATGGCAAAGTCATCGCCAATGCCCGCAACGACCTCCGCAAGGCCGAGCAAAAGCGCCGCCAGCAGGAAATCGAAAAGGCCGATGAAAAGCGCAAAAACCGCAAGCCGCACCGCTTTGAGCGCGTGGACGGCCGCATCGCCTTTCACTGGGGCAAGACCAGCCCCGATGACGCGAAGATGATCCCCGAGGAATTCAACAACCGCTGGGATGGCGGTGTGGTGGCCGAGGAGACCGGCGTCTATGAATTCATCGTCAAAAGCGAAAACGGCGTCCGCCTCTTCGTGAACGACGACCAGGAGGCCCTCATCGACGGCTGGGTGAGCAACGGCCCCACCGTCCGCGAAGAGCGCAAGAGCATCTACCTCGTCGGTGGCCGCACCTACCGCCTCCTGCTCGAGCATTTCAAATTCAAGGAGGAGGGCGCCTCCGTGGAGCTGTGGTGGAAGCCGCCCCATGGTGTGGAGGAAATCATTCCCCAGCACGCCCTGCGTACCGACCGCTCCCAGCAGCTCATGATCGTGAGCACGAATTTCCCCGCCGATGACCGCAGCGTGGGTTATGAGCGCGGATCCAGCATCAGCAAAGCCTGGGACCAGGCCACCACCGAGGCCGCCATCGCCACCGCCGAGCATGTGGAAAAGCATCTGGACCGCCTCTCCGGCACCAAGGCCGACGCACCCGATCGCGTGGAAAAGCTGAAAAAGTTCGCCCTCGCCTTTGCCGAGACCGCCTTCCGCCGCACCTTTTCCGAGGAGCAGAAGCAGCTCTACGTGGAATCCCTTTTCCAGACCGCCAAAAGTCCCGAAGTGGCCGTGAAGCGCGTCGTCCTCCTCTCCCTGAAATCCCCCCGCTTCCTCTATCCCGGCCTCCAGGAAAAAGACCAGCCCGACGACTTCGATGTCGCCTCCCGCCTGGCCCTCGCCCTGTGGGATTCCATCCCCGACAAAAAGCTCACCCAGGCCGCCGCCGAGGGCAAGCTGAAGACCCGCGAGCAGGTGCAGGCCCAGGCCTGGCGCATGATCTCAGACACCCGCACCAAGGCCAAGCTGCACGGATTTTTCCATCATTGGTTAGACCTCGAGCACGCCGAAAACACCTCCAAGGACCCCAAGGCCTTCCCGGGCTTCAACCAGGAAGTCCTCGCCGACCTGCGCGAATCCCTCCTCCGGTTCATTGACGACGTCGTCTGGAGCGAGAAGTCTGACTACCGCGAGCTCCTGCGTGCCGATTACCTCCTGCTCAACGACCGCCTCGCCAAATTCTACGGCCAGACCGTCCAGGGCGGCGAGTTCCAGCGCGTCTCCTTTGATCCCAAACAGCGCGCCGGGGTCGTCACCCATCCTTATCTGCTCGCCTCCATGGCCTACAGCAAGCAGACCTCCCCCATCCATCGCGGCGTCTTCCTCACCCGCAACATCGTCGGCATCTCCCTGAAGTCCCCGCCCATGGCCGTCACCTTTGACGAAAGCCACTTCAACCCTAGCCTGACCATGCGGGAAAAGATCACCGAACTCACCCGCAACAGCTCCTGCATGTCCTGCCACTCCACCATCAACCCTCTCGGGTTCAGCCTGGAGAACTTCGATGCCATCGGCCGCTGGCGCACCCAGGATAACAACAAGCCTGTCAACGCCACCAGCGAGCTCGCCACTGAAGAGGGCAAGAACATCCGCCTCACCGGCCCGCGCGACATCGTCAACTACGTCGCCGACAATCCCGCCGGTCACCGCGCCTTCATCCGCCACCTCTTCCACCACACCGTGAAGCAGCAGATCCCCGCCTACGGCCCCGAAGTCATGGACACCCTCCAGCGCAGCTTCGCCGCCCATGGCTGCAGCATCAAACAGCTCCTCGTCGAGATCACCCTGCTTTCCGCCCTCGAGGGCGTGCCCCAGAAGTAGCTGCATGTAGCTGCCCGCGCCAGCGGGTGGCCCGCGCAGCCCCACCGCAACCGCGAAGCGTCCTGGAGTGCGCCAGTCCTCTGGCGCTTTCGAAAAGCTCTCCCGGCCTCATCCGCCCCCTTGCTACACTTCCTGTTAATCCTGTAAAAAAGCCCACATTCCACCGCCGATCCTCGTCCGCTCAAAGCCCCCCAAGGAGCGGGACTTGCCAAGTCCCGGCCTCTGAAGCTCCGCCCACCCCCAAGCCCCACTCCAGAGAATGGCAAAAAGATGTTGGGTAAAAGATGGAGCAATCTTCCTGCCTAACAAGGGATGCAATATCCATGGGCCGCATCCTCGTTCACTCCACCTTCCCAAACCACGGGACTTGGCAAGTCCCGCTCCTTGGGCCCTCCCCGTCACTCCCACCTTCCGTGTCTTCCGCATCTTCCGTGGTTGAAAATCCATTCCGCCCCTCGCCACTCTTCCTGTTAATCCCCCCTCACTCCACCCATTCCAGCCTCATCGAATTCGCCACTTGCTGGAACATGGGGAAGTACTTCTCCAGGCGTTCTTTGGCCATGGGGCTGTCGGCGGGGCCGGGGCAGTTGAAAAAGAGGATGATCATCTGGCCTTCGTAGAAGGTCTTGAACTCCACCACGGCCACGCGGGCTCCTGTGCTGCCCATGGGGCCCTCGGCGGTGGCGATCTTCAGTCGCAGGCTGCGTTTCCCATCGGTCTGATTGAAAGTCTCCATCCGCGTTTCCTGGAACTGCATCAGGTCCAGCCCCAGCGATTTGAAGTAGCGTGACTCCGAAGCCTGGGTGCAGGCGTTGAAGGCCTCCTCCACGGTCTGGCCTTTGGGCAGCGGAAACACCTGAAGGTTTCCATTCATGTGGCCGTTGCCCCACACATGCACATGTTTTTGGGTCATGTCGGGATTGCGCGGCGTCATCGGCTTCCAGCTCATCGGCCAGGACAGCGTGATCTCCACACCCTCGCGCTTCGTTGTCACGGGTGTGTGGTACCCTTGCAGCATCTCCAGCGCAGGCTGTTCCCGATATTTCGGGCAGAAGCTCAGCAAGTGGCCGCGGATCGCAGGCATCTTGATGTCCCCCCGCGCGCGCTCCTCCACCCGCTGGAGAAAGAGCCGCAGCTCCGCCTCCCCGGTGATCTCCTTCACCGTCTCCACCGGGTCATCAAAGGTTCGGTCCATCTTTGCCAGTTCCGCCTTCATGGCCTCGCCGCCACCGCGCAGCATGTCCTCCTCCAGCGCCCGTTTGCCCTGGGCCAGGGGCGACTGCGTCCATAGTCCCTGCGTCTTTTGGATCTCCTCTTTCATGGCCGGAAATTTCTCCAGCAGCAGTTCCATCTGCCTCTCCATCGCTCCGGCAAAGGCGCGCGCGTGCATCAGTTCCGTCCGGCGATCCACCTCTTCCTCTTCCGGGGGCGACGACTGGCCCTGGGCAGGGGAAAGCAGCCCAGCGAGGGCAAGGCAGCACAGCCACCGCAGCGGCGCTGAAAGGGCAGGGGAGAGGAAAGGCATCCGCCTAAGAGAACGCCCACGCCGGAAAAGTAAAAGGGGAAAACGCCTCAACTCAAACAACGGCCTCCCGATGGCCGCCTGCCTGCTTCATGCCATCCGGGCGGGCTGCTGCTTCGTTGATCTCTGGCGCCCCACGTGGCATCTTCGCGCAAGAAAGTCCTTCACTCCTCCGTAGCACCTTCACCCCCAATTCATGAAAGTCCTGAACCGCCGCCAATTTCTCCGCGACCTCGGCATCTCCGCCACGGCTCTGCCGTTCCTCGCGGGTCTGCCCAGCATCACGGGCGCACCGGCCCCGCAGAAGCGGCAGCGGCTCATCGTCATGTTCTCGCCCAATGGCACGCTGCCGGGCGAATTTTGGCCGGACAAAGAGGGCGCGGACATCGAGTTCAAGTCCATCCTCAAACCCCTGGAAGCCTTCCGGGAAAAGACCCTCATCCTCCACGGCATTGCCAACAAGGTGCAGGGCGATGGCGACAGCCACATGCGCGGCATGAGCTGCCTGCTGACCTGCGATGAACTGCTGAAGGGCAACATCATGGGCGGTGGCGGCAACCCGGCCGGCTGGGCCAGCAACATCTCCATCGACCAGGAAATCAAAAACTTCCTGCAGAGCCGCCCGGAAACCCGCACCCGCTTTGGCTCCCTGGAGTTCGGCGTCGCCGTGCCCGACCGTGCCGATCCCTGGACGCGCATGAGCTACGCCGGGGGCAACCAGCCCGTGGCCCCCGTGGATGATCCCCACCAGATGCTGGGCAAGCTCTATGGCCGCATGAAGGACAAGGAAAGCCTCGTCAGCATCCTGGATGACGTGCGCAGCGACCTGAAGCGCGTCTCCTCCAAACTCAGCGCCCGCGACAAGGCCCTGCTGGACCAGCACATGACCCTCGTCCGCAGCCTGGAGCAGGACCTGGAAAATGCCGACAAGCAGGGCGCGCTGGCCCATCCCGTGCCGCAGATTGATCCCAGCATCGAGCTGGTGAATGACAACACGCCCGAGATCAGCCGCGTGCAGATTGACCTCCTGGTCAACTCCCTCGCCAATGACATGGCCCGCGTCGCCACGCTGCAGTACATGCGCTCCGTCGGCATGGCGCAGATGCGCTGGCTGGGCATCGAGGAAGGCCACCACTCCCTCTCCCACGATCCTGATGACAACAAGGACAGCTACGCCAAGCTGCTGAAAATCAACACCTGGTTCGCCGGTGAATTTGCCTACTTGGCCAAGCGCCTCAGCGAAACCCCTGAGCCCACCGGCGAAGGCAATATGCTGGACAATACTTTGTTAGTCTGGACCAACGAACTGGGCAAAGGCAACAGCCACACCCTCAATGACATCCCCTATGTCATGGTCGGCGGCGGGGCCGGTTTCAAAATGGGCCGCACCCTGAAATTCGACAAAGCCGCCCACAACCGCCTCTGGCTCAGCGTCGCCCACAGCATGGGCCACACCGGCCTGAAGACCTTCGGCAAAGCCGAACTCTGCGAAGGCGGTGCCCTCCAGCTTTCCTGAGGCTAAGCCGGACCTGGAAGTGCCTGGTGACAACCATACTTCCAGTTAGGCTTTGCCTCTCCTTCACTCTCTCGTCATCCGCCCCAGTGCAGCCTGCCGTTTCTCGTCCTGCAGCAGGGCCGCCAGTTCCTCCCGTACCTCCGCCAGCGTCGGCAACCGCGTTTCCTGTCGTTCCAGCACACGGATGATGTGCCAGCCCAGCGCCGTCTTCACGGGGGCGCTCATCTGCCCCCGTTTCAGGCCCTGCGCTGACTTCACAAAAGCCTCCGGGGCCCGTGTCGCGCCCACCCAGCCCAGATCCCCGGCCTGACGTTTCGTGCGGGCATCCTCATTGTGCGCCAGCACCAGCGCGGCCCAGTCCTCCCCCGCCAGCAGCCGTTGATGAAGTCGGCGCATCTCCGGCTCGCGATCCTTCGCCTGCGGCCCGCTCTGCGCCAGGAAAAGATGCGCCACGCGTTGCACCTGCGGCAGCCGCAGGGCCTCCCTCCGCGTCTCATAGGCCGCCTGGAGTTCCTCCTCACTCACCCGCATCGCCGCCGCCATCTGCCGCTCCAGCCAGGCCCCATCCAGCAGGGCTTCGCGCACTTGCCGTTCCATCTCCGCCTCCGTCAGGCCCTGGCCCGCCACCCGCTGCGCCCGCTCATCTTCCTTCTCCCACTGCCGTCGCCAGGCCTGCATCTCACGGCCCAGCGCCACGCTCACATCCGCCTGAAAGGCCACATCCGCCAGCCGCAGCTCGCGGATGCGT
This sequence comes from Verrucomicrobiota bacterium, assembly GCA_040386955.1. Taxonomy (GTDB): domain Bacteria; phylum Verrucomicrobiota; class Verrucomicrobiia; order Verrucomicrobiales; family Verrucomicrobiaceae; genus Prosthecobacter. Next base: position 81,676 of record JAZKER010000022.1, read on the forward strand.
GCCGCCTCCAGCACCCGTGCCAGGGCATCCCCCTCCGCCAGTCCGCGAAACCGCAGCCGCGCCTGTTCCTCCCTCACCACCGCCACTGGGATATGGGGTTCATGGCCTAACAGAAAGGTTCGTAGCGACTCCCGCTGCACATACACCCCTGCGGTCAGCAGGGCCAGTATCACGGGCAGTAGCCAGCGCTTCATCGGGCAGGGGAGGGCTGGATCTTTGCCCGGCGTTCCATCGGGGCCAGAGTCTTCAGGCCTTCCATCTCCTTCAGAAAGGCCTCGATGTCTCCTCCGTGCGACCGCAACCGCGCCTCAAAGGCAGGCACCAGATCATAGTAGGTGGCCAGCGTGTTCAGCCGCGCATTGTTCATCGGTTTTTGGAACCATCGGTCCAGCTTCAGGGAACCGCCCTGGCGGCGGTTCATCGCCTCCAGCCGCAGCTTCATGCGGGCAAAGGCCGCCTGCTTGCCCTCACGCATCGCCTTTTCATCCAGGTCTTTCTGCGCATACAGCGCCGCCACTTCGGTGCGTGTCTGCAGCACCTCGCGGATGAATTCCTTTTCCACCCTCATCTCCTTTTCGTACTGCGCCAGATCCTTCCACCGTCCCTGCGACCGCAGCCACCGCCGCGTGCCCGCGCGCCCCACCGCCGTGGCCAGCGCCTCGTTAAAGTCCGTGTCTCCCGCCAGATAGATGCGCTGATGCGTCAGCTCATGAAAAATCAGCTCCGCCAGGGAGGCATCATCGCGTCCCAGGAAGGTGTTCAGCAGCGGGTCCCGCAGGTAACCGAGTGTGGAGTAGGCCTCTACCCCGCCCAGATAGACATCCAGGCCCTGCGCGCGCAGCTTTTGCGCCTCCTTTTCCGCCTTGGCCTCCTCGAAAAAGCCGCGATATTTTACCCTCCCCACCAGCGGGTACCACCACCGCTTCGCCTCCACACTGAATTCCGGCGTGGCAAAAATCACCCACACCACATAGCGGCGGCCCAGGTTGGTGTAGCGGTCATACTGCCCCTCTGCCGGTAGGCCCAGATCCTCCTGCGCATACCGGCGGATCTTCGCCACCGTCGTCAGCTTTTCCTTCAGCCGTGGTTTCGAGGCCGGGTCCGCCAGCACCTCCGCCACGGGCCGCGCCTTGCTCAGGATCTCCGTCTGCCCGCGCAGTGCCTGCGAGTAAAACCCCACCGTGGAGCAGGACGTCAGCCCCAGCCCTAAGAGCAGGCCAAAAAGCCACCTCCTCGGGTCTGATGTGTCTAAGTTGTTGCCTTTGCCCGTCATCGCGTCACGATGCAGTGAAATCACCGACCTACCAAGCCGGAACTTCACCCCCCACCTACTACCAACCTCCGTCCATGTCCTTCATCCACGATGACTTCCTGCTGTCCACCCAGACCGCACGCCGCCTCTACCACTCCTTTGCCAAAGACGAGCCCATCCTGGATTACCACAACCATCTGCCGCCGAAGGACATCGCCGAAGACCGCCAGTTCCAGAACCTCCACGAAATCTGGCTTGAGGGCGACCACTACAAATGGCGCGCCATGCGCTGTAACGGCATCCCGGAAGAGTTCATCACCGGCGATGCCACTCCCCGCGAAAAATTCCTCGCCTGGGCCAAGACCGTCCCCCACACCCTGCGCAACCCTCTCTATCACTGGACCCACATCGAGCTGAAGCGCTACTTCGGCATTGATGAGCTGCTCAATGAAAGGACCGCTCCCGCCATCTGGGAGCAGACCCAGGCCGCCCTCGCCCGCCCAGAAATGAGCACCCGCGGCATCCTGCGCAGCCAGAAAGTCCGCGCCCTCTGCACGACCGACGATCCCACCGATGACCTCGCCTGGCACAAAAAGTGCGCGGACGATGGCTTCGAAATCGGTGTCTATCCCACCTTCCGTCCGGACAAGGCCCTCGCCGTCCAGCAGCCTGAGGCCTGGAACCTCTGGTGCGACAAACTGGCCGCCGCCGCCAATACCGACATCAACAACTTCAGCGCCCTGCTCACCGCCCTGGAAAAGCGCCACGACTTCTTCCACAGCATGGGTTGCCGCCTCAGCGACCACGGCCTGAACCGCTGCTACGCCAATTTCTCCACCGAGGCAGCTGCCTCCCGCATCTTTGACCGCTATCGCAGCCACCGCACGAAGCGCCTCTACCCGGAAGATCACGAGCTCCTCGCCACCCACATCATGCTCCACGTCGGCCGCCTGAATGCGCGCCGCAAATGGACCATGCAGCTCCACCTCGGCCCCGTCCGTAACAACAACTCCCGCCTCGCCAAAAAGGTGGGTGCCGACGTCGGCTGCGACAGCATCGGCGACTATCCCCAGGCGGAGAGCCTCAGCCGATTCCTCGACGCCCTCGACACCGAAAACTCGTTGCCGAAGACCGTCCTCTACAACGTCAATCCGGCAGACAACTACGTCTTCGGCACCATGGCCGGAAACTTCGCCGACGGCACTACGCCTGGCAAAGTCCAGTTCGGCTCCGGCTGGTGGTTTGTGGACCAGAAAGAAGGCATGGAATGGCAGATCAACGCCCTCAGCAATCTCGGCCTCCTCAGCCGCTTCATCGGCATGCTGACAGACAGCCGCAGCTTCATGTCCTTCCCGCGTCATGAATACTTCCGCCGCACCCTCTGCAACCTCCTCGGCAACGACATCGAAGCCGGCCTCATCCCAGAGGACGACGAACTCACCGGCAGCATGGTGAAAAACATCTGCTACGCCAACGCCAAAGCCTACCTCGGCCTCGAAGTCAGCTAAGCGCAGGCGCCTCCTTCACCCCAAATCCGCGCGGCCCTTCATCCAAAGGGTCGCGCTTTTTTTGTGCCCCCATCGCAGACGCAGCCCCGCCACCGCGAATCGTCCTGCCGCTTTCGAAAAGCTCAACCATCTCCGAGCTTCCCCATCGCCCCCCCAAGGAGCGGGACTTGCCAAGTCCCAGCCCCTGAACCTGCCCCACACCCTCACGCCCCCGTCCGCCCAAACCATCCAGAATCCTGGCAAAAAGATGTGTGGTAAAAGAGGATGGTATCATCTTCGCCTAACAAAAGGCGCGACATAAAAAATCCACATCTTCACCCACCTTGCACCCTTCCAAACCACGGGACTTGGCAAGTCCCGCTCCTTGGGCCTCTTCATCATCCCAACCTTTTTTTATTCCCCCTTCCTGTCAATCCTGCCGATTCTTGAATCCTGTCTAAAACTCACCGCATTCTCTAAACCGCAACCCTGTCCACGCCTAACAAAAAAGGCAGGAAAGGCCTGGGCCCTTCCTGCCTTTTTTGGATCAGTCTATTGCTCAGCCCAGGTCGGCGATCGCCACCGGCTTGCCGCCCTGTTCCGCGCTCTTGTCGGAGGCAAAGATCACCTCAAAGGTGCGCAGGGATTCGGTGAAGCTCGTCAGCGGCATGTCCTTGCCCTCGTCCAGAGCATCAAAGAAGGCCTGGAACTGCGTCTGGTAAGGATGGTCGTTCACATCGCCGGAGTCCAGCATGTGCATGGAGAGATTACCCCAGGCCTTCTTGTCAGACTTCAGCTTGTTTGAGTGCAGCTTGTTGTCCAGCAGGCTGCCTTCGCTGCCCACCAGATGTGTGTGGAAGTAGTAGGGCTGCAGGCAGTCCACCACGGCCGCCGTTTTGCCCACGGCACCGTTCTTGAACTTCACCAGCGTCACGCTCGTCGTGTCATACTCATAGGGGGCAAAGATCTCGCTCTTCGACTTCGTGCTGAAGCTCGTCACGCTCTCCACCTCGCCCGGCATCACCATCAGCAGGGCATCCAGCGCATGGCAGCCCGCCGTCAGCAGCGCACTGCCGCCATCTTTCTTGCCGATGTTCCAGCGGAACTGGCCATACCAGGGCCCGATGCCGTGATAGTAGTCCACCTCACCGTAGTGCACCTCTCCCAGCAGACCCTCGTCCAGGATCGCCTTGGTGGACTGGAACTGGCCGGAGAAGCGGCACTCAAAGCACACGCAGCCCTTCACGCCATTGGCCTTAGCGGCCGCCACGATCTCCCGCACTTCCTGCAGGGAGTTCGCCATCGGCTTTTCCAAAATCACATGCTTCTTTGCATTCGCCGCCGCCACCGCCTGGTTGCGGTGCTGGCTCGGGTAGCTGGTGACGTCCACCACGTGGATGTCTGGGTTGGCCAGCATCGCATCCAGGTCCTGATAGGCCGTGATCGTGCCGCCGTGCTTCGCGCTCAGCTCCGCACTGTCCAGAGGGCGGGAGGAGTAGATGGCCGTCACTTGCGCCTGCTTGCTGGCATTGATCGCATCAATGTGCGCCGTCGCCGCCCAACCGTAACCGATGATACCGACATTGTATTTTTTCATGGGGAAGAAGTCACATAGCTCCAAAAGACCGGAGCCATGTCAAATCAATACCCGCGCTGGTGCGGAAGACTTTCACCCACCCATGTCAGAAACACGTACTTCTGTGGTGTTTGGGGCAGGGGAGGAGTAAGGGGCAACAGGTCAACGGTCAAGAGGGTCAACGGTCAAAGGGGGAATATCGAGCTGTCCTCACGCCCTTGACTCCTTGACCGTTGACCTTTGACTCCTTGCCCCAGTCACTCCTGCCCCCAACGCCAGCAACAGACACCCCACGGAAAACGCATCTCCATAGCGGGCATACAGCGTCATTTCGCCGACCTTGGGCACCTTCACCTCGCCCGGCAGGCAGCCTTCGATGAAGGTGTTGCCCGTTTCCGGATCCTCCAGCCGTGACTTCACCTGGCCGTTGCTGTCAATGAAGCAGCTCACCCCCGTATTCGCCGCGCGCACCATGGGCCGGCGCAGCTCCACCGCGCGGAATTTTGCATTCGCCAGGTGCACCTCCGTCTCCACACTGTTGAGGAACCAGCCATCGTTCGTGATGTTCACCAGGATCTGCGGCCCCGGCCTCACAAAACGCCGCACCAGCCGCCCCACCGTGTCCTCAAAACAGATCATCGGAATCAGGTCCACCTCGGGCTTGGCCAGCCGCAGCGGCTCCGTCGCCACCCCTGGCTGAAAGTCCCCCGGCAGCACCCCTTGCAGAAAGGAAAACGGCGGCACATTCCGGTAGGGCAGGTATTCGCCGAAGGGTACCAGATGCACCTTGTGGTACTCCTGCCGCTGCTCATACCCGCCGCGGAACAGCACGGCGGAGACATGCCCCACCCGCGGTGCCTCATACACTTCCGTCCCCGTCAGCAGGCTGTAGTCGCCTGCGCCTAACAAATCATTGAAAAAATCCGGGTGCCCTGGCAGCCCGTTCACCGCCTCCGGCAGCCCATGCAGATGCACTGGCAGCGCGCTTTCCGGCCAGATCACCAGGTCCGTGTGTGTCACCCCATCGCGGGCCTCCGCATACAGCCGGGTAAAGTCATGCAGCCGCTTGTAAATCTGCGGCCCCAGCGCGCCAGACCACGCATCCACCTGCGCCACATTTGGCTGCACCAGCACCGTGCGTACCGTCACCATGTCCGCCTCGGCCTTCGGCACCAGCCGCATCATCCCGTAGCCCGCCACGCCCAGCAGCAGCACCATTGCAAACGTGAAGTCCAGGCGGGACCGGCACGTGCCCTCACCACGATACACCCACACCACCCGCGTCACTGCATTCCACGCCGCGCACACCACAAAGACCGGCAGGAAGGACAGCCCCATCACCCCCACCACATCCGCCACCTGCATCAGCACCGCGTTCCGGTGCAGCCCCACGCCCAGCCCATTCCAGCCAAAGCCTGAGAACAGCAAAAAGCTGCGCACCCACTCCAGCCCTGCCCACGCCGCCGCCGCCATCAGCGCACAGCGCAGCGAATGCAGCGTGCTCGCCTGCCACGTGCCGGTGGCCAGCAGCCGTGCATCTGGCCGGGCAAACCGCGCCACAAACCAGGCCCACACGCCAAAGTAAAGCGCACAATACAGCGCCAGCCCCACCACCGCCGCCATGCCTAGCAGCTCCGCCCCCCAGCCGCACCACGTCCCATCCCGCGCCCCTGCCAGCACCCGCGATGAATGCCGCAGCCAGCTCAGGTTTGGCACCCAAAAGGCCACACCTGCCAGATAGCCCCACAGGAAAGGCCGCCGCCGTCCCTCCGTCCCCGGGCGCCCCACTGGCCACAGCAAAAACAGCAGCGGCAGCAGCCACGCCCACACCATCACCTCCAGGTTCCACCCCGGATACGCCAGCGACAACGCCGCACCGCTGACCAGCGGCAAAACAACAGAAAGAACACGCGAAAAAGCAGCCATGAAAAGATACCCCAAGACATGTCCACCCCCGCGCCCCTGTCCACGCCTTATTCCTGACAAAGCAGCCTTCCTGAAATCCATTTCCCGGTCTCCCTGCTTTGGCCTGCACTGACACAATGGCCATGGCTGTGGGCAGGTGACTGATGTTTAAGAATCATCGACGGATACGCCATTCGAGGCTAGGCATGACTTCAATCGAGCCATGCCCATCGTTCGCATCCTCCTCATTCTGGTCATCATCGCCACCGCCTATTATCTCCGGCGGCGGTCTGTTCCGCCGGAAGCTTCTCCGGCGGCCGTTTCAGACATCCAGCCGGGCCCCATCCGGCACAGCCGCCTGTCAGCGGATCTGGTGGCGCGAATTCAGAAGTTCGAGGCCGTGGTCGCTGAGGTTTATCCTCAGACCCATGAAAAGTGGCTCGAAGGTTTCCAGCGCGACATCCACCCCGAAGCCGAGATCGCCATTTGGGAGGCCATTGCCACCGCTTACCAGAAGTTCACGGAAAAACGCAGCCTCAGCCTGGCTGCCAAAAATGAAGCCTTTGGCCTGCTGTTAGTCCGTTCCTCTCGGGATACCCCGACCACCCTTGCAGGCTTGAAGCTGAAGATGCTCACCCAGGCCGAGGCCGAAGAACTGCTGGGCCTTTACTCAGCAGCCCCACAGCCCATCCAGTACGAGATGAGGTGACTTGGAATAACAAAAAGCTTGTTTAAAATGCCATGTCCTCCACCCATTTTGATCTTTCGCGCCTCCGCCTCCACGGGGAGCCCTGTCCGCCGGATTTGGAGCAGCTTGTCACTCACGGCCTGGACTGGATCACGGGCCTGGGCGTGACTTTCGGTTTTGAAAAAGAATGGGCTCCCTGGGCGGACAAGAGCTACCTCACTCCCGCCGACCTGGTCAATCCCGACATCACGGCCAATGTGAAGGCCATTGACGACGTCTGTGAGCACATCCGTTTCGTCGCCCAGATGGATGGCGGGGAATGCATCGGTTATTGGGTCGGCCCTGTTCCCCGCCCACTGTCTGAATGTCCCCTGGTCTATTACGATACCGAGGGCCAGTTCGAACTTTGTGGCAGCCGCTTTGTGGAGTCCCTCTTTTTCCTGATCTACGATGAAGAAACCCTGGTGGAAATTCGCGAAGTCTGCGCGGATCTGGGCATCACGCTGGACTTCACCAGCCTCAATGACATCCCCATCCCAGCATCTTCCATCACCCCGGATGCCTACCATGAGCAGCGCTACGAATTCCATCTTCAAAACCCGGCCTCATGAAGGTCTCGTGTGCCTAACAAAAGATCGTTTCAGGAATGTTCTTGGCAGCAGGGTGGCGGGTATTTAAGCTGCCGTTGTTCAGTAGCCGGCACGGAAATATCCATCAGCCTCCCCTTATGAAACGCTCCGATTCCCGAAAGCTCCTGGTCGTCAACGCCGCCTACTGGCTGGTGGCCATGCTCATCCATCCGGTGCTGCACCTGCTGCCCACGGCCTCGGGCCGCCCGGCGAAGATCTTTGAACTTCTCGTACCGCTGTTCTTCATCTTCCTGGCCGCCGGGTCCACCTACCTGCTCAAAACGGCCCTTGGGAAAACGCGCGACGGCTGATTTCTAGGACATGCCTGCGCCTGCAGGTGGTCGCAGCTTCAGAGGCCGGGATTTGGCAAGTCCCGCCCCTTGGGAAGCTCGGTGCTCCCGACCACCCACAGCGATTATTGGGCATCGCGGCGCAGCCTACTTTTGCGAAGCGGAGCGGATGAACTTGGCGAGGTCTTCCTTCTGCTTTTTCAGGTCGGGGAGGTTCAGGTACATCATGTGCCCGGCGGTGTAGTCGTCCTGGGTGATATTCTTCATCAGCTCGGGGTGGATGTTGAGGTGGGAGAAGGTGTAACGGGCCGCGTAATACGGCGTGGCCATGTCGTAGAAGCCATTGGAGACATGAACCTTCAGGAAGGGATTAGCGGTCATGCTTTCCGCCAGGATTTCGGAGACGTTGGCAAACTGGTTCTCGGCATCCCAGTTCCATTTGCCCACACCGCCGAGGATGTTGTAGGGGCGGTCGTCTTCGAATTTGAGGTCGTGGCGGACGTAGTGGTTGAAGGTGGAGGCGAAGGCGCTGAAGACGGCATCCGCGCTCGGGTCGCGCTCGGCCTCATTGCCCAGGCGATCGCGCATGTAGCTGGTGTAGCGGCTGTCGAAACGGCCGGTGACGAGGCGCTGATCCCGCAGCAGTTCGGCATTGAAGCGGCTGAGGGGCACACGCAGGTCTGAGGCGGCCACAAAGGCCTCCGACAGGCCGGTGAGGCGGGCCATCTGCTTCACCACGGCGGCGCGCTGCGGGGCTGGCAGGGCGGCACCCAGGAGGAGTGCCTGGTTGTAATCGCCACTGGTGAATTTCTCGGATTCCTTCAGCACCTCGGCCAGCGGTTTCTTCTGCAGGTCGGCAGGCAGTTTTTGATGATACCAGGCAGTGGCGGTGAAGCTGGGCAGGAAGAGGACGAAGGGCAGGTCATTGCCCTCGGCGCCCCAGATGGTCTGGAAGTTCAGCACGGTGGAGACCAGCATGATGCCATTGAGGTTCATGCGATGGCTGCGCAGCAGCTCACCGCTGAGGGCGGCGGCGCGGGTGGTGCCATAGCTTTCGCCGATGAGGAACTTGGGCGAGGGCCAGCGGGTGTTCTTGGTGATGTAGAGGCGGATGAATTCGGCGATGCTGCGCGCATCCTCATTCACGCCGTAGAAGTTTTTGGCCTCGTCCGGCTTGCTGGCGCGGCTGTAGCCGGTGCCCACAGGGTCAATGAAAACGAGGTCGGTTTCATCGAGCAGGGAGAACTCATTCTCGACGAGCTGATAGGGCGGCGGCACGGCAAAGCCATCGTCGCGCAGTTTCACGCGCTTCGGTCCCAGCAGGCCCAGGTGCATCCAGACCGAGGAGGAGCCGGGACCTCCATTGAAGGAAAAGGTGAGCGGACGGCTGGCGGGATCGGCGACGCCTTTCTTGGTGTAGGCGATGTAAAAGATATCGGCGGTGACCTTGCCTTCACCATCCTTCAGGCTCAGCATGCCTGCCGTGGCGGTGAAGTCCACCTTCTGGCCGTTGATCATCAGGCTGTGATCCGTACTGGTCTTTTTCTCGGACTTGTCTTCCGGCTTGTCACCCTTCGGCTTCTCCTCCTTACCGGCCTCAGGCTTGCCAGCAGCCTCCTTTTTGTCAGCCTTCTCATCCTTGGCGGACTTGCCGCCGGGGGCTTCGTCGCTCTTGGTTTCCTGGGGTGCAGCCTTGGCCGGATCTGCATGTGGCTGGGCCGCCTGGGCCAAGGCCGAGGAGGTGGTAAGGGCGATCAAGGAAAGGATCCGCAGAGAGGTGGGCATCTGGAACATGGTCAAAGCATAGACGGATACGTGAAGGACTCCTTTGAAACCTTCATTTCTTGAAAAAAAGAACTGGCAAAGGTTTCATATCATGATTAACTCCGCGTCCCCCACCACAACGCGCGGTTAGCTCAGTGGTAGAGCATTGCCTTCACACGGCAAGGGTCGCAGGTTCGAACCCTGCACCGCGCACCATTTAAGGTCTGGAGAGGCAGTCAGATTTGATTGCCATGTTTATCAAAACCTTCGCTCAAGGCGATGTCGTTTTTTGAGAACAGACTGAGCTTTTTATCTTTGGATGACGCCCTTCCTCTAGCCTGATCACGTCAGCGCGTATCGGGATTTCCAACTGGCCGGGATGGTCAGCTTCAAGGCGTAGAGATAGCGAATGAGCTGGCCGTGGTGGGCGGCTTCGTGTTCCAGGAGATCAATGATGAGGCGGTTCTGCACATCTGTGTAGGTCTCGATGGATTTCAGGGCATCTGAAACTGCCTGGGCGGAACGGGTGAGGGCTTCGGCGACGGGAGTTTTGACGGAGACTGTCTCCAGCGAGCAGGTGAAGCCGGACCATTGATTGGCCTGGATGGCGCGGCTGTAGCTTTCCCGTGCGCCGACCACGCACCAGAGCTGAAGGCCCAGCGTGTTGGAGGGGAGCTGGGGCAGTTTGGAACTCAGCGCCGTCTCATCCAGTGACTCGATGAGATCCCGATAAAGGGTGAATGACCGATCCAGGCTGTCGGCAATGATGTGGGTGATGGGCATGGCGGAGCTTTCTACCTCATGGGTGATTCCGGATGTTTACAGGTCCCGTGACTCGTTAGCACAGCATACCCAGCTCCTGGCCCTTCATTCAAGACCTTGAGTTGGCTTTTGGAATTTTCTCAATCGCCGATGAACATGAAAGGCTAGTAAGAGACCTGCAGACCAATTAATGGTAAAAAAGGCAAGGTGAGCCACGGAGGGACGGAAGATGAGGCAAAGCGGCCATGCAATGACTGATCCGATGAAGCCCCACCAACAGCGGATGTAGTGCGACTCCATCGCCGTGGGCCGATGTTTTCTATGGTAAAACCATGAGGAGGCCAAGCCGATCAGGAATGAGGTTAAAAAATCGATGGGGAATACGAACCATTTCAAAATCAGATCGAAGCCATGTACGTCCGGCAAACCATATAGCAGCACCAGAAGAAGAAATGCCGTCGTCATGAGGACATCGCCAGGCTTCACGCGGTCAGGAGCATAGTATGGGGAGAACCATGGAAAGCTGTCCTTGAGGATGGTTGACCACGTCTTGGGCGTAAACTTTTCCAAGTGCTGCCGAATCTCTTCCATCTCAGCCGGATGGGGCTGCCCGTCCTTGGGCGAAATCCAAAGGGCTTCATCAAAAGGGTCGCCTTCGATCTGAAAGGTGTGGCCGCGAATCACGAACTCCGCATAGACTCCCGCCCCTGTCCAGAGATAGGGAGGCTTGACTGGAAAGACCATGCCAGGTCCCTGGCTCAGCCATTCATGGAGCGGGCGGTATTCGATGCCGTATGTATGGCAATGGGTATCGCCCAGCACTTCAATTTCCAAGGTAGAGCCTAACATATTATGTGTTTAAATTTGGCCTTGATGGCCTAATCTCCGCTTGAGTGTTCGAGACCGGACGAAGATGGACCGGAGATGAATCAATCTGAGGCACCCTGGCTGTTGCGAAAAAAGAGGAAGCCGTTTCCGATCAATGCCAGTGAGAAAAGACCGAGGAAGTATGGGGCATAAACCATGGATCCATGCGGACCTGAATCGAAGAACGACAAGCCGGTGAAGAGCAGCGCCGGGACCGCAGCGAGCCAGCAAAGCAGCGCCATGAAGCCGCACAAACGCTGACCCAAGGTGCGATGGGGAGGGGTCGTCATAAAATGAGTTGGATGTGTTGGCATCCGCCCAGCAAGAGATGGCACAGGGTGAAACAATGTGATCTGGTCATTGTTTGGCACAGCGGCAATCCTCTCTCCGGCGTTGATCTCGTAAGCAAAGCGTGCGCCGTGGCGATGATACCGGATCAGAGGTGTTTTGAGGTCGGTTGGAAATTTCCCGGTGACCAAAAGTGTGTGCGTCGCTGCCGTAGTTTGCTTGATGCCTTCGTGCTGACAACGCTGCGCTAGCTCTTGAAGTGTTGGCAGTGTTTCATCGTTTTCAGAGGCAAAATGGCGCAACCAATAGAGTAGCGAAGACAGATAGCCAACATTGGGTGGGTCACGATCAGGAAGACTAAGATCAAAATCCAGGTGCTCAAATTCAGCGAGATGACTGCGGACAAAACGCGCCAAGGTTTTCACAAACTCAGCAGGCTGCTCAAAAATAAGGTTTTCGTACTGGTCCCAATCTACTTTGCTCGAGGCGAATTGGACAAAATCCTCACTCTTTTGAAAGAGGCTCATATCGCCAGCATGGTTTGCATCTGCGAGTCGGGCTTCATCAAAAATCTCGATCAAATGCCAAATGACTTTTGCCCGGGATGAAAGGCCGATGCAGTCAAAGCCCTCGGCTATGAAGTCCAGCGAGAGTCTTTCGAAGAAATAGGAAGCGACGCAATCACGCAGCCCCTCCTTTTCCGCAAACCCTTGAAATGTCAGAAGTTCATTGGTGATGAGATGAGTCCACTCTCGCTTTGCAGCGGGCAAAGCATCCACGGCTGCCGCAGCCCGGCAGCAGATTTCAAAATCGGTCAATCTGGCGCAGCATTCCCAAAAGGTCAGTTCCGATGCCTTCATGACACCACCGTGGCTCCCCAGCCGTTGTATTCGAGGCCGAGCTGGGTGCATTCCTCTTTGTGGGCGAGGCTTTCGCCAAAGATGGCGGAGACATCAAGGGGGAGGGATTTGGCCATGACGAGGCGAGACTGGTCGGGGGCGAATTCGTGGAGGCGATAGCCGCGGGATTCCAGGCGGGGCTGGAGACTGGCCAGGGCGGCGGGATCGCCGCAAAAGACGAATTCGAGGGAGTGCTCCTTGGCGGGGTCGCTGCCGGATGCGACGAGCTCATCCACCACGCGGCGGTCCATGATGAGGAGCCAGGAGTTCTCCGAAGGCCAGACGGACTCAAAGAAGAAGTCCCAGCCATCATGCTCGGAGACGTCGATCTCATAACCGGGCTGGGCCTGCATCCAGCGGCCCACGGGCGGGCGGAAGGGGGCGTAATCGGCCACCTGGAAGATGAGCTCGCGAGTGCCGCCGTGGGTGAGGCGACCGATCATGATGCAGGGCACCCGCGCGGCATCCAGGGCGGCCACCAGCGCATCCTCCATGGCCCACAGCGCCTGGACTTCATCCCCGGCCGGGCCACCCTGGGGAGTGGGGGCCTGGATGGGGATGAGCACCCGTGCGCAAAAGGGGTGGGCTGTGCGATCCAGCCGGGGAGCCTCGGTGTAAAAGCCGACGATGACGGGGCCTTCATCGGTCTGGTAGGAGTAGGATTCCCAGGGGGCTTCGGGGCAGATGCTCATGATTCTTTCCGGGGGCGTGGGTAAATGGTTTTTGTCAGGCGGCGGAGCGGGTGAGAACCTTCCTGGGGGCCTGGCTCATCGGTGGTTTGGGCACTTGCTTGCCCAGGCTACGCGGAGGCCTGGGATCCGCAAGGGAGATTGGATCGGTGGCTGGCCTGGTGGTGTCGTTTCGAGACTCAAAGTGGCCTCCGGCTGGGGAAGTGGGGCAGGTCACGAGTCTTCCCATCCCCAAGGAGCGGGACTTGCCAAGTCCCGGCCTCTGAATCTGCGCATGACCCTCATGCGCCACCCTCCCGGAGAATGGCAAAAAGATGTCTGGTGAAAGATGGGTTGCCCGGCCTAACAAAAGGTGTGAATTATAATCATGCCGCATCGGGTCTTCCCAAACCACGGGACTTGGCAAGTCCCGCTCCTTGGACTGCTCATCGTGGCCGCAGCCCTTTTCAGGGTCCTTCGTTCCTGTGAATCCTGTCCATCCTGTTACGAAGTCACGAAGTGAAATCCTGTTTAAAACGCCCCGCTTCAACCAAGTGTGCCCACTTTTGCCGCACACATTGTTAGGCTGTCTGCATCCTCCGGGCACACATCTCCCGTGAAGGTTTAATCTAAAACGGCCCCAAAAGCGCCGTTCGCCCTTAGCTCTCCGGATACACCGCCACGGCCATCACGCCTTCGCTTGGCAGCCAGCCCACCACTTCCACGCGGCGCGGGGTCTTGGAGGTCTTGTTGCCCATGCCCTGGCTCACGGTGTCCAGCAGCTGCTTCTGCGTGTCCGCATTCACATCGCTGCCAAAGAAATTCGCCAGATTCGTCAGGATCGGGGCCGGGGCATCCATGCCCACGATGGTCACCGGCGTGCGGTTTTGGCCGCTGGCCAGGATCTGCTCGCGCATCATTTCCGGGGACAGGCCGCCGGGCATCAGGATTAGCTTGCGCAGGCGTGCGACGGTCGGCGCATGGATCTGCGGCTGGGCCATCGCGGCGGCCGGGCTGGCGGCTGCCACCGGGGGCTTGATGGATTTGGTCGGCTTTAAAAAGCGCGTCTCGGCGGGCACTTCCTGGACAGGAAATTCAGGGCCTCCCTCGGGCAGGGGCAGCAGGCTGTCCTGCGCATAAACGCTGGCGCAGAGGAGGCTGAGGAGACTGTAAAAACGAACCGGGGAAATCACGAGGGCGCGGTTTTATCAGCCCACCCCTTTTTTAACAACAACTATTTTGACCCGATTTTCGAAAAAACGGCTTTTCCCCCGTGGTTAGCGCCCCGCAGCCCCTGCTATCACCACCGCCCAGGCAGGGCAGGGGGCAAACCAGCCGGTTCCTCCCTGACAGCCTGCCGGACCTCCCAGGCTGTACCAAAGCACAAAAAAAAGAACCCGCCGACTGGCGGGTTCTTGAAGCATCTTTGGTTAGGTGGGGCCAGTGTCTTGCAGGGCCGCCCCAAAACACACCTCAGATCGTCATCGAGCTGTAGCCGCCATCCACCACCATTTCCTGGCCGGTGATGAAGCTGCCCGCGCCATTGGCCGCCAGCAGCAGTGCCGCGCCCACCAGTTCATTGGCCGTGCCAAAGCGGTTCATCGGCGTGTGGCCCATGATCTTCGCCACGCGGTCCGGCGTCAGCACCTTTTTGTTCTGCTCTGCCGGGAAAAAGCCGGGCACCAGCGTGTTCACGCGGATGTTCAGCGGGGCCCACTCGCGGGCCAGGTTCTTGCTCAGATTGTGCACCGCCCCTTTGGACATGCTGTAGGTGAAGACCCGGCTCAGCGGCAGCAGGCCGGACATGGAGCCCAGATTGATGATGGAGGCGGGCACCTTCTGCTCCACAAAATATTTGCCGAAGACCTGGCAGGCCAGGAACACGCCCTTGGTATTGATGCCCATGATACGGTCATACTCTTCTTCCGGGATGTCCAGGAAAGGCGTGGCCGAGTTTACCCCCGCGCCGTTGACCAGGATGTGGCAGCCGCCGGAGCGCTCCAGCACCTGGTCCAGCAGCAGTTGCAGGTCCGATTTGCGCGAGGCATCCGCGCTGATGAAGTAACCTTCGCCACCGGCGGCGTGGATGGCCTCCAGCCGCTTTTCAGCCTTGGCCGGGTCGCGCCCCACCAGCACCACCTCCGCACCGGCGCTGGCATAGCCTTCGGCGATGGCGCCGCAGAGTTCGCCAGTGCCGCCGATGACCACGGCGGTTTGATTCTGAAGGGAAAAAAGTTCAAAGATGGATGACATGGGGAGAAGGAAGGGGAGAGGGATGCAGCCAGAGTTAGAGCAAGGCTTCAGCCGATGTCGAATACAGAACGTCCGTCAAGGGCGAAGTGCGCATTGCAGAGTGCATAAAGATGGCACAGCGCATGCTTATTTAATCCATGTGGAAGCCACCCGAATCATTCCCATCTCAGCCAACCGTCCCCAGCAAGGGCAGCAACCTACCAATGTCATTCGAATGGAGCCAGACCCTGGTTTTATCAAAATGGACACCCAGCAGGGCCGCGAATCCCTTACCGGTGGGGATGCGGAATCCGCTCAGCGCTTTGCCAGCGAGGTGAAATACGTCACCTACTTTGCTCAAAAGCTGGCCGATACCCTCGGCATGCGCCAGCTCCAGCTGGGCATCGTCGAGGACCGCGAAGGTCAGACCGCCTTTCACCATTCCGCCAGCGGCTGGCATGGCGTTGTCAGCAGCAACCGCCGCTCCCTGAAGCAGGTGCGTGATTCCCTGGCCCGCAGCACCGCGCCATGACTCTGAATTCCCTCATCGCCGCCGTGGCTGCCCTGCAACGGCTGGAAGGCGTGGCCGGCGTCATGCTCTTCAAAGGCCGCAACACCATCCACCGCCAGATGCCCTTTTCCGAAGGCCGCGCGCTGGACCTCACCGGCATCCTCAGCCAGATGCTGGATGGCTACCGCCAGGTGCGCCGCAAGATGCGCCAGATCTACCTGGAGTTTGATGGCGGCGTCCTCCTCGTCCTCATTCAGGAGGAGAGCGTGCTCGTCTTCCTGCTCACCGCCCGGGGCGATGCCGACCTCGCCGCCAGCGCCGCCACCGTCTTGCTGACGGACCACGCCGCCCTCCTCACCAGTCTTTCTACCGAGCCCGGGGCCTCCACTCCCCGCAACGAAGACGGCATCGAGGAGCTCGTCGTCACCAGCCCCCGCCGCCTTCAGGAAATGACGGACAAGGCCGAAGTCGTCGTCAACAACTGGGGCCAAGTGCGCAAGCAGGTCGAAAGCATCCTCGGCAAGGTCATGGGCCGTGCCCAGCTCACCCTGATGATTGACCGCGTCATGGCCCGCAGCGGCATCCAGGACCCCTACCGCCTGCCCCCGGCCGAGGTGCGCAAACTCGCCGAAGCCCTCATCGGCCAGGTGCCCAACACCACCAAACGCCAGGCCCTCCTCAGCGAGTTGCACACGCTCCTGGCCGACTGACCCTCCTCCATTTTTTCTCCCTCCGTTCATGATTCGTCTCCTCCGTCCGCTCCTCCTCCTGACCGCTGCCTTCGCCGCCCCCCTCGCGCCCGCTCAGGACACCCCCGCCGCCCCGCCGCCCCTGGAGGAAAAGCTCGATGGCATCCTCGGCAGGCTGGAGGCCAATGAGCGCGTCAACACCCGCCTCGACACCATCCTGGAAAAGCTGGATGCCAATGACCGCGTCACCGGTCGCCTGGATGGCATTTTGGAAAAGCTCAGCCAGCATGAAAAAGCCCTGGAGACCCTCGCCACGGCCCCGCCAGCCCCGGCACCCGCCGCCACGCCCGCAGCCCCAGCATCGGTTGCCCCTCTGGCCGCCGCCGTGCCCGCAGGTGCGATCGAGGCCCTCCAGTCTAACATCAACTATGTCTGGATCGTCATCACCGCCGCCATGGTCTTCTTCATGCAGGCCGGATTCGTCATGCTGGAGATCGGCGCCTGCCGGGCGAAAAACACGATCAACATCGTGATGAAAAGCTTCCTCGACTTCTGCATCTGCGCCATCGTCTTCCTCTTCATCGGCTTCGGCCTCATGTTCGGCAGCAGTTGGCGCGGACTCTTTGGCATGGATGGTTTCTGGCTCTCCACCTTCGGCGCAGACCACCCTGTCTGGATCTTCTGGTTCTTCCAGCTCGGCTTTGCAGGCGTCTCCTGCACCATCCTCTCCGGGGCCGTGGCAGAGCGCACCAAATTCATGGGTTACCTCCTCTACTGCGCCCTCTTCACCATCTTCATCTACCCCGTCGTCGGCCACTGGGCCTGGGGCAGCTTCGGTGGTAGCTTCGGCATCGGCGGGGAGAAGGGCTGGCTGGAGGCCATTGGCTTTGTGGACTACGCGGGCTCCTCCGTCGTCCATGCCTGCGGCGGTGCCTGCTCCCTCGCAGGCATCCTCGCCGTCGGCCCACGTGTCGGCCGTTTTGGGAAAGATGGCACCCCGCGCCTCATCGCCGGGCATAACATCCCCCTGGTCGCCCTCGGCGTCCTCCTCCTCTGGTTCGGCTGGTTCGGATTCAATGCCGGCTCCTCCCTCAGCGGCAGCGGGGTCATTGGCCGCCTCGTCGTCAATACCACCATCTCACCCGCCGCTGCCGGTCTCGCCGCCATGGTGGCCATGTGGTTCATCCAGGGCCGCGCGGATGTCAGCATCGCCATGAACGGGGCCCTCGGCGGGGCCGTCGCCATCACCGCCTGCTGTGGCAATGTCACCCCCGCCGCTGCCGTCATCATCGGCCTCCTGGGCGGCATCATCACCACCGTCGCCACCATCGCGCTGGAGCGCCTCCGCATCGACGATGCCGTCGGGGCCGTCCCCGTCCACCTCGCCTGCGGCTGGTGGGGAACCCTCTGCGTCGCCCTCTTTGATGAAAAGGGCTTCAGCATCGAGCGGCTCGGCATCCAGGCCTTGGGCACCTTCAGCATCAGCCTCTACGCCTTCATTGCCTGCTCCATTATCTTCGCCTTCATCAAGCTCATCGTCCCCACCCGCGCCACCGAGGAGGAGCAGATCAACGGCCTCGACTTCTCCGAGCACGCCGCCAACGCCTACCCCGACTTCCAGACCACGGAGCAGGCCTGAGGTTTGTCCACCCCTCCCACACTTCGCCCATGTCAGGCTGTGTGCCGGCTGTGTTTGATGCGCGCGCACCTCGCCACACCACGGGTTGGCGAAGCGATACCCCACCCATCTTCCGGTTTTGTACCAAACTCATCCGGCCTGCGCTTTGCATTGCCCTGGCAGCTCGGTAGCCAGTTTCATCTCGGTTTCTTTTTATCATTCATGGTTAGGCTGTGCTCGCGCTCACAAAAAGCACGACGACCTTGTTCCTCTCACTGATTTTCCGTGCATTTTGCTTGCCTCAGTCTCCCGATAAAACATCCACAATCCCCCGCCAAAGCTCCCATTTTCCTTCCCAAGCAACAATCCCGTCACTCATTCACCAACTACCGCCCGTGATTATGACCGCTATTGGTCCGTTTGAGACCCTTTCGTGGTGATTTGCCTAGATTGGCACGAATCTTGGTGCTTGTTTAGGCTCCCCCCCCTATGACAGACACAGATCTTTCAACAAAGTACACCCGCGTCGTGAAAACCAGCCTGGGCCAGTGGGTCCAGGCCATGGTGGTCAAGGAACCCTTGGCTGCCACCCCGCAGATTCACTGGAAAGGCGTCGGCCGCATGCTGCCCGTCCGTGCCCTGCCGGAAAACGTCGAGCAGGCCCGTCGTGCCGCCCTCAAAGACCGCCGCTTCTTCCGCCAGTGCGAGCGCTGCAACGAAGTGCGTCCGGTCTCCCTCATCCTTGAGGCCGGCGTCTGCATGGACTGCATCCACAAGATGCAGGCTGTCGCCGCCTGATCCGCCTATAGCAAAACCCCACCGGCTGGAAGCCCTCACTGGGCTTCCAGCTTTTTGTGCCGACTGGCGGTGGTGCGAGACAGCTCCATGTGACATGATGATCCGCGAAAGGGCGATAAGCTCATGCCCCGAAGATCAGCTTGGCACGTCTCAGAACACGCGGCTGAAGGTGGCAAGTAGGCGACTCATTTTGGCGTGATGCAGTCGTACCATGAAGAGTTAGGCCGCCTATTCAGGGTTCTCAACTCGCCGGATCGGCACAGGCACACATTTCCAGGGCGTTGCCCTGGGCTACGATAGGTCGCGACGTTGGCGCTGATGAAGGGGTGCGGCATTGGCTGCGTCCAGGGTGTTGTGTTCGATTGCGATGAGGACATGTTCGGTGCTGATGAAGAGGATAGGTTTGGAGCCGTCGTATTACCGAAGCCCTGCGGTTTTGGTTTGGATGCGATGAGGGATAGGCAGGTAACGACGGCCTGGATAGGATGCGTTACCGTCCATCACTTGAGGGCATGTAAGACATCGTTTGTCCTTTGAGTTTGACGGAGGTTCGGTGAATTAGGCCGCCCATTCAGGGCTCTTGTTCCTGAGTGGGGGGCATGCACGCATTTCCCAGGGCGTTGCCCTGGGCTACGATAGGCCGCGCCGTTGGCGCTGATGAATGGGCGCGGCTTGACTGTGTTCAGGATGTTGTGTTCGATCGTGACGAGGCACTGCAGGTGGGAGTTGAAGCGGCCAAGCAAGTGCTCCGTGTCCAAGATGGGGTGTTCGATGGCGATGAGGTGCACGTTTGGTGTTGATGGCGGATTGTGCTGGACATTCGTTCTTCGCCCCAAAGGGGCAGCTTATCGTAGCCCAGGGCAACGCCCTGGGAAGTGTCAGACGATGCCGCCCAATCGAATCGAGAGCCCTGAAAGGGCGGCCTAACTCTATTTGATGTAGCTGGGGAACCGTGCAGAGCATTCGTTCTTCGCCCCAAAGGGGCAGCCTATCGTAGCCCAGGGCAACGCCCTGGGAAAGGCGAGCCGATGCCGCCAAAGTAGATCGAGAGCCCTGAAAGGGCGGCACAACTCATCACACCCCGAAGAACAAACGCCGCCTCCCGTACCTCGCGCACTATTGACGCTCACTGACTACCTCTCCATCCCCAAAACTAAGCGCGCCGATCTTCAGATCAATCCCACACATACCGTTCATCGTATTGAACTTTGTGTTTCTCTAAAAACTCCCGGTACTCCTCCTGAAACGTCTTCACCCGGTGATGCTCCTCCTGGTTGCGAATGTAATTCGCCACCTTCGGTACGTTAGACTCGCTCACGGAAAAGCCCCCATACCCTGCCTGCCATGCGAAAGTCGCGAGATTCGGCCCCTGTGTCTTGATCCATTTGGAGGACGATTTCTTCACCTCCTCAACCACCTGCGCCAGTGTCACGGTGCGGCCCATGTTAAAAAGAATATGCACGTGGTCTGCCACCGAATTGATGAGCACCGCAGGGGAGTTTAAATTCGCCAGCACCGTCGCCAGATATGCGTGGAGGTCAGGGCGCACTTCCGGAGACAAAAATGCCAACCGTTCCTTCGTGGAGAAAATCAGGTGAACGTAGAGATTGGCAAGTGATTGCGGCATGGGAGTTAGGTCGCCCTTTCAGGGCTCTGCGATGGTTG
This sequence comes from Verrucomicrobiota bacterium, assembly GCA_040386955.1. Taxonomy (GTDB): domain Bacteria; phylum Verrucomicrobiota; class Verrucomicrobiia; order Verrucomicrobiales; family Verrucomicrobiaceae; genus Prosthecobacter. Next base: position 102,264 of record JAZKER010000022.1, read on the forward strand.
TCTGCCGCTACCCCCCAGGGCGTTGCCCTGGGCTACGATAGGCTGCCCCTTTGGGGCGGGAGAAGCGGACATCAAGCGCTGATCTCCATCAAGATCAAAGACGCATCATTTCGGGAGTTAGGTCGCCCTTTCAGGGCTCTGCGATGGTTGTCTGCCGCTACCCCCCAGGGCGTTGCCCTGGGCTACGATGGGCTGCCCCTTTGGGGCGAAGAACCGGACATCAAGCGCTGATTTCCATCAAGATCAAAGACGCATCATTTCGGGAGTTAGGCCGCCCTTTCAGGGCTCTACGATGGTTGTCTGCCGTTACCCCCAGGGCGTTGCCCTGGGCTACGATGGGCTACCCCTTTGGGGCGAAGAATCGGATATGAAGGTCCCGGTCTCCATGAATATCCAATCCTCAGGGCTCAATGCATCACCCATCTCCTTACCGAAACCGAGCGGCGTCGCCCAAACAAGGTCTCCAATCACGTCCCCTTTTCATCAGCGCCAACGGCGCGGCCTATCGCAGCCCAGGGCAAAGCCCTGGGAAATGCGAGCCGATGTCGCCCAACCGGATCAAGAGCCCTGAAAGGGCGGCCTAACTCACATTCGCCACCTTCAATCACATGCCATCCTACAGGCCTCTCATGCGTCATGGGTGACCGAACGCGATGGGAACCCATCGCAAAACATCATTCACTCCCGTCCCCTTCATCAGCGCCAACGGCGCGTCCCATCGTAGCCCAGGGCAACGCCCTGGGAAAGGCGAGCCGATGTTGTCCAACCGGATCGAGAGCCCTGAAAGGGCGGCCTAACCCATCGCGCCTCCTCCACACCCAAATCATAAAGGCCGTCTCACCAGACTCCATGCAAAACATCAAATCCATCACCACGATACCTTCGTTACCTGCCTATCCTTCTTCCTCCCCCCAAAACACAAACGTCCCCAGACCTCTTCGGTCTGGGGACGCTCATCATTCAGGCGGTTCCAGGCAGGCTTACTTCGCCAGCCGCACCAGCAGGTCCTTGCTCTCCACCGCTTCGCTGATCTTCACGCAGATCTCCTGCACGGTCCCGGAGATCGGGGCGGAGACGGCGGCGAACATCTTCATGGCCTCCAGGGTCACGAGGGTTTCGCCCTCCTTCACCTTCTGGCCCACGCTCACGGCGATGCTGGCCACCATGCCGGGCATCGGCGCGCCCACCTGGGTGGGGTCCGCCGGGTCGGCCTTGGTCTTCGTCACTGCATCCTTGGCCAGCAGCTTGTTCGTCACCGTCGTGTGGCGGGGGTAGCCGTTGAGCTCAAAGATGGCCGTCTGCTGGCCGTTATGATCCGGCTCCGTCATGTTCAGCAGGCGCACAAAGAGGGTCTTGCCCGCCTCCAGCTCGATGTTGATCTCTTCCTTCTGCTGCAGCCCGTAGTAGTAGGCCGGTGTCGGCAGGGCCGAGACATCGCCATAGGTCTTACGGAACTCCGCAAACTTCAGGAACACATCCGGATACATGAGGTAGCTCCACACATCGTCCTCGGTGGGCTTCTTCTTCATCTTCTGTTCCAGCTCGGCGCGCACCTCATCCAGCTTGATCTTCGCCGCGTGCGTCCCCGGGCGGCCTTTGATCCGCTTGCCGCCCTTGCCGACGATGGCATCGGCCAGCGCATTCCACTTCTTGCGGCTGTCGGCGGCCTTGTTGGCCTCCATGCCGTAGAAGGGCTCGCCCAGCCAGCCTTCGAACATGCTCGTCACATCCTTGCTCCACTTCGTGCCGGCCAGCTGGAAGATGTCGCCCGGCTTCACGCCACGCGCCACGCACTCGATGGCTAGGTCGCCCACCACCTTGGATGAAGGCGTGACTTTCACGATGTCCCCGCAGAGCTGGTTCACCTCCGCATAGGCGTGGGCGATCTCCGGCCAGCGTGGCCCCAGGCCCATGCCGATGGCCTGCTCCTTGAGGTTCGTGTACTGGCCGCCGGGCATCTCATGCAGATACACCTCGGCGGTGCCGTACGGTTCGCTCGTGTCGAAGGGTTTGTAAAAGGCGCGCACGGCCGCCCAGTAGTCGCTGAATTCTTGTAGCGCTTCCGTATCCAGCCCCGTGTCACGCGGCGTGTGCTGCATGGCGGCGACGATGGAGTTCAGGTTCGGCTGGCTGGTGCCGCCGGACATGGAGGCGATGGCCGCATCCACCACATCCACCCCGGCATTCGCCGCCTCGATGATGCTGGCCGCATTCAGGCCGCTGGTGTCATGCGTGTGGAAGTGGATCGGGATGCCCACCTCGTCCTTCAGCGCTTTCACCAGCTTCTTCGCCGCATAGGGGCGCACCAGGCCGGCCATGTCCTTGATGCACAGCATGTGCGCACCCATTTTCTCCAGTTCCTTGGCCAGGCGCACATAGTACTTCAGGTCATACTTGTCGCGTTTCGGGTCCAGGATGTCGCCGGTATAACAAAGAGTGCCTTCACAGATGGAGCTCGTGTCCTCGCGCACCGCCTGCATCGCCGCCGTCAGGTTGGGCAGGTAGTTCAGGCTGTCAAAGATGCGGAAGATGTCCATGCCGTTCTGGGCGGCATGCTTGATGAAGCCCTTCACCACATTGTCCGGGTAGTTGGTATAACCAACAGCATTGCTGCCGCGGAAAAGCATCTGCAGCAGAATGTTCGGCACCTTCTCGCGGATGTCACGCAGGCGCTCCCACGGATCTTCGCGCAGAAAGCGCATCGTCACGTCAAAGGTCGCGCCGCCCCACATCTCCAGGGAGAAAAGGTCCGGCGTGCGCCGTGCCACGGCATCTGCCACGGCCAGCATGTCATAGGTGCGCATGCGTGTGGCCAGCAGGCTCTGGTGCGCATCGCGCATCGTCGTGTCCGTCAGCAGCAGGCGCTTCTGCTTGGCCACCCAGTCTTTGCAGAATTTCTCCGGGCCCATCTCCGTGAGGATCTGCTTGGTGCCGGCGGCCGGGGCCACCTTGTGGTCCCATTTCGGAATCGGCGATGAGGTGAAGGCTTTGCTGATCTTGTGGCCCTTGGCAAACGGGTTGCCGTTCACCACCGTATCCGCCAGGTAGCTCAGCAGCTTCGAGGCACGGTCCTTACGCGCCACAAACTTCAGCAGGTCCGGATTGTTATCAATGAAGCGTGTGGTTGCCTGGCCGGTCTTGAAGTCCTCATGGTGCACCACGTTCATCAGGAACGGGATGTTCGTCTTCACCCCGCGGATGCGGAATTCGCGCAGGCCGCGGTCCATCCGGTCCAGCGCCTGCTGGTAGGTGCGGCCATAGACCGTCATCTTCACCAGCATGGAGTCATAATACGGCGTGATGACCGCATTCGTCGCGCCCAGCGCCCCGTCCAGCCGCACGCCAAACCCGCCCGCACTGCGGTAGGTCAGGATCTTGCCAAAGTCCGGTGTGAAGCCGTTCTCCGGATCTTCCGTGGTGATGCGGCACTGGATCGCGTAACCGCTCTTCTCGATCTTGTCCTGCGCCGGTAGGCCCAGCGGCTCCTCATGCACCTGGTAGCCCTGCGCGATGAGGATCTGGCTGCGCACGATGTCAATGCCCGTGATCTCCTCCGTCACCGTGTGCTCCACCTGGATGCGCGGATTCATCTCGATGAAGAACCACTCGCCCGTCTCGTGGTCCACCAGGAACTCCACCGTGCCGGCGTGCGTGTAGTTCACTTCCTTCGCCAGCTTCACCGCCGCCTCGCACAGGCTGTCGATGATCTCCTGCTTCACACCATAGCTCGGCGCCTGCTCGATCACCTTCTGGTGACGGCGTTGCACGGAGCAATCGCGCTCATGCAGGTGCAGCACATGGCCGTGCTTGTCCGCCAGGATCTGCACCTCGATGTGCTTCGCCTTGCCCACAAATTTTTCCAGGAACACCGCGCCGTTGCCAAAGGAGCGCAGCGCCTCCGTCTGCGCCTCGTCCAGCAGCTTCTCCAGGTCCTTCGCCTCGCGGACCACGCGCATGCCGCGCCCGCCACCGCCGAAGGCCGCCTTGATGATCAGCGGGAAGCCGATCTTCTTCGCCACGGTCACCGCTTCCTTGCGGTCGCTCACCGGCTCATCCGTGCCTTCCAGGATCGGCACATTCAGCCTGCGTGCCACATTGCGGGCGGCCGTTTTGTCTCCCATCATGTCCAGGATCTTCGCCTCAGGGCCGATGAAGATGATGCCTGCATCCGCGCAGGCCTGGGCAAACTGCGGATTCTCCGAAAGGAAACCGTAACCAGGGTGGATGGCGTCCACGCCCTTTTCCTTGGCCAGGGTCACGATGCCCTCAATGTCCAGGTAGGCACCCAGCGGGCCTTTGTCCTTGTTCAGTTCATAGGCTTCATCCGCCTTGAAGCGGTGCGGGCAAAAGCGGTCTTCCTGGGCATAGATGCCCACCGTTTTCAGCCCCAGTTCCGTGGCCGCCCGCATCACGCGGATGGCGATCTCAGAACGGTTCGCGACCATCAGCTTTTTGATCGGGCGGATGCTCGATGCAGGAGGCTCGGTGCGGGAGGCTTTGGCGGCGGCTTTCTTGGGCATGGTTGTGGGGTTGGGAAAATGAAAAGACAGCCGATTTTCAACGTCAGCCATGCTTTTGCAAGGCTTGGCGAAGGCGGCGCGCTTAATTTCATCATGCAGTCGCTCAAATGCCCGAACAACTTTCAATGTTTTCGTCGCCTGCTTGGGGATAAACGCTGGGGCAAATTCCAGCGAAGCCTCTTGAGTGGGGAAGGTGAGGGTTGCCGGGTCTTTCCGGACGGAACCAAGAGAAAGCTGAAGAAAATCGAACCGCCCATGCAGGTGGATCGGGAGAAAATTTACATCCTGCGGTAGGCGGCATGGAGCTCTTTCGAAAAGTGGCGAAAAAAGTCGGGGCCGGGAGTGTGTCGGGGTTTGCTGTCTTTTTGGCTCAGCCTTCAAATGGATCCGCGTCAGATCCGCATTCGCCAGGTCGTGAGTTGGGAAGGCTTGTCCGCCAAGCGCGATTGTCGCGCCTTGGGCAAACGGGTTGCAGGCGAATTAATGACTGATATTCAAGACGTTACACCAATTTGCTCACAGTTTACTTGGCAGCTCATCTTCCAAGCTCGACAATGCACTGGCGATCTCCAAATCCGCCTTCTCAGCCCAGCCCTTGTCCGGCCGCTTCGATGACCGCTGAGGATCAGGCTTCGGTTTCCGGGCAGGTTTCATGCATCATGTTCTCGCCTCCTTCCGCTGTCGCAAGATGATTTTGAAAAACATCATCGGTTATTCCGTCGCCGCCGCACCCGCATCCTTGGCCACCTTCTCCTGTTCCCGAAGACTCCTCAAACAAGCCCAGCCGACTTCTTCGAGGGTGAGGTAGTCAAGGTAAAGGGAGAATGGTTCATAGTTGGCAGGTTTTTCTGGCAGTGTTTTCAGGACCTTCTTGAGCACTGGCATTGAAAGCAAACGCTCGACATCGCGAAGCCCTTTTTCGCCCACCCATATCCAACAGGCTGCTTTATGACTTTCGCTTGATCCGAAGTCGCAGCCTGCCGCAAGAAATTGCAGCCCCACCTCAGGAGTCTTGAGGGACAGTTCACGAACGCGAGTCGTAAGATTAGGCAGGTGCCGGTTTCTGTAAAGGGTCCAGACCATTTTGCAGATCAGGTCATTCGATTGAGGGATAAAACCGCCCTCATAGGCAGCAATGCTTTGTTTGGCTAGCTCTTCATCGAAAGGTGAAGGCGGCCGCTGCTCTTCTCCCTCCTTGGCTCGTAAAGTAAGATAGTTGTTTTTCGCCACATGATCCATGAAAACAAAACTCCATTTGAAATTTTTGCTCGCCCGGACCAAAGTCGTGGCAATCATAACTTGCTCTTTAGGGGCCATCCGATGGATGATAGCGGCCATCGTGGAGGCTGCTCTTTGCCATAGGTTACTGAAATGATCTGTATTTTCCTCAGGGAATGCCGAAACGACCTCAGCCATGAGTGTTAAAGGCAAGGTGCTGTCTGGAATTTCGAATAAAAGATCCTGCAGCTTTTTGAAAAAAGCCTGGAAGGAAAGTTTGCCGAGGTGGTGAGCCAGAGCCTTTGCGGCCTGACTTTTTTTCTCGGGGTCAAGCGCCTGGGTAAGCCAAGATGAGACGTCCGCATCGTGGACATCTTTCTTATGCACGGCCCCAGAGTAATAGCGCCAAAAGTAATTCGGAGAACTGATGCGTTTGGCTTGATCATTTGTCTTTTCTTCGTCCTCAGAATGAAACGAACGCAACTGTGGAAACCATGTGGTGAGCGCCTCCTTTATCTGGTCCTTGGAGTGGAAGGTAGATGTCTTGATGAGGTCGCTGAGCTGCCTAACAATATCTGCTTTTTGTTTCTGAACTCGTTCACTTTCCGCTGATTCATCCATAATAAATTCGATGGGAGAGTTTGAGGTGATCTTGTTCAAATTCGGGATCACCTCCGGCAGGGCCAGATAAAGCTGAGGGTGCAAAAGACGGGTGGCTTCCAGAAGGAGAACATCACCTGCATTAACTTCATCCGGCAGCAATCCCAGGGCAAAGGCAAACGCATTTTCGATGGATTTCACCGTGCGCGGTGTCGGGAGGTAAGGCAGGTGCAGGACCCGGAAGATGCCGATCATTCGTTCTACATCCTGGGGATCAGGCTCTGGGGGCTTCGCTTGTTGAGCAGTTCCAGGAGCTGTGGCACGTTCAGCCCTCTCTTTGAGCTCCCGTCGCCAGACCGTGATGAAGCGCCGCATGACATAGTCTTCGAGCACTTCATCGGGGATTTTGGGCACAACCAGCCGCACATTCACTATTTTTTCAATGTATCGGCGACCGCTTTCGATGCTGCCGCCGATGCGCTGGCCGATGACTTCGCTAACGTGCTCTTCATCCATGGCGATGATGAAGGTCGTATTAGGCAGGTCCGCGATAAGCTTGAGTGCACGGAAAAGCAGCAGGATTTCATCAGGGTCCAGGCGGTCCACATCATCCAGCAGCATAATGACGCGGGTGCCAGTTCTGGCGAGATACTCGCGGGTGGTATGACGAACTGTATCCAGTTGAACCTCGAACTGCTCGGGCGAAAGTGTAGCAAAGAACTCTCTCAGCAGTCCTCCTGAGCCCGGTGCCAGTAGGTCACAAGCAATCGAGAAGCGTTTTATCCAGGCGGGCAGGAGCTTTAAAAGATGCTGTCCGGTTGTAAGAGGTGTCTCTTGATTGATGGCCTGGATCAGACTCTCAAACATCCGATAGAGGAGTTGGTCTTCTCCTGCATACCGCCAAAGATTGAAGCGAGTAATCCGGCAATTTTTGACATTCGGTGATTCGTCGCGTGTAGTCGCTGCGATGGCGTCTCTGATGTATTTCAGTAGAGTGCTTTTGCCCCCGCCCCAGGGATTTACAATTGAAACGACGAGAGGCTTTCCGCCTTTTTCATCCATGATGATTCGTGCCAGGCGATCTGAAAAGCGGCGACGCTCGAACTCATCCTCGGCAGCTTCATCATCGTAGCTGAAAAAAGTGTCTGTATCGCCGCTTCTTAATATATCCATCATCTATGATTGGCTCAGTCTGGATTGTGTGGCAAGAAAAGTGATTAAGCTGAAAGATATTGCTTTAACCCTCACCCCTCCGGCCTAACCAAAATCCCTGAGACAAGATGCCAGGCGAACTATGAATGTCTAAGTCCAAAAGGTTGATTATCAGCAGATTATTTCATCAAATAATGACTCCGGTGGGAGCGCGTTTGTCGGCGGGGGGGAGAGTGGGTGGGTGGCGGTGCAAGCATTGCGATCCAGTCGGAGAGAGAATGGAGGGGTAGCGGGGGCGGGTAAGCTCTGGAAGATCAGGATGTGGGGTGGGGGCGTGAGCGGGGTGTCTCGCCCCTTTGGGGCTGGGGGTATTGAGTGTGGTGATCCAATCCGTCAAGAATGGCTGTGTGACTTCACTTAGGGACCCTTTCACCCGCGAGGTATACCGCTGGCCTTCGCTTCGAATGCGAAGGGAGGACGCACATTTCCAGAAGCGCGCTTCGCTTACTCATGGCTACCTATGGGAATACCTCCGACACTCAATGAAGATGCTGCGGGCATGGGCAACAGTCCATCCGCATGCAATTCTGTGACAACAGCATGGGAAATCTGACGTAGCATGCTGTCCATCCCACCATGCCCTCCGTCCTCGCCCTCTTCGCCCACCCAGATGACATTGAATTTGTTGCCGCCGGCACCATGCTCCTCCTGCAGGAGCGGGGCTGGGACCTTCACTACATGAACCTGTGCACCGGCAATGGCGGCTCCGTTCAAATGGATGGACCCACCACCTCACGCACTCGCTTGGCGGAAGGGCAGGAGGCCGCCCGCATCCTCGGTGCTACCTTTTACCCACCCATTGCCGATGACCTGGAGCTCACCTACAGCGTGCCGCTCCTGCGCAAAGTCGCCGCCGTCGTCCGCGAGGCCCAGCCCACGATCGTCCTCACCCACTCGCCCGCCGATTACATGGAGGACCACCAGAACGCCCAGCGCCTGGCCTGCACTGCCGCCTTTGCCCATCCCATCCAGAACTTCGTCACCGATCCCCAGCGGCCCTCCTTCCTCCATGACGTGACCGTCTATCACGCCATGCCCCACGGCCTTTGCGATCCCCTCCGTAAGCGCATCCACGCCGGGGCCTATGTCAATACCACCCGCGTCCACGCCCAAAAGCGCGAATCCCTGGCCGCCCACGTCAGCCAGAAACATTGGCTGGATGTCACGCAGGGCATGGACTCCTACCTCGTCAGCATGGATGAATCTTCCCGCAAGGTCGGGGCTCTTTCCGGCCAGTTCGACTTCGCCGAAGGCTGGCGCCGCCACCTGCATCTGGGCTACAGCGCCACCGCCGTGGATCCTCTCAAAGACGCGCTCGGCGACGACTGCCTCATCAACGAAGCCTACGAGGCCTGGCTGCGCGAGTAGATCCTCGTTTCCGGCTCTGAGAGCAGGCGGCCTCCTCAGCCATCGCTGAAGGCGCAAATCCATCTCGGAGCCGGATGATTGGGAGTCCGGCCTGTTTTTAATACGAGGCCGTCGCTGTCGCAACTGCTGCGGCAGGGATGGCGGGCGTGGAGATTTCTTCCTCCTCTTCAGTGTCAGTTTCTGGCTGGTGGTGCTCAGCAATGAGCGAGTAGAAGACGGGGACGACGAACAGGGTGAAGAGGGTCCCCACGATCATGCCGGTGACCAGCACGATGCCGATGCTGTTGCGTGCATGGGCACCGGGACCCGTGACGAAGACGAGCGGGAAGTGGCCGAAGATGGTGGCTGCCGAGGTCATCAGCACCGGGCGGAGCCGGGTGAGGGAAGCTTCTCGTAAAGCCGCTATTTTTTCCAGGCCGCGGGCCTGAAGTTCGTTGGCGAACTGGACGATGAGAATGCCGTTTTTGGCGATGAGCCCGACGAGGGTGATGAGGCCGACCTGCGAGTAGATATTGATGGTGGTGAAATCTAGGAAGGTGAACACCAGCGCGCCGGAAATGGCCAGAGGCACGGAGCCGAGGAGCACGATGAGGGGATCCCGGAAGCTGCGGAATTGCGCGGCCAGCACGAGGTAGATGAGGACGATGGCAAAGCCGAGCGTGACGGTGAGGGAAGAGCCCTCGAGACGGATCTGGCGGGATTCGCCCGCGTAGTCGAGCGTGACGCCCGGTCCGGCATGGGCACGGGCGGCGTCTTCGAGCACCCGCAGGCCCTGTTCCTTGGTCACACCGGGCTGCACGCCGCCGAAGATGCGCACCGCATTGCGCTGCTGGAAGCGGTTCAGCGTGCGCGGTGCGGTGTGAGATTCGATGCTGGTAAAGGTGGACACGGGCACCAGATCTCCGGCGGGCGTCTTGATCTTGAGATCCAGCAAAGGGCCCACCGTGGCGCGGTCCTGGTCGCCAATCTGGGGAATGACCTTGTAGCTGCGGTCGAAGTAGTTGAACCGGTTCACATAGGCACCGCCAAGCATGGTCCCCAGCTCCTGACCGACACCGGCGAGGTCCAGGCCGAGGTCGGCCAGACGTTCGCGGTCAATGATCACGCGGGCCTCGGGCCGGTCGATTTTCAGGTCGGTGTCCACATACAGGAATTTGCCGCTCTGGAAACCTGCGGCGATGATGGAAGAGGCGGTCTCCAGCATCTGTTCCACGGGTTCGTTGGTCTGCAGCACCAGCTCCACATCATACTGGCCGGGAGTGGGCAGGGGAGGGTCCAGGCGGGGGAAGATGCGCAGGCCGGGGATCTGGGAAACGGCCCCATAGACCTCGCCATACATCTCCTCGGTGGAGCGGGTGCGCTCCTTCCAGTTCTTGGCCACGAGGCCGCCGAAGCCACCCCAGTTGGCGGTGAGCGACCACATGTACTCAGACTCTGGGAAAGCATTGACAGCGTCCACCACCTTGAGGGATTCGCGGTTGGCGGATTCCACGGTGGAGTCCGGCGGTGTGTCCAGGAACAGGCTGATGTGGCTCTGGTCCTCCACAGGGGCGAGTTCTTTGTTAGAGAACATGTAGAAGGGCCAGGCGGCAAACATGACCACCAGGGCCACCAGGACGATCACCGCACGCATCTGCAGCGCCCCGTCGAGCAACCAGGCATAAGCGCGTTTCACCTTTTCAAAGCCGTGGTTCACCCAGCGCGTGAGGCGGGACTCATGCCCGTGAGCATGGACGAAGCGCGAACTCATGACCGGGGACAGCGTCACGGCGACGAATCCGGAGACCACCACCGCCGCAGCCAGGGTGATGGCGAATTCCAGGAACAAAGATCCGGTTAGGCCACCCTGAAAACCGATGGGCGCATAGACCACGGCCAGGGTGATGGTCATGGCGATGATGGGGCCTACCAGTTCCCGCGCTCCGATGAGGGCCGCCTGGATGCGGTTTTTCCCCGCCTGGACATGGCGCTCCACGTTTTCCACCACCACGATGGCGTCATCCACCACGAGACCGACGGAAAGAACGATGGCAAGAATGGTGAGCAAGTTCAGGCTGAACCCGCAGGCCAGCATGATGGCGGCCGCGCCCACCAGGGAGATGGGCATGGCGATGAGCGGCACCAGGGCGGTGCGGAGAGAACCCATGAAAATGAACACCGCCACGCCGACGATGAGCACTGTCTCGATCAGGGTCTTGGTGATCTCCTTCAATGCGGAGCGCATGAACATGGTGCCGTCCCACACGAGCTGCATGTCAATGTCCTTGGGCAGGGTGGGGCGGATGCGCTCCATCTCGATCTCCAGCTGCTTGGCAACATCAATTTCATTGGAGCCGACCAGCGGCCACACTCCCAGATAGACACCTTCCTTGTGGTCGTGCTTGGCGATGAGGTCCGGATCTTCAGCCCCCAGTTCCACCCGGGCGACATCGCTCAGGCGGACGATGGCACCTTCACGTTCCGCCACGATGAGATTGGCGAATTCTTCCTGGGAGCGCAGGTCGGTATTGGCCAGCAGGTTGATTTCCACCAGGTTTCCCTTCGTGCGCCCCACGGCGGCCAGGTAGTTGTTCCGCCTGAGGGCGGCCTGTATATCCCCCGGGGAGAGGTTCAGCGCGGCGAGGCGGTCGGGATCAATCCACACCCGCATGGCGATCTGGCGGCCGCCTTCAAAGGTCACGCGCTGGACGCCAGACACGGTGGCGAGCTGTGGCTGAAGGGTGCGCATGAGCCAGTCCGTCACCGCAGGCACACTCCTTTCCGAGGAGGTGAAGCTGAGGTAAAAGGTGGCGTAAGGCCGGTCGGCACGCTGCACCTCGATGGCGGGCGGCTCGGCCTCGGGCGGCAGTTCGCTGCGCACCTGCTGAAGCCGCGCACTCACTTCAGCCAGGGCGGAGGTGATGTTGTGGTTCAGCTTCAGCCGCACGGTGACGGTGCTGACGCCGGCGCGGCTGGTGGATTCCACATGGTCCACACCGCCGATCTGGGAAACCACACGCTCAATGGGCGTGGTGAGGAAACCGCGGATGGTCTCGGCACTCGCTCCGTAATAAACTGTGGTGATGATGACCGAGGAGCTCTCGATCTTCGGAAACTGCTGGATGGGCAGCGAGCTGAGGGACCGCCAGCCAATGAGTACGATGGCCAGGTTGACCACCACGGCGAGGACCGGGTGCTTGATGAAAATGTCGGTGAACGAGCGCATGGGGGGAGGCGTTCAGGAGAGGTGTGTTGAGGGAGGCCGGCATCGTTCACTTCAGGCTGGTGGCAGCCGCAGCGGAGGAGGACCCGTTTGGGGCAGCGGCGACGAGGACGGCCTCGCGCAGCTTGAAGGAGCCGGAGGCCGCGACCTGCTCGCCAGCCTTGAGGCCGCTGCGGAGGAGGACGTCATCTCCCTGCACGGTCAGCGTTTGCACCAGACGGAGGTGGGCACGCGGGTTGCCATCTTTGTCATTCTTGACCACAAAGACATGGTCGCCTTCAGGCCCGCGACGGAGGGCGCTGATGCTGACGGCCACCACCTGGCTGGCCTCGCCCACCGGCACACGGACGCGCACGGAGGAACCTGGGGAAGGGGCTTTGCGCGCGTCTTCGATGCGCGCACGCACCCAGGCATTGCGGGTCTTGGGATCAATGCGTGAGTCGAGGGCGACGATTTTTGCCTTCACCACCGTGTTTTCACCGGTGGTCAGGACATCCACGATGTGGCCTTCGCGCAGGCTGGCGGCCACGTTTTGGGTGACGCTGAAGTCCACATGCACGCCTTCATCCACCCCTTGCAGCGTGGTCAGTTCCGTGCCCTCCACCAGATACTGGCCGGGATGCAGGTCGGCGAGACCAACACGTGCCTTGAAGGGAGCGCGGAGAGTCTTGCGGGCCATCACCGCCTTGGTGCGGGAGATCTGGGCCAGGGCCACGTCCCGCTCGGCGCGGGCGCGGTCCACATCCATCTCGGTGGCCGCCCGGTCGCGGGTGAGGCGCTGCATGCGGTTGAGGGTGGCTTCCGCCAGTACGGACTGGGCTTCCAGGGCCCTCAGTTCCGCCTCCTCCACGGAAACATCCAGGGCGACGAGAACCGTGCCTTGTTCGACAATCTGGCCGGGCTTCAAAGCGGTGTGGGCGACGGTGCCGGCCAGCTCATTGCGCAGGGTGACAGAACGCAGGGCGAGGACGGTGCCGATGGCGGTGGTCACCTGCCGGTGTTCCTGCGGGCGTGAGGTGGTGATGACCACCGTCTCCGCAGGCTCGGGCTGGCTGGCGGCGGCATCGGCGGCTTCCTGGAGGGAGGTGCGTTTCCATTCCGCCAGCGCATAGCCGCCTCCGGCAATGGCTGAGATCAGAATCAAGGAGGCACTCCAGCGATAGATGTTCATGGTTTGGGTTTTTTCGGGGGGTTGACTGACGCTAACAAAACTTCTCCCAGGGAGTTCTTGAGGATGGTCTCCAGGGCTTTTCTCATGCGGTCCATCTCGCCCTGGTCCACGGGGCGGAGGCCGAGAATCCAGTAAAGCCAGAGGCCATCAATGGCGGTGGTGACGGCCTCGGCCACGCCGCAGGGAAGGCCGTCATTCTTCACGTATTCATACAGGTCCGCGTAGGCCTTGCGCATGGGCTCAATGAGGGCCGGGTTGTAGGCCAGGGCGGCGAAGACGGAGCCGTAGGCGCGGCGCAGCTGTTCGGTCCAGCTTTCAGCATCGCCCAGGCATTTGTTCAGCATGCCGCGCACCATGCGGCCCGGGCCTTCAGGGACACTTTCATAGCCGCTCATGTAGCACTCGCGCCAGCCTTCGGCGGTGCGCAGGACCATGGCCTCGATGAGCTGGTCCTTGTTGGTGAAGTGGTGCAGCAGACCGCCTTTGCTCACGCCGGCCTCGGCAGCCACGGCATCAAAGGTGAGGCGGGAAACGCCTTGGGTGGAGGCCACCGTCTCAGCCGCATCTAAAAGCAAATCTCGTGTGGAGGTGGAGCGATTCAGAGTCATAAAATCGAGCATACCGTCCAGACGGTCGGTGTCAAGCCGTCCAGACGGTCTTTTTTTATAAGCGCTCTGAAACCTCATCTTCCTATGACGACGAATGAGCAGGCCGGGATGTGACAGGGGCGGTCACATTTCGAAAAGAATCCTCCCTAAACCCGCCTTGCGAGTGCAGAGGAATGCCCCAGGCTGCCGGATGGGCTTGCTGGGAAAGCAGCAAAAACGAAGCCCCCATCCACGGTGCCTCACTGGCTACGTGAATGGGGGCGCATAGGAGCTATGATATTAAGCCTCCGCCAGCCGCTTCAGCAGCTCTTCCGGCGTCAGGTTGTTCAGGTTCTTCTTCACCCGCAGCACCAGCTTGTCCCGCATCAGCGGCGGCACTTGGTCCACGATGGCCCCGTGAATTTCCGGGGAGGCCACCAGCCCCCAGGTATTGGCCCCGTGCTCGTCAATAAGCTCGCCGATGCGCTGGCCGATCTTGCGGATCGCGCGCAGTTCAAGCTCTGCTTCCAAAGGCAGCCGCTCGGCCGATGAGTTGCCCTGGCCCATGGATTCCATGGCGGAAAAACCACCCGCCTTGTCCGTCACCTGGTCGCTCAGCTTTTCCAGCGACTCAGGAATGTCCATCGCATCCAGGGCCGTGAGCCGCCCCTCCGCATAGCCACGGTAGGCGATGAAGTGTCCGCGATCGGTAACGATGAGAAGTTCAGGCAGGGTTTTCATGGTGGAATGGGGTTGCTACTCAAATCTTCGCTTCCGCCTCCCTATCTGGCCCCATGAACTCTCCCCATGCTGTGCCTGCTCACTCCACCTTCAGCCGGAAGAACACACGGCCCGGCAGCGCACCGCCCCCCGAATTCGTGGCGATGCCCTGCATCACCTGCGGATCCTCTTCGGGTGCAGACCCGGTCGTAATCTCGATGTTCAGCCTCAGGCCGCCATGGCTCTCCCCGCTGCGCAGCCAGTGAATCATATCCGGCGACCACTCCACCACTGCCGTCACATCTTCCCGGTTCAGGGCCCGGTGAAACCAAAACGTGGCGCTCTCGCGGGTGGCCGTGATGGATGTTCCGCCTGTGCTCTGGCCATCCTCGGGTAGCGTGCCCATGAAGTATTCCAAAAGGTTCAGCACCCCATCGCCGTCCGCATCGTCATACGGACCTCGTTTCGCCGGGTCGCTGATGTTGGCAAACGACCAGCCCTGCGCTGGCCTGTCGGCAATGCTCGCACTGGCGCTGTTTGCTGCACCCACCGTATAACTTGCCTCCGCCACCACGGTGATCTGGATCGTCTCCATTCCCTCGGCAATGTTGTCTGGCAGAACTGCCAGCGGCAGATTCACCGAAGACTGCCCCGCCGGAATCACCACGCTGGTTTGGAATCCCGTGTAGTCCGTCCCCGCTATCGCGCTGCCTGTGGCCGCGAGCGAAACCGTCAATGCCTGGGCGGTGCCGCCGCTGCGCGTAATCGTGAAGCCCAGCGTCTGATCGCTTCCATCCTCGCCTGCTGCCGCATCCGGGGCTGTGATCGTGACCACGTTGGCACCGCTCGCCGTCGCGAAAGGAATGACAAGGATGCGCACATCGATCGCCTGATGCGTGCCACCGACCTGCGGCAGATCCTGGGAAAATACACGGAATGAGTTCCCATTCGTGGACCAGGCCACCAGGTTGTCTTCCGCCGCCGCATTGCGGGAAGAATCCGCCGTGATGAAAAGCGCCGCCGTGGCCGGATTGATCACCGTGCCATCGCCGAAAAGCAGGTCCAGGCCCTCGGCTCCTGGCGTGGTGGTCATGCCCAGTTCGCTGAGCCCCGCATTCATCCTCGTCACGGCCCCTGTGCTGCTGATGGCAGCCGCTAAAACCCCCGGCGTATCCGCAGGAATGTACACAAAGCTGAACGTACCGTTTTGCCCAGAGGCATCATTGTCCCGCACATCCACCACCCAGCGGCCATCCGCGATGCGGACCGAACAGACATTGTCTCCCAAAGAACCGCCATTGCCATTGGGCACGGCCAGCAGATTCCCCGCTGTGGACAGTCCGTCAATCGAGTAGGTCCCGGGTTCCGAAAGTTCCGCCACTGTGACACCTGCAGGCAAGTTCCCGCTCAGCACCGTCGCGTTGCTGTCCACACTCGCCCCCGTCCACCCCGCCGCATAGGGCAGGTAGGCCACGCTGATGCCGGAGGTCTCTTCCGTTGTGGCCGGATTGGCGCTGGAGGCATTGCCATTGGCATTGTCCAGCACGCTGACATTCGCATTTCCATCCACCCCGGCAAAGGGCAGCGCCAGATTGTCCAGAGCCTCGACCCCCGCCGCGATGCTGGCCGGGCTGTTCCAGTTTGTCGCCAGGGTGATGCCGCCATTGAACGGCACCGCCGCCCCCGCGATCTTCAGGGACAGATCTCCGTCATTGTTCCCTGGCAGGTTGAAATCAAAGGGCGGGGGGCTGGTGCCCACCACCGTCCAGGCGGGCGTATCAAACAGGCCCACCGAACGCTGCGCGGCATCGGTAGGCGCGGCAGCCTCCACAAAAACGGAAACCAGAACGGAGGCCGAGGTCACCACCTGGCCCAGGCTGTCCGTGGCCTTGGCGGTGAAGGTGTAACTGCCTGCGGCCAGATTCGTCAGACTCAGGCTGAACGGAGCCTGAGTATCCACACCGAGGGATGCCAGCGTCGTGCTGCCTGCGAAGAACTCCACCTTGCTCACCGGGGCTTCCACATCCTGCGCATTGGCCGTCAGCGTCACATTTCCCGGTGCTGGGATGGCCGTGCCGTTGGCAGGGGCGGTGATCGAAACCGTCGGCAGTTCATCGCCCACCTGCACCGTGATGCGGGCGATGTTGGAAAGCGTTGCCTCATTGGCATTGTCCACCGCGACCGCCGAAAGATTGTGCGTGCCTAACGTTGGATTCGTCCAGGCAAAGGCATACGGCGCGGTGCTGTCTTCGCCCAGCTTCACACCCTCCCGGTAAAACTCCACGCGCTTCAGCGAGCCGTCCTCATCCGCCGCTGTGGCCGTGAGCTGGATCGTCACTGGCGTGGCAAAGGCGGCCCCTGCAACAGGGGTGTCCAGCGTGACCGTCGGTGCCACGTTCGCCACCGTGGAAAACCGTCGTGCTGCCGAACTGCTGGTTAGGCTGCCGTCGGAGACCGCCGCATACCACTCGTAGTTTTTTCCAGGTTCCAGGCCGGTCCAGTTCAGCGCCGCCGTGCTGCCTCCCGCAGGCACGCTCACGGTGCCCAGCGGCACCCAGCCCATCACCGGGGCCTGCATGTTGTACGGAAGCTGCACCGTGGTTTCCCAGGAAGGAATGTCATCGCTGGCATTCACGGCCCGGTCCAGCGTGGGCGAGTAACTTTCCAGCCGGATGGAGTTGCCCGCCGGGGAGAAGGTCAGCGTGCGCAGAAAGCCATTGCCGCCATTCGTCGTGCCCTGGTAATCCGAAAGCACGGAATACACCGTTCTGCCCTGATAGACATCGGCACGCCGACCCTCTGCATGGATGTGCCCGCAGAGCATCAGGAAGAAGTTCGGGTTGTCCTTCAGCGCATCATAGATGCCACGCCCCTGGGCGCTGAAATTCGCCGGATTGCCGCCGCCGATGATGGAGTGGCACGTGGCGATCGCCCGCCGGTGCGGGTGCGCTTTCAGCAGGGCATCGGCCCAGTTCAGGATGGCCGCATTCGGCGTCGTGTCATAGGCAAAGTGGATGGCGATGAAATCCAGCCCGCTGGCGCTGAAAAGCTGGTAGTTGTTCGTGTTGTCCGTGCCGTAGTGGCCACCCCAGTAGCTGCGTTTGGCAAAGCGGCTGATCCCGAAAAACTCATTGTAAAAGGAGGTGGAGCCTCCGTCATAATTGCCGATGGGATCAATGTCATGGTTGCCCGGTGCCAGGCCGAACGGTACCCCGTGGGCAAGCAGCGTGGTCACCGGATTTTCCAATCTCGACATGGCGGCAGAGGCCCGGGTCCACTCGATGTCGTTGCCGCCGTTGTTGCCCTTTTGCACGATGTCCCCCATGTGGCTGACAAAGGCGATGTTGCGCGCGGTCCGGTTGTTCACCACCCACTTCGTCTGCTCGCCAAAGGTGGCGATGAGCTGCTGCACGCTGATGGTGTCCGCATGGCCGGAGGCCCCTTCCGAATAGAACTGCGTATCCGGAATCTGGATGAGGCTGAAATCCGGTCCCGGTGTGACAGGCGTGGTGTGGCGGCCATAAAAAGTCACGCTCATCGCCTCACCGTTTGGCTCAAAAACATTCGCCTGCAGATTCACGCTGGCACCTGTCACCGAAGCCTCATCTGCTGGAGAGGTCAGCACCACCGCAGGATGGTTCGCCGTGGCCAGCACGTGCAGGGTCGCCACCTCGCTTTCACCCGTGCCACCCAGGTCATCCAGCGCCCGTGCATGCACGGCATACTGGCCAATGGAGGGCGCACTCCAAGTGAAGCTGTACGGTGCGGTCGCGTCCTCGCCCACCTTCATGCCATCCACCAGGAAATCGACCTTGATCACCGTGCCGTCCGCATCGGCTGCCGTGGCTTCAAAGGTGACCGGATCCGCCACGGCGCTGGTGGAGACATTGGCGGGCCGCGTCAGCGTCACCGTCGGCGGTACATTCGTGATGCCGAAAGGCGCCCCTTCCACCCACAGCGGCCCGTTCGTCAGCGTGCCCGCATGCGCCCCGATGGCGCTGGCCGTCGTGGTTCCCGTGCCTTCATTCATGCCAAATCGCCCGATCAGGCCTGTGGCACTTTCGATGGCCTGGTCTTTGCCCGCGAGGATCTCCGCCGCACTGCGTGCATGGTTCCACACCCGCGCTTCATCCAGGCGTCCTCGGAAGGCCCCTTCAGCCACGCCCGTTGAGTTCAATGCCGTGCCGATCCCGAAATACTGGATGCTGTCAAACCGGGGCCGTGCATTGGCTGTTACGGTCGCGCTGCCCACCTCGGTTCCATCGAGGTAAAGCTTCCAGGTGCTCGTGGCATGGTCATAGGTCACCGCTGCGTGATGCCAGGCCAGGTTCGTCACCGGCTCATGGATGGCCGTGATGGGGAAGTTCTCCCCCGCTGCTACGCCCGTTGCGGGCTGCGCTTCAAAGTCAGCCACCAGCCGGCCCGCCGCATTGATGCCAAAGAAGATGTTGCAGTCCACCTCGCTGCCATCGCTTTCACCCCGGCCTTTGCCAAACAGGGGCACCGCCGTGACACCTCCGGACCCTGAGCCTGAAGTGCGTCCCGCGCCTTCGCGCCGGAACCAGCATTCCAGGGTGAATCCCGCATCGCCCATCTGACCCACATTCAGCGTGGGCGCGGCACCTGCCGTCACATGGTCATCGCTGCCATCGAAGGACAGCGCCGTGTTCGCCGGGAGGCTGGTTGGCTCCAGCGTCACCGTGACCTGGGCCACCGGTGAAAGCCCGATGTTTCCTTCATTGTCCGTGGCCCGCGCCTGATAGTCGTAGTGGCCCGCGCGCAGCCCGCTGTCCTGGAAGGAATAAGGAGCCGCGCTGTCGGTGGCGATGACCAGCCCGTTGCGCAAAAACTCCACCTGGATGACGCTGCCGTCGGCATCCGTGGCCGTGGCTTCCAGGGCAAAGCCCGCAGGCCCTGTGGCAGTGGCCGCGGGGGCAGGAGAGGTCAGTGTCACCGTGGGCAAAACCGGTGCCGTGAAGAAGGCAAAGCTGAACATGTCCTCCGTCGCCGCCGCTCCATTTTGCAGCCCCGGTATGGCCCCTGGCAGGTCGCGGCTTTCGATGACCCATCGGCCATTCGCCGCATCCCAGGTGGAGGAGACCATGTTGTCCGTGGTGTTGTCCACACCGCCTGCCGGGCTCACCAGCAGCGTGCCCGTGCTGCCGGATTCACCGCTGATGGTGAGGTGCCAGATTCCCGTGCCGCCTTTGCTCACGGTGATTGTCTTGCCGGGCACATGGGCGGAGACATCCAGGCTGGCATTGTCATTCACCCGGCCGATGGCCGTCAGGTGATCCGTCCCCACCTTGTCGGTCGGCAGATACACAAAGCCAATGCCGTCATTTTCATAGTCCGCGCCGTTCACGCCATTGTCATGGCAGTAGATCGTGAAGCTGCCGTTCGCATTCGCCTGCGACAGCGCATAGTTGTCCTCATTCCGCGCCCCGGCCACCAGCAGGATGCCATTTTGAGACGCGTTGTTTCCTGTGAGCGCGTTCAGGTTCAGCGTGTACTGCCCGCTAGGCGTCGCCAGATCCGTGAAATGCGTGTTTATGACTAGCCCCGGATTTCCCACCAGCTCCGTCAGCTCGCCATTGTTCACCGTATTGCGGGCGATGCCGCCGATCCATCGGTTGTAGGGGAAGAAACCAAAGGCCACATCCATGTTCACCTCCGCTCCCGCTGGGGCGCTGAAAAGTGCGACCGTGTAGTCCGTCAGTCCATCATTCGGACCAAAGGCCGCCGTCGCGTAAAAGCGCCCGATGCTGTCTCCCTGCGCCGTGTTGTCGCGGGAAAGCTGGGCCACACAGGGGATCATCACACCGACACTGGGATCCACCCCGCTGCCGAAGTTCACCTCATAGTCCCCACGGTTGCCGCCCTCGAGGGTGAAGTAAGGCGAGCTGCCTGCCGTTTTGGTTAGGCTGACGGAGGTCGCCGCGTTGCCCGCATCATTTTGGATCACCGTGATCCCGCCAAACTCCGTGGTTTGGGCACGCAGGTTCACGGTTAAAAAGAGGAGGGTGGCAAGCAGCAGGCAGGACAGGCGAATCATACAATCGGGGGGAGGGGACTGACGGGAGTGAAAACAGGTTAAGGCGTGGAAAAAGGGCGCTTGGCCTCGGCTGGCGGAGCATTCACGACGGCAGGCACCGGGGCTTCCCCGAGCGCCGTTTGCGCTTCCTTCAAAAGACAGCTCAGGTGGGGCTGGCCGCGCTCCAGATTGGGCAGCGCCAGCAAGTGGTCGAGCAGCTCCCGCCACATCGTTTGTGCCTCGTCCCGGCGTCCCGCCTGGGCCAGCAGACCGGCCTTTCGCGCCAGCCAGGCCTGCGGTTGCGGGCTCGTGTGCTTCAGCGCCTCCAGATGGCCCATGGCCACCTCAAACTGGCCCTCCGCCACGGCCATTTCCAGCGCACGTTCCAGCAGTTCCGGGTGCGGCCCCAGCCGCGAGATGCCATCGTTCAAAACCTTCGCCGCCTCGGCCCGGTCTCCCTGCGAAACCCAAACCTCCGCCGTCTCCAAAAACACGTCCATCTCAGGTTCACGGGCGCTCTTGAGAGCCATCTGAAAGTCCCGGATCGCCTCGTCCGGCCGCTTCAGTTTCAGCCTCACCCGCGCACGTTCGGTCAGCGCCTTTGCATGGTGGGAATGCGCCGTGAGAAACTCGCTCAGCACCGCTTCTGCCGCCTGCCACTGCCCTCCTTTGGCAAGGGCCAGTCCCTGCACCAGCGCCACCGGATGTTTGCCCGGAGCCAGCCTTTCCGCCCGTTCCAGCGCCACCAGGGCCGAGCTCCACTCCCCATGCTCCTCACAGGCCACCGCCAGCCGAAAATGCAGCTCCGCATTCTCCGGCTCCTTCTTCAGCGCCGCCTCAATTTCAGCCACCACCTCATGGTAATCCCCATGGGCACAGGCCCACGAAGTCCAGCCGCAGACGAGGCTGAACATCAGGCCGCGAAGGCCGATCGCAAAAAACCGGGGCAGAGACGCCATCACCCGCCTCAAACTCCAGATCGGCCGATTCCCAAGTGAAGGTTTCGACACAAGCCTGCTCCGCTCTCCCGCGCATCTCCCCAACCCGCCTGAAATCAAGCCCCCGGCGCTCTCCTGCCTCCCGGGACCCCGCCTGTGTGACAGTAATATCACCTGTCAAAATCGGCAGCGCGAAGATCCAGAATTGGCAGCCAGCCTCCATTCAAGAAGCCCAGCACCTGCCGCAGCTAAAGAAGATTCCCAGTTGGAAATCCCTTGGCGCGCCCGTACACATCCCCGATGCCGTTTCGTTTTCTCCTCCCCCTGGTTGTTCTGTCCAGCTCCCTCTCTTTGGCCGCCGAGACGGCCCCGACATCCAAGCCTCTTTCTCCCGCGATGGACCAGGCCTGGGACATGGCCTGGAGCCGCTTTTATCTCGACAAGGTACAGACCTTTGCCGACTACCTCAGCAGCTACGAAAAGGGCAAGGAGCAGGCCCATCTCCCAACGGCGGATGAGGTGAAACGCCAGTACCCCAATCCTTGCGGTTACGGCACCGGCATGGAGGATGGCGCGATCCTGGGCGGGGCCATGCTCAGTATCCTGTGCGACCGCTTTGCCGTGACCGGTGAGGAGCAGCTCCGCGACCGTGCGACCAGCGCCTTTGAAGGCCTGCGCCGCTGCGTCACCGTGCATGGCGTGCGCGGCTTCGTCGCCCGCAATGTCTGCCCTCAGGATGGCACCGGTGTTTATATCAATTCCTCCCGGGATCAGGTCACCCACTTCGTCCACGGCCTGTGGCAGTATTATCACAGCCCGCTCTCCACGGATCTCACCCGCCAGCAAACCCGCACCATCCTGGCCGATGTGGCCGAGCGGATGATCAAATTCGTCACGCCTGAAAACGACTACGACTTCTGCCGTGCCGATGGCAAACGCTGCCCCCTGGGCATCTGCCGCATGTGGAACGTCCAGGCCCACGAGGCCGCCCGGCTGCCCATGATCTACGCCGCCGCCTGGGACGTGACCCGCGATGAACGCTACCGCAAAATGTGGCGCCAGTATGTGGTCGAGGCCGCCGAGCAATCCGCCTCGCCCGATCCCCACAAGCCCGCCTACGCCTTTCTGCAAATGCAGTGCTCGCTGGAGCTGCTGCATCATTTGGAGCCCGAGGCTGCCTTGAAAGAAACCCTCCATGCGCGCATGGCCCACGTCAGCGAACTGGCCCTCAAACGCTTCACCTGGGTCGCTGGAAAGATCGCCACCAAAAGCCCCGAAGAGATGCGCATGCTGGGACCGGACTGGCGCAAGGTCGCCGTGTGGAAGGACCAAAAGGGCTACCAGGTCCCCCAGTGGGGCCCTTATCGCGAGATCTGGCATCTCACCCGCGAAGCCGGCGAATCCGCCCTCGTCCTGCTCATGAGCAAGCCGGAAACCCTTTCCACCGAGCAAAAAACCGCCCTGCAAAAAATGATCCAGGAAACCGACTACCTGCACAATTCCAGCTGCGGCATCCTCTACCACCTCGCCACCTACTGGAAAGCCCGCCGCCTCGCCCTGCTGGGCGAGTGATCAGCCGTTTGGCAAAAATTCCGCAGACAATGCGGAAGCCTTTTTGTGCAAAGCTTTTTGTTAGGCAGGGTGTTCGGTGGAGTCGCGGTGCGAGATCTACGGAGGTTCAAAGGCCGGGACTTGGCAAGTCCCGCTCCTTGGGGGTGTTTGGGGCGAGCGAGGATCGGCGATGGAATGGGGGCCTTTTTTACAGGATTAACAGGAAGTGTGGCCAGTGGAGAACGGGGGGGCGGGTGAGCTTCTCGAAAGCGCCGACGACTGGCGCAGTACAGGACGCTCCGCGCAGCTTGACGCCCTTGACCTTTGACTTCTTGACCCTTGACCTCCGAACTGAGCACTGAGCACTGAGCACTTGCCCCCGCTCCCCCTCTTGACGTCCTGGCTGGTGTCCCGCTATGCTGGGGGATACATGGATCAAACAGGGTCGGACAACACAGGCAGGGGGGCGCAGCGTGGGCTGGCGCTGGGGGGTGGACTGGGGCTGGCTTTGGCGGGGGGAGTCGGCTGGATAATGACGGGGACGGGGGGGCGGTCGCTGCTGTTTTGGCTGGGCGTGGCGGTGGTGCTGGGCGGGCTGTTTTGGGCGGCGCTGGCGGCTTTTTTGCCGATGGGGCGGCTGCTGCGGGCGCAGCGCTGGGTGACGGGGAATGTGCTGGTGTTTGCGCTGATGCTGGGCGTGGCGGAGGGCGGATGCCGCATGGCGGGGGTGAATTTTAACAATCTGACGGGCCAGACGGATGATCCGCGCGCGCATTACCCGCTGTGCCTGCGCATGCCGGACAGGCCGGTGGGGGAGATCTTTTTCACGCGGGCGGGACCGCTGACGTGGACAGGGCGGCCGCTGGCGACGTTTTTGAAGATCAATCACGGGACGGATGCGGCCTATGAGGAGGAGGCGGAGATCACGACGCGGTACGATGCCGACGGCTTTCGCAATCCGGAGGGGCTGAAGGACTGGCAGGCGGTGGTGGTGGGAGATTCCTTCACGGAATGCGGGGCGCTGCCGGAGGGGCAGATGTTCACGACGGTGGCGGCGCAGCGCAGCGGGGTGGTGGTGCGGAATCTGGGGGTATGCAACACGGGCACGCTGGCGCATGGGGAGTACCTGCGGCGGTTTGGCAAAGGGCCGTCCACGCGGCAGGCGGTGCTGGCCTTTTACGATGGCAATGACATCCTGGACACGGCGGAGGAGCAGGCGGACCTGGAGCGGCATCGGCGCACGGGCTGGCGGCCGCTGCGGGAGCCGCAGCCGCAGACCTCGCTGGTGAAGGCGGGCTATCAGGTGGCGCGGCATCTGCTGATGCGGCCCCAGGCGGTGCGGTATCAAAACGCCTGGCTGACGACGGGTGAAAAGGAGACGCCGCTGATGATGCGGGCCCCACCGATGCCGCTGGACCCGGAGACGGCGACGCGGGAGCAGATGGCGGTGATGGAGGGGGCCATCCGCCAATTTGCCGAGGCCTGCCGGGAGCTGAAGCTGGAGCCGGCGCTGCTGTACATCCCGGCGAACAACCGCACCTACCACGGTCTGGTACGCTACCGGCCGGAGGCGGAGGCGACGACGCGGGCCTGGGTGCCGGGGACGCTGCCGGAGCACCTGCGGGAGTTTTGCGCGGGGCAGGGGATGGCCTTCATTGACGCCTGCCCGGTGCTGCGTGGGGCGGCGGAAAAGGGGACGCCGGTTTACAATTTGATCCTGGATACCCACCTGAATGCGGAGGGGGCGCGTTTGATCGGTGAACTGCTTGCAAAACATTTTGAAAATGCGAAAACAGGCACTCTCGAGATGACGACCCGACCATGAGCCTGATGCCCAAAATCGTGCGCGGATCCGCGATGCACGTGATTGAGCAGGTTGTCCGGCTCGGCTGTGGATTGTGGGTCACTCCCCTGATGGTGTACCATCTGGGGGAAAATGGCTTTGGCCTGTGGGGCATCCTGGTGGGGATTTTTTCGCAGTTCCTGCTGCTGGACCTTGGGCTGTCCACCTCGATGCCGCGCTTTTTGGCGCGGTCCATCGGCAACGGTGATGTGGAGGACCTGCGGCGCACGGCCAGCACAGGGACGCTGGGGATGCTGATCATCGGCTTCATCGCGCAGGTGGCGGGGGCGGTGACGTGGGTGGCGCTGCCGTGGTTCCTTTCGGACGTGCATGATCTGGCGGAGGCGCGATCGGTGGTGCTGGCGCTGACGCTGAGCTCGCTGGCATTTTGGCTGGTGCGGCCCATCCTGGTGCATTTGCAGAGCCAGCTGCGGCGGGACCTCATCGCGGTGGCGGCGATCCTGCGGGTGCTGGTGTGCACGGTGTTGGTGGCCTGGGCGCTGCGCAGCGGGCGGGGGCTGGTGACGGTGGCGTGGATCCATGCCTTTGGCGGGCTGGGGGAGCTGGTGCTGATGGCGCTGATGGACCGCTCGTTTTTCCCACTGGTGCGCTGGCACTGGGCGCGGCGGGGGAAGGCGCGGGAGCTGCTGATCTTTTCCCGCTGGAGCTACCTGCTGACGACGAGCGAGCGCATCAATTTCAGCGGCACGGACATTTTCATTTTGGCGGCGGTGATCAGCAGTGCGGCCTCGGGCATCTACTCGCTGGGGCAGAAGTTTGCGATTATGTTTTATGATGTGGCGTATGCCATTGTGGGGGCGCAGCTGCTTTCCACCTTCAGCCAGCTGGACGGGGCGGGGAACCGCAGCGGGCTGGAGCGGGGGTTCATCGCGGCCTCGCGCATTTCGGTGCAGGTGGCGGTGATCGGCGGGGGCATCCTGTGGGCGGTGGGGCCGGCCTTTCTGAAACGCTGGGTGCCGCAGCAGGCGGCGGAGGCCACGCCGGTGCTGCTGGCGCTGATCCTGCCGCATGTGCTGGGGGCGGCGCAGATCCCGGCGCGGCATCTGCTCATCAGCATGGCGCGGCACCGGCCGCTGGCGCTGACGTTTCTGGTGGGCATCTCGCTGAACATTGCGCTGACCTTTGTGCTGGTGCGGATTTATGGGATCGTGGGTGCGGCAGTGGCCAGCCTGGTGGTGATGAGCCTGGTGTATGCGGTGGCTATGCCGTGGCTGGTGGTGCGGCAGGTGGGGCTGCCGTGGCGCACGGTGGCGTGGGAGTGCCTGTGGCTGCCGCTGGTGCGCAGCACGCTGCTGCTGGCGCCGGCCTTTGTGCTGGTGCGGCGGTGGCTGGAGGTGCCGACGTACGGGCACATCGTGCTGAGCATCGGTGCGCTGTCGGCGGTGTTCTTTGCGCTGCTGATGATGGGGCTGCTGGGGCGGGAGGAGCGCACGTGGTTCCACCTGGGGCTGCAGCTTCTTTTCAAAAGGAACAAAGCGGCCGCAAGACCGCCGGTGGCCTCGCCGTAGGTTTGGTCAGTGAATTCAGGTTCTCATTACAACTGCGCAGGCGTGGGCCGTCGTGACTTTTTGCAGATCGGCTTTGGGGCCATCGGCGGGGTGGCGTTTTCAGACATCCTGGCGATGCGGGCGCAGGCGGCCCAGGCACGGGGCAAGGCGAGCCCGGACGAGATCAACTGCATCCTCGTCTGGCTGGATGGCGGCCCTTCGCACTACGAGACCTTTGACCCGAAGCCGGATGCGCCGCGTGAGATCCGGGGCGAGTTCAAGTCCATCCCCACCAGCGTGCCGGGCGTGCATTTCTGTGAAACGATGCCGAAGCTGGCGAAGTGCTTCGACAAGTTCACGGTGCTGCGCTCGCTCTGCCACAAGGACCCGAACCATGGCGGCGGGAACCATTACCTGATGACGGGCACGCCCACACCGGTACCGGTGGGCTGCGGGGCCTTTGTCTCCTTCCACCCTTCGTTCGGCTCCATGGTCTCGCATGAGCGCGGGGTGCGCGGCGGCCTGCCGGGCTACATGAGCCTGCCGAGTGTGACGCGCTCCGGCGGTCCGAATTTTCTCGGTGCGCAGCATGCGCCTTTCGTCATCGGGGGCGACCCGAGCAACAAGTCCTTTCGCGTGCGCGATCTGGCGATTCCCCAGGACATCAGCGAAGGCCGGGCACTGAGCCGCAACAGCCTGCGCGCCTCTTTGGACAACCTGAAGCGCATCAACCATCAGGCGGCGGAAGATCCGACGGTGGGCTTTGACCAGTTTTATCAGCAGGGCATGGAGCTGGTGACCTCTGACACGGCGCAGGCGGCCTTTGAACTGAGCAAGGAACCGGAGGCCACACGCAAGCTGTATGGCGAGAACGACTTTGGCCAGCGGCTCCTGCTGGCGCGTCGGCTGGCCGAGGTGGGCGTGTCCTTCACGGTCGCCTACTGGGGCGGCTGGGATCATCACCGTGACATTTTCAAGACCTTCAAGGACGGCTACGCAGCGAAGCTGGATCAGGGCCTGAGCGGCCTGATCACGGATCTGGACCAGCGCGGCATGCTGGACAGCACGCTGGTGATTTGCCTGGGCGAATTTGGCCGCACGCCGAAAGTGAACAAGGACTCGGGCCGCGACCACTGGCCAGGGGCGATGAGCGTGCTGATGGCAGGCGCGGGCATTCCCGGGGGGCAGATCATCGGTGCGACCGACCCCAAGGGCTACTACGCGGCTGAAAACATCTATTCGCCGGAAGACTTCGCCGTCTCCCTGTACACGAAGCTGGGCATTGATCCGCATCAGGTCCTGCACTCGGCCACGGGGCGGCCCGTGCAGCTGGTGAACGGCGGCAAGCCCATCAAAGAGCTCTTCGCGTGAAGCCCTTTTCTGGCCTGCGGCCCGCGTGGCCCCAACGTCTTCTTCTGTCCATCGCCCTGAGTTCCGGGGCGCTGTGGGCGGAGGTGCCGAAGCTGGAGGCGCTGTTTCCAGCCGGAGGGCAGGTTGGCAGCAGCTTCACGCTGACGGCCACGGGCAAACTGGATGACACGGTGCGGTTGTGGACGGATGCGCCAGGGCTTTACCTGGTGCCGACGGGCAAGAAACACGAGTGGCAGGTGACGGTGACGGCGCAGGCCCGGCCTGGGCTGCACCACATCGTGGCGGTGAATGCGGAGGGCATCTCAGACCCGCGTGTTTTCAGCATCGGCCAGCATCCGGAAATTGCCGAGGTGGAGCCTAACGACATGGTTGGCAAAGGCCAGGCCGTGGCAAAGCTGCCCACGTGTGTGAATGCCCGCCTGGACAAGGGCGGCGATGTGGACGGCTACACCGTGACCCTGAAGGCGGGGCAGACGCTGCACGCGCTGGTGGAGGCCTATGCGCTGGGATCGCCCGTGGATGTGATGGCGCATGTGCTGGACCCTGCGGGCCTGCGCGTGATGACGGTGAGCGACGGGCGCAATCTGGATCCGCGCCTGGTTTATACCGCGCCGAAGGACGGGGCGTACACGGTGCAGCTCGCAGGTTTTGCGCATCCGCCCCTGGCCGATGTGCGGTTCATGGGCGGCCCCACGGTGGTCTATCGCCTGCATCTCAGCACGGGGCCGGTGGTCACGCACCTGCACCCGGCGGCGGTCGCCACCACGGGCAAGACGGAAGTCGCCCAGATGGGCAGCGGGCTGGATACGAAGAAGCCTGGCCTAACCGTGGATGCAACCACGCTGCCTGCCAGCAGTGACAAGGTGCGGCAGATCGCCGTGGTGGGGGCCTTGCAGCCCATCCAGGTGCTGGCGGTGGAGAAACCGGCACTGCTGGAAAAGGAGCCTAACCATGAACTGGCCCAGGCCACGCCGGTGCCTGCGGGCACGCTGACGCTGGCGGGACTGATCGCGGACAAGGCCGATGCGGACCGCTATGCGCTGACGATGAAAAAGGGCGAGAAGGGGCAGGTGCGCCTGTACTCCCGCCAGCTAGGCCTGCCGCTGGATGCGACGCTACGGATCGAGGGCCCCGATGGCAAGGTGCTGGCCACGGCGGTGGACCAGGGCGAGCAGCCGGACCCCAACGCGACCTGGACGGCGGCGGCGGACGGGGTGTATCAGATCCTCGTGGAGGACCAGTTCCACCAGGGCGGGCCTAACCATCATTACGTACTCGATCTCGCCCCGGCGGCCCCGGTTGTTGCCGTGACCCTGCCGGAGCGCAAGCCCATCGCGCTGGCCCCTGGCAAGACGGTGGTGGTGAAGGTGAATGTGAAGCCGCTGAACGGCTACAAGCAGGCGACGGTGCTGCGCGTGAGCGGCCTGCCGGCGGGGGTCTCGGCGGCGGAGGTGCCGGTGCCGGAAAAGGGCGGGGACGTGGAGGTGAAGCTGGTGGCAGCCATGAACGCGGAGCCTAGCCAGTCCCCCCTGCTGTTCCAGGCCTGGACGACTCAGGAGCCACTGACGACCGTGACGGCGGACTACCCCCTGCGCAGCGAGGATGTGCGCGGCACGACGCTGCGGGACCGGAACTCGGTGGTGTGGCTGCTGGTGGAGAAGAAGAAATAGGGGGGGAAGTGGGGGCAAGTGCTCAGTGCTCAGTGCTCAGTGCTCAGTGCTCAGTGCTCAGTGCTCAGTGCT
>JAZKER010000023.1:0-174617 GCA_040386955.1 Verrucomicrobiota bacterium
CCCAGATCGGCATCGCCAGCACCTGGAGCATGGTCACGCCGTGTAACATGCACATTGACCGCCTGGCCAGAGAAACCGCCAAGGGTGTGGATGCTGCCGGTGGCAAAAGCCTGATCTTTAACACCATCACCATCTCCGATGGCATCTCGATGGGCACCGAAGGCATGAAATACTCGCTGGTTAGCCGCGAAGTCATCGCCGACTCCATTGAAACCGTCGTCGGTTGCGAAGGCATGGACGGCTTTGTCGCCATCGGTGGCTGTGACAAAAACATGCCCGGCTGCTTGATGGCCATGGCCCGTCTGAACCGCCCGAGCGTGTTCGTTTACGGTGGCACGATTCTCCCCGGCTGCGTCGGCCATGAGAAGAAGGATGCGGACATCGTCACCGTCTTTGAAGCCGTGGGCAAACACGCCAACTGCCAGATCACCGATGCCGACCTCATTGACATCGAAGAGCACAGCATCCCTGGCGAAGGCTCCTGCGGCGGTATGTACACCGCCAACACCATGGCCAGCGCCATCGAGGCCCTGGGCATGTCCCTGCCCAATTCCGGCGCTCAGTCCGCCGTCGGCGACGACAAGCTCATCGACTGCTTCGACGCCGGTGCTGCCGTGATGAACATGATCAAGCTGGGCATCACGCCTCGCGACATCATGACGAAGGAAGCGTTTGAAAACGCCATCACGCTGATCATCACCCTGGGCGGCTCCACCAATGCGGTGCTGCACCTCATCGCCATGGCGCACAGCGCCGGTGTGAAGCTGACCATCGAAGACTTCGTCCGCATCGGCAAGAAGACTCCGGTGCTGGCCGACCTGAAGCCTAGCGGCAAGTACTTCATGAATGACCTGGTGAAGATCGGCGGCACGGTGCCGCTGATGCGCATCCTGGTGGAAGAAGGCCTGATGCACGGCGACTGCCTCACCGTCACCGGCCGCACGATGAAGGAAAACGTGCGCAAGTCCAAGATCGTCTGGCCGAAGAGCCAGAAGATCATCCGTCCGCTGAGCGACCCGATCAAGAAAGACAGCCACCTCGTCATCTTCAAAGGCAACCTTTGCCCTGAAGGCGCGGTCGGCAAGATCAGCGGCAAGGAAGGCCTCACCTTCACGGGCAAGGCCATCGTCTTTGAATCCGAAGAGAAGGCGCTGGAAGCCATCCTTCACGACAAGGTGAAAAAAGGCCACGTCATCGTCATCCGCATGGAAGGGCCAAAAGGCGGCCCTGGCATGCGCGAAATGCTCAGCCCCACCTCAGCCATCATGGGCAAAGGCCTGGGCAAAGATGTGGCCCTCATCACCGACGGCCGTTTCAGCGGCGGCAGCCACGGTTTTGTGGTCGGTCACGTCACTCCGGAAGCCTTCGTCGGTGGTCCGATCGCTGTCATCAAGAATGGCGACGCCATCACCATCGATGCTGAGAAGCGCGCCATCACCCTCGGCATCCCTGCCAAGGAGCTGGCCGCCCGTCTCAAGGCGTGGAAGCAGCCAAAGCCACGCTACACCCGGGGTGTGCTGGCCAAGTATGCCGCCCTCACCACCAGCGCCAGCGAAGGTGCGGTGACGGATAAGCAATTCTAGTTAGGTGGGGCCACGTGCCCCTGGCCTCATCATCCCGGCCTGCTCACGCGGGCCGGGATTTTTTGTTTCAGCCTAACTATCTTTAAAGAAGGCGGGCCGTACCTCAGGCGCCGAGCTGGCGTGCCCACTCGATGGCGCGGAGGATGCCGGTGGCCTTGTTCACGGTTTCGCGGTACTCGTAGGTCGGGTCGGAATCGGCCACTACCCCGGCTCCGGCCTGGACGTAGGCTTTGCCGTCCTTGAGCACGCAGGTGCGCAGGGCGATGCAGGAGTCCAGATTGCCATCAAAACCGAAATAGCCCACGGCACCCGCATAGGCGCAGCGTTTGCTTTTTTCCACCTCGTTGATGATGGACATGGCGCGGACCTTCGGGCTGCCGCTGACGGTGCCTGCGGGGAAGGTGGCGCGCATGACATCATAGGCGTCCTTGCCTTCATTGAGGCGGCCGTCCACGTTGCTGACGATGTGCATGACGTGGCTGTAGCGCTCGATGATCATCAGGTCGCTGACCTTGACGGTGCCGTATTCGGCCACGCGGCCCACGTCGTTACGGGCGAGGTCCACCAGCATGATGTGCTCGGCGCGTTCCTTGGGATCGTTGAGGAGTTCATCAGCCAGGGCATCGTCCTCGGCGCGGGTTTTGCCCCTCCAGCGCGTGCCGGCGATGGGGCGGATGTCGATGCGGCCATTGAGGCATTTCACATGCACTTCCGGGGAGCTGCCAACGAGCGAGAAGCCCTGCGGGAACTGCAGGCAGAACATGTAGGGCGAAGGATTCACATGGCGCAGCGCGCGGTAGAGATCCAGCGGGGTGCCGGTGTAGTCCGTCTCAAAGCGCTGTGAAGGCACGCCCTGGAAGATGTCACCTGCGCCGATGTATTCCTTCATCTTCAGCACCATGCCTTCGTATTCGGCCTGGGTGGTGTTGCTGACCGGGGCGGGCATCTGCTCCGTGCTGACGGGGGCAATGGTCTGCAGCGGTTTCACGGCGAGCGGCTGAGACAGCTTTTCCATCAGCGTGGCAATCTGCTGCTGGGCCCAGGTGTAGGCGTCCTCCAGGCTGGCATGCTCATCCGTGTGGACATTGGCCACCAGGGACATGCGGCGGGTGCGGTGATCAAAGATGATGACCGTGTCCGTGATCATGTACACCATCTCCGGCAGGCCCAGTTCATCCTTCGGCGGCGGGGCAAGCGTGGGCTCAAAAAAGCGCACCATGTCATAGCCCAGGTAGCCCACGGCACCGCCGTGGAAGACGGGGATGGGGTGGGACTCCAGCGGCTGGAAGGGGGCCATGAGCTTCTTCAGCTCATCCAGGGGATCGGTGGTCGTGGTGTAGGTGCGGACCTTGCCGCGCTCCTCGATTTCGATCTCCTTGCCACGGGCCGTGAAGATCATGCGCGGGGAACTGCCCAGCAGGCTGTAGCGGCCCGAGTGCTGGGTGAGCTCCGCCGATTCCAGCAGGAAGCCGCAGCGGCCATCGTGGATCTTTTGGAAAGCGGAGAGCGGTGTCTCGTAATCGGCCGTCAGCTCCGCCACCACTGGCACAAGGTTGCCCTTCTGTGCGAGCGTGCAGAAGGTGGTCAGATCAGGCTGGAGATGCGGGGCAGACATGGCAGGAGAGGGCGGCCACCATAAAGAAGCCCCGTGGCCCTGCAACCGCCTTTCCCCACGGGCTGCGCGTTGCGGCGAGGTTACTTCTTCGCCTCAATGCCAAAGAGCGGGAGGGATTTTTGGACGGATTTGGTCACGCCCCAGGAGAGAGGAATCACGACGACGAGCCAGATGACGACAGCTTTCATAGGAGGGCGATCAGGCGATGGTTTTGACGTGGTGTTTGGCATCCACCGGACGCACAAGCAGATTGGCGATGAGGCCGACGGTCAGCAGGCCGATCATCAGGTAAAAGATGGAGTTGTAAGCCTGTTCTGGTGGCATGGTCTTTTTGTTTGCCACGGAGAGGCGGTCCACGAGCTGAGGCCCGATGATGGCCGCCATGGACCACGCGGTGATGAGACGACCGTGGATGGCCCCGACCTGGTAGCTGCCAAAGAGATCCCGCAGGTAGGCGGGGATGGTGGCAAAACCGCCGCCATACATCGTCAGGATGAGACCTGTGGCGATGACGAACATCGTCACGCTGCCCCGCCCCTGGGTCCAGGGGACGCTCAGGTAAAGCCCGGCCCCGAGGATGAAATAGATGCAGTAGATGCCCTTGCGCCCGATGAGGTCCGACATGGAGGACCAGAAGAAGCGACCGCCCAGGTTGCACAGGGACAGCAGCCCCACGTAGCCCGCCGCCGCCGCTGGCGTGACCTTGAACATGTCCTGAATCATCGGCGAGGCCTGACCCAGGATGCCGATGCCCGCGCTGACATTCATGCAAAGCACGATCCACAGCAGCCAGAACTGGGGCGTCTTCCAGGCGGTGTCCACTGCCACATTGGCGTTGGTCACCAGTCTGGCCGTCTGCGTTTTCGGCACCCAGCCCTCCGGTTTCCATCCCTCAGGCGGCACCCGGACAATCAGGGCCCCGAAGAGCATCATCACGGCATACAGGCCCGCCATGACAAGCAGGGCCTCCATGGCCCCAACGGAAGTCGGTGAGGTAAAACGGGCCATCAGTTCCTCCGCCAACGGACCGCCGATGAGGGCACCGCCGCCGAAGCCCATGATCGCCATCCCCGTGGCCATGCCGGGCCGGTCGGGGAACCATTTCATCAGGGTGGAAACAGGCGCGATGTAGCCCAGCCCGAGCCCGATGCCGCCGATGATGCCATACCCGGCATAGAGCAGCCAGAGCTGGTGAAACTTCACCGACAGGGCCGCCAGCAGCAGACCGGTGCAAAAGCAGATCATGCTGGCCACCATCGTTTTGCGCGGGCCGCTGCGCTCCACCCACTTGCCAAAAACAGCAGCGGAAAGGCCCAGCAGGGCGAGGGCGATGGAGTAGGCCACGCCTACGTCGGCCTCCGTCCAGTCACCCGCACCGGGGGCGGTGATGCCCAGCACTTTGGCCAGCGGTTTTTTAAACACGCTGAAGCCGTACACCTGGCCGATGCACATGTGCACGGCGATGGCGGCAGGAGGAACCAGCCAGCGGGAAAAACCCGGGCCGGCGATGGTGGCGTCGCGGGAGAGGAAGGACATGCGCCCCCTGTTCTAGCGGGGCGCATCCCTGGCAGGCAAGAAGATTATCCTGCTGCTGAGGGTCACTATTTCGCCTTCTTGGTCGCGGCTTTTTTAGCCGGGGCTTTTTTCGCAGGTGCGGCAGCCTTCGGCGTCGGGGAGACAGCCTTTTTGGCCTGCGGTGCAGGGGGCTCGGCGGAAGGCAGGCTGGCCACCCAATCATTCACATGCACCCAGTCATCGGAGGAGGCACCGCGCACATAGTCGCTGTCTGCCAGGAGGCCACGATTGTAGAAGCTGAACATTTCAGCCGTTGGGAAGGGACCAAATTCAACAAAGGAGCGGCTGAGGTAGAGGGCGTCTTTCATAGATGTCTGATTAGGTGTCGTTTGAAGGGATAATTTGGGAACCTGCTGGGCAAGATCTCAAGCAACTTCCTTGCCACGTTGTCGCCCTTGGTGGGACGGTTTCCACGACCGTGCAACACGCATTCACTTTGCAAGATGCAGGTGGGCGAAATGCAAGGTGAAGAGGGAGCAGGTTGTTGGATCTACTAGAGGCTCTCGCACTCAGCCTGGTAGGCCGTGATGAACGCCGTGAGCTGATTCTGCAGGTTGTCCTGGGCGGAAAATAAGTCGCCCAGAGCTACCGCAAACACCTTCTGTTTCAGCTCATCTTCAACCGTGAGCATGAGCGAACCCAGACGTGCCAGATTGGCCCGTGAATGAAATTCCATGTCCTTGATCTGGGTCAGCACCGCGAGAGACCCTTCACGGCGGGCCACTTCTTCAGGCGAGGCGCCGCCTGGGGCTGGGGCCGTTTCGGTGACCTCGGGTTCATTCACTGGAGCGGCATCAGCCGCTTCTTGATGCTTCTTGTCGTGGCTGACTTTTTTATCGTGGGCAGCGTTGCGTGGATCGGACATGCGATTCCATACTTTCATTCCTCGAATTAAACAAGTTTATGTCTAGGATATATTTTTAGAAAACGAGGGCGTGGCACATCCATTTTAGCGTCTTTAAACGATTGGCATCGTCAAGGCGTGACGGCCATCCAGCGGGTGATTTCCATCTTGGATGCCAGCTCCTTCACCCTGATCTCCCAGGTGCCTGGATCTTCATTGGCGGCGATGTCCAGCGGCAGGGTGACGATGCCATTTTCGGCGGCGTAAAAGCCGCTGCCTTCGGTGGGTTTGCCATTGGCATCGCGCACCTCGATTTGCAGTGGGATCACGGCTTTCAGCGGCGCATCCTGGGTGGTGGTGAGGCTGATGTGCAGTTCGGCTCGGTTGCCGCGTTTGGCGGTGGCGGGGAGATCGGCCTGGATCTGTAGCAGAGGCTTCGGCAGGATCATGTAGATGCGGCCCTCGCAGGGACCCAGGTCCACCTTCCAGCGCAGGCTGCCGGTGTCATCCCGCTGCGGGACGATGAGGGTGCCGCGAGTCAGGTCGTAGAGGCTGGCGCTGTCCTGATGCAGGGTCAGGGTGGCCTGGGTGGGCAGGCCGTTTTCCAAAACGAGGCCATGCTGGCCGACATAGGTGCCAGCCTCACGGCGGTCATTGATGGCAAAGAGGTAGAGGGCATCGCCAAAACGACGGGTACGCAGGATGACCTCCGGACTGTCTGCCGTGACCTTCGGCTGGTGACCGAGCGCCGTGACCTGAGGCCCGAGCGTGGCCGCCAGGGAGAGCAGCTTGGCCTTGTCCTCCGCTGCGTTTTTCACCCGCTTGTAGCTGGGCAGCAGCACATCGGCCTTCAGGGCCGGGCAGAGGTGTTCATCGGCAATGATCTTGCCGCCCTTTTTCTGCCATTCCTGGATGCGTTTGACAATGGATTCACTCAGCACATCGCACTCCGGCATGACCAGGATTTTGCGTCCGCTGAGGCCGTTCTTCAGCAGCGTTTCCTCAAACAGGATGTCGGTGCGCACGTGGGCATGCTGCAGAGCCATCCAGACATCGGCGGCCCAGCCGTTGTTCGAGCCATAACCGCCGCGCCGGGCAAACATCTGGGCGGTGAAGCTTTCCAAAAAAGCCACCTCGGCACGTTCATCCGGCAGGCTCATCAGCGTGGGGCCCAGTGGGAGGACGACGTCGTGGATCAGCTCCTTCAGTACATGGACCGTGTTGGGATTGGTGTAACGGTAGCCGCCGGGGCTGTCCGTCGGCACCAGGGACTGCCAGCCGTGGTACATGATGCCCTCGACAGGACGCGAGATCATGGTCCAGAAGGCCTCCTTCAGGTGCATGGGAGCGATGGTGATGTAGGCGGCTTCAGGGTCGTGGTCTTCCCACGCCACGCCATCCGCCGGCTGCCCGGCCTTGATGGGGGCCGTCTGGCTGCGATACCAGATGAGCTGGGTCATCTTCATCACCCGCTGGCGGCGGCCGCTGGCCTCGCTCATGGCCAGGAGCTGGTCCGTGCACAGGCCGATGCGCTGGGGATCCGGGTAGGTGTAGGTCCAGTGGGAAAGCACATCCACCGTGCCGCCTGCGCCGCTGATGCTGGGCTGGCGCACGGCGGGGTCAAAGAAGGTCCAGTGGTCGCGGTGCGCCCCGCTTTTGATGCCTTTGTTCAGCGCACTGTGCAGGCCGTTCCAGCCATCGCCTACCGTCCAAAACCAGCGGTAGTACTTCAGCAGCGGATGATCATCCGGGATCACCCGGTTGGCCGGGAAGTCCTTCAGCTGCGTCCAGTCCACCCCGCTGCGCAGGTTCACCTCCGCAGGGATGTCGGTCTGGGCAAACTGGCGGTAGTTTTCACGGTCCACCTCATTGAAGGAAGGGCGGGAGGCATCGCGCACTTCGGTATTGATGAGCGTGGCGGCAAAAGCCGGATGCTGGCCATAGGCACGGGAGACACTGCGGCCTAGCTTTTCAAAAAACGGCACCACATCCGGTGTGGAGGCGGCAATGGCCGGACGCTCGTAAGCCTTGCCCGAGCGGTCCACCCGCAGCAGTTCCGGCTTGGTCTCCAGCCAGTGGCCGGGGGACAGGCTGGCAATGACCTTCAGTCCCTGGGCGAGGGCTTCATCCAGGGTCCGGCGCTGCTTGTCCATCTCTTCCGGAGTGCCGGGGAAAGGTGTTTTTTGATTGTCCATTCGCGTGGCCCAGATCTCCTCCAGCGCGGAGGCGCGCAGGCCGATGAAGTGGGTGAAGCCGATGTCCTTCAGCCGCGTCATTTCCTCGGGCCCGGCACCCCACATGATGACCGGCATGGATGGGGCAGGGCGGGGGACGATCTCAAAGGTCTCGGTGGCATCGGTGAAGGCCGTGCCCATCTGCAGCCGTGCCTGCAGCGTGTAGCTGCCCGCCTTCAGCCCGGTATTCATGGCAAAGCGCACCACATGTTCCGCCCCGGCTCTGAGTTCGGGCAGCGGGTAGGTTTGTTTCTCGTCGCCAAAGGTTACTTCCAAAACGGCACCCGTGACTTTCTCACGGCGCAGATTCGTGCAGCGGAGCAGCACAGGATCGCTGCGCTCCTGCCGCTGCCAGACATGGCGCGGGCTGGTGAGGCTGAGGGCGATGGCTTCAAACTGAAGCGCTCCTTCACACAGGCGCACCTCATCAATGAAGCCTGAAAAGCCACCGTAATTGCTGCCCACGCGATCCCCCAGATGCAGCGGCTTCGTGCCCGGTGCCACGGCGGTGCAGCCGGGCTTGGTCACCCGGCTGAGCAGGGATCCGTTCCGATAAAAGGTGACGGTGCCTGCCGCATCATAAGTGAAGGCCACATGCTGCCATTCGGTGGCGAGGGTGAGCGGCTCGGAGTGAAACGTCTCCGAGGTGCTGCCAAAGCCGAGCGTCACAGCCAGGCGACGCAGGCCCGCTTTGTCCGGCTCCAGGATCTGCCAGGCGTAGTCGGTGTGGTTGTCCGGTACATAGCGTTTGTCCAGCAGGTAGCAGCGCCCGGTCTTGGCAAAATCGGCCTTGGGCTTGATCCACATCTCCATTGTGAACGGCCCCGTGGGGGTCAGCGGGGCGGTGCCGGTGACACGAAGCGAATGCGGCTTGTCCGAAAGGGGGAAGCCGGGGAAGGACTCGAAGCCCAGGCCCAGGCGGCCTTCGGCTTTGAGGACGGCGCCATTGACCACGAGGTCATGGCCCTTGCCAGAGCTGTCCTTCAGCTCTGCGCCGTCATCGAATCTCCAATAACCCAGCACCTGCTTGCCCGCGGCATCGTTGCCCGTGTAGCCGGTCTCCCAGGTTTCTTGCAGGGCGGTGGCAGGAAGGGCAGCTAACAGAAGGGCTGGGAGGAGCAGGCGGCGCATGGTCAGGCAAACAATACCCGGTTGAGAGGAGGGATGTTGCGGCAGGGTGTGAGGATCGTGTGAATCTGGCCAGGTGATCACTTTGCCGGTTTGCCCCCGGTCAAAGGCTGAACGGGCGTGGTGAGGAAGGTGAGCAGATCGGCCATCTGCTGCGGCGTGATGGCGGCCTCCAGGCCTTCGGGCATCAGCGAGGTGCCGGTGCTGGTGAGCGTTTTGATGTCCTGGCGGGAGACGGACTCCACACCACCGTCCACGCGTTTGAAGCTGAGGCTGCTGGCGGATTCGCTGGTGAGCAGGCCGGAGAGGATGCGGCCATCCTGCATCTCCACGATGTATAAGGCAAAGTTAGGCGAGACCTCGCGGTTGGGATCCAGGATGTTGGTCAGCAGCAGCTCCGCCGTCCAGCCCTGCACGGTGCCCAGATGTGGGCCGATGTCCTGCCCCTGGCGGCCATGTTTGTGGCAGGCCAGGCAGGCGAGCTGGTACACCTTTTCCCCACGTTCCGCGCTGCGGCCTTCGGCAGGCATTGTTTTCTGATAACGTGCGATGATGTCGGCGCGGTTGGAGCCCGTGCTGGCAAAGAGCTTGGCTGCACGGGCAACGATCTGCGGGTTTTTGCTCTTGGCCAGCTGCGCCCGTGCGGCGGGGCTGATCTGCGCCGCTGGAATGGTCTTGGCCTCCACTGCCTCCAGCAGGGCCGCGAGACGTTCTGGGTAGGCCATCAGGGCGGCGAGGGCCTTGTCACGCAAGGCGGGGCTCATGGATTTCCAAGTACTGAGGAGCAACGTCGTGATCTCGGGTGTGCGTGCCGTCACCGCCGCTTCCAGCGCGGCCAGTTGCAGGGCCGGGGGCTGGTCCGGCTTCATCAAGGCGGGGGCTGTTTGCGCAAGTGCTTCCGGGGTGGCTGTGGCGCGCAAAAGGGCGAGGGCCTGCAGACGCAGTTCCTCGGCAAGCTGCCGGTCCTGGCTGTCCTGGGCGGCCTGGATTGCCTGCTGATTCAGCGCGGTTTGGGCGGCAGATGTGGTGGCCATTTCACGCAGGGTTTTGCGCTGGCGGCGCAGACCTTCATCCAGTCCGATGATGAGGGCAGGGGAGGTTTCCGGACTGCCCACGAGCTCCATGAGCGTGCTCATTTGGGCCGGTGTTTGGGCCGCCTGCGCGGCGATGGCTGCGAGGCGTTGGGCGAGATGGCCGTTCTTCTGGCCGGTGCCGAGCGTCCGCATCAAGGCCATCGGCGCGGCCTCGGGCGGCAAGGTCAGCAGGGCCGATTCCAGCCAGGCATCGCTTTCACTGCGCTGTACGATCTGGCTCCAGGAAGCGTCATCGAGCGCGGGCAGCAGATCGGTGATCTGAAAGGCCACCTGCCTTTGCACGGCGGGCGCAGCCTCCTGCGCCTGCTGCATGAGGGCGGCTTTGGAAACGAGCTTCGTCCAGCGTCCTTCACCGAGACTCATCGCCTGCGCCCGCACTTCGGGACTTGCATCTTCCAGTGCGGCGGTCAGCGCCGCATCGTTCACACCCCCGAGACCCTGAAGGCTCCACAACGCATGGATTTTACCCTGCGCGGTTTTGGCCTGGCCCCCCAGAGATTGCAGGGCGGTGATGACGCTCCTGTCCTGCTTTTCAAATAGCAGACGATGGGCGGTCTCACGATGCCAGGCATTCGGATGATCCAATAGGGCGACGAGTTCTGCCGGGGTGGCCTGGCTGAGTTTGGGCATGCGACGTGGGGCGAAGCCCTTTGGCTGAAGGCGCCACAGGCGGCCTTTGTCGGCCCCTTGCAGCAGGTCCAGATTGGCATGGATGTCATCCGGAATGCTCCAGGGATGCTCAATCACTTCGCGATACATGTCGCAGATATGCAGGCAGCCATCGGGGGCATTGGCAAAGTTCACGGGGCGGAACCAGATGTCATCGCTGGTGCAGAAGTTCTTGGCCCCATCCACCTGCACGGCTTTGAAAGTGAGGCCGTCGGGCTCCAGCTTCATGCGGTAGAAAAGATTGCCGGCCACGTCATTCACAAAGGCAAACTGCCGATACGCTTCCGGGTAGGCATCGCCCCGATAAACCATGATGCCGCTGGAGGAGGTGACCACGCCTGCGCCCACGAGCTCGCTCTTGGGCATGGTGGAGCCTTCCGCATTCCAGCGCTGGGCACGGAAGTCACGCCAGGGTTCCGGCGGACTGGTGCGATAAACCGGGAGCTGGTCTCCGGCTTCGGCACAGTCCTGCAGCGCACTGGTGAGCGTGAGGTAAGGATTCCTCGCGATGCGTGCATACGGCAAGGCGATGTGCTGGCAGGGATTGCGGATGTTGCACAGAAAGCGGTTACCCCAGTCATCGAAGCTGTTGCCATACCGGGCACCGCCGGACTCGATGCGCAGCTCCCGGCTGGCAGGATCAAACGACACATCGTTGCGGCGGATGGCCACGGGTTTGAAACTGGCGGCTTCAGGTCTCGTGATGCTGGCCCCATTGCTGCCACCGGCGACGTAGATGCGGTGGTCCAGCCCCCATTGGGGATTGTTCATCACGGCCTGGATGTTCAGTTTGCGAAAGCCGGTGTACACTTTCTCCCGCACATCCGCCTGGCCATCCCCATCCGTGTCCTTGAGGTACCAGATGTCCGGTGTGGCGGTGATAAAGACACCTCCTTTCCAGCAGGCCGCACCAGTGGGCCAGGACAGGCCCTCGGCGAAGATCGTGCTCTTATCATAGGCACCGTCGCCATCGGTATCCTCCAACAGGCGCACTTTGCCGATCGGCAGGTCGGTGGGGTTCTCCTGGCTGGCCTTGTGCCGTGCCTTGTCCGTGTAGGGATAATCCGTCATCTCGCAGACATAGGCGCGGCCGTCTTCATCATAAGTGATGGCCACGGGATCGGTGACCAGCGGTTCCGCTGCGATGAGCTGCATCTCAAAGCCACCCAGCACATGGAAGCTGCGATGAGCCACCGCCGCAGGCAGGGCGGGAATGGAGGGAAAGGGCGTCTCTGCGGCCGGGGAAAACGAAGCCAGGGCGACTAGGGAGCAGATCGTAAACGCACGCATGGATAGGCATACTGAAGCCAGGGCAATGCTTTCACCCGCCCTTTCTGACGGGTGATTGTGTTTTTGTGATAAAAGAACTCATCGCTTTTGTTGCGAAGGTGGTCGGAGTGGGTTCACATCTCCCGTCACCATGCCACCCCCGTCAGGCATCACTCCGCCAGCCTCGGACATCGTCACCCTCAGTCTCATCTCGCATACGAATGCGGGCAAGACCACGCTCGCCCGTACACTTCTGCGCCGGGACGTGGGGGAGGTGCGGGATGCCGCGCATGTCACGCTCTTCAATGAGTCCTACACTTTGTTAGAAGAGGACGCGAGGCTGCTGCGGCTGTGGGACACGCCTGGCTTTGGCGACAGCGCCCGTCTGTTAAAGAGGCTGCAACGCGAGCGCAATCCCGTGCTATGGTTCCTTTCCCAATCCTGGGACCGACTCACCGACAAGCCTCTCTGGTGCAGCCAGCAGGCGCTGAAGAATGTGCGCGATGAGGCCGATGTGGTGCTCTATCTGGTGAATGCCACCGAGCCGCCAGAGGTCGCCGCCTACATCACGCCTGAGATGGAGATCCTGGGCTGGACCGGCAAACCGGTGCTGGTGCTGCTGAATCAGACCGGGCCTCTGGAATCGAAAGAAACCGATGAGGCCGAGATGACCGCGTGGCGTGAACATCTCAAGAGCTACACCTTTGTCCGTGATGTGCTGCGCATGGATGCCTTTGCCCGCTGCTGGGTGCAGGAAGACCGGCTCATGGATTCCCTCGCACCGTTGCTCGCGGAACGGAAGGCGGATGCCTTCAAGCACCTGAAGCGTGCCTGGCATCAGCGCAATGTGGACATCTTTCGCCAGTCCTGCCGCGTGCTTTCAGAGTTGCTCACTGCGGCCGTGCTGGATGGCGTGGCGGTGCGCAATGAAACCTTGCTCGAGCGGGTGGGCCTTGGCCGTTCCGATCTGAACAAGGAATATCAGGAGGCCCGTGAAAAGCTGGCCACCCAACTTGCCGATCGTATCACAGCGGCGACAAACTCCCTCATCCGCCTGCATGGGCTGGAAGGT
Source organism: Verrucomicrobiota bacterium (assembly GCA_040386955.1). Lineage (GTDB taxonomy): Bacteria > Verrucomicrobiota > Verrucomicrobiia > Verrucomicrobiales > Verrucomicrobiaceae > Prosthecobacter. The sequence continues at coordinate 13,084 of JAZKER010000023.1, forward strand.
GAGTCGGCGCGTGCGCTGGGGGCTCTGGCCAAAGATCAGTTTCACACACCGCAGCCTGTGCCAGAAGCCATCTGGAGCGTGGTGGGCAGTGTGGCCGGTGGGGCCATGGGCGGTCTCATTGCAGACCTGAAGATGGGCGGCATGACCTTTGGCGGCGGGGCTTTGCTCGGCGGTCTCGCAGCCGGGCTCGGTGCTTATGCCTTGATCAAGAGTTACAACCTCGTGCGCGGTGGTGATCATCGTCTGCACTGGTCACGTGAGCACTTCCGTGAGCAGGTGCGTTTGGCGATGCTCACGTATCTTGCGGTGGCTCACTTTGGCCGTGGCCGTGGTGAATGGCAGGAGTGTGTGGAGCCTGCGCATTGGAATCAAATCGTGGAGCAAGTGCTGGATGAGCATGGCGATGGTGTGGACCGTCTGTGGAAGGAAGGTGTGGAGAAAGGGGCGATGCCCGATGCCCTTTCGAAGTCCGCCTTGCCGCTCGTCACGGACTGCCTCTCATGCACTCTCGCTCGCTTGTATCCTGATGTGATGTTTGACGCATGAAGCAGTCATGATGTGGATCATGAGGAGCGGCCAAACAGGTCTCTGAATGCCTGAGTAATCCCTTGAAACAAAGAGACCCTCCGGCATGCGGAGCCGGAGGGTCTGGTTTGGCGATCCAGCAACCAACAACAGTGAGGATCGTTTGGCACGAAAGTCTTAGCTGAGGAAGCTGCAACATCGTGGCCTGCCAAGCGCAAGGCTTCGACAGACGCCTGAAGGTTAAAAAGTTTTACCCTTCCCGTCAACCCAAGGGGTTGTTTTTTGCAAAAACGTGAGGTTTTATCATTTTTGAGATGCTTATTTTCCGTGAAACTCTGATAATTTTAGAAGAAAGGCACTTGACACCGTTGTGGATAGATGACTGTTCATGTGAATAAGTGCAATAAGAAAAGGGATCCTTTATCCCCTATCGAGGGGATCCGTTCGGAGGAAAGATGCGTTCCTTTCAGTCCGTTTTGTCCCTCTGCCCCACCCTCGTCGGTTTGTGGCCGGCCCAGACCCAGTCAGCGAAACTGATTGAAGATGCGCCGGACGCGCTGACGTTGGTGCCCCACCCCCAGCCAGGAATTTTTCACATGGTTATCCCCCGCATTCACCGCACTGCCTCGTGGTCCGCACTCGCTGCGTCCCTGCTGACTTTCTCGCTCCAGGCCAATGATTGGTCCAACTGGCGCGGCCCCCTTCAAAACGGCGTGAGCCTGGAGCATTACACCGGAGCAGGCAAATTGCCCGATTCTGCCGCCTGGACCTACGATGCCCGCAGCCGTGGCACGCCGGTGATCGTGGACGGCAAGGTGATTCTTTGGGGTTATCGAGGCGAAACCAGTGATTTGGTCGAACTTTTGACCGTTTTGGATGCCAAAACCGGCAAAAAGCTCTGGGAAGTGGAAATTGCCGACTACCTCAGCGATTCCATCTACAACCGCTACTCCATCGGTGCTCCGACCGTGGACCCGGAAACGAAGCGCATCTACCTCGTCAGCAATGCTGGCGTCTTTGTTTGCTATGAGATGGATGGCAAGAAGGTCTTCGAGATCCCGCTGATGGAAGATTTCGGCCGCATGACCTTCCCGAATGCCCGTGTGGGCAGCCCGGTGATCGAGGGCGACCTGGTGATCACTCACTTCATTTTCTCCAACTGGGGTGCGGATGGCCCTGCCGGGGACCGCGCCTATGCCTTCGATAAGAAGACGGGTGAGCTCGTCTGGTGGGCCCTCCCTGGCGTCAGCCCGCCGGTGGACAGCTCCTTCTCCACCCCGGTGCTGGAGACGCGGGATGGCAAACGGGTGATGTATTTCACCACGGGTTGCGGCCACATCGTCTGCGTGAATGCCCGCAGCGGCAAAGCCTACTGGAAGATGCCCATCTGCAAAAACGGGGTGAATGCCTCCGTCGTGCTGCACAAGGGTAACAAGCTCATCGCCATCCACGGTGACGAAAACATCGACAGCTCTGAGAAGGGCCGCATGGTCGCCATCAAGCTGCCCGAAACCCTCACCGCCCCCACGACTCCGGAAGGAACCGTGCTGACGGATGCCGAACTGTGGCGTCTGCCGCTTGGGGCAACGAGTAGCTCCCCCGTAGTCGTTGGCGATATCCTGTATCAGCTTACCGACGGCGGTGAGCTTTATTGCATCAACATTGAGACCGGCAAGGAGCTGTGGAAGAAGAAGCTGAGCAATGCCAACCTGCACTCCTCCCCTCTCTATGTGGACGGCTTGCTCTATTGCCCGATGATGGAAGGCAAGCTGGTGGTGGTGAAGCCCGGTGAGACGGATGCCGAGATCGTTCAGGAGATCAAGCTGGACGGCCAGTGCCTGGGCTCCGCCTCCGTCTGCGATGGCGTGCTTTACGTCACCTCCACTGAAAAACTCTACAGCTTCCCGATCCCGAACAGCGGCATCAAGGTGGACGCTGCCCCCGTGGTCGAAATCCCGAAAGCTGGCAAACCTGCCGCTTTGCAGATCATCCCGGCTGAAGTCGTCATCATGAACGGCAGCAAGCAGGCCTTCCGCATCCGCAGCGTGGATGCCAATGGTTTTACCGTCAGCGACGACGTCAAAGGCGTGAAGTGGGAATCCTTCATCCCGCCGACAGCCAAGGTGAAGGCCTCCATGGACGCGAAGTTCAACGATGCCGGTGAACTTGTGGTGGCCGTAGATGCCAAGGAAAGCGCCGGTGCCTTCAAGGCCACTGCCGCTGACGGCACCTTCGGAACCATCCGTGGCCGTGCGTTGAAGAACCTGCCTCTGACGGAAGATTTTGAAGGCTACGCGCTCGATCAGGACCAGCCTTCCGAAGGCGTGAAGTTCTCCTACCCGCCGCTGCCGTGGATCGGTGCTCGCTTCAAGTTCGACGTGCGCGAGCTCGAAGGAAACAAGGTGTTCGCCAAGACCTTCGACCGTCTGCTTTTCCAGCGCGGCACGGTCTTCGTCGCCCCATCCCATCTGTCCAACTACACCATGCAGGCTGACGTGCGCACCGAAGGCAGCGCCCGTCTGAAGTCTGACATCGGTTTCATCAACCAGCGCTACCTCATCTGCCTGCGCGGCAATGCCAACAAGCTGGAAGTCAGCTCCAATCCAGAGCGCCTGAAGGTCGAAGGAAACTTCAAGGTCTCCGCCAACACCTGGTACACCCTGAAGACCCGTGTGGATGTGAATCCGGACGGCAGCGGCGTGGTGCGCGGCAAGGTTTGGGAAAAAGGCCAGCCTGAGCCTGAGGCCTGGACTGTGGAGGCCAAGGTGGCCAAAGCCCACACCCAGGGCAGCCCCGGCATCTTTGGTTTCAGCCAGATGAACCAGAAGCGTGTGTTTCTGGACAATCTGAGCATCACTCCGAACAAGTAATCATCTCTTTCTGTCTCTACCCTTTCCATGAAGCTAAAATCCACCCTCCTCCTGGCGCTGTTCAGCGCCTCTGCCCTTCAGGCTGCCGACTGGTCCGAATGGGGCGGCGGCAAGAGCCGCAACATGGTGTCCGAAGAAAAAGGACTGCCGCTGGAATTCGAACCCGGGAAAAAGTATGGTCCCAAGGCTGCGCCGAAGATTGCGGGCCGTCTGCGCCCCAATGCTGAAGAGGCCAACAAGGGCCCTGGCGCTGAAGATGTGGACATGAGCACCACCAAGAACTGCCTCTGGGTGGCCAAGCTGGGTTCCCAGACCTATGGCACCCCCATCATTGCCGATGGCAAAGTCTATGTAGGCACCAACAACGAGACCCCGCGCGACCCGAAAAACATCGGCGACCGTGGCATCGTGATGTGCTTTGAAGAGAAGACCGGCAAATTCCTCTGGCAGCTTGTCTCGCCCAAAATGGGCAGCGGCAAGGTGAATGACTGGGAGTATCTGGGCATCTGCGCCAGCCCGACCATCGTCGGCAATCGCGCCTATGTTCCTGGCAACCGCTGCCAGATCATCTGCCTGGATGTCGAAGGCATGGCCAACGGCAACGACGGCATGAAGGAAGAGGCCCAGTTCATGGCAGTGCCGGACAAGGATGGCAAGCTGACCCCGGTGGAACCCGGTGCGCAGGATGCGGACATCATTTGGGTCTATGACATGTACAAGGAACTCGGCGTCTTTCAGCACAATGCCACCGCTGGTTACCCGCTGGTCATCGGCGACAAGCTCTTTGCCCCGACCTGCAACGGCGTGGACTGGACGCACACCAACATCCCTTCCCCGCAGTCCCCCAGCTTCATCATGCTGAATGCCAACGATGGCACCCTCATGGGCGAAATGGACCATGTGGCCAGCGAGCGCGTGCTGCATTGCTCCTGGTCCAGCCCGACCTATACGGAGGTCAATGGCAAGCCTCAGATCGTCTTCGCCGCTGGCGACGGCTGGGTTTACTCCATGGCCCCTGAGACAGAGAAGAAGGACGACTTTGACATCCTCAAGGAATACTGGCGCTACGATGCGAACCCGCCTGAGTATCGCAAAAACGATGCGGGCGAGCCGATCAAGTACGTGGAATACGACGGCCCGAGCGAGATCATCGGCACCCCAGTGGTGTATGACGGCCTCGTTTACGTCGCCATCGGCCAGGATCCTGAGCACGGTGAAGGCGTGGGCATGCTGAGCTGCATTGATCCCAAAGGCACGGGTGACCTCTCCGGCAAAGCTCTCTGGACCTTCAAAGGGATCGAGCGCTCCATTTCCACCTGTGCCGTCAAGAACGGCCTGGTTTACATCGCCGACTACACCGGCCGCCTGTTCTGCCTGGATGCCAAGACCGGCAAGGAGTACTGGAAGTTCGACACCAAGGGCCACATCTGGGCCAGCCCTCTCGTCGCGGATGGCAAGGTGTACATCGGTAACGAAGAAGGCGAACTGTTCATCCTGGCCGAAGGCAAGGAGCTCAAGGAGCTGAAGACCATCGAATTCCCATCCCCGCTGCTGGGCGGTCTGGTCGCTGCCAATGGCTGCCTCTACGTCGCCACCCACACCCACCTGTATTGCTTCAAAGAAGGCGGCACTCCGGTGGAAACGGCTGCCAAGTAACACGCTGGCAGATTCATCATCTCAGAAGGCCGGAGGGATTTTTCCCTCCGGCTTTTTTTGGCTCTTTCTGCCCGCTTGGCAGAAACAATGGTGAGCTTTCAGCGCAAGTCTTCATGACAGCTTGCATCTAGGGAGTGAGATCACACGCACTCTTCTCCATCACCTCATTATGAAAAAGTCTCTTTTACTCAGTTTCATCAGTCTTGGGGTCTTGGCCCAAATGCAGGTGCTAGCGCTGGAACCGACCATCCAAAAATTCCATCCTCCTGCACCTCCAACAGGAGAGACGCCTGCTTTTGGCAAATCGGTGGCGATGACGGAGCGCTTCTTCCTGGTCGGCGATCCCGGAGATGACGTCCTCTTCACCAATGCCGGCGCCGTGTATGTCCACGATGCCAAGACGGGCAAGCGTTTGCGCAAGCTGACAGCCAATGATGCCGCTGCTGAGAACGCCTTTGGCACCGCCGTGGCAGTCAGTGGCAATATCGCCATCGTCGGCGCTCCCGGTGCGGACGGTGGCCGCGGCGCTGTGTATGTCTTTGACCTGAAAAAGGGCACGGCGCTGAACAAGCTGGTCGGTCAGGAAAGCAATATCTCGGGCGGACTGTCGGATCTTTTCGGTCAGTGCCTGGCGCTGGAGGGAACCGTTGCAGTCATTGGCTCCCCAGGGGATGACCAGGCCGATCTCGGCACGGATTCCGGCAGCGCCTATGTGATGAAGGTGCTGGATACCAACTCGCAGACCCAGGTCATCCGCAAACTCCGTCTGCCGCTGGCTGAGGCGAATGCGAACGATGTTTTTGGCAGCAGCGTTGGCATCAGCGGAAACATCGCCGTCGTCGGCGCGCCCGGCGACACTGGGCTGGGAAAGGCCGGCGCAGGTACCGTGCATGTGTTTGAGATCCCTACCGGCAAGCGGGTTTTAAATACCCCTGCTTTTGATGCTGCGGTGGGAGATGCCTTTGGCAGCAGCGTTGCCATTCACGGAGACTTGATCTTGGTCGGTTCGCCCAAGTCAGAAAGCAGCGCCATCTTCTTGAACGCCGGTAGTGCCTACCTGATCAATTTTGTGGGCAAATTTGTCCTGAAAAAATATCTCCCAACTTCCAGCTTAGGTGGTGAGCAGTTTGGCGGCGCGGTTTCGCTCTCAGGCAACCTGTCGCTCATTGGCGCTCCCTTTGGCCAGCAGTCTCCGGGCAGCACGGGCACCGCCTTTCTTTTCGACAACCTCAGCGGGAACCAACTGCGTTCGATGAACGTTCAGGATGCGCCGGCCAATGCCCGTTATGGCAGCAGCGCTGTGATTTGTGGAAACCAGGCTCTCATTGCTTCTCCGGGTGACAAGGATGTGCGGACCAATGCGGGCGCGGTTTATCTTTTCCAGGGGCTTTCCAGTCGGCTCGGAGTGAACACACTGGCCAAAAAAGGCGATTTTGCCCCTGGTGCACCGGAGGCAGTTTATGCGGGTTTCAATGCTTATCAGATCACTTCGCAGGGGCAGAACCATGTGATGCTGCAAGCGGGCATGAGCGGTCCTGGCAGTTTCGCAGGCAGGACGCAGGGCATTTGGAGCCGTATGGGTGGGGAGTTTGGTCTGGCGTTGCGTTCTGGTGTCACGTCCACCCCGCTTCCCGGTTCGCCGCTTGTGGCGGGCTTGTCCAATCCGGTGCATACAATTTTTGGCTTCACCACTTTTTATGCCAAGGTGAAAGGGCCCGGCATCACGGCCAACAACGACGAGCACTGGGTGCTGGATGACGGTGACAGTGCCATCTCCATGATCAGCGAAGGCACGCCCCTGGTCACCGGCCAAGCCCTTGGCAGCCTCGGCCAGATGGTGAACAGCAGCTCCAGCAACCGTGCCGCCATGATCGTGGGTCTGCGCAGCACCCCCACAAAGAGCGTCACAGCAGCGGGAGACAGCGCGGCCCTGATGTTCGGCATGCCAGGGGATACGCCCATCGCCAGCATCATCGAGGGCACGCCCAGCCCTGTCACGGGGGTGAACTATGGCCAGGTCGGGCCTCGCATTGCCCTGGGGGCGGATCGCGCCATCGTGCCCGTTGTCCTGGTCAGCGGCTCGGTCCCGGTCACCAAGGCCAACAATGCCGCACTGGTCCAGTTCAGAAATGGTGCGGCAGATGTGTTGCTCGCCCGTAAGGGCAATGCGGCACCTGTTATTCCTGCGAATCCCTCTGCTGTGTTTGAGGCTTTCCTGGGTGAATGCGTGAGTGCCAACGGTTCCCTCCTCATCCGCGCCACCCTCACAGGCGTGCCGAAGGCTGAAAACGAAGGTCTATGGGGTTCCGGTATCAATCTCTTGAATCTCATTGCTCAAAAGGGCAAAAAGATCCGGTCGGGCATGGATCTGACCTATGTCTCCTTCATTCGTTACTGGAGCACGAACAGCGGTTTCTTTGTCTTGGCCAAAGTCAGCGGGCCTGGCGTTACCGCTGCCAATGATTTGGTGCTAGTCCACTACCCCTCGGCTTCCATTCCTCCTCGTCTCTTGATGCGCGAGGGGGATTTCGCCCCCGATTGCGGCGGTGCCCGCATCGGCCTCATCCAAAAGGTGGAGGCTGACCGCAACAGCGGTTTTTATGCAGTCATCACCACCCTGACGGACAGTGATGCCGCCAGTAGCCAGGCCATGTGGACCGGAAAAGTCACCGTGCTAAACGAGAACCTCACCAACGTCGAGCTGGAGAAACCGTTCCTCCGTCTCCGTCGCGGGAGCTTTCAGGAATTGGGCAGCTCTACCGCCGCCCTGACCAGCATTGATTTTCTCCTTCCGGCCGACCTCAGCGGCGCGGGTGGCCGCGGGCTGGGCAGCCCGGTTACCAGCAGCACGGTGGCCCTCATCCTCACCTTTGCCAACAAACAGGTCATCGCCGGTCCGCTGACGGAGCCAGTGGGGGTGCCCTTGGAAGAGGAATAAAGTCATCCCGGACACCCCGCGTTGATGGGTTGTCTGGATGATCTCATGAAAAGAAAAGGCCGGAGGGAAAACCCTCCGGCCCAAAAACACAGCTGAACAACTTACAAGACGATCATGTGGCTTGTCGAACCGTCTGTGAAGGTGACCTGCACAATGATACGGCCTGCATCATCCATGACTGGCTGCTCCCAACGGCGGTCGGTGTTGTTGGAGCTGGGAAGATCAATCTTTTGAATGATTTTGCTGCCCTCGCTGGTGACGATGGTTTCCCCTTTGCGAAGCACCAGGCTGAGGGCTCCTCCATTGGGGGCGCACTTCCAAAGGCCCTGGTTGTTATTGGCCGTGGTATCACCGCCTGTGAGGTTGCCCACAATGGCAAACTGGTTGTTGCCGCCGAGGACTGGATTGTCAAAGGAGGCAAAGCTGGCCCCTGCTGTTCCGGGAGCGGCCCCCGTCTGACTGACGGCCAGCTGCATGGTGCCGGAAAGATCGGTATAGATGGCGTGGACATCGGTCGGTGAGACGCTGTTGCCATCACCGTTCACGTCCAGCCAGGCCTTCCAAGCACCGCGATTGTTGCTGTTGAGCCAGCCGGACCACGGGTTGCCCACTTTGGCCAATGCGGGGAGGTTGGAAACCACACTGCTGTCATCGCCACGGCGGAGGATGCACTGGAAGCCGCTCAGGTCGGAGGCATTTACACGCCAGATACCGTCGTTGCGGGTGTTGCCGCTGTTGTCGCCATCTGCATTCAGGCTGGCGCGGAAGGCAATGACGCCGTTGCTGCCGATCGAGGGTGTCTTGATCCGCGAGAACGTGGCGCCGCCTGTGCCAGGGGCCGTTTCACCCGCGAAGATCACTTTGGCAGGTGCGCCGCCGGTAACGGGCTGGAACCAGATGCCTTCTTTGTTTCCGGGAGTGGTGAGGGCGGCAAAGACGAAGTTGCCTTGCGGGTCCATACGGCCCGGATCTGAGTAACTGCCAGCGACGTTGGCAAAGCTCACTGCTGTGCCCGGAGCCGGGGTACCTTCGTGGGCAATGACGCTGACGCCGATGCTGCCATTGACGCTCGCGCGGAGGATGGCGGTCTTGGTGTTGCTGCCTTTGAAGGTAACGGAAAGGGCCGCCTCGCCGGTAGAAGCTCCGGTAGTGGCGCTGGCGTATACCCCACTGGCAAATTTAGCAACCTTGACCCCGGGCAGGCCGGGCACGTCATCGTCTTCGCGCAAAAGCAGGGACAGTCCGGTGCCGCCCAGTTCGCTCCACACGCCAGTGTCATTGTCGGCTGTCACGCTGCCGCCGATGCTCAGGCTGCCCAGAAAGCTGGCGTGGCCGCCGGCGCTGATGCCCGGAGTTTCGGGCAGTGAACTGAATGTGGCTCCGGGGATGTTCGGGACCGTTGTGCCGGTGCGGGCCAGCAGGGAAATGTTGCCACCGCTGGACTTCCACAGACCGGAGGATGTGGCGGGCGTGACGACGGGTGCGCTGGCGCTGATTTCGAGAAACCCCGGGAAGACCAGGTGGCCATTGGCTGCGAGGAAGCCACCGCGGCGCAGAACGTCATACTGGCCGATGCTGGTGCTGCCGTCTGCTGCGGGAGCTCCGCCATCGCTGACCACATCATCGAGGGCCGAGGGAACCGAGACCGGCTGCACTTCGCCTGCGATGGTGAAGGTGAAGGGCGAGGCCGTGTCATCATTGTTGGCAATGCTCACCACGGCGACTTTGGAACCGTTGGAGGAAGGGTCGAAAGTGACCTGAAAGGTGGTGGTGGTGCTGGCGGCCACGGAGGCCGCAGGCTGGGCGGTGACGGCAAAATCGCCCGACCCGGAGAGGGTCACATAATTGGGGGCCGTGCCCGTCAGTGTCAGGTCCGCATCACCTGCATTGGTGATGGTGAAGGTCCGTACCACAGTGCCACCGGCAATGGAGGCGTCTCCAAAGTCCGTGTGGTTTGCAGGGGAGGGAAGGGGGTCACCATTGGTGATGGGAAGGCTGTTTCCGGAGATGGCAATCAACGGCTCCTCCAGGATCTGGATCAGGAAATCATCAAACGTCGCGCCGGTGCCGCCGAAGAAGATGCGGGCATTGGTGCTGTTAAATCCGTTGTCCGAGCCATCCACCACGACCGAGGTGGCATCCACATTGAAAGTGACGCCATTGTAGTTCTGGTCGAACTGGTAGGTGGCTGTCTTTGCCGTGGCATTCCAGATCAGGCGCAGGCGATGGGTGCCGCTGCCCAGGGAGATGGGTGTGGTCACGTCACCGTCGTCGGAGACATGGGTGGAGTCGTCCCCCAGACCTTCTGCATGAGCCCGGAGGTTGATGCTCGGGTACTCGGGTTCATAGGTGAGGCCCGGATCTGCCTGGCCGACGCCGAGGCCAAAGAAGGCGATCGTTTCCTGATTGTGAATCAACGTCACCTCCGCCACAAAACTCGTGGCGAAAAAGTCTCCGGTGGTGGTTTTGGTCCGCAAGTAACTGCGGGAGGTCTCGGTGACCCCGTTGAAGGTGGCATTGGCCCCGGCAAAAGTGACCGAGGCACCTGTCTGTTCCAAACTCGCCGGTAGACCGGAGGCAAAATCCTCCGAGACCAGGGTGGTGTAGCTTTGTGCTTTGAGGCTGCTTAATGAGACTAGCAGCGGGACGAACGCTAGAAGGAGTGTTCTTTTCATGGATTTCAGATCTGCTCAATTTCGAAATGCCGAGTCCAAGAATTGCAAAATACAATATTTATGGATGCTGGATCTCTAAATCAAACGGCAAATCGCATGAATACAATAGAAATTATGGTAATTTCCAATTATTGATAATAAGCTTAGAGATCTATTGGATATTTAGTCTCATTTATCGGACAGCTGGTGCACTGACTTACGCCTAGGAAAAGAAGGCTGCTGCTTCTGCCCTCTGTTTTTACTTCACTTCGATGCGGGGCGTCACCGGGATGCGTTTGTTCAGCCAAGCCAGAAAGAAAAACAGCCGCAGCCGCCACCAAGCGGCGAAGGGCAGGCTGGTGCAGCCGGCCAGCACGGCATTGATGGAGCAGACCAGCTTCAGGCGCGGATGCGGCTGGAAGAAGATCTGGGCGAAGGGCAGCTTGTAGAAATTTTCGATGAACTCCCAGTACTGGGCGATGCGGCGGCGGTTGTCTTTTTCGTAGCGTTTCATACCGGCGGTCATCGGCAGGCCTGTGGTCAGGGCTTCATGAACCACCTGGGCTCCTTGTTGGCCGCTGGTCATGGCCAGCAGTACGCCACTGGAGAAGATGGGATCGATGAAGCCGGAGGCGTCGCCGATGCGGACCACCCGTGGGGAGACCAGCCGGTCATTGCGATAGGAGAAATCCGTCACCACATTCAGCGGTGTTTTGGACACGGCGTTCAGAAAGCGCTGCTGCACGACGGGCGTGCTCTTCACGGCATCGGCATAGACCTCTTCGGGCTTTTGGTTCAGGGCCTTGTAGTCTTCGCGGTCCAGCACCAGGCCCACGCTGGTCTTGTTGGCCTCCAGTGGGATCATCCAGAACCAGGAGTTTTCGCGCCTAACAATGAGGATGTCACCGTATTCATCGCCCTGGGGCATGTCCAAGTTTTCAAAATGGCCGAAGATGGCGATCTTTTTGTGCCCGGAATAATACTCGCGCAGAGACTCTCGGTTGCCGGTGAAGTTGGTCAGGCCGCTGGCGTCCATCATCATCTTGGCCGTCACCTCATGCTCGCTGCCATCGGCCGTGCGATATTTGACGGTCACGTGGCTTTCGCCCACCGCATGCTCCAGCACCAGGCTCTCCTCGCTCACCACCGCACCGCATTCGCGCGAGTGCTGCAGCAAAAGGTCATCGAATTTGGAGCGCTCCACCTGCACAGACTGGGGATACTCGGTGAAGGATCCCTTTGAAAAGTCCAGCCGCACCTTGTGGGAGCCGCTGCCCATGAGGAACTGGGCACCTCGTTTCACCATGAAACCCGCGGCTTCGATCTTCGGCCAAACACCCAGGTCATCAAAGATCTTCCGGTTGTAGGGCAGCAGGGATTCACCGACATGGAAGCGGGGGAACTTTGCCTTTTCCAGGACCAAAACACGCCTGCCAGCCTTTGCCAGCGTGGTGGCGGCCGTCGATCCGGCGGGGCCTCCGCCAATGATGATGACATCCCATGAGGTGTTCTGAGGGGAAGGGGAGCTGGCGTGCATCGTGAATGAACCTGTGGTTATGCTAGGTGCCCGCCAGCCTCGGGCAGACGTTCAAAATGTGCAATGACGGAACTCGGTTTGGGCGATTTTTATGATGCCTGGATGGCATCATGATCATGCTGAAAGTGTATTTTGAGCATGATGGCATCTGCCCTTATCTTGAGGGTCATGAGCACTACATACGATGTGATTGTCATTGGCGGCGGTCCTGCCGGGGCCAGTTCTTCCGCCATTCTCGCCGAGGCGGGGCATCGTGTGCTCCTGCTGGAACGGGAGAAGTTCCCTCGTTATCACATTGGGGAGTCGCTGATCCCCTTCACCTACTTCCCGCTGGAAAGACTGGGGCTGGTGGACCGCATGAAGAAATCCCACTTTGTGCGCAAATACAGCGTCTGCTTTGTGCCCCCGCATGGCCGCACCAGCCAGCCGTTTTATTTCTTCAACCGCTATGACCGCGACACCGTGGCGGAGACCTGGCAGGTGCTGCGCTCCGAGTTTGATGAGATCCTTTTGAACAATGCCCGCGACAAAGGCGTGGAGGTGCGCGAGCAGACGAAGGTGCTGGACCTCCTGCGGGATGACCTGGGCCGTGTGGTCGGCGTCCGTGCCGAGCACCATGATGGCGCCGTGGCCCACTACCATGCGAAGATCACGCTCGACTGCTCCGGCAAGGAAGCCTTCACCACCGTGCGCAATGGCTGGCGCGTGCGTGATCCCTATCTGAACAAGGTGGCCGTGTGGACGTATTACAAGGGTTCCCGGCGCGAGGCTGGAGTGGATGAAGGGCAGACAACGGTAGCCTTTGTGAAGGACAAGGGCTGGTTCTGGCACATCCCGCAGCACAATGACATGGTCAGCGTGGGCGTGGTGGCTGAGGGCAAGTACCTTTCCCGCGATGGGGTGAAAAGCCCGGAGCTGATCTTCAAGCGTGAGATGGAGGAGAACCTGTGGATCAAGGAATCCCTGTCCCATGGCGAGCAGGTGGGGAACTACTTCATCACCAGCGAATACAGCCACCATGCCAGGCACTGTGGCAGTGAAGGCCTGCTGCTGGTGGGGGATGCCTTTGCCTTCCTGGACCCGGTCTTCAGCAGCGGCCTCATGTTTGCCATGAAAAGTGGTGTGCTGGCCGGCGAGGAAGTCAGCAAGGGCCTGAAAGAAAACGACCTCAGCCCGGCGCGCTTCACGGAGTACTCCCGGGTGCTGCGCCAGGGTGTGGAGAACATGCGCAAGCTGGTGTATGCCTTTTACAATCCGGAGTTCAGCTTCGGCAAACTCATCCGCAATCATCCGGATGCAGGCGGCGCAGTGACCGACTGCCTGAGCGGCGATGTAAACAAGGATTACACCGAGCTGTGGGATCAGATCCGGGAGATCGTGCCACTGCCTGATGACCTTCCTCTCGGGGAGCCTGAAATCCAAGGCCGGAGCGAAGAAGTCGTGGTGACAGCCTGACGTTGCTTATGAAACGCACATCGATTCTTTACCTTCTCATCATCACTTGCGTCATTGCGCCCATTTTCTGGGTTTTGAAAATGGGGGCAGAATTGCCCGTGCCGGAGGCGGGTATGGTGAAAGTGGTCGCGAAGGCGGCGTCGGCATCGACGGACAACTCCGCCGTAGCTTCAATGATGGCGGGCATGAAGGAAAATTTTGATAGCCCCCTTAGCCAACTTTTTCTTCAACTGGTGCTCATCATTGCGGCCTCACGGTTAGCAGGCAAAGCCTTTACCGTCTTTGGCCAACCCGCCGTGGTGGGGGAGATGGCGGCGGGGATTTTGCTGGGGCCTTCGCTCTTCGGCCTGCTGGCGCCTGACATATTCCAGTTTGTTTTCCCAGCCACTTCGTTAGGCGTGCTCAAGCTGCTGAGTCAGATTGGCGTGTGCCTGTTCATGTTCGTTGTAGGCATGGAACTGAATGTGAATCATGTGAAGGAGAAGGCCCACACGGCGGTATTGGTCAGCCACGCCAGCATTGTGTTTCCTTACTTGCTGGGGGTGATCCTGGCCTACTTCCTTTACACCGACCTTGCTGCGCCGGGGGCTTCCTTCCTGGCTTTTGCTTTATTTATGGGCATCTCCATGAGCATCACCGCCTTCCCGGTGTTGGCCCGCATCCTTCAAGAGCGCGGCATGGCCAAGAGTTTTCTGGGCAGCACCGCGATCACTTGCGCCGCTGTGGATGATGTCACGGCGTGGAGCATTCTGGCCTTTGTGGTGGCCATTGCCCGCGCTTCCAGCGTCAGCGGCTCTGCGCTGAATCTGGTGTTGGTGGCGGCTTTTATTGGACTCATGATTTGGGTGGTCAAACCGATGCTGACGCGTCTGCTCGGAGTGAAACGGCTGGCCCGCGAGGAGCCCTCCAAAGGCACGCTGGCGACGATCATCTGCTTGGTCGTATCCTCTGCCTTGTGTACGGAAATTATCGGCATCCATGCACTCTTTGGAGCCTTCCTGGCTGGAGCCATCATGCCGGATCTGCATGGCTTCCGGCATAAGCTGACGGTGAGGATTGAGAACTTCAGTTCGGTGCTGCTGCTGCCTCTGTTCTTTGTCTTTACGGGGCTGCGGACCCAGATCGGTTTGCTGAACGATGTACAGGGCTGGCTGATCTGCCTGCTCATCATCGCGGTGGCGACATTAGGCAAGCTGGGCGGCAGTGCCGTCACGGCCCGGCTTACTGGGATGAACTGGCGTGACTCCCTGCAACTGGGTGCGCTGATGAATACCCGTGGTTTGATGGAGCTCATTGCCCTGAACATCGGTTATGACCTGGGGATACTCAGCCCGCGCATCTTTGCCATGCTGGTGATCATGGCCCTGGTGACGACGATGCTCACAGGGCCTCTCCTCACTCTTTTTGGCGGCAAGGGGCACGCGGTGAAAATCGGTCCTGAGCCCACGCCAGCCTAACTGAACCTAACGAACTTTATCCTTCTGTGAACAGCACGAACCAAGAGCCTGCGGGCGACTCCTCCACCTACGATGTCATTGTCATCGGTGGCGCCCTTTCCGGCGCGGCGACGGCAACGCTTTTGCTTCGGCACAATCCGGGTATCCGGCTTTTGATCATCGAAAAATCCGCCAGGCTGACCCGCCGTGTGGGCGAGGCGACGGTGGAGATCAGCGCGTACTTCATGGGGCGCGTGCTCGGTCTCACACATTACCTGAATGAGAACCATCTGGTGAAACAGGGGCTGCGTTTCTGGTTCGAAAATGATGAGGTGACGAATGTCTCCGAGGCCAGTGAACTGGGGGCGAAGTACCTTTCGCGCATTCCTTCCTATCAGCTTGACCGCTCCACCTTTGATGAAGAGGTGCTGCGCCGTGCCTGCCTGGCGGGGGCGGAGTTGATCCGGCCGGCGACGGTCTCCAACGTGCAGCTCAATGAAGGCGGCCTGCAGACGCTGGAGATGAAGCATGAGGGGCAGTCTCGCACACTGCGCGCCCGCTGGCTGGTGGATGCCTCCGGCCTCGCTGCCGTGCTGGCGCGGAAAAATGGCTGGTGGAAGTCGAATACGGAGCATCCCACGGCAGCGGTGTGGTCCCGCTGGAAGGGCGTGAAGGATTGGGACAGTCGCGAGCTGGCCCTGAAATATCCGCAGTGGTCACGGGCCGTGTATGGCATCCGCAACACGGCGACGAATCACATCATCGGCGATGGCTGGTGGAGCTGGTGGATTCCGCTGAAAGGCGGCGATGTCAGCGTGGGCATCGTGTTTGATCAGCGTCTGGTCGAGTTCCCTTCCGAAGGTGGAAAGATTGGCGACCGGCTCAAGGCCTTTCTCATGAAGCACCCGGTGGGACGTGAGATGCTGGTGGATGCGGAGTACCAGGATGAGGACATGCACCTGCGACGGAACCTAGCTTACTACAGCACCACGTTTGCGGGTGATGGTTTTGTACTGGTGGGAGATGCGGCCGCTTTCATGGATCCATTTTACAGCCCCGGCATGGACTGGATATCCTTCAGCACTAGCAGTGCGGCGAACCTGATCACCGAGCAGCGCCAGGGGAAACCGATGGTGGAGCGGCTGGTGAAGTACAATCGTGATTTCAGCGTGAGCCATCGCCGCTGGTTCGAGTCCCTCTACAAGGACAAGTATGAGTACATGGGCGAGTTCGATCTCATGAGCCTCGCCTTTCGCCTGGATCTGGGGCTCTACTATTGGGGTGTGGTGGAGGTGCCATTCAACCACGGTGAGGAAGCTCTGTTTGCGCCGCCCTTTTCGCCTCCTTCGGGCCGCATCTTTTCCGCGCTGATGAGCACGTATAACCGGAGGTTTGCCAAGATCGCCCGCCGCCGCCGTCGTGTAGGGGAACTGGGCCGGACGAACCGCGCCCGGCGCTGCCTCATCCCCGGCTTCATGCTGAAACGCAGCAACATGCTGAAACTCTTCCCCATGCTGGGAAGCTGGGCCTGGCTGGAAATCACCGAGGGCTGGAAGAGCTGGTTCGATGAAGACAGCGCCGCCGAAGTTCCGCGGTCCGATGCTGGCAATGCCGCATCTGCCGAGGACGTGCCAGCAGTAGGTTAACGCACTCGGATAAGAGTTAGGCCATTCCATCCATGCCACCAGTGCTGGTGGCGAAGTTTTCTTCCTGAAGACCGAGGCGATGCAGGGTGCTGAGGTAGAGGTTCGGCAGCGGGTAGTTGTTCTTTTGGTCGAAGGCGAGATGCTGGCCGTGTTTGAAGCCGCCTCCGGCGAAAAGCACGGGCATGTTCTTGTTGTCGTGGCTGGAGGCATTGCCCAGGTTGGAGGTCATGAGGACCATCGTCTCATCCAGCATGGAGTCGGCCTTCAAGCGGCGCAGGAAGCCGCCCCATTCGTTGATCATGCCTTGTTCCACGATGGCAAGCTGGCGCAGCTTTTCCTCGTTCATGCCGTGGTGGCTGAGGCCGTGGTAGCTTTCATCCACGCCATCCAGTCCGGTGACCGCATTGCCTGTGACATGCAGGGTGACAAAGCGGGTGGAGTCCGTGGCGAGGGCCAGGTGAATGATGTCCAGATAGATGCGCTCCACAGCCACCTCGTTGTCGCGGGGGATTTGGGCGGGAGCCTTGGCATTCACCTTGGGCTTGGGTTTGCGGATCCATTCCTCATTGGCGACGAGGCGCTGCTCCAGGTCCCGCACGCTGGTGAACCAGGCGTCAAGTTTGTCCCGGTCCCCCGCACCGACTTCACGCATGAGGGTCTTGGCCTCGGCCCCGACTACGTCCATGACGCTGCGCCCGCGGCGGATCAGTTCGGTCTGGCGGTCCTGTTCGGTAGCGTTGTCGTTAACAAAAAGTTTGGCGAAGAGCTTCATCGCGTTGTTCTCCGCCGGAATCATGGCCCCGTTCTCGGTATAGGCGGGACTGCTCTGGCTGTTGGTGTTGAGCACCAGGGAAGGGAAACGAGTCTCGTGACCCAGGTGTTTGGCCATCAGCTGGTCCAGCGAGATGGTGTTGCGGGAGGTGGCCCCGCGCTGGTTGGGACAGGCAGAAAAGATGCTGCCCTCGGCGGTGGGACCACCGGAGACGCCGGGATGGGAGGAGCCGGAGATGACCGTGAAGTCCTGGCGGATGTCCTGCAGAGATTGCAGGTACTGGGAGGGCTTGTAATCACGTCCGGCGGTTTCAGGCACGAGGTGCGGATTATGCAAACCGAGGGCGAGGCTGATGCCGACGAAACGTTTGGTCTGGCGTGCCTCTGGCACGGCGGCAAAGGCGGGTGTCATCGACTCTAGCACAGGCAGTCCCAGGGAAATGCCGAGGCCACGCAGGACGGTGCGACGCGAGAGGTGGCGCTTGGTGGTGAAGGAGGCTGAGTTCATGGGGGGGAGGGACTACTTGTGCGTGAAGACGGGGCTCTTCACGGCTTCTAGGATCAACGAGCGAAGGCCGAAGTTCTTGCCTTTAGCCTGGGCGACAATGGCCTGCACGGCCTGGCGGTCGGCAAAGCGGATGGGTGCGCCGGTGGCGTAGGTGAGGAACTGGCCGACAAATCCGGTGGCGAGTTGCTCCGGCTTGTGAAGATAGATCTGCTTCCAGCTTTGCAGGTCAGTGAAGGGATCGCCCTTTGGCGTGGTGCCGGAGGCCACGATGGGCACGCCTTTGCCACGGAGGCCGTAGCGCTCGCGCCAGACCCCGACAGGATCGAAGTTTTCCAAAACGAAGCCGGGCGGGTCGATCGTGGCGTGGCAGGAGTTGCAGGACTCGTTGGAGCGATGTTTTTCCAGCTGGTCGCGAATGGAGGTGGCGCCACGGATGTCGGGCTCGATGGCAGGGATGTCCGGCGGTGGTGGCGGGACGTGCTGGCCCAGCAGTCGTTCATTGACAAACACCCCGCGAATGACCGGGGAGGTGGTGGTGCCATCTGCAGTGACTTTGAGAATGGCTCCCTGAGTGAGCAGGCCGCCACGGATGACATCCTTGGGGTTAGTGAGCGAAATCTTTTGCAGGCCTTGGCCCGGTATCACCTCGGCGGCGGCCTGATAATGGCGGGCGAGACGGCCATTGAGGAAGGTGAAGTCGGAATCTACCAGGTGGGTGACGGCAAGATCCTTTTGCAGCAGCTCGGTGACGTAGGCGCGAGTCTCCTGCAGCATGGACTCCTGCACCACGGGATCAAAAGCGGGGTAAAGCCGGGTGTCCGGGGAGGTGAAGTCAATCTTCGAGAGCTTCAGCCATTGGTCGGTAAAGCTGCGGGTGAAGCGCTCGGCCTTGGGATCGGTGAGCATGCGCTCCACCTGCTGCGCGAGCACTTCCGGCTGCCGCAGGCTGCCATCGGTGGCCAGTTTCAGCAGGGCCTTGTCGGGCTGGCTGAGCCAGAAGGTGTAGCTGAGGCGGGCGGCGAGGGCGTGGGACTCCAGTTCGCCAGGGGCCTCAATGAAGGTGAGGAAACGGGGCGAACAAAGAATGGTGCGGTAGGCGACTAACAAGGAATCTGTCAAAGAACCGCCTGCGGCCAGGGCCTGACGGCCCATGTCCAGATAAGGGGCCAGTTGCGCATCCGTCACCGGACGGCGGAATGCGCGGCGGGCAAAGCGGGCGACCAGTTTGTCCAGCGCGGTGGCGGGGTCGGCCTTTTTCAGGTTCGTCTCGCCGAACAAATGACGGTGTACGCTGGCGCGATCCGCCACGGGATAGATGCGCTGCATCTCGATGCCGCGATGGGCGATGCCGGAGAAGCCATCGCCCGCGAGGTCGCTCCCCTTGAACGAAACATTGCCGCCCTGGGCCCCGGTGGGGGCGCGGCGCAGGGTGGCATCATTCGGCTTCAGTTCCAGCATGTGGCCTTTGTGTATCCAGGCTTCATAGACGAGGTCGCGCGGTTCTGGCGTGGCCTCGATGAGGCCGATCATGAACAGCATGGGAATGTTTGATACACAGGCACCGGAGCGCAGCGTGCCCCATACGGCTCCGCCGGGGCCGGGATTGATGGACTCCAGCCCACGCACCGTGATGCGATACCAGCCATCGTCCGGCACGGTCGTGGCGGTCATCTTGCCAAAGAACTGCAGCGTGATGGGCCAGGAGAGGCTGCGGCCATCGCGAGATTCCGGGCCGCGATAGTTGCCACGGGTGACTTCCGCCAGCTGATCTGGCATGAAGGACTTGTTGAATTTAGCATCGCCTTTCAGCACCCGGTCAAAGGCTTCGGCCAGGGCCAAATCTGCCACATCTAGGTAACGGGCGAGCTGGTGGTGAGAAAGCTGCTGGCCATCTGCCACGGTGGCAAAGCCGTGCGATTCAGGATCCTCCGGCAGCAGATCCTTCAGCGGAATGTCGATTCCCAGGAGGTCGTGGATCGTGTGTTCATACTCCACACGGGTGAGCCTGCGGCTGCGCACGCGGCCCAGCGTGGCTGCCTCTTCTTGATCCGCGCGGGTCAGGTCGTCTTGCAGCTTGGCGAGGAAAGTTTTTACCGCCGCAGCTTCTGGCCGTTCGCTTTTCTTGGGCGGCATCTCGCCTTCGTGAACTCGGTCAAACACCCGCACCCAACGGCGCAGGCTCTCTGGATTCTTCAGGTCAAAATTCATCGCCTGGAGATTCAGGCCACCCTTCTGCACATCGTCGTCATGGCACTCCACACAGTGCTGATCCAGAAACGCAGACACAGGGGCAGGCGGTGGAGCGGGTGCTGCATGGAGCGAACTCAGCAGCAGTGCCGAGGTGAGCGGAACGGAAAAGCGGGGGGGCATTTTAAGGGGAACGCAGGAAACGGGGCCAATTATCAGCGGCTTGCATGCCACCTGCGCGTCAGGTGGATGATGGCGCAGAATGCTGGCTTCGGCAAAAAATCCTGTCGCAGGCGGGGCCTCAGAAACGTTCTTGAACGGAAGCCGCGACTTTTGCCACTCCATGAAAACTCTCCTGACTCTTATCTCCATGATCTCTCTTGCTGTCTCCGCTGCCGATCTCCAGGCCATCCCGCTGAAAACGATTGATGGCAAAGATGCCTCCCTCAAAGACTACGCGGGCAAGGTGCTGCTGATCGTGAACGTGGCCTCCGAGTGCGGCTACACCAGCCAGTATGCGGGCCTGCAGGCCCTGCATGAAAAGTATGCGAAGGATGGATTCTCCGTGCTCGGTTTTCCCTGCAATGACTTTGGCGGCCAGGAACCCGGCTCGGAGGCAGACATCAAGACGTTCTGCACCAGCCGCTACAACGTCAGCTTTCCCATGTTTTCCAAGGTGGCCATCACCGGGGAAAACAAACACCCGCTGTTTGCTGCGCTGACGTCCACCACCCCGGTGCAGTGGAACTTCGAAAAATTTCTCTTGGGCAAGGATGGTCAGGTGATCGCACGCTACGGTTCGGATGCCGAACCTGAGGGCGGTGATATTGAAGCGGCTGTGAAAACAGCGTTGGGTAAATAAGCTTCTAAAAGTTGCCTTTTCTGAATCCACCTTTGTTTTCGTGACGCAAATGCTTGTGTGAACACCCAAACTTTGACATGGATGAGTCCATCTGCCCCACAGGGTGGGAGCTGGGTGTTTCCTGTCACAGTCACGAGACGCCCTAAAGCTGTTCCAGTCTCCCTCATGCCTTCCTCTGAAATCAGCGATGAATCTCTGCTCCAGCGCGCCGGTGCTGGTGACATGCGCGCCTTTGAGGCGCTGTATGACCGTTATTCGCCTCGATTGTTAGGCCTCCTGCGTCAGATGCTGGGGGACGAGCGTGAGGCGGAGGACGTGCTGCAGGAGGGGTTTCTCTACCTCTGGGACCATGCACGGAACTATGATGTGGGCCGCAGCCGCGCCTTTACCTGGACGGTGATGATTTTCCGCCACAAGGCGATCGACCGGATGCGGGCGCTGGGACGGCGCCAGCGTCTGAATGAAACCGCAGCCATCGAGCATGCGACCCTGGATGCCTCTGGGAGCAGTGCAGACGAAACAATGCAGATGAAAGAACGTCAAAAGCAGGTGCATGCCGCCTTGCTGGCCCTGCCCGGCGAGCAGAGAAAGCTGATCGAGTTTGCCTTTTTAAAGGGACTCACCCACCAGGCCATCGCCGAAGACATGCACCTGCCCCTTGGCACGGTGAAAACGCACATCCGGCGCGGCCTGCTGAAACTGCGGGACCTCATGAAAGGAGGGCGCGCGTGATGGACGAGCAACAAGAAGAAATGGCGGCCCTGAACGCCCTGCACGCGCTGGATGATTCCGAGCAAAGCGCGCTGGAAATTTCGCGCACCCGTGACTCCGAGCTGGACGACCTGGCTGCCGAACTTGAGATGACGGCTGCGGAGCTGGCCTCCCTGGTGCCTGCGGCCACCCCGCCGCCTGCCCTGAAGGCCTCCATCATGGCCCAGGTGCGTGAGCGCGCCTCTGCCAAGAAATTGACAAGCCCCGCGACTTCTTCACGTGCGCAGCCCATCGCCTGGGGCATGGCTGCGGTGCTGGCGGCGGGTTGTTTCTGGCTCTGGAATGAACGCAGCCAATTGGCCCAGCAAGTGGCCGCAATGGCTGAAGTGGAAGCGGAAGCACGCAACCAGCTGATCCGGGTGCGCGATGAACGTGATGCTCTGGACGAGAAAAACGCGAAGGCTGCCCAGGAGATGGGGCAACTTGCCGCACAGCTCGAAGGCATGCGCGAGCGCAGCCAGATCTCTCAGAAGCAGCTGGTGACCCTCACTCAGGAGATCTCCGAGCTGCGGAAAAAGGATGCCTTTGCCCAGGTGCAAATCGCCACTCTGCAAAGTACCGTCGCCGCCTACAAAGAGGGCGTGGCCGTGGTGGTGTGGGACAGTGAGAAACACCAAGGACTGCTGAAGCTGGAGAAAATGCCGCCTGTGGAATCTGGCAAGGACTACCAGCTCTGGGTGGTGGACCCGAAGAATCCAACACCTGTGAATGCAGGGGTGGTGCAGGTAGATGCCCAAGGCTTTGCCAAAGTGGAGTTCAAGCCTGTGGATGACATCAGCAGCGCGGTCAAATTTGCTCTCAGTGTCGAGCGGGAGGGCGGTGTGCCGAAGAATGAAGGCCCCATCATCCTCATCGGTCCTTGATAGATCTTCCACGAATGCCCTCACCCCAGTGAGGGCATCTTCGTTCGCATCCTTCGCCGATAGTTAGGCAAAGATCTGCAAGGGAACAAACGACCTTGTCCCCACCAAGAACAGACGGTCAGCTGTGATCCAGGCATCCACAAAAAAAGCCCATGCTTTCGCATGGGCTTTGGATTTTGCGGGCTGGCTAAAGATAGGTGCCCGGAGGCGGAGAATTACTCGCGGGCCACACCGTTGTTCCAGGCGGAGTACATTTCCTCGACGGTAGGGATTTCCAGCGTGCGGACGATGCGGAAGCCCAGCCAGGTGGCATCGGTGAGATACCAGATGCTCTTGGGCAATTGCGGGTCCTGTTGCTTCCAGGCGGGCTCGGAGGCACGGCGGGAGGCGCTGCGGAGGAATTCGGCATCGTCATCGTAGGTGCCGCCACGGGCGGTATGCGGGTAGGGGGTCTTGGACGGAACCCATTTGTTGCCAACGGCTCCGTTGCCCAGGCTTTTGTAGGTGCCTTCGTTGTATTGGTCCAGGGTCCACTCGCAGACGTTGCCATAGATGTCGTAGAGGCCCCAGGGATTGGGCTTCTTCTTGCCAATGGTGCTGTACTGGAAGTTAGGCGCGTTGTCGAAATACCAGGCGTATTCGCCGAGGTCTTTCGCATCGTCACCAAAGAAGTAGGCGGTGGTGGTGCCGGCGCGGGCAGCGTATTCCCACTCAGCCTCGGTAGGCAGGCGGTAGAAATGGCCGGTCTGGGCGCTGAGCCACTGGCAATATTTGTTGGCGGCGTGCTGGGTCATGCAGATGGCGGGGAAGCCATTGCGGCCCATGCCAAAGTCCATCGGCTGGTAGGGCGGGGTCGGCTGGGAGATGAGGTCTTCCGGCTTGTCGTTAGGCGACCACACTTTGCGGCTGCCGTCCTTGTTGCGGCCTTCAGCGGTGAGCTGGAAGGGCTCGTACTCATCCCAGGTCACTTCATATTTGCCGATCCAGAAAGGCTTGATCTGCACCTTCACCTGCGGGCCTTCATCGTCCGCACGATTGGCTTCGCCAGCCGGGCTGCCGAGCACGAACTCACCACTCTTGATGGCGACCATGGAGTAGGGGGCACCCGTCTTTGGCACCTTGGCATCGTAGGACTTCATTTCAGCCTCCGCCTTTTCCTGGGCAGTGGCCACGATTTTGGCGTGGATCTTTTTCACCAGTTCCAGGGTGTCTGGATTGTTGGTTGGGGCGGCACCTTTTTCCTTGGCCTTGAGGGTTACGCCTTCGGGCCACACGGCCCCTTGCTCGACCCAGCCTTTCAGCATGGCGAGCTCTTCTTTTTTCAGCGGGCCGCCGCTTTTGGCCGGAGGCATGAGATCGTCTTCATCCGCACCCAGGGTGGTGAGGTGATATAGGGCGCTTTTGGCCAGGTCGAAGGCGACGATGTTGGGGGCGTTTTCGCCGCTTTCGAAGGCTTCCTTCTTCGTGCTGAGGATGTAGTCTCCTTTGTCCTTTTCAGGATTGTGGCAGCTCACGCAGTTCTGTTCCAGGATGGGCTGGATGTGCTTCACGAAGTCAATGCGAGGCTTCACTTCCAAAGTCACGCCAGCAGGCCATTCGGCACCCTGTTCGATCCAGTTTTTGATGACTTCGATCTGGTTGGCGGCCAGCAGTCCTTCTTTGGAGGGCGGCATCACCATTTCATCTTCGGCTGGCAATAGGAGGGTGGTGTAAATGGCGCTCTTTTTCAGGTCGCCCGCTGTCAGGCCCGGGCCGTTTTCATTGCCCTTGATCATGTCTTCCTTCGTGTGCAGACGGAAGTCGCCTTTATCTTTGTCCACGCCGTGGCAGTGCGTGCAGGCAGCTTCGAGGATGGGTTTGACCTGGGTATGGAAATCCACCTTCGTGGCGGCTGCCGCGGTGAGTCCGGGCATCGCGGCGAGGGCGAGAAGGGCAGAGGTTAGTGGGCGGTGGGCTGACATGGAAGGCTTGGTTTTAGCATGAATGGACGTTTTTGTCCACCCAGGAGGGGAGCGACGGTAACAGAGGCTAAGGATGGGGTTGCTGTATGGGAAAGGCCTTCAATTTTGGAAGGCCGCGATTTGTACGTCACTTCCAAGCCGATTCTGACGCTAATCTGTATTATTCTGCTTGATGGCAAGATTGCCTCATCCCGTGGCGCTACCCCTTTGGCCCGTAGCTAAGATTTTCCTGCCTCTAATGAAACTCCTTTTTCTCACCGCCTCCTTCTTCTGGGTTCTCGCATCCATGCTGCCTGCCGGACTGACGCTGCGTTCCCTCGGGGCGAAAGGCGATGGCATGACGGATGATCGCGCGGTCATTGAGGCCGCTTTGAAGCAAAGCTCCGGCCAGCCTGTGGATGGCGAGGGGCTGACCTATGCCGTGCACGGCTCCATCCATGTCCGAGTGGCGGTGGATCTGAGCAACGCCACTCTCCTGCAAACGATGGGCGGTGTGGATACGACGAAGTTTATCCGCTCGACTCAAAACACCACCGCCCCCACGGTGGTGCCACCGGCGTCCCTGACCCAAATGGTCAACGGTGTGCCTTTGTTGCGCTATGATGCCGTGGCCACTTATGCCGAGGATCCTCTGGTGACCGGGGCTGATCTGGAGGCCATTCGCGCGATGCTGAACATCCGCACGCTTTTCATCTATGGCACCGACACCCAACCCGTGCCAGTGAAGCTGGCCAGGGTGAAGATCCTGCGGGGTAATCACCCCGAGGCTGGCATGCACTCGAACTCAGCCGGGCTCTATCTGGTGAATGCAGGCCCGGTCACGCTGAAGGAGATCGAGATCACCGGCGATGGCAAGGGGGCAGGCCTCTACCTGAACCGCTGTGCGGAGGTGCGGATGGATGGGCTGAACATCCATGACATCCACTGGGCCCCCTATGCAGGAGATGTGACGTTTTCCAGCGAGGTGCTGGCGCGTGACTTTGGCTGGAACAACAGCCCCATCTACGATTTTGATGAGCGTGCCGGGCGCTTCATCCGCGTGCGGGTGCAGGAGCAGCTCACCGGCATGACGATTGGCAATTCCGAAGATGTGGAGGTCATCAATTCACGGATCGAGCGGATCGGCACCCGCATTGACGGCAAGTTCCTGCCCTGGCAGGCCGATGGCGTGACCGTGGGCGGTGTGAAGGGACTGGTGATGCGGGACTGTGTGATCACGAATACCTGGGAGGGCATTGATCTCACGGGCAAAGGTGTGGATGGTTTTGTGCAGGAGAACATCCGCATCAGCGACAGCTTCGCTTACGGCTTCAAATACGCGCATCCGCAGAAGAACGGCAAAGTCATCAACTGCACTTCGGAGCGCGCAGGCTTTCGCAGTTTCACCATTGGCTCCGAGAGCGAGAACATCGAATTCATCAACTGCGCCGCCTTGGAAACAGGAGTGCAGGGTTACTGGGTGCGCCCAGGGCGGCCTTCTAACGGCATCGCAGGTTTTGAACTCGGCTTTGGTGATGGCTTGTCACCGCGTAACATCACACTCAAAGATTGCCGTGCTGAAAACGTGCAGTTCCCGCAGGCGATGGAGTTTGGTTTTTCCGCCAGCGACCGTGTGCGCAATCCTGAGCTGAACATCCGGTTGATCAATCCGAAGACTGTCGGTGCGACCATCCGGGCGATTGATGGATTCAACGCGGAGTGATGGGGTTAAGCATTGCCTGAGCAACTGCGTAGAAAGAAAAACAGCACCGCACTGCCCGCCAGGGAGACAAGGATTGAGCTGACACATCCGAGCCGATTGGAGAAGAAGACGAACATCGCGGTGGATGGTTGATTCAGGGGACAGGAGCGGAAACCCGCTCCTGCTTTTGGGCCGAATCTTTTTCCTCAATGGCGCTGGAGGCGGTCCAGTGTGTGTTCAAGCGTGGCCTTCAGCTTTTCCGCAGCGCCGTCCATGGCGAATGCGATGGTTTCCGCCTTATGCGTTACGGCAATGGGCGGATGACCTTCCAGCCGTGCTTCCATCATGCAGCGCTTGTCCTGGGGGCCGCTCTTTTTGCTGTTCTCGTCATGGATGTGTACCTCCACGCGTGTCACGTGGTCACTGACATGAGAAAGAGCGTCTGTGACGACGGCTTCAGCTTCAGCCGTGAATTCCTGACGGCCCGTGATGTGATTGTCGGTATTGACTTGAATGATCATGGTGGTTGGAGTTGTCGTTGTCTGAATACATTCGTTTGAGACAGTGGTTTGGCGTGGCTCGTTGAGATAAATAAGCGTGGATTTCCTGAATCGGCATCCGAGATGCAGACCATCCGAGAATGGAGACATGGCGTCTGATATTAGACCATCTCCGCCATCGTGCCACGGGTCACCCCGAGCTGGGACTGGGCCTTGAGATCCCGCCAGATGTCTTCGCCACCGCGCTGTGAGGCGAGGAGGGACTGGTAGGTGCGAATGATACGCAGGGACTCATCCTTGGTCTGCTCCAGCAACTCCACGCGGTAATGGCGCAGGCCGGCTTGCATGAGACCATTGAAGTACTGGGCTCCGGTCTGCGGCACGGCATTGAAGAGCGTGTTGCGACAGCCGACATCGGCCTTCAGCGGGTGCTCCATGCCGACACGGTCGCGCAGGCGCACCTTGTGCTTTTCGCAGGGGCGACCGCAGTTGGTGAAGTCTGTGCCTTCGGAAAGGAAGGCCGCGAAGGCGCAGTGCTCCATGTGAAACATGGGCATGTGCTGGTGCAGGGTGATCTCAAACCAGGATGGTGGTGCGCCTTCGATAAGGGCGAGGACCTGGTCAATGTTGAGATCGTAACTGATGGTCAGGCGCTCCAGGCCCGTCTGCTTCAGGAAGTCAGCGGTGAGCGGGTTGGCCACATTCAGGGAGAAGTCGCCGGTGATGGGGATGCCTGCATCGCGGAAGAAGGCGATGGCCCCGAGGTTGCGGATGAGCACACCATGGGGCTCGGCCCGGGTGATGAGTTTAAAGATGCCTGCCTCGCCCGATTTCTGGATGCGTGGTGTGGCGAGGTAGATGCGGGAACTGCTGTTCTCCTTCACATACTTCACGGCATCGGCATACTGGCGCACGTCTTCGAAGTCCACGTAGAGATGAGCCACACCGGCCTCCAAGGCCGCCTCGATCTGCTGCTGATCACGGCAGAGAATGTGTAAGGAAGGGGCGGTGTCTGCGGCGCCGGATGCGGCTGAAACCTGGCTGCCCACTTCCGCCAGCATTTGTGTGACCGAGCGCGTTGATGGAGTTCGCTGCACGGGGGCGGAACCGATGAACTTCAAGTCGGCGCTCACCAAAGAGCGGCGCATGCGGTTCAGTTCGCTGACAGGGAGGATGACGTTGCCTTCCAGATGAAGCTCGAGGATGCCGAGTTCAAAAGGCGTGCCGCCGAGACGGCCTAACTGATTTTGCAAAGTCTCCTGGGTGAGCGGTCGCTGCAGGGCCTGCTCCAGCATGATGCTGGAAGTGACCTTGACGCCCTGATCTTTGACCTCGATGACCAGAGGTTCTCCAGCCTTGCCGGAGATGATGAGGTCCAGGGGCTGCTTTTTCCGCAGCGGAATATCACCCTGGAAAGTCTGGCGGAGACGTTGCTCAAGGGCCTGGTCACCAGTTTTGAAAATGCGGGTGCCCGGGGCGATGAGATCCGTGCTGAGACGGCCATGCTGGAATTCGATCCAGTTGCCATGCTGGCCGTAGATGCGGCCGCCCTGCTCGTTGTTGGTGTCCTGGAGGTTTTCGAAAACGACGCCGTCGCCGTTCTTGAGGTGATCGGGGATTTCTTCCAGCTCGATGGCATCGCGCGCGACGGAGCGAACCACGCCAACATAATAACCGCGCTTTTTTCCGTAGTAGGCGCCCACCAGTTCCTGGTGGTTCACGCCATGCATCCAGCCGCTGTAAAGGCCGCGAGAGAAGGTCATCTCCAGCTCGTAACGGTCTTCTTCGGTGATAATTTCGCTGAGGTCTTTGTCTGCGAGGGCGGCATCAATGGCTTTGCGGTAAACGCGGGTGACCGCAGCGACATACTCCGGGGTCTTCAGGCGGCCTTCGATTTTGAAACTGCGGATGCCCAGCTCGATGAGGCGCGGGATTTCCTGCACGGCGGCGAGGTCTTGGGGGCTGAGGAGGTAGCGCTTGTCACCGAGGTCCTTCAGCTCGCCATCCACAATCATTTCATAGGGCATGCGGCAGGCCTGGGCACACTCGCCGCGGTTAGCACTGCGGCGGCCCAACGACTCGCTCGTCAGGCACTGGCCGCTGTAAGCGACGCAAAGCGCTCCGTGGACGAAGACTTCCAGAGGGACGTCCGGCTTGTCATTGGCCTGGAAGCGTTCCAGCTCGCGCAGGCTCAGTTCACGGGCGAGCACGGCCTGGTCAATGCCCAGGGTATTGGCCAGTTCCAGTCCCTCGGGGGAAGTAATGGTCATCTGCGTGCTGGCATGCAGACGCAGACCGGGGGCCAGTTGCTTCACCATTCGCGCGAGGCCGAGATCCTGAATGATGACGGCATCCACCCCGGCGGCTTCCAGTTCGCGGAGCTGGGTTTCCGCATCGGCCAGTTCGCTGGTGAAGATGAGGACGTTGAAGGCGCAGTAACCTTTGACTCCGTGGCTGTGGAGAAAGCGCATCAGCTCCGGCAGATCCTCGGCCGTGAAGTTGTCTGCCCGCATGCGGGCATTGAAGCGGGGCAGGCCAAAGAAGATGGCGTCGGCACCATTGGCGACGGCGGCACGGGCGCACTCCCAGTTCCCGGCAGGGGAGAGGAGTTCAGGCAGATGAAGGGGGCGGGGCATGGGCGGTAAGGAGGCTCAAAACAGGCCGTGATGAGCGGGAGAAACGGGTGCCAGATCTCGAAGCAAACCGAGAGAAGGCACCTGGGGAGCGGCATAAAACCGCCCCGAACCCTCACGATAGGCCAGAAATGGCCATTTGTCACGCCATCGTGACGACGACCGAGGGATCCCACTGAGCGCGCAGGTGGTGGACAGCGGCGATGATTTCCTGCACAGCCTGGGGAATTTCGGCCTCGGTACTCAGCCGGGAGAGGGACAAACGCAGGGTGCTGGAGGCATGGCGTGCATCATATCCCATGGCCTCCAGCACGTGGGAGGGATGCAGGGAGGCGGTGTGGCAGGCGGAGCCGCCGGAACAGGCGATGCCCTTTTGATCCAGCCGGATGAGGAGGGCGGCAGCATCCACGCCAGGGAAATGAATGGAGGAGGTGGTGGGCAGGCGGGGGGCGGACTGGCTGTGGATTTCCAGCTCCGGCAGGGCGGCGAGGAGCTGCTGCTCCAGCAGATCGCGCAGGGGCTGGATGTCGGCAGGGCTGGTCCGGGCCAGTTCGGCCGCCTTTCCGAGGGCGACGATGCCGGGGACGTTTTCCGTGCCGCTGCGACGTTCCCTTTCCTGGCCACCGCCGATGATCAAAGGCTGAAAGGGGGCGTGGTGACTAACAAACAATGCGCCGATGCCTTTGGGCGTATGCATCTTGTGCCCGCTGAGGCTGAGGTAGTCCACTCCCACGCTGCGCACATCCACGGGCAGCTTGCCCACCATCTGCACGGCATCCGCATGCACCAGGGCTCCAGCCGCATGGGCCAGGGCGGCAATCTCGGCCATGGGCTGGATCACCCCCGTTTCATTGTTCGCCCAGAGCATGGAGACGAGGGCCGTCTGGCCGGGAACGAGAGCCGCCTGCAGGGCCTCCATGTCCAGCAGACCATCGGAGTGTACAGGGATGCTTTTCACCTGTCCGCCCTGGGCCTGCCAGCGTGCGGCGCACTCCAGGGTGGCCGGGTGCTCGGTGGCACTGATGATCAGCAGCGGGCGATCCGGCCAGGTGTGACGGGCGGAAAGATGGACGGCGTTAATGCTCTCCGTGGCACCGCTGGTGAAAATGATCTCTTCGGCCTCACCGCCAATGAGTGCGGCCACTTGTCCACGAGCCCGTTCCATGGCTCGGCGGGCAAAGCGGCCCCCGGCATGGGAGGAGGAGGCATTGCCATAGTGCTGGGAGAGAAAGGGCAGCATCGCCTCGATCACCGCCGGGTCAGGCGGTGTGGTGGCATTGGCATCAAGGTAGATCATGGGAGCAGTGGAGATACGAATGAATCAGGCCGGGCGTTCTTCAATCCACGTCAGCACCTGCCTGCGCTGCACGGGCAGGCGGCGGTGAAAGCTGTCTTCAATGGCATGGGCGGCCTGTCCCCCGGAAGACGCCCCTTCGCCCACCAGGCCCAGGTCTTCCGCGAGGCGGAGTTCAAAACGCTCGACCAAGGCACGACTCGGATCGTGGTCATTGAGGTAGTCTAGGGCTTTGATGAGGAGCTCATGGATGGCTGGGATGGGCGCATGCGGTTCCACCACTAAAGAGACGAGCTTAACCAAATACGTGGCGGCGAGCACGCGCCCATAACTGCTGCGCAGGCCTAGGCGCGGGTTTTGCCAATGCGCCTCGACGAGCGTGTGCAGGTCGCTGCTGCGAGAGTGGGTGTAGCTGATGTCGGCTGAGACAAAAAGATCCAGCAGGCCGGCGAAGGCGGACTTGGGCCGCAGCGCCCCTTTGGCAATGGTGCGGAAAAGCCCCTGCTCCGCACTGCACCACTGGACGATCAGCGTCGTCTCCGAGTAGCGTGTGCGCCCGATCAGGATGGCCTCCGTTTTTTCCATGGCTGAGTATGTCCCATTCAAACGGGTCCGCTGCAAGCAGTGCCATTTTTCCTGTGGCGGTGGCAGGTCCGCTGATTGCAGGGGCCAGTATGCTGCGTTGTATTTCCACTCATGCTTACCGAATCTTCCCGGCTCCGCGATTTTCCCACGCTGCAAGGCATCACCTACCTGAACACCGCCGCCGAGAGCATCCCGCCCCTGTCCGTGGGCGAGGCGCTGCAAGCTTACTGGCAGGACAAAACACGCGGCATGCGCGGGCGCGAAGGGCACTTTGCCGCGGTGGAAAACTGCCGGGAGATCAGCGCCAAAATGCTGGGCCTGACGACGGAGGAGGTATCCTTTTGCTCCTGCAGTTCGGAGGCGTACAACCTCCTGGCCAGCGCTTTGAATTTGAGTTCAGACGATGAGGTGGTGGTGACAGATCTGGACTTTCCCGCCGGGGCGACTCCCTGGCTGCGAGCGGTGCAGCCGCCAGTGGTGCGCCTGTGGAAGGCGGAGGAGGGAGGGCTGAAGGCTGCTGATCTGGCCCCGCTGCTGAATGAGAAGACGAAGCTGGTGCAGGTCTCCCTGGTGAGCTTTTTCAATGGCCACCGCATCGCCTGGACGGCCCTGCATGAGACCGTGCGCAGACTGGCGCCGAATGCGCTCATCTCCGTGGACATCACCCAGGCGTTTGGCCGTGTGGAGCTGAACTGCCCCGGTGCAGACATCCTCATCAGCAGCACCCACAAATGGACCCTGGGTGTGCATGGAGGCTGTATCATCGGCGTGCCAAAACGGAACGCGCAACGCCTGACGACCCATGCGGGTGGCTGGTACCATTTGAGCAACGCCTTTGATGCGGACCGCTTTGACCGTGCCGTGACCAAGCATGGCGCGCTGAGTTTCTCCGTGGGCATGCCGAACTTTGCAGCGCTCTATGCCCTGAATGCCGCGTTGCGTTACGTGGATGGCGTGGGTGTGGCGGCCATCTCGGCCCACGCTGATCCGCTGGTGCGGGAGCTTTATGAAGGTCTCATCGCCCTCGGTTTGCAACCCATGTGTCCGCTGCATGCAGACCTGCCGACCGGGATCATCGCCTTCATGAATGAACGCAGTGGCGAAATCCACACAGCCCTGGAAAAAGCCGACGTGCATGTGATGCACAGCGCCGGGCGCATTCGTCTGGCCGTGCATGGCTACAACACGCAGGCCGATGTGCGGCGGGCTCTCGAGGTGTTGGGCACCTGCGTCGGATAAACGGGGCGGAGCCTGGAGATAATTCTCAGTTCTTCGCAGGTGCCAGGGGCATCTGGAAGTGGGTTTTAAAGTAGTCACCGAGAGCGGCTGCGAGGGCCTGGGCAAAGCGGCGCTGATTGGCTTCCGTGTCGCGGACGCCATTCCAAGGGCACTCGACCTGGATGGCGCTGAGGGTGCCGCCGTCGCGGGAGCCATGGACAGCGATGTCATAGGAACCGCTGAAGTAGATGGCCTTGCCGGGGGAGGGTTTGGAGGGGCTGGGGATGGAGCGGAAGTCGCGGGCCTCGAGCATGGCCCCGAGGCTTTGAGGCCCGCGGATGAGCTGGGCAAAGGTCTGCGGCGAGCGCAGGTCCAGCTCGCGCACGCTGGTCAGGCGGAGAAATTTGGGGTCGCTGTTGAGGGCCTCATCGGGGGTGTTGAGGAGGCTGCCTGAGATGAGGTAGCCGAGTTCCACGCGCTCATCCTCATGGCGGTGGCCGTGGAGGTCCAGGGTGAGGCCGGCACCGTGGCTATGGCTGATCTGCTTCTCGATCTCTTCGGCGGAGTCGTGAAAACGCTTCCAGGTGGCGGTGGCCACGGGATCGCCCTGGGCGGCCTCGCTCAGCTCGCGGTTGCAGTCCAGCTTGGACCGGTGCAGGCGGCAGATGACGAGATGCGGAGTGCCGCCGTAGAGCTTCCTGAGCTCTTCGGAGATCATCAGGCTCAGCTCGGCGGTGTTGGCGTCTTTGGCCGTCACCCCATAACGGCGTGCCAGGATGCTGGCGGGTTTGAGATCACCGCCGTGAGGCACGGTGAGGAGGATGGGCAGGCTGCCAGGGCGGACGTCCACATACTTGGAAACGTCTTCTGCGCGAAGGGTCAGGACGGAGGTGGCAAGGGTGAGAAGGAGCGTGCTTTTCCCAAACATGCGCGCAGCGTACACAGAGGTGGAAGATTCTGTCCAGTCTGGAAGACAGTTGTGCGGGGGAACGTGCGTTGATTCCCACTCATGATGCGTCTTTCCTTTCTCCTGCCCTTTGTTCTGGTCTCCTCCGGTTTCGCTGAAAACTGGCCTGAATGGCGCGGAGTGGGCGGTCAGGGGCAGAGCACGGCGAAGGACCTGCCGGAGACCTGGAGCGAGACCAGCGGTGTGGCCTGGAAGACCGAGCTGCCCGGACGTGGCCACTCCACCCCCGTGGCCTGGGGCGAGCACCTTTGGGTGACGACGGCCCTCGAAAAGGCGGCGAAGCCGGAGGATGCCGAACGCCGTCTGAAAGCGAACACCGGGGACCAGCCTGTCACGGTGCTGGATTCCGTCAGCCTTCGCGCGCTGTGTGTGGACAAGGCCAGCGGCAAGATCCTGCATGACATCGAACTGCTGAATGTGAAGGAGCCGCAGTGGGTGCACCAGCTGAACAGTTACGCCTCGCCCAGCCCCATCATCGAGGAGGGGCGGCTGTATGCTCACTTTGGCAGCTTTGGTACAGCCTGCCTGGACACGACGACGCAGAGCGTGCTGTGGCGGAACCAGGATGTGCAGATCATGCATGAAAACGGACCCGGCTCCACGCCCGTGCTTTGGGAGGACCGGCTGATCATCCACTTCGATGGCAGCGACCAGCAGTTCATCGCCGCCTTTGACAAGGCCACGGGCAAGCTGGTGTGGAAGACCGTGCGGACGGGCGAGATGCGGGAAAACCCACAGCAGCGCAAGGCCTATGGCACGCCGCTGATGGTGACGATGAACGGACAGCCTACGGTGGTCAGTCCGGCGGCGGACTGGCTGTATGGGTATGCGCCGGATACAGGCAAGGAACTGTGGAAGCTGCCGTATGGGGAGCTGGGCTTTTCCATGTCCGTGCGGCCGGTGGCCGATGACAGCCAGGTTTACATCAGCACCTGCTTTGGAAAATCACAGGTGATGGCCGTGAAGTATGCGGGCCTGAAGACCCCCGAGGTGGCCTGGCGTAACAACAAGAATGCGCCAAAGATGTGCTCGCCCGTGCTGGCGGAGGATCTGCTGTTTTACGTGGATGACGGCGGCATCGTGAGCTGTGTGGAGGTGAAGACGGGCGAGGCTTTGTATCGCGAACGGTTAGGTGGAAAGTTCAGCGCCTCTCCCATCCTGGCCGATGGCAAGGTGTACTTCGCCAGCCGCGAAGGCGTGGTCACGGTGATCCCTGCTGCGCGTGAGTTCAAAATTCTGGCGCAAAACACCCTGGACGGCGGCCTGATGGCCAGCCCGATTGCCCTGGACGGGTCGCTGTATCTGCGCACGGACAAGGCTCTGTATCGCATCGGCGGAAAGTGAAGGCGGGCGAGGAGCCTGGATGCTGTAACCCAAACACAAAAAAGCCCGCCCTCTTGAGAAGGGCGGGCCTGGAACGGGAGTCAGCTTACTTCACCACGGGGCGGAGCACCATGTTGCGGAAGTCCACATTGGTGTGGTCGCCCTGGAGGAAGAGGGGGCCGGGTTTGGATTCGTCGCTGGTCAGCGCACCACCGGTGCAGCCGAGCACAGGCTGGTTGTCGATGATCGTCTTGCCGTTGAGGATCACGGTCAGGTGGCGGTCCACCAGGGTGATGTCCATCGTCTGCCATTCGCCGATGGCCTTTTCAGCGGCCACGGAAGGGGTGATGCGGCTGTAAAGCGCGCCCATGTTATGGGAGTCCAGCGGTTTGCCGAAGGTCTCTGCCACCTGCACTTCGTAGATGCCGCGCAGGTAGATGCCGCTGTTGCTGTTTTCCTGGGTGCGGACTTCCAGCTTCAGGTTGAAGTCTTCGAACTCAGCGTCGGTGCGCAGGTTGCCGAAGTGCTTGCCGGGCTCTTTCACCACGCGGTTGATCAGGGCTCCGTCCTCGACGCTCCAGCCATTGAGGTCATCGGCCTTGATGAGGCGCCAGCCGCTGAGGTCCTTGCCATTGAAGAGGCTGACAGGCTCACCAAACTTCACCTTGGCCAGATCTGGCGTCGCCGGGATGGCGGGGATGCGTTTGCCGGTGAATTCGGCCTGGCCGAACTGCTTGCCA
The DNA here is from genome assembly GCA_040386955.1 of Verrucomicrobiota bacterium. Lineage (GTDB taxonomy): Bacteria > Verrucomicrobiota > Verrucomicrobiia > Verrucomicrobiales > Verrucomicrobiaceae > Prosthecobacter. Next base: position 48,665 of record JAZKER010000023.1, read on the forward strand.
TCGGCCTTGGCCTTCACGGTGCTGCCGGTGAGGCTGTCGCCGGAAACTTTTACCGTGAGGGTTTCAGTCACTTTTTCGGTGATCTCCTTGCCTTCCTTGTCCTTGCGCTTGGCATTGGACAGGCGGGTGACGATGAGGCTGCCACCTTCGATCTTTGTGCCATCGGTCGGCAGCACGCTGCCACCACCCCAGAGGACGCTGGAGGAGAGAGAGCCGCCTTTTTCCTCCACGCCCAGCCAGCCGGCGCGATCGCCCTGCAGGGTGAGGGCCCAGCGGCCCGTGAAAGGATTTTCAGCAGCCTGGGCCAGGGTGGTGAAACCGAGGGTGGTCAGAAGGAGGAGATGACGGCGTGTGGTAATCATGGTCGGAACGAACAGAGACAACGTCACGAAACAGGGGTGGTCTTGCGATGCAAGCGGCTAAATTCAAACGAGCACCGATTGGCGGCGTGCCTGCGGGGCCTTGAAAAGCACCGCCTCGGCGTTGGCCACCGGATTTGCCTGGCGGAATTCCAGGTAGCCGCTGATGAAGCTGGCATCCACCTCAGCCACCGGGTGCAGGCAGCGCCATTGCACGGCATTGATGAAAAAGCTGTGGGTGAAAATGCTGATGTGCCGCTCCCGCCGCGTGGCCAGCCGGGCCATCAGGGCATCCACACGACCGATGAAGCTCGCAAAGCTCTCTGCCCCCGCTCCCTCGCAGTACAGGGGATCGCGGCGCTGCCAGTATTCACGGGCTGCCGGGGCGCGCTGGGCCTCGGTGGTATCCGCATACTGGATTTCATTCAGGTAGGTGAGCTCATGCACGGGCCAAGTCTCCACCGGGATTTCCGGGAAACGGGCGCGGAGCGGGGCTGCCGTTTGGTGCGTGCGGATGTAGGGGGAGATGACGATGAGCTCCGGCGGCTGGGGAAACTGCTCCACCAGCGCCAGGGCCTGGGCTTCTCCGTGCGTGCTCAGCGGGATGCAGGCCGGGGTTTTGGAGACACCGCCGGAATTGGCGATGCTTTCTCCGTGACGGATGAGTTGGATCAGGGGCATTCGGGGGGGGCTTCAAAGGGTTGCCGTGAGGTATTTCTGGGCGCTGAGCTTCTGCTCACCCTCCCAGCGATATGCCACCAGCGGACCTCCGCGCGCTGCGCTGTAATCCAGGCAGGCGATGTTGTCAGCCAGCGGTGCTTTTTCTTTGTGGGGTGGCATCCAGTAGTGGCCGCAAAAGACTGGAGGCTCCTCGGGCGCATAGCAGGGGATGCGCCTGAGGTGGCAGTCCTCCGCGTCGCCTTCGGCCTCAAAGGGCTCCGGCATGGCCAGGGCGGTCACTGGCGAGGCCTCGGGAATGTCCCACCAGCGCACCCGCACACTGCGGCGCGGGATGTTTTCTTTGTCATGAAACACCAGGCCGACGGGCATCGAAAGCTCCGGCCCTTTCAGCGCATTTTCCGCCGCACGAAATTCCGGCGTGCCACGGGTGGCGCAGGCGCGGAGGAAGCCGGGATCTTCGATGCTCCTGCCCGCCAGCCGTGGCAGGCGCTTGCCGTCCCAGCAGGCATGCACGGCGCGCAGGCCCCCCAGATCCAGAAACATGGGCAGGCGCTTCATCCACAGCAGCCATTCCTGCCACTCAGCCGGGTGGTTTTCAAACTGGGCCAGGGTGGCACGCTGGCCGCCCCTGTTCTGTTTTTCACTGCGCAGGAAACCGCCCTGGCCATCCGGGGTGAGGGCACAAACGCAGTTGTATTCGTGGTTGCCCATGATGGCCAGCGCATCGCCGCCCTCCACCATGCCTCGCACGGTGTGCAGCACCTCGCGGATGGCCGGGCCGCGGTCAATGTAGTCGCCCAGGAAGATCACCTTTCTCCCTTCCGGGTGGCGGTGGGTGCCACCGTGCGGCCGGTAGCCCAGGTGCTGGAGGAGACCGGCCAGTTTCCCATGCTGGCCGTGAATGTCTCCGATGAGGTCGTAGGGTTGCGCTTTCATTGCACCCCCAGCATGGCGCAGGACAGAACTTGAAAAACATCGGCAATTGCAGGATACATGATTGAAAAGTCATGTTTGAAAATCTCTTCTCCAAAGGTGGCCTCACGCTGGACCGGCTGCGCAGCTTCATGCAGATGGCCCAGGCGGGCAGCATTGCCAAGGCTGCGCCGGATGACACGAACCGGCAGAGCCAGATCAGCCGCCAGATCCGCGAGCTCGAACAGTTCTTCGGCACGGAGCTGACGCGCCGCCGAGGCAAGACGCTGTCGCTTTCTCCCGCCGGCGAACGTTTGGCCACCCTGATTCAGGAGCAGTTGCAGGACCTGGAAGACTTCCGGCGCGAGCAGTCCGGTCAGGCCAAATCCTTCACCATCGGTACCGGGGCCAGCGTACTGGAGTGGCTGGTCATGCCCGCGCTGCCGCAGATCGCTAGTCTGCTCGGCGGGGCCAATCTCAGCGTTGTGCCCTACCGCAGCCGCAATCTGGCCGAAGCTATCAGCGATGGCCGGGTGGACTTCGCCGTCATCCGTCAGGATGCGCTGGCCCCGAACGCCCGGGTGGAAAAGCTCACTCGCCTGGGTTTTGTCCTGTGCATCCCCCGGCGGCTGTTGAAAAAAGGCGTCCGTGATGCCACCCAGCCCGGCCTTTGGCAGACGCTCCCCTTTGCCGCCGGGCGCGATGGCGGCCAGATGGACAAGGCCCTGCGCAACGCCATGGCCGAGGCCGGGGTGGACTTCCATCCACAGTTCGAGTGCGGCTCCATGCTTCAGGTTAGGCAGCTCGTGGAGATGGGCGCCTGTGCCGCCGTGCTGCCGGAGATCGGCGTGCGCGGGCTGGATGAAAAGGAGATCCTGCTCAGTCCCTTTGCCCCCATGCGGAACTACGGCCGCAGCCTCGTCCTGCACTGGAACGAACGGCAGATGCGCCGTCGCGGCCTGGAACTCTCCCAGATCCGCGCCGTGGCCCGCCTGCTGAAAGACGCAGCCGCACAGTAGCCGCCCCTACTTCTTCTTCTGGTCCTTCACGCATTCTCCGTCCTGGGGGACGGCGCTGCCCACTTGGTCCACGGGGTGGTTGAAGAGGTATTTCCACACGTCTTCATGCAGGAGCTTGCCGTCCGGGCCTTTGGCGGCGGCACCGCCGGGGGTGACGGAACTGTGGGCGCGTTTGGCATCGCCTTTGACGTCGAAGTTGGTGGTTAGGCGGCGACTGTTCGCATAGGGAGGGGCGCTGATGTCCACATCCACCAGCGGGCCGAACTGATGCAGGCCCATCATTTCCCAGGAGCGGCAGTAATGGTCATCTGTCCAGCCGCCGTCGAGAACGTGGCTGAAGCCAAAGTAACGGTTCGCCGGGGTGGCGGAGGGCAGGGCCTGCCAGCCATCCAGTTGGTCGCGCGGACCGCAGAAGCACACCACTCGGTCCACCTTCTGCTGCTTGGCAAAACGGGCGGCGCTGGTGGCCCCGTGGGAGGAACCGGAGATGATGACTTTGTCCCAGTCGAGACCATCGCCTTTGGCATTAAGGAACTGCTCCCACTTGCCCTGCGGATTTTCTTTGGCCAGCCATTTCACAAACTGAAAAGAACGCTCCATCATGCCATCCTGAGGCTCAATGGTGGCGAGATCGGTGTGGTCTTGGCCCGTGGTGGCTTCCAGGCGCATGTTGCCCAGGCTCTGGCCATCATCACGGCGGGCTGAAGGAATGAGGCCAAACCACTTGTTGGCGTAATGCACCTGGATGGCGTGCAGGCCGTAGCTGTTCACACGCTCGAACAGCGGGCCGCTGTAGCCCATGAGCCAGATCACCAGCTTGCCCTGAGGTTTCACCCGGGTGTCCACATTGGCATGCTGCAGGTCCTGCGGTTTGCCCTTCTTGTCCGTGAAAACGAAATCAATGGCCGGGTATTCCTTGGCCCGTGGGTCAATCTCACTGGCCCGTTTGGTGATGTCGTAACGCTGAGGCTTGGGATCATCGAAAGCTGGCGCGGCGGCATAGGCCGTCAGGGTGAGCAGAGGCAGGAACAGCAGGAATTTCATGGGGAAAAAAGCGGGCGGTAAAAAAGTGCCGCATCCCCAATGGGAATGCGGCACGCACCAAACATCAACGCAGAGGCGCGGCTATTTCTTCGGCGGATTCAGTTCTTCCGCCGTCCACATGCCCACGCGGTCCTTGAACTGGGCGCGCAGTGTGGCCACGTCCTTAGGTTCCACAGGCGAGGCATTGTGCTCCCACTCGCGGCGCAGGTAGGTCAGCACGCTGGAGACATCTTCATCCGTGAGATGGGGCAGGGGTGGCATGGCCAGGTTCCAGGTGCGGCCGCTCACCTTCACCGGACCGGCGAGGCCGTGCAGCACGATGCGGGCGGCCACATCTGGCTTGCCCAGCACCCACTCGCTATCCACCAGCGGCGGGGCCAGACCATCCAGGCCAAAACCGTGGGCCTGATGGCAGGCGGCGCAGAGACCGGCATAGATGATTTTGCCCTTTTCAAAACGAGCCTGCTGATCTGCCGTGAGAGGGACGATCTTTGGCGGAGGTGGCGCGCCGGGTTTGCCCACCCAGGCGAGACGGGAGGTGATGCTGGCAAACTGCGCTGCAGCCGTTTTGGCCGTGACGGATTTCTTCAGCACGGCCAGAGATTCCGGCTCCTTGTCCAGCCACAGCAGTTTGGGTTTCGGCGCAGATTTGCTATTGCCACCGCTGGGATTGGACAGGCCTTTGATCAACGCTGCCTGCACCGCACTGCCTTTGGGTTGGCTGGCGGCGAGTGTCAGTGTTTCTTCAAAGGGCTGCGCTTTCCCGGCCATGGCGATGAAGCTGCCCAGCATTTCCAAAGTGGGGGAAATACTGGCTTTGTTATCAGCGGTGGCTTGTTGGGCGACCAGTTTGGCAAAGGCATCTTCACGGCCTCGCAGGCCGGTCATCGCACCTTCGCGGACGAGCAGGTTTTCACCCGCACCTGCAGCCAGCAGTTTGGCCAACGCGGCATCTGCATCGGGCAGGTTGAAGGAGGAAATCTTGATGGCAAGCTGCGCACGGACCAGCGTGTCTGTCTCGGTCGTCATGGCCAGAATCTCGGGAGCGAGATCGCGACCAGTCAGGCGCACCGCCGTGGCTTTCAGGGTGGTGTCTTTATCCTTCAGCGTCGCACGCAGCAGGTCAGGCGTCAGCAGGCCCAGGCCATCCAGCGTCCAGAGGGCATGCAGGCGCGCCAGAGGTTTGGCGGTGGGAGATTGCACCAGCTCAGTGAGGGCGGGACCGGCCTTGACATCGGCGGACTCGACGAGCAGCCGCTGGGCGGTATCACGCACCCATCCATTCGCGTGACTCAGGCTGGCGATACGCTCCGCTGTGGTTGCTGGGATCTTCGCGGCCTTCACCGTTTTATCTTTGATCGGCACGATGCGCCAGATGCGGCCCTGATCAAAAGGACGGTCCAATTTGCGGGCCTCAATGTTTGCCACGAGGTAGTGGGTGAGGAAGCTGCTGTGCTGGATGATGCCACGATACATGTCCACCACGTAAACCGCACCATCAGGCGCATTCGTTGCCTGCACCGGGCGGAAGCGTTCGTCGGTGGAGGTCAGGAACTCCTTGTTCTGGGTGGCATTGACGCCTGTCACCACTCCGTCTTTTTCAGTGACGATCATGCGCTTCATGAGGTTCGCCGAAGGCTCAGGAATGAAGGCATTGCCGTAGTGCGAGGCCGGGAAGGCATCGCCACGGTAGATCAGCGCGCCGCAGGTGGCGGTGGCCTTGGTCAGGGTGCCATCGGCACGCAGGGACTTGGGATCGTAGCCCCGGTTCACGCCCGGTGTCGGGTGGGTGGGCCACACCGTCTGGTCGGTGACCACCTTGGCATTCACGCTGGCGGCATTGCGCAGCAGGGGGTTGCGGGAAAAGGCCTCAGTTGGCAGGAGGTCGCAGCGCAGGAGGTCGGAGTTGTAGTTGAAGTACAGGCGGCCTTTGTCGTCCTGGCACAGGCCATACTGGCCGCGGCCCAGACCGGTGTCCTTCTGCCACACGCCGCCGCGCAGGCGGAAGCGGCTGCTGTAGCCCGCGCTCCAGATGGCATTGTCCATGGCCCAGGTCGGCGTATTGGCCATGTGTTCCGGCTGGCCCCCCGCGATGCCGTAATCCGTGGCCACGATGTCCTTCACGTCAGCCTTGCCATCGCCGTCCGTGTCTTTGCAGAAGTACAGGTTAGGCGGGGCCGCCACCAGCGCTCCACCGTTCACCGCCATGACGGAGCGCGGCATCACCAGTTCATCCACAAAGACACTCGCCTTGTCCATGCGGCCATCGCCATCGGTGTCTTCCAGCAGTTTGATGCGTCCCGTCGGTTCGTTTTCGGTCGTGCCCTCCACATCGCGCATGTATCCGCGCATCTCCACCACATACAGCCGGCCCTGGTCGTCAAAGCTGATGGCGATGGGTGCTTCCACCATCGGTTCAGCGGCCACCAGTTCGATGCGGAATCCTTCTTCGATCTTGAAGGTCTTCAAAGCTTCCTCTGGGGAAAGTGGCGGTGGTGGTGGCAGGTTGAACTTGATTTCAACTTTCGCGGGGCCGGCGTTTTTCGTGTGCAAAGCCAGGGCGGGCAGGCCGAGAAGGCCCACGGCCGCAAGCGCGAGGGTGGATTTTTTCAGGGGTGGGGGTGGCATGGGGGGGAAACTTTAGTAACGCAGAAACGTGACCATTTTCGCAAAGACTTCGCACCTTTCCAGGCTGTGAAGGCGTGTTTTCGTGATGGACGAGGCATTGCCAAAACGGCGGTCGATCCTGAGGCGGAGGCCAACGGGGCAGAGTTGTTCACGCATCACTGGCGGATTGCAAGTTGAGGGAATTGTCAGGGAAAAAGGAATGTGTCTGCGGGCTTTTGAATATCATCTGGCCAATGTCGCCGTTAACCAATAGGTTGCACAAAATGTCGCCCAGGGCTGTGCGGGTGGGCCCCGACCACCCCGAAACCATGTCTCGCCCCCTTTCATCACCACCGCCATGAATGACGAAATCGCCGCGATCGAAGAGCAGATCCTCGTTTTGAACCAAAAGCTGGCCGCCTTGCGAAAAGGCAGCACCGAAGCTGTCGGCATTCCGAACTACACATTCGAGACCCTGACGGGCCGCACCGATCTTGAGTCCCTTTTTTGTGGCAAAAAGATTCTCTTTGCCATTCACAACATGGGCCAGGGCTGCCGCTACTGCACTCTCTGGGCCGATGGGCTGAACGGTTTTCTGCCGCATTTGGAAGACCAGTTTGCCGTCGTTCTGCTGTCCAAAGATCCACCCATGCAGCAGCAGCGGATGGCTCACGCCCGGAGCTGGCGTTTCCGCATGGCTTCGCATGGGGGCGGGGACTATTTGGCGGAGCAGGGCGTGGTGCCTGGGGAGGGCAATATGCCGGGCCTGGTCTGCTACGTGAAGGAGGACGGCAAAATCATCCGCAAAGGATCCACCGTCTTTGGTCCCGGAGACGCCTTTTGCAGTCTTTGGCATGTTCTCTCATTGGCAGGCATCGGCGAGGATGAATGGACGCCGCAATACAGCTACTGGCGGCGGCCCGAGCCTGCGAAGATGGAAGACGGCGGGCAGAACCTGCCTTGCTGCTAGCCTTTCAGGACTCGAATCGGCGGCCAGCTGGATAAGACCCCACACTGCGGATGACGGCACCATCAGCCCGAGTCTGGTCGAGGGCGGCCTGCACCGTGGCCTCGGCGGGGGAACCTTCGATCTCGATGTAAAAACGGTACTTGTTCGGCTGGCCACGGATGGGGCGGGACTCCAGCCGCTTCATGTTGATGGCGCTGTCACTCAGCGGAGTGAGGAAGCGGCACAGGCTGCCAGCACGGTCAGGCAGTTCCACCACCAACGCGGTGCGGTTGTTTGCGATGGATGCGGCATTGGCCTGATGGCCTAACAAGAAGAATTGTGTGATGTTCGGCACCTCCCCGGCAATCGGGAAATGCAGGATGTCCAGCGCGTGTCGCTCCGCATTCTGGCGGGGGCCGATGGCGGCGGCGCATTCCAGCGTGGCTGCTTTTTCTGCCGCCTTGGCCGTGCTGGCCTCGACGATGCGTTTCGCATCCGGGTAATTTGCCTTTAACCATTCATCGCCATGAAAGAAGGGCATGGCGTGGGAATGGATGGTTTTCACCTCCACTCCTTTTCGGCCCAGCAGCGCCAGTTTCACATCCAGCGTCAGTTCCTCCAGAATGTTCAGGCCGCAGCGCTCATCCACCAGACGGTCCACCGTATCCACGATGAAACCGCCGGAGGAGTTCTCGATGGGGACGATGCCCAGCGCCCCTTCGTGACTGCGGATGAAGTCAAACACCTCGCCAATGCCAGCCATGAGCTGCACCTGGGCTGCCGGGAAACGCATCTGCGTGAGCAGGTGTGAAAAGCTGCCTTCGGGGCCCAAGCAGGCCAGAATCTGGGGTGTTGATGCGTCGCTCATCCGTGCCGCCCATGCTCTACTGCACAGGCGGCATGGTCAAGAGGTCAAGCACCGAGGCTGAGGTATTCGCGCACCGTGTGGTTCATGGCCCGACGGGCAGGCGGGAAGCTCTGGGCCACGTGAGCCAGGGTGTCATCCAGGGCGAATTCCTCGGCCAGCGCATGTTTGCCAGCAGCCTCCAGGTGGCTCACCACCACCTGCTCATAAAACTCCAGGTCGGGAGCTCCGCGTCTTTCGGCCCTGCGGCGCAGGAAGTCGGGATACAGGCTGGTGAGGACGAGGAACTGATTGGCGCACTGCACATGGATGAAGAACCGTTCGTGGCTGCCTGCACTCTCCAGGGCGGTGATATAGTCGATGCTGTACAGGCTCTCCAGCTTGCGTTCCGGCAGGTTTTGCTCCGCCGTAGCAGGCAGGCCAAAGTCCGCGCAGACCACAGCGATGTAGTCGGCCACTTCCAGATCATCCACCCCCACGCGCTTCAGCGTGTGGCGCACGGTGACATAGAAGAACAGCTCAGGCGAAAGAAAAGCCGCCTGACGGCTAACTAACAGTGCCTCAAAAAGCTTGGGGTGGTCCAGGATCATGCGGACGGTGTCCGGATCATCCAGCAGCGAGACAAGGCTCTCCTTCTCTCGCTGGGTTAGTGCCAAAGCATCTCGGATGAACTGCCAGTCGGCAGACGTGAAACGATACCAGCAACCGGGGCGAGGGAACCTCATCATAATGTTTGGTTTTGGATTCGAGAGACCTTCAAAGCATTGGTCGTGCCAGGAATGTCTATCCTCTTGGATGGGACCACCTCCAATTTTGTTCGACACGATTTGAGCCGAACTCGAAATTGATCTCGCCAGGACCGTGTGAGGCATCCTTCAGAAACGGGGGACCGGATCTGCTGGCGCGGTGAAAACAGGCGAAATGTCGCCCTCTACGTGCTCTTAACCGGGCTGCCGATGTAGAGCAGGTAACGCCAGAGATCGCCGTAACCCGTGTGGATCTGGCGGGTGAGGGGCTGGAAGTGTTGGTTCAGGCACTCCAATACCTGGCCCTCCATGCGGACATGATTCACGCCCATCCAGCGGCGGAACCAGCCCCAGCGGCTTTCATGAAAGTCCACCACCGCCACACTGCCGCGCTCGCTCAGGTCATCACGACAGATCCGCAGCACCTCATCAAAACCCGGATTGATCATGGAAAGGGAGTAGCTGAAGACGATGAGGTCAAATTTGGACCCCACGGCCACCGGAGCATCGTAGGCCTGATGCAGGAGACCGACACGGGCTCCGAATTCCTTCAGCTTCGGGCGGGCGCGGTCCAGCATGTCCTTGGAAAGGTCCAGGCCGATGATTTGCGCCTTGGGGAAGGCACGGGCCAGTTCGACAAGGTTCTTGCCCGTGCCGCAGCCGATCTCCAGAATGCGTTCCGGCATCACCACATGGGCGGCGGCACGGTGGATCAGCTGACGGCGGCCGAAGAGAAACGCCCAGCGGGTGAGATCGTAGATCTGCGCATGCCAGCGGTAGTAGCTGGTGAGTGACTTTTGGTTAGGGGCGCTGCTGCTCATGCGATGACGTCTGCCAGAAGGGTGCAGCCATAGGTGCCAACGCGGTCCTGCAGATGAAGGTCATCTGCGAGATGCTGGTTCATGCGCAGGCGCTGGAGCGCGAAGCCGGGGATGAAGTCAATGACGGGGCTGGCGGAACGCATGAGGATGCGGGTGCCGGGACGGCTGTTTTCCAGGATGAGCTGCCATTCTTCCTCCAGGGCCTGGGGCTTGTGGGCGGCCAGCCAGTCCTGATGATCCAGCAGGATGTAGTGGGAGTAGGCGGCGGGGTGCTCGCGGAGGAAATTTGCCACCGTGCTGCTGTGGGTGGTGATGCGGTCGCTGAGGGATTGCAGCAGCGGCTGATGTTCTTCCTTCAGGTAGTTCGGGCAGCAGTCGCGGGTGTAGCGGCCCGTGAGGTAGGTTCGCCAAAAGTAGTTGTCCTGAAACGGCACTTCCGTCAGCACATGCGCCATTTTGGACTGGATGAAGCCGGTCAATCCCCCAGGGAACTGGGTCTCAATGAGGCGGATCTGCGCCCTCGGCACGCCCAGCATGGTCATGGCCATGGGCTGTCGAACCAGCCAGGAGACGAGGCCATTCCACAGGGCCGGTTTGACCTTTTCATAGAGATGGCGTTGCTCCTCAAGAGTCTTGGATTGCAGCAGTGCCTCCACATACTCACGCACACGACGGCTGCGCGAAAAGGTCTGGAGGGCGATCCATGCCATCTGTCCGGCCGTGCCGCGATAGTAGAAGGAAGGGTTCAGCGGCGTGCTCTGGAAGTAGTAGAGCTTGGACTCCCAGTAGCGGCGGGCGAAGGGGTGAAGATCACCCTGGAGGGAGGCGAGCAATTCTTTGAACTGAGGGTGTGAACCGTGCCCAAAAAGCTGGAAAAGATCGTCAAACTGGCCCCGGCGGATCATGGCGATCTTGAGCTGCAGCAGGGCGTTTTGGCGCGGGTTCATATCCACGGCATGAATCTCGGCCGGGGTGTCCAGCAGGTAGTCCAGCGCATTGCAGCCCGCGCTGGTGATCATGACGGCGCGGCTGTCGGCCCGGAGGTCCAGCATTTCACGGTCCAGCCGGGGATCTTCCCAGCAGGTGTTATAAACCAGGTTGCCACCATGGACCCGATTGAAGATGACGTCGTGGGCTCGTTGAGCGAGCGGATGGGAGGAGGTGCGTGCGACCATGGGGCCGCACAGAGAGCCCGAATGAAGCGGCTTGGCAGGCGGCTTCGTGCAACGAATTCGTCAGAGGGCCGGGTCAGTCCCTGGAATCAATGTTGCCGGATTTGCGGATGGCACGCAGGAGACGCCAGCCGAGGTAAACGCTGATCATGTAGCCCAGGGCACCGAAGACGGAAACGCCCCACAGGAGCGGTTTGGCATCGCTGCTCCAGAGCTGGGATGAGCCCAGGAAAATGGCGGCAGTGAGCACGCCGAGGACGAGGCGGTTGATGATGGGATCCAGGTGGCGGTGATCCAGATGGACGGTGAGGGTGCCATCGCGAAAACGGGCCAGGAGATCTGTGAGATCCCGCGGCAGGGCACTGAGCAGGCGATCCCAGTCACGGTAGGTGCGGCGTGCGCGCCTCACCAGACGTGTGGGGGAGAGGCGGCGCAGGATCATGCGCTGGCAGAAGGGCTGCATCAGCTCGGCCAGGCTGACTTCCGGGCTGAAGCGGCGGCTAGTGCCTTCGAGGACGATGAGCGTCTTTAGCAGCACGGCCAGCGGCGGTGGCAGGGTGATGTGATAACGGCGGATGATCTCGATCAGCGACGTCAGCGCGTGGCCGACATTGATGTCGCTGAGCGGGTGGCCCACGAAATCAGCCATGAATTCATCCAGGTCGGCGCGCAGGCGCTCGCGGTTAAAGTCGGGCGGTACGGCACCCAGACGCAGCACCTGCTCGGTGACTTGGGTGGAATCGTTTTCGACGATGGCGAGCAGCAGGGCCTCCACCTCATCACGCAGTTCATCATCGATTCGGCCCACCTGGCCGCAGTCAATCACACCGACGACACAGCCGGGTAGCAGCATGAGGTTTCCGGGATGCGGATCAGCATGGTAGAAGCCGTCCCGGAAGACCATCTCGAGATACATGTTGGCCCCACGCCGGGCGAACTCAGCCAGGTTTTCGCCGGAAACGCGCAAAGCTCCGATGTCCGTGCCAGGCAGGCCTTGCAGCCGCTCCATGGTGATGATCTGGCTGGAGCAAAGATCCGCATAGACGGCGGGGATGCGGACATTGGGCTCATCGACAAAGTTGCGTGTGAACTCCTCGATGTTCCGCTTCTCATAGGTGAAGTCCATCTCACGCAGCAAGGCCTTGCGAAACTGGCGCACGATGGCCACGGGCTGATACGGGCGCAGGGCAGGGGAATGTTTTTCCAGAAGCTCGGCCATGGCCTGGACGATCTCCAGGTCCGTGGTGCTTTTCGCCTCGATGCCCCCTCGGCGGATCTTCACCACCACGTGCTCACCCGTGTGCAGGCGGGCCTTATAAACTTGGGCAATGGAGGCGGCAGCCAACGGCGTGTCATCAAACTCCGCAAACAAGTCTTCGGCAGGCTGGCCGAGGTCCTCCAGCAAGATGGCGCGGGCAGACTCGACGGGCTCGGCAGGGACATTGGACTGAAGCTCGGCCAGTTCTGCCGCCATCTCGGCACCCACGAGGTCGGGGCGGGTGCTCAGCATCTGGCCCAGCTTGATGAAGGTGGTGCCCAGTTCTGTCATGGCCATGCGCACCCGGGCAGGCGTGGTGAGATCAGACAGCACCTGGCCATCGGCACTGCGCAGGCGGTTGTTCAGCCAGGGATAGTCAAAGCCGCCAAAGAGATCCGCCAGACCATATTTGCCCAGGACGGCGGCGATTTCGCCCAGCCGTTTCGCGTGGCGTTCCAGTCGGGCCAGTGGTTCGATCTTCATTGGCGGTAATGTAGCCAGTCAGGGGAAGTTCCAAGAGATTCGTGCAGCAGGGCACGGGTGAAGATGGCAAAGCTGCGGTCCTCACTGGACAGTGGGCGCAAATGATCCACCTGTCTGTCTATGCACGCAGCCGGTCCCAAGAATCCCCTCCACGGAATCACCCTCGAAAAAATGGTGACCGATCTCCAGGCTCATTATGGCTGGGACATGCTGGGCCGGATGATCAAGATCAACAGCTTCAACTGGCAGCCGAGCATCAAGTCCAGCCTTGTTTTCTTGCGCAAGACCCCCTGGGCCCGGCAGAAGGTGGAGGAACTGTACGTGGACTCGATCCCTGATATGAAAGCCGCTGCCGAGGGCAAGGCCATGCCTCCCGCTCAATGGCGGGATGAGGAAGTCCCCGAGGAGGCAGCTCCTGTGGTCGAGGTCGTACCTGCAATTGAGCCTGCGGCGGAAGTGGGTGCCGAGAGCGTGGCGGAAGCGGTGGCAGCCCCGGAAGTCGAGGAAGCCGAAGAAGCCGAAGACGAACGTCCTCTGGTGTAGCGGGCCGAGAGACGCCGAGGTGCTGAGTTTCCTCAACGCCTCCGCTCAGGCAAACGCAGCGACGAGACTCTAGATCTGCTTGCAGGCTTTGATCGTGTTCGCCATGAGCATGGCGATGGTCATCGGGCCCACACCTCCTGGGACAGGGGTGATGGCGCTGCATTTCGGGGCCACTTCATCAAAGGCCACGTCACCGACGAGCTTGTAGCCTTTCTCCGTGCCGGGGGCTTCCACGCGGTTGATGCCGACATCAATGACGACGGCACCCTCACGCACGTGCTCGGCTTTGAGAAACTCAGGGCGGCCAATGGCGGCGATGATGATGTCTGCCCTTTGGGTGATGGAGGCGAGGTCTTTGGTGCGGGAGTGGGCGACCGTGACGGTGGCGTCTCCGCCGGGGCCTTTGGCCATCAGCAGCAGGGCCATGGGCTTGCCCACGATCATGCTGCGGCCCAGCACCACGGCGTTGGCACCTTTGGTTTCGATACCAGCATCCATGAGCAGGCGCTGGCAGCCCAGAGGGGTGCAGGGGACAAAGCCGGTGGAGTCTTCCAGGGCCAGTTTGGCCACGTTCACGGGGTGAAATCCGTCCACATCCTTGGCGGGATCAATGGCGCGCACGATGGCGGCTTCATCAATGTGCGGCGGCGGTGGGCTTTGAACCAGGATGCCGTGGATGGCGGGATCGTTGTTCAGGGCGTGGACATGGGCCAGCACCTCCTCCTGAGTGGTGGTAGCAGGCAGTTCCAGCTTCACCGAATGCAGGCCCAGATCGCGGCACTTTTTGTCCTTGGACCGGACATAGGCGCGGGAGGCCGGATCATCGCCGATGAGCACCACGGCCAGCCCGGGCTTCTTCCCCACCGCCGCGAGGGCGGCGATGTCACGGCGGCATTCTTCGAGGACTTTTTCGGCGACGGCGGCTCCAGAGATCAGTTGCATCTCTTTTGGTGAATCAGGCCAGGGGCGGAGTCAACGACGATCCCTGTGGAGGGCGAATGGAATTCAGAGTTGCCCTCCGTCACATTTTTGTCCAAACCGGGTGCTGACCTGCCTCTATTCAGCACCATGACCACCCGCCGCTCCTTTCTTTCTGCCGTCACCGCTGCCCTGGGCGGTTCGCTTTTCGCTGCCAATGGCCAACCCAAAACGGTGCTCCTGATGTCCGCTTGGGACACGGTAAACATCGGCGACATCGGCCATACACCTGGCACCCTGCACATTCTGGAGCAGCATCTGCCTGAGCTGAAGGTGGTGGTCTGGGCCATGAAATTGGACGAGCGCGTGCTGGCCATGCTGAAGCGCCGTTTTCCGAAGGCGGAATTCCTTCAGGGAAATCTCACGGGCAAAAAGCCGAATGACGAAGCGCTGCGCACTGCCATCGCGGGCTGCGACCTTTTCATCCGCAATTCCGGCATGGGCCAGGACACCAGCTGGATGAAACACTGCCGGGACCTGGGCAAACCCTACGGCGTGTATGGGCAGTCATACTTTGACACGATGGTGACCGGTGAAAAGGGCGAGGAAAACATGGCGCTGCTGAATGCCGCCTCCTTCATTTACACCCGGGAAAGCCGCACGCTGAAGATGCTGCAAGGAGCCGGGGTGAAGACGCCTGTGCTTGAGTTCGCCCCAGATGGCTGCTTTGGCATTGACGTGCGGGATGAGGAGCGCGGTCTCGCCACGATGAAAAAGCTAGGGCTGGAGGACCGCAAGTTCATCACCGTGCTGCTGCGGACGAATACGCCCAAGGCTCCCGGTGTGGATGACACACGCCCGCAGAAGCTGAACCCGCTGCACCCCACACCCAAGCAGGTGGAGGATGACCAGCGCCGGGCCGCCGGATTCCGCGAACTGATCACCCAATGGGTGCAGGCCACCGGCAACAAAGTGCTCATCGCGCCGGAGACTTTCAAGGAGATGGAGCATAACAAACGGTTGATCCATGATCCCCTGCCGCCTGAGATTCAGAAGCACGTGGTGAACCTGGAGTACTTTTGGAATGCCGATGAGGCCGCCTCCATCTTTGCCCGTGCCCACACGGTGGTCTGTCATGAACCGCATTCCCCCATCATCGCGCTGGCCAATGGCACGCCCATCATCCACTGGTTCTCAGAGTTCCACGGCCTCAAGTGCTGGATGTTCGAGGACATCGGCCTGAAGGACTGGCTGTTGGAAATTGATACAACCCCGGCAGAAACTGTTTTCCAGACCGTGATGGCCATCGAGAAGGATTACCCTGCCGCCCAGGCCAAGGTGAAAAAGGCCATGGACTTTGTTAAGGAGCGTCAAACCGCGACGATGAGAGTGGTGAAAAAGGTCATTCAAGCTTGATGCCGCAGGTGGATGCAGGCTGCGGGTTCTACAAGGAAGGACCCGCTGTAACCCATGGAATTTAGCGGCGGGAAGAAACATGGTTTCCGGTGGGCCCGTAGCATTCACCGGCTTGTCCCTCCATCCTCATTCGACTGAATCTATGTGCCGCCTTTTTCTTGCTTTCTTCTTGCTGACTCAGGCTGTTATGGCGGGCGTTTATGAGCCTGATTGGGCTTCGATTGCGCCACATCGAGTGATTCGTTTGAGTGAGGCGGATGGGGCTGCTCTGGTGGCAGCCGCGACGGCACTCAAGCCGGGAGATTGTCTCGAAGTCGGGGCAGGCACTTACACGGTGGATCGCATGTGGGACATCCAAGTCTCAGGCACTGCTGAAGCTCCCATCAGGATCGAACCTGCGAAAGGAGCGCGTGTGGTGATCACTCGTTCGGACGACAAACAGAACATCGTCAACATCGGTCAGTCAGCGCCGGTTTCTTACCTCGTCATTCGCGGGATCGAATTTACCGGCGGCAGCCACGGCATGCGTTTGGGGCATTGCAGCGACGTGTGGGTGGACCAGTGCCATATCCATCACACGGGCGGCCCGTGTATCACGGCGAACAGCGCCGATACTCGCCGGCTGTATCTCACCCGCAATCACCTCCACGATGGCGGTGGGCATGGCGAGGGCATGTATCTCGGAGGCAACGAGGCCTCCGTGATCATGAGTGAAAGTGTCATCGCTCTGAATCACGTTCATGATTGCGCTGGCAGCCAGGGAGATGGCATCGAAGTCAAGCAAGGCTCTTGGGGAAATATTGTCGCCGAAAACCACATTCACGACACGCAGTATCCGTGCATCACGGTGTATGGAACGGCAGGGAAACCGGTGAATGTCATTGAGAGAAATCTCTGCTATCGCAGTGCCGATAACGTCATGCAGGTGCAGGGCGAAGCCGTGGTGCGAAACAACATTCTAATCGGCGGAAAAAATGCCGGTTTTTCCAGCATGGATCACCAGGGCAAGACGCTGAATCTGCAGGTCATCCACAACACCATCATCAATGCAGGGCATGCTTTCAGTGGTCGTTCATGGAATGGTCGGGAGGGCCTGGTGCTAGCCAACAACATCCTGTACTCACGTGAAGGCAATGCACTCCACTTTCCCAGTGGTAGCGAGGGTGCGACTCTTGCTGGAAATGTGGTGTTAGGTGCAGGTGACAAACACGGGCAAGCACAGGGGCGCGGCCTGGAACAGGATCTGCCACAGGTGAGCTGGGATGGGGCCAAGCATGACGCCACGCCTTCGGCTGATGCTCCTTTTGAGCAGGCGGAGCGCACTCGTATGTTACCCGCCGATTTTCACGGTGTCGCTCGGAGCCCTGCGATCAGTGGTGCGGTGACACGCTGACCCTCTGCGGATTCAGGCTTAAAGCGGTGTCTGGCATTGTTGAATGAGCCATCACATGACCTCCGAAAGCGGTGGGGCACTGCCCTGGCGTGCGCCGCCAACCGTGCGGGGGGCGATGCGGGCGCGCCAGATGTAACGCTGGAAAAGCACCTTCACACTGGCGGTCATCGGCACGGCCAAGATGGCCCCCAGGAGACCGCCGAGGAGAAGTGTCCAGACGAGCACGCTGGCGATGACCGTCATGGGGTGCAGGCCCACGGCCTCGCCCACGATGCGGGGCGTGATGAAGAGCCCATCTATCTGCTGAACGACGGCAAAGATGATGGTCACCGCCAGTGGCAGGGCCCACCAGGGGTCGCCAGGGATGAGTGCGCTGCCGCCCTGAACAGCCCCGATGATGACGGCAGGGATCCAGCACAGGGCAATGCCCAAATAAGGAATGATGCCCGCCACACACAGGGCCAAGCCGATGAGCAGACCAAAATCCAGGCCGATGATCATCAGCCCTGCTCCTGTGGCGATACCATTGATGACACTGACGAAGAGCTGTCCACGAAAGAAGGCGATGAGGTAACGGTTGATCTCATTGAGGCAGGAGACCACCTCGTCCTTGAAGGCGCTGGCCCGCAGCGGCAGGTAATCCGACCACTGGGTCTTGATCTTCGCGCTCTCGATCAAGAAGTAATAGAGGTACAGCGGGACGATAATGAGGGAGAGGAGGAAACCGAAGATACCGAGAAACCCGCCAAAGGTGGACCGGACAAACTTCCACGCATTGCTCAGCACCGTGGGCAGGGTCGTCTTCACCCAGTCACCTGTGAGAAGCGCCTTGAGGTCGAAATCGAGCTCGCTGGTGGTCTCTTCGCCCGTGCTTTCAAGCGCCGCTTCATTGACAGGTGCGGGTACTGGAATTGCCGTTGTTGGAGGTGGAGAGGGCGCCGCTGAAGGAGCTGGTGCTGCCTCTGGCGTGGGGGCGGTGACCAGGGGCGCAGGGGTGGGGGTAGGGGAATTGGATTTTGAGGCATCCACCAAATCAGCCAAGGGAGCAGGGAGGGGGATGCCATAGTCGCGCTCCATGCGGGTGGCAAAGTCGAGCACGGCCACGCGGGCCTTGACGGTGTAGCCAGGAATTTTCTTGGCGAGGTTGGAGGTCTGTTCGCCCAGTTTGGGCAAAATCCACCAGCCAAGGCCAAAAAGACCCATGCTAAAGACCGCGAAGATGATGAGCACGGAAGGCTGACGCTTCAGCCCTTTTCGCTCCAGCCAGGCGACCCCCGGCTCAAGCAGGTAAGCCAGCACTCCAGCCACCGCAAAGGGCATGAGAATAGGCTGCAGGAAGCCGATGACCTGAGTGCCGAGGTAGATGAATCCGATGGCCAGGGCTCCGACCAAAGTGATCGAGAGAGCGGTGATCGCTGTCCAAAGGGCGCTGCGCTGAAAGGCCGTGGGGAGATTCTTCATGGGACGCCGGAGATGGTGGCAGAGGATTGCAAAGATGGAAGAGGGATTCGCAGGGTGGCCTGAGGAATATGCCCGGGATGAACAAGGCAGGACCAGGGCGGTTTTCCCCACAGCGGGGAAGTGGAATTTTGCAGCGATCTTGTAGCCGGGGCTTGGACGCGGTCCTGCTTTGTAAATATCCACAGGTGGTTGCCGAGCAGGCAGCCTCCGCTAGCGTGGCAGGATGCGCGTTCTCATTGCCAGCGACAAATACAAGGGATCCCTCACCGCCACTCAGGTGGCGCAAACCATCGCGCAAGGGCTTGGCGAAACACTGCCGGGCATCGTCTGCGATCTCTGTCCCATCGCTGATGGGGGCGAAGGCACCACGGAGGCGATGGTCACCGCTCTGGGCGGTGAATGGGTGACGGTGGCCACTGCCGATGCGCAGGGGCGCGAGCGCCAGGCTCGTTATGGCTGGTGTGCTGGTCAGGCGGTGATGGAAATGAGCGCGGCCAGTGGCCTGGCCCTGGTGAATGATCTGAAGCAGAACCCGCACACCGCCAGTACCTACGGCACGGGGGTGATGCTGAAGCACGCGCTTGACCGTGGCGTGAAAAGGATCGTCATCGGCATCGGCGGCAGTGCCACGAATGACGGTGGCCTCGGCATGGCGGCGGCGCTGGGCTACCGTTTCCTGGATGCCGCCGGGCAGGATGTCCCCGCTGTGTTGGCGGAGGTGCTGCGCATGCGCCACATCCAGTCCCCATGTGCCACTTTTTGTCCCATCCTGGTCGCCTGCGACGTGGACAATCCCTTGTTAGGGGAAAAAGGAGCCACCCGTGTTTATGGGGCGCAAAAAGGCGTGACGGAGCCTTTGTGGTTCGAGGAAAGACTGGAGCATTTGGCAGACCTCGTCGCGCGGGACCTGGGCACGGATCCGCGCGAGGTGCCGGGGGCCGGGGCCGCAGGCGGGCTGGGCTGGGGGCTGATGGCCTTCATGGGCGCCCGGTTGACCAACGGCTTTGACCTCGTGGCCGAGCAGATCGGCCTGGAGGCCCGCGTAGCGCAGGCGGATCTCGTCATCACGGGCGAGGGGCGGCTGGATGCCCAGACACTTCATGGCAAGGGGCCCGTGGGCATCGCCCAGATGGCCCGGCGGCTGGGGAAAAAGGTGGCCGCTTTTGCTGGCGGGATCGAGGATTCCCCCGCTTTGCAGGCGCAGTTCGATTTCACCCGCGCCACCAAACCCGCCTCCATGCCCCTGGCTGAGGCGATTGCACGAGCCGAGGAACTGCTGGCCATCGCCGTCCGCGAAAGCTCGGGGGAGATCGGCCGCCTGCTGGGACGGTGAGCGCAGTTTTCAGTTTTCAGATTTCAGTTTTCAGCCACTATCAGGGCCTGACTTCTGGGACTGAATCCCGAACGCCGAAACTGAATACAGAATACTGACATCACGATGCCAAAACAAGCCGTCCTCCTCTTCGCCGGTCAAGGTGCCCAAAAAGTGGGCATGGGAAAAGATCTCGCCGAGGCCTACCCCGCCGTGAGCGACCTGCTGTCCCAGGCCGATGCCGCGATTGGTTACCCGCTCTCGCAGATCATGTTTGAAGGGCCGATGGAGGAACTCACGAAGACCAGCCGCTGCCAGCCTGCGCTTTACGCCCATGGCCTCGCCTTGCTGGAAGTGCTGAAGTCCAAAGTGCCCGATCTGGAGATCACCGCCACGGCGGGCCTCTCCCTCGGCGAATTCACCGCCCATGCCGCCGCAGGCACCTTTGATTTTGCCACTGGGCTGAACCTCGTTTTCCAGCGCGGCAGCTTCATGGAAGAGGCCTGCGAAAGCACCCGCGGTGCCATGCTGGCCATGCTGGGCGGCGAAGAAAGCGCCATCCGCGAACTGGCCGCCGAATGCGATGTGGACGTGGCCAACCTGAACGCCCCGGGCCAGATCGTGCTCAGCGGCAGCGTGGAAGGCATCGAAGCCGCCGCTGCCAAGGCAAAGGACAAGGGCATCAAACGCGCCATTCCGCTGCCTGTCGCCGGGGCATACCACAGCCGCCTGATGAAAAGCGCCCAGGACAAGCTGGCCGTCGCCTTGGAAAAAGCCACCATCGTCAGCCCCGGCGTGCCCGTGGTTTGCAATTTCGAAGCCCGCCCCGTAAACCGTCAGGAGGAGATCCGCGCCACTCTCACAGCCCAGGTCACCGGCAGCGTCCGCTGGGTGGAGTCCATGCAGCACCTCATTGCCCAGGGCCACACCCTGTTCATCGAGCTCGGGCCTGATGCTACTCTGGCCGGCCTGATGGGCAAGATTGATAAAACCGTCAAAGTCATCTCTATCAAAGACACCGCGACGCTGGATGCGGCGGTTGCGGAGCTGAATGCTTGAGACGGATGCACGTATAGCGGGGAGGAGAGACGAATAATAATCTGAACGACAAACCGCCGGTTTCGTCTATCCTTCCTGAACCCCCAACCCTGTTATGCTCGAAATTTTCGAAAGTCCCCTGAACACCTTTGGCATGGGCTTTGCCCTCGGCGCCATCTTTTTGGTCATGGCCTACTTCAGCCACTGGAAGACCAAAGGCGAGTTCAAACGCTACAAGTCCCACCTCAGCGACAAGCTGGAACTGGATGCCAAACAACTCCAGGATACCAACAAGGAGCGTGCCCGCCTGGCCCAGGAAAATGAGCACCTGCGCATTCAGGTGAACCGCCTGAACGAGCGCCCAGACAACAAGCTTCAGCGCGAACTGGAAGTGCTGGCCCGTGCAGAAAAGCACATGCTCATCAATGCCCCCGGCTTTGCCCCTGCGTGGGAAATGGCCAAATCACAGGCACTCTCGCAGATGGAGACTGAGGAAAAAGGCATGTCCTTCCCCCAGAAGATCTTTCGCAAGCTCATCGGCCCAGGGGCCAATGGCAATGCTGCCCTGCCTGAAAATGGCAGCAGCCACAGCAAGTCCGGCAGCACCGAGACCGCCACGACGACCACTGCCGTCTAAGCCTGCAAGCCTGCTCTCAATTCAATCAGGCCCGGTGCACCCACCGGGCTTTTTTGTGCCCAAGAAAGCTCAGCCAACAACGCCGCATGTCTGCCAAAAGTAGCCCGCACAGTCCCTGTGCGGATAGCAGTTTCAAAGCTCCTGCGCCACCACTTAACCAAAAGCACAACTCTTCCGCCAATCACACCAACCACGTCGCCAATCCCAGAAACACCCCCATGCTCACCACATCCGTGGCCGTGGTGAGGAAGATGCTGGAGGCCGTGGCGGGATCTGCCCCCAGCTTCCGCAGGGTGAGAGGGATCAGCGCTCCGCACAGGCCGCTGACCACGCAGCTGGCCACCATGGAAAGCAGGACGACGATACCCAGCATCACCGCCTTTGGGTTTTCTTGACTGCCCGCGTAAAGAAACATGCCAATGCCCGCCGTCAGGCCCACGAGGGCGCCATTCAGCAGGCCCAGCGTACCTTCTTTCATCACCAGCCGTCTTTCATCGCCTGCCTTCAGATCTCCCAAGGTCATGCCGCGTAATGCCACGGCCAGCGCCTGACAGCCAGTATTGCCAGACTGGCCCGCCAGCACCGGGAGAAAGGCGGCCAGCAGGACGAGGCGATCCAGAGTCGGCTCAAAGTAACCCACCACGCCCGCCGCGAGAAAGGCGGTGACGAGGTTCACCTGCAGCCACGGATGGCGAAAGCGCAGGCTGCGCCAGAGGGGCGTGCTCAGGCGCTCTTCATCATTCACCCCCATCATCGTTCCCGCCTGGGCACTGATCTCGATGGCCCGGGCTTCAAAGAGGTTTTGCCCTCGCACCAGACCCAGCAGGCGGCCTTCAGCATCACAAACCGGATAGACGGGCAGGTGGCGGTTAACGGTCTGCTTCATCGCGTCTGTCAGCTCCATGTCAGGACGCAGGGCGAAGATGCTGGTGTACATCACCTCCGAAAGCAGGGATTCCGGTTTGCCTAACATCAAGTCACGAAAGACCAGCACACCCAGCAGCCGGTTGGCATCATCCGTGACATAACCATAAGTGATGAAGGCGCGTTTGGTCAGCTTGCGCAGCGCCTCAATGGTGCCCTTCACCGTCATGGACGGGCGAAAGACGGCCACCGGCGGCTCCATCAGCCAGCCCACCGAGTCCTCCGGATACTCGCGGTTGCGCATCCACTGATGGGCTTTTTCGATCGGGGCCGCTGCGATGATGGCGCAGCGATGCTCGTCCGTCATCTCATGCAGCACCTGCTGGGCCACCATCGGGTTCAGGGCCTCCAGCACCCGCACCCCGTCCAGCGCCGGCAGGGTTTCCAGAAGGTCGGCGGCATCGTAGGGCGCACGCTCGCGCACGTCTTCGAGGAGGTTGGCATCGGCTTCCAGGGTCATGCCTTCAGAATTAATGCCGACTTGTCCCTGTGTCCATCCAGGGGAGTGCCGGGCTGTGGAAAAAGACACTTAAATATCGGAGCCGGGACTGCCCGTGTTACAGATTGACCCGGCAGGGGGTGTATTAGCATATTGTACCCATGCGTGCGCTTCTTTCCCTCTGTCTGCTTCTGCTCACCGTCGCGGTCCTCCCGGCAGCCGAGATTTCGCCGGATGATACTACCATCGTCATTGGCGAGCGCGTGGGCCCCATCGAAAAAGGCATGACCCTCTTTGGGCTGAAAACACTTCTTGGCGGAGGAAAGGTGAAGGCTGCAGACATCGAAGTAGGTGAGGGCGAAACACTCCCTGGTGCCAAACTCTTCGAAGGCACAGACAAGGAACTGGAGATCCTCTTCAACCCCGAAGGCGACGAAAAAGAGGTTTGGGACATCCGGATCATCGGCAAGGCGTGGAAATTTGAAAACGGGCTGAAGCTGGGCATGTCCCTTGAGGCGGTGGAAAAGATCAACGGAGGTCCCTTCATCATTCTCGGTTTTGGCTGGGACTACGGCGGCTTTGCCAATCTGGAAGGAGGCAAGCTGGCTGGCAAAGTCAGCCTGCGCTTTGAACCCGGAAAAAACACGGACGAATCGTTGTCAGGAGATCAGGAAATTCCCACAACGAACGCAAAGTTGCGTGCCTCCAAACCCAAGGTGGAGTCCATCACGGTCGTCTTCCGTCAACCCGCCGCCTGAAAAATGTCCATGCGCATCTGGGATCTCCACTGCCACCTGAGCGGCGTCGCGGGCCTCACCCCGGAGGATCGCCTGCAAAACCTGCTGCGTTATGCTGACCGCGTGGGCATCGAGCGTCTCTGCATTTACATGGGCCTCAAGTGGGCCCAGGACCCTTCGCCCGATGACCTCGTCAAACAGAACGACGAAGTGCTGCGGGCTTTGGCGAAGTATCCCGACCGTGCCTTTGGTTTCGTTTACCTCAGTGCCAAGCACATCGAACGCAGCCTGGTCGAACTGGAACGCTGCGTGGCCCAGGGGCCCATGGTGGGCATCAAGCTGTGGGTGGCAGGCCGCTGTGATTCCCCGGAGATTGATCCGCTGATTCGGCGCGCGGCGGAATTGAAGGCGGTGATCTTTCAGCACACCTGGTTCAAGACGGGGGGCAACTATCCCGGCGAATCCACTCCGGATGACATCGTGGCCCTGGCCCGTCGTTTTCCCAAAGTCCCCATGATCTGCGGCCACACCGGCGGCACCTGGGAGCTGGGCATCCGTGCCATTCGGGCGCACAAGAATCTCTATGCCGATCTCGCCGGCAGCGACCCCACCGCCGGCATGACCGAGATGGCCGTACGGGAACTGGGCGCACATCGGGTGATCTATGGCAGCGATGCTGGCGGGCGCAGCTTTGCCAGCCAGTTGGCCAAAGTCCACGGCGCGCAGATTTCCGCTGAGGACAAACAGCGCATCTTTTGTGACAACCTGCGCCAGCTCATGCTGCCCATCTTCCAGCAGAAAGGAATCAAAGCCTAACCATGAGTGAAATCACGCCGATTC
The DNA here is from genome assembly GCA_040386955.1 of Verrucomicrobiota bacterium. Taxonomy (GTDB): domain Bacteria; phylum Verrucomicrobiota; class Verrucomicrobiia; order Verrucomicrobiales; family Verrucomicrobiaceae; genus Prosthecobacter. The sequence goes on from JAZKER010000023.1 coordinate 73,239, forward strand.
TGCCTCGCCGCCAATTCATCGCCCAGGCTGCCGCTGCGATGGCGCTTGCTTTGGTGCTCCGGGAGGCTGCTGGCGAGCCCGCCGCACCTGCTCCAGGGTGGATTGATTGCAACGCGCACCTCGGCCCGCACCCGAACCGGGACCTGCCACCCGTGACGGTCGAGTCTCTGAGCTCACGCGGCTTCACCGAGGCCTGGGTGGCCCCTCTGGAAGCTCTGCTGCATCGGGATCTGGCCAGTGTAAATGCCCGTCACGCAGCCCGCTGTGGTGGCCCTCTGCGGGCCGTGGGCGTGGTTCATCCTGGGCTGCCTGACTGGCAGGAGGACCTTCGCCGTTGTACAGAAGAACATGGCATGAAAATTATCCGTCTTTATCCAGGCTATCATGGTTACGCCCTGGATGATCCATCCTTGGTGAAGTTGCTGGAGCAGGCTGCCGCTAAAAACTTGCCGGTTCAGATCGTCGCAGAAATGGAAAATGCCCGCACACAGCACCCGCTGATGCAGGTAAAGCCTGTGGATTTTAAACCTCTGGCCGCTGTGTTGAAACACCTGCCGGAACTGCGTGTGATGGTACTGAATGCCAATGCCACCATGGCCCAGACGACCTTGCGTGGCCTGGACAATGTGTGGTTGGACATCGCCATGATCGAAGGCGTGGCCGGAGTGGAAAATTTGCTGAAACAGTGGCCTCAGGATCGTCTTGTCTTCGGCAGCCACGCGCCCTTTTTCTATCCCGAGTCTTCAATGCTGAAACTTCAGGAATCTGAACTTACTGAAGCTGAAGTCGCTGCCCTAAAGTCGGCCAATGCCCGCGCATGGCTGGTGTAGGCGCCTGAGCCTCTATCATTAACATCCCTGAGGCCATCATTCCTCAATCCGCGCTAGATACGTCAAGGACCTGTCCTCTCCACGTCGGGCGATGATGATGATCTGAGCGCGTTTTTCACCCACGTAACCTGTGCTGGTGATGCGGCGCAGATCATCGTCGCTTGTCAGGATGCCCTGCATGGCCTGGGCGCGATCTCCGGTGAGGCCCAGCAGGCGGTAGGCTTCATTGTCCGAGATGCGCTGATCATCCTCCGTACCTGCGATGCCATCGGCCCCGTCTCGGCGGTTGATGTAGTTGATCACGTCTGTCTCGGAGGCCCTGGCGACGGCGATGAGCGTTTCCTTAAAGGCCGTGCGCAGATCAATGGTGCCATCGCCATACACACTGAAAAACTCTCGCCAGTCCGGCTTTAGTCGGTCCACAATGCCCATGCCACGCACCAGCATCATCTCGTCCACATTGATGAAACCCTTTTGGCGCGGCAGCTCAAAGAGGCGCTGGCTTTCATAAAAGGCGGTCTCCGCCCCGTTGCTGCGCACATCATCATCCCGGTCCACCCAGTCTGCCAATGACTCGCTGGCGATGCTGGCTTCGTCGCTGTTGAGTCCCCACCTAACAAAGAGTTCATAGACGGCCTCACGCAGCCGTTCATCCGTCACGTAGTTGATGGGGATACGCGCGCCCTCGTAGTTGATCACCACATCAAAGCCACTGTCGGTGCCGATCTTTTGCTTCAGCACCTTGTCCCCACGCCGTGCGGAAGGGTGCAGGCCGACGGCAAGTCCGCTCTCCGCCAAATGCAGGGCGCGAAATTCAGCCGAGGCCAGCACGGCCTCCTCCGCGCTGAACCGAATGTACTCCACCACGCCCATGACCGTGACAGACATCAGCAGCAGCGCCCACACCATGAGCATGAGGGCAGAGCCGCGCTTTTGCGTCACGGATTGCTTTAAAAGGTTGGAAGCGAGGTGGTTCATTGGGGATTGCCTCCTCCTCTGGGATTTCCGCCGTTGCCAGGGTTGCGGCCTCCTCCAGGATTGCCTCCATCGCCAGGGTTTCTGCCTCCGCCCGGATTTCCGCCATTACCGGGGTTACCTCCATTTCCCCCGTTTCCTGCCCCAGGGCGTCCCCCACCTCCGCCGCCCTGATTGTTTTGTCCCGTGGTTGAGGTGTTGTTGGTCGCATTGCTGGTGCTCGTCGCTGTGCCATTGCCAGCCACGATGGTGATCGTCGGCACGCTGTACACCATGCGAAGAGGAGTGGTGAGGTCACGCATCACCAGTTGTACTTCGATGAGGGCGGGCCAATCGCTGTCGTCCCACTCTTCCAGCCAGGTTTCGTCGTCCTCTTTGTAAAATCGCCATTTCAGCTGCACCACATCCGGGAGCAAAGGCATCCAGTAGCGGCCCTGTTCATCCGGGGCGCTCAGGCCTGTGGTCTCCTGGCGCAGGGCCATGCTGCTGTCATCGCTTTGTGGGATGAGATCTTCGCGGGAAAGGCACAGGTACTGCACCAGCTGCCCATTGGCATCCGTGGCCCCATTGGGGTCTGGGCGCAGGCCCAGAATGGTATCCTCATAGGAAATGGGGCTGAGGCCGAATCCAAAACAATGGGTGGAGCCGCTGATCGTCAGCTCCTGCGCAGAAGAGGTGGGCGAGTTTGGATCCAGCGCCGTCAGTTTCAGCGTCGCCGTGCTGGGCAGCGTGGTAAAGGCCTTCCGGCACAAGTCCAGGAAGCGGTTGATAGCATCGTTTTCCCTCTGGACTTGCTCAATTCGGCTGGCCGCGCGCAAGCTGCCTTGGATGATCGAAAATAATGTGCCTGTGATCATCCCTAAGATGATGAGGGCGATGACCACTTCCATCAGAGTGAAGCCCGAGTGTGCATCTCCCCGCATCTTCCTGGCCGTGAGGCCTGGGCTCAGCCCTGATCCAGGCTTGGCAATGTTACTTCTCGGCAGGTTTGTAAACATAAACGTCCACGCTTTCCTCCCGTTGTTCACTGCCTGCCGTGTAGGTCGCAGTGACTTTTAGATTGTACAGGTCGCTTAGTGTCTCTCCACGGGTCGTGGTTAGTGCCACACGATCAATGCTGCTGGCGTAGGTTATGCCTGTGGCGATGTCTGCATAGCTGGCCGCCATTTCACTGAGGGGTTTGCGGCGCATCTCTTCAAGAAACGAACGCAAACCAATGCGCACACGCTGGTCTTTGTTCAGAATGTTGGCTACCTCGATGGAGGTGTTCAGCGCCCGTGCCAGCCCCAGCACCCCGATGGAAAACATGGTTAAGGCGATAATAAGTTCCATCAAGATATAACCTTGATGTGCAAAGAATGCATCCTTGCGCCGATGTGCAATGAGAGCTGGTTTCCAGGCTTTCATTTCAAATCAATGACCTCCCGAGTAATATCGGCTGTGAGTGCGCCGAATTCCACATCGAAGACGGCGCTCTCACGATCGAGATGAATTTTTAGTGGTTGGCAGATGCCCGTGGGCTGAAATACCCAGAGCCTGACCACGTCGCCCTCAATGAGTGTTTCCTGCAGGTCGTGCCAGAACTTCAGCGAATACTGCACATCCTGTGGAAGATCATAGTGCTCTTCCCAGTGATCGTTTAATTTAGGTGCCGCAGGAGCAAGTGGCAGATCGGTTTGGGCTATCTCTCCTGTTCCCGCATCCAGGTCGGAATCATTGTCGTCAGCGTTTGGGTTCAGACGCCTCACTCCCGCTTCCTCCTCTTGGAGAAAAGTCGTCAGTTCGGAGAGCTGCAAGTAAGGTGTGAAATATCGTGAGGCGACAAAGCCTCCCGGATAAAAAGCGACCTGATAGGGTCGCTTTTCCCGCATCGCCCGAATCCGAGCTTCTTTTGCCAGCCGCACCAGTTCAATGATAGGTTCTCGTGCCTGTTGTTCAGACCTGAGGCTGCGTATGACGGGTACCGTAAACGTAAAAGCAACGGCGATAATGGTCAATGCCACCACCATTTCCACCAGGGTGAAACCAGGGCGCAGTGTCTGAATGTCGGTAGATGAAACCGATGCGCATCTGGGCATTTTAGGGTTGGAAAGGGCACTTGTCATTGGGCTGCCAGATCGATCCAACCCCAGAAGTCATCGTTGGTTCCGAACAAGGGTTGAAAGACCCTTGCTCTTTGATGCCTTACTTGGCTGCAGATGTTGATTTCCAATTGCCAATGTCATCTTCATTGCCGTCCACACCGTCTGGTCCCACGGACCAAACATCATACCCGCGCTTAGATTTTTGTGCGGGGATGCGATACTTGTATTCTTGTCCCCAAGGATCTTTTGGAATCTCTTCCAGGAAATTGCTCCAGCGTTCTGGAATGGGTTCACTGGTGGGCTTTTCCACAAGAGATTTGACTCCTTGTTCTGTGGTCGGCAGGCGTAAAGCTTTGGATTCATATCCAAGCAGTCCTGTGGATATTTTGTCCAGATCGGATTGCACACGAGTTTCTTTCGATGTGTCAATCCAGCTTTTGGTCATGTACATGACACCGGAGCCTAAAATGGCAATGATCGTCAACACGATAACAATTTCAATGAGTGTGAAGGCCGGGCGTTGAGCGTGTTTGAGTGAGCGAGGGATGTTCATGGGATGATTAACGGTGGGAAGGGATTGAGTTATCAAAGGGCAGAATAATGAAAACTGAAACGGCTTGGAAAGAAATAGGTCATTTTTTGACAGGGCTGGGGTAAGAGACCCCCTAGACACGGCTTTTGATGCCGTTTACAGATTGGAAGACAGCCGAGATGATGGAGTAAGCGACGATTCCAACGATGACGGCCATGAAAGCAATGATGACTGGCGAGATGAGGGCGGTCATTCTCTTGATACGTTTGTCCAATTCCTTGTCGTAACGTGCGGCGGCTTTTTCCAATGACCTCCCGAGCATCCCGGTTTGTTCGCCTACGGCGATCATGTCCACCAGCATGAGGGGAAAATGGGAAACCTTTTTGAGCGAGTTGGACAGTCCTCCTCCCTCAGCCACCATCCCAGAGACCTTCGAAAGCAACGATTGAATGTAAACATTCGCCGAGATCTTGGAGACTAAGCGGATGCTACTCAGCAAAGGCACCCCGTTGCCGACCAAGCTGCCCATGGAGTGAGCAAATTGGGCGTAGAAGCGAGTGGCAATCACTGGACCAAAGAGCGGGATTTTGAGTCGTGTTTCATGCCACCACATCAGTCCTTTAGGGGTGGCGATGTAGGCTTTAAATGATAAGGATATTATAGTTATAATGGCCAGGATCGCCCACCACCAGCGGGCCATAAAATTACTGAAACTAATCAGGGCTTGGGTGGCAAAAGGAAGCTGCTGCCCATTCTTTGCCAAGAGGTCTGTTAATTGCGGAACCATTACCGTCATGAAGACAACCAGGAGTATCACACACGCACCGATCAGGATTGCGGGATAGATCATTGCAGCAGTCACCTTGGCCTGAAGGTCAGCCAGAATATTCAGGTTCTGCGAAAGCCGCCGTAGGATCTCTGGCAGTGAGCCGCTGACTTCCCCGGCGGCGACGAGGTTGCAGTACAGTTCGTCAAAGCTGGGCGAGGCCTTTTTCAGTGCCTTGGCCACGGTGGAACCCTCGCGCAGCTGGTCGCGCAGGATGACGGAGACCTTGCGCAGGCCCACATCCTCCTGGCGTTCGGCGATGACCCGCAGGGCCTGGTCAATCTGCAGGCCACCATCCAGCATGTCCGCCAGTTCCTCGGTGAAAAGGATGATCTGGCCACGCTTCAATCGCACAGGTTGGTTGTCCTCCGCCTTCGCCGCTGTAGCCGCTGCGGCTTTTGCGGACTGGGCCTCCTCCGCCACCTTCACAGGGGTCAACGCCTGGGCCTCCAGCTTGCGAAAGGCCTCTGCTTTGGAGCCCACCGCAAGGCTGCCAGAGACAGTCTGGCCAGTGGCATTCAGGGCAGTGTAGGTGAAGGAAGGCATGTGGAGAAAAATGGCCTGGGTTCAGCGGCGGCGATTCAAGATTCGGTCGCGTTTTACCGGGTCAATTCGTCCATCCAAGATGGCAAAGACAACGGCCCGGTCCTGAATGAGCCGGTAGTAGATGATGGACTTGAAAACTTTGGCGTTAACATGGTGATAATTGCCGATTTTGCGGTGAACTCCTGCGGTGTTTTTTAGGAGAACCAAGTCTTGTTCCAGGCATGTGCGGAAATGGGATCCCAGACCTTTTTCCTGCCGTTCATAAAAATGATAAGACTTTTTTAGATCTTCAAGGGCCAGCCGGAGTACCTGAATTCTCATGGCATGATGTTGCGGGCCTCCTTGAGGAAGTCGTCCAGCTCCATCACCTCGACTTTGCCTGCCGCATACAGTTCATCTCGTTCCGCCAAAACATTCAGGTGCCAAGCAGGGATATCCTCCTGACCCTCGGTACCCGCATCCAGTTCGATCAGGAGGGTTTGAAACAACTCCCATTTCTGGGCCGATGTCAGCTTTTCAATCGGCAGGTCAATGGGCGGATTTGAACTGAGAATCATGGGAAAAGAATAGGGGGGTTCGAGGGATGTGCAATGCCTCTCACTCGCTCGCGGCCGTGACAGTCATCACCTCTTCCAGGGTGGTGATGCCCTGGGAGGCTTTGCGGAAGCCATACTGGCGCATGGGGATCATGCCGTCTTTCAAGGCCTGGGCCTTCAGTTCCATCGTCGTGGCGCGCAGGTTGATTTTCTCGGAGAGGATCTCTGTCATCAGGCAGATCTCCATGATGGCGAGACGCCCGGTGAAACCGGTGTTGCGGCAGGAGCGGCAGCCCACGGGGTGGAAGAGCTTGTCTTTCCACTCCAGCGGGAAGCCGCAGGCGCGGAGGAAGCTTTCCTCATGATGGGCCGGGGCCTTGCAATGCGGGCACAGGGTGCGAACCAGTCGCTGGGCCTGGAAGGCACGCACGGAGGAGGAGACCATGAATGGCTCAATGCCCATGTCGAGCAGACGCGAGATGCCGCCCACGGCATCGTTCGTGTGCAGGGTGGAGAAGACCAAGTGGCCGGTGAGCGCGCCGCGGATGGCGATTTCCACCGTTTCCTGGTCGCGCATTTCCCCCACCATGATCACGTTCGGGTCACCGCGCAGAATGCTGCGCAGACCGGCGGCAAAGGTGAGGTCGATCTCCGGCTTCACCGCAATCTGAATGATGCCGTCCAGCTTGTTTTCCACCGGGTCTTCGATGGTGACGATGCGGCGGTCTTTGGTGTTCAGTTCCTTCAGCAGGGTGTAGAGCGTCGTGCTCTTGCCGGAGCCCGTGGGACCGGTGATGAGGATGATGCCGTTCGGGGCCGCCAGCAGCTTGCGGAATTTCGCCTCGGTATCGGCATCCAGGCCGATGGCGGCCATGTCGAACTTTTTGCGGGTGAGCAAACGTAGCGCCACCGACTCACCGTTCACGCTGGGGATGGTAGCCACACGAACGTCAATGGGCTCGCCATCCAGTTCCAGGTTGATGCGGCCATCCTGCGGCAGGCGGCGCTCGGCGATGTCCAGATGCGCCATGATTTTCAGGCGAGAAATCAGGGAGTTTTGCAGCATCCGCATGTTCGGCGGCACGGGCACCTCGATCAGTTTGCCATCCACGCGGTAGCGGATGCGCAAGTCGCGCTCCAGCGGCTCCACATGGATGTCCGTGGCACGCTCCTTCAGGCCTTCGCGGAAGACCTGGTTCACAAAGTTCATCACCGTGGCCTCCTCGTCGGCCTCGTCCAGGACGTTGACTTCCTGCTTCATGTCATCGTCCTGCTCGCTGCCATCCCGGCCTTCCAGCAGTTCCTCGAAGTTCTCCGCACCCACGCCGTAGCCCTGGTGCAGCGCTTCCAGGATGCGGTGACGGCTGGCGATCTGCCAGTGCACGCGCTTTTGCAGCTCCTGCCCCACGGCCTGGCGCGCGCTGAGGTCAAAGGGATTGTAGGTCAGCACCGTCGCCTCCACGGCAGAAACGTGGGAGGGATAAATGCGATGACGCAGCGCCAGCTTCGCCGGAAAACGGTTGTGCGGCCCCTCCTGCTCCGCGGAATCTTCATTGGAGTAAGGCAGATTCAGGTGGGTGGCGAGGCTGGAAAAGAAGCTCTCCTCATCCACCACATTCGCATCCAGCACCGCATCAATCAGCGGCAGCCGTTTGTCCGTCGCTTCGTCCAGCGCATGGTGCAGCCGCGACTGGTCCCGGCAGCCGGCCTGGCTGGCGGTCTGAAAAAGCACATCGGAAAGGGAAAGCAGAGCCATGGGGGAATCGTGCTTAAACGCCCGGCATCCGTCAAGGTTGCGGAATAAAGTCGGTCAGTTTGTGGCTGACCCACCCAGGAAACACTTTCCTTCGACACAGGGCTACTTTTGAAAGTGTTCAGGCTCGTTCCCGGCCTTCCACTTGATGTTACAGCCCGTGCTGGGGCGCTGTGAGGGCAGGGGAGCTTCCCCAGCCAGCATTCCCCTCACGGCCTCGCGGAGATCGTCCCCGGTCACGGGCGTGGTGTTTTTCGGGCGGGATCCGTCGAACTGGCCGCAGTAGGTCAGCTTCAGCTCGCCATCGAAAAGGTAAAAATCAGGCGTGCAGGCGGCCACGTAGGCATGGGCCACACTCTGGTCTGCATCGTAAAGGTAGGGGAGCTGCCAGTCGTATTTGGCGGTGAACTCCAGCATCTTCTCGGGTGCATCGGCAGGGTACTTTTCCACGTCGTTGGAATTGATGGCCACCACACCGATGCCCTGGCCATCCAGTTCCTTGGCAAAGGCGGCCAGCGCGGGTGCGAGGTGGAGAACAAAGGGGCAGTGATTGCACACAAACATCACCAGCAGTCCGCGTGGCCCGCGCACATCATCCAGCGTGAAGCTCTGCCCCGTAGCATCGGCGAGTTCAAATTCAGGGGCAATGCTGCCGAGGGGAAGGATACGGGTGGAGGGGACTTCGGCCATGGGAAAGAGGGAGAATGAAACGGTGAAAGGCCAGTCTCCTGCATTCCCAGGAGGACTGCAAGTCCTGCAGGCAATGGGGTGCCATCGAAAATCACAAAACGGCGGGGGATGAATGACATCCCCCGCCGCCCATCATGCACCGTTTGTGTCATGCCTGCTGAGATTCCCAGGTCTCAGGAGATTTGTTTTTGAGCCCATTCCAGGGCGTAGTTGGCGACTTCCTCCCAGCCTTTTTCACCGATGATGAAGTGGCTGCGGCCAGAGAATTCCTTGTATTCCGTGACGGCGGAGGCATGCCGGTATTTGCGGAAGTTTTTCCGGTTCAGTGAAGCCGGCATGATCACGTCTTTTTCACCGCCAATGATGAGCAGCGGGGAGCGTTCACCATTGCGGAAGTTGATCGCAGCCTGTGAACCTGGGGTGACGTTGGACAAGGCAGCCTGGAAGATCGCGCGGATGGGTGCGGCAACGGCGTAGCGGCTGTAAGCGGCGCGGGCTTCCCCCTCGGTCAGGCTGTTGGCAAACACGCGCCACCAGCGCTTGAAAGGAAACAGGTAGGTGCCGCCAACCTTGAAGGGATTGGCCAAGGCCGGTGTCAGGGCCTCAATGGTCGAGACCGGCAGCAGCACGATGCCTTTCGGCGGCACGGAATCAATGGCCACCCCGGCCGCGCCCAGACCGCGGTCAATCAGGATCTGGGTGATAAGGCCGCCGTAGGAATGGCCGATGATGATGGGGGCCTCCGGCAGTGCCTGGATGATTTGGGTGTAGTGCTCCAGCACCTGCTCGATGCCGATGTTGTTGAAGGAGGACGGATCGCGCTGCATGTCCTCGACTTCGCCACGGATGCCCGGCCAGGCAGGTGCCAGCACGCGATAGCCTTGGGATTCATAATGACGCTGGAAGTTTTCCCAGGAGCGTGGAGTCACCCACAGGCCGTGGATCAGCAGGATGGTTTTGGATGAAGTTTTCATGTTGGGATGGGGAACGGTGGTTTGATGGCATGGGATGTTTTCTGAATGAAAGGCGGCGGGAGGAATTTAGGCCTGAATGAAGGTGGCCGACTGGCGGAACACACACTCCTTGAAATAGGTGATAATGTGGATGCAAGTGAGAGACGGAGGGGGAATTAACGAAGGCCGCCGGAGATGATGTGGATCTGGCCCGTGACCCAGGAAGATTCATCTGAGGCCAGATAGACAACTGCCGGAGCGATGTCGTCAGGCTGGCCGAGGCGTCCAAGAGCAGTTTTGGAGCCGAGATCGCGGAAGATGTCGATCAGTCCCTGGGCATGAACGCCATCGCTTTCCGTGGGGCCGGGGTTGATGGAGTTAACCCGGATTTTCCGTTCGCCGAGTTCCTTGGAGAAGGTGCGGGTCAGACCGTCAATGGCGGATTTGGTGGCGTTGTAGACCCCTGTGCCAGCGGGGGATTCATGACTGACGGTGGAACTGGTATTGATGATGCTGCCGCCTAACGGGTTGAAGTGCTTCAGCGCCTCCTGTGTGGCCTGGATGGTGCCCAGCACATTGATGTTGAACATGTGGTGGAAATGATCGGCAGTGATCGAACCCACGGGGCTGAAATCAAAGACACCGGCGTTGTTCACCAGGATGTCAATGTGACCAAAAGCTTTCACCGCTTCGGCAAACAGGCGCTCGGTGTCATCTTGGCGAGAGACATCGCCCTGAACGGCGAGGGCGCGGCCTCCGGTGGAGGTGATTTCATCTACCACGCGGTCGGCACCACTGCGGCTGGATGCGTAGTTGACGACGACAGCCGCGCCGGCGGCTCCGAGGTGGCGGGCGATGGCTGCACCAATGCCCTTGGAGGCTCCGGTGACAACGGCGACTTTGCCTGAGAGGCGGGAGGAGGAGGTGATGGTGTTCATGATGTTTGCTGGTTTGGATGTTTGTCTTTTGGGAATTGGCAGCTTGCGGTGCGCTTGCTGCGTGGTGTCAGATTAAGTCTAAATTGTCTGGCATGAACGACAAGCGTCCGACGATTTGCGCCAAACTGCTTTCTTGGTTTCCGGCCCATTCAATTCAACATTTGATTGTTTGTTCGGCGCGAACCATGCAGCATCGGGGCCAGTTTCTATGAAAAACGCCGCCTCCATCCGTCGCATTGTCATTCTCATGTATCCACGTGTGCGGGAGCTGGATGTGGCCGGGGTGGTGGATGTCTTTTCCTCAGCCAACACACTGCTTCCAGCGGATCAGCGCTACCACATCACCTATGTTTCCACTGTGGATGAAGGCCAGCTTGAAGGCATGTATGGCATGGGGCTGCGCAGTGGGCCGCATTACTCCACGGTTCGGGGCACGGTAGATACGGTCATTGTTCCCGGAGGCATGGGCAGCGAACTGACCGTCCCGCCGCCTAAGCTTGTGTCCTGGCTGCAAAAGCAGGCCAAGACCGCCCGCCGTGTGGGTTCCGTCTGCACGGGCGCTTGGTTGCTGGCACAGGCGGGTCTGCTGGATGGCCGAAGGGCGACAACTCATTGGGCTTTTGCCCGGGATCTGGCCGCTACTTTCCCCAAGGTCCATGTGGATCCGGATCCCATCTGGGTGAAAGACGGTCCTTTCTACAGCTCGGCCGGTGCCACCTCCGGTATTGACCTCAGTCTGGCCCTCGTGGAGGAAGATCATGGCCGCAAGGTCGCGCTGGAGGTGGCGCGCATGCTGGTGGTTTTTCTTTGCCGCCCTGGCAGCCAGGCACAGTTCAGCGTGTCGTTGCGCGAGCAAACGACGGAAAACCGCCCCCTTCGAGAACTCCAGGTATGGATGCAGGAGAACTTGTCGAAAGATCTCACCGTTCCTGCTTTGGCTGCCAGGGCGGCCATGAGCGAACGAAACTTTCAGCGTGTCTTCACTCGTGAAATGGGCCTGCCACCTTCGCAGTATGTCGAGGAACTGCGCATCGAGGCCGTGCGGCGCAAGCTTGAACGCAGCAGCCAGGGCATGGATGAAATTGCCCTGGCCTGCGGTTTTGGCAGTGCCGATGTCATGGGCCGCTGCTTCATGCGCCTGGTCAAGATCACCCCCACGGACTACCGCTCAAGATTTCGCTCGTCAGGCATTGCTCTCGTGAAAAGAAGCGCGGCCTAGCCTAACGGGTGATGTGTTTTTACCCACTCCAGAGCTTCCTCTTTGGTGGCAATGAGACCTTCAAGCTGGGCGTTTTGAGCGGCGGTCAGCGCCTCTCCCATTTCTTTGCCGGGCTGCCAGCCCAGTTCGATGAGGTCACGACCGCTGATGAGCGTTTGTGGGATCAATGGGGCCTGAGAAAACTCCTCGGCCTTTTCCTTCATGAATTCATAGTTGTCCAGCAGGCCGTTGGAGCCCAGGCAGTCCACGCGATGCAGTGCCAGCTCATCGTCCCAGGTCGGGCGTGCCATCATGCGCTTCAGGGTGCTGTTGCGCATTTTCTTCACGTCCTTGAAGGCCATATGATGCTCCACGGCTACCTGAGTTGGCTCGATGACATCGTTGGGAAACTTCAGCCTGCGCAGGATGTCACCCGTCATCTCAGCTCCCAGCTTGTCATGCCCGTTGAAGCGGATGCGGCCCGTGCCTTCATCCACCGTAAAGGTGGCTGGCTTGGCGATGTCATGCAGCAGCACGCTGAGCACCAGTGGCAGGGAAACATGCTCAGGCAGCAGGCTCAGCATGAGGCGGGTATGGATGAACACATCTCCCTCGGGGTGCCACTGCGGAGGCTGCTCCACGCCTTTCAGGACGAGAATCTCCGGCAGCACGCGCTCCATCAGCCCGCTGTCCATCAGCAGGTCAAAGCCGCGCAGCCGGTTCGGGTGCAGGAAGATTTTGATCAGCTCATCGCGAATGCGTTCGGCACTCACGGTGGTGATGGCCTCCGCATGGTCGCACACGGCCTGCCAGGTGGCGGGCTCGATCTCAAAGCCCAGCACGGTGGCAAAACGCACCGCACGCAACAGGCGCAGCCGGTCTTCGGCAAAGCGTTGTGAGGGATCACCAATCGCCCGCAGGAGCTTGGCGGCAATGTCCTGCTGACCGTTCACATAGTCAATGATGCGGTCTTCCTCGGGATCGCGGAACAGTCCATTCACCGTGAAGTCGCGCCGCTGCGCATCCTCCTCTGCCGTGGCAAAGGTCACGCTTTCAGGACGGCGGCCATCCTTGTAGCTGCCGTCCGTGCGGAAGGTGGCCACCTCGATCTGGTGATGGTCGCGTTTGACGATCACCACGCCGAAATGGGCACCCACGGTGAGCGCACCAGGAAACAGGGCGATGACCTGCTGTGGCGTGGCACTGGTGGCCACATCGTAGTCTTTCGGCTCCTTGCCTAACAAAAAGTCACGCACACAGCCGCCCGCCAGCAGTGCCTGGTGGCCGTGGCTGCGCAGCGTGCGGATGACATGGGAGGCGGCCTTTAACATCAGTGCTTGGCGGCGACGCCTGCTGGCTTGGCGGCAGGGCGGTTGGTCGGGGCATACTTGGCCACCATGAAGGCCCCGCAGGCGGCCAGCACGATGCCCGTGACGAACTGCCAAGGCAGGGTCTTCAAGCCCCCGGCTGGCGGATGGATGAACATGGCCACCACGGTATTCACCACCGGGGCACCGGCAAAGACGATGGGCATCACTGCGGCGGGTGCAGCCCCTTTATAGATGGCTGCCGCAGCGCCGAGGGCCAGCACCAGGGTGAATGCACCCAGCGCACCTGCCACACCAGCAATGAAGCTCCAGGTCATGCCGCTGCTGGTAAAGCTCCAGTTCGTTCCGCGCTGCCACAGAACCAGGACAGGGCCCAAGACAGCCACCACAAAGTAGGCGATGCCGACAAACAAAAAGGCTTTCAGGCTGGCATTGGCCGTTTCAGGTCCAGGCAGCGTGCCATCGGGCATCAGCCCGCGACCCTTGTGAAGGATGATGCCATAAACGCCCCAGGAGAGCACGGTGAGGAGGGCAAAAGTAAGCCAGTTGGGGATCATTTTGGAGGAGGAGGTGGGTTGATTCACGCCGGTGAGAAACGTTGGGCAGCCGCTATTTGGATCAAAAAGCTGCCGGAACCAAAGGGATTGTCAGGCACGGTTCCAAAAATTCCATTCTTCAGGAACCCTTCATTTCGCAAAAAACAAAGGAGTGGCCTTTATCAGATAAAAGTAGCCTTGGTAGAGAATGATGGCGGCAATCCCCGCACCCAGGAGCCAGAGTATTTTTTTCGCGCCCGAGTCAAGTTTCTTGCTCTGCGCATAACCTTCGGGAGCCAGAAGGAGATAATAGGGGAGGGCTATTAATAATACGATATTTAGGACTGGCACAAAGATCAGCAGCAAAATCCACGGGCTTTGCCCGGTGTTGCCCAGTCGCTGGATGATGAGGATCACCGTCAGCAGGATGGAGATCCCAGCGATGCACTGCACCAGTGTTCTCTCATCCTCGAACTGGGAGAGCAGCAGTTCCGCTGCAAACCAAAGTCCCACCCACATCAAGGAAAAGGCTGTGCGCCCAATGCCCCCGTATTCCCTTGGGGCCTGCAACTGAACGTAATCTGGATTCAGCCGTGAAGGAACCGATGTGCTGTGCGCAGAGAACGTCAGCAAACCGGGCAGAGCCGTCCCGATGGATTGCCAGTCAGCCATACCCTCCCGCCAGCACAGGTCTGTCGGCTGCAATGTCCCGGCATCCAGCATGGCCTGCAATTGCGCAATGGAATAGGGGCCTTGCTGCTGGTCATTCGGGGCGACGTAATACGGGTTCATCAGGAACAAATGAAGTGAATTTGTTCAAAAGAACATGGGGTAAATGCCGCTGTCAATCCGAGTATTCGGCCCAGCTTTCTTTGCCAAGCGCTCTGGTTAAGAAACCTGTTTGGCGATTTCGTAAGTGCTCTGCACCAGGCCGGAGGCAAAACTTTTCGTTTCCAGGTGAAGCAGCCGCCTGTCTGCGGGCAAGGGGCCAAAAAGCGGGATTCCTTCGCCCAGCAGAACAGGAATCTGGGAGATCACCAGTCTGTCCAGATGGCCTGCGGCCAAAAAGCTCTGAATGGTTTTGCCTCCATCCACATAGAGGTGCGCCGCGCCTTGTTGACGAAAATGCTCGATCACTGCCGCAGGTTCCAGCGCCAGCACGGAGACTTTGTTTTGGAGTCTTTCAGGCACGGTCAGCGGCCGGTGTGTCAGCACCGTCACCGGGGTGTCACCGTAGGGCCACTCGGGGAAATCGACGACCGTTTCAAAGGTGCCGCGCCCCATCACCAGGACATCCACCGTCGCCATGAAGGCGGCGTAGCCATAGTCCTCACCTTCCATTTCTACCGCGGCCAGCCAGTCAATGCCCCCATTCGTCCTGGCGATGAATCCGTCCAGACTGGTGGCGATAAAGGCAGTGCAGGTCATAGATAGAGTGGATCAAATTTGGATGAAGCCGATTAAGGGACGGAGACGGGAATCAGCAGCGCCGACAAAACGGCGATGACAAAAACCACAAAGAACACCACCATCGCGATGCGCCCTGGTTTATCGAGCTTCCGGCTTATGGCATACCCCGCCTGACAAAACAGGCAGGGCAGGAGTACAATCACATTCAGCAGCGGGACGAGTGCAATCAGGCAGTTCAATGGATGAAACCCGATGTTTTTGAGACGAAAAGCGATGATGGGCAGGAGAAAGCTGACAACGATCAAGCGATCCCTGAAGCTTTCCAGCTTCAGTTGAAAATGCTCAATGACAAGGGCCTGGCCGAGAGTGACGAGCGCGAAGAGCAGGACGTAAACCAGCCTGCCTATGCCAGGCTGCCGGATGGGAGGGGATCCAGGGGAGGTCTCAGCAAGCGGTGGCCGGTAAGGATTGTTGTCTTCCTCCTCGCTGCTCCGTTCAGGCAAAGGCGGCGGTTCGGGCGGCAGGCTCCGCAGCGGTTGCCACTCTTCCATGCCTTCGGACCAATAAAGATCCGTGGGCAGCAAGGTGCCATTGGCCAGCTTTCGCCTCACCTCGGCCAGTTTAAAACTGCCCTTCCGTTCCTCACCACGACCGATGAAGATCTCCGTTGTCGGTTCCAAGATCATTGCAGCACCGGGCTCCCGAATCATGGCAGTTTCAGCAGCTCAGGCGGGGCGACGGTGATGCGGGAACGGATGCGTTCAGGAATGTCCACCGCCTTCATCTTGCCTGTTTCAGCATCCTTGCGCACACAGGCTGCCACCAGTTTTCCCTCGGCACTGAGGGTGCCATCCTGCTTCCAAAAACGCACGACGTAACGCAGCGTGCGCGGGCGCACCTGTTCCACCAGAAGCTCCATGGTGAACTCCTCTTCAAAAAACAGGGGGGCGCGGAAATCGCAGGAGACGTGGACGCGCGGCCAACCGACGCGCTCTTCCACCGGAATCTCCGCCGACTTGTCCCAGATGGACATGCCCAGCACCCGGAAGAAATCATGCTCCACTCTTTCCATGTAGCGGAAGAAATTGGAAAAATGGACAATGCCCGCCATGTCCGTATCGGCGAACTGGACTCGGTCGGTGAGGGTGTGGCGGTGCATGGACAGGAGTGAGATAACGATGGAAATCTGTAGCTGAATAACCCACAGCACTAGGTGAAAATTCAGCCCAATAAAAGGCTAGGATTGAGGAACTACGAGGTAGTGCCCAGCAGGGCCATCAAAACAGCGGCCACAATCAAAAGAAGAATAAGGGAGAGAACGATACGGGGGCCTCTGTCCACTTTTTGGGTCTGCATGTAGTGTGACTGGCAAAAGATGCAGGGAAGAATAATAAGCACGCCTGCAAAGGGAATGGCCGCAACTAGACTCAACCATGGATTAGCACCCATGTTTTTAAGTCGAAAATAACACAGAGCCGCCGCCGCCGCAGAGAAATAGAAGATCTTTGCAGCGATGCCTTCGAATGAGCCCAGCTTAGGAGAATCATGATTTAAGATTGAAATGACTCCACAAAGCAGAGTGAGAAACATGATTCTTCCAATCCCGGGCGCTGCCAACAGTGTGAGGTGCCTCCTCACTTCCTCATCAGGAGGACGTGAGATCGGCAAATCCCGATCGCGATGTCTCATGGCAACAGAACGAACTTTTAATTCTCCTGCAGAACGCTTACTCAGGCCTCAGGCTTTCGCCAGTTCCACCAACACGGCCTTTTGCGCATGCAGACGGTTTTCAGCCTGGTCAAAGATGACCGGGGCCTGGGCTTCGAGGACTTCTTCGGTGATCTCTTTGCCACGGTAGGCGGGCAGGCAGTGCATCACGATGGCGTCGGATTTGGCGTGCTGCATCAGCGCGGCATTGATCTGCCAGGGGCGCAGGGTTTCGATGCGGCCGGCGGCCTCGTCTTCCTTGCCCATGCTCACCCACACATCGGTGTAGATGGCATCAATGCCCTCCACCGCGGCTTTCGGGTCATCCGTCACCGTCACGGTGCTGCCTGGGATCTTGGCCATGAAATCGGCAGCTGGCTGGAACTCCTTGGGCGCTCCGATGACCAGCTCGAAACCCAGCCGGGCACTGGCCCAGATCCAGGAACGGGCGACGTTGCAGTCACCATCGCCCAGGAAGGCCACACGTTTGCCCTTCCAGCTTCCGAAGCGTTCGTTGATGGTCTGCAAATCCGCCAGGATCTGGCACGGGTGCTCGTCATCCGTCAGCGCATTGATGGTGGGGATGCCGCTGTATTCGGCGAAGTCCACCACGTCCTGCTGGGCGAAGGTGCGGATGATGGCCCCATCGATCATACGGCCCATGACGCGGGCAGTGTCCTTGATGGGTTCACCACGGCCTAACTGAATGTCTGCCGAAGACAGGAACATGACCTGGCCGCCGAGCTCGCGCACGCCCACCTCGAAACTCACGCGAGTGCGTGTGGAGGACTTGCTAAAAATGAGCGCCCAGTTCTGCCCCGCCAGAACCTGCGGGGAAGTCTTGCGGTTCTTTTTCAGCAGGGCTGCCTGGGCGAGCAGGGTTTCGATTTCAGCGGCGCTGAGCTGCTCGATGGAAAGGAGATGCTTCATCTGTAAAGGGGCTTTCTGGGACGGAAGTAAAAGAGAAAATGTCGCTGGAGCGCCGCTGATCAGCCAAGCGCGGCCAGCTCTGCGAGGGTGGTCCTGAAGATGGCCAGTGCCTCAGCGGCCTGGGCTTCGGTGATGTTCATCGGGGGCAGCCAGCGGACGACCTTTGGCCCGGCAGGGACGACAAGCAGGCCGGCATCCAGCATGGCCTTGGCCACATAGATGGAGGCGATCTTGCCCGAGGTCTTCACCGCTTCCTTGGCCATCAGCGCGGCTTCATCCAACTCAAAGCCGATGAGCATGCCAAAGGCACGGATGTCGGCGATGAGGGGCTGCTGCCAGGAGGCCACTTCTCCGGCGATTTTTTTGCCCAGCATGGCGGCATGTTCCGTCAGGTTATCCCGCAGAATCACATTGAGTGTGGCCAGGCCGGCGGCACAGGCCAGAGGGCTGCCGCCAAAGGTCGTACCGTGGGTGCCAGGTCCCAGGAGGTCGCAGAGCTTCCGCTCATCGCCTTCTGCGAGCGCGCGGTCGCGGATCCAGAATGAGCCGAGAGGGTAGCCGCTGCCGATGGACTTGGCCCAACTGATGGAGTCCGGCTGGATCTCATCACCAGGAATGATGGAGCGCCAGCCGCAGGAGTCGCCCGTCCGGCCCAGGCCGCATTGCACCTCATCCAACAGCATCAGCAGGTCATGCTGTTTGCAGAGCGCCTGCACGGTGCGCAGAAACTCAGGTGTTGCCGGGTTCACGCCGCTCTCGCCCTGCATGGGTTCAAAGAAGATGGCCACGGTTTTCTCCGTAACTGCCTTCTTCAGCACTTCCGAATCATTGAACGGCGCATAGACAAAACCAGGCACGATGGGGCCAAAGCCGCCATGGATCTTCTCCTGGGCGGTTGCGCTCATGGCACCGAAGGTCCGGCCATGGAAGCTGCCCGTGAAGGTGATGATTTCATAACGCGGGCTGCCATCGGCCAGCGGTTTGGTGACGCCGTATTTGCGCGCCAGCTTGATCATGCCTTCGTTCGCCTCGGCACCGCTGTTGCTGAAGAAGCACTTGCCGGGCACCTTGACGATTTCCTCCACCAGCACACGGGCGAGCTGGGCCTGGCCTTTGCTGCAATACCAGTTGGAAACGTGCATCAGCTTGTGCGCCTGCGCGGCGATGGCATCCGCCACCTCCGGGTTGGCATGGCCCAGGGGGCAGGAGGCGACGCCGCTGGCGAAGTCCACATACTTTTTGCCTTCGTTGTCCCACAGGTATGGCCCCTCGCCGCGCTCCGGCCAGAGGGGAAACCGCCCGTAGTTAGGCATCACATACCGGTCCAGCCACGCGGGCTCAAAGTCATTGATTCTGTCCATCTTGTTATTCCTGAAAAAATTGATTGTTCTGTACGGTCCGCTCCGTGCCTCCCAGGGAGATCACAGGTGTATTTCGGTGCCGATCCCCACATCCGTGAAGATCTCCAAAATGAGTGCGTGAGGAATGCGCCCGTCGATGAGGTGCACTTTCCCCACGCCTCCTCGGAGGGATTCCAGGGAGGAGTCCACTTTTGGGATCATGCCTCCGCTGATGATGCCTTCTTTCTTCAGGCTTTCGATCCCCGCCGGGTCCAGGCTCGGGATCAGGGTGGTGTCGTCCTTGGGATCGCGCATGACACCACGCACATCGCTCAGGAAAATCAGTTTGGTTGCCTTCAGCCGGGTGGCCAGCGCACAGGCGGCCAGGTCGGCGTTGACGTTGAGGGTCTTGCCGCTGGCCAGCTCGCGGGCCACGGGGGAGACGACGGGGACAAACTCGCCGGCCACGGCCGCCTGGATGAGGCCCAGCCTGCAGTCGTTCACTTCGCCCACCCAGCCGAGATCGCCCTTCATTTTGTCGCCCGTGAAAACTTCCGTTCCAGGCACGCCCACAGCTTTGCCGCCAAAGGCATTGATCTTGTCCACGATCTCCGGGTTGATCACGCGGGCCAGCGTCTGCTCCACGATTTTGATCGTCTCCTCATCGGTCACCCGCATGCCGTTGATGAACTTGGCCTCCAGGCCGCTGTCCTTCATCGCCTTGGAGATGGCCTTGCCACCGCCATGCACGATCACCGGGTTGATGCCCACGGCTTCCAGAAAGACCACGTCCTTCAGGAAAGTGTCCACCACCGCCGGGTCTTCCATGGCGCTGCCGCCCACCTTGATCAGAAAGGTGCAGCCTCGGAAACCCTGCATGTATGGAAGGGCTTCGAGGAGGACATCGGCTTTCTGGATCTGGGTCTCGTTCATTGGCAAAGGGGGAAAGGTGGGAAGGATAGGCACCCAGGCGCAGCGTCAAGCACTTCAGCGGGAAATTTCTGAAAAAAATCCGCCATGTTTCTGGGGGGACGAGCGGGGATGGCATGGCCAGCGTGAAGAAAACGACAAGGCGTGCCGGGGTCGCCGGATCTGGCAAAGCAGGGGGACGAATGCTCTGAGGAAGCAGAGCTGGGGATGTGGTGGACGGGTACAAATGGCGGCAAGGCGGCTCTGAATCACACACCAAAGCTTTTCGACTCGTCAGATCGGCGATTCTCGGTTTGAGTGCGGCATGCTCGTCCAGTCGGCCCTTCTGTTGCTCTGTTTCCTGTGGGTAATGCTGTGCATGCGTTTTTACATGCTCATCTCGAAGGACAATACGATGCAGCGTCGTCTGCTCGCCATTGCGGCAGGCCTGGGAGCTGGGCTGATCTACGTGCTAGGCAGCATGATCATCACGCTGCTGAAGGCTCCATCACCTTCGGATGTGCCGCCTGCGGTGGAGGCTGTGGAAGCGGTGAGAATTAGCGGCAAAAGGTCGTAAAAGAATGCTGGTAAGCAGAAGATTACCCCGCGTGACAAGTTCCTGGCGGAGATGAACCAAGGGGTGTCTTAGGCACAGCTGGTGGAGCTGGTGCGCCCATCGTATCCTCTGGGCTGGGGCACAGAGTGAAAGCCGTCTCAGCCAATGTATAGGACATCAGCCAGACCTCCGAACTTTTGCACGGGGCCGAAAAAGTGATTCATGCCAATGCAGGCCACCTCGGGGTGGAAAACAAGGCGGAGAATCTGGCCATCGCCAAGAAGCGCCCGCTGGGCATGGCATGATGCCCCAGAACCCGAGGCAACCTCTGTCAAGCCTCCTCGCTAGCAGCTCTCAAAAGGAGCCGCTTGCCACCTCACGCGCAGGTCGTCACTTCGTCCTCTCATCAAAGAGGGGCGGAAAAACGGCTCGGGGGCAGAAAGGGCACTCGTCGCATTAAATCAGCGTTTCCTTAATTCTTCGCTGAAATGAGATTCCGATCGTCCTACAATATAGTTAAGATTAGTGATTGAGTTGTAGTCCTTATGGTGTTGTATTAAGTTTTGTTGTCCTACACGTCACTTCGCTTGTGGGATGGTTAAATTTTATGAAAACCATGCCCACTCTAATAAATATTCCTTTATCGGTTTTATTATTTGCTTTTTTACTGATCTGCTCACCGAGCCTGCAGGCCGCCCAACCTGTGCGCACGGGCTTTACCACGAATGGCGGCAATCTGGGGCATATTGATGATTCACCTTCGAAGCAGGTGCCCTTTGGTTTTACCATCAACATGTTCGGGACGAACTACTCGAACTGTTATGTGAACAACAACGGCAACATCACTTTTGATGCGGCTCTGCCTTCCTTCAGCCCCTCCAACATCGCCACTTTGGGAGTCAAGATCATTGCTCCCTATTGGTCGGATGTGGATACACGCCCCGCAGCTTCGGGAGTCGTTTCTTACGGTCAGGGCACGGTGAATGGGCGGGCTGCCTGGGCTGCCACTTGGGACCATGTGGGGTATTATAGCCAGGGGACTGACAAATTGAACACGTATCAGGTGGTCATCATCAATCGTTCAGATCTGGCTGTAGGGGCCTTTGACATTGAGTTTAACTATGACTCGATCCAGTATGACTACGCCTCGGCTGCAGATGCTTATGCACGCGCAGGATATACCAACGGGTCCAATGTGTCTTACGAAGTTCCGGGTTCGGGCATTCCAGGGGCCTTTTTGAACTCCAATCCTAATGGTTTGATCCACCAGGATGTCCCCTACCTTTACCATTCTGCCAATGGTGTTGTCACGGCCGTGCCCGGGGTGACCACCCTGGCGGCGACCAATGTCCTGGCGAGTGGCTCTGCCACGCTGAATGGCCAGGTGAATCCCGGTGGCCTCGCCACCACGGTGGTCTTTGAGTACGGCACTGCCGCGAATCTGACGGGGGCGACCACCACCGTCGTACAGAATCTGCCGGCAGGATCAGTCCCCGTGAATGTCAGCCAGGCTCTCACTGGGCTGACGCCGGGCATGGACTATTATTTCCGTGTCAGTGCCACAAATCCAATGGGCAACTCGCTGGGGAACATCCTCAGCTTTCCGATCAATCTCAATCCGACGATTACGCGGGATCAGGCCACTGTGGCGGTCAATGAAGGCACCGTCGCGACGAATTCAGGTGCCTTTGTGGGGCATAACGGGCATGTGCTGACGGTGACGGCCTCCACCGGCACGATTACCCAGCCGGGCACTGCGACTCCGGGGACTTGGAGCTGGAGTGCGAATGCCACCGATGGGCCAGCGAGCTCCACGGTCACCGTGACGGTGAGAGACAGCACGACGACCGCGACAGGCACCGCCACCTTCTCCTACACCATTAATAATGTGGTGCCCTTGATCGCCCTGACGGGCGCGACATCCACGAACAGTGGCGTTTCTTACACACTGAATCTGGGTGCCATCACCGATCCCGGCACGGATACGGTCACTGCTTACAGCATCAATTGGGGCGATGGGGTGACGGAGAATTTTTCGGGCAGCCCGGCGAATACGGCCAGGACCCATGTTTATGCTTCAAATCAAAGCGGTTCCAAGGTGATCACCGTTTTTCTGACGGATGAGGACGGTCTTCATACAGGCGGGACCTTGGGCCTCACCGTCGGCTCTGCGAAACCGATCAATACCGTCTTGGGCGATGTGGTCACCAATGGCGGAGCCGCCGCCGCCAATGGCACCGATAGAGTGGGTGACTATGATGGTCTGCGCCGGGGTGGTTTCATGGGGGAAAACGGAGACATCGTGTTCCCAAGTTTCCTGAAAGTGGGCAGCAGCAGCCCCGCCGTGACGGCGGCGAATAGTTCAGGCACCTGGAAAGTGGTTGGGGGCACAACTTCGCTCATCGCCAGGACCGGGATGACGGTGCCAGATCTGCCGGGGGCACAGTTTGCCACCCTGCCGGAAGTTCCTGGCATCGCTGAGTCTGGTGAAGTGAGTGTTCTTGCCTCCCTGGTCGTTGGGAGCGGGGGTGTCACCACGGCCAACGATACCGGGGCCTGGAGCGAGGTCGGCGGCGGTGGGCTGCGTTTGCTGATGCGTGAAGATGACAATATCCCCTCTGTTCCAGGGGCTAAGGTAGCCGCCTTTGCCTCCGGCATCTATGCGACGGCGAAAACGGGAGCCAGCAGCGGCGAAGCCGTGTTTTCTGTGACGATGAAGGGTGCCAGCACTAAGACGGTGCTCCTGCGTGCCAGCGTAAATGGTGCGACGACGACCGTCAGCACGGTGGCCGAAGAGGGGCAGACCGCCCCTGGGACAGCCGCCTTGTACGCCAATGTGGCGGGTGGCTTTTCGGACCCGGGCCGCATGGATGCGCAGGGCAACTTCGTTTATGCTGCCTTGACGACCACCGGGAGCAAAGAAGGTATCTGGTACCAGCCGGTGACTGGCGGCACTCCTTCGAAGGTCGTTTTTGCGGGGGACACAGCCTCCGGGACTGGCGGGGCGACGTTCCTGCGGATCCAACGTCCTGTCATGGGTAGCAATGGCTTCATCAGTTTCCGCGCTTCCTTGAACAAGGATGGCGACAATGCGCCAAACCTGAAGAACGACGGCATCTGGAACGGTTTTGCCAACAATCCGGCCAGCCTCATCTGCGTGCTGCGCCGTGGTGACGGACAGTCGAAGGTGTCCAACCTGCCGGTCGGCAGCTTGGTTGGGAATCCTTGGCAGGGCTGGCTGACAAATACCAACCTGGGGGCCTGGAGAGCCTGGCTGGATATGGATGGCGATGGCATCAGCTCGACCGCCGACGGTGATGTGAATGCGATCTTTGCCAACCTGTCGGGAGCGATGCAACTGGCCGTGAAAGTGGGCGATGCCGCGCCAGGCACGACCGGGGCAACCTTCAGCGGGTTTGACCTGCCGATGGTGGGCGGTAACAACCAGTATGCGATTCTGGGGAACTTGACGGGTGGGGACACGGTGGTGGCCAACAACCAGGGGCTGTGGAGAAGCGCCCTAAATGGCGGTGCGCTGGCGCTGGTGCTGCGAAAGGGGGATTCGGTGGTGACCACGGCAGGCAGCAAGGTGGTGACGAAGATCGACGTGCCGGGATCCAACCAGACGGACCGCCGGTGGGAGCAGCAGTTGATGGACAGCACGGGACGGATGATCGTCATCGCGACGTTTACCGACGGCAGCACGAGTCAGGTGATCATTCCCTGATCAATGACTCAAGCAGAAGGCGCGACCTGTGAGGGTCGCGCCTTTTTTATGGGAGATAGATCAGGGCAGGGGATGATGATTTTACATCACCACGGTGCCATCCAGTTTCTTGGTGAAACGGTGCAGCACGCCGCCATCCAGGCCTCGATGGGAGATGGTGAGGGCATCCGGCTGGATTTGCAGATGGGTGAAGCCATTGATGTCCTTTCCATAAGGCATCTTGCGGGTCTCATTGGTCAGCTTGCGGATGCGGGCACCGCCGCCGCCGGAAAGCACAAAGGAGGTGAACTTGCCCTCCAGCTCCAGGTGCTGCAGGTCATGGTCATGACCGCAAATATAGGCGTGCACCTTGTGCTCCTGCAGCAGGTCTCCCCATTGTTCGATGAGCAGCTGCGTATCTTTGTGGCTGCCATTCGAGTAGAGCGGGTGGTGGCCGACGACGACGGTGAACGGGGCGCGTGGTTTGGCCAGCTCTGCCTTCAGCCACTCCAGCTGCCGGGCTTCTTCGTCAGCACTCATGTGTGTCTTGGGCGCACCTGTCTTCTTGTTTTTGCCGCCGCTGATTTTCGGGAAATTCGTGTCGAGGGCGAGGAAGGTGACTAGGGGGTTCGCGCCGCCCAGGTCCACCCGGTACCATTTCTCCGGCATGTGCCAGCGTACACCCGGCTTTTTGGCGTAGGCCAGCTGCACCTGCTCGCCGTCAGGATTGTCGTGGTAATCATGATTGCCCAGCACCGCCCACTGCGGGCCTGGGAAAATGCTGGCCGGGTACATGTCTTCGATCTCTTCCTTCCAGCGTTTGGCCTCCACCGTGAAGCCTCCCTTGGTGGGGCCATAGACATTGTCACCGATGAACCACAGCCCGGCAGGCTTGATCTTTTCCTTGCCGACGAAAGCCTGCATGGCCTGGGCCACATTCTTCTGGTCTTGGCCGCCTGTGCCAAAGTCACCGATGGCGAGCAGATGCAGAGCTTCCTGCGCCACCTCCGCCTGGGCCTGCGTGCGCAGGTTCAGGGACAGGGCGGCACTGGAGCAGAAAAGGGTCTTGAGGGCGCGGCGGCGGTTCATGGGATTCATGCAGGGAACATGAACGTGCGTGTTTTGCACGACATATCACCCGGATTTCACCTTCCCTCCTTCTGAGGAAGCATTGGACAGGCCCCGCCCTGTGGGGCAATTTAGCCTCTTGTCCCACAACGTTTTTTTGCCCCGTCCTTTTCCGATGACCCTCGCTGCTCTCCGTTCGCTCACACTCGGTTCCCTGGCCCTTCTGCTGGCCTCCTGCGTGTCCCCCACCGGCCCGCAGGGACAGACCCAGTATCTCGAGGCCTTTGCCCCGACTTCAGTGCCTCATTCAGCCCTCTACAATCAGGACATGGACTCCTATTGGGATGGCGATGGCATGTCGGGAGCGTCCAGCATCGTGATCGATCTCAGCGACCAAAAGGCGTACTTCTACAAAGGCAGTTCGCTGGCTGGCGTCTCCGCCCTTTCCACCGGGGATGAGAAGCATGCCACCACGCAGGGCCGTTTCAAAATCACCCAAAAGGATCAGTGGCATAAATCCAACCTCTATGGCGATTTTGTGGATGGTGCCGGCAATGTCGTGGTGGCCAACGTGGACGTGACCAAGGACAAGGCACCTCCAGGCACCCGTTTCGAAGGCTCGAAAATGCACCATTTCATGCGTTTTGTCGGCGGCATTGGCATGCACGAAGGTTTCCTTCCTGGATACCCGGCCTCCCACGGCTGCGTGCGCATGCCTCCCCACATGGCGGCCATCTTTTACAACAACGTCACCCAGGGCACCCCGGTGACCGTGCGCCCCTGAACCGAGCTGCCTATTTACTGCCATGCCTCCTGCAGAACTGCCGCTCGAAGTCAGTGTGGATGATACCAGCTACCTGCTGAACCGCCCGGACAGCCCCCGGCCCCGCCTCGTGGACTGCCGTGAAGAGGACGAGTGGCAGATCTGCCGCATCGAAGGCGCAGAACTGGTGCCACTTTCCCAATTCGGCGAGCTGGCCCCTCAGCGTTTCTCCGACACGGCGGAGCACGTCATCATCTACTGCCATCATGGCATGCGCAGCCAGCGTGCCGCCGGGTGGCTGCGGCAGCGTGGGTTTTCCCAGGCGCAGTCCATGCGCGGCGGCATCGATGCCTGGGCTGATCTGGTGCAGCCTGAAATGGCCCGTTACTGATCCTGAAACCTCTTCATTGCCTGGATTTGAAACCTGAACTTTCCTCTGTCTCCGTCGGCTTCAAAGAATGGGCCTACGTCTGCGATTCCCTCGTCCAGGGCGTGCAATCTCTCATTCTGCGCAAAGGCGGCATCCATGAGGGGCGTGGCGGCTTTGAGTGGAAGCACCGTCAGTTTTTCCTTTTCCCCACCTGGTTTCACACCCAGTCCGAGAGGCTCACCTGGTCCCCCGAAGGAGCCACCTCCTTTCCCCCGGAAGAGGAGCGGACCCTTGTGGAAGTAGATGGCTTTGTCACGTTGGAGCAGGTGTGGAAAGTCACCGACTGGGCACAGATGGAAGCCATCGCCCCCCTGCACATTTGGAAGGAAGAGATCGTCAAAGAACGCTTCGTTTACGACGATGAAAGCTGCCTCCACGTCGCCCTGGTGCGTGCCTACAAGCTGCCGGAACGCTGGTCCTTCCCTTATTCGAAAAGCTACGGTGGCTGCCGTTCCTGGGTGAACCTTCCGGCAGAAGGGCTTGATCTCGCCGCCCGGGCGCAGCCTGCCATGGCGGATGCGGCGTGGGAAGAATCGGCCGCCAAGCTGCGTGCCGTCCTGGGCGAATCATAACGCGAAGCACCGAGGCCGAACGAAGCAAGAGTCCTTTCACGGGCTCCTGCTTTGATGCTCTTTGTTAGGCTGCCAGTTCTTCGCGTTTCTGCCACCGCTGCTCATGCTGGGTGGCGCGCAGAAAAAAATCGTCGGCCTCCTGAGTGCTTTGGGTGGGATCCAGTGGCAATCGCATGGTGAGCTCCAGCCCCTGTGGCTCCAGTCGTTTTGCCTCGATGCTGCCCCCATGCAGGTGTAGGGTCACGTAACAGGCCATCATGTTCACCCCGAAGTCATCCGGCTTGCGGCTGCGGGTAAAGAAGGGGTCAAAGAGGTTCGCCGCACGGTCCTGGGCACCCCAGCCACCATTGTCGGTCAGGGTCATCACCGCCTGCTCCTGCCCGGTGGCGTCTTTTTCCATGCGTGCCCGCACGACGACCCGGTCGCCCGGATGCAGGTGGGTGATCTCTTCGATGAACAGCAGCCGCCAGAGCTGGCGGAAGCGTTCCTCATGCACCAGCAGCGGTGGCAGGGCAGGGGAGATATCGAATTCAACGCGGATGTTTTTCTCCTGAAAGTGGCCCAGATAGGTTCCCAGAATGTTTTCCAGCAGCATCGGCAGATGCACGGTGTCATTTCGGCTGAGCTTCCTTGCATGGGAGGCATGGGCCAGATGATTCAGCAGGGTCTGGATGCGTTCGATCTGGGCCTGGGCCTGGTGCTGGGTCTCCACCCAGAAATTAGGATCGCGCGGAGGCCGGGCGTCGATTTCCTCCATGAGCTTCATTGGGGCCAGGTCAATGAAGGCCCGCACCACGGTGAGCGCATTGCGCAGGTGGTGGTTCAGCCCCTCGGCCATGATGCCCATGCCGGCCACCCGGTCCGCCATCAGGGTGGTGCGGATGTGCTCGGCATTCTGGGTCAGCAGACCTTCCCGCTCCTGCAGGGTATGATAATATTCCATTCCCTGGCGCAGCACCGTGGCCAGTTGTTCCGGATCCAGAGGCTTGTGCAGGTAGCGGTAGGCACGGCCTTCATTCACCGCTTTCACGGCGGTCTGGTAGTCGGTAAAGGCGGTGACTAAAATGCGCACCAGATTGGGGTGCAGCCGCCGGGCGCGGTCCATCAGTTCCACCCCGCTTTCGCCGGGCATGCGCTGGTCCGTCAGCAGCACGCCAATCTGGGTGCCATAGGACTCCAGGATGCGGTAGCCTTCGGCCGCGTTGCTCGCGGTGTGAATGACGAACTCGTCTTCAAACATCTGTCTGAAGTAGTGGAGGGCTTTTTCCTCATCATCCACGTAGAGCACGTGATATGGAGCTAGGGCGGGCGAATTCATGCGGCAGCGAGGGCAGCGGCGGGTTTAAAACGGAGTGTAAATTCAGTGTGGCTGCCGACCTGGCTGGTGGCCGTGATCGAGCCGTTCATGCCCTGCATCATCCGGTAGCAGAGGCTCAGCCCCAGGCCCATGCCCTGGCCGACTTCCTTGGTGGTAAAAAAGGGATCGAAAATGCGCTGCAGGTGATCTTCCGGGATGCCGCTGCCATTGTCCCTCACATGCAGCAGCAGGTCCTCACCTTCGCGGGTGGTGCGGATGGAAAGCTCGGGGGCTGGATGTGCTTGCAGGGCATCCAGACTGTTTTGGATCAGGTTGATCAGGATCTGGATGATGTGGTTTTCATCGCCCAGCGCGGTCAGGTCGGCTGGAACATCGCTGTGCATCATTGCCTGGGCATCGCCGATCTGCTTGGCCATCAGCCGGTTGGCCTTGGCCACGGCCTGCTGCAGATTGATGGGGGAGGCTCCCTTGTTCTCCGGATGGGCAAAGGTGCGCAGATCCGAAACGATGGACGCCACACGGTCCACACCTTCACCGATATCCGTCAAGATCAGGCCCATGGACTCGACCGTCTCAGGCGGCAGGCTGCGGGTCTTCTTCTTCAGGACAAAAAGGGCTGATTTGACGAAGTTGAGAGGGTTGTTGATCTCATGCACGATGCCAGCGCTGAGGCGTCCGATCGAGGCCAGTTTCTCGCTCTGGTTCAGCTGGGCCTCTGTTTCGCGCAGGCGCTGCAGCGTGGCTGAAAGCTCCTCATTGCGGCGGGTCAGCTCCTCACGCTGAGCCTCCACCTTGCAGCGGTTCACAAATTCACGCAGGCGGATGGCGTGATGCTGGCGGCTGCCGCAGTAGAGGATCACGCAGGTCAGCAGAATGAAAAGCGTGTTGTTGATGAACAGGCCGATGGAACTCAGGCTCCCGTCATACTTGAGGTTAGGTATCGTGGCAGCAAAGTAAAACAGCAGCACCAGCGCCACCGTGATGCCGATCTCCCGGAAGGTCCAGTGGAAGACAAAGGAGGTGCCTACCAGACAGAGCATCAGCCCGGCATAATAGCTGGAACTGCCATCGCCAGAAAAGTAAATCATCAGGCAGATGGCCATGGCTGGCAGCAAGGGCAGGATCACGGGATAGACACGGTGATAACGGGCTGCCCATGGGCGGTCCAACGCCAGCAGCAGCGGAATGCACATTGCTGAACAGAGGATGCGCAGCAACACAAACTCCCAAAAATGAGAAGGGTAGGCCAGCCAGTCCAGCACCGCGCAAAAAGGCACGAGTACCATGACAAACCACGCTCCCAGCCGGGCATTCCGCATGTTCAAGTCCTGCAGCTCGCCTTCAAAACGGGCAGACTTCTCTGCTGCCGCCAGGATTTGCGGGTCCAAAGGTGCTGCCACTCTGGGGGTCACCGGCACCTGCCTCGAAGCTGCAGGGAAATGCAGCGGAGCCGTGTTCGGTGAGCTTTGAGCTAGAGCAGTCACAATTTGTATAATTTTTGTAAATTATACTGAATTGAGAAAACGTGGCAACTATTTCTTTTAGACCTGTTTAAAACTCTTAAAGCTCAATCATTCACCTGCGAGGAACACTGATCCTGGATCGAAGTTGACTCTGTTTCGCACCTATTTAGCTAGCGACGAATATGTAAGAAATAATTCACGCCTTCAGGTTCCCAATGAATTTGGACTTGGTCCGGCGAGGCTCCTGCACGGGCCGCCAAGGCAGTGAGGGTTTCGCGGCTGCGATGGATGAGCTGCCAGTGGCCCAGCAACTCCATGTAGTCGCGGCTCGGATTGAAGTCGGAGAAATTCCCCACCACGACTTCTCCGCCGGGCTTCGTTACGGCCATCATCGCCTTCAGCACATGTACAAACAGACGGTCGCTGAGGTAATCAAAGAGTCCTGCCGACCAAGTGAAGTCGTAGCCACGCGTAGGGACGAAGCGCAGCACATTGCGGTGGTGAAAGTGAAGCTGCGACTGCCAGGGGGAACACAGATTTTGGGCGTAGGCGATTGCATGGGCATCCATGTCCACACAGTCCATGTGCACGGCTGCCTCCGGGTGGTTGAGGAAAAACTCTCGCACATCTCGCGCCGGGCCGCTGGCGACATTCAGCACGGCCAATGGCCCACGCCCTGAGTGAGCAGCAAGGTGGGTCTCCATGAGATCCTGAAAGTAGGCTTTGCGGTTTCTCACCGCCACGGGGGCGGCCTGACTGTGGAAGTAAAGATCCCAGAGCCGCAGGCTGGCATCGGTGTGAGTGCGACGGGTATAAATATGGTCAATGATTTCGAAATCGCCGCTGTAGCCATACTTTCGTTCCAGGGCCTCGGCCTGCATCGTCCCTGGCAGATGGATGCGGGTGATCTCGCGGATGTACTCGGACACTTCTTCCTGGCTCACGCTGCCTCCGCGCACGGAGTCGCCCAGATGACGCACGGCCCGGTTCAGCACACTGTACTCCGGAGGCTGCGGCCCGCCTTTGCTCAAAAAGTCGTGCAGCAGGTCGTCGAAGGAGCTTAGCAGATGCGAATCACGCCGATGAAGCACCGGAGACTCGGCGGTGAGGATGGAGTAGGGCGGTGGCATCTCGGGATTATTTTAAAATATCGGGGCCACTTGGTAATAAGTGGATGTGTTTTGTTAAAATAACCGAGATGTAAGGTCAGGCAAAATGCGAAATGTATCGTTTGGGCAACTTTGTTTCTGAAAATTCGCTTCCATTCTGGTGAATCCGAAAGGTGGAAGAATTTCGAATCCAAAAAAGCATTGCCCGTGCAAATTTGAGCCGCTTCTCACCTTGGATTCTCCAAAAGCGCCGTGGAAGAGCTGCCTTTTTGGTGGTTGGTTGTGCCATAGCCTGGCTTTTCGGACCCTTTTTTGCTGTTAAGTTCCAGCGCTTCCTTGCTCTATGTCTTCCGAATTTCTCTTCCAGGCGGTTGTTTACCTCATTGCGGCTGTCGTGGCGGTGCCCATTGCCAAGCGGCTGGGGCTGGGTTCCGTCCTGGGTTATCTGCTGGCAGGGATTGTCATCGGGCCCTCTTTGCTGGGCCTTGTGGGTGAGGTGGAGGATGTACAGCACTTCGCCGAATTCGGGGTGGTCATGATGCTTTTTGTCGTGGGGTTGGAATTGCGGCCCAGCCTGCTGTGGCGGTTGCGGGGGCCTATTTTAGGGACGGGAAGTGCCCAGGTCTTGGCCACGGCAGCGGTAGTGGCCGGTGTCGCCGCCTTGTGCGGGCAGCCGTGGCCAGTGGCCGTAACGGTCGGTCTGATATTGACCATGTCCTCGACGGCCATTGTCATCCAGTCATTGGCGGAGAGAAAGCTGCTGAATACCCGGGGCGGCCAGGCCTGCTTTTCGGTCCTTCTGTTCCAGGACATCGCGGTCATCCCCATTCTCGCGGCGTTGCCCTGGCTGGCGAAGGTCCATGGCGGCTCAGTGGCCGGGGATCATAGCCATGGCCATGAATCTGCGCTGGCACATCTGCCCCAGTGGGCGCAGACCCTATGCACCATCGGGGCGGTGGTGGCCGTGGTTGTCGTCGCACATTACTTCCTGCGATACGTGTTCCGTTACGTTGCCGCCTCCAAACTGCGCGAAATGTTCACCATCGTCGCCCTGCTGGTGGTGGCGGGCGTGGCGTGGCTGATGCAACTGGTGGGACTCTCTGCTGCTCTGGGAACCTTCATCGCCGGGGTGGTTTTGGCGGAAAGTGAGTACCGTCATCAGTTGGAGGCCGATGTGGAGCCTTTCAAAGGGCTGCTGCTGGGTCTGTTCTTCATGGCCGTGGGGGCCGGGCTGAATCTCGGCCTAGTGGTGGCCCAGCCGGGCATGATTGCGCTGCTCGTTTTCGGGCTCATCGCGGTGAAGTTCTTCGTGCTGCTGGCCCTCGGTGGTGTGTTCCAGCTCGGCTGGGGCGCTTCCTTCATCTTCTCATGTGCTTTGGCACAGGGAGGCGAGTTCTGTTTTGTCTTATTGGGGACTGCTGGCGGTCTGGGGCTGGTGGGTCCTGAACTGGCAGGTCCGCTGAATGCGGCCGTGGCCATCAGCATGGCGCTGACACCGCTGATGCTCATTGCCAATGACCGCTTCATCCAGCCGCGCTTTGCCTCGACAGCTCCGAAGCGCGAGCACGATGTGGTGGAAAGCCATGACCACCCGGTCATCCTCGCAGGCTTCGGCCGTTTTGGCCACATCATCGGCCGATTGCTCCAGTCGAATGGCTTTGGGGTCACTGTTTTGGACAATGACCCGGATCAGGTGGAAATGCTGGGCCGCTTTGGCCTGAAGTCTTTTTATGGCGATGCCTCCCGGGCCGATCTCCTTGCGGCTGCCGGAGCGGAAAAGGCGAAGATCTTTGTCTGTGCGGTGGATGATGAGGCCAAGTCCCTGGAGATCGTGGACCTCGTGCGCCATGAGTTTCCTCACCTGCGCATCCTGGCCCGCGCCACCAGCCGCAATCATGCCTATGAGCTGATCAAACGCGGCATCACCGACTATCGTCGTGATCTGCTGGGCAGTTCCCTGGACCTCAGCGTGGATATTCTGCGGGCGCTGGGCTACCGCGCCCACCGGGCCGTGCGTGCGGTGGAACTCTTCCGCTGTTACGATGAAGAAAGCGTGCGCGAACTGGCCAAACACTACGGGGGTGATCAGGCGACCTACATCTCCATGGCCCGCCAGCATTTGGAAAACCTGGAGTCTGTTTTCCGCCAAGACCTCAAACGCCAGCACCTGGATGCCGAAGATGCCTGGGACATCGCCGGGCCGCCTAAGGAGCGCTGATCGCCAGCTCAGCCCCCTCATGGGCCAGCAGCCAGCGTTTGCGGTCCAGCCCGCCCGCATAACCCGTTAGGCTGCCATCCTGCCCGATTACCCGATGGCAGGGAATGATGATGGACAGCGGATTCCGCCCCACGGCAGCACCCACGGCCCGGACGGCTGCGGGGGCGTCCACATGGCGCGCCAGCTGTCCATAGGTCCAGGTTTGGCCAGCGGGGATCTCCTGCAGCGCTTGCCACACTTTTTGTTGGAAGCTGGTGCCTGTCACCAGATCCAGCGGCAGGGAAAAGCGGATGTCTTTGCCCATGAAGTAACGGGCGAGAGCCATCAGGACCGCATCAAAGCGCGCGCCTTCATCATCCCGTACCCATGTGTCGGCATTGCGGGGCCAGTGGCGTTGGCCTTCCAAGTAAAGGCCGCACAGTCCGGCATCGGTGGCGACGAGGGTCATCCCCCCGATGGGGGAGGAAGTTTGGGTGTAATAGAGAGTCGGTTTCATGGGGTAAGACTTTTCCAAAGGGCCGCGGCTGCATAAGCGCGCCAAGGTCGCCAGTCCAGCGAGCGGAGTTCGGCCTGTTTGGTCGGGATTAAGACGCCTTCGCCGATGGCTTTGCGCAGACCCAGATCCGCAGAGGGAAAGGCATCCGGGAAACGCAGGGCGCGCATGGCGATGTAGTGTGCCGTCCAGGGGCCGATGCCTGGCAGCTCGACGAGCTTGGCCACCGCACTTTCGTGATCCAGACCGGGAGGGAACTCCAGTCCGCCCTCCAGGGCAAACTGGGCCAGGTGCTTCAGCGTCTCCGCCCGTGCTCTCACCAGGCCGATCTGGCAGAGGTCCTCCACCGTCAGGGCCTGCATGGCCTCGGCGGTGATGGCGTGGCGGTGCAGCTGGGGAAAGGGCGTCTCCACCTCATTGCCGATCCGGGCTGCCAGCCTGCCCGAAAGGGTGGTCGCCGCCGCCACGGTGATCTGCTGTCCCAGCACGGCACGCACCGCCAGCTCGAAGGTGTCCCAGGCACCTCCCACACGGAGGCCCGGGAATTGTTTGAAAACCGCTGCCAGCAGCGGGTCTGCACCCAGCACTCTGGCAATCGCATCAGGCCTGGCATCGAGATCGAACATGCGGCGCACGCGGTTTTGCACGGCCCCCAGGTTTCGCATCAGGGAAGGGGAGACTTCCACCCAGAGGACAGCCTCCTTCTCATGCGGCCAGACTCGCAGCCAGCCAGTGGCTTTGCCCAGAGTCACTGTGCGGCGATATTCCGCCCCGCAGATTTCCTCGACACCCGGCACCAGGCGGCTGCGGAAATAGTCCATCAGTGCAGTCCAGGCCAACGGGGCGCGATAGGCCAGTCGCAGACGGAGGCCTTCACTCACGGGGCTGCCTTTCCGGCGGCAGGCACTTGGGGCCAGATGGTAGCGTTCCTGAAACAGTGCATTAAAATTGCGCAGGCTGCGGAAGCCGGCTGCCAGGGCGATCTCGCTCACGGGCTGGCCCGTCTCCTGAAGCAGTTGTTTGGCTAGCAGCAGGCGCTGCGTTTGGATGACCTGCACCGGGGTCACTCCAAACTCACTGCCCAGAATCCGCCGCACTTGGCGCGAGCTCAGGCCGAGATCCTCCTCCAGATCTCCCAGCCGCGTGCCTTCCACCGCGCGTTCCTGCAGCCGGGTCAAAACGGCCTCCGCGAGCGAAGTGCCGCGACAGCCGGGAGCCAGTTCCGGGCGGCAGCGCAGGCAGGGGCGAAACCCTGCCGCCTCAGCCGCACTCGCCGTCGGGTAAAACTGGCATGACCGCGCTGCCGGTGTCCGCGCCGGGCACACCGGGCGGCAATAAATCCCTGTGGATTTCACTCCGGTAAAAAACACGCCGTCAAAGCGCGCATCGCGTGCCTGGAGGGCTGTGTAGCAGGTGTCGTCCGTGAGTGTCATGCGCCGATCATGGCGCAAAGTTCACCGTCATGCTCGCCGTTTTCGGACATGGCAGTGGACTCACTTCAGAATGGCAGATGCGTCTAAGTTGCGGGCTTTACGGGTGAGCTTGTCTTGAGTGGCTGTACTCTTCCTATCTAGCCCTGTGTACCTGACTGATGATCACTTCACAGGGATGCTCTGGGAATGACCCAAGACGTTGCTGTTGGAATTGCGCTGGTAATTGTCACCCACCTTGGGTTTTGGAGCTTGGCTCTGCTGCAGGGCCAGTGCATCGCGTTTGTTGGCGATCGCGAGGGGTTCCTGTTCTACCGGGTGATTCTCGGCCAGCTTCTCCACTTCGTTTTTGAAGCCGTCATTGGCCTGTTTCACTCCATCGGTGTGTTTGCGGTCGAACATTTGACGGAGTGCTCCAGGGCGTTGGCCGACCTTCGAATCACCATCGGCGACAGAGGTCTTGGCCAGCTCTTCCAGCTTGTTGAGGAGCGATTGATCGGCCAGGTTCTTTTTGACGTCGTCGGTCACTTTTGGGTTGGCGGTCTTGGCCGCAGCATCTGCGTAGAGGGAGCGGGTGACTTCGTTTTGCAGGCTGCGGTTGTTCTGAAACTCGGGCGCATTTTTCAGCGTGTCGGCCATCATCTTGGCCACCTCTTTTTTGCGTTCATCGGAGATGGATGGATTGTTGGCAAAAGCGCGGTCCACTGCCCGGTCTGCCAGCGTTTGGGCAGCGGTCTCCCGCTGGCTTGCCTCAAAGCCTGGATCGGTGTTGTCCTGCACCAGAAACAATACGTCGGGGGTGTTGTCATTTCTCGCCGCCCGGTTGAGTGAGGTGGGGCTGCCTCCCAGGCCTATATTGGCAGCGGGACCTGAGGCGACCACTGGCACACTGTAGGGGCCCCAGTCATAGTCGGCGGCATCGAAGCTGGTCTTCTGTCCTCCCTGGCGCACCCCTTCAGTATTGGTGTATAGCCGATCATTCTGGGTATCAAACATGAAGTCGCGGCCTTCGGCATGGCCCACGTGTGTGATCGAATCCTGAGAATCCAGGCTGGCTAAATGATCAAAGATCTGGCCGGGGGTGTTTTGGTCTTTTTTTCCGTCCAGCCTCGCCTGGCCTTCATTGCCTGCTACCGTCACCAATTGCAGGCTGCCGGGCGGGCGCGACGCCAGATTGTCCTGAATGGCCTTTTGAAGGTCGGCCGGGGCCATCTTGTCAGCATTCGGAACGCCGAGAAACTTGCCAATGGCTGGGTTGGCGTTCTGCATGTCCCCGGGTTCGGTGACATGCATGATGAGCGCCTTGCCTGGAGGGGATGATTTGTCCACCAGCACAGCGGCGGTGCAGGTGGACATACCGGCTGTTCCCACCACCGGAGTCTGGCCCAAATCCGCAATGCCGATCTGACATTCAGAGACTCCCAGCACCTTGTCGGGCTGCGGCAGGTCCGTAGCATTTGCCACAGTGGCGGGCGTAATCTTAATATCAGGATTGGCCTTCATTCTTTGAAAATGAAGGCCAAATCCTAGAATGCAACCTTATCAATGCTTCACTGAGCAGCCCGTGCCGACGCTCTGGAAGAAATCCTCACCTTTGTCATCCACCAGGATGAAGGCGGGGAAGTCCTGCACTTCGATTTTCCAGATGGCCTCCATGCCGAGTTCGGCGAATTCGACGACCTCGACTTTTTTGATGTTCTCCTTGGCCAGGATCGCTGCCGGACCGCCGATGCTACCGAGGTAGAAACCGCCGTGTTTTTTACAGGCGTCCGTGACCTGCTGGCCCCGGTTGCCCTTGGCGATCATGACCATGCTGCCACCGTGGCTTTGGAAGAGGTCCACATAGCTGTCCATGCGGCCGGCGGTGGTGGGGCCAAAGCTGCCGCTGGGCATGCCCGCAGGGGTCTTGGCTGGGCCTGCGTAATAGACGGGATGGGCCTTGAAATAATCGGGCAGTTCACCTCCCTCATCCAGGCGCTCCTTCAGCTTTGCATGGGCGATGTCGCGGGCGACGACGATGGGGCCATTCAGTAGAAGGCGGGTGGTGACAGGGTGCTTGCTCAGCTCCGCACGGATGGCTTCCATCGGTTGGTTGAGATCAATACGGACGGCGTTGGTATCTTTGCGATGGCGCAGTTCTTCGGGAATGTATTGCAGCGGATTGGTCTCCAGCTTCTCGATGAAGACACCGTCCCGGGTGATCTTGCCTTTGGCCTGGCGGTCGGCAGAGCAGGAGACGCCGATGCCGATGGGCAGGGAGGCCCCGTGACGGGGCAGGCGGATCACACGCACATCGAGCGCGAAGTATTTGCCGCCGAACTGGGCGCCGATGCCGCAGGTGCGTGCGGCCTCCAGCATCTGGGCTTCCAGTTCCAGATCGCGGAAGGCTCGGCCATGCTCATTGCCGGTGGTGGGCAGGTTGTCGTAATACTTGGTGGAGGCCAGCTTCACGTGTTTCATCGTGGCCTCGGCCGAGGTCCCGCCGATGACAAAGCTGAGGTGATAGGGCGGGCAGGCGGCGGTGCCCAGAGACAGCATCTTGTCCGTGAGAAACTTGACGATGCTCTTGGGATTCAGCACCGCACGGGTTTCCTGGTAGAGGAAGGACTTGTTCGCCGAGCCGCCGCCTTTGGAGATGAACAGGAATTTGTACGCCTCACCATCGGTGGCGTAGAGGTCGAACTGGGCAGGCAGGTTGGTGCCGGTGTTCTTCTCATTGAACATGTCCAGCGCGGCATTCTGGGAGTAGCGCAGGTTGTTCTCTGTGTAGGCCTCATACACACCTTTGGAAAGGGCCGCCTCATCGCTGCTGCCCGTCCACACCTGCTGGCCTTTTTTGCCCATGATGATGGCGGTGCCGGTGTCCTGGCAGAAAGGCAGCAGGCCGGCGGAGGAGACATCGGCATTTTTCAGCAGTGTCAGCGCCACCATGCGGTCGTTCTCGCTGGCTTCCGGATCATCCAGGATAGCCGTCACCTGCTTCAGGTGCTTGGGCCGGAGGAAGAAATTGATGTCATGAAACGCCTGGTTGGCCAACAGCGTCAGCGCCTGCGGATCCACGCAGAGGACTTCTTTGCCCGCAAAGGTCTGGACGCTGACATGGTCCTGGGTCAGCAGCCGGTATTCCGTATCGTCCTGACCGAGTTCAAAGAGTTCCTGATAGTGAAAAGGGGGCGTTGGCATGGGGTGGGGCGCTACTTTGAAAAGCATACGCGCGTGGGCAACGGGGAATCCACGCCGATTCGGCCCGTCGCCCCACCCTGGCCATCCCACCTAACGTCCGGGCTTCATCACGTCCTGAAAGGGCGACGTCACGCCCATGGTGCTGAGGATGAATTCATCCGTACGGAAGGGGCTGGCAGGCAGGCCTTCGGCATTGATCAGATTCGCCCCCGCTGGCCAGGCGGCCCAGGCGTAGCGGACGCCCACGGGTACCGGCACCTGGGGGCTGGAGACGATGACTTCATTGCCTTCGATTTTGGCCTCGGCCCACACCCATTTTTGATCCGCCCCGGCGATTTGAAAATGCTTCAGCGCAGCGCCATCCCGTGCCTTGAGGCCTCCCCCGGTGTAGTCGAACTGGAGGCGCACCCGGCCACCTTCGATGACGCTGTTTTTGTAAAGGGGGCCGCTGGGGATGGTGCTGGTTTTGCCATAGTCCTTTGCCAGGGCCCAGAGGGCGAGGCGGCGGCCCACCTCCTGTTTGTTTTTCG
The DNA here is from genome assembly GCA_040386955.1 of Verrucomicrobiota bacterium. Taxonomy (GTDB): domain Bacteria; phylum Verrucomicrobiota; class Verrucomicrobiia; order Verrucomicrobiales; family Verrucomicrobiaceae; genus Prosthecobacter. The sequence continues at coordinate 112,099 of JAZKER010000023.1, forward strand.
GGTGAATGTCCTTTTCCTCGCCGATGTCGTTGGTCACGGCGAGGCCTGTTTGGGGCAGGGTGAGAGCGGTCAGATATTGGGCTTCCTGCAACTCGGCCCAGGTGTCGGCAACCCCTGCATCGGCGCTGACTGGCTGGCTGTTCCCGAAGCTGGCGAGCTGGACGATGTAAAAGCTGAATTCATCGTTCCAACGGGTGCGCCAGTCATTGATCATGTTGGGCAAAAGCTCCTGATACTGGAAAGCACGCTTTTGGTTAGACTCGCCTTGATACCAGATGGCACCCTGGAGGGTGTAGGGGATCAGCGGGGCCACCATGGCATTAAAAAGAGTGGCGGGGTAGTGGGGAGTTTTGGCTGGATCATCCAAGGGCCTGGGGGCAGCCGGGAGATCTTTTTTCTGGGAGTCCGGCAGCTTTTCGTTTTGCGCCTGGATGATCTTCACCTTTTCCTTCCAGACCAGTTTGGCCTCTTCGAACTTTTTGGCTTCTGCTTGGGCATCATAGGTCTGGCGGATGCCGTTCCAGTCGCTGAGAAGTTGGGCGGCGCAGGGGCGCTCCTCCAAGGATTCCCGGCTGGTCCAGGCCTCGATGCGCGTGCCACCCCAGGAGGTGTTGATCAGCCCCACGGGCACTTTGAGCACCTGGTGAAGATGACGACCGAAGAAGTAAGCCACGGCGGAAAACTGCCCGGCATGGGCTGGGCTGGCCTCTTTCCAGGAACCCTTCACATCCGTTGCGGGCTCCATGGAGGTGACACGTTCCACATTGAACATGCGGATCTGGGGGAAGTTCGCTGCGGCGATTTCCTGCTCTGCATTGGCGGACTGTGAAACCGTCCACTGCATGTTGGACTGGCCGGAGCAGATCCACACCTCGCCTACCAAAATGTTCTTCAAGGTAAGTGCATTTTTGCCTTTGACGGTCAGTTCCGCCGGAGTGGCGTTGGCAGGGAGAGAATCCAGCGTGACTCGCCATTGGCCATCCAGATCGGCCTGGGTCACCTTGGTCTGGCCAGCGAAGCTGACCGTCACATTTTCATCCGCATCTGCTTTGCCCCAAACGGCCACCGGCTTGCCCTGTTGCAACACGAGACCATCGGTGAAGAGGGCCGGGAGGGTGACATCTGCGAAGGCAGGCAGGCTGCTGAGGATAAAAAGGGGAGCAAGAAGACGCTTCATGGCAGGGAGACAGACGAAGTAAACGCACACCGACGGTGGTACGTAACAACGGACTTTTGTCCGGCACAAGGGCGGAGGCATGATGTGCACCTCCGCTGCCCGGTCCTCATTCCCACGTCAGCGGTGTGCCCACAGGCAGCAGGCGTGTGGCGCGGGCGATGTCCCAATTCGTCATGCGAAAGCCGCCCACGCTTTCCTGCCGGGTCATGTAGCCGGGAATGCTGGTGCCGTGCAGGCCGTAAGGCAGGGGTGTGGTCTCACTGCCTTTCGCCAGATGGATCCAAATGGGGCCGACGGGATTGTTAGGGCCTGGTGGCAGGACCAGGGGAGGATTGACCGGGGCGGCGGGATCGCCTGATGTCACAAGACGTGGGCGGGCGATGGCTTCGAGGATTTTCCAGGTGCCTTTGCCTCGCAGGCCGGGCCGGGCGACAGAGACGGGGAGATTGGCGATGAGTTTGCCGCTGCGGCGGATTTCCAGGCGGGAATTGCTGATGATGGTGGCAGTGACCGGAGTCGCCGGATCGGCCGTGGGTTGCAGCGGTTCCTTGAGAGCGTTTTCGATCTCAAAGGGCACCACGTTAGGCACAAAAAAGAGGGCCCCAGGTTGCACCGGTGCCTTCAGTCCCGAATTGATGCGGCGCAAAAAGGATTCTGAGCAGTGGTAGCGCTCGGCCACGAATTCCCAGACGCTGCGGTAAGGCAGGAAAGGCGGTGAGGTGAGGTCTTCAAAAGTGAGCGGGGGCTCCGGCGGCGGAGGTGCGGACTTGCGTGATTTCCGCACGGGGGCGGGTGGGGCCAATGGCTGCGGGGTGATCCAGCGCAGGTCCTCCTCCTTCAGCTGATACTCGGCGTAGGCACCGCCCATCTCGCGCAGGACGGCGGCAGGCTGGCCCATTTCGGAATTCAGTTCGCCCGGATGTGCCATTTCGTAGGAGCGCAATGCAGCATCATAGAGCGGCCCATCTGTACCGTCGATGGGCCCGGCGGAGAAAGCCTGGCGATCCAGATAGGCTTGCATGAGAACGATGCGGGCCACGCTGGCGGCGGGGGAGGGCAGGGGGCGCTTGATCAGCAGCTTGGTTTCCGGGGGTGCCGCCTTCGGGGCTTTGGGCGGGGATTTGGGCGCAGCCTTGGCTTTGGGGATGGGGGCAGGCTCCGGTGGCGGTGCCATGGCCTGGATGTCGGCCAGACTGGGAATGCGCAGCACCTGGCCCACCACGATGACGTCGCGCTTCATTTGGTTGAAGGCTTTGATCTGATCAATCGTCACCCCATGCTGACGGGCGATGACGTAGAGTGAATCTCCTTTGGCCACGGTGTATTCCAAGGTGGCTTGCGGGGGGCCTTGAGGAAGAGTCGCTTTTTTGGGAACATCCGTTCCCGGGCTTCCCGGCAGGGTCTCTGGTTCAGGTGCTGGCGGCAGGGCCACGCCCCAGACGGCGGGATCGGAAGCTTCTGGCAGCCAGCGCCATTCTACCGCTTTTTCCAGTCCAGGTTCCACTCGTGGCAAGGGCGGCTTGACTGCGGGTGGCGGGGCGGTTTGGGCATGGCCAGCCAGGCTGAGCAGGCAACTCAACGGAAATACAGCCAGCCAGCAGGCGCGGTTGGCATCGAACAGGGAGGATTTCGCAGCCATAAAGGGATCAAAGCCTTTATCGTGCGGAGCACAAGCAATGGTTTGGTGCGTGTGCAAAGCTTTCGTTTTAAATCAAAGGCTGACGCTGCCTGCGAGGACGTTTCAGACAAAGGATCGCGAGGCCGAGAATGAGGAAAAGCAGTCGGCTGGGCTCTGGCACCAGGGTGATGGTGAGAGCACCGCCATTGGCCATGGGACCCACATTCCAAAGCAGACCCCAGGCGCTGACATCGGGCAGGTCCAGGTTGCCTTCATTGCCCAGGCTGTTGTTGCCGGTGCGGTTGTTGTCGCCCAGCAGAAAGCCCGTGGACTGGATGAGGCCGACCCAGTCCAGCAGCGTCCAGGTATGGCCGGAGACAGGCACATAATCTTCATCCATGACCACGCTCAGGAAACTGTTGGCCGTGAGCGTCAGGTCGCCACCGATGGTGATTTTGTCCGCCGTGCTACCATCCAGGATCTGAAGCTGCGCCACCGTGGAGGGGGCTGCTGGCGCGAGGCTGAGCGAACCGGAGATGGCCAGTGTGCCGATGCCATCGCCTGCGGTTCCTGCATCTGCCGCGATGGAACTGCTGCCGGGGCGGATCTGCGCGACACCGCCGATATTTAGGCCGCCGGTCACACTGCCGCTGCCGCTGATCACAGGGGTGCCGCTGGCCGGGGCATAAGCAAAACCTCCGGCCACAGCGCTGACATCAAAGGTGCTGCCGGAGTCCAGTTGAATCCAGCCGCTTTCTGCGATGCTGCCCGTGGCGGTCAAACTGAGGGTGCCCGCGCTGACGGTCGTTTTTCCAGTGTAAGTGCTGGGGGTGGTGAGACGCAGGGTGCCAGCTCCGGTTTTCAGAACACCGCCCGTGCCAATGAGCGGGACATTGCTTGTGGTTAGGCCGCCATTGATGGCCCAGGTGCGTACCTCGGTTCCCAGATTGATCTGCGCCACGCCAAAGGTGCCGCTGCTGAGGTTGATGTTATTGGTTCCAGTGGCGGTGATGGGCCCGTTGAGAATGATCTCGCTGCCGAGGTTCCCATCACTGGTGCCTTTGTTCAACGTGATGGTCTGGCCAGTGAGCGTCATGCCACCGCTGCCCTGTGTGAAGGAACTGATGCGGGCGGCGCTGTTGCCGCCGACGTTCAGAACGATCCCTGAAAAGCCAGTGGCATTGAGCGCGTTCACCGTCATGCGACCGCCGCTGTTCACCGTCATGCTGCCGCCGCCGGAGAGTGTGGCCGTGCCGACGATGTTGACGATGCCGCTGTTGGCCGAAGAGGCCGAAATGCCCGTACCACCCGTTTGAACATAGTTGGCAAAGGTCTCATTCCTTCCAGAAAAATTCAAAGTGGGCCCTGAACTGACCGTGATGGTCGCCCCGTCTGGAATTTGATCTGAAGTGACCCAGAGCAGTGTGCCGCCATTGACCAGAACATCGCCGCCAAAGGCAGCAATGCCGGCCGTTTTGCCGAGGGAGAGGGTGCCTGCCGTTGCGGACATCAGCCCCGTGTTTGTGTTGGCCACACCGCCGGTGATCGCCAAGATACCATTGCCGATTTTGGTGAGGCCTCCCGTTCCGACCAGTGGCAGGCTCACGGACGTGGTTCCTGCGGTGATGTTCCAGGAGCGGGTGGAAGAGCCGAGGTTCAATTGATTCACCGCACCCGTCGGCAGTGCGGCGCTGCCACTTGTACCTATGGTGTTGGTGCCCGAGGCGGTGACATTGCCATTGAGGACGAGCTGGTTTCCCAGACGTCCGACGGTGGTGGTACGATTTAGCATCAGGGTCTGCCCGTTGAGCGTCAATCCCCCCGCGCCCACGCTGAAGGAAGTGACGGCCACGGCACCATCTCCTCCCAGAAGCAGTGCATTGCCAATGGTGGAATAACCGGTGAAATCAGCACTGTTGGCCGACCATTGGCCATTGCTGTTGATCGTGAGCACGGTGCCGCCGGACATGGCAAATGTGCCAGTGATGGAAACGATGCCGGCATTGTTGCCTGTCTGGCCACCCGAGGTCTGGGTATAACTGGCAAAGGTCTCATTGCGGCTATTAAATTGGATACTGCCCCCGGCCACGGTGATCGCCGCCGTATCGGCGATCTGGTTGTGGTTGCCACCCCAGAGCAGGGTGCCGCCACTATTCACCTGGATGTTTCCGGCGATGGCATTGACGCCTGCGCTTTTTGCCAGGGTCAGCGTGCCTCCGCTAATGGTAGTGGTTCCATTCAGCGTGTTGGCCGTGCTGCCGCTCAGTGTCAGCACTCCGGTCCCGGTTTTGCTCATATCGGCATTCCCGGCCAAAACGGAACTGATGGCTGCATCTACATTGGCTGTGACGACGGGCGTTCCCGCCAGGGTCAAGGTGCTGCCCGTCAGTGTGTAAGTACCGGAGCCAGCAGCATTAAACGTGAGCCCAGCAGCGATAATCGCCTCTGTCAGTGTCACCGTACCTGCTGTGCCGTTGCCATTGCCAAAAATGGCCGTGTCCGGATTGGCATTGCTCCAGGCCTGATAGGCCTCGGGCCCAGGAGCCGCATTGAACCATCGGTCTGTGGCCAATGTGTTCCAGATTCCGGACCCATCCTGAAGTCCACCTGCATTGAGATCTCCGTCCCAGGTCAGCGTGGCCGCTGTGAGGGAGAAGGGAATAAAAAACAGGGACAAAAAAAGTCGAAACCAAAAAATCACAATCGGATAGGGGGTGGGGGAATGATTAAACACTCCCCAAAGCATCATCTCTCCCAAATATTGATGATTTCACCTTCAATGATGGAGATACAGGAAATCTTTAGAGGCTGATTTTTGCCTATGATTCCAATTTTTGAGGCGACCACGAGGCTTAAATTTCAAAACCAGCGTCAGTTTTTATGGTTTGGTAGACGTCGTCCAACGGGAAGGGGTTCATAGGTTTTGAGTTATGGTTATGTTAAAAAATTAGATAAAATGACAATAAGAAATATTCTTGTTATATAAAGATTTTATTGTCGGACGATTGAATCCTCCATGAACTTGATTGTCTTCCGATTTCCGTTTTTTTATTTAAATGACTTAAGATTTTTGAGAAATATCTTATTGTTGTTATGATGAATGGGTGATTTGAATGGTGGTGAATAATTACATTTCGGTAGAACGCAATTCAGGTAAAGGCTAGCCCCTTCAAAAGTCGGTCTTTTCAGCGCGGAATAAATAAACCCTTTTTTTGATAGAATAGGAATTACCTTTGTGTTTCACTCGCGCCTTAATTCCCGAAAATTCGGATTATTCCGACCCCAACCACCATCATGTCCAAGTCGAGCCCCAGTCTCCAGTGGATGCGCCGTCATTTAAAGACGCCGCTCACCACCCTCATGCTCAGCACCTTCAGCATCTGGAGCGTTCAGCTTCAAGGTGCCGATTTGAATTGGGTAGGAGGACCGGGCAACTGGGATACCACTTCCCTACAATGGAGTGGGTCGGCCTGGAATAACGCCAGCCTGAACACAGGTGTTTTCAGCGGCCCTTCAGGGACGATTTCGTTGATGGAAGCGATTTCAGCCGGGGGGCTGCGCTTTACTTCCAGTGGCTACTCCCTCAGCGGTAACACGCTGACTTTGGCTCCGGCCGCAGGCTTCAACTCACCCGTTATTCAGGTCGGCACACGTGGCACTTTTGGGGATCGCGCCACGATTGCTTCTGTTCTGGCTGGGACCAAAGGCTTCACGAAATCAGGTAACGGGACCCTGGTTTTGACCAATAGCGGCAACACCTTCAGCGGTGATATTTCGATCGAAGCGGGGAATTTGGTGGTGACGAATGCCGGGCAATTGGGGACGGGCACGACGGCCATTTCGGTCACAGGCATCGCAAACACGGGCAACCCTGGGTTTTCTGGCGGCTCCTTGATTCTTGCAGGCCCAGGCACGGGGCCTGGCATCACCCTCAATCGGGAAGTCTCGGTTGCTGGTCGCGGACCAGGTGCAGCCAACGCCAGCGGAGCCCTCATCAGTGTTGGTAACAACACCCTGGCAGGCGGGTTGACGCTGTCCTCAGTCGCGACTGAAACCCGTGTTCTCGCCACCCACGGCATCACCAATGTGACTGGCGGGGTGTATCTGGGGAGCGGTGCTGGCAACGTTTTTTACGGTAATGGAAATTGGATTATTAGTGGGCAGGTGACCGGGCTTGATACGGCGGGGGATCGTTTCATAAAGACGGGAAACATTATTGGAACAACGCTCTGGCTGCAGAATAACAGCAACAACTATGCCCAGACGCTGAGAATCGACGCAGGAACGGTGCGTGTGGGTGACAACGGGGCTCTGGGAATCAATCCCACCTCACAGTCAGTGGACATCAACAACGGCACTCTGGAAGTGCGCACGGACACGCCTTCCAGTTTCTTGACACGGAATGTCTTTATTCGTGACAACACCACGGGCGGTATTTTTGTGGGCCGGGGCATCAACAGCTCTTCGCTGCTGATCAACCAAACGGTCACTTTTGGTGACCTGCGGATGTTCCATGCCAATACCAACCTGAACATCTCCGGGCGCAACGGTTACGGCATCTCCTTCACGGGGGTCAATAACCTGATCGGCGCGGGTGGTGCCAACGGTGCCAGCATTAACAACAACTCCAACGGAATGCTGCTATTGGATGGCAACCTGTGGAATCAGAATGATGGCACGGTGCGCACGCTGACCATCGGCGGTAACGGCGAAACAACTGTCACTGGCAGCATTCTGGCCCCGGTGGCGATCGCTCACAACTTCACCAAAAATGGCACGGGCACGCTGGTGATCGGCGGCAATGCCAGCAGCTACAAAGGTGTGACTGCCGTCAATGCCGGCACGCTTTCCATCAATGATGTCGGGGCAATTGCTCAGACAAGCCAGATCAATCTGGGCAATGCGGGCACCACCCCAGCGGCGCTGACCTACACGGGCGCGACGGCTACGCTCGATCGTAACATTCTGCTGAACACCACCACGGCTCCCATTTATATCAATTCCAATGGGACAGGTACATTGACTCTGACGGGAACGATCCTCAACACCGTCAACGGTGCCCACACGCTGACCCTCGGTGGCAGCGGCACAGCGGACAACACGGTGAACACCGTCATCCCCATCAATACGACTCCTGCATCCGTCACTAGCCTGCAAAAGATTGGCCAAGGCACCTGGGTGCTGAATCCAACCGCGAACAATACCTTCACCGGATCCACCACCATTTCGGGAGGCACGCTGAAGCTTCAGGAAGCGGCGGGCAATTTTGACATTCTGCCTGATGCCGCGGCAGTGATTTTCAATGTGGATCTTTTTAACCAGGCTGCTGGCGGTACATTGGCCTACAACGGCGCGGCAGGACTGGCCAGTACCGAAACGGTGGGCGCCCTGACTCTTACCGCAGGTGCAGGTACTTTGCAGATCAACCCAGGTGCAGGTGGCACGGCTGCTCTCACCTTTGCCAGTTTGGCGGCCCCTTCGGTTGGCACCGGGCTTAACATTGTCCCGGGCACCGGCTCCGTTTCCATCAGCGGGCTGACGACCACGTCGGCAACCACTCTTCCTGGCAATGGCCACATTTATATCAATGGCGCTGATTTTGCGCGGTCGAACAGCGGTGTCCTCGTCACTCCTGTTTATGGGGTGGATGACGGGTTCATTCTCACGGGTTCCGAGCTTGCTCCGACTTCTCATAACTTGGTCACGACAGAAACGAACACGGCTGCTGTGACCATCAGCTCCCTCAAAATTTCCGGCAGTCAAAATGTCAACCAGAGCGGTCTCCTCACCATCAATGTGGGCGGCAATACTTCGGGTGGCATCCTGCAAACGGGCGGCTCCAGCTTCATCAACGGCACGGGTGTGACAACCGCCGGTTCCGGCGACCTTGTTGTGCGTGTGGACGCCTCCGGTGACACTCTCAATCTCGTCGCGCCAATCACCAGTACCACCACGGGTGGCCTCACAAAAAACGGCCTGGGCACCCTGGTGTTGAGCGGTGCCAACGCGCAGTCTGGGACCGTGACTGTCAACGAAGGGACCCTCCAGATGGCCACAGGTGGTCTGCTGGGTGCGACTAACATTGGCCTGACTGTCCGTCAGGGTGCCACCTTCGACCTGAATGGTATCAACGTCGGAACGGTTGGCTCGGTCAACAACTCGGTCAACTCTCTGAACGGCGCTGGCACTATTACCAACAATGGTGGTGTGGCAGCCTCGCTTCGTGTGGGGAACAACAATGGTGCGGGTTACTTCACTGGCATCATTCAGGATGGTTCCGCTCCGCTCAGCTTGGTCAAGGCTGGCACGGGTGCCCTTTCGCTCACTGGAGCCAATACTTTCAGCGGTCCGCTGGTGCTGCTTGGTGGCACTTTGGCGGTAACATCCCTGGCCAACATCGGTGTCGCCAGCGCAATCGGCGTGGGTGATGCCAGCAATGATGTGAGCAATGCCGCCAGTCTGGTCTTCAACGGGGGTGTTCTGCAATACACGGGTGCCACAGGAACGATCTACCAGACCACCCAGACGCCTAGCGTCAGCACGAATCGTCTGTTCACTTTGGCTGGCAATGGCACGATCGACTCCTCTGGCAGCTACGGTGCCCCTAACCTTTCAAGGGCCGCCAATAGCGCCACTTTGATCTTTAACAACACGGCCCCTGTAGCTTTCAGTGGAACAGGTACCCGGACCCTGACCCTCCAGGGAGATTCGACGGGTGACAACCAGATCAACCTCCGTTTGATCAACAACCCCAACGCCGGTGAAGCGCTGAGCGTGACCAAAACTGGCGGTGGCATGTGGATTTTGGGCAACAACACCAACAGCTACTCCGGTACCACCACCATCTCGGCGGGTGCTCTGCGCGGCCAGGATACGTTATCCTTGCCGACGGCCAGCAATTTGTTTCTCAACGGCGGCGTTTTTGAAACCACGGGCACTTTCAATCGCCCTCTCGGCACGGGTGCGGGCCAGTTCCGTTTTGTGGCCAATGGTAACGGTGGTTTCTCCGCAGGCGAACTTCCCTTGGTGGTTGATTGGTCCGGCCTGGGAACCCCGAATTGGGGTTCGACCACGAACTTCATTCGTGCCGGCGTGCTGATTCTGAATTCTTCCACCTCTTTGGCGGATGTGGATGTTCGGGGTAATTTTGAACTGGGGGCAGGCACTGCCAAAGCTCTCAGCCTTACGACCACGGCCGCCAGTGCCACGGTCAACCTCGCCAGTGGAAATACGGACGGTCTCACCATTGGTCAGATCATCACGGGCAATGCCAACATTCCGGCCGGTGCCTACATCACCTCAATCGTCAGTTCTACCCAGTTCACCATTAGTACCGGCACTGGAGTGCTCGCTGGAACGGGCGTTGCTTCCAATTCAGCTGGCAACGGCTGGCGTGAAGTTCAAGTCAACGACAACGGCACCACCAACCTCGATTTTGCCACGATCTCTGGCGTCCTCAGCGGCACGGGCGGTTTGAGCAAAATTGGTGGTGGCACTCTTATTTTGGGTGATGCCAATACATACAGCGGCAACACCGCCATTCGTCAGGAAAGCGTTTTTGCCACTTCCATCGGTGCTGCAGGCGTGACTTCCTCCAGTTTCGGCACCAATGTGGGCGGTGGCATCATTGAGCTGGGCAACCCTGCCAACTCGACCACGGCCAACCTGATGTATGTGGGCCCTGGTGAAACCACCACCCGCCAGATCAACATCGTTGGCACCACTGGCATCCGCCGTATTGATTCCAGCGGCAGCGGCGCCCTTATCTTGACCAATCTGGTGAACACCACGGCTGGTTCTGTCAATACGGTAGGCGGTAGCAAGGCCCTGGAACTGCATGGCACCAATACCGATGCCAACAAGGTCACCTCAATCTTGGCGGACAACGGCGGCTCCCTGCGCCTCCTGAAAGGCGGCGGCGGTGTCTGGATTCTGGATGCCAACAACACCTACACAGGCGGGACCCGCGTGGATGGCGGTCTTCTGGGCATTGGCAGCAATGCCTCTCTCGGCGTTGCCGGTCCTACGGGCCTGACTTCCCAGGCGGTGGCAAACGTTGCGACCGTCAACCTGGCCACAGGGAATACCAGCGGCCTGGTTGTTGGCATGAACGTCAACGGCCCCGGTATCTCTTACGGGGACACGATTGCCACGATTCCGAACGCAAGCTCCTTCACTCTGTCCTCGGCCCGCACCATGCCAGCTGGCGGCGAACTCGTCTTCGGTGGCCTTTTGATCTCTAACGCAGGCATTTTCTCTGCCAATGCGGGCGGGCTGACGCTCAGCCAGCCAGTGATCCTCAATAACAACACCTCTTCGACTTTTGCGGGCACCGCACCGATCACCATCAATGCTAACATCTACAAGGCCACGGGTGCCAATGATGTTCCAGGCCTTAGCAACAACCTGGAAAACGGCTCTGTCCTGACCATCAACGGTGACTTCGTTAACTTCGATCAGACGGTGGGCACGCGTACCGTAAACATCCGCGGTTATGGCTCCACCGTCTGGAATGGCGTCATCCGCAACTCGGCCACAGCCAGCGTTCTCACTGCCTGGAATATTGCCCTGGCTCCGGATGCCACCTTCACGATGGCTGGCGGCACGCCTAACACGTATTCAGGAACGACGACTCTATCTAACGGTATTCTTGCCCTGAACAAGGTTGGTGCGCTGGGCGGCGGCACGTTTGCCTTCAATGGAGGCACCCTTACCACCGGATTCTCTGGAGGCTTGGTCGGAGTCAACAAAATCACCAACGCCATTCAGATCAATGCATCGCCACCGCGTGTCACTGGTACGAATTCCATCGAGTTTGGCGGATCGGTCGCACTCAACGCCAGCCGCAACCTTCAGAACGACCTGACGGGGCCTGCCGAGCTGATCATTTCTGGTGGCATCACCAACAGTGCCGCCTCCACCTTTACCCTTTACGGTTCTGGCAACACGCTCATCAACAGCGCTTACAATGCGGGAACCGGCATCAGTGGTCTGCAGATGGCCGGCACTGGCAATCTGACCCTCACCGGAACCAATCTGGCCACGGGCGCACTGACAGCAAGCCGCGGCAACATCATCCTTTCGGGGACTTCAGGTGGCACTTGGAATGCAGGCACCGTCACCCTCAATGCGGGCGGAACCCTGACCCTGGACAACTCAGGCGGTGAGAATGCCGCTGGTCGTCTTTTCGACACAGCCGCCAGTCTCTTTACCGTCAACGGCGGTACGCTGAACTTCATCGGTGATGCCAACGGCACTTCCGAAACAACAGGCATTCTGACGGTCAACAACGTGCAGTCCTGGATCAATATGTCCGGTGCAGGCCCCAATACGCTGACTTTCGCGTCGGTGAACTTTGCCAACAGCGGTTCATCTTTGGACCTCACCGGGACCCCAAACCTGGGCAGCACGAACAAGCTGATCTTCACGGCAGCCCCAACGTTGATCCCGGCGACAACAGGCATCGCTCCCCGCATTTTTGTCGGAGGTGATTTTGCCACCTACGGTGCCAATGGTGTCGTTCCGTTTACCGCCTACAACAATGGCAACAACTTGAACACTGCGGCTGTCACGGATACTCTGAATGTCACCACCAGCATCAGCACCACGGCCAACCGTACGCTGAACGCCCTCAAAATTAACGGAACGGGCCTCACTCTGGGCGGTGCTACGCTGAACCGCCTCACGCTGACTTCGGGTGGCCTTCTGAACACGGGGGGGAACAACACCCTGAGCATTCCTGAAATCGCATTTGGCACCGGAACGGCCATCATCCAGGTGAATGCAGGCACGATCCTGCAAGTGAACAGCTCCCTGACTGGGACCGCCAACTGGGCCAAGGCTCTTGACGGCACCCTTCAGCTGAACACTCCAAGTTTCATCTCTGGCACTCAGAACCTGCTCAACGGCACGCTGAAACTCAATGCCGGCCTCAATACCCTGTTCCCGAATCAGCTTCTGCAGATGAACATCGGGGCGACGTTGGATCTCAATGGCAACACTCAGTATTTTGCCCAGCTTAGCGGCCCTGGTGGCCTTCCTGGAACAGGCGGCAGCATCATCAGCAGCACTGGCACCGGCACGCTTGTGACCAACATGAATGCTGGCAGCACCTCATTCTCCGGTCAGATCATGGGGAACATTAATTTTGCCCGCACTGGCGGCAACACACTGACGCTGGAAATGCCCCAGACTTACACCGGCCCGACTTTGCTGATGGGCGGCACCACGACACTCCGCGACGATGCGACGATCCTGAACACCTCGGCGGTGGACATCAACTATGCGACCTTGTTCCTGGCGAACAACGACAACATCCAGACTTCCATCAATAACCGCCTTTCCGACACGGCTCCCATTACCCTCCGTAGCGGTAACCTGACCTACACCGGACGTCTCAGCACGGCAGCGACTGAAACGGTGGGAACCATCACTCTGGCCCAGGGGGCCAACACCCTTTCAGCCAATACCGGTGGTGGTACCATTACTTCGGCAGACCTCACGGTTGCCGGACTGGTGCGCAATCCGGGCACCACCTTGAACTTCACTGGCAGCCAGTTGGGCCAGCAGGGTAACAACGCCCGCATCATGTTTACCAACCCGCTGACAACGGTGGGAAGCGGTGCCTTGGGCGCATGGGCCATCGTTAACAGCACCGACTATGCGGCTTACAACACCGGCCGTGGTGTGGGTATTGTGGGCCAGGGCGGCTTTACTGGTTATGACGCAACTTTCGGCAGCGGCAATCTCACTGAAATTCCCGCTACTTACCTCGTCAATACGACACTAGCAGGCAACACTTCCACGGGTCTCCTCAAGATCGCTGGCAATGCTTCCAACAACATCTTTTTCACAGGCGGATCGGATGTGCTCAACCTCGAGTACGGCGGCCTCCTGCGCAGCAACAACACTTTTGACACGAGCATCGGCACCCTTTCCACCCGTGGTATCCTGACCGCTGGCGGAACGGAAACCAGCGGCGTCCGTGACTTGGTCATTTTCAACAACGCCACCGGCAACCCGAGCTACACGGGCGGCACCATCAATCCGAACACCACCGTGGTCACCGTCGGCACGACCTTGGGTCTCCGCCCTGGCATGGTGATCACCAATGCCAACTTCCCGGCTGGTACGACGATTGTCTCCATTGATGCCATCAACCAGATCACGGTGAGCCAGCCAAGCACGAACGTGGCTCAGCAGACCAGCCAAACTCTCACCGTCGGCAGCATTCCCCTGGGTGCGACGACGGTCAATTCCCAGGTTGTCACCATGTCTTCCACCGTGGGTCTCGCCTCTGGCATGACGATCTCGGGCACAAACATCCCCGCCGGCACTTACATTGTCTCTGTGGACAGCCCAACTCAGGTCACTGTTAGCCGTCCGGCCACAGCGACGGGTTCGACGATCACTTTCACGGCAGGCATCAGCAATCTGATTGTGAACTCAGTCATTGCAGACAACGGCTTTGGCAACTCGGTCAGCCTGGTCAAGTCCGGTGGCGGCATCATGAACCTCTCCGCCAACAACACCTACACGGGTGGCACCGTGGTGAGCCAGGGCACGATCAATCTTATTGGCAATGGCGTGGTCATTCCGGCAGGAGGCGTCACCCTGACGGGGGCGTCCATGGTGATGAATACCAATGCAGGCCAGATCGCCCCGAGCAATGCGGTGACACTGAACGGCAGTTCCACTCTCACTCTGTTTGGGAACAACACGCTGGACAGCCTCAGCTTCAATAACAACGGCGGTGCAAGTAATCCGACCGTCACCACCAACGGGATCCTGACCTTGTCGAATGCGACACCGATCACGGTCACCTCCAGCAATCCTCTGACCGTGCCGACCATTGCCGGTTTCCTTGATATCGGCACGGGTGCCAAGACGATCAATACCCCAGAGATCCAGGTCTTTGGTAACGCAGTCACCCGCATCTCCCCAACGCTCAATATCTCGGCGGCCATCCTCAGCCCAGGAGTCACGCTGAACAAAACGGGCAACGGCGTCCTTCAGGTCTCCGGCCAGAGCATCTTCACGGGCGGCCTCAACCTGAATGCCGGTGGCATTCTCATCAGTGGCAACAGCACGCCAACCTACGGCGGCACGGGCATCACCAGCGGCCCTCTGGGCAGCGGTACTCTCACTGCGGCAGCAGGCACCACCATCTTGGTGGATGGCAGCCGCAGCATCGGCAACGATGTCACTTTTGGTGGCACACCGCTCTTTGACAGCACGGCGAACACCGCCTGGACACTGAACTTGAATGGTGACATCAACGGCCTCGCCAACGGCACGGCCAATGTCCAGATCAACAACCCTCTGCTGACGGTCGCATTGCTGGGCAATATCCCAAACATCGGATCCATCACCTCCTTTAACAAGACGGGCCTGGGCACGCTGATTTTCAACGCCACCGGCTACACGGGTGATTTTAATGCTGCCGCTCTTGGCAATCAGTCCGCTGTTTCCCTCCTGCATGACGGCAATGTTCCGAACATCGGCAATTCTACCGTCGAGTCCATTCCTCTGGGCAATGTCGTGTTTAACCCGGGCATTGTTGGTACGATCACGGTTGGCCGTGCGGGGGCCAACGGGCCTTTCGTCAACGCAGCGAACAAGATTCTTGTTCCTGCCACCATCAGCAATGTGGGCAATGGCCTCAGTGTGGTGAATAACAACGGCTACGGGCTGGCCGTGACGGCTGGTGCCACCATGACAGGCACCCCAGTTTACACGGTGACGAATGCCACGGCTTCCAATGTGACCCAGGGCCTCTATCTCAACGGTGTGATGAGCGGCAGTGGCTTTGTCAAGACAGGGGCCGGAACGATGGTTCTGGGCAATGCGGGCAACAACTTTACCGGTAACATCAACATCAATCAGGGCGTGGTCTCTGTGGACAGTGACAGCCACCTTGGCAACGCTGCCAATCTGGTCTTGCTGAATCCGCAGGCAGGCACGGCGACTTTGCGTTTCACCAACGATGTCACGACGTCCCGGATCATTCAGCTTTCGAACACGACCAACCTTCGTGCCATTGAAGTCACTACCGGCAAAACGCTGGAACTGAACAGCGCCTTTGACCTGAATGCTGGCGCTGGTGCGGCTGCGGGCCTGATCAAGGCCGACCGTGGCACCCTGGTCCTGAATACCGCCAACACAGGCTGGAGCGGGCCTTTGACCATCGCCGGCGGTGCGGTGAAGACCAATCTGGCTACCACCCTTGGCAGCGGAACGATCTCGATCATTAATATGGGTTCCGCCCTACAGCTCCAGGGGGGCATCACGGTGCCCAACCCGATCACCATTGACACCACTGTCACGGCCGGCAGCACCATGAGCCAGACGTTCACGGGGATCAACAGCGGTGGAGCCATCCAGGCTGTCACGGGTGCCAACGTCATCTCCAACAACATCACGGTCGTGGCTGCTCCAACGGCGGATAACGTCGGTCGTAACTTTGGTTTTGGTGCGGACAGCGGTGCTTCGCTGGCCCTGAACGGGAACATTTCCTTCAACCACGCCAGCGGCGGAGCCAATCGCAACGTCATTGTTTACATGGGCGGTGCGGGCAACATTAGCTTTGGTGGCACTCTCGACAACACCAACGCCTCGATCGGCAATTCCTTCGTCTTCAAAACTGGCAGCGGCAGCCTGACGCTTACTAATGCCAATGCCATGCCAGACAGCGAGGTTCGCATTTATCGCGGCAACCTCATTTTGAGTGGAGCCGGCAGCTTTGGCACCAGCGCCTTGCAGGCCCAGGTTTTCCAAAACGGCACTCTGACACTGGATAACACGGTGACCAACACAGCCAACCGCTTCGGCAGCAACCGAGTCGTCCAACTCCTGGGCGGCACGGTGAATGCCTTGCCAAATGCCTCTGGTTCCAGCCATGTTTCCACCGGCCTCCTGCAGATCAACTCGGGAGCGAGCACGATCAACATGGGATCGGGTGGCAATCAGACCATCACCTTTGCTTCTTTGACCCAGAGCGGCGGTGCCACCCTGAATCTCACCGGCACCTTTGGCACGGCAACGAACAGGCTCACCTTCACCACCGTTCCTACGCTTTCCCCTGCGACCACTGGCCTGCTGGCCCGTGTGCTAACCAACAACAATGAATTCGCCACCTATGGGGCGAATGGTGTGACCACCTTCGCAGGTTATGCGGCGGCTACGAACATTTTGAGTGTGGGTGCGACCCAGACCTTCCGGGCGACTCCTGCCACGGCAAATTCGCTAACGGGTAACCAGACTCTGAATGCACTGACCCTCAATACGGGCGTAGGCAGCCTCAATGTCGGCGGACTGGCCGGGTTGAATCCGACCACTCTGACGATCACCAGCGGCGGTATTCTCGTCAACGGCACCGGCACCAATGCAACCCTTTCGGTTCCTGTCGTCGCCTTGGCGGGTGCTGAGGGCATTGTCCATGTGGGCTCCGGCATGACGTTGGATGTTTCCAGCGGCATCAGCGGCACAGGTGGCCTCACTAAGTCTCTGAATGGGGTGCTGAACTTCAACCAGCAGCAGTTTTACAGCGGCACCACCACGGTGAACGCGGGTACACTGAATCTGAATCCGGGTGCAACCAATACCTTGCTCTTCAACAACGGACTCACTGTGAATACAGGTGCGACAGTGGACCTGAAGAACGGTGTTCACTTCATCGGCAGCCTTAGCAGCGCCGGTGGTGGTGGTAACACGGATCTCAGTGGCGGCACGGTGACCAACAGCGGTGCGCAGGCCACTTTTGTGACCAACAGCAACTCTAATTTCAACGGTCAGATCACCGGAACCATCTACCTGAACAAGACGGGAACAAACTCCCTCAACCTCCAGGAAGCCAACACCTACACAGGTGCGACCCTCATCAATGGCGGCACCCTCAGTGTTTCCGACAAAGGCACCCTCGCCAACACGACGGCCATTACGGTCAGCCGTGGCAGCCTGACCCTGAGCAATGGCAACCTCTACAGCCTGACGAACCGCATCAATGATGCTGCCCCGATCACCCTCATGGGCGGGAACATCACCCTGAACGGTCGCGGCCAGAGCGATGTCTCCGAGACCCTTGGCAACCTTACTCTGGTGGATGGTAACAACAGCATCTTCACCAACTTGGCAGGCGGCGGCATCAACACCAACAGACTGGACTTTGGCACCTTCAACCGCGCTCCTACCTCGACGGCCACATTGCGCTTCAATGCCCTGGGGAGCATGGGAGTCATTGGATCCGCCAACCGGATCTTCTTCAGTGGTGGAGTCCCGCTCACCAACAACCTCATCGGACCTTGGGCCGTTGTGGATCGCGAATACGCGACGTATGACGCCACCTATGGGGTGAGCGCCCTCGGGCAGGCAGGAATGGCCGCCTATGATGGCAGTGGTCTGAATACCAGCCCACTTCCGACGGACAATGTTCGCTTTTCCACGACTGGCACCACGGTGCTGGCCAATGACACCACCCTGGGAACGCTGAACTTTGCTTCGCAAAACGCCGCCACCGTGGTCAATCTCAATGGCAAGACCCTCACAGTTCGCGGCGGCGGCATTCTCTTTGCCCAGCAGACGGACAACGTTGATTTCTCCATCACCAACGGTACTCTCACCAGCGGTGTCCTGAATTCGCCTAGTGACCTTTACCTCGTGCAGGCCAACTACGGCGGCACCAACCGCACGGTCACCATCGGTGCGACCATTGCCAACAATGGCACGGGTGCCCTTCGCCTTATTAAGGCTTCTGGTCAGAATGACGGCGTGATGTTCCTCACCGGAACCAACACCTACACGGGCGGCACCGTGGTGAATTCGGGAACGCTTACCGTGGGTGCCACAGGTACCCTCGGCCTCGGTGGCATTACCGTGAACCAAGGCACCTTCACTCAGCAGGCTGGCGGCGTCATCCCTTCCCAGGTGCTGACCATGAATGGCGGTTCCGTCGCCACTCTCGCAGGCGCGAATTCCCTGAGTGGCCTCAATTTCGTCAGCAATGGCGGATCCGGCCCGCTCCTGAATCCTACCGGCACGCTGACACTCACGGGCGGCATCACCTCCACCCCGACTGCGGCTGGTGTCATCTCCACGGTCAGCAACGGCATCATTGACCTCAATAGCAATGCCAGCTTCTCGGTCAATGTGGCCGCAACGATGGTCAATGGCAAAGACGTCGCTCCATGGCAGTCTGGCCTGACCATCAACTCCGTCATCCAGAACGGTGGCATTGTGAAGTCCGGTGCTGGTGTGCTTCAACTGGGTGGCCAGAGCACCTTTGCAGGTGGTGTGAATGTCACCGCCGGTGGCCTCATCATCGGTGCCAGCAGCACCCCTAGCGGCATTGGTGACAGCATCATTACCGGTCCTCTCGGGACAGGCACCGTGACGATGGCTGCGGGGACAACTCTCCTCGGCAGCACCGCCGTGACGGTTTCGAACAACTTCACCTTCTTGGGCGACACCGTCTTCAATGGTGTGAACAACATCACTCTCAACGGCATCACCACACTGCCTTCCGTCTGGAATGCCGTTGTGACTGCTCCGCAGACGACAGTGACCATCTCCGATGCCTCTCCCTCTGTCTTCACGGACATCATCAACAAGTCCGGCCTTGGTATCCTCGTGGTAGGCAACTATGCTGGCACCATCCAGGCTGCGGGTGGCCTGGTCTTTACGGGCGACGGCAATGGACTTGGCACGCTTGAGTCCCTTCCTCTGGGAGGAAACCTCACCCTCACCGGTGATACGGCCATCACGGTGAACCGTTCCGGTTCCGCCCCCAATGCTCGCAACAAAACCCTGCAGCGCAGCAGCCTGAGCATTCCTGGAAACATCCTGAGTGTTTCCAATCAGAACGGTTATGGTCTCGAGTTCACCGGTGGCACGACCATGACGGGTCCCGCTCACTTTGCAGTCGGTGTGGCTACGGGTTCCAATGTGGTTCAGGGTCTTATCCTTTCGGGTCCTGTGGACGATGGCGCTTCCACTTTCGGGCTCATCAAGTCCGGCCCAGGCACCCTGGTGCTGAATGGAGTGAATACCTTCGGCGGTGTGGGCCAGACCATTGATATCCTCAATGGTGTCCTCTCCGTCAATTCCGATGCTGCCCTCGGCAATGCAGGGAACTCTGTGACCCTGAATGTTGATTTGGCCTCGGGAGTTGGCTTCCGCTCCACGGGCACCTTCAGCACAGCACGCACTTTCAATCTGAACCAGACGAACAACGTTTTCGAGGTCACTTCCGGTAATGTTTTCACGGTCACCAATCCCTTCTCCTTCTCTGCTGCAAGCAGCCTTCTGCATAAGTATGACAATGGCGTGATGGAAATCGCAGCCGACAACTCTGGCTGGACGGGACCTGCCCTGGGGGCTCCGGCTACTCTTGGTACCGCGGGTGCCATCGGGGGGCTGAACATCCACGCAGGCGCGGTGAGGCTGAGCCACAACAACGCGGCTGGCACGGGTGCCATTGTGGTTGCTCCAAACGCGGCTGCACTTGGGGCGGCACTTCAGCTCGCCAACAACGTCACCATCAGCAATCCCCTCACCACACAGGGCATTGGCAACCAGTTGATCGGTGGTCTGAACTTCGGCGGCCAGCTTCAGAGTGTCTCCGGCAACAACACTTATGCCGGACCGATCACCATGCCGTGGGATTCGGCCATCGGTGCAGATGCAGGTGCTACCCTGAACATCACAGGCGGCATTACCAACACTTTGGCCAACCATCAGCTGTGGTTCACGGGCGCAGGTGACATCAACATCAACGGCACGGCCCTGGCTGCAAACAACGGTGCGACCGGTTACTTTGCCGTCCAGAAATTCGGCAGTGGCACCCTGACCATCGGCAATGCCAACACGGTGGGCATTTCAGACGCCACAGGTTTCCGCATCAATGCAGGCACCGTCCTGTTCAATGGTGCAGGCACCTGGACCGGAGCCTTTACCAGCACAAGCACCAACTACTTCCTGTCGCCACGCAGCACCCTGACCGTGGACAATACGACGAACAACATCAGCAACCGTCTGGGAACCAGCCGTCTCATCAACTTTACCGGTGGTAACTTCAACCTCATTGGCAACGGTGCGGCCACCACGACGGAAAGCTTCGGTTCACCGACCTTCAATCGCGGTTACTCCGTCATCACGGTGACAGCCGGTGCAGGTGGCGGTGCCAACCTCGTGTTCTCCGGCCAGGCCAACAACCCTGGTACGGCCCAGAATTCGGGCACGGTGCCTTCTGGCGCTTCCGTCCTCTTCCGTGGATCCAATCTCGGCGCGGCAGCCGCTAACGGTGTGGCCACCATTGCCTCCACGGGTGGCACGGGTTTCACCTTCGTCGGTCAGACGGGCGCTGCGGCAACAGCTAACAAAGGCATCCTCCCATGGGCACTTGTGGACGCGAGCGCTACCGGCTCCGGCACCTCCTTCGCCACGGCCAGCACCGCCACCTCCATTCTGCGTCCTCTGGCTGCCAATGAGTACAATGCCGCCAACGCTGTTGTGGCCAACAACAACGCCTTGCTGACCTCTGGCAATACCAATGTCACGGCCAACGTGGCACCGAACTCCATCACCATCGAAGGCAATGCCGGGATTGCCATGGGCAACGGTGTCCTTCTCAGCGTTTCGAGCGGTGGTGTTCTGGTCCGTGCGGGAAGCACATCCACAATCTCTGGTGGTGTGATCAACCAGATCAACACTTCATCGCCTCTCAACTTCTGGACCGTGGGTGATCTGACGATCAGCTCGACCATCAATGGCGGCAACGGCCAGGCCAATGGCAACATCGGCTTCGTCAAAGCAGGCGCAGGCACCTTGACTCTGGCACCTGCCACATCACTGGTCTCGGGTCTTTCCGGCCTGGGCATCAATACGATGGGCGGTCAGTTGGTTCTTAACGGCGGCACGCTCAAGCTGGGCGCTGGGATCAAAAATGCTCTCCAGACGAACAACTTCGTGGCCATCAACAACGCCACGCTGGATCTGAATGGGAACTCCCAGCAGATTCTGACACTCTTTGGTGACGCCACAGTCGCCAATGCAGGCGGCATCATCACCAGCAGCACCGGCACCGGCAGTCTGTTTGTGAACCAGGACAATGCAGGGCGTAATTGGGCCGGCTCCATCCAGGGCAATGTGAACTTTGCCCGCGCAGGCCAGAACACGCTGACTCTTTACAGCAGCCATAACTACACCGGCACGACCCTGATCAATGGCGGCACGACCACCTTGCGTGACGAAGCTGCGTTTACGGGCACCACGGCCGTGACCATCGCCCACGCCACACTCCTGCTGGATAACAACGCCAGCACGATCAACCTGACCAACCGTCTGAATGACGCGGCCGCCATCACACTCCAGGGCGGAACTCTGACGATTCAGGGCCGTGCGCAGCTGGCTTCTTCGGAAGTTCTCGGTGCCATTTCTGCGGATCTTGGATTTAACGTCATCAATCCTCTGGTGGGTGGGACTGGAATCAATTCGATCGATGTGAGTCTGGCCAGTCTGTCTCGTCCGGCGGGTTCTTCGGCCACCCTCATCGTGCAGGGCACCAATCTGGGTACCATCGGAAGCAACTCCCGAGTCACTGTGGGGACGCTGAACGGCGTGGCGACCACGCCGGTGACCTATTCTGCCAATGGCAGCGGCCTGACCAACAACATCGTGGGCGGCTGGGCCATCAACGGCAACGACTTCCTCACCTACATCCCAGGACTTGGACTTGCAGCCCTCAATCAGGCGGGTGCGGCACAGTATGATTTCAACAACTCCTTCACTGGAGCTGGTCCGATTGACAACGTGCGTCTCACCGTCACCACAAACGTGCCAAATGGCGGGGCAAATATCAATGCCCTGAGCATGAGCGGCAGCAACATCCCGCTGAACTTTGTCACCGCGACAGATACGCTGAACATCACCAGCGGTGGTCTCATCGGTCCGAACAGCAACCAGAACATCGGAGCCACTCTGGATTCCGGTCGTCTGACTGCTGGCGGTCTTACCCCAGGTGCGATTTCGGACCTTTACCTGTTCAACCGCACCAACACTCTCCAGGTCAACTCACGTATCATTGATAACGTGAATGGCTCCGGTTCAGCTGTCCGTGTGGTGCTCACCCCTTCCGGCGGTGCCATCACCTATGTCAACCCGAACGCTAGCTACACAGGCGGCACGGTGGTGAACGGCGGAACCCTGAACTTGTCCAACACGGCGGCAACGCCAGTGGTCCCGCTCGCCAGCAATCCTGCGAATGGTCTTATCATCAATGGTGCCGTCATCCTGATGAACGGTTTTGCAGGCCAGGTGGCCTCCGGTAACATCGTGACCCTCAATGGTGGGGGCTCGATTAGCTACTTTGGCAACAACACCCAGGCTGGCCTTGTTCTCAACAACATTGGCAGTGCGACCACGCCAGTTGTCCAGTCTTTCCAGACGACAGCGACAGCAGGCTCCGGTGCAAATGGAGTCCTCACCATTGGTTCCAGCGGTGTGGTGGCCACATCTTCCAATGTCGGTGTCACCAGCACCCTGGTCGGTCGCTTTGACTTCGGTTCTTCGCCGAACACGATCACGGTGGACACCATCAACGCGAACGGGATCAACGACATCGCACCTCTCCAGGCGGGTCTTGCTATTCAGGGCATCGTCGGTTCCTCCGGCGGTATCACCAAACTTGGCCCTGGCGTCCTGCAATTGAATGCCCAGCAGATCTTCACTGGCGGCCTCACCGTCAGCCAAGGAGGCCTGAGAAACGGTGTGACGAATGCGGGTTCACGTTTTGCCCTGCTGACGCTCAATGCTGGCACCCGCTATGATCTGGGCAATGCCACCACCACCTGGGGATCCCTCTCCGGTTCGGGCGAGATCTTCAGCTATGTTGGCACTCCGACACTGAACGTTGGTTTTGACAACACCAACTCCACCTTCTCCGGCCAGTTCAGCCGCTTCAATGCCGCTGTGCCGAACGCAGTGCTCATCAACAAGGTGGGCACCGGGGTGCTGACGTTGGATTCCGCCCAGAACGCGACCACTGGTTCTTCCGGTAACATCACCGTCAGCGGTGGCGGCATCACCTACAGCGGTGCTGGCAAGGCTTTCGTCTCGGTTCCTACGGCCACAGCTCCTACTTCAGCTGTCACCTTTACGGTGAACTCCACAGGCTCCCTGACACTGGACAACACCTTGTCCAATCTCAACAACCGCCTGAGTCTGAACAACGCAGCTGGCCAGCTGACCATCCAGGGCGGCACCTTCGCCATTCTTGGCAACAGCGCGGCTGCGACGACGGAGATCATCAACAACACGACCTTCCAGAATGGTGGTGGCACGATGACGCTGCTTCCAGACGCAGCCCAGCAGCTCAATGTCACTACGACATTGGGCAATGCCAATGGCACAGGCACCGGCCTTATCCGTGGTGTCAGCACCACTGCCGCGAATGGCGCAGCCACTTTGACGGCCACCATCACCGTTCAGGGCGGCCAGGGCACCGGTGCCAATGGCACGACCACCATGGCCATCCGTCCAGACTTTGTGGTGGACTCTTCTGCCTCGGGCATTGGCACCGGCTTCCTGGTGCGTGACTCTGTGGCTACCAACCGCGTGCGCGCCCTGACCACGGCGGAACTCAACCAGACACCGAGCACCTGGGCCACCGCTCAAAACGCTGGTGTGCTGGGGTCAGCCGCTCTGATCCGCAACAACACCAACGCCAACAGCCTGACTTTCGATGGCACCGCCTCCCTCGCCTCCGGCCTGGATGCAGCTTTCGGCAACTTTGGCCCCGGCGGTACCCTGTTGACTCAGTCCCTGAATGTGGCGGGCCTCCTCGCCCTGGATGCCAGTACCGTGACCACTTCTGTCGGTTCCCTGGCTGGCAATGCTGGCAATACAATCAAGCTGCATACCCTGGGCAGCTCGGTCATGAATGTGGACAGCTATTTTGCCATCGGCAGCACCGGCGGCTTTAATAAGGCTGGCGACGGCACGCTGAACCTCAATCGTGCGACCTACTTCACGGGTGGTTTTGTGATCAACGGCGGCACGGTGAATCTGCCCGCCGGTGTGGATAAATCGATCGTCGTCGCCCCGACGGCTGGCGCCCCAACTTTGAATGCTCTTCAGGTCAATGCCGGGACACTGAACTTGAATGGCAGCACGCAGGTCTTCAGCACCATCAGCACGAACAATGCCCTCCCTGGCACCGGTGGCACGATCACCAACAGCAGTGGCACGGCTTCCTCTCTTACCGCCAACGGCGGCGGTACCTTTGGTGGCCAGATCACTGGTAATCTGTCCCTCACCCGCACGGGTAACAACACCCTCCTGCTCACCAGTGCCAATAGCTACACCGGCTCCACCACGGTGCGCGGCGGTGTGCTTCAGCTCCGCGATTCGGGCAGCATCTCCAGCACTGCTGGGCTGGCTCTGAACTATGGCACTCTGAACTGGGACAACTTTGGTCTCAATACTCAGGCCGATCTGAACCCTACGCGCCTTGCACCTTCCAACCCAGTGTCCCTTCTGGGCGGCACGCTGCAGGTCGTCGGTGGTGGCTCAATTGATACTGTGGTCAACCTGAACACCGTCACCGTGGCAGGCGGCAGCAGCACCATCAACGTTCTGCCATTCATTAGCGAAGGCAGCACGGTGCGTCTGAATATCGGCAACCTCGTCCGCGACGTGGGCAACCGGAGCGGTGTGAACTTCAACGGCTTCACCACCAACAACTCTGGCGGCGCCTCCTCCCTCGGCGGCCAGGGTCTGACCACGAACGGCCAGATCATCCTCAATCAGATCAATGGCACGGCCTTCTCGGCCAGCAATCTTGTTGACGGCCTCATCGGCGGCTGGGCTGTGGCAGATGGCAACACCTTCGCCACCTATGTCAATGGCTTTGGTGTCTCTGTCATGGGACAGACCACTCAGGGCATTGTGGCTCCAGGTTTCACCGGCACGGATATCAGCGCCGCCACGGTGGCCACCGGGAACTACAGTGACACTTCTGCCCGCACCCTGACCGGTGCGAAGGTGGCGAATTCCTGGCGCTTTGCCCCAGGGGCCACGCAGGCCATCACCTTCAGCACCGGTGCCACCGCCGCCCTGGATGTTGGCATCATTACCAATGCAGCCTTCCTGACCACGCTGACGGCCACCGATGCCACGAACACCATTCAGGGCACGGGCGCTGAACTGTACTTCTATGTGAACCAGAACGTGCTTCAGATTAACACCGCCATCGTCGGTTCTGCTGCCCTGGTGTCCAATGGTGGTGCAACTCTCCGCCTCAGCCCGGCCTTTGCTTCCAATACCTACACGGGTGGCACCTTTGCCCAGCGTGGGACGTTGAACCTTCAGGCTGCTACCGGACTCATCGCCATCCCTGGGGATCTCTCCATTGACAACGCCGCCGTGACCATGAGCACGACGCCAAATCAGATCGCGGCCGCCAGTAACATCACCTTCCGTGGTGCAGGCAACATCACCCTCGCAAACTACGCGACGGCTACCACCCAGACACTGGCCAGCCTGAACTTCATCAATGAAGGTGGCAATACCAGCCCCACCTTTGCTTACGGCACGCCGACGGCACTCAGCACCATCATTCTGAGCTCCCCGACTCCGTTGAGCGCGACGAACAACAGCGTTTCAACGACCCCGACGATCAGCAGCTCTGCCGCACCCTTGAGCGCCCTTCAGTTCAGCAGCTCGGATCCTGTGATCCTCGTCAACGCCGGGTTGGCCGAAACTGGCCTGGCCATCAGCGTCCCAATCACCCAGCATGCCAACATGCTGACGCTGACCAAGACGGGCGCAGGTGCTCTGGCACTCTCTGGAGCCAGCACCTTCACGACGGGCTTCACCCTCAGCCAGGGCAGCCTGATCTTCGGTGCAAGCAGCACCGGGACCGTGCCAACCATCACCAGCGGTCCTGTCGGCACTGGCACCCTCACCATCGCCGGGGGCACCACAATCCTCACCGACAATGCGGCCCGCACAATCGGCAATGCCACCACCGTCAATGGTGACTTCACCTTCGGCGGCGTGCTTGCTGGCCATAACCTGACGCTCTCGGGTGCCATGAACCTGGGGGCCGCAGGCCGCAGCATCGCTGTCCCAAGCCCAGCCGTAACGGCCACCCTCAGTGGCCCGATCACCAGCACGGCCACCGGGACTGCCCTGACCAAAACCGGTAACGGCACTCTCTTGCTCTCCAGTGCTTCCAGCAACCTGGGCGGAGCCGGTATCGCGGTCACTGGCGGTATCCTTCGTAACGGCATTAACAACGCGATTCCGGCGACAAGCCCAATCAGCGTGAGTGCCGGTGCAGGTTATGACCTGAACAACTTCGATCAGACCCTCGCTGGCATCAGCGGGGCTGGCTTCATCACGAATTCTGGCAACAGCACCAAGACGCTGACGGCCGGAGATGCTTCCAACACCACCTTCTCGGGTGTCCTGACCGATAACGACACAGTCAACACCAGCAGCCGCCTGGCGCTCGTCAAGGCTGGTTCCGGCACACTGTCTCTGACCCATGTGGCCAATGACTACACGGGAGCTACCACCGTTAATGGCGGTGTTCTGGAAGTCACCAAACTGGCCAACGGCGGCACCGTTAGCAGCATCGGCAACTCCGCCAATACGGCCGCCAACCTCGTCATCAATGGAGCTGACAGCACCCTCCGTTACGTGGGCAGCGGCGACAGCACAGACCGCTCGTTCACGATTGGCGCCGCCGGTGGTGCGATCCACTCTTCCGGTGCAGGCGCAGTTAGCTTCACCAGCACTGCTGCCCCGACCCTTGCCGGGACCAACACGGCGCGCACCTTTACCCTGGGTGGCACAAACACTGGGGCTAACACCTTTGCGGCTCCTCTGGGCAACAATGGCACAGGGGCCACCTCCTTGGTGAAAGCTGGCGCAGGCACCTGGGTCCTCACGGCGGCCAATGGCTACACGGGTGGTACGACCGTGAATGGAGGCATTCTCCAGATCGGCACGAATACTTCCCTCACTGCCACCACCGGCGCGGGTCCGGTCAGCGTTGCGGCTGGCGGCACTCTGGCTGGCACAGGCACAATTGCTGGCAATACCAGCATCGCGGCAGGTGCCGTCCTTTCCCCTGGAGACTCCACCGCCGTCCTGGCTGTGGATCGCAATGGCAACCTGAGCATCACCGGGACCCTCGGCACCGCTCTGGGTGGAACTGCTGATGGTCAGATTCGCATGAACATTTCCATGCCGACCCTGAACTCCTCGGGGTTTGCGGATGCCAATACTTTGGCTCCGACCTCCGCCTTCGATTACTACACGAATGTGCTGTCTCCTGCTGAAAAGAATCTGTGGAACGCAGCCCAGGCTGCAGGCGCGCATAACTACGACTTCATTAGCGTGACCGGTGCCCTCACCCTCACCAATGGTGCTGCGGGTTCCCCAACCGTGGCGGTGACTGCCGACGGTTACACGAACTACGCCTTCGGTGACATCTTCAACCTGTTCGACTGGAACACGCTGACCACCCGCGATTCCGGTGGCGTGGGTACCTTCGACCCAGGTTCGATGGATAACCTTCTTCTGCCGACTCTCGGTGCCGGACTTACCTGGGACACCAGCCTGTTTACCACGGCCGGTATCATTGTGGTGGTCCCTGAACCAAGCCGCGCTCTGCTGATGCTGCTGGCCTTCATGGTCATCGGTCTCCGCCGTCGTCGCTCGATGTAATCGTTGGCCGCTTCACCCGGCTCAAAGAACCTCCACTCGCAAGAGTGGAGGTTTTTTATTCGGTGATGATGTCTCTTGCGTGCTCTGGTGACTCTGCGCCATCATGTAGGCGAGATGCTTCCCGAAATTACCCAACTGATCAAACTTCAGCAGCGAGACCAGCGCATCCGCGCGCTACAGAAAGAGCTCAAGGACATCCCGAAGAATGAGGCGATGGCCAAAATGCAGCTTGCGGGCGACTTGGCTGCGGTGGAGACCGCCAATCAGCGGGCCAAAGAGATCGAGGTGAAAATCAAAGGGGTGGAGCTGGACATCGCCACCCGTCAAAATTCGATCAAGCGCCTGCACGATCAGCAATTTGAGACCCGCAAGAACGATGAGTTCCAGGCGCTCGGCCACGAAATCAAACGTTATGAAGGCGATGTGCGCGCCCTTGAGGACACGGAACTGGAGCACATGGAAGCTTTGGAAACCGCCAAGGCTGTGCTGAAGGAAGCCCAGGCCAAACTGGCCGTCACCCAGGAACGGGTGAATGAAGATCTAAAATCCCTGGCCATCCGTGCCGAAGGCGTCAAATCCCGCCTGACGGATGAGGAGGCGGAGCGCAAAACTTTGGCTGATCCGGTGGAAGCTGGAACCCTCAGTCTCTACGACCGTCTTTTCACCAAAAAAGGAGATGCAGCTGTGGTCGCATTGACCAACGGCATCTGTGGAGGCTGTCACATGAAGGTAGTTATGGGCACCGTGCAGCAACTGCGCTCGGGTGAACTGCTGACGCAGTGTGAAAGCTGCGGACGTATCTTATATCTGGTGGAGTAGGCTCTGTATGAACTGGGCGATTGTTAAAGCCGTCTGTCTTCTTTCGGTGGCGAATGTCTTCATGACCTTTGCCTGGTATGCCCACCTCAAGGACATGAAGGCCAAGCCGTGGTTCATCGCGGCGTTGCTGAGCTGGGGCATCGCCTTCTTTGAATACGTCCTGCAGGTGCCAGCCAACCGTATCGGCAGCACGGCGCTCAATCTGCCGCAGCTCAAGATCATCCAGGAAGTCATCACCCTGACGGTGTTTGTGCCGTTTGTGTTTTTTTACATGAAGCAGCCGCTGAAGTGGGACTACCTGTGGGCGGCCTGCTGCATGTGCGGAGCGGTCTATTTTATCTTTAGGAAGTAAGGTGTGGCTGCCACAATGAGGGGTGAAGAGCCTCAAGGCTACTGTTTGACCACGCTCCGGCCTTCTTTGAGCCAGGCGTTTAATCCTCCTTTGAGGATCATGATCTGGGTGAATCCGAGATGATGCATCTGCACGGCTGTATGGGTGGAGCGGCCGCCGAGGGCGCAGTAAAGGAGGCAGGGGCGGGCGCGGTCGAGCGTCGCCAGATACTCCTGGGTGGCGTCCTGCAGGAAGTCATGATTCTGGGAACCTGGCAGTTTGCCCTCACGGGTGATTTCCTCCGGCATGCGGAGGTCCAGGATGAGTGCTTCGGGATTGGCGGCCATCCACGCGGCTGCCTCGGCAGGGGGCAGTTCACGAGCGCTGGCAGGCAGCATGACGGGCGGGGGCTCGGTAGCCACCACGGGCGGGGCAGCCGGTTTGCAGGCGGCGAGGGAAAGAGTGAGCAGGAGCAGAAGACGGCGCATGAATGCTGGCATCATCTTCACGGTTGGGGCGCGCTGCAACCGCTGGTTCACTTCTGCTTCAGCCATTCCGGGATTTCCAGATCGCTGCTTTTGATGGCAGGGCTGTCCCCCTTCCAGACGAAACCGGCATCGGTGAAGCTCTTTTGATTTTCCTGCAGCCAGGCAAGCATCCGGTTGCCGAGCTGTTTGTTAGGTGAGCTGGCGCGCACGGCAAAGGGCTGGATGGCCTTGGCCTTGTCCGCAGGCAGAGGTATCGAGTCGAAGTGAGCGGCCTGGTTTTGAATGTTGATCTGGTACACCACGGCTGCATCCAGTGAACCGGTGCGAAGCTGGTTCACCAGGAAATCACCGGTCGGGACCTGGCTGGAGGCATTCTTGCTGACGCTTTCGAGGAGGTTCATGGACTTCAGAATGCCCTGCGTCATAAAACCAAGGGTGGACTGTTCGGCATTGCAGAGGCCTACCCGCAGGCCGGGGCGGGCCAGGTCTGCCAGGGTCTGGACGTTTTTGGGATTGCCCTTGGGCACGGCAATGACGATCTGGGCCTCTGTCAGCAAGACCGCTTCGGGAAAGTGTTCGGCGACGGGGGGCACGAAGCAGACGTCGCAGGCATAATACACATCGGGAAATTGGGGGCTGGTGCTGTCGCCCATTGTCTTCATGGCGGCGCAGAGGATGCCACAGCCGTTGAAGACGGTGGTGAGGCTGATGCCTTCGCGGGTGGCGAAATCCTGAACCAGTTTTTCAATGGCAGGGCGGTTGACTCCGCCGCTGTAGAGAATGAGTTCCGGTTTGAGGGCCCACTTGTCACCTCCCGCAGGCTGGAAACCGAGCGATTTAAAGATGGCCCCACCTTTGTCAGGCGCGGCCAGATACCGGGCAAACTTGAGGGCTTCTGTGGAAGATGTGGCACTGCTGAGGATCGCGGCGCTGGCTTTTTCTTCGTGGGTGGAGAGCTCTGGCACTTTGACCATTTCCAAGTCTTTGAACTGGGCGAGGGTACTGTCCCAGACGAGAGAGGCATCCACGGCCCCCAATTGAGTGTCGGCAGCCACTTCGGTGACAGTGGGTTTCATCACCACGGCCTTTTTGACCAGGCCTTCCCAACGTGTCCCCAGCAGTTTTTTGGTGATCTTGCCGATGCTTGCCGCCTCAGGGTTGGTGAGGGCCAGCCGGATGTCCGGTTTTTCCAGATCGGCCAGAGTGCGGATGTTTTTCGGGTTGCCTTTGGCCACGGCGATGACTGGGCGCTGAATCGCGAGCGGCAGGACCTCCCGGGTCACCTTCAGCTTGCGTGCATCAGCCAGGGAGCCTTCATCGGCCGCGATGAAAATGTCCCCCCGGTTGGCCACCCGAAGCTGGGTGAGCAAGGTGCCCGTGCCGCCAAATTGGAGAGAAATGGAGACGCCTAACTCCTTTTGATATTGGGTGGCGACAGCTTCGACAGGCTTCTTTAAACCGGCGGCGCAGTAAACGGTGAGCGTCTGGCCTGTCTTGTCATTGCCAGTGCGGAGGCTGTAAAAGGCCAGAGCTCCGGCGACGGCCAGCAGGATGAGGGCGAGGAGTTTCCTTGGCATGAGGGGAGGGGATTTAATTTTTTCGGAGAAGAAACAACGAGGCCAGCCCGAGAATGGCGGCGGCCAAGCCCGCCAGGATGCGCCTGTCGAAACCTACAAAGTAGGTGTCATCCAATGACAGAGGTATCCATACATTGATGTCTTTTGAACCTGGAGAAGGTGCGATGGGGCCTGTGGTGCTCACCGTAACAGGAACGGCTAAAGCGGCATTGGGCTGCTTGCGTGGCGCGATGTCGGTTTCGCCGCTGCGTTTCACTGCGGCCAGCGCTTTCTCCCAGTCCACATTCATGAGGATGTCCCAGCCGGGGTTTTCGTTTTTCATCCGGCAGGAGCAGCGGCCGACGAGGAACATGCAGGCATCCTCCAGCGAAGCATCATCGAGATCTGCCAGCGGCCAAGCCCCGAGAACTCGTCCCCGGCCAAACACGGCAGCGGCAAAACTGGTGGTGGCTGGATCTACTTTGCCCTGCGGGCCAGCCAGCATCTGGATCAGTGGTTGTTCGGCAGGATCATCGCGGCGCAGACGCAGGGCAGTGAATTTGAGGAGTAGAGGCGGACCTGGGCCGAGCTGGCTGTCCGGGTCATTGGGATTCTGCACGGGCAACGCGGCGACCTGTTCCAGAAAGCGCAGACGTTTTTCGATGCGGTCTGCCTCGGTCTTATCGGCGTCAGTGCCACCCTCGGCGATGACCCAGACCACGGAGTCACCCGCGAGGATCTGCTTCAGCAATTGCTGGCGGGCAGGGGAGTCCAGAAGCACGCCCAGGCTTTGGGCATTGAGCGGTCCCGACCAAACATTCCGGTCGCTTGCGCGCGAATGCTTCAGAGTGGCCGATGCTGCTTCTGGAGCTGTGGTGATGTCCAGATTGGCCTGGCCATTCGCCCGCAGTGGCCGCAGCAGATCGCTGATGGCGGCATCCTGCGAAACTGAAGGCGGCAGGACAAGGTGGAACTTGTCCGCCTCCCAGCGGTCCAGCGCGTAGCGAAAGACCGGAATGGTGCAGGCGCAGGCGGTGGAAGCGGCGAGGGTGAGACCAAAGATGAGCAGGCGGGTCAGCATGAGTCTCTCGCGTCAACGGTTGGATGGCGGTTAAAGTTGCATGGGTCAGTGGGCTTGAAGCCAGTTATTCCCTGTCCCGGCCTCCACACCCACGGGCACATCGCCCAGGGGGAGGGCGTTGCTCATTTCGGCGAGGATGATGGACTTGGCCTGTTCCACCTCGGCTTCGGGCACTTCAAAGAGAAGTTCGTCATGCACCTGGAGGAGCATCCGGGTTTTTAGCCCGGCTTGTTCGATGGCCTTGTTCACGTTGATCATCGCCAGCTTGATCATGTCCGCAGCAGTGCCCTGGATGGGCGTGTTCATCGCCATGCGCTCAGCGCCGCCCCGGACACTGGCGTTTCCGCTGGCGATATCGCGGATCACACGACGCCGACCTGTGATGGTCTCGACGTAACCGTAACGCCTCGCATCTTTGACGATCTGCTCCATGTATTGATGGATGCCAGGGAACTGCTTGAAGTAGTTCTCGATGATGGTCGCTGCCTCGCCGCGGGGAATGCCCAGGCGCTGGGAGAGGCCAAAGGCGCTGATGCCGTAGATGATGCCAAAGTTTACCATCTTGGCCGTGCGCCGCATCTCAGGCAGCACGCCATCCAACGTTACACCATAAACGCGGGCGGCGGTGGCCTGATGAATGTCGTGACCGTTTTGGAAGGCCTCGATCATCGCGGCATCTTCACTGAGCGCGGCCATGACGCGCAACTCCACCTGGCTGTAGTCGGCGCTCAGCAGCACCCAGCCTTCTTGGCCGGGGACGAAGGCCTTGCGGATCTCCTTGCCCGAATCGGAGCGGATGGGGATGTTTTGCAGGTTCGGATTGCTGGATGCCATGCGTCCGGTGGCGGCCATGAGCTGATGAAAGGTGGTGTGTACGCGCCCGGTCACTTTGGAAACCGTGCCCGGCAGCGTGTCCACGTAGGTGTTCTTCAGCTTCGTCACCTCGCGGTATTCCAGGATGTCTGCGATGATGGGGTGCAGGCCTAACAGGGATTGCAATACCTGCTCATTGGTCTGGTACTGTCCCGTGGCGGTTTTCTTGGGTTTCTCGGTCAGTTTGAGCTTTTCAAAAAGGATCTCGCCGAGCTGCTTGGGGCTGTTGAGATTGAATGCGCCACCTGCCATCTCCTGAATGCGGCGGTGCATCTCATTGGCCCGCTTTTCCAGTTCCAGGCCAAATTCCCGCAGGGCCTGCACATCAATGGCAACACCGCGATGCTCCATGCGCGTGAGCACGGGTAGCAGCGGACATTCGATCTCATAGAAAACACGTTCGGCTCCATGCTGGGGGAGGAGCGGGCGCAGTTTCTCCGCCAGCTGCCAGGTCACATCCGCATCTTCAGCCGCGTAGTCAGTGATCTTTTGCGGGTCTGCCTCGGCGACATCTGCCATGGTGGCCTGGCTGAAGAGATCATTTTTCTCCGTGCCAATGAGCGCCGTGATGGGCACCGGGGTGTAGCCCAGCATGGACTCCGCCAGATAATCCATGCCGTGACGTTGGTCTGGCTCGATCAGGGAATGGGCGAGCATCGTGTCAAAGAATGGCCCGACGACCTCCAGCCCGTGGGCCAGCATGACGCTGAGGTCGAACTTGAGGTTATGCCCGATTTTCTCAATGCCAGATGCAGAGAGTGGCTGGGCCGTGGTGGTGGTATCGCCACCATCCCATGGCGCCTCGGTCGCGTCCAGGGCCGGAGCGGTATTGGTAAAGACACCTCGAAACTCCTCCAGCACCGAGGCCGCTTCGGCTCGCTCCCGCGGGAAAAGGACAAACCAGCCTTCGTTCGCCTGCCAGGAGAAGGCGATGCCGACAATCTGGGTGTCGCGGGGATCCAAGGAAGTGGTTTCGAGGTCGAAGCAAAAGCGCGGCTGGGCTTGCAACTGGGTGATGAAGTTTCGGCGTTCTTCCGGTGTGCGGACCAGATGATAGCTGTGCTCTGTATCCGCAATGCTCCGCAGGTTGTGAGAGGTCTGCTGCGTGGTTTCCTCCATGGAGAAAAGGTCGCTGCCAGCTGCTGCAGGTGCGGCGTCTTTGGCCAGTTGGCGGCCACGCCCAGCCTTGAACTCATCGCCAAAGAGACGCTTGCCCAGGGTGTTAAACTCGAACTCGGTGAACAAGGCCTTCAGGGCTTCGTCATCATGGGCTTTGACACCCAGGGAGTCGAGCTCCACTTCCAGCGGAGCATCGTGCATGATGGTGGCGAGCTGCTTGGAAAGGATCGCCTTGTCCACATTTTGCTCGACCTTTTCCTTCTGCTTGCCCTTGAGCTTGTCCGCATTGGCAATGAGGTTTTCCAGGCTGCCATATTGCTGGATGAGGCTGGTGGCCGTCTTTTCGCCAAAGCCGGGAATGCCAGGGATGTTGTCCACTGCATCCCCCATGAGAGCCAGGATGTCCACCACCTGCTCCGGCCGTTCGATGCCCCAGCGCGCACAGACTTCGGCCACGCCCAGAATCTCGACATCGCTGCCCTGGCGGCCGGGTTTGTAGATCTTCACCGAGTCTGAGACGAGCTGGCCAAAGTCCTTGTCCGGAGTCACCATGTAGGTCTCGAAATCTTTGCCTTCGGATCGTTTGGCCAAGATGCCGATGATGTCGTCGGCCTCGTACCCATCTCGTGTGAGGAGAGGAACGTTCATGGCGGCGCAGAGACGGTGAATCTGTGGAATCGCCATCGAGAGATCCTCCGGCATCTCTTCGCGCTGGGCCTTGTACTCGGGAAAAATATCGTGACGCGGAGTCGGCGCGGAAGTGTCCAAAACCACCGCCAGATGAGTTGGCTGCCAGCTCTTGATGATGTCGAGCAGGGTGTTGGTAAAGCCGTAGAGCGCAGAAGTGTTCAGCCCGTCGCTGGTGCGAATGGGGTTTTTGATGAAAGCAAAGTGGGCGCGGTAGAGCAGCGCCATGCCATCGAGCAGAAAGAGACGTTTGGACATTGAGCGTGAGCCTAGCGTGAATGAAGGAGGGGGGAAGCATGAATTGACTGTCTCCAAGATTCTGTGCATGCGGTTTGTTTCATCTTCATGCTTGATCGTCTTCGGCTTCCAGAATCCATTCGGGGTCAGTTAACTCAGGAAGTAAGGCTTGACCCGCTGGACTCATAATTCTTTCGTTCTCAAGCCCTTGGGGGGAAAGCCGTTTGATATACCCTCCATGCAGAACTATTAGTGCGAGATTCTGCGGGTGTGTCTGGACGGCCTCTGCACAAAGTTGCCAAAGTCTGGAGACGGTTCCTGACTCTTTGTCCTGAAATCGTTTCCAGGCTTCAGGATGAATTTTTAAAACC
This sequence comes from Verrucomicrobiota bacterium, assembly GCA_040386955.1. GTDB lineage: Bacteria > Verrucomicrobiota > Verrucomicrobiia > Verrucomicrobiales > Verrucomicrobiaceae > Prosthecobacter. Next base: position 148,184 of record JAZKER010000023.1, read on the forward strand.
GCGTAATAGAGTAGCTTTGCAGCTTCTTGAGCTGTTCGGATGTTGCGTAGTTCATCCCAGTGAATTCGTTGTGTAATTCGGTCGCTCGTATCATCTGTCCAATCAGCCTTGAGGCGTAAGGAGTCTAGAATGTGATGACCATTAAAGTAGGATAAGAAGCCGCTCTGCCTGATCCAGGCAATTTCACACCATTCTGGCGGGAATATAGGGGGCGTATTTCCCTTCATATTCTGTTCGCTTTTTTCCCAGACAGGGATGTAGGTTCTCATTCTCTGCTGCCCCAGATGTGGGTCGAGAATAAATCGCTCAAGAGACTTGATGCCCATGACTTTATGGGGCGGGAGAAACACTTGGTTTCCAGTTGCTGATTCGCCGAAGGAACTGGGAAATTCCAAAAGAGTGAATCGCTGCCCTTGATGATCCTTCACCTTTTTTCCCAGATAGCTTGATCCAGTCTTGGCTGCTGGCAGTTTTATCGGATGGAATTCCGATTTCCTAGATTTCCAAATAAACCAAGCAGAGTTTTCTGTTAACTTAATTGCTCGACCGCGCGACCAATTATTCAGATGTTGGTAAAAAAGGTCTGCTGAACTGAGCACTTTTTGAGAAAGTTGGATTAATTGAAGCTCCAGGAAATTGAGTATATTGGCGCGACAATCTTTACTAATTTGAATCATGTCTCGCGACACTGATATATGGTTATTATCTAATTTGAATAAATCGAATTCAACAATACCAATCCGAAAGTTATTTGAATCAAGAGATAAACGAGCTCCAATGCCTAGCCAGGAAGCGATGATAGCAGGCATAGGAGTAATAATGCTTTTCTCATCCAGACCTGAGGGGGTGCAGGCAACGGTGTTATTTGAATTTCGATCAAAGCAAAGGAAGGATAGGCAACGACCCTCAGGCAAATCGAAATAAGGAAGTGTCAAACGTGCGAGGCCATAATTTTCAGGCAAGGAGACTTCGATTTGTTCAAAACGTAACGATTCTATAGCTTGTTTGTTGTAGGCAGCCTGGAGGTTCGCATCTGTCTGCCTGCTGCGAACATTTTCCAGGCCGAAGTTGATTTCATCTTCCTCTGGGACATGTTGTACTCTTGGGAATTTTGAGGAGATAGATTTACGGATACTGTCTTCATTCCATGTCCAGCCATGGTTGAACTCCAGCTCTGCGTCACTGTTTCTGAGATTTTTCAGTTTATAGCTGAATCGACAAGGGCTGCGGAGGATCTGGCTGCGGAGGTAGTCGCTGAGTTGGTCTGCAAACATCTCAGGATCACCGACTTTCGCGGCATCCAGAATCCACTCCATCGTGGTACCGGTTGGGCTGGGAGTGTCTAACCGGCGAAGCTCGCCAAAGTCTCCGACGCCATGAGTGGTAAACCGCCATCGCTCGCCATCGGAGTCACCCCAAAGTTGGTCCCGGCAGGTACTTAGGATGACGGTGCGGGCGAGCATGAAATAGCTGAGCACGCCAATGCCGAACTGGCCGGTGCGACCCAACTGAAATCCGGCGGTGCTGCAATCGCGCTCAAGCTTACGAATTTTGGGTCGGTTGGAGTTTCCGCTAACGAGGAGGTGGTCCTTGATGATGGTTTTGGTCATGCCACAGCCGGTGTCCTCGCAGTGTAAGATGAGGTTACCATCTGGCCGTTTTTCCAAAGTGAGAGTGACGTTTTCGCGCTGCCCGAGCTCTTTTTCCCATTGAGGATTGGCAGAATCTGACTGGCGTAGGCGTAATAGGGCGATTTTTTCTCGGACGGCGTCAAAGGCGTTTTGGACCAACTCGCGGACGGCGGCGAGGGGATTGCCATACAGCTGCTCACCAGAGAGGAGTTGGATGAGCTTGGCGGTGTTTGGCCGAAAGCCACCCTCGATATATTCGTAATCCTGGCCAGCTTTGAAAAGACGGGCGCAAGCACGTTGGAGCGGCCAGGTACGCTTGATTTTCGATAGGCCGGGGCATTGATCAAACGCAAAACGTTCGGCGAGGTTGGCGATACCTGATAACTCCGCGTCGATGTCATCGGCAAGCGTAAGGATTGCTTTGTGGATTCGGGCGCTGTTGGCCTGTCCTCCTAGAACAACCTTATTCTCTTGAATACTGAGACTGATTTGATGGTCTCGTTGCCAATAGATGATGCTGCGTGGTCTCGTTTCGATATGCCGATGTTGGAAGAGAATGGAAGGGGTGCGGTCTGGTGAGTTTTCCAGCATGTCTGCCATGCGCAAAAGACAGGCTAGGTAGCGAAGGTTTATACGCTGGATATGCTGGCCGTTGCCGACCATGTACGGATCATACTCTTTGAACGCCAGGGTTTCGTGATCTTCATGATGGCTCTGGCAGAGGCGGATGAGAGTGGTCTGCCAGTTTTTTAGATCGTGAAAGTCACCAGCAAGATGCTCATTAATCCAGTCAGCACTCCACTGATTGTGCCGGTGACGGACGTAAAAGGTGATGAGTTCATCAGCTTTATCTAGATCAGCGGATCTTCCTTGATTAGTGCGAAGAGGCGCATCAATGGCAGGTTCCTGAGTGTCGAGCCAAGCTTGAAAGCTGATCTTCTGCGCTGAGTCCAACCTGCTGAGATCGGGATCTAGGAGGTGGGCGCGATGATCCCGGACCAAGGGTAGGCTCGGACTCATGGCGATATCGTGTAGGTAAGCGGCCATGAGAAGCAGCGTGAGCTCGTAGTCCGAGACATTTTGCTTCTCGCCGGGCGGGATAATTTCCATGATCCGTTCAGCAACTCGGAAAGAGTGCTCGTCATTATGCAGAGTGAAGTCCGTTGGCCCGGTGCTACCCGAGCGGAGTACGGTTTCGATTGACGACATACACGCTGGCTGTTTGAGAAAGACACAGAGTGCCTCGGCAGTTGTCCCTTTCTGCCCTGGTTTACGGCTGCGCTTCTCAAGCGTCTTCCAAAGATCTGTGTCTTGCCAGGTCTGTGAACTTGTTATTGTGGGCATGGAAGGGAACTACACTTTCTAAGGCCAATGTGACAACCTTAATTGATAGTATGCGTCTCAGACCTGTGTGATCGTTAGGCAATGACACATTTATTGATATTGTGCCTATGTGCCACAGCCTTCATTCTGACAGGCTGCAAACCGGAGGTGATAAAGCGTCAGGAACTGCTTCCCTCCGAGGTCTATGTCTGGCAGCGGGAGTGGAAGCCCCAGGTGGCCGAAAGCATCGCGCTGTCCCGTCCCTGGGTGCAGGCCTTTCACCTTCTGGCCGCCGAAGTCAGATTCGAAAAAGCCGTCATGAAAGTCACGCGCATTCGCACCGACAAGCCTGCATTGGTGGGCCTGAAGACGGGCTTGGTCATGCGGATATTTCCTTCGGCAGCTAAGACCGGATGGGATGTAGCATCGGTTACATCAGTGGTCAATTTGGCCCAGGAACTCATCACCGGCTGGCCCGCTGGAAACGTGGTCGAGCTGCAACTAGACTATGATTGTCCAGACTCAAAACTGGTGGACTACATCCGGCTGCTTACAGAAGTGAAGGCCGCCCTGTTTCCACTGAAAGTCACCTGCACAGTTCTGCCCTCCTGGCTGCGCCAAAAGGAATTCTCAGCTCTGGCGGCCATCGTGCCCGGTTATGTTCTCCAGGTGCACTCGCTGCATCTCCCAAAGACCCAGGACAAGGCGGTGGCCCTGGTGGATCTGGCAGAAACGCGCAATGCCCTGGCTCAGGCTGTGACAATCGGCGTGCCCTTCCGGGTCGCGCTGCCCACTTACTCTTGCGTGGTTGAGTTCGATTCCGCCGGAAAGGTGCGTGAGGTCTATGCGGAGGATGTGCCCCAGGCACTGCCATTGCAGAGTGCGAATTATGTGGTGCTGGATGCCGATGCCTACGGAATGGCGGATTTGGTTTCACGATGGCGCACGGAGGCGTCACCGCTTCTGCAATCGGTGGTGTGGTACCGTCTGCCGGTGGCGCAGGATCGGCTGAATTGGCCGCTGGATGTGCTGGCAAAGGTGGCCCTGGGAGAGTCTCTGAAACGCGGCTGGTTGGCGCATTGCAAAAAGCAGGAGGCAGGGCAGGCGGAAGTCGTGATTGAGCAGGCTGGCGATGCGCCGGATGATCTGCCAACTTTGGTGACTCTTCATTGGGCAGGTCCTGAAGCCGTGGGGGCCGATGCGCTGGGAGGGTATCAGGTCGTGGAGTCGGCGGCGGGCTATCTGTCTCTGAAATTGGTGAATCCGGGGCGGATGCCGCGAGTGGGTTCTGGCACAAAAAGAGTCATCGGATGGCTGCGGGTCGAGGGCTCCACAGGCCCTGTGGATATTTTTGCCAAGGCCATAAGGTGAACTTGTAAGCTCAGGCCGTTGAGGGATAATTGATGGCCATGCAGACATGGCGATCATTCATTGGCTGGATGGGGCTTTTGTGCCTGGCTCCGACATTTGCCTGTGGTCCGTTTTTTCCTGAAAACGCCCTGGATAAGCCCAAAGGCATCTTGCAGCCGCCAGTGTTTCAATTCACCGGGGAGCTGTATCAATTGAAGCATGGTTTGTTAGACTCGGCTTTGGTTGAACGTCAGGCGGGTTCGCCAGCCTACACGTTGGATCTGGAAATGGCGGAAATGGAGGGGATGATGAAGGATCGCCAGCCGGACGAGGCAACGCGGCGGATTTGGTTGGCTGGTTATAGAGACCTTCGGAGGGCCATGATTCTGCAGGGCGATCTTTCGGAGCATGCGATGAGCAAGGAGGATCGTGAAAAAGCCCGCCCTTTGGAAGCCGTCAAAAACGAAAGCCAAAAAATATTGGGAGAGCTCCCGACGGATGTTCGCCTTTATCTGGAGGGATCGTTGCTTTATCTTGAAGCTGCCGATGATGCCAGCCCGCTGGTTCAGCAGGCGCGGGAGAAATGGCAGCAAGTTTTGGCTTTGTCTGCTGACCAGAGGAGGTGGCGCTCGACCTGGGCTGCGTGGATGCTATTTCGTACGGCGGATCCCACCCAAATAAAGGAGCGGGGCCGCTGGCTTTTTGAGACTCGGGAATTGTCACAAACGGGGTTTGCAGACTCCCTCCACCTGGGAATAGAAGCGACCTATGTTTTGGGTCGGCCTGGGAGCGATCTGCCGCAGAAGACAGAGGTGAGCCGTGCTGAATGGAAAAGGGCGGCCTACCTGCGTGCCATCCTGGGCCATAGCCGGGCTGATGAGCAGTTGAAATCAGATCGCTGGCAGTACAGTGCCTGGAGTGAAGACTTGTCGGAGCAAACTTTGGCAGATCCATTTTTGCGGCAAGCCCAGATGCTGCATCTCATCGAGGTGGCGCAGGGGGCCTTGGGCTGGGATTTTGGTCATCATGAAAACAACATGGCTTCTCCCAATGAGGATCTGGAAGCCTGGCTCCAGAGCTTTGAAAAAGCGGGGCTGCGGGAGCAGGGGGAAGCGGTTTTGCTGGCTTGGCTTTATTACAATGCCGCTCGTTTCAACGAAGCGAAGCGCTGGCTCAGAATGTCTCCTTCCGAAGATGTTGTCGCGCTGTCGCTGCGAGGCAAGCTCGCTGCGATGGAGGGGCGCAAGAGCGAGGCGGTGAAGGCGCTTGGAGTCCTCTCCAAAGGGTTGCCTGAGGTGCAGGATGAAGCCCGGGCGCAGATGGAAGTTGATGCCCAAATCAGCCCTATTCCATTGAACGCCGAAAATTACAGGCAAGTGCGGCGGCATCATTTCCTGGCAGACTATGGCCGGGCTCAATTGGCCACCAATGACTTCGCGGGGGCGCTGACCACTTTTGCCAAAACTGATTTCTGGGAAGACACAGCCTACATTGCAGAGCGTCTGCTCTCTGTGGAGGAGTTGTTGGCTCTGGAGAGGGCGGGGGCTATTTCCCAGCCCTTGCAAGCGTGGAGATATGAAGACGAAAAGGGCTCGGAGGCGGATGTTAAAACGATGCGTGATCTGGCTCGCAAGTATGGCGGCTGGGGACGTCCACAGGGGCTGCCTGTGATGAAATACCTCATTGGCCGAAGGCTTGTGCGAGAGCATTATTTTAAGGATGCCCAGAAAATGCTGCCGGATGAATTGGCGCTGGCATTCGGACATTATGCCAAGGCTTACCGTCAGGGGCATGAACGCAAATTACCCAAGGCTGAGCGGGCGGAGGCGCTTTGGAAAGCTGCACAAATTCACCGTTTGTTAGGCATGGAGATGTTCGGTTTTGAAACAGGGCCAGACTACTCCGTGGTAAGCGGGGCATTCGAGCTGAGGGACCTGAGCAGCTTTCGCCAGCAGACCGTTTGGATGGATGATTGGATGCACGATAACCGGCTGCTAATGGCGGAGAGGCAGACTCCCACCTTGGCCGCGACGTCTGCTGAAAAGTGGCGTAGCAAGCATTACGCTCCGGTGATAAACAAACGGTATCATTATCGGTATGTGGCGGCTGATTTGGCCTGGGAGGCGGCCTCCCTGATGCCGGATGATCACCCGAAGACCGCTGAGGTTCTGTGCATTGCGGGGAATTGGCTGCAGCTTCGTGATGCGGCTGCCGCAGATCGTTTTTACAAGGCCTTGGTGCGTCGAAATCCGAATGTGCCGCTGGCTCAGGAGGCCAACAAAAAACGCTGGTTTCCTGAAGTGAAATGGGACTTTGATTTGGTCTTGAAAGATCCCTGACGCGGTTCATCACCGTTGAGTTTGTAGGACGTTGAATTGTTCAATACCCGTCACAAAGACGGGCTGCAGTCTCATGAGACTGTCTGCACAGGAGCCCTGATAATAGACAGGGCTGGGGCGGGGGCTTCATCCGAATTCTGGGTGACAGAGTAACCAACCAGAAAGGAACGTTATGAAAACCTCAATGAAACGCGCCTATGAATCGGGCAAAATTGGCTGGATCTTTTTGTGGCTCATCGGCATTCCGATTCCCATCCTTCTTGTGCTGTTTGTCCTGCGTGGCTGCACGTGAAGCACCGCTTTCAAAGACGGTCCGTCTTTTGGACAAAGGCGGGCCGTTTGTTAAAAAAAAGGGATCGATGCAATAGACCTGAGTGAAATCTCCATCACGGAAGGCTGGCTTTCCACAGCAAGGGCAAGGTATGCTCAGTCGTATCTGTTTGTGCCTGCATGAAAGCTTTTGATCCTACAACCCATGCCTTGAATGTAAACCGTCGCGCCTTTCTGACGCAGTCGGCCTACGGGCTCGGGGGCATGGCGATGGCGGGGCTGGCCCCGCAGGCCATGGGTGGAGTGGCTGGGGCAATGCTGCGACCTCACACGCCAGTGAAGGCGAAGCGGGTGATTTTTCTCTGCATGGCGGGCGGGCCTTCGCACTTGGAGACCTTTGACTGGAAACCGAAACTGAAGGAACTGGATGGCAAGGCCTTTCCAGAATCCTTTACCAAGGGGCAGCAGCTTGCTCAGCTCCAGGGTGCGGAGCTGAAGGCCCGTGGTGCGTTTTGTGAATTCAAAAAATGGGGGCAAAGCGGGCAGGAAATCTCAGAGCTGTTTCCCCATATCGGCAGCATCGCAGATGACCTGTGCATCGTCCGCTCCATGCAGACGGAGCAGATCAATCATGACACGGCCCACGCCTTCATGAACACGGGCAGCATCATCAAAGGACGGCCCAGCATGGGCTCCTGGCTGCTGTACGGCCTGGGCTGCGAGACCAGCGACTTGCCTGGCTTTGTGGTGCTGACTTCGGCGGGTAAAACCGGGCAGCAGCCGGTCTCCGCACGGCAGTGGTCAGCCGGGATTTTGCCCAGCAAATATCAGGGCATTCAGTTTCAGGCGAAGGGGCAGCCAGTGCATTACCTGGGCAGCCCGGACGGCGTCTGCCAGAGCACCCAGCGACAGGTGGTTGAGGAGATTCAGCGGCTGAATGGCATGCTCATGGAAGAAAAGCTGGACCCAGAGATCCAGACCCGCATCGCCCAGTATGAGATGGCCTTCAAGATGCAGGCCAGCGTGCCGGAACTCACGGATGTGAAGAGCGAACCCCAGCACATCCTGGACCTCTATGGGGTGAAGGAGCCGGGTGATGGCAGCTTCGCTTCAAACTGTCTGTTAGCCCGTCGCATGGCGGAGCGCGGCGTGCGAATGATCCAGCTCTATCATCGTGCCTGGGATCATCATGGCGGCATTGTGGATGGAATGAAGTCCTCGGCCCAGGACGTGGACCAGGCAACGGCGGCCCTGATCAAGGACCTGAAACAGCGAGGCATGCTGGACGATACGCTCATCCTCTGGGGTGGTGAGTTTGGCCGTACGCCAATGGGACAGGGGACTGGACGGGATCATCATATCCTGGCCTTCAATGTCTTTATGGCAGGCGGCGGCGTGAAGCCGGGTTTCAGTTACGGAGCCACCGATGAACTGGGCTACCGTGCGGTGGAGGATGTGGTGCATGTGCACGATCTCCACACCACCATGCTGCATCTCCTGGGCATTGATCACAAACGGCTGACGGTGAAGTTCCAGGGCCTGGATGTCCGCCTCACGGGTGTCGCCGGACATTTAGTGAAGAAGCTGATCGCCTGATCTTTACATCCACCCCGGTTCGGCGTCAGTATCTCATTCATGCTGTGGCGCATCCTATCGGCGGTCATTGTGCTCTTTTGGGCGGTGATGACCGGGCTCATCATCCGGGACACTTACTTTCCCGACCAGTCGCGCTTTGCCGTGGTGCCGCCGCGGTTTGTCTTTGACCTGTTTTTGGCGGAGGCGGCTTCGTTTAACAACACCCTGCATCTTTACCATGAGAAGGAAAAGATCGGCCACACCACCTTCACCATCCGCAAGGAAAATGAAACGACGACTCCGGCGGTGTACTCCGTTCTTGCCAGCGGCACCTTGACTCTGCCGGATCCTGAAAAGGCCGGGCATGACGTCACTTTTCACCTCACCGGGGAACTTGCCGATGGGGAACGCTGGCGCGGCCTGGATCTCGAACTGAAATCCACTTCGGCGGATATGCTGGCCACGGTCCTCTGGAAAGAGGGGGACAAACTGCCCGCGATGGAGGTGAAAAAAGGGGGGCAGCTGGTGATGAACACCCAGTTTGTGCAAACGCTGATGGCGGTGAAGGGGACCTTGGGGGGCGACTACGACTGGCTCAGCCAGCTCGCCAAAGTACAGGAGCAGGCCAAGTCCGTGCCGCTGACGGCGCGGGAAGGGGTCATGGATCTGGCCGGAAAACAGCGCCGCTGCTACATCGTCACTTTGAAGGTGATGCAGATGGAGGAGGTGCGCTGGTATTTCACGGAGGTGGGGGAACTGGCCCGGATCGAACTCCCGCAGGGGTACCGCTTTATCGAGCCCATGATGCATGGGCTGGAAAAAGGTCTCAATACCTTGCAGTGACGCATGCCCTCAGTCCGCCACCCGCCTCCAGCGTGCCCGGTGGATCTCGCGGCCGCTTTCCAGCCAGTGCTGCTCAAAGTCAGTCGTGGGGTAGAAGAAAGCGTCGGCAGGCCAGTCGAGTTGCTCAAACTGGGGGCGTGCGCCCAGGCTGGCCAGCGCATCTTCGAAATACACCCGGTCGTCCGTTTTTAGCAAAAATTCCCCACCAGGGAGGAGGATGCGGGCGAGGCCGCTGAGGAATTCATCCTGGTTCACCAGCCGACGGGCGGCGTGGCGCTTTTTCGGCCAGGGGTCCGGGCACAGCAGATGCAGGCGGGAGACACCTCCAGTGGGCAGCAGCCAGCCCGTGGTGTAGCCGCTTTCCAGCCGCATGACATGGGCATTGGTCAGTCGCTCCCGGTTGATCTTCCGGCTGGTTTTGGAGACCCGGCCCAGCATGCGCTCCACGCCTAAAAAATCCCGCTCGGGGTGTTCCTTGGCCATCCCGACCAAAAAGGTGCCATCGCCACAGCCCAGTTCCACTTCCAGGGGACGGGTGGGGTCGGGGAAAATTTCAGGGGCAGCGAGTTCGCGAAAATAGTCAGGCGGAATAAAGAGGGACATTACGAATACAAATCAGCCGTGACTTTCGTCGCCATGCAACGTAATCCGTATGCTTGTGGCAATTGTCACTGGCAATCGAACCCTGAGACTGACCCGTTTATCATGAACCGCCGCCTTTTCATCACCACCACGGGAGCCGCTGTTGCAGGCTCGCTGATTTCTACCGGGGCGCAGGCCGCCTCCACCATCACCCTGGAGCAGGCTGCGCTGCCGTACCCGCCCGAGGCCCTGGAGCCGCACATTGATGCGACCACGATGAACATCCACTTTGGCAAGCACCATGTGGCCTACATCACCAATCTGACCAAGGCCCTGGAAACGGCCAAAATTCAGACCAGCAACGTCGTGGACCTGATTTCCGATCTCTCAAAGGTGCCGACCGATTCACTCGCCGCCATCCGCAACAATGGTGGTGGGCATGTGAACCACACCTGGTTCTGGCAGTGGATGGCCCCTGCGGGCAGTGGCCCTAGCGCCCCGGAAGGAAAGCTGGGCGAGGCGATCCAGAGCAGCTTTGGCAGTGTGGATGATTTCAAAAAGCTTTTCGGAGAAGCTGCCACGAAGCGTTTCGGCTCCGGGTGGGCCTGGCTCATCGTTAAAAAGGACGGCAAGCTGGCCGTCACCTCCACACCGAACCAGGACAATCCCCTCATGAAGGGCCTGGTGCCAGATACGGATCTGGGCACTCCTATCCTGGGCCTGGATGTGTGGGAACACGCCTACTACCTGAAGTATCAGAACAAGCGCCCTGACTACATCACCGCCTGGTGGAATGTGGTGAACTGGACCGCTGTCGCCAAAGGATACGAAGCCGCCAAGGCTTAATTCGGCTGGTTCCTGCGGGCGGTGGCTGATTCAGCCACCGCCTGTCCTGTCGAAGCTGCCCCATTCCACCCAACTCCACTGCTTATGAAACGACTCTTCTTTATCGCCGCACTTTGTGTCCTGCCGCTGGCCGGATTTGCCGAAGACAAAGTCAAGCATGTGGATGCCGAGAAAGCGGCCCAACTGGTGGCTGAGGGCAAGGTGACGGTCCTGGACGTGCGCACTGAGGATGAGTACAAAGAGGGGCACATCAAAGGTGCCGCCAATGTGGATCTGCTGTCCAAGGACTTTGTCAAAAAGCTGGAGACAGTGGACAAGTCCAAACCCGTGCTTGTGCATTGCCAGGCCGGTGGCCGCAGCACCCGTTCTTTGCCCAAACTGGAGCAGGCCGGCTTTACTGAAATCTACCACATGGATGGTGGAATGGCCGACTGGGTGAAGGCGGGTAAACCCGTGGAAAAATAAAGCCCGCCTAGATTGGCGGGGCAGGGAACAGGGCATTCCTCGGCAAATAGCAGGTGTTCACCTGCTATTCCTTCACCACTTTGCCGCCCAGAGAAAGGATGCGGGCTTTGCCCTTGGCATCCTCAGCTTCTGCGATCTGGCCATTACGCACATACATCTGTGACAGGCCGGTCCAGGCAAGAAGGTCATTGGGCTGCAGCGTAGTGGCCATCAGGCCTGCGCCGATGGCTTCTTTCACTTCGCCCACCTTTAGCAGAGCCATGCCCAGGGCCTGCCAGCCGTCGAAAAACTGAGGGTCGCGGGCCACACATTGCCGATAGATGGCAATGGCCTCCTCCAGTTCGCCAACGGCCAGATGACCGTTGGCTTCATCAAACAAGTCTTCGAGAAGGATCGTGTCGCTCATGGTTCTACGTTCCTTCAGGACTGAAATCGGGACTGAAATCAGGCCTGGGTAATCAGCATCTTGGCCTTGGACTCACCACGGCGGCGGGTGAACCAAGCTTCAAACAGACGGGTGCGCTCCTGGTCGGCACGGCCGGTGTTCATGTTTTCACGCAGGTCCTTGCTGTCGTCACGCTTGCGCAGCTCCTTGGCGCTCACATAGACCAGCAGGGAGCCTGTCTCCGTATCAATCACCTGGGTGAGTTCACCGGCAGCGGTGTCACGGGCCTGGCCGGCGATGACGTTGCTGCTGGCCACTTCCATGGCAGGCTCAGCGACAGTGATGTCGGTCAGAGGGGAAAGGGTCAGTTTCTTTTCCTTGGACAGGTCTTCGATTTTTTTGCCGGCCTTCAGGCCATCGGCCAGGGCGGTGCGGGCTTCATTGGCAGCCTTGGTCAGGGCTTCCTGGGCCTTCTGGCTCACCAGGGCTTCCTTGACCTTGTCTTTCACTTCAGCCAATTCCTGCTGCTTGGACTCTTCCACCTTGGTCACAGAGAAGATGTAGTAGCCGTTGCTGCCCTGCACAGGATCGCTGATCGGGCGCACTTCAGGATTGGTGGCGAAGATGGCATCCACCAGTTCCTTTTCCGCCTTGAGGGCTTCTGGGGGGGCCTCCTTGGTGAAGAGGTCTGCCTTCAGCACGGTTTCATTCAGGGTCTTGGCAATTTCGTCAAACTTGGCTGCAGGCTTGATGCTGGCGTCGTTGAATTTGTTCACGCGATCCACCACCGCCGTTCTGGCTTTCTCCTGCTCTTCAACGGACTTCTTGTCGTCCGCTTTGGCGTTCTCAAAGTACACGTAGCTGACGGCGCGCTTGCCGGAAGTCTTATAGCCTTCCTTTTTCTCGTCGTAGTACTTCTGGATCTCGTCATCTTTGACGACGGCGGTCTTTTTGAAGTCTTCCAGATTGAAGGTGAGGGTGTTGACCTTGAGCGTCTGATATTCGCTGGCGTAGGCTTTTTCAGCTTCGAGGGGGCTCGCGGTGTAGTTCTTGCTAACGAGGTCACGCAGCTTGTTGAAGCCGATGCTCATCTTCACGATTTCCAGGAGGTCGGCGCTGTTGAAGCCGTTGGCCGCCATCATCTGTTCCACGCTGTAGGCGCGTTCAGCACTGAATGCTCCGTTTTCCTGGAAGGTCGGCAGCTTCTTCATCGCTTCTTTGGCCTCGGCGTCGCTTGGGTGGATGCCCAGGCGATTCATCTCATGCTGCAGGACGAGCTGGTTGATGACGATGTTGTTGGTCTGGTCTTCCTGGGAACCGATGCGGGAAAGGCTCAGCAGATCGAACATCTGCAGGCTGTAGATCACCTGCATGCGGCGACCCAGGCGCTGGGCTTCGGCGATGGTGTAGTTGCGGCCATAGACCGTAAAGGCCTTGTCTGTGGGCTGGCCCTCAAGGCTTTCCGGACCACTTCGCATGCCCCCCCAGACGGAGAAGCTGATGATGATGATCACGGTGACGGTGATGAGGAAGGCACCACGGTGGCGGCGGAAAAATTCAAGCATGGCTGGCGGAGTGTGAAACGGGCGCGCAAGTAAGCCGCTGGCCTCCATAGGGCAACCGGAAATTCAACAACCTAAGACGACGGCGGAATCGGGCCCTGCGGAGTTTGCCCTGCATCAGGGACCAAACCGTAACGAGAAAAGGTCAGCCTCCAGCATGGAAAAGTGCAGCCGCACAGGCTGCCCGGCTAGGGCGGATAGATCGGGCTTGCCCTTCCATTGCACGGCTGCCTCGATTTTGTCGCCTTCCACCGGTTCACAGTTGGCCAGGGTAAAGCCAGGGATCGGCTGACCTTCAGGCGTCTGGATTTCCACACGGAGGCTGCCTGCTGCGCTGGCACTGAAATTGAGCAGCAGTTTCTTGCCAGAAAATGTCAGTGCCCGCGTGGTGAAACTGCCCGTTTCGGCCCCGGCATGGACGGAGGCAAAGCCGTCCGTCCGCAGCACATAGCGGTCGCCGCTGCGATGATAGATGGACATTTCCTGCGGCCCGGTGGGCAGCACATTGAGCGCCACATAGTTCGCCCGGTTGATCCATTGCTCCGGATCCAGTCCTGGGCGGATATAGGCTTCGGTAAAAGTGCGATCGTATTTTTCCGAACCTGCACGGCTGGTCATGAATAAAATGTCCGTGGAGTTCACACTCGTCTCACTGTCCCGTGCTTCACCCTTGCCAGGCACGTAACGTGTGGGCAGTGCAATGTAGAGGTGCGGGGCCCGGAAGTAAGGATGGGTCATGTTCGTGTAAAGGTGCTCGCCCGGCCGGTTGGGCTTCATCTCGATAGGGTCGCTCCAGGTCACGAAATCGGAAGAGGTTGCCCGGGTGATGCTGCGCAGCCGTTCTGGGTCCGTCCAGGTGCGGAAATAACACACGTATTTTTGTTCGGACTCAGACCAGAAGGATACATTCGGAGAGTCGAAGGCATGCCGCCATTTCGGGCTGTAAGGGATGGCCTCAGCCTTCCGGGTCCAGCGGATGCCGTCCGCCGAGACAAAGGCAAACAAACCCCGGCCTGGCGTGGTGCTGCCGCGTTTGTCGCCGGGCCCTGGATAACCCGCCAGCGCTTTGTAGCGCTCTTCGTCAGGCACGCCTGGCCGGGAATCCAGGAATGGCATGAAGTTGGTGAGAAAGGGCGGCTGGTTGGCCAGGATCACATTGTTTTCCTTGCTACCGCTGATCTCGTGCAGGCCCAGTTTTGGGAATGTCCACTGATGGCCGTCTTGGCTTTCTGCGTAGTTCACCGTCTCGCCGGGATGTCCGCTGTGGAAGGGGCCGGTGTAGGCGGGATCACTGCTGCGATACCAGGCCCGGAAGAGGGCGCCATCTTTGATGATCGTGACCATGTGCTTCACGGGCAGCGGGGACTTCGGCCTCGGGGCCTTGACCGGGGCATGCATTTTCAGCGTGGTTCCCTGCATGTCTTCGATGAGGAACTTGTCCACGAACAATTCCAGCCTCGAGCCGAGGGCTATGGGCTTTGCGGACTCCGCCGCAGGCAGTCCGGATCGGGATGCCGTCAATGCGGCCAGAAGCAAAAGGGGCAGGATATTCATGGATATCCTACCCAAACGTGCCGCCGGGCCTGCCTTTGCAAGCAGACCTTGGAATGTCTCTTAAAAGAGGGTGCCCGAATAGTCGCTCGGCATGCGCCAGTCACCGCGCGGAGACAGCGCTACCGAGCCTACCTTTGGCCCATCGGGCATGGATGACCTCTTGAACTGGCTTTGCACGAACCTGCGCAGGAAGACGGCCAGCCACTTGTCCACTACCTCGACTGGGTATTGATCTGCAAAGGCTTGCGCTGCCAGAAAGCGGATCTTGGCCTTATCGCAGCCATGGCGGATGAAGTGAAAGAGGAAAAAATCATGCAGTTCATAAGGCCCCACGGTATCTTCGGTCTTCTGCTCCATGCTGCCATCGGCGGCGAGGGGGAGGAGTTCCGGGGAAATCGGGGTGTCAATGATGTCATGCAGGATGGCACCGGCCTCCGTGGCATACAGCTCGCTGGCGCACCATTCGATGAGGTATTTCACCAGGGTTTTGGGCACACCGGCATTGACGTGGTACATGGACATGTGGTCGCCATTGAAAGTGCACCAGCCCAGCGCGGATTCTGAAAGATCGCCTGTGCCGACCACGATGCCTCCTGTCTGGTTGGCCACATCCATCAGCACCTGCGTCCGCTCCCGGGCCTGGGCATTTTCATAGGTCACATCGTGAAGGCCTGCGGGATGGCCGATGTCCTTGAAATGCTGCTGCACAGCGTCACCGATGCCAATGGTCCGCAGCGGAATGTGCAGTGCCTCGGCCAGTTTTTCGGCATTGCCTTTGGTCCGTGCGGTGGTGCCAAAGCCGGGCATCGTGATGGTCAGGGCGGCCTCACGCGGCAGGCCTGCACGTTTCAGCGCCTCGATCATCACCAGCAGGGCCAGAGTGGAATCCAGCCCTCCCGAAAGACCGAGCACCGCCGTCTTGCTGCGCGTCTGGCGCAGCCTGCGGGCGAGGGCCGTTGCCTGAATGGCAAAGATCTCTTCGCACACGGACTGACGGTCAGATCCGGCCGGAGGGACAAAGGGATGCGCAGACAGCGGACGAAGCAGGGCAGGGGAGATTCCAGGCTGGGCCTCACCCAGACAGAAGGTGATGCGCGAGTAAGACTGCGTGGCGGCGGCATCCCGAAACGCCGTGTTGCGTACGCGTTCATGCTCCAGCCGCTGAAGGTCCACATCGGCCATGGCTGCACGGGTCTCAAAGGCAAAGCGTTCCGTTTCGCCTAACAATGAACCGTTTTCGGCAATGAGGCCATGGCCTGAATACACCGTGTCCGTGCTCGATTCCCCCGCACCCGCGCTGGCATAAATGTAGGCCGCCTGGCAGCGCGCACTTTGCTGGGAGATGAGCTGGCGGCGATAAGTAAACTTGCCCAGCACCTCATTGCTGGCCGAGGGGTTGGCCAAAAGGGTGGCCCCGGCCAGAGCCGCATGGCTGGAGGGAGGGATCACCGTCCACAGGTCTTCACAGATCTCCACCCCGAGCACAAAGCCGGGCAGGTCGGTGGCTTCGAACAAAAGGTCGGTGCCGATAGGGATACCATCTGCTTCCGTATGAGTATCCGTCAATGTGGTGGCCGGGGAAAACCAGCGCCGCTCATAAAATTCGCCCGAATTGGGAAGAAAAGTTTTCGGCACGAAGCCCAGCACCTCCCCATCGGCAATGACCGCGGCCACGTTGTACAGCCGCCCCTGCACGATCAGAGGTAGGCCGACCACGATGCAGCAGCCCAGGCCGGCATTCGCCTCCGCCAGTTGTTTGACTCCGGCCAGGGCCTGTTGCTGGAGGCTGCGCTGATAAAAAAGATCCGCGCAGGAATAGCCGGTGAGACAAAGCTCTGGAAAAACAATGAGGCGGCAGCCCTCGCTGGCAAGGCACTGCATTTCCGTGCGAAGCGTGGCCACGTTGGCGGCCACATCGCCCAGTTTCAGCTCTGGAGACACCGTGGCGACACGCACAAAACCATGTTGTTCACGGGGGCACAGAGACGGGTTGGGGTCGGGCATGGCAGAAGATAACACGACTCCATCATCCGGCATCGAAGAAAAAACACCTTGCATCTGCGACCTCTCTCCCGCACACTTGCCCTGTTCCTGGTTCTCTCAACCAGGTGAACACTGGTGACTGCTCCGGCGATTGGAGCTGTGATTTCAAAAAGCCAAGGCTCACGAAATCCTTTCCTGCGACAGGCCTCGGCCCGTTTCAGAGCAGACACCGCGGCAAGGCCGCTCTTTACCATTTCCATTCATTCATCCCGAACGGGACCCGCCGCCCGCGAAGCGCCGGAGCACCCTTCCATTTTCCCCCAACCCCAGACATCGCAACATGGCAGGACATAACAAGTGGTCCAAGGTCAAGCACATCAAGGCCGTGGTGGACGTGAAGCGTGGCAAGGTCTTCAGCAAACTTTCGAAGGAGCTGACCGTGGCCGCCAAGAACGGCGGGTCCAACCCCGACCTGAACGCCCGCCTGCGTTCCGCCATCCTGGCGGCACGTGCGGCTAACGTGCCGAATGACAACATCGAACGCGCCATCAAAAAAGGGGTGGGCGAACTCGAAGGGGCCGCCATTGAGGAAATTACGTATGAGGGCTACGGCCCCGGTGGTGTGGCACTGATGGTGGAAGTCGTCACCGACAACCGCAACCGGGCCGCCAATGACCTGCGGGTGCTGTTTGGAAAAAACCAGGGTACCTTTGCCGATGCCGGCAGCGTCGCCTACATGTTCACCCGGCGTGGAGAGATCCGCATCGAGAAAGGCTCCCTTACTGAGGATGCTGTCACCGAACTGGCCCTCGAGGCCGGTGCTGACGACGTTCAGGACGACGGGGACGACTGGATCCTCTACACCACTTTCGAACAAACCTTCCATGTGGCCAGTGCGCTGCGTGAGAAAGGTGTGACCACCAAGTCACAGAACCTCATTTATCAGCCCAGCACCACGGTGACCATCACCGATGTCGAACTGGGCCGATCCATCATCAAGCTCTACGACGTCCTCGACGATTACGACGATACCCAGAACGTGCACGCCAACTTCGAAATCGCCGATGAGATCGCCGATGAACTGTCCTAACCAATTTTGAAAAAACCATGAGCGAAGAACTCCTGCTCGATCTGTCTGCCCCCGAATCCAAGCCTGCCAAAAAGGCCGCTGCCAAAAAAGCTGCCCCGAAGAAAACGGCGGCGGTTAAAACGGCTGCCGTAAAGGTCGCCCCAACCAAAAGTGTTGCGGCGAAAAAGCCTGCGGCGAAAAAGGCGGCGAAAGCCAAGGAACCCGCCCCCCAGGCTGAAGCGGAGCCTGTGCAGCCAGCACCCGTGGCTCCTGTGGCTCCTGTGGCAGAGGCTGCCCCGGAACCGACCCCCGAGGTGAATGGCACGAAGAAAGCCAAGCCTGTGCGCAAGTCTGCAGTGCTGAAAAAGGCGGCTGAAATGCTGGCCAAGATGCAGGCTGCCGAGGCTGCGCCGAAAGCTGAAGCCCCTGTTGCCAGCGCTCCCGCTGTCGAAGTTTCCGCTCCAGCGCCAGTCGCTCCGGCTGTCGTTGAGCCGATGGCTCCTATGGTGGAAGAGGCCCCCGTGGTTGCTGCACCGGCTCCAATCGCTGTTGCTGAATCTGTGGCCCCACAGCCCCAGCAGCCACAACGCCATGCGGATCATCAGCATGCCCCGCGCGGACAGGGCCAGGACGGCAACGGTCAGCCCAATGGTCCTTCGGGAGACGGCCAGCCCCAAGAGCGCCGCAAATCCAAATTCGAGCGCTGGAAAGAGCGTCGCGAACGTTTCCGTCAGGAAAAAATCGCCCGTCAGCAGGCCAATGGTGGCAGTGGAAATGGCAACGGCCCGCAGCAGCATTCCCAGCAGCCGCGTCATCAGAATCAGGAAGTCCAGGCCGGCGGTGATGAGGAGCGCAACCGCCCCTCCGAAATCCCTCTCGGCCCGCCCGAGCCTGCCGATGGCATCCTGGAACTGACGCCAAAAGGCTACGGATTTCTCCGCCAGCGCGACCGGATGTACATCCAGCACCCGAATGATTCCTTCATTTCGGCCGATTTCATCCGCCAGTATGGCCTGCGTGAAGGCATGCAGATCAAAGGCGTGGCCCAGAAGGGCCAGCGCGGTCTTCAGGTCACCTCGGTGGCCGAAGTGAACGGCCGT
This sequence comes from Verrucomicrobiota bacterium, assembly GCA_040386955.1. Lineage (GTDB taxonomy): Bacteria > Verrucomicrobiota > Verrucomicrobiia > Verrucomicrobiales > Verrucomicrobiaceae > Prosthecobacter. The sequence continues at coordinate 167,061 of JAZKER010000023.1, forward strand.
GTGCCTGAGTCTATTCGCGACTTGCCTTTGTTCGAAGAGCTGAAGGCGACCAACCCCACCAAGAAGATCCAGCTTGAGACTTCGAAAGATCGCCTGACCACACGTGTCATTGACATGTTTACCCCCGTGGGCCGTGGCCAGCGTGGCTTGATTGTCGCCCCGCCACGTGCAGGCAAGACCACCATGCTGCAGCACATCGCCGAGGCGGTGGTGGCGAATCATCCCGGCATGCATCTCATGATTCTGCTGGTGGATGAGCGCCCGGAAGAAGTGACCGAGTTTAAGCGCATCCTGCCCAAGGCGGAAATCTACGCCAGCTCGAATGATCAGGACATCAAGAGCCACACCCGCATCGCCGCCTTTGCGGTGGAGCGCGCCAAGCGTCTCGTCGAGTGCGGCGAGCATGTGTTCATGCTCATGGATTCCATCACCCGTCTGGCCCGTGCTTTTAACAATGCCAAGCAGGGCGGTGCCACCATGAGCGGCGGCATGGGCGTGGGGGCGATGGAGATCCCCCGTCGTCTTTTCGCCGCTGCGCGTAACACCCGTCAGGCAGGCAGCCTCACCGTTCTGGCCACGGCCTTGGTGGAAACTGGCAGCCGCATGGACGACCTCATTTTCCAGGAATTCAAGGGCACCGGGAATATGGAGCTGGTGCTGGATCGCAAGATTGCCGAGCAGTTCTACTACCCGGCCGTGAACATCTTCAAGTCCGGCACCCGCCGCGAGGAACTGCTGCTGCAGTCCTTCCAGCTCGACAAGATTCACATGCTGCGCCGTGGTCTCGCCGGGCATAAGCCGATCGATGCCATCCAGCGTGTGCTTACTCTCATGGAGCGCTACCCCAGCAATGCCCAGATGCTGGTGGACCTGCCGAACAAGAGTTAGGTTCAGGCCATCAGGCACATCAAATGTCCAGCGGACCCCGGTGAAAACCGGGGTCCGTTTTGTTTGGAACTGGGCTTCGTCTTTTCCTCACACGACTGCTCATTTTATGCCATAGTGGCAGGCCCGTGATTCAGCACCTCTACGTCCACATTCCCTTTTGCCACCGCATCTGCCCCTACTGCTCCTTTTACAAGCACCAGCACGGCAGCACGGACATGGCGGGATTTGTTGAGGCCGTCTTGGCGGAGGCAAAACGGGAACAGGCCGCCCGTGACCTGGACCTCCGCACCGTCTATTTGGGGGGCGGCACGCCCACAGCCCTGAGTGAAAAACACATGGAGCGCCTGCTTTCGGGCCTGCGTGAGATCTTCGATTTCTCCCAGGTCACCGAATACACCAGCGAGGTGAACCCCCGCACCATCACCGCCTCCAAAGCGGCCATGATGCGCAGCCAGGGCGTCTCACGCATCAGTCTCGGCATCCAGGCCTGGGACGAGCCCACCCTGAAGATCTTGGGCCGCGATCATGCCCCGGCAGATGCCGAGGAAACGTACCAACTCCTGCGTGGGGCTGGTTTTGACAGCGTCAGCCTGGACCTCATGTTCTCCATACCGGGGCAGAGCCTGCAAACCTGGAAAGAAACGGTCGAAAAAACCATCTCCCTGCAGCCAGACCACATCTCTGCCTACAATCTGAACTACGAGGAAGACACGGAGTTCTTCCAACGTCTGCGCAAAGGCCAATATCAGGAGGACGAAGGCCGCGATGCGGAGTTCTTCTACCTCGCTCTCGATCTCCTGGAAGCCTCCGGTTATCAGCATTACGAGATCAGCAACTACGCCAAACCTGGCTTTCGCTCCATCCATAACGAGAGTTATTGGTTAGGCGAAGAATACCTGGGCCTGGGTCCCAGTGCCTACTCCACTGCGGCAGGCCAGCGCTGGCAAAACATTGCCGATACCACTCGCTACATGGAACTCATCCAGGCGGGGCAGGGGACAGCTCAGCCTGGCGAGGAATTGACCGAGGATCGTCGCCGTACCGAGCGATTTGGTCTGGAACTGCGCACTGTCCGTGGTCTCCCGGCAGATCTCGTGCTGCCGGAACAGCAACGGATGATGACCACCCTGGAAAGTGAAGGCCTGCTCACCCTGAAAAACGGGCACATCATCCTCACCCGCGAGGGCAAGCCTCTCGTGGATTCCATTGCCGTGGCCCTGATGGGGTAGGTGTAGGGGCGGTGTGGTTTTGGGAGGGACTGCGCACAGTTGGCGTTGCCCCAGGGCGGCGAATGCGGTTTTGCAGTGGTAAAAGGCTGCAAATCAGTTAAAGACACGGCCCCATTATTCGTCTGACCATGCAACCTGCCCCTGAACACACCGAATCCGAGCTGCTTCAATTTCGCCGTCACAAGCTGGAGGAGCTCCAGAAACGTGGCATCGCAGCGTTCGGCGGCAAGTTTGAGGTCACTCATGCCCCAGGCACTCTGAAGGCAAATTTCACCGAGGGGCTGGACGTCCGCGTCGCGGGTCGCATTCTCTCCCGTCGCCAGATGGGCAAGGCCACCTTCTTTGACATCGGCGACATCACCGGCCGCATCCAGTGCTACCTGAGCAAAAATGATGTGGGCGATGAAGCCTATGACCTGTTTGTCCACCAGATTGACATCGGTGACTTCGTGGCCATCGAGGGCCTGAGCTTTGTCACCAAAAAGGGTGAAAACTCCATCCACGTGAAGGTTCTCACGCCGATGAGCAAGGCCCTGCGCCCGCTGCCGGACAAGTGGCATGGCATCGCCGACCGCGAGATCAAGTACCGCCAGCGCTACCTGGACCTCATTTCCAATGAGCAGAGCCGCGAGATCTTCGTGACCCGTAGCAAGATGGTGTCTGAGATCCGCAGCTTCCTCAACGGCCGCGACTTCCTGGAGGTGGAGACCCCGATGATGCAGGACGTCCCCGGCGGTGCCGCTGCACGCCCCTTTGAGACCTATTTCAACGCGCTGGACCAAAAAATGTACCTGCGCATCGCGCCGGAGCTTTACTTGAAAAGGCTGCTCGTGGGCGGTTTTACCAAGGTGTATGAGCTAAATCGCAACTTCCGCAACGAAGGCGTCAGCCGCCGTCACAATCCCGAATTCACCATGCTGGAGGCCTACTGGGCCTACTCTGATTTCGAGCAGATGGCGGATCTGGTGGAAAGCCTCGTCTGCCACCTGGCGGAGAAGTTCTGTGGAGGCCTCAAAATTAAGCGCAATCGCGTGACCGAAATTCGCGCCATCCTGTTCATGATTCCCCGGCTTTGCCAGGAGCATTCCCTCGTGCTTTCTGCCGAGGCACAGACCGAGTTTCAGGCCGTCATTGCCATGGCCCACAAGGCCCTGAACGAACTGGATCACGAAAGAGCCGCCTCCATCGCCCAGACGACCCGGGCGGAAGTAGCCCGTTTCCTAGGTGTCTGTGAAAAGGAGCTGAATCCTGGGCAAAAGGGCTTCTTTGACGCCATGCTGGCCAAGCTGGATGTCCTCAGCGAAGACGCTTTCATTGATCTCAGCCGCCCTTGGAAGCGCACGCCTTACCGCGACCTCGTCAAAGGTGCCGCCGGGGAAGACTGGTTCACCCTCAGCAAAGAAGCCAAGGTGGAGCGTGCCCAGGGCCTGGGTGTGCATGAAATCCACGCCGGGGACGAGCATTACGAACTCGACCAGAAAATCTTCGAAAAGCTGGTGGAAGAAAAAAGCTTCAATCCCCTCTTCGTCACCCACGTTCCCAAGGAACTGGTGCCATTGGCGAAGCAGAACACCGTCGACGATTCCGTGGTGGATGTTTATGAACTCGTGATCAATGGCCAGGAGATCAGCCCCGGTTATTCGGAGCTGAACGATCCGATCGTCCAGCGCCAGCGCCTGGAGCACCAGGCCGGCGAAGAGATCCAGAAGATTGACGAGGAGTTCATCCTGGCCCTGGAGCACGGCATGCCGCCTGCAGGTGGCATTGGCATCGGCATTGACCGCCTCATCATGATGCTCACAGGGGCCGAAAGCATCCGTGATGTCGTCCTCTTCCCTCAGCTGAAGCGGAAGGCCGACTGACTTTGCGAGGTTGATCACGTGCCCGCAAAAGCGTAACCTTTTGTCGGGCTCAGCCGTTGACATAACCAAAAGCATTGTGAGCAAACACCATCATCATCATCACGACGGCTGCGTTCGTCAGGAGCCGGAAAAGCTCCTGCGTGAGTCCCTGGAGCGCGCCCGCGCCGCCGGGCTGCGCCGCACCAAGGCGCTGGAGGATGTGCTCTCCATTCTCATTCATGCCTGCCAGCCTTTGACGCTGGCCGACATCGCTGAGTCCGACCAACTAGGCAGTGGGGCCGACAAGGCGACCGTTTACCGTCTGCTGATGAAGCTGGAAGAGCGTACCCTCATCCGTCGGCTGGGCCTGCATGACCGGGCTGCCTACTACACGATGATTCTTCCGGGTGAGCACAGCGATTACCTGATCTGTAATGACTGCGGCAGGATCGAAAAACTCGATATCTCCTGCCCGGTTCAGGCCCTGGAGAAGCAGATTGCCAAAAAATCTGGCTTTAAAAAGCTCTATCACGAGCTCGAATTCTTCGGTCAGTGCCCGGATTGTGCTGTCTAACCGGCCTTTTTTAGCTCCCTGAGCTCCACTTTGGGGGCCAGCAAATGATTCCCGGGCACGAGAATGCAGATGCCAGGACAGGGAAGGGGAGCCGATTTAACCTGCCTAACTGCTTTTCAGTGTAAATAACTGGTGATGATTATTCCACGCTGGTGGTTCGTGCAGGTTGCTTGGCGGTCGCCTGTCTTTCCTCCCTTCCGGTTTGCCTGCCGCTCTGGAAAGCCCTTAGAATAAGGGTTCCAGCGCGGACTAACGAAAAGCGTTTCAATTCCATGATGATAAAAATACCCTGGAATGAAACGCATTTTATTAACTTATATTAGAGATTTCCTTGTGAAAAACTTCACAAACAAACGAAAAAGATCTTGCACAAAAGAGGATCTAACCCAAAGTGCCCGCTCCCCGGCCCAAGCACTCCCCGTGAGTGCTGGCTAATGATTCACGAGAGTGAGTCTTTGCTATCGGAGCAGTGAACCGGAAAAACACTGTGCTAGACCCTCTCGAGGGTGGTTGCACTGTCGCTTTCTGATTCCATGCCCGATGAGGCCATTAAGGAACGGAATACTTTTCAGACCATGCCCACCATCAATCAACTCGTCAGACACGGCCGCAAAGATAAAGCGGTGAAGTCGAAGTCGCCTGCGCTTGAAAGCTGCCCGCAGCGTCGCGGCGTTTGCCTTCAGGTCATGACCCGCACGCCAAAGAAGCCTAACTCGGCTTTGCGTAAGGTTGCCAAAGTTCGTTTGACGAACGGCTTCGAAGTCATCGCTTACATCGGTGGTGAAGGCCACAACCTCCAGGAACACAGCATCGTGCTGGTCCGTGGCGGTCGTGTGAAGGATTTGCCGGGTGTGCGTTATCACATCGTCCGCGGTACCCTTGACTGCCTGGGTGTCGATAAGCGCCGCCGTGGCCGTTCCAAGTATGGTGCCAAGCGTCCGAAGAAGGGTGCTGCTGCTGCCGCTCCTGCCAAAGGCAAGAAATAAGCCTTTGCTGAATTTACCCCTCCGTTAAGCCCACCACGATCCCTTACCCGTTATGGCCCGCAGAAAACGCGTTTACGACAAGCCTGTTCACAAAGACTCTCGCTATGATAGCGAGCTTGTGGCTCACCTCATTGCCCGCGTCATGCAGAGCGGCAAAAAGTCCCTCGCTGAGCGCATTGTATATGCCGCCATTGAGCAGCTGAATGAGAAAACCGATTCCATTGATCCTCTGGATCTCTTCAATCGTGCGATCGAAAACGCCAAGCCCAAGGTTGAAGTCAAGGCTCGTCGTGTCGGTGGTGCCACTTATCAGGTGCCTCTCGAAGTCAATCAGTCCCGTTCCGAGTCTCTCGCTATGCGCTGGATCGTTGGTTATGCTCGTGGTCGCAAAGGCGTCCCGATGCACCGCGCCCTCGCCAATGAGTTGAAGGAAGCCTCCACGGGTCAGGGTTCCGCCGTCCGCAAGCGTGACGACGTTCATAAGCAGGCTCAGGCCAACCGCGCCTTCGCTCACTTCCGCTTCTAATAGCGGCTCTTCCCACCACGCTGCCCGTTCACACCACACTTCTTCTGTCACATGTCGAATCCTAACTCCCCTAACCGCGAATACCCTCTGGAGCGCACCCGTAACATCGGGATCTGTGCTCACATTGACGCGGGTAAGACCACTCTGACTGAGCGTATCCTGTTTTACACAGGCATGATTCACCGGATTGGCGAAGTTCATGATGGCGCTGCCACCACCGACTGGATGGAGCAGGAAAAAGAGCGCGGCATTACGATCACTTCCGCTGCTGTGACGGCTCGCTGGAAGCAGTTGAAAGAAGAGGGCATCTATAAGATGCGTGAAGACGAAGACATGCGTGTCAATATCATTGACACCCCTGGGCACGTGGACTTCACCGCTGAAGTGGAACGTTCCCTGCGTGTTCTCGATGGTGCAATTTTCGTTCTTTGCGGTGTGGCCGGCGTTCAGCCTCAGTCTGAAACCGTGTATCGCCAGGCTGAAAAATATGGTGTGCCGCGTATCGCGTTTGTGAACAAAATGGACCGCACCGGTGCCAACTTCGACAACGTGGTCAAAGACGTTCGTCAGAAACTGGGTGCGAATGCCTGGCCGATTCTCATCCCGATCGGTGCTGAAGACAACCTCTCCGGCCAGATTGACGTGGTGAACAACAAGGCGATCATCTACAATGATGACGACCGTTTTGGTTCGACTTACACCGTTCGTGAACTCGAAGGTGCTGAAGTCGCCAAGGCTAAAGAAGCCTATGATGGCCTTCTTGACCAGGTTTGCAGCCATGATGAAGAAATCGGCATGCTGTTCCTTGAAGAACAGCCGATCTCCATCGCCCAGCTCAAAGAAGGCCTTCGCCGCTGCGTGATCGCCAACAAGATCATCCCAATGGCCGGTGGTTCCGCCTTCAAGAACAAAGGCGTTCAGTATCTGATTGATGCTGTGATTGACTATCTTCCAGGCCCTCTCGACATCGCCCCTCAGAAAGGCCACGTCATTGATGAACCTGAAAACGAAATCGAAGCCATCCCGGATGACAACGGCAAGTTCATTGCCCTGGGCTTCAAACTTTGGTCTGACAAGTTCGGCCGCCTCGTTTTCTTCCGCGTGTATTCCGGTTGCGTCCGCAAGGGTGACACCATCTACAATCCCCGCACCCGCAAGTCTGAGCGTGTGGGCCGCCTCATCCAGATCCAGGCCAGCGTCCATAAGGACATTGACTGCTGCTACTCTGGTGATATCGCCGCCCTCGTGGGTGTGAAAGATGTCCGCACTGGCGACACCTTCTGTGATGAAAGCCTGGAAGTGCTCCTTGAGCCTCCGACCTTCCCAGAACCCGTGATCTCGATGGCTGTTGAGCCGAAGACCAAGGGTGACCAGGAAAAGATGGGTAATGCCCTCCAGCGTCTCTCTGAAGAAGATCCAACCTTCTTCGTCAAGACGGATGAAGAGACCGGTCAGACGATCATCGCCGGCATGGGTGAGCTTCACCTTGAAATTCTCTGCGACCGCCTCAAGC
>JAZKER010000024.1:0-171402 GCA_040386955.1 Verrucomicrobiota bacterium
CGCTGTCGGTTTTGAATTCGTTGACGATCCAGGTGATCAGGGTGTTGTCCCAGTCGTCACCACCCAGGTGGGTGTCGCCATCGGTGGCCAGCACTTCGAAAACGCCGTCGCCGATTTCCAGCACGGAGATGTCGAAGGTACCGCCGCCAAGGTCATACACGGCGACTTTTTCGTCGGACTTGCTGTCCAGGCCGTAAGCGAGGGCGGCAGCGGTCGGCTCGTTGATAATGCGGCGGACGTTCAGGCCGGCGATTTCGCCTGCGGCCTTGGTCGCGTTGCGCTGGCTGTCATTGAAATAAGCAGGGACGGTGATCACGGCTTCCGTGATGGCTTCGCCCAGCTTGGCTTCGGCGTCGGCCTTCAGCTTGGCCAGGATCATGGCGCTGACTTCCTGCGGGGAATAGGTTTTGGTTTCGCCACCGACTTCCACCTGCACGTGGGCGTCGCCATTGGCGGCTGCCACGATCTTGTAAGGCATGCGCTTGTCGGCCTCGGTCAGTTCAACGAACTTGCGGCCCATCAGGCGCTTCACGGAGAAAACGGTGTTGCGGGGGTTCGTCACGGCCTGGCGCTTGGCAGCCTGACCGACGACACGTTCGCCGCTCTTGGTGAAAGCGACGACGGAAGGCGTGGTACGTGCGCCTTCTGAGTTTTCGAGCACTGTGGCCTTGCCGCCGTCGAGGACGGCCATGCAGGAGTTGGTGGTGCCGAGGTCAATGCCGAGGATTTTGCTCATAGTTTGGGTTGGGAAAATTGAACGTTGGTTTTGGTGCTTCTTGTATGGCACGCAGTGTGCCAGGACGATTCACCAAAGATTAATCCATTGATAATGAACGGATTAAAATTGAAACCCCGAAACCGGGCTTCTCATTTGGTTCCTTAAAAGTGCCATATTTGGCACAGTTGACCTGTCACTTGGCACTTTGGACAGCACTTGTGGCACTTTCGGTCATGACTTTTCCATGCGGATTCTTCCGAAGCCTCTAAAATCCAGGATGAGCATCACTTTTCAGGTTTTGGGAAACGCCGGCGGAGACAATGCGATGTTTGTGCAAGTGGACAGTGGCCAGTCGGTGGAACGACTGCTGTTTGACTGTGGTGAGAGCTGCCTGTCCTCACTGCCGTTTGCGGAGATCCTCTCCCTGGATCAGGTCTTCTTTTCGCACCTGCACATGGATCACATTGCGGGCTTTGATTCCTTCTTCAGGGCCACTTTCAACCGGACCTCCAAGCCTAACCAGCTGTGGGGACCACCGGACACCGCCCGCATCCTACAGCACCGCTTCCAGGGGTTTCTATGGAACCTGCAGGAGGAGATGACAGGAAGCTGGCGGGTCTGCGAGATCCACCCCGAGGAGATCCAAAGTGCCCGTTTTGAGCTGCCGGAAGCCTTTGCCACCCGCCATGAGGAGGTGCCCCGGCTGCGTCAGCAAGTGATCTGGGAAGGGATTGGGGTGACGGTGGAAGCCGTGACAATGGAGCATCGCACACCGACCCTGGCCTACATCATCCGGGAGAAACCTCGGCGGAATGTGGACCTCACGCGGCTGGCGGCTTTGGGCCTGCGGCCGGGCCCCTGGATGAAAATCCTGAAGGAAGCGTCAGGAAGCCCGGCCACGGTGGTGATCGATGGCAGCACGCATTCACTGGAGGACCTTCGGAAAAAGCTGATCGTCGAAACACCTGGGGACACCATCGCCTACCTCACAGATTTCCTTCTGGACGAGACCGCGATCGAACGCCTGATCCCAGCCTTGCAGGGCTGCCGGGTGATCGTCTGCGAAGGGCAGTATCGCCATTCCGACCTCGACCTGGCGAAGAAAAACTTTCACATGACCACGGTACTCTCCGCCACCCTGGCCCAACGGGCGCAGGTGGATGAACTGGTACTCTTCCATCTTTCCGACCGTTATGGGCGAGAGGAGTGGCTGGAGATGCTGGCAGAAGCCCGTCAGGTTTTTCCGAACACCCGCTTCCCCTCCCATTGGGAGCTTGGAAACGGCTGACGATGCGGCTCTTCGCGGCGGTCAGTCCTTGGTAAACTCCTTGTCCAGGGCGTCCAGATATTTGGAAATGGGGTCGGTGCGCTGAGGCAGTTCGTTCTGAATGGTCTCGGGCAGCTTCAAGTAGTCCGTGAACACTCCGGACATGGCCGGGGCACCATTGGCCTCGTGGAGATCCAGAAGGTCGCGCACGGCATCGGTCTTCTCCATGGCCTCCTGGGTCCGGGCGCGGAGGGATCGCAAGCGAGCATCCATGCCCTTGGTCTTGCCTTCATGGATATCTTCCATGGCGGCCATGTAATCGCTCACAATGGGACGGAAAAGGATGGCGGCGCGGTTTTGCAAAGCGCCCAGGGCATTGACATTGCGCTCCATGATCTTGGAGAAGTCTTTGCGTTTCAAAATGGCGGCGTAGTCCTCAATCGGAATGGAAGCAGCGACGGCGGTTTCGTTTTTGGAAGCCTGCGGTTTGGGTGCAGGAGCGGCTTTGGGCCGGGCTGCCACGGCGGGTTTGGGCTCTGGCTTCGCTTCCGCTGGAGGAGGGGTCTCGGCAGGCATGTCGGCCGGGGTTTCAGGCTCAGTTGCCGAAGCCTTTTCCTCTTTTTTGTCGGAGCCGAACAGCCGCAGACGCACGGGCGAGCGCTTGGCCTTGGGTGTTTCCGGGGCGGCCTCAGGCATGGGGGCTTCCGCAGGCGCAGCCTCCTCGGTGGCTTTTTTCACCGGTTCATCCTGGGGCGGAGTGACCGCGAGAGGAGGGGTTTCCTTCGGTTTTTTCGATTCCTTTGCGGCTTCTTTGGGCTGCTCTTCCAGCTTTTTGGGGGCCTCAGGCTCGGCGGGATCATCCTTTGGCTTCTTTTTGCCGAACAACCCGAAAAGACGCTTTTTCTCAGCGGCAGGGGCCTCAGGCTCGGCCTCCACCGCCACCTCCTGCAAGACGAGCGAGACCAGGGGGCGTCCGCTCAGGATCTGGGCCACAAACGGGTCGCGCGAGCTGGCAGAAGCGGCTTTTTTGTCCTTGGTCTCCTTCTCAGGTGCGGGGGCTGCTTCGGTAGGTCCTTCCGGCTTGGTTTCCTTGTCCTTTTTGCCACCCCGGAACCAGTTCAGCGGATTGAGGGTGGAAGGTTTTTTCTCCGTCTCGGCTTCCGGTTCCGCCTGGGGCTTCTCCTCAGAAGGGGCGGGGGCGGGAGGAGCGCTTTTGACCGGGGCTGGCGCAGCGGGCTTGGATTTCGCCGGGGCGGCTTCAGCCCTTTTCTCGGGCTTGGCCTCTTCTTTCGCCGGCTCTTCCATCTTGGGTTCAGCAGGCTTGTCGGCCTCGGCTTTGGGCTTGTCCTCGTCAAACCAGCGGTCCAGCAGCGGTTTGCGACGACTTCCGCCTGCCGTCGGAGCGGGGGCTGACACGGCGGTGGGGGCCGGTGGAGTGGATTCGGCGGCCTCGGCAGGGGCTGGAGGGGCCTCGGGCATGGCCCCGGTGCTACCGGCCTCGACCCGGGCGGCTTCTTCGATGGCTGCGGCGATCTCGTCATCGCTGCTCTTGCTGCGGGAGAAAGGATTCAGCCGGCTGATGAAGCCGCGCTTCTCTTTCTCCTCTTCGGTAGGCACGGTGGCCGATTCATCGGCAGGCCCGGCCTCAGGTTCGGAAGTCTTCACCGTGACCGGGGCAGATGCGGCGGTTTTGGGGGCTGCGGGCTTGACTGCAGCCACCACCCGGCGGGAGGACTGCGGGATCTCGCTCGGCTTGGCCTGATAACGGAAGGTGATCGCGTCTTCGAGGGCCGTGAGGGTATCCTGCGGGCTCAGCGGCTCGGACATGCCCGGACTGGCCAGGGTGGCGAGCTGCAGCGCCCACCATTTGTTCAGGCTGGCCTCGGTGCTGGCAAAATTAGGGAACCATTGGTTCAGGAGTTCCCGCTCACTGCGGGGGTCGCTGGCCAGGGCATTGAGGAATTTGCCCACCCGCAGGCCGCTGTCGGGCTGGTCCAACAAGGCCAAGACGAGGGCGCAGCAGGAGGTCTGGTAGATGGTTTTGGAAAGGGCATCGTCGATGTCTGAGGCGGAGGCTTCGATGATTTCCTCGATGCCAAAGATTTTGCCGCTCTTGAAAATGGCGGCAAACAGGGCGCTGGGCCGCGCACGCTGGCGGTAGTCCAGGGCCTCGATGATGCCCAGAAAAAGCCAGTCGGGCAGCAGCAGCTTGCGCTGGGTGACGATCTCCTTGTGATCCCGCAGGATGCGTTCCGCCAAAAGGGCACGGATGATTTCTTTGCGCAGATCCGCAGGACGGAGGTCCGGCCGCATGTTCAGGTTCACCTGGAGATGGAAGCCGCCATGAGTGAGCTGGGAGATGACGGTGGAGGCGGGTTTGTCCGCCTTGCGGGCGGCTTCCCCAGAATTCACCAGAACGACGACAGGCAGCGCCCAGGGCTGCTTGTCATGCAGAAAGGTGCGCAGTTCGGTCGCGATGTCCTCGCACTTGCTGGAAAGGGCGCTGCGGAGAGTGAGGTCATCCCCATGGACGATGAACTGCCCGCTGGTGCTGGTGGAGGAGCGCACCTTCGGCTTGGTGAGGGGCACGCTGGGGGCGGAGTTGAAACTCGGCGGCGGTAGGGAAGACATCCCGGAGGCTGCAGGCAATGGCGCAGGCTCCTGGCCGATGGTGGGTGGCAGCGCCCCAGGGGCGGGAGGAGGCATCGCGGGCGAAGCCTGAAGCTGGCCTGGCAGAGGTGGGGCGACCGGGATCACCGGTGCACTGCCCGGTGCAGACGGCGGGGCCACCGGGGGGGCGGGAGCTTCCTGCGCAGGCAGTGACTGGCCCAGGCCGATGAACAGAAGGGCCGTGAAAAAGGAGGCGAAAACAGCGACGCGAGACATGCGGGCAAAGGGGGGTTACGGGAAACGGGGGTCGAGCAAGAGCTTGTCCTGGGCGAGCTGGATCTGATTCATCTGAAACAAGGCCTCAATCTCCTCCTGGAGGGTCGTGGCCAGTTTCTCCAAGGCTGGGGTCAAAGGACGCAAAAGTCCATGCGGCACGTCGAGGTGGCCATACCGACCGCCCACGACCTCCACACGAAAGGCTTTTTCCTGGCGGGCGATGCGAAAGTCCACCGTGGCCGTGCTGCGGTGGTCACGCACCTTCCAGACGAGGGTGGCATGGGCGAGATCCGGCTCCAGCTCCAGCGCCACGCGCTCAAAGTTCACCCACTCACCTGCCGGGGCTGGCAGGGTGCCCGTCAGGGCTTTGGCCAGGTGCCGGTTCAGCTCCGCCTCGCTCACTTCAAACATGGCAGACCGTTTGATGGCCGCCTGCTTCAGATCATCCACCAGCTCCCGCTGGCGTGAGCCCGGCTTGGCAGGCTCCACCGGGGCGATGACCGCAGGCCGATGGGCCACCCAGGCGGCACCCGACAGGGCGCTCAGGCCGATGAGAAGCAAAAGATGGAAAAGGAATTTCACAGGAACGTGGATGATGCCTCAGAACCCCGCCTGAGAGCAAGCGCGGAATCGGACGAGACAAAAGCAGCTCTTTCCACCCAGCCGCACCTTTTTCACCGCTTCAGCGCTCAATGCTAAATCCCCGCTGTCCTGGCATCACCGGGATCACAGAAACCTCACGCTCCTTGATCAGCGAACCGAGGTTGCTCTCGTCAATCGCCGCGAGAAAACCCTCCAGTTCCTCTCCGTCATGCGACATGGCCTGCAGCTGCACCCGACCATCGGGCAGGTTTTTTACCGACCCCGTCACTTCATAACCAGATGCAATCTGCTTGGTGGAGTAACGAAAGCCGACGCCCTGGACGCGGCCTGAGTAAATGACTTGCTTGGCAATCATGGGGCCGCCTTTGATACGGAATCCAGCGTGGTGCGCAAGGCCTGGGCGAATTCCGCGGTCGCCGCATCCACCAGCAGGACCCCCTGCCCCTGGCGATTGCGCAGCAGCTGCACCGTGCGCCCGCCAACAGCCAACGTGACTTCTTCAGCGGTATCCTTCACAGGCTCTGCATCATAACGCTGGAGCAGGCAGTTGCGCATGGCCTTGAAAAAAGCCTCCGCCTGGGGCGGGGTCAGCCACTGGGTCTGCCAAGCCGCATGGTCGCGCGGATGATCGGGCGCGGCATAGGCTAACAAACGGTCCGACTGCCAGCCGCGCGCGGCCTGCCCGGCATCTTCGTCGCTGTTGTAAGTGCGCAGCGCATTGAAGACGGCAAAACGGCCCAGGCTGTCGTCCCAGTAGGGCTCACTGTCACCCACCCGGGTGCTGGCAAACTGCGGCCGTGAGGGAGGCAGCGCAGAATTGTCCAGGTAGCGCTCCACCTCGATGATCTCCGCACAGTCGCGGGGCGGGCGGGAGTAGGCGGCATTCAGCTGGCCAAACTCCCCGGCGCTGTGCAGGGTCTGGGCAAACTCGAATCCTGGGCGAAAAGGGAAAAGTGCCAGCTCCTTGAGAAACACGGGCATCGCCACCTCGTTGAGAGGATGGTCCGGATCTTCCGCTGGCAGATCACTTTTCGGCGCAGCCGCCGGGTTCTGCAGGCTGAACAAAAAGCGTGTCAAACCAGCATCGCCCGCCAGCAGGGATTCACGCGCCAGCCGCTCATCCGTGGTCAGCGGCTCGGTGCGATCCTTGGGGAAAAGGGTGCTGCCGTATTGCCTCAGGAGCTGCCCAAAGGCGATCGCCATGGGGCGGTCCGGGACGGGTTTGCCGGGGATGGGGTTCTCCTCCGTCACCAGCAGCGTGCCGCTTCCCTCATCGTACCAGCCACCGAGCTGCCTGGCCCACAGGGCGGCGCGCAGCGGCAGAGGGTCCACAGGTTTTTCAATCCAACCCAAGGCTGTGAGGGCCAGGCCAAAACGCGGCCCCTCATCGTCTGGCTGCTGCTGGCGCAGCCAGGCCAGGATGGCTCGCTCCACCTCCGCCTGGGAAACGCCCGTCGTCGGGATGGGCAGGGCCTGAAGCTTGCGAAACTTCATCAGCTCGATGCCCATGCCCACATAGTCAGGCGGGTCTTCATCCACCATCACGGGCTCCATCTTGGGCGCGCCCTTCATGCCTAGCGTGCCCAGCTTTTGCAGGAGCTGCGTGTTTTCCTCCTGAAGCGTGCTGACCTGCCCCTGGAGGTACTCCACCTGCCCTTCGAGGAGCTTGATCTGCGCGGGCAGATCTTCCTGCTCTTCCGGGCTCTCGTTTGGCTGGGTCTTTGGCAATTCCAGCGAATCCTTGCGCGGGGCCGCAGCGACGGGCACCGGCTTAGGCGCAGACTTCTGCGAAAGGAACACACTGACGCCTGCCCCCACACCAATGAGGACCAGCAGGAGAGCAGCGGGGGAGGCTTTCAGCATGAGACAAGGATAGGCATACGCAGCGGTCTGAAAACCGGATTAACAGAAATCTTGACCTCCAGACAGGGTACCCGTTGTGACACGCCTCACGAATCATCACCTTGGACACATCGCGTCTCAGTCTCTCAGCTTCATTATGAAAATGCATCCTGCCGCCTCCCCCGTCGTCCTTGAATCCTTGGAGACCAGGCTGGCTCCGGCCGGCATCGTCAGCCTCACCATCTCCGGCGGCATCCTTACCATCACAGGCGATGCCGACCCCAATGGCATCACCATCACGGAGGATCCGATTGGGAATGACTGGGACATCTCCGATGCGCTCACCGGCACCACCTTTGTCCTGAATGGCGTGGAGCAAACAGGCCCCTTTAGCATCCAGGCCCAGCAGGGCATCAAGGTCAGCCTGGGCGATGGCGATGACAGCTTCCAGTTCCTCGCCTCCGAGAACCCCAATGCCACCGTCCTCACCAAGGGTCTCTCCGTCCTCATGGGTGCGGGAAATGACACGTTCGTTTTCGGCTCCACCTTCAATCACCATTTCTCCATCGCCGGGAACACCACCGTGGATATGGGCGCAGGGAATGACATCCTCGCCATGACCTCTTCCGCCTATTTCATCGGCCCGGTCAAGATGCTCATGGGCGTTGGCGATGACACGGTGATCATCGGCGTTTCGGGAGAGCACATTTATGAAAAAGGCCTCACGCTGGACCTCGGGGCTGGGGATGATCGTCTGACTGCCTTTGGCGGCCACATGAACGTCACCGGCGGTGCCTTCACCATCAAGGCTGCCGGCGGTCCCGGCAGCAGCCCGGAGATCAGTCTCGCCCTGTCCGAGCTTTCCGTCAGCGGCCTGACCACCATTGCGTTGGCGGGTAATGCCACGCTCAGCGTCGGCACCAATGTCTCACATTCCGGCCATTTTGGCGGCGGGCTCAAAATCACCGGCAGCACCGGCTTTGAAAACGTCTCTTTTGAAGGAAAATTCAGCAGCGCCAAGGCCATCCTTTTTGACCTGAAGGAAAGCTCGGGAAACATCACCTGGGATGCCAATGGCTCCCTGCATGGCACCACCCTCACGGTCAAAGGCGGCTCAGGAAGCGACAGCTTCATTCAGTCCACCGGCCACTCGATGATCCTCACCGGTGCCCTGTCGCTAAACCTCGGTGCCGGTTCCAACGGCTGGTCCGGCCAGGCCGGCTCCACCCTCACAGCCAGCTCGGTCAGCTACGTCGGCGGCGCAGGCAACGACAGCGTCCAATGGAGCGGTGCCTCTCTTCAGGTCCTCGGCAATATGAGCTTTGCCATGGGGGATTCGACAGGTGACAACAAAGTCGTGCTGAAGCCCACCGTCTCAGGCCGCATCGGCGGTGCGCTGAACATCACCGCTCTCAATGGAAACGATGACGTTGAGATCAACTCACCCGATTTTCGCATCCTCGGCGGCATCAACCTGAAGCTGGGCAACGGCGATAATAATACCAGTCTCGCCGGTGCGGCCTTCCGTCTGGATGGCGCGCTCAACTACACCGGCGGCACCGGTGAAGACATCCTGACAAGCACCCAGACAAACATGGTCATTGGCAAAGGCCTGGTGTTCAAACCGGGTTCGGGAAGCAACACCCTCTCGCTCACACCGCAGCTAGGCAGCATCGGGGCCGTCACCTACACCGGCGCAGCCGGAGCCGATGTCCTCACCCTCGGAAATACCAATGGCACCAGCACCACCCAGTTGATTGTCCATGGGCATGTCAATGCCGCCATGGCCGCCGGCCAGTCCGAAATCAACATCACCGATGCTGATCTCTATGGTAACCTCATCATCAAAACCCCCACCCTAGCGGCCGAGACCGACCTGCTTATCCTGAAGCAGTCCACCTTCAATGGCCTCATCTCCATCACTCAGGGGGCAGGCAATTCGTCCGCTGACTTTGCCGAGGTTATCGCCCGCAGCGCTGTCAATCTCAATGCTGGAGCCGGGGACAACAGCATTCTCATGGATGCCGCCGCCGGTTCGTTTGCCCTCAGCCATTGGTTCGGCACGGTGAAAATGATCACGGGTGCCGGCAATGACACCATCGCCATCGGCAGCAGCCCCACCGTCGCCAGCGCGGGCAACATCTTCCATCGCGACATCACCGTGGACGATGGCACCGGCACCGATGCCTTCACCGAAGGCAACAACACCTTCCTCTCCACCTCCACTCTCCCCTGATCCGCGCTGGCACTCAGGAGCGGCACTTGCCAAGTGTCGCTCTCCTCACGCCACTGCCTCAACGGTCTCAATAAATCTCCGGCTCGGGCACGCCTTCCGGGTGATGCTGGAGGAAGTCAAAGTCGGCCCCTTCATTGGCCTGGGTGACGTGATCCACAAACAGCTTCGCAAAACCGCGATGGTAGCGTGGCGGAGCGGGTTTCCACTCGGCCTTGCGTTTGGCCAGCTCTTCATCGCTCACGTGCAGATGCAACTTCCGGTTAGGCACATCCAGCTCGATGAGGTCGCCATTTTTCACCAGCGCCAGCGGTCCGCCCACGGCACTTTCCGGGGCGATGTGCAGGGCGCAGGCGCCGTAGCTGGTGCCGCTCATGCGACAGTCGGACAGGCGCACCATGTCGCGGATGCCCTGCAGGATGAGCTTTTTCGGGATCGGCAGCTGTCCCCACTCCGGCATGCCGGGGGCACCCACGGGGCCAGCATTGCGCAGGATGAGCACGGTGTCCTTGGTCACGTCCAGGTCCAGGTTGTCTATCTGGGCCTTCATGTCCGGGTAGCTGTCAAAAACCAGTGCCGGGCCCGTGTGCTGGCACAGCTCCGGTGTTGCCGCCGCGTGTTTGATCACGGCTCCATCTGGGCAAAGATTGCCGCGCAAGATGGCGGTGCCGCCGTCGGGCTGGATTGGGTTTTCTGGCGTGCGAATGACGTCAGGCTGGTAGATTTCGCAACCCTCCACGTTCTCGCCCAGGGTCTTGCCGGTGATCGTCAGTGTGTCCATGTCCAGGAGTTCACGCATGCCATTCAGCAGCGCGCGCAGGCCCCCCGCCACGTAGAACTCATCCATCAGGTATTTGCCTGCCGGACGCATGTTCGCCAGCAGGGGGATGCGACGGCTGATCTCGTCAAACTTCTCCAGGGGCAGCTTGATGCCCAGGCGGCCTGCCATGGCCACCAGGTGAACGATGGCGTTCGTGCTCCCGCCCAGCGCCATGTCCACGGCGATGGCGTTTTCAAAGGAGCGCTCCGTGACGATCTTCGAAGGCTTCAGGTCATTCCAGGCATTCTCCACGATCTGCCGACCTGCGGCTGCGGCCATGCGCACATGAGCCGCATCCACGGCTGGCACGGAGGAGGCGCCAGGGATCACCAGGCCCAGCGTTTCTGCCAGGGCTGTCATCGTCGAGGCCGTGCCCATCGTCATGCAATGGCCGGGGCTGCGGGCGATGCCGTCTTCGATCTCACACCACTGTTCCCAGCTCAGGTTGCCCGCACGTTTTTCATCCCAATACTTCCACACATCGCTGCCGGAACCCAGCGTTTCACCACGCCAGTTGCCCTTGATCATCGGCCCGCAGGGCATGTAGATGACCGGGATGTCCATGCTGAACGCGCCCATGAGCAAACCCGGGGTGGACTTGTCACAGCCGCCCAGCAGCACCGCTCCGTCCAGGGGATTGCCCCGCAGCACTTCCTCGGCTTCCATGGCCAGCAGGTTGCGGTGAAACATCGCCGTCGGTTTCGTCAGCATCTCGCCTGCGGACAGCACCGGGATCTCCATCGGGTGCCCGCCCGCCTGCAAAATGCCCCGGCGCACGCCATCCGCCGTCAGCTTCAGGTGCATGTGGCAGGAGTTTTGTTCCGACCACGTGTTGAGGATGCCGATGATCGGCTTTCCCACATAGTCTTCCGCGCCCCAGCCCGACTGCTTCGCCCGCGAGCGATGCCCAAAGGAACGGAGTTCATCGCGGCCATACCAGCGCCAGGAGCGCAGTTGTTCAGGAGTCTTGCGGGTGGTGGTCATGTGGGTGTGAAAGCCGATGATGGGCCGGACCACGAAAAATGCCAGAATTCAGCGCAGGAGGCCGCACTTTCTTTGCGCAGTTTTTCAGAGGTTGCCTGACAGGCTCGACCAAGCCCCTCGCCCCGTGCATATCGCCTGAGGTTAAAAGATGTTCTCTAGGAGCGGAACTTTTGTGGGGACCACTCCCAAAACGGAAGGCGATGGGTAAGTACAGGGCAACACCCTGCGTAACTCGAAACCCTTAACCCTTAAATCCATGAAACTTCTGTTAGTCTGCTTTGCGACCGCCTTTATGGCTGTTGCCGGTGTTCAGGCCCAAACCGCCGCCACCACGACAACCACGACGTACACCACCAGCGATGGCACCCTCCATCAATACACCCCCGGGACCACCTTCGTCGTCAAGGAAACCTCGGGACCTATCACCTACAGCTACGGCAAGGAAGTGGTGTATGCCACGCGCAGCGGCATCATCCTGACCCCCGAGCAGGTCCGGGCCCGCGTCCGTGTGGGCACCCCTGTCCGTGTGGAATATGTTCCCCAAGGCGAAACCCGCGTTATCCGTCGTGTGCTTGTTGCGGACGACGATGATGATGATGATGACGATAACTGAGTAAAGCCGTTGGCGTGTGTTCTTGGAAGACGCGCTAAATCTGTCATTGTGAGCGGTGTGTCTGAACAAACAGGCACATCGCTTTTTTATGAAGCGCTGAGGCAAATTGCAGAGAAACGTCACCCCTCTGGACGTTCACTCCCACCCCTCCATGAAATCCTTCCTCCTTGGCCTCCTTTCACTCGCCCTCATCGCCTCTGGCTCCGCACAGGACAAAGACGCGGAGGGTTTTGTCCCGCTCTTCAATGGCAAGGACCTCAGCGGCTGGGACGGCGACCCGAAGCTCTGGAAGGTGGAGGAAGGTCTCATCACGGGCATCTGCACGGGCCCGGACAGCCCGGTGAACAATACCTTCCTCATCTGGCGCGGAGGCCAGGTGAAGGACTTCGAATTGAAGGCCACGGTGCGGGTCATCGGCGACAACAACTCAGGCATCCAGTATCGCAGCCGCCCGCTGCCGGAGGCTGGCCCCTGGGGCATCACGGGGTATCAACTCGACATCCACCCAGCCCTCGAACACACCGGCATGACCTATGAGGAAAAAGGCCGCGGCATCTTCGGCCTCAATGGCAAAAATGTTCTGCTCGACCCTGAAGGCGCGCGCTGGCTCACCTCCGAGCACGAGCCCGTGAAAGCGGATGTCACCCAGTGGAACGACTACACCATCATCGCCCGTGGCAATCACCTCATCCATCAGATCAATGGCAAGACCACCTCGGAACTGATCGACCATGATGCCAAAGGCCGCGCCCTGGAGGGCCTGCTGGCCATCCAGCTTCATCGTGGCAATGCCAACACCGTCCAGATCAAGGACCTGCGGCTCAAGGTGCTTGAACAGGCCCCCATCCTCCCCTTTGATCCGAGCCGCCTGCCCGCAGGCGCAAAAAAGATCGAGCGACCCGGCACCAAAAATCCCCAGGGCACCGGCCCGGCAGCGCCAGCTAAGAAGTAAGACCGCGTTCACCCACCCTCATGAAACTCCTCCCCTTTCTCTGCCTCGCCCTGCCATGGCTTGCCGCTGCCGAGGTTCCTTCGGCTCCGCTGGCCCAAAAAGGCGAGCCCATCCTGGCGGATGATTTCGAGCGGGCCGATCTCGCGCCGTGGAAGTCGCTCATTCCCACTTTCACGGTCGAAGGCGGCATGCTCAAAGGCGTGCAGACACGGGCCGACCATGGAGCCGTCGGCCGCTTTTACGCGCCGATGAAGGATGTCATCGTCGAGTTCAGATTTCAGCTCGTCGGTTCCACCGATTTTAATGCCGTGTTTGACGATCAGCAGTTCAAGGGCTCCCACGCTGGCCACATCATCCGCGTGGCTTTCATGTCGAAGCTGCTTCGCCTGGGCGACTACAAAGAAGGCGTGATGCGAAATGACATCTATGCCATGCGCAAGGACCCCGCCCGCAAAGCCGAGGGTGAGAAGCTGCTGGAAGGCCGTAATGCCTCCGGCAAGATCAGCCTCGAACAAAAGACCTGGTACACCGCCACCCTTGAGATCAAAGGCGACGAACTCCGCGTCAGCCTCAATGGCAGCCCCATTGCCTACTTGAAGTCCCCCGGCATCGCCCACGAAACCAAAAGCAGTTTCCACTTCACCGTCAACGGCCCCGGCGTTCTCTTCGATGACGTCAATATCTGGCAGGCGAAGTAAGTGAGGAAAGGGGACTCCCTTCCAATTCGCAAATCCTCAGGCATAGATCGTAAAAGTACGCTCTCTGGGGCGTATCCTTTTTACCCCCCAAACTCTGGCCCTGCCCATGCTTCACCGGATGACCCCTTCCGTTCGCCTTTTCATCTTCACGTCTCTCGCGGCGTCGCTTCATGCGGCACCGGAGTGGAAATCTGTGCAGCCCGTGCTGGCGGAGACTTGCTACGACTGCCACAACGGCAAAAAAACGAAGGGGGGCGTGGACCTGGAGCGCCTGGAAAAAGACCCCTCGGTGGAGAAGGAATACGCGCTTTGGGAAAAGGTGAAGGACGTCGTGGCCAAGGGCGAAATGCCGCCGGAGGATGACACCCAGCTTTCAGCCGAAGAGAAAAAGGATCTGCTTGCCTGGGCCACGGCCTCCATGGACCACGTGGCGACCGCGAATGCGGGCGATCCCGGGGCCGTGACGCTGCGCCGCCTGACCAATGCCGAGTATGATTACACGATCCGTGACCTCACGGGCGTGAACTACGGCCTGGCCAAAGAATTCCAGCCGGATGGCGGTGGCGGCGAAGGCTTCGCCAACACGGGAGACACGCTTTTTGTTAATCCGGCCCAGCTCGACAAGTATCTGGCTGCGGCCCGCAAGCTGGCGGACCACGCCACCATCCTGCCGGGCACGGGGGTCACCTTTCACCCGCAGCGGGTGGGCATGCGTGGCAATGCCCAGGTCAAGGGGCAGGCCCAGCAGGCGCTCTACGTCTGGTATCAGAAGATGTCCGGTCCGCACCTGCCCACCTACGATCGTGAACTGCGCGAGGCCGACTACATGCTGGCCTGCTGGAAATGGAAGCACAAGGAACTCACCGGGGCCACCTCCCTGGAGCAACTGGCCAAAGAAGCGAAGCTTTCCGTCCCCTTCCTGAACAACTGGTGGACGATGCTGAACGACACCAAAATCCAGTCTCGTTTTCTGGACCTGACCAAGCTTCCCTGGCGCAATCTACCCCCGCCAGATGCCGCCAAACCGAAAGAAGCACCCGCCGCCGTGCTGACCTCCTTGCAGGCCATCCAGGATCAGCGTCGCTCCTGGAACAACCCACAAAATCCCGACAAACCCGGCACCGGTGTGCAGCGCCGCCAGCAGGATGCGGATGGCCTTCGCACCTACGGGGGCAGCCGTGTGCAGGTCAAAGGGCAAAAAGAATTCCACGTGGTGCTGGGTGATACGGGCGATGGCAACGGAGGCGACTACGTGACCTTCACAGGACTCAGCATTCGCCGTCACGGCAAGAATCACGAATACGCGGTTTACATGCGCCAGGAGAGGAATGCTTTCCGCAAGCAGGTGCAGGACATCGAAGCCGGCAAGGCCCCGGTCAAGGAGCTGACGGTGGAGCAACTGAAGCAGCGGATCGCCACTGCTGAAAAAGCGCTGTCCTACTTTGGCAAAGACCCTTTGGGTAAAAACGGCATCGGTGAAAATGTCCTCGCGGCCAAGGCCCCGCTCGTCATCACCCTGCCGCTCCCGGAAGGCACCACGGAAGTCTTTGGTTCCGGCCGTCTGGACATGCGCAGCCCGGAGGTGGACCTCGCCACCGTGCAGTGGGATCTCGTTGTGGGCACACCGCCTAACACCAAGGAGATCATTCCCGGCGTACTGACCGTGTGGAAACGCAACACCGATGCCCATCGCCAAACCATGGCCGACTTTGGCCGCATGAAGACCGTGTTTCCAGACATGATCGAGCGGCGCCTGGAGGAGGTGGCCCGCAACCTTTACAGCGACAAACCGGGCCCCGGCGTCTATTACTTCAGTGATGAGCAGCTCAAGTCCATCATTCCGGACGTGGAGAAAAAACGCCTGGAGCAGATGCGCCTCGACTGGAGTTTCCTGGTCCGCGACGGCCTCAAAAAAGAACAGCAGGTGCAGTATGACGACCTCATGCGTCAGCACCTGCATCGTTTCGCCAGCCAGGCCTGGAGACGCCCCACCACCCAGGCGGAGCGCGCGCAGCTTTCGAAGCTTTATCAGGATGGCCTGACCAAAGATCTGGATCGCGAATCCGCCGCCCGTGAGGTCGTCACCCTCATTCTCGTCTCGCCTAACTTTCTGTATAAAACAGAAGTCGGCACCGTGGCCGGTGCGGAAAGTGATGCGGGCACTCCTGCCCGCCCCGCCGAAGGCCAGACCACCAGCGTCCCCCAGACCACGCCTGTACCAGCCGCTAAACCTGCTGCTGCTGTCGTCGCCGCACCCGCCCCGACCGAAGTCACCCTCAATGCCTGGGAGCTCGCCTCCCGCCTCAGCTACTTCCTCTGGTCCTCCCAGCCCGACTGGCAGCTGCGCAGGGCAGCCACCGATGGCAGCCTGCTGAAGCCGGAAGTGCTGGCCGCCCAGGTGAAGCGCATGCTCAAGGACCCGAAGGCCGAAGCCATGGCCAAGGAATTTGCGGGCCAGTGGCTGGAGTTCAAGGGCTTCGACAAACACGCGGCCGTGGATGACAAAAAGTTCCCCCAGTTCACCCCCGAGCTGCGCCGCGACCTCGACCGCGAAACCACCCTGTTTTTTACCAACCTCATCCGTGAAGACCGGCCTGTGCAGGAGATCATCGGGGCGGATTACACCTTCCTCAACGAACGCCTCGCCAAACACTACGGCGTGCTGGGCGTCGCGGGCGAAGAGTTCAAGAAGGTCAACGTCAAGGCCCAGCACCGCGGCGGTTTGTTAGGCCAGGGCAGCCTGCTCATCAAGACCTCCCGCAGCCACCGCACCAGCCCTGTGCTGCGCGGCAACTGGCTGCTGCAGGCCGTGCTGGGCACCCCCGTGCCACCGCCGCCGGCAGATGTGCCTGAGCTGAAGGAGCATGGCGAAAAACCCGCCACCGTGCGTGAGATGCTGGAGCAGCACCGTGCCTCCAAGTCCTGCTCCGGCTGCCATGACCGCATTGACCCTCTCGGCTTCGCTTTGGAAGGTTTTGATGCCATCGGGCGTTATCGCGAAAAGGACGAGAGCGGCCTGCCGCTGGACACCTCGGGCCAGGTCAAGGGCGGAGCCAAGTTTGTCGGCATCGAGGGCCTGCGCGAGTATCTCAAAACCCAGGACGACCAGCTCACCCACCATTTCTCGCGGAAGCTCATCGGCTTTGCCCTCGGCCGCCAGGTGCTGCCCACGGACAAGCTGCTGATGCAGAAGATCAAAACCGACCTCGCCGCCAGCGAAGGCCACTTCTCCGCCGCCGTGCTGGCCGTGGTACAGAGCCGCCAGTTCACCAGCAAGCGGCTCTGAGGCTGGTGTCAGACCGTGATGCGCCGGTTCCGGGCGGTGATGGGCCAGCGCTGGGTGGCGGTGGCGCCTTCGATGATCACCGCCTCGCCATGCATGGAGACCGTGGGGCAGACATGGCGGGGGATGCCATGCAGGGCCTGGCCGATCTGGAATTCGTGGGCGCGGGGTGTTTGCAGCACCAGGTGCTCCTCGCTCTGCATCACCACCTCGGCCTCCGGCAGTTCCTCGAAGCGAACTCGCGGATGCGGATTCTCCGGCGCGACGGACTTGTGCCCCAGATCCAGCGTCAGGCGGTCAGTGCCCGGCTTGCTGATCACCCGGGCCAGCAGGACTGCGGCGGGCAGAAAGGGAAGGTCCGGGTGTTTGTCCCCGTAGCCAAAGTCCCACAGCACCGTGGTGCCCGGGGAGAGAGTGCGATCCTGCAAAGGCGCATGGATGCCAAAGGTGGGGGATCCGCCCGCCACCAGCTCGGCCACCGGCACGCCCTCCCCTTCCAGCCGTTTGCGGAACTCCAGCACCGGGGCAAAGGCGGCCTCGCAGCGGGTGCGGCGGGTCTCCAGATCCGCATCGTGAATGTGACCGTCATAGGCATGCAGGCCCCGGAACAGCAGCCTGGGGGTGTCCTTGATGACATGGACGAGGAAAGCGGCCGCCTCCCCAGGCAGGATGCCGGTGCGGCCCATGCCACAGTCCAGCTCCAGGTAAACCCCCAGCATCACCGCATGCCGCTGGGCGGCGGAGGCCAGGGTGCGGATGGTGGCCTCGTCATCGGCGATGGCGGAAAACTGGGTCTCGGGAAACTTCTGGGCCAGCAGGGCCAGGCGATGCCCGTTCGGCCCCACGCAGGGCATGGCCAGCAGCACGTCCTGCCCGCCCCCGGCAGCGCACATTTCCGCCTCGGCGATGGTGGAGGCCTTGAACTTGGTGATGCCCAGCTTCACCTGGCGCTGGATCAGCGGCTGCAGCTTGTGGGTCTTCACATGCGGCCGCAGGCGCTCCGGCCCACCGGCGATCTCCACCATGAGCTGGAGGTTGTACTCAATGCGCTCGCGATAAAGAAGCAGGGCGGGAGAGGCGATTTCGTCCTCGTTTTCGATGTGGTACCAGGCGGGAGAGAGGGTCATGCGGAGTATTTCTTTCTACGCGAGAGCAGGGGCAGTCTTCAACTTTCATTGAACCGTAGGTCTCTGGAAAGCCACTTTCTGGTCCGTTCGTGACAAGTTGACATCTTCTGCGCCTTTTCCTTGGCGGTCCCCGACTCTGCCGCTACTGTCTGCGTCCCCCCACTCATGGTCCGACTCATCACCCAGCAAGGTCAGCTCTTCGATTGGCAGGACGAGAAGGTACGTCCCTTCCCGGACAACCTCGTGTACCTGGATCTCCTGAACCCCTCCCGCGCCGAGGAGCTGGAGGCTGAAAGCTGGCTGGAGCATGGCCTGCCCACCCGCGAGGAGATGCAGGAGATCGAGGAATCCAGCCGGTTGTACTCCGAGCATGGCGCCCTTTACATGACGGCCTGGATCCCCGTGGGGCTGGACACCCCGGATCCCGACACCACGGCCATCACCTTCGTGCTGGCACCGGACTGCCTCACCACCGTCCGCTACGCGGATCCCATGGCCTTCCGCCTCATCGTGGAGCAGGTACGGCGGCAGTGTTCCTGCCCGATGAGCAGCGATGCCGTTTTCCTGACCCTGTGCGAGCTCATCGTGGCCCGCATTGCCGATGCCCTGCAGACCGTGGAGTCGGATTTGAAAAAGATCGGCCGGGAGGTCTTCAGCCTGGACCCGAACAAGGCCAATGCCGCTGTGGAAAAGGACCTGGGCGATGTCGTCCGCACCCTGGGCCGCCGCAGCGCCCTGGTGGCCAACCTGCGAGAAAGCCTCGTCAGCGTGAACCGCATGCTGCAGTTCTTTTTAAACAATGCCGCGACCTGGATGCGCAGCGACCTAGCCGCCCAGTTCCGCAGCGTGATGCGCGACGTGAAGTCCCTGGATGACTACACCAACCAGCAGCAGCAGGAGATGACCTTCCTGCTGGAGTCCACCCTGGGCCTCATCAACATCCAGCAGAACCAGATCATCAAGATCTTCACCATCGCCAGCGTGCTGTTCATGCCGCCGACGCTCATCGCCAGCCTGTATGGCATGAACTTCGAGCACATGCCGGAGCTGAAGCTGCCCTGGGCCTATCCCGCCGTGATCTGCGTGCTGGTCATTTCCGCCCTGCTGCCCATCTGGTTTTTCAGGCGCAAAAAGCTGCTCTGACTTTCCCGGCCCCTGGTTCACCCATGGGACCAGCGCCCGGGACTCGCGGATACGAAGCAGGCCGCCGAAACTGGACTTTCGGTGTGACTCGCCGTCATCCTGCATCCACTCTGCTGCGCAAACCCATCCCGATGCCATGAACCATCCCCTGGTCTCCTACCCTCAGAATCTCGATACACCGACTTCGCACCTGCCCTTCAGCCCCAGCGTGGTCGTGGGCGATCTGATCTTCGTTTCAGGCCAGGCTTCCGTGGATGAAACCGGCAAAATCGTGGGAGACAGCTTTGAAGGTGAATTCCGCCGCTCCGTGGAAAATCTGCGCAAGGTCCTGGAGGCTGCTGGCAGTGACCTGGCCCATGTGGTGCAGACCCGCAACTACGTGCGCGATGCGGAGGATGTGGCCACGTTTAACCAACTGTATCGCGAATACTTCAGCGCCCCCTTCCCTGCCCGCACCACCATCACGAACTGCCTGCCGCCTTCGTTGCGTTATGAGATCGAGGCCGTGGCGGTGAAGGCCTCCCAAGCCTGAAAGCTGAGGCTCCGAGAGCTATTTCTCGGCCGGAACAGACCCCCAGATTTTCGCCAGCCAGTCACGCTCGGCCTGCAATTCCGCCAGCTTTTCCTTTAAAAGCAGAATTGCGGCGGCCTCCGCTTCTGGCGAGGTCTTGGGCAATACTTTTTTGACGGCCTCCAATTTCTGACGGCTGGCAGCCACCTTTTCCAGGAGCAAGGCTTTCCGGTCGGCAAATTTCTCCCCCTGAACGGTGTTCAAGAACTCCTCGAGTTTTTGAGTGCTGGCGCTCAAGGCCTCCAGCTCACTCCGCTGCCGGACATGGTCGTTATGGGCCATTTCCTCCATCTCCAGAGTTTTCGAACTGCGGTAGATTGTCTCATCCAGCTTGTCGAGCGTTGGCAGCCAGCCCATGCTGTCCAGCCATTCGGCGCAGCGGGCGGGCCAGGCGTTGACAGGCTGTTTGTTATCCCTCATGCCGAAGCCGTGGCCGCCAGCGGAAAAGAGGTGCAGTTCAGCGGAGCGTTTTTGCTTTTTGTACTCCAGGTACAGCAGGGTGGCGGCGACGGGGTTGTTGCCATCATCGCTGGCGCAGGCGAGAAACATCGGCGGCGCATCGGCCGGGACGGTGAACGCAGGATTCAGCTTGAAGGGATCGGCCGGATCGAGGAAACCGCCACCATAAATCATGATGCCAAAATCCGGGCGTTGGGCAGCCACATTGGCATCCCGGTCACAGGCCAGATGCGCCAGCAGATTGCCTCCCGCACTGAAACCGAGGAGCCCCACGCGTTTCGGGTTCAGCTTCCACTCGGCGGCATGCTGGCGAATGATCTCCAGGGCCTTTTGCGCGTCCTGCACCGGCTTCTCATGCGGAGCGGTTTCATCCCGTGTCGGTGTGCGGTAGGTCAGCAGGACGCCGGTGACACCCAGGGTATTCAGCCATTCGCAGACCTGGGTGCCCTCATGCACGGCGGAAAGGAAGGCAAAGGCCCCGCCAGGAGCCACAATGACACACGTTCCATTGGGTTTGTCTGGCCGGTAAACCGTGATCGTCGGGGAGCTGACATTCGTCACCGTGCTCTTGCCCGCCCGCTTCTGAATGAACTCCGCCGTGGCGGCGGACGGGGCCTTCATTTCTCCCGGCGCGCCTTCAGGCCACAGGGACAGGGTCAGCGGCTCGGCCGCAGAGAGGCGGAGCGTCAAAAGGGGAAGGAGAATCCATTTCATGGAAGAGCATGAACGCTCCATCCCCACGGGTCCATGCCAGTTTTGTGGCCTACTTTGCGGTGTAGCCGCCATCCACCGGCAGATTCACGCCCGTGATGTAGCGGGAGGCCTCGCTGAGCAGAAAGACCACTGAACCGCCGAGGTCATCGTCATCGGCCATGCGGTTGAGCATCGTGTGCTCGCTGTAGCGCTGCACAAAAAGCTCGGGCTGGTTGTTGAAAAAGCCGCCAGGGGCCAGGCAGTTCACCCGCACATTTTTCGGCCCGTAGAGCGCGGCATAAAAGCGCGTGAGGTTCAGCATGCCGCCTTTGTGGAAGAAGTAATCTGGCGGCATGTCGCCCATGCTGGTGCCCGCATAGAGCTCATAGCTGGGGCCGATCATGCCCTGGATGCTGCCGATGTTGACGATGCTGCCCCGCCCTGCTTCGGCCATGGCCGTGCCAAAATGGCGGTGCATCAGCATCAGGCCCGTGGCATTCACCCGCATGGAATCCTCCCACTGGGCCACACTGCCGAGGGTGCCTTTCATCGACCGCAGCACGGAGTTGTTCACCAGGCCGTGCAGCGGGCCAAACCGGGCCTCAATGCGCGCTCGGAGATCCAGGATGGAGGCTTCATCCCCCTGGTCAAAGGCTTCGGCATGGACCCGGTGGCCCAGGGCCGTTTCGGCAGCCGCCACGGCCTGAAGGTTCTCAGCGCTGCGGGAGGCGATGATGAGCGTGGCCCCGGCCTCGGCCAGGGCAGACGCCAGCCCCCGGCCAAAGAGCCCGGCGGCACCGGTGAGAAGGACGGTCTTGTCCTTGAGGGAAAAGGAGGGGAGCATGATCGTTATTTGTTGGCGTAAACGGAATCGGTGGAGTTCTGACCGGCAGCGCCGTGGAAATCAGTGACCATTTTACGCATGGCATTGCCCAGTTCGATCACATCCGCCCCGAGGGTGAAGATGCGGGTGCCTTCGGCAATGACCTCTTCCTTTTGGCCAAAGAGGGATGCCACGGCGACATGCTTGCCATGTTTCAGCGCCGCCGCAGCCACCCGCTTGCGCGCGGCGACGACGTCCGGATGCGTGGCCTGCCCGAGCAGACCCACGCGGTGGCTATAGTCTCCCGCCCCAAACAGCAGGGCATCGTAACCGGGCACGGCGGCGATTTCCTCCACCTGCTCCAGGGCCTCCGGTGACTCGATCTGGAGAATAACCAACTTTTCGGTATTGCAGTGGTGCACGTATTCGGCCAGCGACACCTGGCAAAAGAGGCCGTCCATGTTGCCGCCGTCGAGCGCCTTGCTGCCAACCGGGCGGCAGCGCACCATGTCCACCACCTGCCGGGCCTCCTCCGCGCTGGTGATGTGCGGGACCATGATGCCGGTGGCATCGCACTCGAAGGGTTTCACATACTCGCTGTAACCGCCCTTGTTCACCCGCACGATGGTGTCCATGTCATAGAGCTTGGCCGCACGGATCTGGTGCTCCAGGTTCAGCCAGTCATTGGGCACATGCTCGTTGCACAGCCACACGGCGGAGGCCCCGGCGAGACCGGCGAGTTCGATGATGCGCGGGTCTATCAGGTTGAGCTTGAGGACCGTCGAGGACTGGCCGGCGCGAAGTTCGCGGAGGATTCGGGAGGGGCGTAATTTCATTGGGGAAAGGGTCTGAAAAGGTGGCGGCGCTGACCACGCAGGGTGTCAAAAAGACAAACGCAGCATACGCCACCGACTACCGAAGAATTATCGGGCAAAGCGGAGGGCGTAAAGATCTGCGTCCTTCAGGACGATGCGCAGCCGCACGGGCTTGCCCACAAGGCTGCTGACATCCGGACCTTTTTTCCAGGCGACCGCAGCCTCGAATTCATCGCCATAGAGTTCCGGCATGTCGGCCAGGGCAAAGCCGGGCAGGGCCTGACCCGCCGCATCCTGGATCTCCACCTGCACGCTGCCAGTGCCGGAGGTGGCATAGTTCAGCAGCAGCTTCTCACCGCTGAAGGTCAGTGGCGGTGTCACAAACTCACCTCCGCGAGCATCGGCATGGACGGAGGCAAAGCCCTGCTTGCGAAGGCTCAGGCGGCGGATGCGATGGTCCGGGTAACGGTAATGCTCGCTGGCATAGAGGGACCATTCCCCGGGGCCCGTTTCGACGATGCCGGAGGCCACCATGTTGTTGCGGTCCGTCCAGTTCAGCGGGTCAGGGCCGGGACGCAGCCAGGCCTCGAGAAAGCTGCGATCCCAGTTCAGGCCATCGCGGCTGGTCATGAAGACGGTGTCTGAAACGCCCGTGAGCTTGTGTTCGGCCACCTTTTTGCGAGCAGGCATGTAGCGTTTGGGAAAGGCGAGGTAGAGATGCGGGGCGGTGGGACAGGGAATAGTGGCCGAGGTGTAAAAATGCTCCCTCGGCGCGTCCGCCGCATAGCGGTTCAGGCTGGCCTCCCCCCAGGCGAGAAAGTCGGTGGAGGGGCTGCTCTGGATGTCGCGGATCTTGTTGGTGAAAATGCGCGTGTAGCTGGTGTAGCGCTGCTTGGGCGCATCCCAAAAGGCGATGTTCTGCGAGTCGAAGGCACCCTTCGTCATCACCGTCTCCGGCCGCATTTTTTTCCAGTGCAAGCCGTCCGCCGAGGCGAAGGCATAGAGGCCACCCGGGGTTTCGCCCGTCATCCAATTTTTCCCAGGCTGTTTGACGCCTCCCAGAGCTTTGTAGCGTTCGGCAGGTTTGGCGGCGGGATTCGTGTCCAGAAAGGCGGCGAAGTTGTGCGACTCCACCCCGCGCCAGATGACGTTGTTGGCCTTGGTGCCGCCCGCTTCGATGAAGCCGAGCTTGGGCCGGGTGAAATGGATGCCATCCTCGCTTTCCACCACGCAGGTCACCTGGTCTTCCGAATGATCCGAGCCCTCGGCGGAACCCCGGTAATACAGGCGCACCTTCTTGCCGTCCTGAATGGCAGAAAAGTAGCCGCAGGTGGGCCCTTCCCAGGGCTGGTCCGTCACCAGCACCACCTCCCGGCGTACAGGTTCATGCAGCTTCAGCGCCACGCCACTTCGGCTGGCGATGAGCTGGGAATCCACAAACAGCTCCCAGCGGGAACCGATGTCGAGCGGCTTGGCAGGCTCTGCTGCGGAGAGCAGCGCCGTGGAAAGCAAGAAGGCGGAGGTGAGCAGCAGTTTCATAAGGGGTGTCTGAAACAAACGTCCTTTGCGGGCAAAAAAATAACCGCTTCTTCTGGTCTCACATCGAGACCAGAAGCCTCCCTTCAGTCCGCTGACCCGGCATCACTGCTTCAGCAACTGCACGGCATCCGCCCCGACAATGCCATCCGTGCCCTCGTTGCCAATGGTGATGACGGCAGGCTTGTCCGCTCTGAACTCAAAGCTGCCCAGGCTGATAAAAAGCTTGTCCACAGGCGGCACCTTTTTCTGGTTCACCTGCACGGTGCTGCTGCCGCCTGCGTGATCAATCGTCACGGGCACATTGCTGGCCCGATTGGGCGCATGGGCATAGGAAACGCGGACTTCATAGCGGCCGGTGGCCGGCAGTCTGAGCGTGTAAAGCACCTTCTTCGCTCCCTTTTCCAAGTTCTCATCGTGGCGGCTGGAGCCATCCACAGGACTGCCATAGGTGCTGCCCTGCCAGTGGCCCACACGCTCGGCATCCTGATCGTCCATGACCATGCCAGGCAGCTTGGAGGAACGCGCCATGGTGGCCAGTTCGGCCAGTTCCAGCACGGCCTTCTGGGCCAGCAGCTTGGCCTGCAGGGCTTTTACGTCAATGGTCTGCACGGAGGTCTGGTTTTTGAGGGCCATGACGGCCGCGAGACCAGAGGCCTGCCCCAGCGCCATGTAAACGGGCTCCATGCGCAGGGAGCAGTACGCGATGTGGCTGGCGGAAAGGCAGACCGGAACGAGGAGGTTTTCACACTCCGCCCGCTTCGGCGTGAGGCTGCGGTAGGCGATCTGATAAGGCAGGGCAGGAGCATCCGGAAAGCTGCCTTCATCCCGCACCGTGCCATCTTCGGCGAGGATGCGCTGCACAATGTGGCAGTCGATGACGAAGGAACCCATGCCCACCGTATCTTCCTTGAAGATGTCGTTTTGCAGGTCCTTCTGCACCATCACGTATTCGCCGGTCATCCGGCGGCCTTCACGTACGTAGAGCGCATAGGGCCAGAACTGGTTGTCGGCAAACTCGTCTTTGCACAGGCCCCAGGAGTTGCACTGGTCGCGCAGGCTTTGCGGCACGCGCTCATCATGGCCGAGGAACCAGAGCATGCCCTGGATGAAGTCCACATGATCCTGCCAGATCAGGGCGCGGGTCGCCGCATCCCCATCCGGATAACACGTGTTAGCCCCAGGATAGTCCGTGGAGAAAAAGCCCTGGGCATTCAGGTCATACTTGCCATTGGCCACCGCGCCGAGGTGGAAGAGGCGGCCAAAGCGCACCCCCGGAAAGGCCTGGATGAGACGCAGCAGCAGCTCGTATTTGGCCGGATCATAAGTGGCAGGTTTGGGGAACGGCACCTTGAGGTCGGGCCGCTGGGTGACGCAGATGCGGAAGTTGTACGACTGCGTGCGGTTGTCCGCGCTGCCAGGCTCCAGCTTCGGCGCTTCATAGACGCCAAAAATGGGCTTGCCCGCCTTGTCCACGCCGGAGAGGGCAATCGGCGTGCCATGAATGTAGCTGGGGCCAGTACCACCGATGTTGGGACAGTCGCTTTCCATGACCTCGACCGTGCGCGGGCGGATGGGCATAGGGTAATAGCCGGCCAGCGCCTCGCCATACTGGGCCCGGCTTTCGCGGCCCACGAGGTAGCTCACCTTGGCGGCAGCCATGAGGTCCCCCTCATAGGTGGCATCCACAAACATCCGGCCCTCATAAATTGTTTCGTCACTCGTGGTTAGGCCGGTGATGCGGGCCCCTTCCTTGCTCACCGACTTCAGCGTCTGCCCGGTCACCACCTTCACGCCGGCTTCCTTGAGCATCGCTTGAAAGGCGGCGAGGTTGGTCTTCGGTTCGGCATACCACATGGGTGTGTCAGGATTCATGGCGGCGGCACGGCCGAAGAACTCACGGGGAAAGCCCCCGATGGTCTGCTCCCGCCCGACATCGGTGCGGCAGAGACCGCCTGTGACCAAGCCGCCGATCCACTTCGTGGGTTCGATGATGACCACGGAGACCCCTTCCCTGGCGGCGGTGATGCCCGCACTGAGGCCGGCAGGTGTGCCGCCATAAATGACGAGGTCCGTCTTGGCGGTCGAGATGACCGGCAGGACGAGGAGCAAAGGAAGAAGCAGCGTGCGCATGGGGACAGAATAGCCGAAGGAAACGGCTGGCGTCTTGTGAGTGAGCGCCATCTTTTGTTAAATCCCTGCCATGAGCCGTCCGCGCCTCCAAGCCGAGTTCTTCGCCCGCATGTCCGATCCGCAGATCCTGAGGACGATGTTTGACCACCTGCCAGGCGTCTTCTTTTTCGTCAAGGATGCGCAGGGCCGGATGATCACGGCCAACGCCGCCAAGCTGGAGCGCCTGGGGCTGAAGCAGGAAAAGGACATTGTGGGAGCGACGGACGATGCCTTTTTCCCTCCTGATGTGGCGCTGGCCTTTCGTCAGGACGACCAGGAAATCATCCGAACGGGCAAACCCGTGGTGAACCGCCTTGAACTGTGGCTGGATGAGCAACGCACGCTGAACTGGTTCATGACCACCAAGCTGCCCATTCAGGGCAAAGAGGGAGACATCATCGGCATCATGGGCATGAGCCGGCGCTGCGAAGAAAAGGGCGCCCAGCATGGCGTGCGCGAAGTGGCTGCCGCCGTGGCCTATGTGCAGGCGCACTTGCATGAGAGCCTGACCGCCGCTGATCTGGCCCAGGCCATCGGCTTGTCCGAACGGCACCTGCACCGTAAGCTGCGCGAGTGCCTGGGCACCACGCCGCATGAGCTCATCCTCAGGCTGCGTATCCAAGCCGCTGCCGAAGCCCTGACCCAGACAGGGGTCTCCATTGCCGACATCGCCCTCGACCACGGTTTCTGTGACCAAAGCGCCTTCACCCAGCAGTTCCGCAAACGCACCGGCATGACGCCGCGACAATTTCGCCAGCAACATGCCGAAAAGTAGCCTCCGCCGACCTCCCCCCAAAAAAGCAGGGTGCAGATGGAAGAAGATCCATCTGCACCCTGGGGGGATTTAAGAAGGTTTAGAGGCCCACGGAAGCACCCACATTGGCCTTCACCCGTGTGTCGGAACGTTGGTGATGATGGGAATGTTTGGCCTTGCCGCGATTGACGCTGGCACCGCCGCCTGCATTCACATGCGTGCTGCAGCTAGGAACGGCGAGGGCCAGCATGGCCGCGAGAGTCAGATAAACGATGGATTTCATAAGGGGAGGTCAGGAGCTGAGGTTGTTTTTGCGCATTAACGGAAGAGGCCCACATCGGCCCTCACGCGGGTGTCCAGCGTGCTGCGATGGCGGCTGTCGTAGCGGTCATATCGGACATTGCGGTCGTAATCACGGTAGCCCGGGCGGTAGCGGGAGCTGCTCCGATAGGAAACTGGACGGTTGTGAGAATAGCGGCTGCTGCCGTAGTAGGGGCCGTGATTGTGGCGTGGGCCGCTGCGATAAACGTGCCCCGGATGAGTGGCCACATAGCCCCTTTCTTCGACGTAAGTGGTGCAACTGGACAGTCCGAGGGCTGCCACGGCCAGGCAGAGAAGTTGGAAAGTGCGTTTCATAAGGGTTGGACGGTTGAGTTTGAGATCACGCCGCCTCGTAGACGGCCTTACCCATTCCTTAGCGAAAGCCGTGCCCCGCTTGGCCAACACCACCTATTCATTTGATAATGAACACTTTATAATACCATCCCCTTTGCTGAAACATCCCGCCCGGCATGCCCTTTGCACCGAGAAAAAGGCCTGACCGGGGATTTTTGCACGATGGAGCGTCCTCTCCCATGAAAGCCCTCTACCCTCAGCTCCACGCGGCCAGAATGCCCGACGCCTTGTGCAGAGTCTCCTCCCACTCCTTCTCAGGGATGCTGTCCGCCACGATGCCAGAACCCGCGTGAAAGCGGATCTCATCGCCATTTTGCACCGCTGTGCGGATGACGATGTTCCACTGGCTTTCACCCTCAAAACCAAAATAACCCACGGCCCCGGTGTAGGGCCCCCGTGGATGCGGCTCCAGCTCCGCAATGATCTCGGCAGCGCGTTTTTTCGGGGCGCCTGTGATGCTACCGCCGGGGAAACAGGCCCGGAAAGCGGCCGCGTGGCTGATGCCAGGACGCAGGGTGCCCGTGACGGTGGAAACAAGATGGTAAACCTGCGCAAAACTTTCCACCCGCCAGAGATCCGGCACCTGCACGCTGCCAAACTCGCAGACCTGCCCCAGGTCATTGCGTTCCAGATCGGTGATCATCAACAGCTCCGCCCGCTCTTTGTCACAGGCCAGGAGTTCCCGAGCTGAAGCAGCATCCTTTTCGGGATCCGCCGGAAACCGTGGGCGAGTGCCCTTGATCGGATGGGTGGCGATGGTGCGGCCGGAGAGCTTGAGAAAAAGCTCGGGCGAGGCTGAAAGCAGTGTGGTGCCCCCCAAATGGAGGCAGGCAGCATGAGGTGCGGGAGAAATGCGGCGGAGACGCTCGTAATACGGGAAAAATGGCGTCCCCGATGGCCAATCGGCCCGCCAGGGCTGCGAAAGATTCACCTGATAAATGTCCCCCGCACTGATGTACTCCTGCGCTTGCCGGACCTGCGCCAGGAAATCGGACCGGGAAACGAGAGGGGTAAAAGGCAGCTTCGGCAGATCGCCAGGGGCCATTTCTGGCCGAGACGGGCCTTTTGAAGCCCATTTTTGGCAAAAATCGCCAGATTCGAACCATTCGCCTCGTGCGTGGTCATACAGCAGCGCATGCGGATAAACGCCCAAAACGAACTGCCCATCATACCCCACCCAGCCGAACAGCCCGCCCCCACCCCCGGCAGCCGTTCCATCCTGAAGGGCTCTTTCCACCTGGGACCAATCCTGGACCATATTTCCTTGCAGCAAGGTTTCCGGCCACGCGGTGAGAAGGGAAACCGAGCCTGGAACCGTGACCGCACTGTCCAGCCAGACAAAACCCGGCTCCTGGGCCAGTTGGCTGCCGATTTCGACAGGCAAACCCAGAGGAGAGGCAACTCGTGTCCACGATCTTCCTTTTTCGGGCTGAGAATCGGCGGAAAAGGGCTGGAGCATTGACACTTCGGAGCGCGGAACTTACCATACGAATTTCCTGCGGCAATCGGCATGGCTCAAGCCCCTTCCATTCTCAACGCTGACCGGGGCCGTGCCAGTGCAACGGCCCTTGGTGTCCTCTGCCTGCTTGCTGCAGTGCAGGTTTTGCTCGTCTCCAAAGTTGTTTGGGACAGTTCACGACGGCCCGCACCCGTGGCCAAAGCGCCCCACCCATCCCCTGCGAATCCTTTAGAAACACCAGCCGCCCCCGTGAAACCCACGGTGAGCTTCAGCCCGCCGCCTGTGGGCCAGATCGCCCAGACCACCCCTCCGGCAGCACCGTCGCCCACCACGACTGCGACTGGGTTTGCCCCTCCGGCCATCGGTTCCTTTGCCCCGCCGACGGGCAGCCCCCCCATGCCAGCCGCCCCCCGGCCCGTACCGCAGGTGCCCACCACGACTCCTGGCCTGGCATCACCGCCCGCCGCACCGCCTCCTTCGGCCAACCCGCCTGCGCCGAGTGGCGCTTTGGCCAATCTGCCTCCTCCGGGGCAGACCCCCGCCGCGAAAAAAGCCCCGGCGGACCCCGCTGCCACCATGTCGCTCGAAGAAATGATCGAGTTGGCCAAACAAGTGCGAGGGCTGGGTGACATGCAAGGAGCCCTGGAAGTGCTGAGACGCGCCGATCTGCAATATCCCGCCCGCCCAGAGGTGATGGCGGAGACGGCCCAATGTTATGAAACCATGGGACTGACCGACAAGGCCGCCAATCTCTGGCGACAGCTGGAATCCATGGACCCAGCCCGTGCCGCCGGCTTTCGCGATCTGGCCAAACGCAGACTCAATGCCCCTGCAGCCGCCCCGGCCAGCTCGGCAGGCACGGCTTTCTCTGCCCTGACGGGCGGGGACGGCGGCAAGATGCTGTCCCTGGGCGCCTGCCAGACCGTGCGCGACACTGCCACCCTCAATGGTGAGAAGGTGGTGCTGCGCATCCCCATTCTCCGCCAGGGAAACACCAATGTGGACCCCAGCCAGGTGGACATTGACGTGTATTTCTTTGACCGGGTAAACGGCGAAAAAATCGCCCAAACCATCGCCGATGAACCCGTCTCCGCCTGGGCCGCTGCGCCTGTGGACTGGAGCGGCATCGGTGAAGAACCCCTTGATGTAACCTATTTCCTGCCGGCACTCACACCGGGAGAAATCGCCGCCCACGGCCGCCGCTCTTACCACGGCTACGTCGTCCGGCTCTATTACCAGCACAAGCTCCAGGACGTGGCCGCCGAACCGCGCGACCTCCTGGACTTCGGCTCACGCGCGCCCCAGTCCGTTCCCGGCGGCGTGAACCCGCTGCTCCCGCCGTTGACGAACTGACGGCCCCGCCCCCCGATACGATGACGATCCTTTTTCTCGATGCCAACGCCGATACACGCGGCCCCCGAACTGAAGCCCTCCGACAACAACCTGACTGGACCGTCCACAGCGTGGCCAGTGTCACGGAGGCACGCACCTGGCTGGGCCGGGCTGCCGCCCTGGACCTGGTGATCACGGAGGCCATCCCCTCCGCCAGCGGCGACACCGGATTCAATCTCCGGGATGCCGCACTCGCCCGCTTCCCCCAGACCAAGGTGCTGTTCACTACCCGGTATGACCTGACTGGCTTTGAATCCCAAATCGCCGGCTGGCCGGTGCTGCTGGATGCCCCCTACACGGGAGAAAAGCTGCGGGTCAAAGCCCAGGCCGCCCTCGCCGCCCCGCCCCCTCCCTGCTGTGTGGAGTTGCCACCTTTCCTGGCTCCCGGCACCATCCTGGGCAATTACCAGGTACAGGACCGTCTGACCCAGGAAACCGAATCTGAAACGTACCGCGCCATCCAGGTCACCGTGCAGCGACCCGTCGCCCTCGTGCTGCTTCGCCCCGACCTGCTGAGCCAGCCGGAGGCGATCCAGGGCTTCAAGGACCGCGAGCGTCTGAAGGCCTCCATTTCCCATCCCCGCATCGCTCCTCTCTATGAGGCCGGTTCGGTCAATGGGCTCGTTTTCTATACCCGTGAGCTGCCGCGCGGCCGCAACCTTGAGGAAATGGAAGCCGCCGGGGAACACTTGTCTGAGCGGAAAATCGCGGAGCTTCTCTTCGGTGTGGCTGAGGCCATGCAATACGCTGTCGAACGCGGCAACCACCATCGCCGCCTATATGCGCGGGACATCTATCTGGACGCGGAAAATCAGGCCAGCATCGTGAACATCTTCCGCCCCGCAGGCAGCCGCCCCCGGGTGGCCGTGGAAGAAGTAGCCGCCCTGCTGGACCTTGTGCAACCGCTGGCCAGCGAAGGCAAAGCCAGGGGCCTGCTCGCCAACTTGGCGGAGGCGGGCCATGACTGGAACGGTCTTCTGGAAGCTCTGGACGATGTGCGCGATGCCATGCGGGAACGCAGCATCATGCGCCGGATTGAGGCTGAAGAAGGAGCCTCCGCCAGCAAGCGCCCCACGCCTTGGTGGGCCTGGGCCGTGGCCGCAGCGGCCCTGGCTGCCGTTTTTGGCCTTGGCAACTTAGTGGGCACAGCTACCCCGGCGACCACTCCTCTGCTGAAGGAGGAAATGATCACCATCCCTGCCGGGAACTTTGTTTATCAGAAAAAGGAACCGCGCAGCCTGCCTGCCTACAACATCAGCAAGCACGAAGTCACCATCGGCCAATACGGCGAGTTTCTCAAAGCCCTCGAAGACAGCCCTTCGTCCGCTTTTGACCACCCCGACCAGCCGAAGATCAAAACGGGCCACACCCCGGCGAAGTGGATGGAAACCTATGCCGCAGCCAAGGCCGGGGCCACCTTTAACGGCCAGCCGATGAGCCTGAACACCCCTGTGACCCAGGTGGACTGGTGGGATGCGTATGCCTATGCCAAGTGGAAGGGCCAGCGCCTGCCCACCGAAGAAGAGTGGGAAAAAGCCGCCCGTGGTGAAAAAGGCCAGCTCTTCCCCTGGGGCAACAAGGCGGACAAAGAAGCCGCCAACCTAGGCGATGACTATGACAGCAATGGCAAGGGCGGCAGCAAAGATGGCTACAACCTCTGGGCTCCAGCCGACCGCAAATCCACTGATGTCAGTCCTTACGGCGTCTGCGACATGGCGGGTAACGTCTCCGAGTGGACCGCCAGCGAGCGCACCGGCGAGCTCTGGCCGTCCCACCCGGACTACCCCGATCTGCGCGTGCCCGTCGTCCGGGGCGGCCACTTTGCCCTCAAAGGCAGCAACGACCTTCTCACCACTCGCTTTTTTGCCGAATCCGCCTCCGAATCCACCCTGGCTCGCGGATTCCGCACCGCCAGTGACGTGGCCCAACCCCCGAAAAAGTGACGGGATGGGCCGCCGGGCGGGCTTTGTGCGCATTTTAGAGTTTTCTGTTCCCCCGTTTTCCGCTTTCAATCAGTCATGCGCTATCTCACCCCCCTCATTTTCTTCACACTGGCGCTTGCCGCCCAGGCGCAGTTTCAGGTCGGCCTGACGCTGCCACGCACCAACTACCTGGCCCTGGAGGCCATTCCGGCCTCGGTGACCATCACCAACCGGTCCGGGGCAGATGTCGTTCTCGGCGGTCCCGGCCGGGCGGTGTGGCTGTCCTTTGAAATGACTGATACGACGGGCCGCCCGCTGGCCCCCATCGAGGTCTCCGGCGTGGAACTCGTGCAGATCCCGGCGGGCGGCACCATTCAGAAAAAAGTCACCGTCACCGATGCCTATTCCCCCACCGACATTGGCAACTATGGCCTAACCGCCCGTGTGGCGCATGTGCCTTCCGGGCAGTTTTATGCGAGCACCCGTGTGCGCTTCAACATCACCGACAACAAACCCATGTGGGAGCAGTCCTTTGGGGTGCCAGAAGGCTACAAAGGGGCCGGGCAAGCACGCCGCTATGCCGTCATCCTGTTTACGGACCTGGACACCACCTCACTCTACGTCCGCTTAGTTGATGACAAGACCAACATGCGCATGCAGACCTATCGGTTAGGCCCCATCAGCATGGCTCACGATCCCCAGATCACCCTGGACCGGGAGAACAAGCTGCATGCCCTGTTTCTGGCGCAGCCACACATCTATGCCCACTGCATCGTGGCGCCAGACGGTTCCTTGAAAAAGCGTTCCTACTACCTTGAAAAGAATGGCGACCGCCCCCAGATGGCGCTGAATTCAAAGGGCGATACGGAGATTCATGGCGGTGAGTTTTTTGACCCGAGCAAACCCGCAGCGCCAACCAAGGGCACCGGCGGACGCAAGGTTTCGGAAAAACCTCCTGGCCTAGAATAAACCTGGCTTCATCCTTTGGTAATGGCTTCGTCCAGATTCATCAGGGCGCTGGCCACAGCCTCCAGGGCCTCGGTTTCTCCCTGGGAAACCTGGGCCTCGTAAAGCTGACGCATCACCTCCAGCTCCTCTGGTGCTGCCTCCCGTGCCAGCACCAGGCGAAAGCCTAACCGAAGGCGTGACAACACATCCTGCGCCTTTTGCAAGCGTGCCGCCAGGGCCTGCGTGGCCTCCACAAAAACGGGATCATTGAGCAGGGTCAGCGCCTGCAAAGGGGTGTTGCTGCGGCCACGCCTCACCACGCAGGCCATGCGCGCGCTGGCATCGAAGTTGATGAAGCTGGGATAGGGGGCACCGCGTTTCAGCACCACGTAGAGACCGCGCCGGTAGCGCATCTCGCCAGCGCTGACCTCATACTTGTATTGCTGCCCGCCCACCTTCGCCCACAGGCCGTCCGGCTGCGGGGGGCGGATGGAGGCTCCGCCTTTTTTCAGGCTCAGCAAGCCAGATACTGCCAGGGCATTGTCGCGGATGGCCTCGGCCTCCAGCCGAAAGCGCGGCCCCCGCCACAGCAGCACATTCGCGGCATCCGTCTCGGCATTCCTGCTACCAGCCTGGAACGCGGAACTCTGCCGGTAGGTGCGGGACATGACGATCTGTTTCAGGATCTTCTTCAGGCTCCAACCCTGGTCCATGAACTCCACGGCCAGCCAGTCCAGCAGCTCCGGATGAGACGGCGGCGCGCCCTTGATGCCGAAGTCCTCGACCGTGGTCACAAGGCCCTGACCAAAGATCTCCGCCCACAGCCGGTTCACGGTCACGCGGGCAGTCAGCGGATTGTCCCGGGCCACCAGCCAGCGGGCGAGCGTCAGTCGGTTGGGCGGGCCCGCCGCCTGGCTGTCAAAGATGGATGGCGTCGCTGCCTTCACAGGTTCCGCCGGATCGGTATAGACTCCGCGTTTAAAAACCGCCGTCATGCGTGGCTGGGGCATCTCACGCATGACTTCGGTGGTCGCCGGCTTCAGCCCCTCCAGTTCTTTTTGAAGGGCCTTCGCTTCCCGCGCCAGTGCTGCGACGGCAGGGTTCTTTGGGCGGGCTTTGCCGACCAAGGGCGCACTGGCCGCAGGGAGGTTGGCCTCCACCTCCCCTTCCATGGCGGAGAAGCGCAGCCTGCCAATCATACGGCCTGCACCAAACTCCTGTACCAGCTTCACTTTCAGCTTCAGGCCCGCTGTGATCACCAGCGGCTCCTTCAGGGCCAAGGCGGCCCAGTGGGCCTGATGAAACTGCGGATTGATGGCCCACCCCGTCTTCGGATCCTGGTCAATCAACCCGGCGACATCAAACCGACTTTGGGAAAAGCTGGCAAAGGCCTGCTTGAAGCTGAGCGGCCGGACTTTGCCCGAAGTGTCCTGCACGGAGACCTCCATATGCTGCAACACAAAGTTAGGCCGCGTGGCATCACCCCTGCCCGGCCCGTCTCCAGGCAGCGAGGGATCCGTCATGGCTTCGAGCAGGAATCCGGTGACGCTGCCCGGACTGAGATCATAGGTCAGCGTGCAGGTGTCCACATCCGGCACGGCCCCGATGAACAGTACGCTCTGGTCTCCCTGTACCTCCGCCTCGGAGCCGGAGGCCGAGTCCACCTCGGCGGGTTTCAGCGCCATCACCGACGGCTTGCCCGCTGCGTTTTTGACCGACCGCGGCGAAACGGCTTCGGCCTTGGCCAGGCGGGCCTGCACGCTTTTCAGCCGCTGGGTTAGGGCCTCCCGCGCCTGGTCCCGGCCCGCATCGGACATGGCGTAAGGCACGCCGTCAAACCGGATGGAACCGGGCGTTTTCGGATTGGTGCGCTCCGCCTCTTTCTCGGTGTTGTTGAAGTAGGCCAGGAGCTGGTAGTAATCCTTCTGGCTGAACGGGTCATACTTGTGGTTATGGCACTGGGCGCATTCCAGGGTGCTGCCCAGCCACACGGCTCCCGTGGTGTTCACGCGGTCGATCACCTGGTTGATGCGGCTTTCTTCCGGCTCCGTCCCGGCCTCCACATTCGTCGGTGTGCAGCGGTGAAAGCCGGTGGCGATGATCTGTGCCGGAGTAGCATTGGGCAACAGGTCCCCGGCGATCTGTTCGATGGTGAACTGGTCGAACGGCATGTCCTTGTTCAAAGCCTCCACCACCCAGTCCCGGTAACCCCAGACCTCGCGCAGGTCATCCCGCTGAAAGCCATGCGAATCCGCATACCGGGCGAGATCCAGCCAATGCCGCGCCCATTTCACCCCCAATTCCGGCGATGCCAGCAGGTGGTCCACCAGCCTTTCATAGGTGTCCGCCGGCAGGGTTTGCAGACGGAGATCCGGAAGGAAGCGGGCCAGGTCTTCCTCAGTGGGCGGCAGGCCTGTGAGGTCCAGAAACAGCCGCCGCACCAAAGTGTGGGCCGGAGCCTCGGGCGAGGGGGTCAAGCCTGCCTGCTTCAGCTTTTCGCTCACCAAGACATCCACCGGGTGCTGACCTTGGGTGTCAGGCAGCTTCGGCTTCACAGGAGGCACGTAGGCCCAGTGCCGAGCCGCCGTGACCATCTCGGGCCGCACAGCCCCGGCGGCGATCCATTCGCGCAGTCGTTGGATTTCCGCCGCAGTCAGCGCGTTCCCGCGCCTGGGCATGGCCTGCTT
The DNA here is from genome assembly GCA_040386955.1 of Verrucomicrobiota bacterium. GTDB lineage: Bacteria > Verrucomicrobiota > Verrucomicrobiia > Verrucomicrobiales > Verrucomicrobiaceae > Prosthecobacter. The sequence goes on from JAZKER010000024.1 coordinate 36,076, forward strand.
GTCAGAGCGCGGAAGGGAGACACGGCGCAGCAGCTCGCTGGCCTCGGGCTGACCTGGCACGATGACCGCGCCATGCTCGCCTCCTTTCAGCACAGCGGCCTTCTCATGCAGGCGCAGGCCCGCCTTGGCCACCTCGCCGCCGTGGCATTCAAAACAGGCGCGCTGCAGCACAGGCAGCACCTCCTGGGCAAAGTCCAGCGCCAGGGCTGGAGAAGCCAGTAGGCAAAAAGAAAGCAGCAGACGGTTCACGACCCCTCAGAACGATGCCGGTTGGCCCCAGCTTTCCATCCTTGCCGGAACTCCCTGCTCAGCCAATGGACTATCCTCGCACATCCGGGAAGATGCCCCCCTGAGCGGCGTATCTAGCCACGACCCCATGCCCCGGCTTCTTCCCATTTTCTGTCTCCTGGCTGTCCTCTCCGAAAAGGAACTGCCCGCAGTGGACTTTTCCCGGCAGATCCGCCCCATCCTCTCGGAGAACTGTTTCTTCTGCCATGGGCCGGATGAAGCCAAGCGCGAAGCCGGCCTGCGGCTGGACGATGAAAAGGCGGCCAAGACTGACAATGAAGGCGTGCGGGCCATCGTGCCGGGCCAGCCGGACCAAAGCGCCCTCCTTCAACGCATCCTCTCCACCGACAAGGACGAGGTGATGCCCCCGCCCAAACAGCACAAGGTCATCCCTCCGGCGCAAGTGGCCCTGCTCAAACAATGGATCCAGGAGGGAGCCAAGTGGGGCGGACACTGGAGTTATGAAAAAGTGGTTAGGCCAGCCATCCCCCCCACACCCGCAGGCGAGGCCAGGACCGTGGATGCCTTTCTGCTGAAGCAGCTGGCCGAGGAAAAGCTGAGCTTCCAGTCACAGGCCGACACGGCCACCCTGATCCGTCGCGTGGCCCTGGATCTCACCGGCCTGCCACCCACCCTGGAAGAACTGGAGACCTTCAAAAAGGCCCCTTACGAAAAGATGGTGGACCACTTTCTGGCCAAACCGGCCTATGGCGAGCACTGGGCCCGCCAGTGGCTGGATCTCGCCCGCTATGCGGACAGTTCCGGCTACCCCAGCGATCAGCCGCGCGAGATCTGGGCCTTCCGGGACTGGGTGGTGCGGTCGCTGAACCAGAACATGCCGTTTGACCAGTTCACCATCGAGCAGATCGCCGGGGACCTGCTGCCCAGCCCCACGGATGACCAGTTCATCGCCACTGCTTTTCACCGCAACACCATGACCCAGAACGAAGGTGGCACCAGCGATGAGGAATTTCGCATCGCCGCCGTGGTGGACCGCGTGAACACCACCTTCGCCGTCTGGATGGGCACCACCCTGGCCTGCGCCCAGTGCCACACGCACAAGTACGACCCCCTGACCCACAAGGAATACTTCCAGGCCTATGCCTTCCTGAATCAAAGCGCCGATGCCGATAAAAAAGACGAGGCGCCTTTCCATGAGATCCTCCCCGCCGAGGTGAAGCAGCAGCGCCAGCAGTGGAAGCAGGAACTCGCCACGCTGGAGGCCCAGTTTGCCAAAAACCCCGAGAACTGGATGAAGGGCCATGATGCCTGGCTGGTGACCAAGCCTGCCCTCAAGGACAAAAAAGCCGCCGAGGCCCTGGCCGTGGAGAAACGCACGGCCGAACAGACAAAGACGCTGCAAACCTATTACGTGCGTTTTGTCGCTCCCGAAGCCAAGGCGGAACGCGCCCGGCTAAATCTCCTGAACAAGGAGTTGAACCGCACCAAACCCGTCACTGTGCCCGTGATGCTGGACCTGCCTGCCAAGGAACGCCGCAAGACCCACATCCAGCTCCGTGGCAACTGGCAGGCCCTGGGCGAGGAGGTGCAGGAAGGGACACCTGCCATTTTCCCTCCCCTGCCCGCAGAGGCACCCCGCAATCGTCTGACATTGGCCCGCTGGCTGGTGAGCCGGGAAAATCCGCTGACCGCCCGTGTGACCGTCAACCGGTTGTGGGAAAGTTTGTTCGGCATCGGCCTGGTGCGCACCAGTGAGGAATTTGGCAGCCAAGGGGAGCTGCCTTTCCACCCAGAGCTGCTGGACTGGCTGGCTGCCGAATTCATGGACAAAGGCTGGGACCTGAAACACATGCTGCGGCTGATGGTCACCTCCCAGGCCTACCGCCAGGACTCCCGCAGCAACGCGGAACTCAATGAACGCGATCCTGAAAACCGCCTGCTGGCGCGGGGACCCCGCTTCCGTGCCACGGGTGAACTGCTGCGCGACCAGGCCCTGGCCGTGAGCGGCCTGCTGAGTGCCAAAATGGGCGGCCCTTCCGTGCGGCCCATGGCCCCGAACATGGGCCTGACCACCGCCTTTGGCCGCAGCAATGACTGGACCCTGAGCGAAGGTGAGGACAAACACCGCCGCAGCCTCTACACTGAGATGCGGCGCAACAGCCCCTACCCCAGCTTCAGCACCTTCGATGCGCCTAACCGCGAAGTGTGTACCGTCCGCCGGGGCCGCACTAACACCCCGCTCCAGGCCTTCGTCACGCTCAATGACCCCGTCTTCATCGAGGCACATCAGGCCATGGCCCGGCGTCTGGTGAACGTGGATGACAAAATCGCCCTCCTCTACCAGCTCTGCGTTTCCCGTACCCCCACGGCCCATGAGCGCAGCACCCTGCAACAGCTCCATGACGAAGCCCTGGCCGACTATCGCGCCCACCCGGATGAAGCGGTAAAAATGGCCACGGATCCCCTGGGCCCTGCCCCCAAGGACGCAGATATCGCCGAACTCGCCGCCTGGACCACCGTGGCCAATGTGGTGATGAACCTGGATGAGTTTGTGATGCGGAGATAACCCTGCCCTGACTGTTCCCCATGAATCCCGTCCGCCACGACAGCCTCCAGTTCACCACGCGCCGCACCTTCCTCAGCGGGGCCGGGCAGTTCAGCCTGGGGGCGATCGCACTCCAGGCCCTGCAAGGCACCGGCACGGCGATGCCGGGCACGGACAATCCCATGGCACCGCGCATCACCCACCATGCGGCGAAGGCCAAACGGGTGATCTACCTGCACATGTCCGGGGCACCGCCGCATCTGGACCTGTTTGATTACAAACCGGAGCTGGTGAAGCACGATGGGCAAGACTGCCCCGACTCCATCCTCAAAGGCCGCACCTTTGCTTTTACCACGGGCGTGCCCAAGCTGATGGGCACCCCGCGCAGCTTTAAGCAGTATGGCAAGGCGGGCATGTGGATGAGCGATGCCTGCCCGAACTTCCACACCATCGCGGATGAGATCACCATGGTGCGGTCCATGCACACGGACCAGTTCAACCACGCACCGGCGGAGCTGCTGCTTTTCACCGGCCACACACGGCAGGGGCGGCCTTCCATGGGCTCCTGGGCGACTTACGGGCTGGGCACGGAAAACCAGGATCTGCCGGGGTTTGTGACCTTGATCTCCAGCGGCACTCAGCCCAGCGGCGGGCAGGGCCTGTGGGGCAGCGGGTTCATCCCCTCCGTCTATCAGGGCGTGCAGTGCCGCAGCAAGGGCGACCCGGTACTGTATGCCTCTGACCCCGCCGGGATGAGCCGCAACCTGCGCCGCCGCACGCTGGATGCGCTGAAGGAACTGAATGAACAGCAGGCGGCTGAACTGGGCCATGCGGAAACGGTGACCCGCATCGCCCAATACGAACTGGCCTACCGCATGCAGATGAGCGTGCCGGAGGTCATGGACATCTCCAAGGAGCCGGCCAAGGTCATCGAAGACTATGGGGCCAAACCCGGCGAGGCCAGCTTTGCCAACAACTGCCTGCTGGCCCGCCGCCTGGTGGAAAAGGGCGTGCGCTTTGTGCAGCTCTTTGACTGGGGCTGGGACTTTCACGGCACTTCGGAGGCGACAGGCATCACCGACGGCCTAACCAAAAAGATGGCCGAAACAGACAGGCCCGTGGCCGCGCTGATCAAGGACCTGAAACAGCGCGGGCTGCTGGAGGACACCCTCATCATCTGGGGCGGCGAGTTTGGCCGCACGCCCTTCCGCGAAGGCCGCACGGCCGCCAGCAAGGTGCTGGGACGGGACCACTACCCGGACTGCTTCACGCTCTTCATGGCCGGGGGAGGTGTGAAGTCAGGCTTTGACTATGGCAGCACGGATGAACTGGGTTTCAGCGTGGCTGAAAAAAAGGTCCACATTCATGACTTCCAGGCCACCGTGATGCACCTGCTGGGCTTTGACCATGAGCGCTTCACCTATCGCTTTCAGGGCCGAAACTACCGCCTCACCGACGTGCATGGCCATGTGGTGAAGGACCTCCTGGCCTAGCCAGCCCCCTCGCCGTCCTGCGACCATGAGGCCCCGAACATTGCGATTTGGTCCGTTGCAAACACTGGAATTGTCGTTAGCCTCGCCTCGCTCAGTCTCACTTGTGGATGCTGTAGCATTCAAACAAACACGTTACAAAACACACTATGAAATACGCCCTCCTCGCTCTCGCAGCATCGGTCATCGCCGGTGGTCTCGTCTCCTGCGCTTCCAAGGCTCCCCCACCGCCGCCACCAGCACCGGTGCAGTACAGCAAGTAATTTGAATGGTTTGGAGGTCGTCTCATAGACCACCTGTTTCCAACCGACACACTCTCTATGATCCGTCTTCTCTCCATTGGCCTCGCTTCCGCTTCCCTGCTGCTCGCTTCCTGCGCCAGCAAAAAGGCTGAATGCTCTTCCTGCGACGCTGCCGGCAGCAAAAAAGCTGCTGCGGCGTGCTGCTCGAAAGACAAGAGCGCCTGCTGCGACTCCAAAAAGGGTCACAAGCACTAAGACTTAACTCCGGTGGTTCAGCCACCCACGTCGCACCGCACGCTGGTCACCTGGCGGGCGGTGCTTCATTTTACCCCTGCGTGCCCGCAACCCGGCCCAGCCGCTGCTGGCGCCGATGCAGCACCTCCCGCACGATCCGGGTGAGGTCTGCGCTGTCGTAAGGCTTGGGCAAAACATCCGCAAAGCCGTGCGCACGCGGATGCAGCATGGCGGGATCGCTCCGATAACCGCTGGAGACAATCGCATCCACCTGCGGGTCCAGTTGCTGCAGCAACTCCATCGCCCGGGCTCCGCCCATGCCCATGGGAATCGTGAGGTCAATGAGCACCAGATCAAAAGGCTGGCCGGTGAGCAGGGCCTCGCTGTAACAGCGCACCGTGTCCACCCCGTCCCCGGTCTCCACGATCTCAAAGCCTTCCTGCTTGAGGTTGCGCACGATGAGCTGGCGCAGCAGCAGGTCATCCTCCAGCACCAGCACCCGGCCCTGGAGCGGGCGGGTGGAGGAAGCGGGGGTGGTCTTCACCGGAACGGACGTGGCTTCCGCCGCAGTTGTGAGGCTGGCAAGAAGGGTCTGCTTGAACTCAGCCGCCGAGGTGTAGCGCTGGTTGCGGTCTGGCAGCAGGGCACGCACGATGACCATGTCCAGCCGCGGATCGGTGCCGACAATGGCCGAAGGCGGCTGCCAGGCTCCACGCGGAACCGTGCCGGTGAGCATCTGGTAAAAGACAACGCCCAGGGCGTAAATGTCCGCCCGGTGGTCGATCACGGCCCGGGTGTCATACTGCTCAGGCGCGGCATAATCCGGAGTGCCCATGGCCATGTGGCTCTGGGTGAGCAGGGTGCTGGGTTTGTCAAAACGCTTGGCCAGACCAAAGTCGGCCAGCTTCACCCGGCCATCCTGTGCGATCAGCACATTCGCCGGCTTGATGTCCCGATGGACCAGGCCTTTGGAATGCGCATAAAACAACGCATCACATAGTGCGGGCACGATTTCCAGAGCCCGGGCCGGAGTCATCTGCCGAGTGCTGAGCAAGTGGTGCAGATCCGTCCCTTCGATGAACTCCATCACGTAGTAGAGGTAATCCCCCACCACTCCAAAATCATACACGCTGACGATGTTGGGGTGATTCATCTGCGCCAGCGACTGCGCCTCCCGGCGGAACCTTTCCGCATAGGCATAGTCGGTGCCGTGCTGGCGATGCAATATCTTGATGGCGACGGAGCGGTCCAGCTTCATCTGCTGCCCACGATAGACGGCCCCCATGCCGCCCTGTCCGATGAGGGCATCAAAAGCGTACTCTCCCGCTGGCATCATGCCTGTCAGTTCGGCAGGAGAAGGATAAATCTGCTGCGGGGGCCAGCCCGCCACGCCTTCGGACGCCGACGGAGCCGCTGGGGACGGCTTCGCACGTTTGCCGAAAGAGAAAAAACGCTTCATGTGGCCTGAGATCTGAGGGGGACCGAACAGTCCGAAGATTGTACCCCTCCCGCAAGCGTTCTCTTCTCAAACCGCCGTGTTCATGTTAGCCTAAAGGATGGCCGCGCCGTTTTCCAGCTTTGCAGACCCTGAACTGAGTTCTCTGGAGGAGAAACTGGCAGCCCGCCGGGAACAGTTTGCCCAGCATGCTCTCCGGCAAACTCCCGCCGCCCTCATCGAAGGGCTGCCTGCCCGTCTGATCCAGCAGACCCTAGGCGGCATCCAGGCCGATGAAGGCAGTGTCTGGCTGGCGATGGAACAATCCCAGGTGCTGGTTCCCGTTTGGAACAATGGCCCGGATGCTGCACGTTTTGTCGGCAGCTTCCGCCTGCCGGCCACGCAGGGCATCACCGGCATGGTCTTCACCAGCGGCCTGGCTGCCAGCGAGAGCGAAGTCTGCTTTCACCAGCGGCAAAACCGGGAACTGGACCGCAGCCTGCGCGTGCTGACCTGGGCCATGCTGGCCGTGCCGCTGAAGTTTGCAAGCGAGCTGCGTGGCGTGATCACAGCGGTGCGCCTGATCCGCCTGAAAGATCTGCCCGACCTGGCGCAAGTGCCCGAATCACAGGCTGACTTCCCCCCCGGCTACCTTCCACCGCAGGCCTTTGCCATCGCCGACCTGCAGGCGATGGAAACAGTGGCCGCAGCCGTGGGAAGACTGATCGAGCATCGGCTGACGGCCTGGGTTCTCGGCACGGAAGAATGACCATGACCCTCTCTGACCTCCAACACGCCACCGGCAAAGGTGTGCGCATCGCCGTCCTGGACTCGGGGGTGGAGGTGACTCACCCGGCCCTGGCAGGGCTGACGCTGAGGGACGACGTCACCTTTGCCCGCGAAGGCTCCTTTCTCAAAGTCACCGAAGGTGGCGGAGATGCGATGGGGCATGGCACCGCCATCGCCTGGATCATCCGCAGTCTGGCCCCCGAGGCGGAAATCGGCAGCTTCCGCGTCCTGGATGGCGATCTGCGCAGCCGCACCACCATCATCTGGGAGGCCGCCCGGCTGGCCATGCAGCGGGGCTACCACATCCTGAACTGCAGCTTTGGCAGCCCAGGCGAGGCACGCTTTGTCATGCCCTACAAGGAATGGACGGACGAAGCCTACCTGCGCCGCACCCACCTCGTGGCCGCCTGCAGCAATGAAGATGCCAACCTGCGCGAGTGGCCGGGCTGGTTCCCCACCGCCATCACCGTGAACTTGGCCGATCTGCCCGACCAGCCCTGGGCCCACCGCCCGGGCAGCATGGTGGAGTTTCTCGCCCATGGACATCAGGTGCGGGTGCCCTGGCAGGGTGGATGGAAGGTGGTGACCGGCAGCAGCTTTGCCGCCCCACGTGTCACCGGCTGGCTGGCACGGCTGCTCTCCCTGCGGCCAGACCTCAGCGTGGAAAGTGCCAAGGAACTGATGCGCACACTGGCGCCTCCCCTTCCTTGATAGGGCAGCCGTTAGGCCGCGCGGCTGCGGATCGCCTTGCCCAGGTAGCGCAGATATTCGGGGTGCTCCTTGAGCAATTGAGCCAGGGCGGACCGCTCTTTGGCATCGGCTTTTCCTGCGGCAAAAGCATCCAGGCGAGGCACCACTTCCGCAGGCGGATCGCCCATGTCGTGGCCTTCCACGTCGGGCGCCATGCGGCGGAGGAACTGGGCGAGGATGGAAAGGTCGTGTTCGGCATTCATGGCGGTGTGTGTGTCCGTTGATGCAGGTGAAGGGGTGAACTTGCGCAGAAACAGGTCTTTTTATTCGGAAGGGCCCAGGATGGCCTCCGCTCCTTCGCCACAGGCTTCCAGGAGGTCCTGCCAGGAGATCTGCAAGGAAGGCTCCTTTTCTGCCAGGTAAGTCAGCGTGGCATCGCGGATCTGCTCCATGGCCTCCGTCTTTTTACGCGAGATGGTGCCCTCATGGCAGCCACCCCACACGGCACAGAGGTCCCTCTGCTTTACTTCCTGCAGCAGGGAAAGTCGCAAGACCAGCAGGGCCTCGGCATCGGTCTGTGCCAGCGCATGCAGCAGGGCGTCCCGCAGCAGTTGGGCCAGCGGAGTTTCCTGGGGGGCTGGCCGCTCTTCCTTTGACAGGGTGTCCAGCGGATCGGCGTCGCTGTCTTCATGCGTCAGGTTCGTCGCCGGTACCATGCGGCGGTGTTTGCGCAGGTATTCCAGCCATGCATTCGCCGCCATGGTGCGCACAAAACCCACCAGGGGGCCGCTGCCAGAGTAAGCCTCCAGCTTTTTCTGGGCCCAGAGCTTTTCCGTCACGATCCCCACCACTTCCTTCGCATCCGCATCCGTGGCACCGGCCGCGCCCAGCTTCGCCAGCATGGCCGGTTTCAGTTCCTGATCAAAACGGGCCCAGGCAGCCTTGTCACCGTCCAGCAGATCCTGGGCAAATTCGTAGTCGGCCGCATGAAAGCTGCCGGGCAGGGCAGACGCGGCTTGGGCGGCGGGCTCAGAGGTCATGCGGTTTTTTACTCGGAAAGTCCCCGGCCTGCCACTTGAAAGCGGGGTCTGTCATCGGCATAAAGAAGTTTCAAATGAACAGTGTCATTTAAGATTGCCTTAGCCAGGGATTGTCGGTTAGACTTATCACCCGTCCTTTTGAAGAAAGCATGACCGCCGCCCCCCCACGACGCTCTTTCATCTTTCTGCTGCTGTTAGCTTCAGCAGCCATTCCGGCTATGGGCCAGTCTGTGCCCAAAGTCAGTGCCACTGGCAGCGCCGTGGCCAACCCGCCGTCCTCCATCGCCGTGCCACGGGTGAACTCCCCCACCATGCCACGCCTGGGCTACTCCAAGTATCCCTGGAAAACGGACATCATGGCCACGGTTTTTTGGGTGGGTGAACAGCCCACGGAAAACAACCCGACGCCAAACAACAAGAGCTCCTGGGACACCGAGTGGGAAAAGAACTTCGGCGGTTATGATGATCCGGATCCCCTCAAACGCGGCAACAATTTCTGCCCGTTGAATTTCACCCCGGGCCTGAATCCTTTCTACATTGCGCTGCCTTACAACGACTGCCTGGACTACTCCACGCACAAGCCGGAAGCCTCCCGCGTGATCCCGTGGTTCAAGCAACGCTTCACCAAGTCCGGCAAGACCGTCCTCCGTGGCACCTGGGTGGCGATCCGTTATGGCAACCGCGTGTGCTACGCCCAGTGGGAGGACTGCGGCCCCTTCGTCACCGACGATCACGAGTATGTCTTTGGCAATGCCAAGCCCAAAAACACCAGCAACCGTGGTGCGGGCATCGATGTCAGCCCGGCGGTGCGTGACTACCTGGGCATGAACAGCAATGGCAAATGCGACTGGCGCTTTGTGGACGTCCACGAAATCCCCGTGGGCCCCTGGCGCTCGCTCGGGAACAACAATCATTTCGTCAAAGCGCAGGTGCAGCAGCAGACTCAGCACAAGGCCGATGTGGCCTCCCGGCTGGAAGAGCTGCGCAAGGCCCGCGATGCCTACTTCAAGCAGAGCGGCAACTCGGATCAGCGGATCCGCTAATTCTCCGGCTGCCGTTTGGGCACTCCGGTTCTCTGCGCCGCATAAATGCCCGACGGGCCGCTGACGAAGTAAGCCACAAAGCAGGCCACGCCGAAGTAAACCGAGTAGTGGGCACCGAACAGTTCGATGCCCATGATCGTGCAGGCCAGCGGCGTATTCGCCGCCCCAGCGAACACGGCGATGAAACCCAATGCGGCAAAGAGGGCCACAGGTTCCTGCAGCATCAGCCCCAGCACATGGCCCAGGGTGGAACCGATGAAGAACAGGGGCGTCACCTCCCCGCCCTTGAAACCGCTGCCCAACGTCACCGAGGTCAACAGCGTCTTCCACAGCCAGCTCCAGGGCGTAACACCCCCTGGCTCGAACGAGGACAGGATGCTCACCCCGCCCTCGCGGGTGGCCTCGACCCCCAACCCCAAATAGTCCCGCGTCCCCAAAAGATAGACCAGGGCGATGACCGCCAGCCCGCCCACGGCAGGCCGCAGCGGCGGGTAACTGACCACACGGGCCAACCCACGCTGGATGGCATGGGTGAACCCTGCAAAAAAACGGGCCATGAGGCCAAAGGCCACCGCCGCCAGCCCTGCCTTCAGCAGCAGCACTCCGTCCAAAGAAGCGCGCAAACCGGCCTCCGGGACCACCTCGAGGTGATACAGCGTGTGATGAATGCCCCAGGCGGTGCAGGTGGCATCCCCCACGATGCTGGCCACCAGCACCGGAATGAGGGCCTCGTAATTCACCCGGCCGATGATCAGCACTTCCATGGCAAAAATGGCCCCGGTCAACGGGGTGCCGAAGACCGCGCCAAAGCCAGCAGCAATGCCGCACATGAGCATCAGCCGCCGGTTTGGTAAATCCACACGAAACCACCGTGCCAGCAGGCCCGCCAGACTGCCACCCATCTGCACCGCTGTTCCTTCACGGCCCGCAGAGCCGCCGAACAAATGCGTCACCAAAGTGCCCAGCAAAACGAGTGGAGCCATACGGGCGGGAACCCCGCCGCCAGGCTGGTGGATTTCATCAATGAGCAGGTTGTTCCCACGTTCGGCCCCTTTGCCAAAACGATGGTAAAGCCACCCCACCAGAACGCCCCCTACCGGCAGTCCCCAGAGCAGCTCAGGATGCGCCGCATGCGTCCGTGTCGTCCAGTCCAGCGACCACAGGAACAGGGCACTGGCAGAGCCGCCCACCAGGCCCACGGGCAGCGCCAGCAGCGTCCAGCGCAGCAGCAGGGCCAGATCGCTGAAATGGGAGGACAGGAGACGCTTCATTACGGAAGCCGCACTTTTCCCCGGCCCGCCCCAGGCGTCCAGCAGGGATGTTTGCTGTGAGATGCCGTCGTGCCCTTCGTTGTGATGGCTCCTGCCTATGAAAGCCTTCCTCTTCTCCTGGTTCCTGATGGCGGTCTCCCTGGCCGCAGCAGCCGAGACCCGCCCCAACATCGTCTTTTTCCTGGTGGATGATCTGGGCCGTCAGGACATCGGCTGTTATGGCAGCAGCTTTTACGAAACTCCCCATGTGGACCGGCTGGCCAAAGAAGGTGCCCGTTTCACCGATGCCTATGCCGCCTGCCCGGTGTGCTCCCCCACCCGCGCTGCCGTGCAAACCGGACGCTGGCCCCAGCGCACGGGAGTGACCGACTACATCGGCGCGGCCCTGAAACCGGAGCTGTGGAAGCGCAACACCAAGCTGCTGCCCGCCCCCTACAGTGACCGGCTGGCGCACGAGGAAGTGACGATGGCCGAGATGCTGAAGTCCGCCGGCTATGCCACCTTTTTTGCAGGCAAGTGGCACCTGGGCCCTGAAGGCTGGTGGCCGGAAAACCAGGGTTACGATCACAACCTGGGCGGCGTGGACAAGGGCGGCCCCTATGGACGTGGCAAATACTTCGTGCCCTATGACAACCCACGCCTCCCCGATGGCCCGCCCGGCGAATATCTGCCAGACCGCCTCGCCACGGAGACCGGCAAATTCATGGAGGCCAACCGGGACAAGCCTTTCTTTGCCTTCTTCTCCTTTTACTCCGTCCACACACCGCTTCAGTCGCGGCCAGACCTGGAGCAGAAGTATCAGGAAAAACGCCGCCGCCTGGGACTGGAAGCCCGGTGGGGCCGGGAAGACAGCCGCGATGTGCGTCTCGTCCAAGAACATGCCGTGTATGCAGGCATGGTGGAGGCGATGGACCTGGCCGTCGGCAAGGTGCTGGCCAAGCTGGACGAACTGGGTCTCACTGAAAACACGCTGGTCATCTTCACCTCAGACAATGGAGGCCTCTCCACCAGTGAAGGTTCCCCCACCTCCAACCTGCCCCTGCGCGGCGGCAAAGGCTGGATGTACGAAGGCGGCATCCGCGAGCCCCTCGTCATCCGCTGGCCGGCTGTGCTGAAGGCAGGCACCGTCATCGAGACCCCCGTGTGCAGTCCGGACTACTTCGCCACCGCCCTGGAGGTGGCCCAGGGAAAAACCGCCGCGCAAGTGGATGGCGTGAGCCTGCTTCCCCTCCTCAAAGGTGGCAGCCTGCCAGAGCGCGCCCTCTACTGGCACTACCCCCACTACGGCAACCAAGGCGGAGCCCCAGGCGCAGCCATTCGTGAGGGTGACTGGAAACTCATCGAATGGTACGAGGACGGCAGGCGGGAGCTCTTCAACCTGCGCGAAGATCTGGGCGAGCAGAAGGACCTGGCCACCTCAAACCCTGTTGAAGCCACCGCCCTGGCAGCCAAACTGGAGGCCTGGCGCAAAGACGTCGAAGCCCTGATGCCCACACCGAACCCCGACTATGATGCCAGTCAGCCCAGCGGACGAATGCCCGCCACTGCGGGCAAGAAGAAGAAAAAGTAAGGCCGCTCGGCCTGTCCCCAAGGGAGATCCGACCAGCTTCACTCACCTTGGGGCAAACCTTCCCGGAGTGCGGGGGTAAGCGCCAAGGTGAGGAATTTTCAGACTATTCGGCTGCGGGAGCGGCACTCGCCGGGCTGCCACCACCACCGGTGGAGACGCCCTTTTCAGCCAGCTTCGCTTTCACTGCGGTTTCGATCTCTGTGTAAAGAGCTGCATCCGCTTTCAGAGCTTCCTTGGCGGCATCACGGCCCTGGGCGAGCTGGGTGCCTTTGTAACTGATCCAGGAACCGCGTTTCTGCAGGATGTCATTTTCCATGGCCAGATCCAGCATGGAGCCGACATTGGAGATGCCCTCGTTGTACATGATGTCGAACTCAGCCTCGGTGTAAGGAGGAGCGAGTTTGTTTTTGACGACCTTCAGCTTCGTGCGGTTGCCAGTGACGGTGCCGTCGCTGCTCTTGATGGCGCCGATGCGGCGGATGTCCACACGGACACTGGAGTAGAATTTCAGGGCCTTGCCACCAGGGGTGGTTTCAGGGTTGCCGAACATGACGCCGATCTTTTCACGGATCTGGTTGGTGAAGATCACACAAGTGCGGGCCTTGGAGATGATGGCGGTGAGCTTTCTCAGGGCGGCGCTCATGAGACGGGCCTGGGCACCGACGGTGGAGTCGCCAATGTCGCCTTCCAGTTCCTGGCGCGTGACGAGAGCGGCCACGGAGTCGATGACGATGACGTCGAGGGCATTGGACCGGACGAGCGTTTCGCAAATGCGCAGGGCCTCTTCACCCGAGCTGGGCTGGGAGACGAGCAGTTCATCCATCTTCACACCCAGACGGCGGGCATAGTTGGGATCGAGCGCGTGCTCGACGTCAATGAAAGCGGCCAGCCCCCCGGTCTTCTGGGCCTGGGCAATGACGGTGAGCGTGAGGGTGGTCTTACCCGAGGATTCCGGGCCATAAACTTCCACCACACGGCCGCGGGCGAAACCGCCGACGCCAAGGGCTTGGTCAATCAGGACGTTCCCCGTAGGGATGACGGCCACATCCACCTTTTCATTGCCCGCCATGCGCAGGATGGAGCCTTCGCCAAAGTCTTTCTGGATCTGCTGGATGGCAATGTCCAGATTGCGGGACCGGGCCTCGGCAATCTTGTTGGCGTTGGGCTCGGCAGAGGATTCTTTAGCTGGGGACTTGGCCATGGTGGTAGGTCGTGATTTAAATGTTCGGGCGAACACTTGAAGCATAATTGTTCTCTCGTAAAGCACTTTTACGGGAATGCCCGGATTTAAAGCAGGTGGTGGTGCGGAAGCAAGCGCACAGACGCACCCATGCAGGAACACCTTGGCGAAAGACCAAAGTGCGCTTAAGATCGGTTTCCCTTCTGATGCCTGAACGCCCGCCACTATCCGCCGTCGGCGCTACGACTTGGCGGCTCAATGACCCGACCGAGGTGATGGCCGGTGATCAGGCTTTTTCCTGGCGGCAATCCCTCCTGCTCGCAAACATGGCGGGCTTTCTGGGCGGCTACTTTGTCATGTACAACCAGTGGCTGCAGCTCACCTGGGGGCTGGTCTTGGCTGTGCTGTGGATGCTGGCAGGCGGGCATGCAGACCTGGCCGAAGCCCTGAAACGGGACCGCTGGATGCAGGGAGTCGCCGCGCTTTGGACTCTGCTGCTGCTGCGCAGTTCCATCTTTGATTCTCCTGGGGCCGCTCTTTCCACCCTATGGCTGGGCTGGGGCAACAGCCTTTTGCTGCTGGGCTTTCTGCTGACGCTGTGGCAGGCCGCCAAACGTGCGGATGCCGTGATGGCACTGGGCAAGCCGCTGGTGGCCATGGCCGCCGTGGCCGCGTGTGTGAGCCTGGGGGTGTTTTACACCGTGCATCCCGAAGCCGTCTTTGGCGCACGGCTGCGCAACTGGTTTGTCTATGGCGGGTGGAACTCGGTCAATTCCGGTCTCACCTTTGGTTTCGCCGCCTGCTGGGCCGCCAGTGGCTGGATGGCCGCCACTGGAAAGCGCAACCGCCGCCGCTGGCTGCTGGCCCTGGTGCTGCTGGATGCCGCCACGGTGCTGACGCTGAGCCGCGGTGCCCTCTTTGCTTTGCTGGCAGCGCATCTCATGCTGTTTGTCGTGATCGGCTGGAGGCGTGGGTGGAGGCCCGTCGCTGTCCTGGCCGGTATCCTGGCCCTGTTCCAAATCTCCGCTCCGCTGATCGCCGACCTGGCCGCCAAGGATGCCCTGAAACGCCGGGGGATCGCCAATGAATCGGCCGCCTCGCTGGAGTTGGGCGACAGTGTGGTTTCCTCCAATCCCATGCAGAAAGCGATGGCGCGGTCTGACAACGGACGTTTTCTGATTTATGCCGCTGCGATCGGCTGCATGACCACCTGGCAGGACTGGCTGCTGGGCAAGGGCATGTGGGCGGATGATGACTGCTGGTCCTGCTCCCTGCACTGGTATCCGGAGCATCTGCACGGCGTCTTTTGGGACACTTTTGTCCATGGCGGGCTGCCAGGCATTCTCGGCCTGCTAGGGCTGGCCGCCTGGGGCTTCAAAAGGGCGTATTTCCTGGCCCAGAACGGGGAGCCCGCCTGGCTGATGTTGAGCGGCTTTGGTCTCACCGGCCTGCTTTTCGACGGTGACAGCGTTTGGGCGCTGATCAGCGTCGCCCGCTATGAGCCGCTGCTGTTTTGGACACCGCTGGTGATCGCCTCCGCGAGGTTCATGCAGGTGTCTTCCCGTTCTGCCGCCTGATCCAGGCCAGGAAGACCCACGCCACCAGTGCCCCGGTGCTGGCTCCGGTGAAATCGGCCAGCCAGTCGCCCAGGTCATTGCCGCTGCGCCCCGGGGTGAAGGTCTGATGATATTCGTCAACCGCACCAATGACAGCGCCGAAGACAGCCCCGGCTGCCAGCCAGAGCCAGCGACCCCGCAAAGGCACCTGCGGCAGAAACAAGGCCAGCGCAAAGCAGAAACCACCACCGCTGAAGTAGAGGAAGTGGATGATCTTGTCCTGAAACGGAATCTCCGGCCCGGTGGGCAGCCTGCTCCGCGAAGAAAGCGTGAACAGGACCACGCCCCAGATGACCACCCCCAGCCACCAAAGCCAGCGTTGGGCGGTGATGCGGACAAGCAAGGAGGAAAGAGCGGCGACCATGCGCTGCCTTAGCCCATGTGCCGACAGGCTCAACCCCAAACTAGTCGCGCATTTCCTGCTCCATCCGTTCGCTGAGCCACTGCTTGATCATGCTCTGATAGTTCAGATAGCGGCGGCGGGCGATGCGCTTGATGCGGCTGAGCATGCGCGGATCAAACCGCAGGGTGATGGTGGTGGATTCGCGTACGTCCGACCGGTGGATGGACATCTGCATGAGGCGGGGATCCACCTGATGCGCCGCCCAGAACTGGCCCTCGGCCTCAGCCGTGTCAAAGGCCGGCACCTCCTTCCACGCATGGATGGCCGGCAGTTCATCACTGAACCGGGGGATCTGCGTGGTCTCAACTTTGCGTCGTGGTGCTTCCATGGTTACATGTCCTCAGCTTTTTTGCGCTCGAAAAAGTCCGCCTCGGTATGCGTCATGTCCCGGGCATAAATGACCCGGTACCGCTTGCCGTCTGTCCAGAAAACTCCAAAAACGGCCCGGCCGCTCAGGGCTTTGCCGAGGTTGTAATAACGGGCGCTGGTGCCGTCGCCATTGTCATCGGGCAGCAGCTTCAGCGAAAAAGGATCCTCAAATGACTCCTCAATATCCTTGGGAGGCAGTTTCGTGAGGTCAAAAGCAACGCCAAGCCAGTCGAAGTCCATAATTTGTTATCTATTGAGCATCAACGCCATGAGAGCATCCACTTTCGCTCCTATTTCCGATATTGGATCAGTTCTATTTCATAGCCCTCCGGGGCGTCTATGAATGCAAACGTGCCGCTGGAGCTTTCCGTAGGCCCATCTGAAAGGGGGTAGCCTTTTTCCGCCGCGTGTTTGGCAAAGGTCTCCAAATCTTCCACCTCAAAGGCCAGGTGGGTGACATCCGGCCCCAGGGTGACCGGGCCGCTGGCGGGAAAGGAGCAAATCTCGATGAGCTCATCGCTGTTCGGGGTCTTCAGGAAGACCAGTTCCGAACCACGCGGGGACTTGTGCCGTTTGATCTCTTCCAGGCCGAGCACGTCTTTGTAAAACGAGACCGTTTTGCCCAGATCGTTCACGCGATAGCGGGTGTGAAGGAGTTTGGTGACCATAAAAAATGTTGGCAGGTTTATGCCACAGGCAGCGGCACCTCGCAACCGACCATGTCCCAGATTACCCATCCCCTACAGGCGGCTAAAGACATAACCACGGAAAATTGGATTGCTGCCATGAATCGGTGCTGCCAATGATGCGCCCGTTTCCCATCTCCACCCAGCACCATGTATTTCCTCGGCATTGACAGCGGCACACAGAGCACGAAGGCCATCGTTCTCGATCTCGACACCGGCAAGATCCTCGCCTCCGGCCATAGCAGCTACGAGCTGATCGAAGGCCTGCCCCCGGGCCATCTGGAGCAGAACCCCCAGGACTGGCTGGATGCCGTGGACAGCAGTGTGAAGCAGTGCCTGGAGAAACTCGGTGCAGACAAGTCCAAAGTGGCTGGCATCGGCGTCAGCGGGCAGCAGCACGGCCTCGTCGCCCTTGGGGCCGATGACAAGCCTGTGCGTCCGGCCAAGCTATGGTGCGACACCTCCACCCAGGCCCAGTGCGCGGAACTGGCCCACGAATTCGGCGGCCAGCCCGGCATCATTGCCCTGGCAGGCAATGCCATGCTGCCCGGCTACACCATCCCCAAGCTGCTATGGATGAAACAGAATGAGCCGGAAAACTTTGCCAAAACGACATCCATCCTGCTGCCGCACGATTACATCAACTTCTGGCTCAGCGGCGTGAAGCGCATGGAGTATGGCGACGCTTCCGGCATGGGCATCCTGAACGTGAACACCCGCCAGTGGTGCTATGAACTCTGCGACTACATCGACGCCCGCGTGCGCTCCATGCTGCCGGAGCTGGGCTCCAGCCGCAGCGTCCATGGCCGTCTGCGTCCCGAGCTGGCCCAGACCTGGGGCCTGAGTGAAAACGTCATCATCAGTGCTGGCGGCGGTGACAACATGATGGGGGCGATCGGCACCGGCAACATCAAGCCGGGCGTCGTCACAGCCAGCTTTGGCACCAGCGGGACTCTGTATGGAGTGGCCGCCTCCCCGGTGGTGGATGGCCAGGGTGAAGTGGCTGCCTTTTGCGACAGCACAGACCAGTGGCTGCCCCTTGTCTGCACCATGAATGTCACCGTCGTGACGGAGCAGGTGCGCGAGATGTACGGCTGGGATCTCAAGCAGCTCGAGGACGCCGTCAAAGCCGCGCCCGCAGGTGCGGACGGCGTGATGTTCCTGCCCTACCTCAATGGTGAACGCACACCCAACCTGCCGAATGGCAGCGGCGTGATCCACGGCCTGCGCCCCACCAACATGACGCCGCAAAACATCGCCCGCGCGGCGGTCGAAGGCGCAACGCTCGGCCTGGCCTATGGCCTGAAGCGCTTCCGTGACCTGGGTCTGAACCCGACCGAGATCCGCCTCACCGGTGGCGGCAGCAAGAGCAGCACCTGGAGACAGATCGCGGCGGATTGCTTCAATGCCGAAGTCGTGACCCTCAATACCAGTGAAGGTGCCGCCCTGGGTTCTGCCATCCAGGCCGCTTACGCCCAAGCGAACGAGAAGGGCGAGACCGTGAGCTATGAGGCCCTCTGCGCCAAGCTGGTGACACTGGATGAGTCCACCCGTTGCAAGCCCAACCCCGCCAACGCAGCCCTGTATGCCACCCAGCTGGAACGCCAGATGGAACTGACCGGGCGGCTGAACCAGACCGGCTGGCTGTGATGGATGCGATTGATGATTCGTGGGAAGAGAAATATGGCGCTCCCGAAAGCGTCGGAAGCTTCTATTTCTACTTCTACGAGTACATTGATTTCTACGACTTCCTCAAACCTGCCGTGGATGTGCTTCAAGGCTGGTCGCGAGCGGAGCACTTCATTGAAGCTTTGAAAAAAGGCTGGCTGGAACGCGGTTGGGCAGGCGATGGCCTGGTCACCGCCATCTGGCTGCCTCCTTTCTGCGTGGAAGTACTCAACTCGACCAACGGCCATATCCTCTGGCACGTCAAACAGTTGGAAGACGGCTTCTCATGGCTGGCATCGAGGCATCCTTTGCCGTTTCTGGGCGATCCTTTGCCCGTTGAAGATGAACCTGATGATTCCTGGATGGATGATCTGCCTTCGTCTCAGCCTCGGTTCTCATGACGCTGGCTTGAGACTGGCGACAACGTCTGTGCGAGTCACACCAATTGCCGCGCATTGCGCAGGCCATCGGCGGTCATCACGGCCGGATTCCGTGCAGCGACCAGGAAGTCCACGTGGTTTTGCCACTGCATGGGCCGCAGTGAAGCGAGCCCGCCGAGCTGGCGACGGTAGCCATAGTCCGCGATCTCCCAGCCAAACTCGCTGTGGCGGTGGCGATAGTCGTGCCGGTGGATCCAGGCCCCGAATTCGTCCTTGCGCCAGACGGCAGGATCATTGCCCGGGATGACCTGGGCCAGGCTCCAGACACGCTCCACCACCTCGCGGTCATAGCCGCCGGGGGTATCAGGATCCGTGGGATTGGGTGGGAGCATCCGCCTTGTACTACGTCAGGCACACGTGGGCTCAAAGAGTTTCCTTGGCCTTGTGGCTTCAAGACTCGCGCGCGGCCAGGATCCGAGCTACTCATCGGCCCGATGAAGCTGGACCGTTTCCTGGCCAAACAATCTTCCATGGGCCGCAATGCTGCCCATCGGCTGATCGCGGCCCAGCGTGTGCGAGTGGATGGAGAGCTCTGCGTCAACAACCAGCAGGAGGTGGGACGCTTTAACCAGATCGAGCTCGACGAAGCCGTGCTGCAGCAGGCGGAGCGCTGTCTTTATCTCATGCTGAACAAACCGGTAGGCATCCTCAGCGCCACCACGGATCCAGAACACCGCACGGTCATTGACCTGCTGGATGACCCCGACAAGCACAGCCTGCACATCGCTGGCAGGCTGGACCGGGGCACCTCCGGCCTAGTGCTGCTGACGAACGATGGCCGCTGGTCCAAACGCCTGATGGAACCTGTGGAGCGGGTGCCCAAAGTTTATCTTGTGGAGACAGCGGAAGACATCATCCCGGAGGCCGTGGCCGCTTTTGCCGCCGGGTTTTATTTCCACACTGAAGACATCACCACCCAGCCTGCGGAGCTGCAGATTTTGGCTCCCCGACAAGCGCGGCTGACGCTTTACGAAGGGCGCTATCATCAGGTGAAGCGCATGTTTCACCGGGTGCAAAACCGGGTCACTGCCCTGCACCGGGAAAGCATCGGCAGCCTGCACCTGCCCGAGGACTTGCAGCCGGGCCAGTGGCGGGCACTGACCCCGGCGGAAATCGCCGCTTTTTAGAAACGGCAGAAGATCTCAACGATAGAAGTCGAGCGTGCGGGCCACGCCGTCCTTCCAGTCCACCAGCACTTCATAACCCATGGCTTCGCGCGCAGCCGAGATATCGGCCAGCGAGTTGCGGACATCCCCCACACGCGGCGGTTGGAATTCGGGTTCCAGCTTCTGGTTGGTCAGCTGGTTCAGTTCTTCGATGAGCTGGAGCAGGGAGATGGAGTCTCCGGCAGCGGTGTTGAAGAATTTGCCAGCCACTTTTTCAGCAGGAGCCTCGGCGGCCAGCAGGTTGGCGGAAACGGCATTGTCCACATAGGTGAAGTCACGGGCCTGGAGGCCATCTCCAAACACCAGCGGGCGCTCGCCCTTGAGCATGGCGGTGCAGTACTTGGCGATCACTCCGGAGTAAGGCGAGTCAAAGGCTTGGCGCGGGCCAAAGACATTGAAGTAACGCAGGCCGACGGTTTCCAGGCCATACAGGCGGTGGAAAAGCTGGCCGTACTTCTCGCTCGCGTATTTCTGCAGGGCGTAAGGCGAAAGCGGGTTGGGCGGCAGGCCTTCGTACTTGGAAGGGGCATCGGAATCACCGTAGATCGAGGAGGAACTGGCGAACATGAAACGCTTCACGCCGGCATCACGGGCCGCGATGAGAACCTTCAGCGTGCCATCCAGGTTCTGCGCATTGCTTTCCAGCGGCTGGGCCACGGAGCGCGGAACGGAGGGGAGGGCGCCTTCATGAAACACCCAGTCGCAGCCGGGGGTGATTTTGGCCAACAAGGCTTCATCGGCTATGTCTCCCTGGACGAATTCCAGGTCATCCCCCGGCTTTTTCCACGCCAGGTTTTCAATGTTGCCAAGGCTGAGGTTGTCCAGCACGACCACACTCGCCCCACGGGCGCAGAGGGCCTGGGCAATGTGGGAACCGATGAATCCGGCACCGCCGGTGATGAGAGCTTTCATAGAAGAGGAAAATCGTGAGTCGTTGGTAGCGAATAAGGCAAATTGCAATGAGCAGATGGTTTCAATGCTGCCATGACCTCGTTATTCGAGGATGCTGCCCCACTAGGCTTTGTAATAATGAGGCTGGCCCTTCAGCAACTGGCCGAGGGCATTGCGGGTATCCACGACGAGTCGGGCATTTGCGGCGATCAGGTCATAGTCCACCGCCTGGTGGTTCGTTGCCAGAAGAACGAGGTCATATCCGGCAAGACCTTCGGCTGTCAGTTCGGTGCTGAGTCGTCCGGCAAAGTGGCCGTGCTCGCGCGATGGGCGGATGACAGGTACGTGCGGGTCGTGATAGGCGACGGTGGATCCGGCCTCCTCCAGCATTTCCCAGAGGACGTAGGCGGGGCTTTCGCGGTCGTCGTCCACGTTGGGTTTATAGGCGATGCCCAGCAGCAGGACCTGGCTGCCCTTCAGCTCCTTGCCCTGGGCGGCGAGGGCCTCGCGGCAGCGCTGGATCACATAAGCAGGCATAGCGGTGTTGACCTGGCCGGCGAGCTCAATGAACCGCGTCTCCTGGCCATATTGGCGGGCTTTCCAGGTAAGATAAAACGGATCAATAGGGATGCAGTGCCCGCCGAGGCCAGGCCCCGGGTAGAAGGGCATGAAACCAAAGGGCTTGGTCTTGGCGGCGGCGATGACTTCCCAGATATCAATGCCCATCTTGTCATAGACAATCTTGAGCTCGTTCACCATGGCGATGTTGACGGCGCGGAAGATGTTTTCGGTGAGTTTCACCGCCTCGGCGATGCGGCAGGAATCCACCGGCACGAGGGTCTGGATGGCGCGGCCATAGATTTCCATGGCACGCTGCTGGCAGGCCGGGGTGAGGCCGCCAATGACTTTGGGGATGAGTGAAACGTCGCTCAACGGGTTGCCGGGATCTTCGCGTTCCGGAGAAAAGGCGAGGTGAAAATCCACGCCTGCTTTCAGGCCGGATCCAGCTTCCAAAACTTCCCGCAGCTCCCCGTCGGTGGTGCCGGGATAGGTGGTGGACTCCAGCACCACAAGCTGGCCTTTCTGAAGATGCGGGGCGATGGCGCGGCCAGTATTCAGCACGTAGCTGAGATCTGGCTCATTGCCCGCTGCCAGCGGGGTGGGCACACAGATGATGAGGGCCGTACATTCACGGGCCTGGGAAAAATCCGTGGTGGCGCGGAACCGGCCTTCGCTGACGGCCGCCGCAATGTCCTTTTCCGGGATGTGTAGGATATAACTCTCACCTGCGGTGAGTTTCTCCACTTTTGTAGGGTCAATATCGAGACCCAGAACCTGGCTGCCACATTGGGCAAACCGTAAGCTGAGGGGGAGTCCGACATAGCCAAGACCGATGATGCCAATGAGTGAACCTGAAGACATGACAGAAGGGAGCAGGAAGCGTGAGCGGCCTGTCTATGGCGGAAATGTTCGCGCCTTGCCACCATTTTCCCAGGAAATACATGGTCTCCAGGCTCCAGAAACTCCTGCTACAAGCCATTCTTGATGCTTGCAAAGATCAACCCGTGGGGAATTGTCAGCCAGCCTATAGCTTTCATAGCATGGGCCGTGAGTTAAAATTCAAGCCTGCGCAATCTATGATCCTCCGTCTTACACTTCTTTTTGTGGCTGGTGCTCTGCTGAGCAGCTGTGCGTATCCCTTTGGTCATAGCAAAAACGGCAACTACTATGGCGGTCAGGGCATGGGCACTGCCCCACGCAGCCGTGTGCCAAAAGAAGTGCAGAGAGAGCGTTCGATGTTCTAAGCAGCTCCTGGCTGCCTCCTGTTTTTTCTCCACCTGCCGCTGGCCCAGGTCAGGCTGCTTTTTCTTCGTTTCTTACCTTACATGCGTTCTTTCGCTGCCTCCCTTCCTCATAGGGGCTTCACCATCCTGGAGTCCCTCCTGATGATCTCTCTGGTGACTGTCCTGGCTCTGATGACCTGGGGCATTTATCTGAAGGAAACCGACCCTGCACGCAAGGGCCCCGGGGTATGGGAACAGGTGGAGTCCCCCTTTGTCCCCGCCTTCCGCGAAGTGGACAATCCGGTCCTCATCGTCCCGGATCCGCCACTGAAGTCACCCGTCGGGCAGCCGCAGTAAACGGCTGGCCCTGGCGCACGGTCGATCTGCGCGTGGCCGCTCCTTCCTGAAGATGCCCTGCTCATGGATTCTGAATCGAGCACATCTGCCCCCAATACTCTTCTCGCGCGCACGGGCAAGGCGCTGATTGCGGCCTCTGAAAATGAGGGCTGCATGCCCATTCTGCTCCGGTGGCTGCGCAGGCTCACCCTTGGCTCCGTCCTGCTGTATGTGGCCAGCCTTGTGGGAATGGTCCTGGCACTGAGCTGGGCCGGAGAACGGAATGTCACCACGGCCTTCCTCCTGTTCCTCCCCCCTTCCCTTTGGTGGCTGCCTGCCCTGCCCCTGGCTCTGGCGGCCCTGCTGCTGCATCGGCGCGCATTTCTGCTCCTGCTGCTGGTGCTGCTGTGGTTTGGCTATGATTTCCTGGGCTGGCGCCGTCATGCCGCCCCGGCACCCGAAACGGCAACGCTGAAGGTGATGACCTACAACCGCGGGCAGCACATGAACCAGAGCCTGAAGCCTTTCAAAGAGGCCACCCGGCCCGATGTGATCCTTTTTCAGGAAGCCTATGGCCGTGCAGTCGGCTATGCCGCAGACCCGGAATATGGCGAATTCATCCAGACCCGCAGCCTGGGCGAGCACACCATCCTCAGCCGCTACCCGGTGCTGGAGGAAAAGATGCTGCCCGCCCTCCCCGGCCAGTCGCCGAAAGCAGTACGCTTTGTGATTGATTGGAACGGCAGGCAGGTGGCCATCTACAGCGTGCATTTGCAGACCCCGCGCGAGGTGCTGGGCTACCAGGTGCGGGGGGGATTCCTTTACGGCATCCTGGGACTGCCGGGCACTCCCTGGGCAGCCAAACGCAAGCAGATGCAGACCTTCTGGGATGGCCAGATCGCCGATGCGGAGCTGGTGCTGAAAGCCGTGCGCGAAGACCCCCTGCCGGTGATCGTGGCCGGAGATTTCAATTCCCCTCATGTCGGCTATGTCCACCGCCTGATCACCCGCGACCTGGGCGACTCCCACGACAGCGCCGGCCAGGGATTCGGCTGGAGCTTTCCTGGCAGCACCCACAATCCGCTGAGCATGGGCGGCCCTTGGCTGCGCATTGATTACGTCTTTTTCAGCCGTCACTGGGAGGCGGTGCAGTGCGTCACCGAAGCCGACCGCCCCTCCCAACACCGTGCCCTGACCTCCACCCTGGTCCTCAGGAACCCTTGACCGGAGCCGCCTGCCAGAGGCTGAGCGCATCCCGCCGGGCCTGGAGATAAGCGCCGAGGGCCCGCAGGCAGGCGACCTGCAGCAGGAGAAACCCGGCCGGAATCGAAAGAGCCTTCACTTTCACCTGAGGAAACAGCAGCCCCAGGGCGGCTGCGCCATAGGCCAACACCTGTCCGGCCAGCAACAGCAAGGTGAAGGGTGTAGGCGGCGCCAGGACCGACAGTGCCAGCACAGCCAGTAGCAGCCAGGGCACGGCCAGGCGGAGGTATTTGTGCGAAATGAGCTGCCACCAAGTGCGGTTGCGCCAGGGCAGAAGCCAGCCGGGGAACTGTTCGATCATCTGATAATTGCCGGCGAGGGTCCGCAGCTTGCGCTTTTTCTCCAGGGCTGGATCGAGGGTCTGGGGATCATATGCAATGGCCGTGGCCGAATACAGCACCCGATGCCCCGCCACCGCGATGCGCATGGGCACCACGACATCATCCAGAATGGTGGCTGGATGCAGGGGCTGAAACAGCGCCTGCCGGATGGCATAGATGGCCCCGGTACAGCCAATGACCGAATCAAACCGGCCTTCCCACTCGCGCAGCTTCTTTTCGATCTTCCAATAAAGGTCCACCCCCTGGCCGCTGCCGGAGGCAGAAGCGGCGATCTCCAGCAATCCGCTGACGGCCCCGACGGCGGGGTCGGAGAAAGGAGTGACGAGTTCCACCAGGGCCTCGGGGTGGAAATCCTGCCGGGCATCGCACAAAACAACCACCGGATACCGGCAGGATGGCACGGCTTCATTCAGCGCGGTGGCTTTGCCTCGCTGCTGGGGGTGGCTCATCACCCGCAGACGGGGGTCCCCCAGGACAGCCACCTTTTCAGCCGTGGCATCCGTGCAGCCATCGCAGAAGACCACGACCTCCATCTCACCCGGCCAGCGGCAGGCCAGCAGGTTGCGCAGGCGGTCCTGGATACGGGACTCTGCATTGTAAACGCTCATCACCACACTGATGCCAGACGGCAGGCTTCCATCCGCCGAGACGGGGCTGGATTTCACCCGGGCGAGAAGGCCCATCAGCACCGGGTAACCCACGTGCGCGTAGGCGATGAGCAGCAGGCAGGTGAGCAGAAGCAGCAGCCACATGAGCTCAGTTCTTGCGGGCCAAAACCAGATACTGACCACCCGCAGGCAGCTTGCAGAGGGCGGGTTCCAGTGGGCGCAGGAACTTCAGGCTGGCGGGAAAGACAAAAAGGTAGTCGCGCAGCACGATGCTGAAACCGGCCGCCTTCATCTGCCCAGCGGCCTCGCCTGGGAAAAGCATGATGGCATCGCGGTCAAAAGGCACGCGGCTCATCAGCAGATGCACGATGGGATTCCACTTGTTGTTTTCCCAAAAGGCAAACCAGCCGCCGGGCTTCACGCTTTGATAAACGCGGCGGAAGGCCTCGGCCCGGGCAGCAACCGGGATGTGATGGAAGACGCCGTTGCAGAAAGCGAGGTCGAAATGGTCTTTCGGCAGCAGGTCCGGCTCATGCACAAAGGCGTAGTTGCCGTTCGGGTGGTCCTTGGCCGCCTCAGCCACGGATTCACTGGAGGGATCGTAGCCGATGTACTGATCCAGATGCAGGCCCTCCATCAGCAGCGAGGCGGAGGTGCCCGTGCCGCAGCCAAAGTCCAGGCAGCTGCGCGGGTGCGCACCTTGTGAGCTGAGGCGGTCCTTCAGCCAGCGAATGCGGGTTTCGGCAAAGTACTCCTTGGTCTCCCCGGTGAATTTTAACCCACGGTTCAGGGCGGCATCGTAGTCGCCCGCGTAGGCATCGAATTCAGCGGCAGGAGAGTCGGGCATGATGAATGAATCTTTGGTTAGGCCTTCAATGCCCAGTCCAGGAGGGCTTGGGCATCTTTCCAGACACCGCCTTCGGTGTCATTGAGCACGACGACGATGCGGCGGCGGCCATTGCGCTCCCCGCTGGCCACCAGGCAATAGCCGGCGGCATCGGTGTAGCCTGTTTTCATACCGTCGCAGTAGCCTGCACTGCGCAGCACCCGGTTGGTGTTGGAGAGTTCCGTCACACGGCCGTTGGGCCACTTGAAGCTGTACTTTTGCAGCTTCACGATCTCGCGGATCTCGGGCCTCACGTCGCAGGCCTTGGCGATGCGGCTGAGATCCCGGGCGGTGCTGAAGGGCTCGTCATCATTGCGGGAAGGCAGGCCGTGGGGGTTCACGTAATGGCTGTCCTGCAGGCCGAGAGCGAGGCACTTCTCATTCATCTTGGCGGCAAAGGCCTCGACGCTGCCCGCATTGTCACGGGCCAGGGCCTGAGCGATGTCGTTGGAGCTTTTCACCAGCATGGCGGTCAGCAGCTGGCGGCGAGTGAACTGCTCGCCCACCTTCAGACCGAGGCGCACGGGGGAGCACTGGGTATCGCTCAGCTCCACGGTCACGATTTTGTCCAGGTCACCAGCTTCCACCACCAGGAGGGCGGTCAGCAGCTTGGTGGTGCTGGCAATGGCACCCCGCTTGTCCGGGTTCTTTTCAAAGAGGATCTCGTCCGAGGCGGCATCCACCACGATGACGCGGTCCGCACTGACCTGGGGGATGGGGCCGCGGAGCTCGCGGATCTCCACCTCATGGCGCACGCGCTTGGTTTTCTCCACCTCAACGGCGAGCTGCTTCTGCAAAAGGGCGACGCTCTTTTCCTTGGCGAGGAGGTCCAGGCGGTTGCCTTCCATCACCTGCTTTTCCTTGGTGAGGGCGAGCTCGCGCTGGATGATGGCGGCCTCCTTTTTGTTGACCTCGTCTTCGCGCCACTGGAGTTTCAGTTCGCGCTGGGGGTCTTCACAGCCGGTGAGGGGCAGCAGGGCCAGCAGAGCGATCCACCGGCGGAATGTGGTTTTTGGGAAAGTGGTCATATCACAGTTCAGCCAGGAGTTCCTTCAACCGGGCGGCAGGCCACTGCCCAGGAGCGTTCGCCTCGCCAAGATAGCCGTAGTTGAGCAGGCTGCCACACTTTGCAAGGACCAACCGCGAGACTCTCCCCAAAGGTCCCATGCCCATGCTGGAAAGTCGCAGGCGGTGAACCTCTGAAGTGAGGGTGATGAGGCGGTTCAGATCCACGGAGCTGTTGAGAAAGGTGGCCAGCTTCACGGCATCCAGTCCGGCAGGCTGGGCGAAGTTGATGGCACCGCGCAGGACTTCCTCCCCAGGAGTGGCCTGGAAATCATGGAAGGAACCGATGACGCGCACGCCCATGCCCTGGGCTTTTTGCACCAGTGCGCGCATGTCCATGGCACTGCGCAGCTCGATATCCATGAGGGTGGCGAGGTCCAGAAGAGGCTCCAGCTGGGCGATGCGACCGGTGGCAGCTTCGCTGCCCTGCCCGCCTTCGGCGGGATGGCGGGCCGTCAGCAAAATGGGCGTGCTGTTTCCAGCCAAGGCGGTGCGGATCTCCGCCGCCGGAGTTTTCAGCGTATCGAGGCGGAGCTCAATGACATCGCAGGAAGCCTCACGCTGGGCGGGGGACAGGGAAGCCCAGAGCTGGAGTGTGCCCGGATCTGGGATGACCCCGACGGTGAGAGGCCGCGAGGAAAGGAGCAGGTTGCTCGAGGAAAGAAGTTGAGGCATTTGCTAGGTTTGTTATAATTTTAATAGAATTAAAGTAATCGTGTAGGATAGTAATACTCAGATTATGATTGGCCGCCGACAGGAAATCAATTTGCAGCTCACTCAGCTGCTGGACAGCGCATTGCTGATCTTTTGCCTCTGGCTGGCCTATTTTCTTCGATCCTCGGTCTTCGCCCACGTGTGGCCGGACCTGGTGGAAATCCCGCCGATGGAAAAGCTGTACTGGATCATGGCCGTGGTGGGTCCTTTCACGCCACTGGTGCTGGAGGCGCGGGGCTTTTACACGCATCTCTATCACAAGTCACTGGGGCAAAGCCTGCGCCAGCTGTGCGAAGGGCTGGTGATCATCGGCATGGTCATCGGGTCCTTGGTGGTTTTTCTGAAGTGGGAGGTGCCCAGCCGTTCCGTGGTCATCCTGGCGGTGGCGCTGGCAGGTCTGGCGCTGCTGATCCGCGAAACGGTGCAAAAAAGCAAGCTGCGCCACCGGATCGCCTCCGGTAAAGGCCGCGAGCGGGTGCTGCTGGCCGGAATGAAATCGGACATGGAGACCTTTTTGGCCAAGCTGCCTGCGGAGCAGCGGGCCAGCCTGGAGATCAGCGACCTCATCGACATTACCGTGCAGCCTCTGGGGGATCTGGTGGCGGCGATGCACCGGCACTCCGTCGCGCGGGTGATCTTGGCCGCACAGCATGTGCATTTCAGTAAGATTGAAGAGGCGGTGCAGGTCTGTGAAACGGAGGGTGTGGAGGCCTGGATCGCTGCGGATTTCTTCCAGACGGCCATCGCCCGGCCCACCGTGGATGTGCTCGGCGGCCGTCTGATGCTCGTTTTCCACAGCACACCCCAAATTTCCTGGGCGCTTTGGTTCAAGGAAATCGTGGACCGTGTGGGTGCGGCGGTGCTGCTGCTGCTGTCCCTGCCCATCTGGCTGGTGGCCATCATCGGCATCCGGCTTTCATCCGCAGGTCCGATCTTCTTCCGGCAGGAACGTTCCGGCCACTATGGCAAGGCCTTCCGCATGTGGAAGTTCCGCACCATGCATGCGGATGCCGAAGCACGCAGGGCAGAACTGGAGGCCGCCAATGAAATGAGCGGCCCGGTGTTCAAGATCACGGCGGATCCGCGCATCTTCCCCTTTGGCCGCTGGCTGCGGCGCATGAGCATAGATGAGCTGCCCCAGCTGCTCAACGTCCTGCGGGGTGAAATGAGCCTGGTGGGTCCGCGCCCGCTGCCCGTCTATGAAATCGAGAAGATCGAGAAGCATGCGCAGCGGCGGCGCCTGAGTGTGAAGCCGGGCCTCACCTGCCTGTGGCAGGTCACAGGCCGCAATGGCATTCGCAACTTTGAAGAGTGGGTGGAACTGGACCTCCAGTACATTGACAACTGGTCCCTCTGGCTGGACTTGAAAATCCTCGTGCGCACACTGCCCGCCGTCCTTCGCGGCGTGGGAGCTTCCTAGCCCAGGACCTTGCGGTAAACCGCTTCGGTGCGGTCAATCTGGGTCTCAAAGGTGAGTTCCCCCAGCGCATGTTCGCGGGCCTTGACGGCCATCTGCCGGGTCACCTCGGGCTCAGCAAAAACAGCCCGCAAAGCCTGGGTGAGGGCGGGCACATCCCCAGGAGGCACCACCCGGCCCCACACGCCATCGGCAACCACCTCGGTCAGCCCGCCTGCGGAGGATGATACCACTGGCGTGCCCACCAGCATGGCCTGGGGTAGCACCTGGGAAGTGGCTTCATTTTTCAGCGAGGGCAGCACGCACACGTTCATGATGCGCATGACATTGGCCACATCCGTCCGATGCCCGGTGAGCACGGCGCGGCCCTCAAGCCCTGCCTCCTTGATGCGCCGTACCAGCGTCGGCCGCTGAGGCCCTTCGCCAACGATGAGCAGGCGGGCCTGGGGCATCTCCTGGGCCAGGGCGGTGAAGGCTTCGAGCAGGATCTCATGTCCCTTCCAGCTTCGCAGAACGGCGACGATGCCAATGATCTGGTCTGACTCCGAAAAGCCGAAGGAGGCGCGCAATCCCTCCACGGGGACGTCCGGATGGAAGACCGACGTATCCGCACCCGCTGGCACGGAAAACTGGCGCTCTGGATGACAGCCGCCATCATGGACGAGGTGGTCCCGGATGTGCCGGCCGCTGGAGATCACGGCCTCGGGCAGCAGGTCATAGACGATCTTGGAATTCAGCCCCGGGCGCACGGGCGAGGAGAGATGGCGGCTGCGCACCATGGGCACACCGGCCAGCTTGGCCCCCATGCCGCCCACCCAGCCATCCACCGAACTGTGCGTGTGAACGAGATCAATTTTCTCGCGCCGGACAAGGCGGGCCAGACCCAAGACGGTCGGCAGATGTAAGGAGGATTTAAACGGCAGATGAGTGACCTGAAAGCCAGCCTCCAACGCCCTTTTGGAAATGGTGGAGGCCTCCCGGCAGGCCAGCTGCATGTGCCAGCCCCGGGCGCGAAAAGCCTCCATCTCACGCAGGATGCGGATCTCCTGCCCTCCCCAGCCGAGGGACCATTCGGTGTGCAGGATGCGGCGGTTGAGGGCGGGCTGGGCGGACATTCCCTTTCGATGGCTCTGCCAGGGAAGTCGTCAAGCAATAGTCGCAGGCAGCCGGCTCACTGTTTTTTGGAAAACGCCGCCTGGATGAAGTCGCTCCGGGTGGGGGCCTTGGGCAGCTCGTTGGAGATGATGCCCAGCTTGACCGTCAGGGCCAGCCACAGGTCACGGGTGTAGGCATCCATCGGTTTGGACAGATCCGCCTCGTGCCCCGGATTGGCCTCAAAGTATTGGCCGTGCAGTTTTTTGCCACGCTGGCCGGGCTTCTCCGGCATGGGGTTCAGGCTATGCAGTCCCCCTGCCGTGCCCCACCACTGCACGGCTTCAAACAGGGGGTGGCCGGGCAGCACGTCGGCCACATAGATGGTGGCCGACTTGTCCTGATGCAGACGGGACTGGAGGGTGGACATGGGCACTTCATGGACAGGCTTGCCGGTCTGAATGGCGAGGGCGGCGGCATGGCCTGAAGCCTGACCCAGGGACATCCAAATGGGCTCCAGCCGAAGGGCACAAAAACCGACATGGGAGGAGGATACGGCCACGGGAACCAGCAGATTGGTACACTCCTTGGCCACCAGGGCCCCATAAGGCACCTGGTAAGGGGGCACCGGATTGTACATCTCACCGCCATGCTTGCCGCCGATCTGCGGGCCTTCATGCGAGGTGCCGTGGCAGTTGTTGCCATAGTCGCCCATGGCGATGGAATCGGTGAACAGCTTCGCACGGGCATCGCCTGGGGCGTGCTCGCTGTCCTGCTGGACATAGACATGCTGGCCGATCATGCGGCGCGCCTCACGGACATAGAGCTGGGGTGGCAGGTGGCCGGTCTCAGTGAACTCGTCCTTGCACCAGCCCCACTCGCGCGCGGGCTGCTGGATGGCCTCCGGCACGGCCTTGTCATTGATAAGGAAATACAGCAGGCCCACGTTGTAGCGGAGGTGCTCGTCAAAGATGGCCTGGCGGACGGCCTCATCACCTTCCGGCCAGCCGAGGTTGTGCCCCGGCATGGACAGGCGGACAAGGCCACGGGAGACATCGTTGATATCATACTTCCTGTTAGGCAGCGCCGGGGTCTGCGCCTTGACGATGCAACGCGAAGGGTAGCCAAAGACGCGGTCAATCTTGCCTGGCTTCAGAAAGTCCAGCACCGCGACAAAATCCTCACGGCGGTAGCCCTTGGGTGCGGCGATAGGCACGCGGTTGTTCGCATCATCGGTGGCGCAAAAGCGGAAGTTGTAGGCCTGCAGCTCGCTGTCACCTTTCTCCGGGGCCAGGGATTCGCCATAGACGTCACGGCCTTCGCGGCCGACGTGGTACTTCACGCCGGCATTGGTCAGCAGGTCCCCTTCATAGCTGCCATCGATGAAAACCTTGGCCTTCACCTTCAGCGTTTCATTGCTCGACTTGAACGAGGCCTGGGTGATGGCGGCATCCTCAATATCCAGCGAGACCAGCACCGCCTTTTCACGGAGCGTGATGCGCGGCTGCTCCTTGAGCATCTGCTGCAGGACGAGGAGGTTGACCTTCGGTTCCCCAAAGGTGCCTTCGAAGCTGGCCTTCACCTGATCCGAATCGGCCCCGTAAGTTTTGACGTAATGGGCTTTCACCCCCTGGCTGAACTCCAGAAAGCTGCCGGTGAGGGATTCGAAGGAATGAAAGTCTGTGTGGGAAAGACCGCTGGTGAGCAGGCCGCCGATGCGGGCCGTGGGCTCGACCAAAACCACGTCGCTGCCGGAGCGGGCGGCGGCCAAAGCGGCGGCGACACCTCCTGGCGTGGCACCGTAGATGCAGACATCCGTTTGCAGATCAGCCGCCTGGAGGCTGGCCACGAAGAAAAGGGCGAGGGGAAGGATTCGCATGGCTGGGGGGCCATGTTATACCCTACTTGGCCCGCCAATCTAGCACGCCTTTGTCCTTAAGTTCGTAAATCACCGGACGGGCCAGGGTCGGTTGGTCCGGACCTTCAGGCAGGTGCCGCCCTTCGGCATCGAACCAGGCGGTGCGCCCGCCCTGATGGCGGATCCAGCCGATGAGACGGCCTTCATCGCCATAGCGATTCACATCCCGCCAGGCCTTCGGCGTGGTAAGCCGGGGATCCACCCAGGCAGGGTCGGTGGAGCGCTCCAGCACTTCCGGAAAAAGCACCTGGCTGAGCAGGGTGAGGTTCAGCCCGCTGAGGTAGTAGCGATCTGCCGGGGTGAGCCGGTCTGGCGGGGCCGAGGTGGCCACCATTCCGCCAGCCTCCTCCAAGAGTACATTGATCTGCTTCAACCGCTGCACGTCCGCTGCAATGTCCGCCACGGCGGTGGCCTTGGGGGATTGGGAAGCCAGGGTGAGCAGTTCTTTTTGGAAGGTGGGGAAAAGCTCGGTGAAGGCGGCGACGCCCTGCAGGGAGCGCTCGATGGCGGTGCGCACCGTCAGCCCACGGTCGCCGGGCAGCGGGAGTTCCAGGGACTTTGCCAGATCGTCTAACCACAAGTTTTTCAGCTTTTCAGCACTGTCTTTCTTCGCCGGATCGACCTCCAGCTTTTGGCAGGCCTGCCATTGGTCATTCAGAGGCTGCCAGATTTTCTGGATGGCCAGGCGTTCGGGTTCGGTGAGCAGTTTCCCCATCAGGCGGCTGCGCAGGCCATCCCCCGCCAGCGAGACGGCCAGCATGGCCTTCATCCAGCGGGGATCGCGGGGAGAGGTGGGCAGGCCGAGATCCGGGTTGTGAGCCTGATAGCAAATTTCAGCCGGACGGCCCTTCTCATCATAAAAATGCATTTCGTTAGGCAACAGGTAGAAGCTGATGAAGGCCGGGGCACTGGTGCTGATGCCATTGGAAGCAAACACGCCAATGTCCACCCGGTGGCTGCGAATGCCGGTGGCGGTCTGCGCAGGCGGATGCCAGCGGATGCGCAAGCGTGCCTCCGGTTCCTGGGCCGAGCCTTCGACACTGACGAAGCGGGGATCTCCCTGGAGCAGATGCCAGTGAAGCTTCACTGGGCGGCCCATGAGATCCGCACTTTTGCGGGCGCTGATGACCATGGCATGCTCCCCGGAACGGCCGCGCAGGATGCGGGCGATGGAGACGGGGGTATCCGCCAGCCGGAAGGGGTGCGGCTTGCCCGCTTCAAAAAAGTCTTTTCCCTCCGTGATCTCCGTCTCCTTCAGCACCTCGATCTGTACCAGGGGCGGGATCATGGGAGGACGCATGTCATGCGCCAGACGCACCATCTTCTCCTCATCCAAATTTGCGACGTCAAAGACCACGGGATGGGCCGCCCCGGTGAAGTAGTTTTCCTCCTTTTTCACCTGCCTGCCTGCCTGTCTGAAAATGGACTGGAGCGTGGGCATGAGCACGCGCTTTTCAATCAGCCGATGCTGGGTCTCTGGAGGAAAGGCAGCAAGGGTGGCCAAGGCCGCTCTGAGAAAGGGCTGGTCGCTGCCGGAGGAGCCTTGGGAAATGATGGCGCAGGCGTTGTTGGAGGGAAAGAGGTCGCCATAACCGCCCACCCCATTGGCCCCGATGTCATGGTCCTGATGCTCCGGGTAGATCATCAGGTTGTTGGCCAGGTACTGCATCATCAGGAACTTCTGGCCGGAGGGGTCCATCTGATACATGCGCGGCAGGCTGCCCCCTTTGTCCGCTGGGGCCGACATGGAGCAATTGCCAACCGTCGGCTTCAGCCGCAAGGCCACCGCTGGGCCGACAGGCGGGCCGCTTTTGGCATCGGGCTGGAAAATTTGCAGTTGCGGATACAGCCCGGCCTCAAGGGGTGAATGCTGGCCATCGCGGTTTTCATACGTGATGTCGGCCAGCCCGGCCGCACTGCCCGCCTGGTGCCATTCGTTCAGCAGCCTGCCCACGGCATCGCTGCGCGAGGTGATCTGCGCCCCGGCCGGGAGGGCGTGGAGCATGGCCAGGCTGAAAAGCCCTTGTCGGAAGCCGCGTGGAAACATGCTCACGAACGCCAGCATCCAGCGAGCCGGGAGCCTGTCAATTGAATGCCTCCGTGAGAAAAGTACTACACCAGGTCAGCCCGGGTGTAGGCGGCCACAACAGGGTAGCCTTTGCTCTCGATGTTCTGGCGGCCGCCTTCCTGGCGGTCCACCAGGATCAGGGCGAAGGCCACTTTGCCGCCTTCTTCCTCGATGGCCTGGATGGCCTTCAGCGTGGAGTCACCGGTGGTGATGACATCATCCACCACGACAACGGGCTGGGCAGGATCAAAGTTGCCCTCGATGCGCTTGCCACGACCATGACCCTTGGGCTCTTTGCGCACGTTGAAGGCCTGGATCAGCTTCGTTTCACCCGCGAGGCTGGAGGTCATGGCCACGGCCAGGGTGATGGGGTCGGCCCCCATGGTCAGCCCACCCAAGGAGCCGATGCTGAGGCCCTTGGCGGCCTCCTCCTTGCGCAGCAGGTCATGAAGTACGCGGCCCACCAGGACGGCCCCACGGGCATCCAGCGTGGTCACGCGGCAGTCCACATAAAGATCGCTCTCCTTGCCGGAGGCGAGGGTGAATTTGCCCGTCTTCACGGACTTGGTGCGGAGGATTTGGGCGAGTTCGGCGCGGTCGGATTCAAGGGACATGCAGTGCGTTTAGCGGGGCCGTTTCGAGAAGCAAGGCCAGGATTGAGGGGCAGGCATGCAAAGTGCTGGACAGAAGCGCCCGCTGCTGAGATGAATTTAAGTCAAAATCGCAGGCTTTTATTATGAAAAAACACCCTCATTGGCTCTGGAGCCCTCTCGTCTGTCTGGGCCTTTGCCTGACATTCACGCTCCTGGTCCCCGGTGCAGCCGCTCAACAGCAGACCTACAGGAGGCTGAATTTTTCGACCAAAAGGCACGTGCTGTCAGAATCTGTACGCCTGCCTGGGAACTTTTACTCCGGTGAGGGGGAGGTGGTCATCGCCCCCTTCAATTCCGCCGTATGCTCGCTCGAAATTGAATCCGCCGCTGTGGTGGAAAAAATCCGCTTCATCGTCCGCAGAGGTGGCCAGCTGAGAGTGCGCGGGGCCCTGCTGCGCGAGTGCCAGATCTCCCTGGACCCTGGAGCGGAAGTCGTACTGGACTCCTGCGCCATGGACCGCTGTGAATTCAATGCCGACGGCACGCAGAGTGTGGAGCCGGCCAAGCTGCGGATCATCAACAGCATCGTCTCCTCCGGTGCCTGGATGGTGCCGATGAACAGCCTGGGACTGGAGATGATGGACAGTGTGGTCATCGGCCAGCTAAGCAGCACCGGCGGCCTGCGCCTGGAGACAGGCTCCCTGGACAATCTGGATGACGTGGCACGCCGCCCGAACATCCGTTACACGCGTTTTCAAAACTGCCTCGTTCATGCTTCCATTTTACTGACGTCCTCTCAGGTCACTTTTGAGCGCTGCCGGGGCTCCTTTTCCGGGGAAAGGCCGCCCATCGGCACCGGTGGAACCAAACCGATGGTGATGATGCCCATCCGCTGGGTGGACAGCACTCCGGCTGCACTGCCCACCCAAATTGGCGACGGCGTGGGTGTTTTGATGGTGGAACAGCCCATCTCCGGAGGCTGCTCCCTGACCGCGAAAGTGGAAAATGGGGCTTTGAGCATGGACGGCCTGACCCAGACTGAGCCGAAGCTCATCTCGCTGTTCCTGCCGCAGTCGGTGGCGGAAGGCACCGCCCCTGGAGCCACGATGGCCACCACGTCCACGAGCTCCCTCCCCAGCAGCAAGGAACTGAAACTGAAGCAGACCCACGTCAACGGCCTGCTGGTGATGCCCCTGGCCTCCGGCAAAGAAGCCGGCCAGGTGACACGCATGAACATGACGGCCCTCCCGGGCAGCTCCTACCTGCGTTTTAACCAGTCCGTGGGCAGCGACATGATGACCGCCCTCAATGAGGTGAACAAATTCGTCCTGCTGCGCCATGAAGGCATGCCCAGAGGCCTGGACCTGGAGATCGCCTTTGAAGAAAAATACTCCGGCAAGGACGGCCCCTCCGCCGCGGTCGCCTGCGCCCTGCTGGTGGAATCCATGTACACTGGCCAGACCTGGGACCCTGCCTTTGCCGTCACGGGCGACATGAATGCCGACGGCTCGGTGCAGCCCATCGGCGGCGTTTCCGCCAAGCTGCGGGGTGCCACCAAGGGGGCCTGCAAGATCATCGCCATCCCCGCCAAGAACGAGCGCGCCGTCTCTGACATCCTGGTGATGGACGGCCCGGCCGCTCTGGCAGGCATCCACGTTTTCTCTTTGGAGAATTTTGACCAAGCCGTCAACCTCGCCTCGGCCCAGCGGCCAGCCACGCTGCAACAGGCGGTGGATGAGTTTGATGTCATCCGCACCGTACTGCTGCGCGACCCACGACAGATGACCGCCATCCTGCGCAGTGCCCAGGCGGTCGCACGGCTACAGGCCATTCTCGAGAAAGCCCCCAACAGCCTCTCAGCCAAGCATCTGCTGCTCTATGCCCAGGGCCGCATGCCCAGCATTCTTTCCATCGGCGGATCCCTCGAGGCTGCAGACTCGAATGCCATCGCACTGCTGGCCTCCATTCGCAACGATTTCAAAGGTGCTGTACGCACCCTGAAGCAGGATGAACTGGGCGGCGCCCTAAACCGGCTGAGCAACCTGCGCCCCCGCCTGGACCCCCGAGTCTGGCCCTATGTGGATGCGCTGGTGGACTACGGCCAGATCGTCCGCACCGAGGTGCTGAACCCGGCACGCACAGTGGCCAAATTCAACGAAATGGCCGGGCGCGCCAACCAGGCAGGTTCCGTGGCCAATTCTGCCAAAGAAAGCCTTTTGGCCGACCCGGAAGTGCGGGAAGATCTGGGTCTGTAAAGATCGTTTCGGCAGGATTGACACGCCAGGCCCGGCCTAACGAAGGTTTGCAAATCGCCATCTTCCTTGGCTTGACGTCTGCTCCTGATCGCCGCTAGTCTTTCTGCTAACTCCCCACTGGAGATCCTATGTCAATCCTACGCACCCTCACCTTGGCAGGTCTCCTCATGGGCCTGGTCGTCCCTTTTCTCAACGCCCAGGAAACCAAGCCCGCCGCCGCCGCTGAGCCGACGGCTGAAGAGCAGGCCGCCAGGGAGAAGGAGTTCCTCAAAGAGATCGAGGCCCTCGGCTGGACCCGTGAAGGCAAGGCAAAGGTGGGCAGCATGGCGGAGGTGGCCATCCCCAAAGGCTGGCGCTTCACCGATGGCAACGGCACCCGCTCCCTGCTGAAAATGTACGGCAACCTGCCAGGCGATTCGGAGCTGGGCATGCTGACCACCGAAGGCCATGGCCCCTGGGTCATCTTTGAGTTCGACGATTCTGGTTACGTCAAAGACGATGAGAAGAACGAGCTGGATGCAGATGCCATGCTGAAGTCCCTCAAAGAAGGCCAGGAGATCGGCAACGAGCGCCGCCGTGAGATGGGCCTGGAGGAACTGCAGCTGCTGGGCTGGGCCGTGCCCCCTCGCTTCAACGACAAGACGAAAAATCTGGAGTGGGCCCTGCGGATCGGCTCCAAAAATGGCCAGTCCATCAACTACAGCACCCGCCTCCTGGGCCGCAATGGGGTGATGGAGGTGGACCTCGTCTGCGGGCCTGAAGAAATGGACACCCTGGTGCCGCAGTATCAGAGCATCATCGCCGGCTTCCAGTATGTCACCGGCAACAGCTATGCCGAATATCGTGAAGGTGACAAGGTGGCCAAATACGGCCTCACTGCCCTGGTGGCCGGTGGCGCTGCCGTGACTGCTGGCAAGATGGGTCTCTTTGCCAAACTGGGCGGCATCTTTGCGAAGATGGGCAAAGCCGTGATCGTCGTCATCGCCGGTATCGGCATCGCCCTCAAAAGCCTCATCGGCAAGCTCTTCGGCAAGAAGGAACAGATCTGACCGTCCATGACCGACGGCCAGTCCCTGCTGCTGCTCTTCGTGGCCCTTTACCTGCTGGAGTGCCTGCGCTGGCTGCCGCCTCGCAGCCTGCTTTTGCTGGGGCATGGATCCAGCTGGCAGGCTCGCCGCCCGTTTCAGCCGTTGGAGCTGGCGGGCGGGTCCCCGGCCCTGCTCGCCTTTCTGCCGCCTTTGCAGGCCCATGTCACCACCCTGCCCTGGCTGCTCGTTCCCGCTGCTGATGGGCTGGAGGTGCGGGCAGACCGGCTGAGGCCGCTGCTGCTGCCCTGGGAGCGCCTTTCTCCACGAACCGAGGGCCGTACCTTGCACCTGGCCCCAGGGCATCGTGTCCGCTGTCTCAGTGAAGAGCAGGCCCGGCAAGCCCAGCAACAAGTGCAACAATGGATTCCCCTCGCCCAGGAAGCCCGGGAGGCAGACTTCCTCCGCCATGCGGAAGCCACCCTGAAGAGCGACCCGCTGACCGGGCATGCCGAGGCCCTCACCGGGCGGACGCGCCTGCTGCGCGGGCTGGGCAGCCTCATCTTCCTCTGGACCTTCGGCGTGCTCGTTGCTCTCTATCGTTGGTTAGGCGATGATGTGGAAATGCTCTGGGCGGCGGGCGTTCTCTTCGTGCTGCAATTCACCCAGGCTGTCGTCTTTTTCCGCCGGGCCCAAGGTCTTCCCTATCGCTTCTGGAAGACCCTCGCCATTGCCCTGCTGCCCCAGCATGCCATGCGTGCAGCCGACCACTTTTGCCAAGTGGCCATGCCCCTTCCCAGCCACCCTCTCGCTGCCCGCAGCCTGCTGGGCAATGAAGCCTGGAAAAAACTGGCCGCCCAGATGTGGAAACAGACCCGCTATCAGCCTGCCGCCACGGCCGATCTGCAAAGCCGGGCGCTGGAGTCATTCCTTGACCAGCAGGGCCTCGCGGTCGCGGACCTGGAACCCGCGCCTGCCCAGCAGCCCGGATCCGCGCTTTACTGTCCCGGCTGCCAGGCTCAGTTTCAGGCCAGCGCGAGCCGCTGCCAGGACTGCGACGGCATCGAACTGCGCGCTTTTTGACACCCCTTCCCGCCTTGCGCAAAGCCGCGCAGCCGCTAGCCTCAGGGCGTGCCCCGCCTTGATCAACTGCTCTCCTCCCTCGGCTACGGCTCGCGCCGGGAAGTCGCGGATTTCGTGAAATCCGGGCGTGTGCGCCTTGGCGGAGAAGTCGTAAAAAAAGCGGACACCAAGGTTCAGGCGGAAGACATCACTCTCGATGGGGAGGCCCTGGAGGCACCCTATGGCCTGCTCGCCTTGTTACATAAACCGTTAGGCCATGTCTGCACTCACAGCGACGGCGAAGGCTCCACGATCTATGCGCTGCTGCCCCCGCGCTGGATGGCCCGCAAGCCCTCGGTGACCAGCATTGGCCGCCTGGACAAGGACACCAGCGGCCTGATCCTGATCACAGACCTGGGACCCCTGGTCCACCACTACACCTCCCCCAAGGCGGAGGTGGAAAAAATCTACGAAGTCACCGTGGACCGGGAGCTGGACCCTGCCCTCGTCGCCACCTTTGCCAGCGGCAGCGTCATGCTGCGAGGTGAAGACAAACCCTGCCTGCCTGCGCAGCTTGAGATCACCAGTCCGCTCACCGCCAGACTGACACTGATGGAGGGCAGGTACCACCAGGTGCGCCGCATGTTCGCCAGCCAGGGCTGGCATGTAGAAAAGCTGCATCGCAGCCGCTTCGGCGACTACACCCTGGGCGATCTTGCTCCGGGCGAATGGCGGATGCTGGATCTGCCTGAAGAGGTATAAAAAAGGGCGGCATCGCTGCCGCCCTTTCGTGGGATGATTGTGAGGATCGTCGCAGATCAATGCTCCTCGGCATCCGGCTTCGGCTCTGGCAGGAACTGGGTGAGGATGGCACCGATGAGGGCGTAGCCGCCGGCCACACAGGCACCGACGATGGCGATGCGGGCGGGATCAGGCTTGTCAGAGGCCGCCAGGGTCAGGGTGATCCAGGCCGCGGCAGTGCCAAGTACTCGGCCCCCGATGTTGGCGGCAAAGCTTTCTCCTGTGCCACGAAGATGCATCGGGAAGACCAGCGGGATGTAGTTCCCCCAGAAGCTGAACTGGGCCACGGTGAGGAAGCCTGCGACGAAGATGCCGATCTTGATGATACCCAGGCTTTCAGGATTGTTGAGCTGGCCGGACATCCACCAGAAGAGCAGCGGGACCAGGATGAGCGAGGGGATCTGGAAAATGCGAAACAGGCTGCGACGACTGACGATGACGACCGCCAGCAAGGCCAGGGCAATGCGGCCGATCATGCCGCCGATTTCCTGCCAGAAGGTGATCTGAGCCACGGCCGCATCGCTGGCGTTGCCGCCGATCTGACGTTTTTTACCGGCTGGGATTTCGGGTTTGCCCTCGGCCTTGGCTTCCTGCACCGCTTTGCCCACAGCGCCTTTGGCGGTGGCGATCATGGCGGCATGACCGGCTTCATTCGGCGTATTCAGCGCCTGGGCACCGAGGATCTGCGGCAGCTGCTGGATGGCACCGAAGGCAATGCCATAGCTGGCAGCGAAAACCAGCGTGGTCAGCACGGTGGTGCGGATGAGTTCCGGAGCGAACAGCTCGCGGATGCTGGGGCGCTTGAGCACACCGGCTTCTTTCTTGCGGGCCCATTCGGGGGACTCTGGCAGGAACGGGCGGATCAAGATCAGCGGCAGGGCGGGAATGACCCCCGAAATCAGCGTGTAACGCCAGGCCTCGTGACCGCCATGGATGGCGGGCAGATCCAGCGCAAATTTGGCTGCCATCACGTTGGCACCCGCCACGAGCAGACCGCCGATGGAGGAGAATGCCTGGGTGTAACCCAGCACCTTTTCACGCTGCACGTTGTCTTTGAACAGCTCGGCCAGCCAGGCCACAGCGGCGACGAACTCCACACACACGCCGATGAAGACGAGGCAGCGGAAGAACAGAAGCTGATACAGATTCTGGGAAAAGCCCGCCGCACAGGCAGCAAAGGCATAGAGAAGGATGCTGTAAGTCAGCACCCGGCGGCGGCCCAGGCGATCCGTCAAGTAGCCACCGATGAGGCCAAAGACGCCCCCCGCCAGAGCGGGAATAAAGAACAGCATGCGCGCCCACTGTGTGAACTCCGGCGTCCCCGGCAGCAACAGCGGTACCCCATCCGGCCCGACGCCGCCCAGAGAAGCCAGCGCCGGCTTCACAATCAGCGGCAGCATCAGCAGTTCATAAATGTCGAAGGCAAAACCGATCGCCGCGATGAAGCAGATCAGCCATTGGGTGGAGGTGAGTTTGGGAGCGGGCATGGGGAGGGGAGGGAGTCGGCGGAGGTTGAGCAGTGGTTGGCAGATAGTTTGCCGTTGTTTTTAAGAGTCTGCGGCGAGGCGGAGCTGAGATTTCTGTCACGCCAGCTTCGGCCGCAGCATCTCAAGGATCTTCGGCACTTCCACCAAGGGATCGGCCTTCACCTCGTATTCAAGCGTAAACCAGCCTTGGTAGTTGGCCTCGCGAAGGATCTTCAGCACACGGTCCACGTCGCTGGGTTCATGCTCGCCTTTGGCGGCGCCCTTGCGGCTGATCTCCATCTTGAGCTGCACATTGACCGAGTATGGGGCGATCTTCGCCAGGTCGGCATACGGGTCTTCCGTGTGGAAGTTGCCGCTGTCAAAATTGATGCCCGCCCAGGGGCTGTTGGCCGCCTTCACCATCTTGATGAGGTTTTCCGGTTCGGCCACGATGCCACCGT
Source organism: Verrucomicrobiota bacterium (assembly GCA_040386955.1). Classification (GTDB taxonomy): domain Bacteria; phylum Verrucomicrobiota; class Verrucomicrobiia; order Verrucomicrobiales; family Verrucomicrobiaceae; genus Prosthecobacter. Next base: position 78,248 of record JAZKER010000024.1, read on the forward strand.
GGTTTTCCAGACCCAGGAAGACACCCTTTTTGGCTGCGTAGTCCAGACATTCCTGGTAGGCCGCCTGGCAGTTGGCCACGGCTTCCTCTTCACTCAGTCCCTTCGGCTGCGGTCCCGCAAACACCCGGATGTGCGGAGCGCTCATGATGGCGGAGTAATCAATCCAGCGTTTCACGTCGGCGATCTCCTTGTCCAGCTTCTCCCCCTTCGGCAGGGCAAAGTTGTTGCCCACCGCCGTCCCGGCCAGCTGCACCCCGCGCAGGTAAGCGTGGCGTTTCACCTCCAGCAGGAATTTTTCATCCACATCGGGCGGGAAAAAGTAGCTGGTCACCTCGGCCCCCGGCACATTGTTGTCGGCACACCAGTCGATGAAATCCAGGATGCTCCACGGTTTTTGTCCTTCCTTGGCCTTCTGCTCCTTGCCGCGCATCCACTGGAAGTGCTCGCGGAAGCTGTAGGCCGCCACACCCAGCTGCATGCGGCTTTTGCCCGCCCGGTTGATCGGCTCAATGGCTGGGAGTGAGGCAGCGCCCAGGGCACTGAGGCTGGTGGCAAGGAAGGAACGGCGAGTGGTCATGATGGAAAAATGGAGTGTACTGAACGTCGCGAAGAAACGAATATTAATTTTACGGTTCGATTTGATTCCCTTCCACCTGGGCCTCGGCCTGCTGGACCGAAATGGGCTTCTGCTCAGACAGCCCATAGTCGGCCGCCATTTTCGGGTTTTTCACCCCATTGACCCGCCGGAGCTTGTTCTGCGTCACTTTCACCGCCCGGGCAGCACTGACGGTGATTCCATTGACTGAGCATCCGTCAATCTCATTGCCCGTGATGGTGATGCCTTCATTGCCTTGAAAATAACGGGTCTTTTCATTCTGCGGCAGCACCCGGCCCATCACGGTGATGGCACCGGTGGTGTAACTCTCCCGCTGCTGCACCTGGGTACCCTGGCCCACATCGGTGATGCGGTTGCCATGGATCAGGATGTTACGGCACCAGCCAGCTTCACGCCAAAAGGCATATTCCGGCCCCACGGTGATGGCCACGCCTTTGAGCCGTTCAAACCGGTTGTTTTCCACCACGCCCTCATTGCTCATCAGCCGCAGTCCCCGGGCACGATGATCGTGAAAGTAGCTGTCGCTGATGGAAAAATTCGGCGCACTGGTGGCTGGAATGTCGCAGAAATCGCCCGCTGCAACGCCCGTCACCGGCTGGTCGAGATGAATGACATAAAAGGCCGCCGAGCCCGTCTCCTTCAAGGTGGGCCAGATCTTCCGCGCATCCGCATCGTAGGGAGCGTCCTTCCCCTCCAGATAATCCACCTTTACCACCTTGGCCTGCGCCGTGACCTCATACACGGGCTCCTTTAAAAAACGCACGTCATCACCCGCACGGATCAGGCGGTCAAACCGCTCGCTGCGATGCCCCCGCATGGAGACAAAAGATCGTTCATCCAGCCATTTGATCACCGGCAGCATGACGCCATGCAGGTTCACCGCATCATCCCCCATGAAGGAAAAATCGCAGTTTTTCAGCACCGGCCCCTTGCGCACATAGGCCGCATTGAAAGCATCGGCCGAGGTGGAAAAAAGCCGTTCCTCCGTGGCGCCCACCGGTTTAGGACCTGGGATGACCCGCACGTTTTCATAGGTGCCGGCCTCTTCAGCAAACCGCACCAGAATGCCGATGCCCGGGGCCGAATGCAAAGTCACGTCCTTTAAGGTCAGCCCTGAACAGCCCTCGCCGACCAGGATCCCCTGTTTGCGCCGCACATTCAGCACCACACGATCCCCCACAGCCAGACTGTCCACCCCACCCGCCTTTTCGCTGAACACCAGCCTGCCCGTCTTCGGGCTCAGCCGCTCAATCTTTTTCGGATAGTAATCCGGCACACCCGCCTTCCAGCGGGGTGTCTTCGGCTCAAACAGGTGTACATTCTTCTCTTCGAGGTACACATCGTCCAGCTCAGGATAGCCTGTGGAGACTTCGAAGTCCGCCGTCCGCGCCGCGTGATCCACCGCCGTCAGCCTTCCTTGGGTAAAGGGCAGCGGATCATAATCCACCGTCAGCCCCGTCAGCATCACCTCCGTGCATTCCTGAAACTGGAGGGCGCTGCTGCTGAGATCGGTGCCCAGGATCGTCACCCCTTCGGCGTGGATCGTCCGGCCTTTGAGCTTTCGCAGCAACAGTCCTTCCTTGGGCAGACGGTAGGTTCCTGGCGGCAAGGTGATCTCAGTCTCCGTACCTGCGGCGAACTGCTTCAGCACCGTCGGCAGATCCTCCGCCTGCTGCCCAAAGGCTGAAACAGCCCCCAGCACTCCCATCCACACTACGGTTTGCACGCTCAATTGACGCCACATCATGTCTTCAGATTTCAAGGGTTGATGGCATGAACCGGGGTCCCATACCGCCGCGCCCGTAAGGCTGAAGTCTTTAAAAATCCACTGGAGTGACGAAAATTCTACCCCCTGCCTGCCGGTGCTCACCGCGCCTCCCTGAAAAAACAGTTGCCCACCTGCTTTCGAGGCATTAAGGAATCCGTCCGACAAACGCGCAGTTAGCTCAGTGGTAGAGCATCACCTTGACATGGTGGGGGTCACAGGTTCGAATCCTGTACCGCGCACCATCTCCTCAACAACGACAGGAGATGATGTCCTTCGGCAATCCAATAAGCCGATTCTTTGATTCTCGAATGCCGCCCCTTCGAGCAGTTCCACGACCTTGATCGTTGGCACCTCTGCGCCCCCGAACATTCGGGGGGACGAGCCTGGTAAACTCAGCGGCCCCGGAGCGTTTTATCCACGCAACTTCACGCCGCACCGCCATGTCCAACATCCTTTCCCAACGCTGGCTTCTCAATCGCCGCCACTTTCTGCGCGGCCTGGGCACCACCATGGCCCTCCCTTTGCTGGATGCGATGATGCCCCTGCGGGCACGGGCCGCCGCTGCGGTGACCAAACCCCGGCGCAGTGTGTTTGTTTACATCCCGAACGGCGTCAATGGCATGGCCTGGCAGGTCAAACAGCCTGGACGCGGCTACAAGCTGTCCCCTTCCCTCCAGCCTCTGGAAAAACATCGCAACGACTTCACTGTCTTCAGCGGTCTGCATCATCCGAATGGCCTTGGTCAGGCACATGTCTGTGCGGACACCTGGCTCACGGGTGCAAAGATTGATGCCCAAGGCGGACGGAAGTATGAAAACTCCATCTCTGCAGACCAAATGATGGCCGAGAGCGTGGGGCAGCAAACGCGTTTCTCTTCCCTGGAACTCTCCATCTCCTCCGGCACTGGGCAGCCCTTCAATAGCAGCACCCTGGCCTTCTCACGCGATGGCGTGCCACTGCCCGCAGAAGACAATCCAAAGAACATTTTCAATCGTTTGTTCGGCGAAGAAAAAGGCGGCATCGCGGAGCAACGCGCCCGCCTGACCAAACGCCGCAGCGTGCTGGATGCCGTGCTGGACGATGCCAGTGACCTCCGCCGTGGCTTGGGCAATGAAGACCGCCACAAGCTGGACGAATACCTCCATGCCGTGCGTGATGTGGAGCAGCGAACGGAGCGGCTGGATGCCTGGCTGGATGTGCCCAAACCCGTCGTCGAGGCCCAATCAGCAGCGCCTTTCCAGCGCGATGTTCCCAAGGCCCAAGCAGGTGAATATTGGCGCACCATGTTTGACCTCATTGTGCTGGCGCTACGCACCGACATGACCCGCGTGGTGACCTACATGAACGGCAGTGAGGGCAACGGCCTCGCCATTCCAGAGATCGGCATCACGCAGGCACGGCACAATCTTTCTCATCACAATGGCGATCCCGTGGTGCTCGAGCGCCTGGCCAAAAGCGATGCCTTCATCATGCAGCAGTTTGCCCATTTTCTGGACGAGCTGCGCAGCATCCAGGATGGCGAAGAACCTTTGCTGGACCGCACCATGGTGCTCTTTGGCAGCGGCATGAGCTATGGTCACAGCCACTGCAACAGCAACCTGCCCATCCTCCTCGCCGGCGGCAAAAGCCTGGGCCTGAAACATGGCCAGCACCTGGACTACAACCGCCCGCACCTGAAGGAAGACTACTCGCTGGGTTATGACGAATGGCGCAGCCTCTGCGGCAAACCGAAAGACGGAAAAGCCCGCCTCAACAACGTGCTGCTGACCATGATGCAGAAGATGGAAGTGAATGCCGAGTCCTTTGTGGACAGCCTGGGGCCAGTCTCTGAGATCGTCTGAAAGTGAACCGCCTAACTCAATTTAACATCATCGTGTCTTCGCCCCTGCCCCGCCTGCATCTTTATCAGGCTACCGCCTTGCTGCTGCTCGCTGTCTTTAGCCCTCCGGCTGATGCGGCTGATCTGGAAATCACCGAAACCCTGCAACTTCCTGAATGCCACAGCATCGGCTGGGTGCGTGCCAATGCAGGTGTGAAGAACCAGCAGGCCTGGGATGGCATCCTGGATGAGGCAAAGTGGGGCACTCCATCCGCAGGCCAGGCCATCGAGCGTCACTGGGACTGGAAACTGGAAGACGCGCAGTGGCGCGAGGCGGTGAAACAGAAGGGTGAGGGCAAAAAGGAAGAGGTGAAGTTTGACCTCTGGCTGCCGGAGAACGTCGGCACGGTGCGTGGCATCGTGGTCATTTCTGGCCATGGCAGCGGTGAGACATTGTACAAACATGCGGAGATGCGCCGTATCGCCAGAGAACTGAAGCTGGGGCTTTTCAAATTCATCGGCAATCCGATGCAGCGCGGATTCTGGCCACGAAGTCTGCTGGATGAACGGCGGCAGGCTTTCGCGGCGAAGTCCCAGCATCCTGAGCTTGCCCACGCGCCTTTGTTTCTTTACGGCCACTCGAATGGCACAGGCTTTTCAGCCATCTATCCGGCCACCGAAGGCACCCGCGTCTGGGCCTGGGTTTCCATGCGGCCAGGCACCACTTACCAGGTTTATCAGCCAGCCGCCGCGCAGGTGCCAGGCCTCATCATCTTTGGTGAAGATGACCCTTTTTTCGCCCGTCCCTCCAAAGAAGAAAACATGGCGATCGTGGAGGCCATGCGGCAAAAGCACCACGCCCTCTGGCACTATGTGGTGGAGCCCAAGACGGGCCACGGGCCAGGCGAAAAGACCTGGCCACTTGTCTTCTCCTTCCTCCGTCACAGCTTCACCGCCCGGGTACCTGCGGGGACTCATCCCGCCAAGCTCACCGATTTGAAAACACAGGATGGTTATCTGGGCCAAAATTGGAACCCGGCCAAGGGTGGTTACCAAACGTTGTCCATCGCTCCCATCGCCGATTTCACGGGGGACAAATCCACCGCATCCTGGCTGCTCAATGCGGCCTATGCCGCCGACTGGCAGACCTTCCAGCGCGAAGGTCAACTGGCCAAGTGAACCCGACCTTTCCCCGACTTTCATGAAGCTGTCTCTCACCCTCTTCTCACTTCTCGCTTTTGCCACATCCTCATGGGCCGCAGGGCAGGATCTTTCCCGGATCTCTTCTCAGACCGAACTGGATGGCATCATTGCGGCGACCTCAGATGCTGCGCTCAAACAGGCTTTGCTGGAACACTCGAAAGCCATTCTGATCGCCGCCGCTGAACATCCGCATGCAGAGGCCATCACCCGCACAGTTCAGACCGCCAAGGGCAAGATCGAAAAGATCAATACCACTCCTGAAAGTCTCCAAAAGGCTGCGGGGGGCCCACTTGCAATCTTTGAGACAGTGAAGCTGGTGGATCTCGCCATCCCGAATGCCGGACCTCATGATCATCGAAAAGAAGACCCCTACGATGCCGACTTCTTTGCTCACCTGGGCCACCTCAGCGCGCTGGAATCGCTCAACATCATCGCCACCAAATTGGGAGATGACTGGATCACCCCGATCGGCAAGCTGACCACCCTGAAAAGCCTGCGCTTCACCAACAACGGGCCTCTTACCGATGCAGGCATGGAGCAACTGGCCGGGCTGAAAAACCTGGAATCATTCTCCTTCGTCGGCACGAAGATCACGGGCCGCGCCTATGCAAGCTTCGAAGGTTTTACGAAGCTGATCAAAGTCAGCCACCGCGGCAGCAGCATGGATGACGAAGGCCTGAAGCAACTCTGCGATCACCTGCCCAATCTGGAAAGCCTGAGCCTCGCCCACGCGAAGTTTACGGATGCCGGAGCGGTGCATCTGAAAAAGCTCACGAAGCTCAAGGGCCTGGAGATGGGCACCCCCAATGCCACCCCCGCCAGCTTAAAAAACCTGGAAGCCCTTCCTTTGGAATACTTGCAGTTAGGCGACGGACTCGACCGTCCCGAAGGCATAGCTGCGGTGCGCCACATCCCCACCTTGAGAAGACTGACATTGACCCGCTGTGACAAGCTGGATGATGAGGGGCTGAAACTCGCCAGCCAGCTCACGCAGCTTCACCAACTGGAAATCGGCGGCCTGAATCTGCCCGATGAACGCCTGCCGCAATTGCAGGCCTTCGCCTTTCTCAAGGAGCTCAAGCTCATCCGTCGCCCACAAAGTTATCCCGCTGAAACTCAGGCAAAAATCAAAGCCCTGTTGCCGAACGTGGACGTGAAATTTCAATGATGATCACGCGCTTTTTGCCCCTTCTTCTCTGCGCTTCTTCGCTACTCGCCGAGATGCCCGTTTTCCCGAAACGCGGTTCTGAACAACGCGTGCGCGGCGAACTCGTGCAGGCAGACTTTGTGCATCGCAGCGGCCAGTTCCGCACGGAAGATGGCACCCTCATGGACTTCACGCTGATTCCCTCCGGCATCATGCGTTACTGCGGCAACGAGGCCGACCTGCGTGAAGTGCCGCTGGGGGCAAAACTCACCTTTCTCATGCTGCCGGATGAAGAGGGCAGGCTCACCCGGCTCATCACGACAGAAGATGATCAACCCACCGACCCCGAGCAACGGAAGCGTTTCATCGAGTTCACCAAAGCGCGTGGCATTGCGGGCCGGATTGACAAAACGGAGGGTAACCTCGTCACCGTCACTTTTTTCAGCGGAGACCCTGCGCTCTTCAAAACAACCTGGATGGCTGATTTTGTGGTGGGCAAGGGCAGCGGCAAACTCTGCGTAGCCAATGATGAATTGCGCACCTGGAACCCTCCCGTGGATGGGGAAGGTTTTTCCTTCGTCGAGGTTCGTGAGGTGCCCGTGGATGGCTATGGATGCAGCGGCGTACAGATCGTGGGGAAAGTCAGCAACATGCTCGAAGGGTTCCGCAAAGGACGTGTGGTCCGCGTGTTCGGCGCGGGCTGGAAAACACAGGACCAGTTTTATGGTGAAAGCCTGATGGGCTATGGCTTTGGCCGCATGCAGAACCAGGAGCTGGTGGAAAATCCCGCCAAGGAGTATCCGGAACAATTCCCCTTCCGCACCGAATTTAGCAACCGTGACCTTTCCTGGCATCAGCTCAAGCCCGGCCAGAAACCCCCGCTGTTTTCTGAGCATCTCGTCTTCGGTGAACTGGTGAAAGCAGATATCGCTAGTGGCACCGGACAGTTTAAAACGGAGCGCACCGGACAGCTGGTGGATTTTACCCTGATCCCTGAAGGTGGTGTGAAATACCTAAATGCAGACGCCCTCTTGTCAGACATCCCGTTAGGCACTCGCTGCCGTTTTCATCTGTATCAGGACACAAAAGAAGCCTTCACCCAGGCGGCTTTCGTCAGTGATGAATTCAGCCATCAGGCAAGCAATGCGGTGACCTGGCGCGTCAAGGACCTGCGACTGACTGAAGACCGACTGCACCTCGGCTGGCAGCTTCCTGAGGTGAAAGATTATAATGGCGACATGCAACGCCCACCTGACTTTGGCCATAGCATCCTGCAGGTGGCGGAGACCACCCGTGTGTGGAAGGGCGACAAGCAGATCACCCTCCAAGACATCGCCGTGGGAGACGTGCTGCTGGCCAATCTCACCAGTGAGCAAAAAGGCCAGCCCTCAAGGGTGACGGATCTGTGGATCGGTGAAGACACACACAAAGCGCTCACGGGAGCTCAGAAGAAAAAGAAGAGCCCCGTGGCCAAACGCTGAAACACGATTTAGACCTGGAGGTCCCATCTTATCAGCTTAGCTTTCCCCCATGCCTGCCAAGAAGAAACCCTCCGACAAGCCTCTGGCGGGCGCGGCTTTGATCAAGGAAGTGTGCCGGCGCATCCGCGTGGCGCGCAGCTACTGGGAGGCTCATAACAACCGGGCCTGTCGCGGGGAGCGGGACAAGGCCATGGCCCTCTACGAAACCCTGACAGAGACGGAAAAAGACAAGATCCCGCAAGAGCTCCGTGTGTGGCTGCGCTACCGCAGTGAGAAGTACTTTGGCGAAGGGCGGACTCCGCCTTCATAGTGACCGACATCTGTGTCGGGTGCTGGCATGATCGCCGATTTCAGTCAACCCAAGGCAATGCAGCTGAAACTGGCTGATGAGATGCCTGGCAGCCGCAGCGGGACTGCAATTTTCCCAGGTCCGCGCCCCAAGAGACCAGTAAAAGACGGTTCTGGGCAGGCCTGCAGATCTCATCACACTTCCTGAACATCCCAGGCGAATCATCTCCGCGACTGTCCGGGCTGCAAATCGTTTGGCCTGCCGTTGCTGTAAGATCAATAAGTGGGTCGTTTTCATGGTCAAAGCGGGTGGAATGTGGGCGTGGCGGCACCGTTGGAAGCTGGTGCGCCGAGGGTGCTGAAGGGAGGATTTGTCATCTTGCCGATGCGTTCAGCGCGGATCGAAAGAAGCTCCCGCCCTTGACCTCAAGTTCACTTGAGGCGAATCGTGCCACATGAGGCTTCAGAAAAGTGAAGAGGAGTTGCTGACCGTCGGTGAGCTGTCCCGACGCAGCGGCATCGCCGTTTCGGCAATCCATTTTTACGAATCCAAGCGGCTGGTGCGCAGCGTCCGCGATGAAAGAAACCAGAGACGCTTCTCCCGGCGCGAGCTTCGCATCCTCGGTTTCATCAAGGTGGCTCAACGACTGGGCTTTTCGTTGGAGGAGATCAAAGCGGCCTTTCAGTATCTGCCTCCCGACGGCATTCCTTCCAAAGCGGATTGGCAAAAGGTAAGCCGCGCCTGGGAGAAGACGCTGGAGGAAAAGATCCAGCTCGCCACTCGCATGCGCAACCAATTGAACCTCTGCATCGGCTGCGGCTGCCTTTCCCTGAAGGACTGTCCGCTGCGCAATCCTGGTGACGAATTGGCCCAGCAGGGGCCTGGACCGCGCTTGTTGTGAATCTTCAGCACAGCGGTATTTGGACCTGCCATGGGCAAGGCCATGCAGGCCTAACACCTGTTTGGGAATTTGAATCATTTCGCGACCCTGCATCCTCAACTTAACTTGAGGGCAAATCGTTTTTTCCGTCATCTGTCTCACAGGCCGAACAACGACGGTCCTGGTGACTCTCCAGGCTGTTTTCCTTCAGCGGCCAAACTAGCGCTTCGCTTTGTTAACGCGTTCTTTACAAATCTCCGGCTTCTTCTTGATCATGCCTTTACAAAGACCCGCGAACGATGGGCATGATCCGCTCATGTCTTCTTGTCATCTTTTTCTGTTTGGCAGCGATACATCTCGCACCTGCCCATGGAGTGGAGGCAGGCAAGCCCGCGACGGATGACGAGGTCCTGCGAGCCCACATCCTAGCCGAATGGGAGCAAGCACGTGCGGCTTCCAAACGGAAACCGGGTGAGATCAAGCCCCTGCAAGTAGCCGCACTTGCTTCCACCCTGGATCTAGCCGCGGCAGCCGTGGTCCAGGCCCGAAATGCACCAGCTCAGTCACGGGCCTTTCAAGCCTTTCCCAAGCTCGATATCCAGTGGGACAAGGACTTTCTTTTCATCGGTTCCAATGGCCTGCCTGATCACGGCATGATGGTGGGCATCACGGCGTGGCAGCAGCAAGTGCCGCTGCCGCAGGCCTACGTGGGCAGCAATGCCTGGCGCATTCCTTTGCATCCGGTGCCGGCCCAAGAACCTGCCTTGATCAAGGGGCGTTTCTTGCGCGGAGCCATCGCTCTGGCGGCGAATGGCATCCCCATTTTTAATCCGCAAAACAATCGTGGTGAGGTGTCTCAGGAAATCGGTGAACTGGATCAATGGGGTGGCCACTGCGGCCGTGCCGATGACTATCATTACCACGCTGCTCCCCTGCATTTACAGACCATCGTGGGCAAAGGCCTACCCATTGCCTATGCGCTGGATGGTTACCCCATTTACGGCCTAACGGAGCCGGATGGATCACCGGTGGGCGAGCTGGATGTCTGCCACGGCCATGAAACCACTGCCCTGGGTTACCACTATCATGCCTCCACCAAGTATCCGTATGTGATGGGCGGATTTCACGGGGAAGTCACCGAGGCAGAAGGTCAGGTGGATCCCCAGCCCCGCGCCTCACCCGTGCGCCCGGATACACCACCGCTGCGAGGTGCAGTGATAACAGGCTTTGAAAGCGCCGGGACCAACAGCTATCGGCTCAGCTACACTGTGGCCGGAGAAAAACGCTCCGTCTCTTACACCATCAACGCCGATGGCACCTACCCATTCGAGTATGACAACGGCAAGGATGGCCTGGTGAAGGAAGTGTACTCCGCGCGTGCAGGTGGCCGAGGCCAAGGAGGCGAACCACGCCAAAACAGGCGCAAAGATGAACGCCCACCCATGCGAGAGGAATCACCCCCTTCTCGTGAAAAGCGAACCCAAACGTCCACATCCCCTTCCCGGCTTGGTTTTGTGCTGACCAGTTCCGCCGTTGAGGACGGCGGCAACCTGCCCCCAGATTTCACGGGTGATGGCAGCGGTGCTACCCTGCCTCTGGCCTGGAAAGGCGCACCCGCAGGCACCACCAGCTATGCCCTCATCATGGATCATGAAGCTCCCGGCAACGAAATGAAGGGCTACTGGACGATGTGGGACATCCCAGCCACGGTGACGAGCCTGCCCAAAAATGTACAGGCTGTGGGCAAGCTGGGAATCGGTTTCCGGGGCAACGTGGGTTATGAGCCGCCCCATTCGAAAGGCCCCGGAGAAAAGACCTATGTGCTGCATGTCTATGCCCTGTCTGCCGCGCCTCAGATTCGCGAACCTGCCTCCCAGGTGAACCGCGAGGTGCTGCTGGCCGCCCTTCAGGATAAGATCCTCGCCACGGCCGATCTGCGTGTGGTTTATGCCCGCCAAAGTGACGCCACTGAAAGCCGCGCAGAGGATCCACCGCCGCCACCCCCTGCCCGGCGCGAAAGACCTAACCGAAAGGGCGTCAAATGAAGCGCTCCGCAGAGCGAAATCCATCTTGAAATGTCCTGCCAGAACTAGATGTGCCGGGTCCTCTGCTGCATTAATCTTCGCCACACCATGAATCTTCCATTTCTCCTCGGTTACCTCAGCCTGCTGCTCAGTGCAGCGGCCCACAGTGCCGACCGAGCACCTAACATCGTCTTCATTCTTGCCGATGATCAGGCCTGGAATGGCACCTCCGTGGCAATGATGCCGGGTGAAGAGGCCAGCCGCAGTCGAGTCTTCCAAACACCTCACCTCGACAAACTGGCGGCCCAGGGCGTGACGTTTTCTCAGGCGTATGCGGCCCACTGCAAATGTGAGTGCTCTCGCGCCGCCATCCAGATGGGGCGCAGCACCACCACCCTCAATGCGCCGGATAAGACGTCACGGAACTGGAGTGCGCCCCTGAGCGAATCGCTGGTGAATATTCTCAAACGAGCCAATCCCGCGTATCGGGCAGCCCATCTGGGCAAGTGGCAGTGGTTTCATAGCCCGACCTCCATGGGCTATGATGTCAGCGACGGCATCACCCAGAATGAGGACGGCGAATCGTCCGATCCCGAAGACCCGAAGCGCTCCTTCAGCCTCACCCAGAGGGCGAATGCTTTCATGGAAACGCAGGTAAAAGAGCGGCGGCCTTTTTTCATCCAGCTGTCCTACTATGCCGTGCATCCTCAGCCGCAGGCCCTGAAGTCCACGGTGGCCAAATACAGCGACATGCGCGATGCAGGTGGCCGGGGTGATCGGGCCGTGATGGCAGCCATGACGGAGGACCTGGATACCTGCGTGGGCAGCCTCATGAATAAGCTGGAGGAACTCCACATCGCCGACAACACCCTCGTCATCTACACTTCTGACAATGGAGGCCGCACCAGCTTCCTCAATGGCGGCAAGGGCGACCTGGGGGAAGGCGGCCTGCGTGTGCCCCTCATCGTGCGCGGACCTGGAATCAGGAGCGCCGCCTATTGCGACGAGCCAGTCATCAGCTATGACCTCACGGCCACCGTGCTGGACTTCGTCTCCCCTGGTTTCTCCCTGCCCAAAGGTCTCGAAGGCGGAAGCTGGAAACCCCTCTTGCTCAAAGATGGCATCGGCGAGATCCAGCGTCCGGTGAGTCGTTTGGTCTGGCATCAGGCCGTGGAGGTGGCCCACCCCCAATCCGCCATTCGACGCGGCGATTTTAAGCTGCTGTACTTTTGGGACAGCCATGAAGGCCTGCTCTTTGACCTCAAAAAAGACCTCCGCGAGACCCGCGATCTGGCCCGAGAAAATCCCCAACTCGCTGCGGAACTGACTCAAGAACTGGAGGCCCACCTCCGCGCCGGCCTCGGGGAAGCAGCCATGACGGCACTGGAACAGGGGGCGGCCCCTTTGCGGTCAAGAAAACGCTGATGCTCTCGCCGGAGTGGGCATGCACAGGATTGACGACGCCGCTGAACCTCCCCATAGCTGAGGGAAGACACATGCCCAAACCCATCATCGCCGTCACCATGGGCGACCCTGCCGGGGTCGGCCCGGAGATCTGCCTGCAATTGCTGGCGAATGAAGCCGTGCGCGAAATCGCCACCCCGGTCATCTTTGGCGATGCCCGGCTGCTGGCCCGCTGCGCCCGCCAGACGGGATTGCCTGCGCCGAAACGCATCCTGTCCGAAATTGAATGGCCGGAAATCTACGCCCATTTGGAGGAGCCTGCGGTGCTGGATATCTTCGGCTTTGATGCAGCAGATTTCACCCCTGGAACCGTCAGCGCCCGCACGGGAGCCGCCAGTTACCTTTACATCGAGAAAAGCATCCAGACCGCTCTGGCAGGACAAGTCTCCGCAGTGGCCACGGCCCCGATCAATAAGGAGGCTCTGCGCGCTGCAGGGATCATGTATCCTGGTCACACCGAGATGTTTGCCGAGAAAATGGACGCCGCCCGCTCCTGCATGGCCTTCTTTTCAGAGGTCATGATTTGCAGCCTTGTCACGGTCCACATCGGTTATCAGGACGTGGTTCCCGCCCTCACCACGGCGCGGATTTTGGAGGTGATCGAACTCACGGCCGATGCCGTGCAACGCCACCTGGGCCGGAAACCCAAGCTGGCCGTCTGCGGGCTGAATCCACACGCCGGGGAGCATGGTCTCTTTGGCCAGCGTGAAGAGGAGACCCTCATAGAGCCTGCCATCACCGCCGCCCGTGCGAAGGGGATGACGATTGAAGGGCCGCTGCCGCCGGACACCGCCTTCATCCCTGCCAAGCGCAAAACGGTGGATGCCTACATCTGCATGTATCACGACCAGGCGCTCATCCCGCTGAAGGCCCTGGCCTTTGACTCTGCCGTCAATACCACCCTGGGCCTGCCCGTGCCGCGCACCAGTGTGGATCATGGTACGGCCTGTGACATCGCCTGGCAGGGCAAAGCCAACGGGCAGAGCCTCGTCGAGGCCGTGCTGCTGGCGGCGAAGCTGGCGAGCTGAAGCCTTTTTACCGCACCACCGTCTGTGCATGCACGGCCTCGCAGATCAGGCGCAGGGAGCTTTCCAGATCGCCATCGGCGGTTTTGAAGGCATCGGCATCAATGGTGAGTGGTGCCCCCAGGACCACCAGCGGAGCACCAAATTGCGGACATTGGATGGCCTGTTCCAGGGTCAGCCCGCCAACAGCCTGCACGGGAATTTTGACCGCGTTCACCACCTCCCGCAGCTGATCCATGGGGCTGGGCATGCGATGTCCTGCAGCGGCGATGCCGCGACGCTCATCGTAACCGATGTGATGGATGACGTAGTCGCAGCCGAGGTCCTCGAGGAACTTGGCCCCTTCCACCATGCCTGGGCACACCATGTTATCCCCCATGACCTTGCAGCCGAAATCCGCGCCCGCTTTCACCACGCACTTGATCGTCTCTGCATGCGCCCGGGCCATGACCACCACGTGGGTGGCACCGGCCTTGGCCATCATTTCGGCCTCCAGGTAGCCGCCGTCCATGGTCTTTAAATCTGCCACGATGGGCGTGTGGGGGAAGGCCTTTCTCAATGCCCGCACCCCATGCAGCCCCTCGGCCAAAATCAGGGGCGTGCCAGCCTCCAGCCAGTCCACCCCAGCTCGCATGGCCAGGGCCGCCGTTTCGAGGGCTTCGTCAATGTTGGTCAGGTCGAGGGAAATCTGGACAATGGGTTTCATGCGGTTGGAGGATTGCAGCTTTACACAAACCCAGGCATCATCGTCACGACAAAGATGATGCGAAATGCGACTCTCCTCAAACCGCGCACGCTGCACCAGCGGCCTGAAGGCGTGGTCCGTCGCTGGCAGCAGGAGCGCGACCGCTGGGTGGCCACCCTAGCTCCTACCTCGCTCTTCCATCGGCTGTTTGACCACATCCCTGGCGTCTATTTCTTTGCCAAGAACCGTGAAGGCCACCTCATGTTCGCCAGCGAGGGTCTCCGGCAGCGCTACTCCATGCACGAAGAAGGCGAGATCCTGGGCATGACGGACTTTGATCTCAACCCCGGCAGCATGGCCCAGGCTTATGTGGATGACGACGACCAGCTCCTCACTGGCAAGGCTGCCAGCATCGAGCGTATCGAGCTGTGGTGGGACCGCCAGGGCATGCCGGACTGGTTTCTGGTGACCAAGCTGCCCGTGCAGGATGCCAAAGGCGACATCCAGGGAGTCATGGGCCTGCTGCGCCGGCCGGATGAGGCCGAACGTCGGCTGCCGGTTTTCCAAACCGTGGCCCAGGCCGTGGAAATGATCCGCCAGGACTTTGGCAAACTGCTGCTCATTGAAGACGTGGCACGCGCCTGCGGCCAGTCCCTGCGCCAGTTGCAACGTCGGTTTCAGACCACCTTTGGCCTGTCTCCTCAGGAGTTCCTCCTGAAGACCCGTGTTCTAGCGGCTGCCCGGCTGCTGGAAACCACCGCGCTTTCTGTCTCCGAAATCGCCTGCCGCTGCGGCTTTACGGACCAGAGCGCCTTCACCCAGCACTTCCGGAAGCGGACCGGGGTTACCCCGACAGCATATCGCCAAAAACGCGGGCCTGCGTGACAAGGCGGACGGGGAAATCAGCGGCGCATGGGACCCTTACGAGGCGTGCCTTTGGGTTTGGCCACACCGTCCTTGATCAGGCCAGTTGCCGAGGGCAGCTCCAAAAATTCTGCCGCCTGCATCATTTCAATGGCCTCTTTAGAGGAGGCGACCTGCCGGGCAGCATCGCGCAGAAGGGGTGCAGCAGCGGCATCGCCCAAAACGACCATGCCATCCAGGGCCGCTTTGCGCACCTCGGGATCCGAGTGGAGCAGGTAAGGCTTGATCTTCGGCAGTTCCACCGGGTCGTAAGTAATAGCGACATCATTGATGGCCTCCAGAAGAACTTCTCGAGACGCATTCTCTGGCACCAATTTAAAATCCGGGGCTAAGGCAGGCACAGAAGGACCTGGCTTTCCTGGGGTTTCAGATACAGGCGGCAGTGCCTGAGATGAGGCTGTGGCTGGAATTTCCGCCACCCGCTTGTCCGGCTCTCCTCCTGCATTGAAGCCAATGATCATCAAAATACCCGCAATGAGGGCAGCAGCAAGAAGCCAGACAGTGGAGGATTTCATGTTCCTTTAAACGATAACGGTCGATCTTCGACAAAAACGCCTTCGGTGAATTTCACCGAAGGCGTTAAATTTGGACAGACGGTGAATCCGCAGATTCAGATTACTACTCCGAAGATGTTTCGATGTTCGGATAGCCGGTCACATTCGCTTCCGCTTTGCCCGGAGCAAAGGTGATGCTGCCTTCCACGACGGAGCGTTCGCTTTCTTCGTCGCTGTAAGGTCCCGATCCCGAAATGCTAGAAATCTTGCCGGCAGTGTCCACGATCACCGGGACTTTAGGCGTGCCCACCGTGGTCAGCTTGTTGCCGATGGCGGAAACACCCATGATGTGAAAGCCACCTTCAAGCGCGGTGACAATCGGGCCGCTGTCGAACCCATTGAAATCGATCGCAAAATAGAGGGTTTCCTTCCAGTTGAAGGCAGCAGTGATGGTCTTGGTGCTCGCCTCAACTCCGCCCACACCAGTGGTTTTGGTCACTTCCCGATAGGTGCCGTTTTCGGCAAAGTCCGGTCCATAGCCATAATCCATGTAGTTGCTCAGATCCACGATGTCCCCTTCACCCTTATGCACCGCATAAAGGGTGCTGGAGTGCTGGTCCGAGTCACCTTCTTCATCTGTGGTGGTGGCATTGGCGACAACGATCGTCCAACCGGCGATGAAGGGAGCTTTGCCATACTCTGGAAGGATTTCTCTCTGCACGAGTTCCGTCAAAAGTTCCTTGTTGCCGAATTTCACGGCCTTCATCTTGGTGACGTACTCGTAGGTTTTCTCCTCCGTTTTCTTGGTCGTGTTGCTGACTTCCCATTCGTTGGAGTAGGCCGGTCCGGCGCCTTCGCCTTTGATCGGTTTGCCTGCGTCATCCTTGGCCACCGTGCCAGGGATGGAACTGGTCAGGGTCAGGGCAAACGTGACGTTCGCAACAGATCCTGGGGTGGCGACATCCGCCGACAAGGCCGACGTCACAAAAGCGAAGGTGGTGATAGGAAGGAGAGCGATCTTCATGGGTAATTAAATAATTTAAGAAACAGTTAGCTTGCGGATAGAGGCTTACCGAAAGCTGTCAACTCTTTTAGAGGCTGCGTAGCTGACAGATTCCAAGCGGGAGGCTGGACCATTTTCATGGGAAATAAGGTTTGGGGAGGCTCTGGATCTGCGAGCTTTTGCCCAAAGAACCACACTCATGGCAAGAATGAACTTTCTTGGCTTAGCCCTCGAACACAAAGAGCCCTCTTTTTGAAAAGGAGAGCCCATTGCGGTAAAACAAGACCTTCGAATTAGAGCTCTGGCGGACTCAGGTAAGCTTCCAGATCGGCATAGACCTTGCCAGCAGCAGCGCTAATGCTGCCTTCGATCACGGCCGATGCCTCAGTCTCCTCACCGATCTCGACCGAAATCAGAGCGCTGCCCAAGATGCCAGACAACTTGGCTGCCAGCGGGACATAAAGGGGCTCTCTGAAAGTCTCCCCATCTTCCTTATAAAGGACGAACATCAGCTTGGATCCGCCCGTGAGGAGTCCTTCACCGGAAAGATCTGCGCCAGCGATCAGTTCCAGGCTCCCAACGGTTTTAAACGTGGAGTTATAGGTTTCTGAAGAAGTCGTTTTGGGCTCCAGCTCTGGATTGGAAGGGTACGTCGTTTTGGAACTGGACTTGGCTCCCACGGTTACCGCCGCTGCCACTTCTTCAACAACTGCCCAGGACATGGGGACTTCTACCGTTTCACCCGACGTGTGGCGGGCGATAATGTTACCCAGACTGATCGCTCCCGGTTCAGCATTTTCATTGACCTGCATGATGGACCACCCTGCAATCGTCGCTGGTTTGCCGCCAATTCCAGGCAGGAATTCATTCGCAAGCATGTCCAAGAGGATCTCCTTGTTGGAATACTTGGCCGTGATCACCTTCGTCCCT
This sequence comes from Verrucomicrobiota bacterium, assembly GCA_040386955.1. Lineage (GTDB taxonomy): Bacteria > Verrucomicrobiota > Verrucomicrobiia > Verrucomicrobiales > Verrucomicrobiaceae > Prosthecobacter. Next base: position 96,000 of record JAZKER010000024.1, read on the forward strand.
TGTTCTGAAACCTCTTCGTCACTGACGGGATCGTCATTGGCGTTGACCTTGTTGATTGACCAGGAGTTTTCGTAAACCGGGCCACCACCATCCGCCACGGGAATGATTTTGCCATTTTCATCCTTCGCCGCTAGCGCAGGAGCACTGTAGGTCGCCGTCAGGGCGACGGTGATGGTACTCACAGATCCTGGAGACTGTGCAGAGGCAGAAAACGGACAGGCTGCACCCAAAACCATTAAGCAAGCCAAGTATTTCATAATATTAGGAGTTTATTTAAATAGCCGATTCCTTATAAACAACTAAAGAAATCAGGTCAACCCAAAAACGGAGAGTTGTTTCGTTTTCGCAAAATCTTCTTTTCAAAAACTTTTCTCTCTGCGCCTCCGCACGGCCCCAGGCGTCCGCTGTGAATCGTTCACGCTCCTCTTGTCTCACCCCATCCTCCTGCAACCAGGCCTCGCCGCTACTTTTCCGCCCTGTTGAGGAGCGTGGCGGAAGGGAGCTCGACAAAGTCAGCCGCTTCATGCAGGGCCTTCGCCTCGGCTGGGGATGGGGCCAGTTGTGCAGCCGCCCGCAGCAGAGGGCCTGCCGCCGCATCGCCCAAATCAATCATGCCCTGCAGGGCCACAGCCCGGACTTCCGGATCCGCGTGCAGCAGATAGGGCTGAATCTTCGATAATTCCTTGGCATCATAGGAGACGGCGGCGTCATGAATCACCTCGAAAATCTGGGGTTTCGTTTCCGCTTTGGGAACCGCAGGCCGTTCGGCAGGCGCTAGAAGGGGCTGCACCTCTTCCGCACCAGCAGCATTGGTTGGGCCTGACATACGAGGGGAAGCAAGGGCTACCGGGCTCTTTTCCGGAGCTGTTTGGATGGGCTTACCCCCGCTGTTTTGAGGGCCGCCGGCCATGAAAAAGAACACACCGCACACGGCGGCTGCTACGGCCACCCCGGTTAACAGGATCTTGGGGGAGTTGTTCATTGGAGATGATTGGATTATGAAAAAAAAAACGCCACCTGCATTTCGGCAGGTGGCGAGATCTTGGGATCAGTCTGCTTTCATCATGACGATGAAGGCCTCTGACGAATATTAGGGATTCGGCACTTCCTCAACCACCACAAAGCCAGGGTAGGTGGCCACGTCGGTAGCGACGCCAGGAGTGAGTGCAGCAGAGCCTTCCAGGATGGCCTGTTCATTGGTGAAGCCGGCGAGGGAGGTAAACTTGCCTGCGCCAGAAAGAATCACTTCGTCCTTGGCCTTGGTGAAACCCAGCTTCTGGCTGCCGGTGTAGATACCAGCAAGGCCAAAGGTTTTGCCTTTCACCACGAGCGTCAACCCGCCTGCGAACTTCAGAGCTTCCGAGTAGCTGGTGGTCTCCCCGGTGACCGTGACCACAGGTGGCTCAGCGGTGTCGGAGGTGGAGGTGGTCACAACCTTGAGGTTGAGGCCGCTCTTCTTCACCATGCTGCTAGAGGAGATTCGGTTGCCCAGGGCGATGGGTGTCGCGCCTTTCTTCACCAGGAAATAGGACGGTGCAGTGATGTCGAGGTCGCCTTCGTCGTTGGTGGTCGCCTGGATCTTCTGGATGCTCCAGCCCTTGATGTCGGTGATCAGGGGATTTTCTTCGCCTGTGAGGTCGGTGAGGAATTCTTTGACCGTGTACTTGGCGGTCACGATCTTGGTCATCTGTTCCGCCGTGCTGGTGGTCACGCCATTTTTGACGACAGCGTACTCATTGGAAGAAACCAGAGCAGCGCCTTTGATCGGCTTGCCGGTGCCATCCTTGTCCACTGCCGCAGGAGCAGTCGTGCTGACGGTGAGGGCCAGGCTGAAGGTGGAAGCAGACGCTGGCACTGGGTCAGCGCTGAAACCTTGGGAAGCGATAGGAAGAATGGCAAGGCAGAAAGCCTTCAGGAACTGTGGTTTTTTCATACTGGGTGTTTTAATGAGGCATCTTCCGGTTTTTCCCAGAAGCGGTGACGACTCTGTTACATGGATAAGTCTTCGTCAAAGGGAAAGTAAAGGAAGTTTCTATGGTTTTAGGTACATTTATGGACGACACAAGGTACACGTTATTTGTTATACACTAAGCGTTAGGCCATAATCCATGCCTGTACAATGTACTCACAATGGTCGCCAAGGGTGAATTGAACCCATTTTTCTGCTTTCTCAGAGGTCGGCTTTTTCCCCTTGCCCCAAGGCATCCGCTGCGAATCGTTCATGCTCCTTACCATGAGCAAAGCCCCCATCACAGTCGCAGTCACCGGTGCCGCCGGTCAGATTGGTTATTCCCTCCTCTTTCGCATCGCCTCCGGCGCCCTTTTCGGGGCCGACCAGCCGGTGAATCTCCGCCTGATCGAGCGCAATGACGAGAAAGCCCTGAGCGCCCTCAACGGCGTCTGCATGGAACTGGATGACTGCGCTTTCCCCCTGCTCAACAGCATCACCCCCACCTGTGAACTCGACGTCGGTTTCCAGGGTGTCAACTGGGCCATCCTCGTCGGTTCCGTGCCACGTGGCCCCGGGATGGAGCGCAAGGACCTGCTGAAAATCAATGGCGGCATCTTCACCGGCCAGGGCAAAGCGATCGAGAAAAACGCCGCCGGTGACGTGCGCGTCCTCGTCGTGGGCAACCCGTGCAACACGAACTGCCTCATCGCCATGAACAACGCCAAGGGCGTGCCTGCAGACCGCTGGTTTGCCATGACCCGCCTGGACGAAAACCGCGCCAAGAGCCAGCTCGCCGCCAAGGCGGGTGTGCACCACAGCACCGTTTCCAACCTCGCCATCTGGGGCAACCACAGCGCCACCCAGTATCCTGATTTCTTCAACGCCAAGATCAGCGGCAAGCCTGCCACGGACGTGATCAGCGACCACGCTTGGCTCAAAGGTGATTTCATCAAAACCGTCCAACAGCGTGGTGCAGCAATCATTGCCGCACGTGGCCTTTCCTCCGCCGCCTCCGCCGCGAATGCGGCCTGCGACACCGTCCACAGCCTCACCCGCGCAACGCCAGCCGGCGACTGGACCAGCGTGGCCGTCTGCTCCGATGGCAGCTACGGCATCGAAAAAGGCCTCATGTTCTCCTTCCCGATCCGCACCGACGGCAACAAGTGGGAAATCGTCCAGGGCGTGCCCGTCAATGAATTCAGCCAGGAAAAGATCAAGGCCACGGAAACCGAACTCCGCGAAGAGCGCGACGCCGTGACCGAGCTGGGACTCATCTGATCCGTCCGGCTCCGAAATCGGGCCTGACCTGGGGGATGGGCACATCCATTCCTGGCTTTGGCCCGATCTTGGAATGCAGGTTTCCCCCCTTATGTCCCGCTTCTTCGCCCTCTTCCTTGTGGCCGTCACCAGTGCCAGTGCGCTGGATCTGCGACTGCCGACCGACAACGGAGCCCTGTTGGTGGGGGATGGGGCGGGGTACTTCCAGTTTGTGGACCGGGACTTTGAGGGGGTGAAATCCACCCCCTGGGAAGGCGGCCAGTTCGGCTTCGTGCGGGATGCCCGCCGCGTGGGCCAACGCATCGCCTTTGCCCGCTTTCATGAGGGCATGGACGTGAAACCCACCCAGCGGGATGCCAAAGGCAATCCCCTGGATGACATCCACCCCATCCTCCCTGGCACGGTGGTTTATGTCACGGCCAGCGCGGGTCAGAGCAACTATGGGCGCTACATCGTCGTCCAGCATGACCTCACCGAGGGCGCTTTCTTTTCGCTCTACGCCCACCTCGCCTCATCGAATGTCACCGTGGGGGACAAGGTCACCCACAGCTCCGTACTTGGTCGTATGGGCTACACTGGCAGCGGCATTGATCAGCGCCGCGCCCACCTGCATGTGGAGCTGAACCTGCTGCTGAACCCCGAGTTTGAAGCCTGGCACGCCAGCCACTTTCGCTCCCCCAACCATCACGGCCCCTACAACGGCATGAACCTGCTGGGTGTGGACCTTCAGGCCCTTTACAAGGCCCACCAGAAAAACCCGGCCATCACCCTGGCTGAGTTCATCCGGGGCAACGAGGCCTGGTTTGAGCTGACCGTCCCGGCCACCGCCAAGATGGACTTCATCAAGCGCTACCCCTGGCTGCGCGATGTGCCCACCGGCCCCGTGAATGCCTGGAAGATCCGCTGCACACGCTGGGGCCTCCCCGTCAGCGTCCGCGCTGCCGATCAGGCCGTCCAGAAACCCGTCGTCTCCTGGGTCAAAGACGACCCCGTCCCTCATTACTACAACACCCGCGGCCTCGTGAGCAACAGTGGCCAGATCACCGTCAGCGGCCTGCAATTTGCCCAGCTGATGATCGGTCTGTAGCTCGCTAGACTGCCTGCGCCAGCGCTATTTCCCCGGCAGGCTGCATCGGTAACTCAGCCTTGGCCACGTCCCCGCTTGCACCGCCCGCCTCCCCCGGCATGATGTGCAGATGATCAGTATTCTCGAGGCCTCCGAAGGTGCTCTCGGCGGGCCTTCGCTCGCGGAGAGGATGCACCTGGCCTTTTCCACGGAGGGAAAGCTGGCCCTCTCGCCCCAGTTTGAATACCGGCCCCAGCAGCAGCGCATGGCCCAACTGGTGGCGGGCGCGCTGGAGAAGAACAAACCCCTCGTCGTGGAGGCCGCCACTGGCGTCGGCAAATCCCTGGCCTACCTCATTCCTGCCGTCCAATACGCGCTGGAGCAAGGCCGCAAGGCCATCATCTGCACGCACACGATCAACCTTCAGGAGCAGCTCATCCACAAGGACATCCCGATCGTCAAAAAGATCCTCGGCCCCTTCCATGCCGAACTGCTGAAAGGCCGCAGCAACTACCTCTGCCCCACCCGCCTGAAGAACGCCTACTCCCACAGTGGCGATCTTTTCAGCAGCAGCGAGACCGCGGAGCTGCAGCTCATCGAAGACTTCTTTCGCGACAATCCCTCCGCCACGCTGAGCGAGATGGACTTCACCCCCGGTGCCCGCGTTTGGTCCCTGGTGTGCAGCGAGCCTCATGCCTGCACCCCCCGCCGCTGCCCGCCCGGCAGCGGCTGCGTGTACCAGGACGTGCGCCGGCGCATGGCCGAGGCCGATGTGCTGGTGCTGAACCACACACTGTTTTTCACCCTGCTGGCCTCGGCTGAGGAAGGCCCACTGGCGGATGATACCAACTTCATTTTCCCGCGTGACTTCGTCATTTTGGACGAAGCCCACACCATCGAAAACATCGCCGCGAAGGCCTTTGGCATCCACGTCAGCGAGTCCAACATTCGTTTTGAGCTGGGCCGTCTGTTCAATCCGAAGACACGCAAAGGCTTCTTCCAATCCCTGGGCGAGCAGGACGGCACCCGCGAGGTCTCCCAGTGCCTGGGCATGGTGGAAAGTTTCTTCCGCACCGCGGAAAACGCCTGCACATTCACCGGCCCCTACGCCAAGGAATTTCGCGTGCGCGAGCCCGAGCTGGTGGAGGACACCCTTTCCCTGCCCCTGCAACGCGTAGCCCGCATCGCTCAAAAGGCGGGAGACGCCGCCAAAAGCGAAGGCCAAAAGCTGGAGCTGCTGGACATCGCCAAGCGACTCGGGGCGCTGCGTCTGGCCATCAGTTCCTTTCTGGATCAGAGTGAGGAAGGCCATGTCTATTGGGCCGAACGCAGCAGTGGAGACAACAAGATCGTCTCCTTTCACAGCGCGCCCATTGATGTGGCCCCCAAGCTGGAAAGCATCTTCTTCACCGGCACCAAGGCCTGTGTCTTCACCAGCGCCACCCTTGGCGTGGGCGATGATGTGAAGCTGAACTACTTCCGCAAACGCGTGGGAGCCTACAAGGCGCAAGCCGCCACCATCGAGAGCCCGTTCGACTTCAAAAAGCAGATGAAGCTTTACCTGGTGAAGCGCATGCCCGAGCCCGGGCGGCCCGAATACCAGGATGCGATGATCGAACAGATCGAGTACTTCCTGGGCCTGTCCAAAGGCCGCGCCTTTGTGCTCTTCACCAGCTACAGCCAGATGACGGCCCTGGCAGACCGCATCGAGGACTTCTGCCTGGATCACGGCTGGCGTCTGCTCGTGCAGGGGCGTGGCATGCCCCGGCACCAGATGCTGCATGAGTTCAAGAAAGACACGCACAGCATTCTGTTCGGCACCGACAGCTTCTGGACCGGTGTGGACGTCCCGGGCGAAGCCTTGAGCAACGTCATCATCACCCGCCTGCCCTTCGCCGTGCCGGACCACCCCGTCACCGCCTCCCGCCTGGAGTATCTGGAGGAGCAGGGCCTGAACAGCTTCAGCGAATACAGCGTGCCCGAAGCCATCCTAAAACTTCGCCAAGGCGTGGGCCGCCTCATCCGCACCCAGAACGACAAAGGCATGGTCGTCATACTGGACAACCGCATCCTCACCAAACCCTACGGCCGCGCCTTCATGGCCAGCCTGCCGGATTGCCCGACAGAGATTGTGGGGTGAGGGCGCGATCTGCGCACCGCAGAAATGTCTTCAAAAGCTGGATGAAAGGACGCTGCTTCACGTTACCAGGGAATCCAAGCCTCCCATGCTTCGCGCCCTTCTTTCCCTTACGTTTCTTTTCGCATCGTTGGTTAGCGCCGCTGAACGGCCTAACCTGATCCTCATCATCGCGGATGATGTGAGCTGGGATGACCTGGGTTGTTATGGCAACAGCGCTGCCCGCACGCCGAACCTCGACAAGCTGGCGGCTCGAGGACGCCGTTTTGATGAAGCCTACCTCACCGCCAGCAGTTGCAGCCCCAGCCGATCCAGTGTCATCACGGGCCGTTACCCGCACAACAATGGCCGTGCCTCAGAGCTGCATCAGCCCATCGCCGCCCATCTGCCCTGGTTCCCACGTTTGCTGAAAGACGCCGGTTACTACACCGCGCTGGTGGGCAAACATCACATGACCTCCGACCAACCTGCCGGGGGTGAAAAGCCGCAGCCTGCACCCTTCGACCTCGTGGATGCGGGCCATGGCCCCGGCAACAAAGGCGGGCATGCCACCTGGGTGAAAACCCTGCAAGAGCGCCCGAAGGACAAACCGTTCTTTGGCTGGTTCGCCTCGATGGATGCCCACCGGGACTGGGATGCGGACAAGGACTGGAAAGAAGATCTTTATGGTCCTAAGCACGACCCCGCCAAGGTCATCGTGTCGCCTTTCTTGAAGGATGATGCGGAGACGCGGCAAGACCTGGTCTCCTACTACAATGAGATCACCCGGCTGGATTACTTCGTGGGTCAGGTGGTGGCCGAGCTGGAGAAACAAGGGGCGCTGGACAATACCCTGCTGCTCATGATGGCCGACAATGGCCGCGCCTTTCCCCGTGCCAAAACCCGTCTGCATGACTCCGGCATGAAGACGCCTTTCATTGCCCACTGGCCCGCTGGCATCGGCCAACCCGGCACCCCCAGCCAGAGCCTCGTCAGCGCCATTGATGTGGCCCCTACCATGCTGGGCCTGGCCCAGGTCCCCGTCCCCCCAAGCATGCAGGGTGTAAGCTTTGCCTCCATTCTGGCCAAGTCTGAAACCGTCGTTCGTCAGCACGCCTTTTCAGAACACAACTGGCATGACTATGCCGCCCATGCGCGTGCTGTGAGATCGGAAGGCTTTCTCCTCATCCGCAACAACCGCCCCCAGGAGCCCTGGCAGGGCCCGGCAGATTCCGTGCGGTCTCCATCCTACCAGCAACTGCGCCAAGCCCGCGATGCAGGCCAACTCACCCCCGCCCAAACCGATGTGTTTCTGGCCCCACGTCCCACGGAGGAACTCTATCGGACCGCAGCCGACACTAACCAACTTTCCAACCTGGCCAACGATCCTGACTACGCCTCAGTCAAAGCTCGCTTGGTCAAACTCCTGGACCAATGGACCGAACAGACCGGCGACAGCATCCCAGCCGATGTTTCCAAGGACATGTTTGACCGCGAAACCGGCGAGTCCCTCTACAAACGCCGTGACACCTCCTATCGCGGCACCCCCGCCGGCTGGGACCGCGAAGCCGCCAAAATCAATGTCCCCGGACCACGCTGAGCGTTCCGCTAATCCCCAGAGAAAGCCGCACGCCAGACCCAGCCAAAGTAGCAAGAGCTTTAGCTCGCCAAAGCTCCGCACTAAATTCGATTCGTTACTTCTCCAGCTTGGCACCCTATCCAATGATGCGCGGCACAGCTTCAATCGTAGGACGGATGTGTCCGGCGCTGAAGATGCCAAAGCTCTTCCACCCCACCGCCGGATTATCCGTCTTTCTGAAGTCCCGCAGCCCCAAAAGATTGCCCATCTAGAAAGACGGCGAGTTTAATCACTCGGTAGAGATCACCATCCTCCTTTCCAAGACACGGCACTTGGCAAGTGCCGCTCCTTGGGGGGCACCTCTCCAACCCGCCTAACAAAAGATGCCGGATCGCCCAGCCTACTTCGACTTCGGATTGCGCAGATAATAGAGGTGACCGTCTTCCGCACCACCGACGAAGTCAGGGATGCCGTCATCATTAAAATCCACCGTTGTGGGGCTCACGTCGTGACCTTCGATGTTGGCATCGGAGAGCAAGCCCATATCGGCAAAGAACCATTGGCCGTCGGCATCGGAAGTCTGACGGATGAAGTTGGCGTTCGCAGAGTTCAGCAGGATGTCCAGCTTGCCGTCACTATCCCAGTCCATGATGCAGATCTTGCGACGACCACTTTTACCGGCGATGCCCGCATTCAGGCGTAAGGCTTCGCCTGCCTTCATGTCCACAGGATTGCGCACCTTCAGATGCGCCAGCGCCTTGTCCACCACACCGGGGGCCTTAGCCTCTTTGTCCGCACAGAAGACGCGCTTCGGATGCTGCAGGATCAGCTTGCCCTCTTTCTTAGCACGCTCAAAGAAGGCCAGGTAACCTTCCTGGTCCAGCATGACGAGGTCCATGAGACCGTCCTTGTTCCAATCCACCGCCACCGGGGTGGTGCGCCACTGCGTCAGCAAGGCTTTGCCTTTGGGCTTGAGCCAGCCGTAAGCGAGGTGGGGTTGAGGGCCATTCCATTCCACCTCCACAGGCTGCGCCGCGGCCAACTTCGGCTTGGCACGAGTGCCGATGTTTTTATACCACACGACTTTCCCCAGAATGGAGTTCAGCACCAGGTCTGGCAGGCCATCACCATCCCAGTCCACCACCGTCTGTGTGGTGTAACCCCACTTCGCCTCGCAAGGGCCCTGGATGGAACCATTCGGGCCCGCCATCGGACGAATCGCTTTGCCTTCGGCCTCCAGACGCACAGGGGCCGCCCATTTCGGCTTCTCCACCCCTTTGCCACTAAGGTTTTCAATGAAGGCGACATAACCAGCCGTGTTACCACAAATGAGGTCCATGTCCCCATCACCATCCCAGTCAAAACCGACGGGTGTCACGAGGGCACCAAACTTGACCTGATCAGCCTCCTGCTGGAAGTAAACGGGCTCTTTGAAGACCGGAGCTTTTTCCACCAGCTTGCCTGTGTTTTCCACCAGGGCCACACGACCGTCTTCATCGCCGACAATGAGGTCCAGATCGCCATCCTTGTCCCAGTCAAAGGCCGTGGGGGTGATCATCTCCAGGTCCATGGTCAGGTAGTTGCCCGTCTCAGCTTTCAGGCGCTTGCTCAGGGCATACTTGGGCTTCGTGCGGCTGCCGGTGTTTTCAAAATAGGTGAAGCCGTCCAGGAATTCCCCACACAGCAGGTCGAGGTCCCCATCGCCATCGAAGTCGGCGAAATTCGGCGACGGCCAGCCGAAGGTTTCCACCGGGCGATCCGTGGCCATCACCTTCTTGGGTTTGTCGTAGGTCGGCTTGTCGTTGCTGCCTGTGTTGCGCAGCAGATAAACATAGCCGCGGATGGGCCCGTTCATCCAGCGGCCATTGGCATCGTACGCATTGTCCCAGCCATACTCAGTCCAGTCACCCACCCCGACGATGAGGTCCTGCTGACCATCGCCATCATAATCCACGCTGCGCCACATGTTGGCGCGCACCTTGTTCATGTGGATGTTCTTGTCGGGCCCGAGTTTGACCTCCTTCTCGATACCTGTTTTCAGGAAATCCGGGTGCACCATGCCTGGGCTCATGACCACGGGTTTGCCATCCACATAACTGACCTGGACATTCTGCGCACCTTTGCTGAAACGGACCCCGGGCTTAAACACCGGCATCTTGTTTTTAGCCGTGTCACCCGTGGCATTTTCAAAGAAGTAGATGCCGTTGTAAGGCTTGTCCGGGCAGTTCACCACCAGGTCCAGGTCGCCATCGCCATCGAAGTCCATCGGCATCGGCCAGGCCCACAGGCCCACGCCCAGATCCACCACGAGCCCGGGGTTGTTGTACTTCAGCGGGGTCAGCGTATCATTCGCGGCAGCATGGCCGGAAAACAGCGCCGTGAGCGCAGCGAGGCAGAGATGGGAAGGCTTCATGATCGGTCGGTTGAGAAGACAGGGAGTCCACCCGCAGCATGAGAGAGTTTGCCGGGAAGCACAAACTTTTGCCGCTGCGGATTCTTGCTGGGTGATTGACGATGTTTGACTTGATGAGTCCTGGCAATCCTCACTTCAGCGTGGGCGCATGCAATTCCTGCACGCCTGTTTTCAGGCTGCCCAGTTGTTTGACCTCGGCCGCTGTCAAAGGCCGGTTAAAGACCGCCAGGTCATCCATGTGGCCCACGTAGGCGGCACCCAGCACCAGCCAGACTTGAGCAGGGTCCCAAGCGAAGGTGAGGTCCCAGTTTTCAATGCTGCCCTTCAGCTCGCCATTCATGTAAAGACGTCCGGCGGGCTTGCGGGTCTTGTCATTGATGTTTTCCACCGTGAAGACCACATGCGTCCAGACCTCGCGAGAAAACGGCGCGCGTGCCCGCTCCACCTGCACCATGGGGCGCTTGTCGAAGGGGATATCTGCCCACTGGATGTTGGTGGGATTCCAGATTTCAAACAACGGCCGGATGGCGTAGCGGAAATAGCGGGGTGTTTCATCCTTGGACCACTCCAGGAAAATGAAGCCCTTCTTGCCATCGTCCCCCACGATCTGCACGGGATCGCAATAGCCGGGTTCCAAGTCCTTGTCTGGATCCAGCCGTAGCCACATGGAGACTGTGCTGCTCCAGCTTTGCCCATTGTAGCCCAGCACTCCTGCGTCCTTGTATTGCGGACGAGTGACACCCTTTTTAGGGAACCACAACGAGTTGCCAAACTTGCCCTCTCCTGGCGCGATCTTCGCCTCCTCATTCGGCACCGCCGCCACCAGCTCCTTGCCCTTTTTCACGTAGCTGTGTTTGTCTCCCTTGGAGAAGTCGGCATGGAGATTCTGATCAAACGACGCATGGAAGGTCAGGGCCGAGCGCAAGGCGCTGAGGTCCTGAGCAAAGGTGGTCAATGGCAGCCAAGCACTGGCCAGGTAGAGGAGGAAGGAAGGTCTCATGAGTAGGTGGCGGTGATCTGTGACAATGAGTACTGCATGAAACTCAAGTTTCTTTAGCCGGGGACTCCACATGTCACTTTTGGATGCTTTATTGTGATGGCAGCGGAGAAGGAAGCGAATTCTGTGATGCCAGACCTAATCTCCAAAGTCTCGGGCGCAGAACAAACCCTGTCCTACGAGCAAAAGCTGTCGGGGGCTTTCTCGCTGTCCTGTTAGTGATTCGTTACAACCTCGAAAACTGATGAAGGAGCACTAGCAATTGGACCCCCAAAAGGGAGCCATTGGTTGCCACGAGGATCATGCTCCCAAGCCGGTTTGCATGGCCGCTCACCACCCCCCGATAACCGATGAAGCAAAGGATGCAGGAAAAGCCTGCCATTAGACAATGAGCCACAGGATGCGGATCGCCTGGAGCAGGTTCTATCAACCACCAAAACATGGCCCCCCATTGTATGAGGGCTAGGCTCGCTGCGTATCTGGCAAATACCTGATTCCGGGGATCATCCCAGGAAGACCAGAGCCAGTGATGTTTGCGAGTAGATGACATGGGTGGTGGTGTTCTACCTTTGCAGAAAGGTTGACTGTGCAATCGCCTTCATCTCCGTCCAATCACAAATGGAGTGCTTTATTTGAAATGAACCCACGTCCAGAAGCACTTCGCGGCCCTCACCCCAGTTTCACATCCCCACACAGAGACACGTGGATGCCCAGTTCACTCATGGCGGCGGCCTTGATGCGGGCAGCACGATGCGCCTGCTTTTCATTAGGGGTGTACACGACCTGGATGTGGTTGGACTTGTGGCGGGCCATCATCTGATCCCGCGACACGCCTTTCAGCACGGCGTGCATGATCGGCCACTGGGGGGTGGTTTCCTGCCAGCGGCGTGCGGTTTCCTCGGCAGGAAGTTTGACCACCTCGGCCACGCCGATGTCGCAATGCAGCGCCCCATCCATGACGAAGACGCGGCTCCAGACGATGTGGCCAGGTTTGCTGATGCCCTTCATCGTGCCGCCACCGAGGCGGAAGTACATGGCGGGCTGGCGCTCCGTGCTCGCCCCTTTCCAACCGCCGATGAAATGGGCAGGAGGGGCGGCACCGCTGATGAGGAGCACCCAGACATAATCTTTGTTATACTTCTGACCCCAGCGGAGATCGTGCAGGGTATTTTCTGGAGCAAAGCCGAGCTCGCGCCACAGCCGATAGGTCACCAGTCCATCGAGGCCTGCGCATTCGTCCACTTCATTGAAGTGTGGCAGGGCTTCTCCCTCAAAGAGCACACGTTTGCCATCGGCACTGCGCACGGGTGGGCGGTCGGCGTTGTTGAGCATGCCCTCAACCAAGTCGCTGGCTGGGGTGAGGTCCTTCAGCCCCTGCTGATACTGGATGCCAATGGCATCGCAGCCGAATTCATCGGCGATGCGAACGGCGGCGATGTACATTTTGCACTGGAGGAGGATTTGCGGCTCGGTGAGCTCCGTGGCCTCATTCTGGCCTAACTGCATTTGCAATCCCTTCTTCTTCAACCAGCCATACACCTCCGCCGCGTCCTCATCACCGACCGTTTGCATGGCGGCATAGAGACTGGACTGGCTGAGGCGCTCCTTGAAGCAGCCCGTGGCGTGAAAAAGATTGTCCGGGATGATGGCATTGTACATGCCCATGCAGCCTTCATCGAAGACGCCAAGAATGGCCTTGTGATTGCGGAAGCGACGCCCGAAATCCCGGCCCAGGCTTTCATCTTCCTGCGGTAGCTTCAGCAGGGAAAGATCGCGCACATGGGACTGATCGTGTGTCACGGCCCCCGTCTCGAGCCATTCGCGCAGGCCGTTTTTAAAATAGGCGTCGGTGAAGGTCTCGCTCCAGAGCGTGGAGTAGGTCACGCCGGCCTTGGTCAGCGAGGCATTCAGATTCAGCAGGCCGACGAGGCCGGGCCACTGGCCACTCCAGTTGGCCACCGTCAGAATAGGGCCGCGATGCGTGCTGAGGCCCGCGAGCACGTGATGCGAGTACTGCCATACCGCCTCAGCTACGATGATCGGCGCATCCGGATCCACCGTGCGAAAGACTTCGATGCCTTCACGCTGGCTGGCGATGAAGCCATGCTTCTTTTTCGCATCGTAAGGATGCGCGCGTTTGACCTCATACCCCTCGGCCTTGAGCGTCTTCGCGAGGGCATCTTCCATGGCCTTCTGGGCGGGCCAGCAGGTTTGGTTGGCGGAAAGTCGGAGGTCGCCGCTGGCGACGAGCTGGATGGTGCGGAGGTTGGGCATGATCACGCAGAGCATCTTCCAAAGCCACCGCCGCAGGCAATGCCGCGCTGCTGCTCATTCTTGCTGGGTGTTTGACGATTCTTGACCCTTCAGGCGACCGCCTCCCCCAGCAGCCGTGGGTTGACCGAGCCATGATCTGGATGGACATTGGCTGTATGAAACCTTCCCAGCGGGACATCGTGGTTTTGATCCACGGGCTCGGGCGCACGCCCCGCAGTCTGCTGGCGGTGCGTTTATGGCTGTGGCGTGCCGGATACAAGGTGGTGAGCGTGCGCTACCCGTCACGCAGGGTGGGCGTTCAGGCCGCCGTGGATGACTGGCTCCGCCCGGCACTGGCTAGGCTACAGCCTGGCAAAGGGCAGCGTGTGCATTTTGTGACCCATTCGCTGGGTGGCATCCTTTTCCGGGCCTGGGCGGCAACCATGGATTCGGGCTTTCCCCTGGGACGGACGGTGATGCTGGGCCCGCCGAACCAAGGCAGTGAGGTCCTGGCACAGCTGGGGCACCGCCCCTGGTTGCGTCGCCTTCTGGGTCCGGTGATTGACGAACTGGGCGTGGATGAAAGCAGCACTCCCCGGCGGCTGGGTGCCGTGCCGCCAGGTACCGGGGTGATCATGGGGAACAAAGCCATGATCCCTTTTTTTCACCACCTTCTGGGCCCTGAGTCCGATGGCATCGTGACGGTCGCGGGCGGCTGGGTGGCGGGACAGGCCGACTTTATGGTCACCCAGGCCGATCATACATTCATGATGTGGAGACCCCGGGTGCTGAGGGCCGTGGAGCGTTTTCTCAAAGAAGGCATCTTCATTCCTCACAAGTCGTGGGCCATGGATGACACCCTGGCTCCATCTTCGTCTTAACCGAGGCTGGATAATATTTCTTAATTTCTAAGGATGACGAAAGGCACAACTTTGTGTAAAAGCTGAGTCCGCATGTTTTGTCGCTGGTTTCTCTGCCTCTCCATGCTGGCCTTGGTCAGCTGTGCGTCACGTCCACCCGCCCATCGGGAGCAGGGATGGGCCTCCTATGTGGCGGACCAATACACGGGCCGGCCCACCTCCTCCGGCGAGATCTACTATCCGCAGGCCTACACCGCAGCTCATACCACCCTGCCCTTCGGCACGGTCGTGACAGTGAAAAACATGCTCAATGGCCGCACGGTGAACGTGACGGTCAATGACCGCTTCCCCTATTATCAGGGGCGTGTGATCAATCTTTCCAGCGCTGCGGCCCAGCACATCGGCATTCCCTACATGCAGATGGGCCAGGTGGAGGTGACGGCGAAAACGGTGGCGCGGGCTGCCTACGGTGCCCCGGCCCCCTCGCAGCCAGCCTACGGGGGTTATGCCCAGTCTCCCGCCTATGCGCCCCAGCCTGCGGCACCTGCTTATTCGCCCCAGCCCAGCTACGGCGGCTACACCCCGAAGTCCACCCCACCAGCCTACACAACCCCCAGCTACCAGGTGCAGCAGCCCGCAGGGTCGGTCCCGGCCTATGGGGGGGCTTCGGCCACTCCTCCGGGCCTGAAGACCTTTTAAGCCCGGATTCCAGGCGAGGCGGAGCTTGTGAAAACTTTCACAAACGGGTTGCCGGGGGGGGAGCCGGGGCGTATTTCTTCCACCGTTAACCCCTTTTTCCAAAGCCATGGTCGCCCCTGCTGAAACCGAAGCCTCTTACGATTCCAAGATCGAGGGCAATGTCGTCGTCACGAAGCTGGACTCTGCGGTCAACTGGATGCGCAAGAATTCCCTTTGGCCCATGCCCATGGGTCTGGCCTGCTGCGCTATCGAGATGATGGCTTCCGCTTGCAGTCGTTATGACCTCAGCCGCTTTGGCATGGAGGTGATGCGCTTTTCCCCACGGCAGGCGGATGTGATGATCGTCGCCGGCACGGTGACCTACAAAATGGCGCTGGCCGTGAAACGTGTGTGGGACCAGATGCCCGAGCCCAAGTGGTGCATCGCCATGGGTGCCTGCGCCTCCAGCGGTGGCATGTATCGCAGCTACGCCGTGCTTCAGGGCATTGACCACCTGATCCCGGTGGACGTTTACATTTCCGGCTGCCCTCCACGCCCCGAAGCTCTCATGGAAGGCCTGATGCGCCTGCAGCGCAAAATTGAAGGTGAGCACTCCGTCTCCGAGCAGAAACAGGAACTCATCAACGACTTGTCCTAATCCCCAGGCAGGTCAATAATCGTCAAAAGGTCAACAAGCCGCCACGAATCGCATCATGAACGCCGCGCAAATGGTCACCGCCCTGAAGGAAAAATTCGGCGATGCCGTCCTCAGCACCACTGAATTCCGGGGCGAGCACACCGTGCAGGTCTCCCTGGCCAGCGCCAAGATGCTGCTCAAGTACTGCCGCGATGAACTGAACTTCGACTACCTGGTGGACATCTCCAGCCTGGACCACATGGGTCAGGAACCCCGCTTTGAAATGGTTTACGAAGTGTATGGCTATGGCCATCACCAGCACCTGCGCATCAAGGCCCAGATCCCCGATGACGAAGAGCCCGCCACCGTCAGCGACATCTGGCCCACGGCCGACTGGCATGAGCGTGAAGTCTGGGACATGATGGGCATCAAATTCGCCGGTCACCCCGATCTCCGCCGCATCCTCATGTGGGAAGGTTACCCTTACTTCCCGCTGCGCAAAGACTTCCCCCTCGCCGGCAAACCCAGTGACATGCCCGAAGTCGGCTTCACCGGCATCGCCCCCATGGCCGACGGCCCCTTCGTCACCAGCGCGGGTGCGGTGGACACTGTCGCGCGTGAGCCGCGGGCGAAACGAGTGGAGTAGTTTTTGGCGTCACGTTATCCCTGGAGTGGATTCCAGACACGCTTAAAACCCATTCCTTCGAAGTCCTTCAGATTCACGGTGGCAAACTCTGTGACGCCTTGAAGCGTGAGCGACAGCGCAATTCGGAGGTCAAAAGCTCTCCGTCGCGCAAAATTTTTTGCCCGGAGATATGGCCAATACAGGTCGTGAAACATCTTGCTGTCCGGGGGAAAACCCAAGGTCTGCCATCGCGGGTGACAACGAAAAGCCTCACAAACAGCCGCTGCTTCCGGAGCGTTCAGCGGATTAGAAAGCACCACTGGATTTCGCAGCAATCCATAGAGTTCAACTAAAACGAATTCCGAAACAGCCACTTCATCGCTATCCTGCAAACCGCTCACAAACAAAACCGCCCGCGCATGATCTGGGTGGTCTGCATTGACAGCGGGCAGCAAAATATTCGTGTCGAGAGCAATCATGGCTGAGTGAGACCCCGCATGGATTCTTCCTCACTGGAAATGTCTCTTAATTGATCCAGCGGAACCAAAGAACGCCCCGCAGACACCTGCGGCAAAACCCATTTTTGAGGTTCGGGTGTCGGCTGTGGGAATCGAGCTAAAAACAGTTCAATTCCACGCCTCGCAATCTCTGCCAGAGAAAGCTCTTTCTGCTCTGCCAGAGCTTTGGCTCGTTGGTAGAGCTCATCCGGGAGCTGAATTTGCGTACGTGTCATGATGTTAATATTACATCATTTTCCACTGCGGTCAATTTGACACCATTTAGACACGATGAGACCTGCATTATTTTCGGATCCACGAAGGGTTCATCTTGGTGACAACGTACTACCCCGCTCTCTTAGCCAACCATGCGCACACTCGCACTCACCTCCCTCCTCGCTGCCCTCGCCTTTTCGGCCCGGGCGGAAATCAAACTGCCCGCCATCATTGGCGACAACATGGTCCTGCAGCAAAAGCAGGCCAACCCAATCTGGGGCTGGGACACACCCGGCACGGAGGTGACAGTGACCTTTGCGGGCCAGACCAAAACCGCCAAAGCAGGCGCGGATGGCAAATGGACCGTGAAGCTGGATGCCGTGCCTGCCAATGCGCAGCCGGCCACCATCGGCATCAAGGGCACCAACACCCGGGAGCTGAAAAACGTGCTCGTGGGCGAAGTGTGGATCTGCTCCGGCCAATCCAACATGCAGTGGAACGTCGGCTCCTCCTGGGACGCAGACCTGGAGATCGCCACGGCGAAGTATCCAAACATCCGCCTCATCTCCGTGCCTCAGGTGGGCACTCAGGAGCCCCAGCAGGACTTCAAAGGCCAGTGGGCGGAATGCTCCCCTCAGACCGTGGGCCCGTTCAGCGCCGTCGGTTATTTCTATGGCCGCGTCCTGCACCGCATGCTGGATGTACCGGTGGGCCTGATCAACAACGCCTGGGGCGGCAGCGCTGCTGAAGCTTGGGTGCGCCGTGACGAGTTGGAGAAAGATGCCCGCTTCAAAGGCCTCATGGAAAACACCGTGAAAACGGAAGCCGCCATGAACTCTGAGAAAGCAAAACAGGACTACGAAGCCGCTCTGGCCAAATGGAAAACCCAGGCAGACGAAGCCAAAAAAGCAGGGCAGCCTATCCCTCGCCAGCCCAGTTCTCCTCAGGGTTGGCTGACGGGCAATGCCCGCCCCGGAAACATCTACAACGGCGTGCTGCTGCCCACCATCGGCTACGGCATCAAAGGCGCCATCTGGTACCAGGGTGAGTCCAATGCTGGGCGCGCTTATGAATACGGCTCCCTCTTCCCGTTCATGATCGAGCATTGGCGCAAAGAGTGGAAGCAGGGCGATTTCCCCTTCTACTGGGTGCAGCTGGCTGACTTCATGCCGGAGGCCCCAACCCCTGGCGACAGCGCCTGGGCCGAGCTGCGCGAAAGCCAGACCAAGACCCAGAACGCCATCAAGAATGGCGGTCAGGCCGTCATCATTGATCTCGGCGAAGCCAACGACATCCACCCGAAAAACAAGCGCGACGTGGCAGAACGCCTCGCCCGCCTTGCCCTGGTGAAAGACTACGGCTTCAAGCTCCCCTACCGCAGCCCTGAGTACAAATCCGTGGCCATCGAAGGCAACAAAGCCATCGTCACCCTGGACACCTTCGACTCCACCCTGCGCACCGTGGACGTGAGCGAGGTCAAAGGTTTTGCCATCTGTGGGGAAGACAAGAAGTGGGTCTGGGCCACCGCCAAGATCGTGGGCCGCGACAAAGTGGAAGTCACCGCCGCAGAAGTGGCCAAGCCTGTGGCCGTCCGTTACGCCTGGGCCAACAACCCCGTGTGCAACCTTCTCAGCATCGAAGGTCTCCCCGTGACCCCCTTCCGCACGGACGACTTCCCGATGACGACGAAGCCGAAGGAATAAGCTCAGGCACTTCCGGTCTTACTTCTCAAACACCACCTTCCCACCTAACCAAGTTTTCAAAACGACGGTCTTCGGGAGATCTTCAATGGGGCAGGTGAGCGGATCTCGATCCACCAGGATCAGGTCTGCCAGCCTGCCCTTTTCAATGGAGCCGGTCTCCTTCTCCAGCTTCAGCAAGTAAGCATTGTTGGTCGTGTAAAGGCGCAGCGCCTCCTCTCGGGTGAGGGCGTTTTCGAGGTGCACCGGGCGGTCCAGCTTGCGCGCCTGGCGGGTGACCGCTGTCCACATGCCCAGCCAAGGATTGTAGGGGTTCACACTGCGAAAGGAGCCGATCTTCTGCATGTGGTCACTGCCGCCGCCAACGATGACCTTTTGATCAAAGCAGGCGCGCAGCGGCTGGAACAGCTTCATGCGTTCCTCGCCAAAGTGGCCGGTCAAGGTGCGGCCATCCATGTGCAGCCAGATGGGTTGCAGATCCACACACACGCCCAGTTTCGCCGCGCGGGCGATGGACTCCGGCTGCATGAAGTTGCAATGCGTGACGCTGCTGCGGCTGGCGCGGATGGAGCCTTCACGATCCACTTCTTCATAAACCCCCAGAAGCGTGGCCACTGCCGCATCTCCCACGGAATGCGCGGTGAACTGCAGCCCGGCCCCGGTGATCTTCGCCACCATCTGGCGCAGCCGGTCCGCCGGGATCTTTTGCTCGCCCCGATAGGTGGGGTCGCTGATGCCATAGGCCTCACTCACGCCCCAGGGTTTGCTCATGAAGGAGCTGCCCGTCAGCATGCCGCCATCCAAGAACACCTTTGTGCCGATGATCTGCAGCTCCACATCCGGCTTCGTCAGCGGATGCTGGATGATCTCCTCCATGGACTTCTCCATCGCCGGCCAGAGGCTCATCGCATTCAGCCCCATGGAGACACGCACCCGCACGGGCAGCTCTTTTTGATCCCGCATCTTTTGATAAAGCGAAAGCAGGCTGGCACTGGAGTTTCTGTCCGTAATTGTGGTTAGGCCCACCGAGGCGTAATCACGGAACAATTCCAGCGTGCGGCGATAAGTGTCCTCGGCGGTGGGAGACTTCTCCTTGCGCGGGGCTTTGAGGGTGGGGCCAAATCCACGCAGCAGGCCGGTGGGTTCGCCTGCGGCATCTTTTTCCACCTTGCCGGGGTGGCCCTCCGGCAGTTTGAAGTCACGGTCGATCTTGCCCAGCTTCAGGGCCAGGCTGTTGCACATGGCATCGGGCCCGGTGGAAAAGACCACGGGATTTTCAGGGGCCACTTGGTCCAGTTCGGCCCGCGTCGGGTAACGGCGCTCTTCCAGCCGCGTGATGAAGATCTGCCGCAGGCCGATGAGGTCGCCGGGCTTGGAGGCAGCCACTCGTGTGCGGATGTAGGCCAGCACTTCGGCGATGGTTTCCATGGTGGGAATCTCATGGTCAAATTCCGTCATCGCGGCGGCCGGATGCACATGGGAATCCATGAGGCCGGGCAGCAAGGTCTTGCCGCCGAGATCATGGAGCTGCGTCGTTTCGGCCTTCAGTGCCAGCACCTCGTCATTGCTGCCCACCGCAACGATGCGCCCCGCCTCCACTGCCACCGCTTCGGCATAACTGAACTTTTCATCCACGGTGATGACGCGGCCATGATGCAGAATCAGGTCCGGGGCAGCGTGAAGGGAAACCGTGAGGCACAGGCAGCAGGCAAGGAAGCGCATGGGCTACCAACGCTGGCCAGGGAAGATTTGTGCGAACAACTGAACGCTTGCCCTCTCGGCGCGTGACCCCCTAGACTTTCGCTTTCCATGAAAAAACGTCTCCTGCTTCCCTTCCTGAGCCTCACGGCTGCCTTTGCTGCCGAACCGGTGCCTGAGTTCAAAGGCGGCATCGAGCGGCTGGATCCCGCTCTGGACAAACTCATCGCACCAGACGCGAAGATCGAGATCCTGGCCACCGGCTTCAACTGGTCCGAAGGCCCCGTGTGGAAAGACGGGCAGATCCTCTTTTCCGATGTGCCGGAGAATACCGTCTTCGGCTGGAAAGAAGGCGATGCCAGCGCCACCACCGTCCTCAAACCCAGCGGCAGCCTCAGAGGGGATGGCCAGGGCTCCAACGGCCTGGCTGTAGATGCCAAGGGCAGCCTCATCCTTTGCCAGCATGGCGAACGGCGCATCGCGCGGCTGGAGAAAGACGGCGGCTTCACCACCCTGGCAGACAAGTTTGAAGGCAAACGCTTCAACAGCCCCAATGACCTCGTCATCGCCAAAAGTGGCAGCCTTTTCTTCACGGACCCACCCTACGGCATGAAAAAAGGCACCCCGCAGGACGCCCCCTATCACGGCATCTACCGACTGGACACGGATGGCAAGGTCAGCCTCATCATCCAGGACATTCTCTGGCCCAATGGCATCGCCCTCAGCCCCGATGAAAAGACCCTCTACGTCGCCGTTTCCGACAAGGATGACACCCGCCTCATGGCCTATGATCTTCAGGCCGATGGCAGCGTGAAAAACGGTCGTCTGTTCTTCCATGCCCAGCCCCTGAAATCGGCCGAACGCAAAGGCGGCTGCGATGGCATGAAGGTGGATACCCTGGGCAACATCTGGACCACCGGCCCTGGCGGGGTGCTGATCATCAGTCCTGAAGGCAAACACCTCGGCACCATCCTCACTGGCCAAAACACCGGCAACTGCGCCTGGGGCGGCCCGGACAAAGACGTCATGTATGTCACGGCGGACATGTTTTTGCTGCGCGTGAAAACCCAGGTCAAAGGCCTGTAAAGCCCGGCAACGCAGCGCATTGCGTGAGAAAGTGACCTCTTTCCGCGCTTATGCGCCGACTGCCCGCCCCCTGTGCAAGCCGCCGCAGCGCCAGGCCGTAGGTTTGGCATTGCCTGTGAAGTTCACCTTTTTCATTCCCTGCCTCCTCATCGTCCCCGCTGCTTCGGCGGCGGTGGAGCTGTCGTTTGAAAAAGACATCCGTCCCATCCTGAAGGCACACTGCTTTCATTGCCACGGGGAGGACGGCCACACCAAAGGCGACCTGGATGTGCGGCTGAAACGCTTCCTGGAAAAGGGCGGTGAATCCGGCCCCTCCATCATTCCCGGCAAGCCCCATGAGAGCCTGCTGCTGGAGATGGTGAAAAAGGGCGAGATGCCCAAGGCCGACAAAAAGCTGAAGCCCGAGGAAGTCGCCAAAATCGAGCAATGGATCGCCCAAGGCGCGAAGACGGTGCGGCCAGAGCCGGAGAAAATCACGGGCCCCTTCATCACCGAGGAAGAACGCGCCTGGTGGTCCTTTCAGCCCATCCGCCGCAGCCCGGTGCCGCCGATGAAAGGCCCGGGCAATGCCGTGGATGCCTTTGTCCAGGCACAACTCGCCCAGGCCAAACTCGCACCCGCACCTGAGGCCGACCGCGTCACCTTGATCCGCCGCGCCTTCTTTGACCTCATCGGTCTGCCGCCGACCACGGAGCAGGTTCAGGCTTTTGCAAGAGACACACGCCCGGATGCTTATGCGCGCCTGATTGATGACCTCCTGCAGTCCCCGCAATACGGCGAACGCTGGGGCCGGCACTGGCTGGATGTGGTGGGTTATGCCGACAGCGAAGGCTACAACGATACCGACACGCCACGCGACACTGCCTGGCGATATCGCGACTACGTGATCCGCTCCTTCAATGCGGACAAGCCTTTCGATGCCTTCATCCGCGAGCAGCTCGCCGGTGATGAAATGATCCCCATGCCGCCGAAGGACCTCACCGCCGACCAGAAGGACAAGCTCATCGCCACGGGCTACCTGCGCATGGCTCCCGATGGCACCGGCAGCCGCAATGACGATGCCGATCTCGCCAAAAACAGCGTGCTGACGGAGACCGTCAAGATTGTCTCCAGCTCCCTGCTGGGCATGACCGTGGGCTGCGCCGAGTGTCATGACCATCGTTATGATCCCATCCCGCAGGTGGACTTCTACAAGCTGCGCGCGCTCTTTGAGCCCGGCATGAACTGGAAGAAATGGCGCGACCCCCGGCAGCGCGAAATTTCCCTGCTGAGTGAAAAGGAAAAGGCCATCTCCGCCGAGCTGGAGAAGGAAGCCAAGGTGATCGAAGCCGAGGTGCAGCCCAAACTGGTCGAGCTCCAGGCCTGGGTGTTTGAGCAGGAACTCAAGAAAATCCCCGAAGACAAACGTGCCTACGCCAAGACCGCCGGGCTGCAATGGCAGCAGGACAAGAACAAGCTTGATGCCGAGCAGAAAAAGTACCTCGAAGATAACCCCTTCCTGAAAGTGGCTGCCAACGCTGGGGCGCTGAACCTCTTCCTGAGTAACTACAAGCGTGACAAAGAATTGGCCGATTTCCAGGCGGACAATGCCGGACGTGTCAAGGCCATCCGCGACCGCAAGCCCAAGGAAGAAACCGTCCGCGCCTTTGGCGAACCCGTGGCCTATGGCAACAAGACCGCCCTGCCGACCACGCTGGTCTTCATGCGCGGCAACCGCAACACCCCCGGCCCCGCAGTAAACCCAGGAGATCTCACCATCCTGCGGCCGGAACAGCCCATCGAGTTTCCGGCCGATGACCGCGCCCTGCCCACCACCGGTCGTCGTCTGGCCTACGCCCAGCATCTGACGAATGGAAAGCATCCCCTGCTGGCCCGCGTGCTGGTAAACCGCTTTTGGCTGCACCACTTCGGGCGTGGCCTGGTGAATACGCCCGGTGACTTCGGCACCCAGGGGGAAAAGCCCACGCATCCGGAATTGCTGGACTGGCTGGCCGCCGAGTTCATGGAAAGCGGCTGGAGCCTGAAGCACCTGCACCGGCTGCTGATGACCAGCGCCACCTACCGCCAAAGTTCCGCCAAACGTCCCGATGCTGAGCGTGTGGACGCAGCCAACGCCCTCTACGGTCGCATGAACGTGCGCCGCCTGGAGGCCGAGACCCTGCGCGATGCCATCCTGGCCACCACTACCCGCCTGAACCCCTCCGCCCACGGAGCCCCCGTGCCCGTGTATGAAGACGCCAATGCCCAGGTCGTCGTCGGCCTGGAAAAACCCACCACGGAAGGGCTGGAGTTCCGCCGCAGCATTTACGTCACCCAACGCCGCAGCACCCCGGTGTATCAGCTCGCGGCCTTTGACGCCCCGCAGATGGAGCCTAACTGCGAGTTACGCAACGTCAGCACCGTGGCTCCGCAGTCCCTGCTCATGATGAACAGCGCCTTCCTGGTGGAGCAGTCGCAGTTTTTTGCCCGGCGCATCCTCAGTCAGGGCGCAGCCGATCCGCGCAGCCAGGTGAAAAGCGCCTGGCAGCTGGCCTTTGGCACCGAGCCTGCCGAGGCGGACCTGACCGACCTGGAAAACTACCTCGTCGAGCAGTCCGCCCAGCTTTCCAGCCTACCCGTCAAGAAGGGCGACCCCGAGCCTGCCGAAAAAGCCCTGGCCAGCCTGTGCCAGGTGCTGCTGGGCTCCAATCGCTTCATGTATGTGGATTGATCCGCCCTGTCCTTAACGTTGACCTTTTCACCCGCCATGTCTTCCTGCCTCTCACGCCGTCATTTCCTCGGCAACAGCGCGTTTAACCTGGGCTCGCTGGGGCTGCTGTCCCTGCTGGAAAAAGACGGCCTGCTGGCGGCCAATGTTCCTGAAAAACCGCTGCTGGAGCGCGTGACGTACGACAGCCTGCCCAAGCACCCGCACCATGCACCGCGGGCCAAGGCCATGATCTCCCTCTTCATGGGCGGCGGCCCCAGCCACGTCGACCTCTTTGATCCGAAGCCGTTGCTGAACAAGTGGGACGGCAAGACCTTCCCGGGCGGTGAGATCAAGTTCGACAACGTCGGCGGCGCCACCAAGACAGTGATGGGCAGCCCCTTCAAGTTCACCCCGCAGGGTGAAAGCGGCATGGAGCTTTCCGAACTGATCCCGCACACCGCCAGCATCGCCGATGACATCTGCCTCATCCGCAGCATGAACCTCACGGGCATCCGCAACCATGTGGCCGGGATGAAGGCGCTGGATACCGGCAGCGGCCTCGGCGGGCGTCCCGCCCTGGGCAGCTGGCTGAGCTACGGCCTGGGCAGCGAATCCCAGAACCTGCCGTCTTTTGTCGCCCTCGTGGTGGGGAAAAACCCGCCCGGCTCCCCTTACTGGGCCAGCGGCCTGCTGCCCTCCGTTTTCCAGGGCACCCATGTGCGGGAGCAGCAGCCCCGCATCATGAACCTGGACCCGCCGGCTTACCTGAAAGGGGCCGCACAGGAAAAGCAGCTCTCGCTTTTGGACAAGCTCAATGGCCGCCACCTGCTGGAGCATCCGGGAGAGCTGGACCTGCAGGCCCGCATCGCCAGTTACCAGCTCGCCGCGCGCATGCAGACCGCCGCGAGCGAAGCGCTGGACATCCGCAACGAAACTGCCGCCACCAAAGCGCTCTACGGCGTGGAGGATGCGCGCACCAAACGGCTGGCGGAGGCCTGCATCATCGCCCGCCGTCTGGTGGAGCGTGGCGTGCGCTTTGTGCAGATCTGGGATTACTCCTGGGACATGCATGAAAACATCAACGAAGCCCTCCAGCGCCGTTGCGCCGCCAATGACCAGCCCAGCGCTGCGCTGGTGAAGGACCTGAAATCACGCGGCATGCTGGATGACACCCTCGTCTTCTGGGGTGGTGAAATGGGCCGCCTGCCAGTGATCCAGGGCCGGGGCAATCAGAAACCCGGCCGCGACCACAACACCGACGGTTTCAGCATCTGGATGGCCGGCGGCGGCGTGAAACAAGGCCACATCCACGGAGCCACCGACGAATGGGGCCTCAATGCCGTGGACCAGGTGGTGCATCATTACGATTATCTCGCCACCGTCCTGCACCTCTTCGGGCTGGATGCGAACAAGCTCACCTACAAACGCAACGGCCGCGCCGAGACCATCCTCAATGGCGAGCCTGGACAGGTGGTGAAGGGCATCCTGGCCTGAGAAAGGAGTCCCGAGCTTGAGAAGCCGATCCGGCGATGGCCCTCAGACGGGCTCAATCCCTCGTAGGCTTGTTCAGACTCAGGATGCGAAATGAACGCCCCATGAAAGCCGGGTGCGTGAGGGAATGGTACTGCCGCAAAAGGGCCTGCGTGGAGGCATCCACTCTGCCCTCCAGCGTGGCCAGCACAGGCAGGCCCAGCTTGCCCAAAAAGCGGCCTTGCAGCTCGTAGGCCCGGAGGTTCATCCCGGCGGATTCGGCCACCTCGGTGAGGCGGGTGAAATTGACATGCGTGGTCAGATCACACTCGCCCAAATCTTCCAGCACGCGGTCATCCGTCTGGTGTTTTTTGTAACGCCGCAGTGTGCCCGTCGTGCGCTCTGGGGCATACAGTTCCAGATCGTCAAAACCATAATCTGCGATGTAAACCGCCCCGTGAAACGGCGCCTCCGCCAGCTCCTGCATCCAGTTCAGCGCAGCGAGATTCACCTCCGTGGTGTAGCCCTCAGGCAGATCCTGCTGTAGGCGGGTGAGTTCCACAGTCAGGGCCTTGGATGAAGGAGGTCCTGGAACAAACTCCAGCGCCTCCCCTGCCGCCTGCACCCAGAGCTCCTGCCAGGCTGTGCCATCCCACTGGACGAGATGGACGGGCATGGCGTCCGGCAGCTCATTGCAGATAAACAGGGACGGAATCGGGGGCAAAGCCGCCAGCGAAGAGACCCAGCGGACCCGCTCGCCAAAAGACGCGAGCCGCTGCCGCTGTACCGCTTCATAGCGTGGATTCGGCTCGACGATCCAGTAGGGAAGGTCGGTACTGAACAATACATCCTCGGCCAGTTGCCCATCATGCGCGGCCTGTTCGATCACGGCAAATTCGGTCGGGTTTCCCAGTTCCCCCTGCACCTGCCGCGCCAGATTGCCCAGCAACCGGCCATACAGCGGGCCTACCGAGACGGCGGTGTAAAAGTCACCGCTGCGGCCGATGCGCCGAGGGCCCGGGCCATAATACCCGTGTTTAGGATGATAAAGGGCTGCCTGCATGACGTCTGCAAAGGTCAGCCGCGCTCCCGGCGAGGAGGCCAGAGTGTCATGCAAAATGCTCGTCAGGGGGGTCATTGGGAAACAAGTGGCGGGGTGGCGTCACTGCCATTAGATTACTACCCCTTGCAATCAAGGGCATCTCCTCATGTTCGGCAAAGATTTGGAACCTAAACCCCAGACGAACTGGCGCGGCGAGTCCGGCCTGAAACTCCCCTTCTACCGGCGTGTCTGGTTCAGTGCCCTGATGGCGCTCTTCATTCTCGCGGGTGTGACGGCCCTGGGTACCTATGCCATCGTGGTGGCTCCCCTGCGGGAAAAGGCCGAGCAGTATGACCTGGAGGAAATCCGCAAACTGGAGGCGGCCAGCATCATCTATGACCGCAACGGCGAGGAACTGTCCCGCATTTACGTGCTGAACCGCACGCCTGTCCCCATCAAGGACGTGCCCCAGCATTTCATTGATGCGCTGACGGCCCAGGAAGACAGCCGTTTCTTCCAGCATGACGGCGTGGACTACATCGGCCTGGTGCGTGCCGTTTACCTCAACTTCAAGGCTGGTGAAGTCACTCAGGGGGCCAGCACCATCACCCAGCAGCTCGCCCGCCAGACCTTCGGCCTGATGGAAAAGAGCTACAAACGCAAGATCATGGAGGCCTTTGTGGCCCAGCGGATCGAGCGCAAGTTCACCAAGAGCGAGATCCTGGAGCTGTACCTGAATCGCATCTTCTTCGGCAAAAATTTCTACGGCATCCAGGCCGCCGCCCAGGGCTACTTTGGCAAGGACGCCAAGGATCTCGCCATTGAGGAGTGCGCCACCATCGCCGGCCTGATCAAAAGCCCGAACAACATCGAGCCCATCCGCCACCCCGAGCGGGCCATCAAGGAGCGCAATTACGTGCTGGAGCGCATGGTCATCGAAGGCAGCCTGGAGCGCGATGATGCCGAGCGCCTGAAGCTGAAACCCATGGTCACCACCCCCCAGAGCAGCGATCCCAGGCTAAGCTACGTGTTTGACGAAGTGCGGCAGGAAGTCGTCGCCCTGGTCGGTGAAGAGCGCGCCTCCATCGGCGGTTTTCAGATCTACACCAGCATTGACAAGGACCTGCAAAAGGCCGCTGAAACGGCCATGAAAAAACGCCTCGCCGAGGTGGAAACACGCCCCAACTACCCGCACCAGACCTACACCCAGTTCCGCGGCATCCTGGGCGAATGGCACGGCAAGAAAATGAAGGGCCAGCTCACGCCGGAGATGACCCGCCCCCTGCCCGAATACCTGCAAGGAGCCGCCATCGTCATGGACAACAGCGATGGCTCCATCCTCGCCATGGTCGGCGGCCGTGACTTCATTGACAGTCAGTATAACCGCGCCACCGACGGCGTCCGCCCCGTGGGCACCGCCTTCACCCCTTTCGTTTACGCCGCCGCCTTTTCCAAGCCCGGCTACTTCCCCATGACCCCGCTGGCGGATGAGCCGCTGGACAACCGTCGCGTGATGATCGGCGGCCTGACAGGGATTCTGGGCGAGTGGGGCATGGAAGTGGATGATCCGAAGTGGTCGCGCAACCCCATCAGCGCCCGCGAGGCCCTGGTCGGCTCCCACAATTCCGCCACCGTCCGCCTGGGCGAAAGAGTCGCCCTGGAAGGAGGCCGCATCCGGCAAGACTTCCGTGACTTCACCAAACGCGCCGGCATCAATACCGAGCTGCGCGAGTTCCCCTCCACCTTCCTCGGGGCCACCGAATCCAAGCTGGATGAAATGTGCCTGGCCTACTCCTGCTTTCCCACCCTGGGCAAACGCCCGGCCAGGCAGCATCTGATCCAGCGCATCACCGACTTCCGTGGTAACACCGTCTTCCAGCTCGACGAAAAGACCCTCCAGCCCGTCCGCGCCATGGACGAGATCGCCGCTTACCAGACCCACACCTGCCTTTCCGAGGCCCTGCACCGTGGCACCGGCGCACCGTCCATCGAATATGGCCTGGGCGACTTCCCTGCTGGCGGCAAAACCGGCACGCACTACGAGTCGAAGGACCTCTGGTTCCTCGGTTACACTTCCGCCGTCACCTGTGGTGTCTGGGTGGGTTTCGACAAGCAGAAGACCATCTATCCAGGGGCCTTCTCCAACAAGATCGTCCTGCCGATCTGGACGGACATCATCAATGCCACCGCCAAAGCACGCGCCCCCCAGGAGATCAATCCTCCGGAGACGGCTGAGCGCATCGAGATCTGCCGGGTCAGCGGCCTGCGCGCCACCGATTTTTGCTATGACAAGGTGAAGGGGCCCGATGGGGTCGAACGCTCCGTCCGCAGCACCTATTCCGAGTATCTGCGCCCTGGTACCAGCTTCAACACCACCTGCCCCATCCACACCGGAGAAGGGCTGCCGGCCGATCTCCAGGCTTTCCATCAGGCCATCACCCAGACGGCGGATTCCGCCCTGCTGGCGGAGGCTGGCAAGTTTGCCAACATTGAGCCTGTGCACCTTCAGGAGCCCATCATTCTCGGTTCTGATCCCTACAACTCCGAGAAGCCCATCTTGCGCGCCCGCCCGGTGAATGATGACGGTACGCCCATTCTGCGGGCAGTCCCCGTGGGTGTGGATGACGGCGATTCCGGTGAGCAGCCCGTGATCAAGCTGAAGCCGCCACCGTCGATGAAAATCGAACTCTGAGGCCGCTGCCAGAAGGGCTGGCGATGAATCTCCGGCCCACAGCATTTTTGCGGAGCAAAGTCCGGTCTTCTGGCTAGGCTGGGCAGGCCAATGGCAGATTCCTTTGTCCACCTCCATCTCCACTCCGAATACTCTCTCCTCGATGGCGCGGTCCGCATAGATGACCTCGTCTCCCGCACGAAAGAGCTGGGGATGCCTGCGGTGGCGATAACCGACCATGGCAACCTCTATGGGGCCATTGATTTCTACATGGCGGCCAAGAAGGCCAAGGTGAAATCCATCCTCGGCTGCGAGGTGTACCTCGCCCCCGGTTCCATGCATGAAAAGAAGGAAGTGCAGGGACGCAAAAGCTCCTCGCACCTGACCCTGCTGGCCTCCAGCAACGAAGGGTATGAAAACCTCTCCCGCATCGTCACCGAAGCCCATCTGTACGGCAAATTCGGCGACACGCCGCGCCTGGACAAGGATCTGCTGCGCCAGTACAGCAAGGGGCTCATCGCCCTCAGCGGCTGCCTCAATGGCGAGATCAACCAGCTCCTGCTGACCGACCGCAAGGACGAGGCGGAAAAGAGCCTGATCGAGTTCCGCGACATCTTCGGCCCGGAGAACTTCTACCTCGAGCTCAACGACCATGGCATGGAGCAGCAGCGCACCGTGGCGCGCCAGCTCATCCAGTGGGGCAAGCAGTACGACCTCAAGACCGTCGCCACCAACGACGTGCATTTCATGAATCGCGACGATCATGAAAGCCACGATATCCTCATCTGCGTGGGCTCCGGCGCAAACGTGCATGACGTCAACCGCGTCAGCTACTCGCCCGAAGTCTATTTCAAGACGGCGGAGGAAATGCGGGCGCTGTTCCGGGAAAATCCGGAGGCCTGCGATGCCACCCTGGAGATCGCCGAGCGTTGCGACATCAACATCCGGCTCGACTCCACCA
Source organism: Verrucomicrobiota bacterium (assembly GCA_040386955.1). Taxonomy (GTDB): domain Bacteria; phylum Verrucomicrobiota; class Verrucomicrobiia; order Verrucomicrobiales; family Verrucomicrobiaceae; genus Prosthecobacter. The sequence goes on from JAZKER010000024.1 coordinate 126,483, forward strand.
GCATCGACCGTTACCCCCAGTACCCGATGGGTGACGTGGAGGGAAGCTGGCCTGACCGTGTGGTCTACCTGCGCCACCTTTGCGAAGAAGGCCTCATCCGCCGCTACGGGCGTGACCGCGCGCTCAATGACGAAGCCCTGCGCCAGCGCCTGGATTATGAGCTGGCCTTGCTGGCGGAAAAGAACTTCACCAGTTATTTCCTCATCGTTTGGGATTTCATCAACTGGGCCCGTGAACATGGCATCCCCGTGGGTCCGGGACGTGGTTCGGCCGCAGGTTCGGTGGTCGCCTTTGTGCTCGGCATCACGGACATTGATCCGCTGCGGTTTGAGCTGGTGTTCGAGCGATTCCTCAACCCAGAACGTGTCAGCCCGCCCGATATTGACATCGACTTTTGCCAGACCCGCCGTGGCGAGGTCATCCAATACGTGCGTGAAAAGTATGGCGACCTCAGCGTCAGCCACATCATCACCTTCGGCACCATGGGTGCGAAGTCCGTGGTGCGTGACGTCGGTCGTGTGCTGGGCTGGAGCTATGGCGATGCGGACCGCCTGTCGAAGATGATCCCGACGGAGCTGAACATCACGCTCGCCGGTGAGGACAAGAAGGACAAGGCCACCGGGAAGATGATCCACATTGACGGGGCCATTGACAAGAACCCGGAGCTCAAGGCCTACATCGAAAACGACAGCAACGCGCAGGAGCTGTGGAAGCATGCCACCTTCCTCGAAGGCATCACCCGCGGCACCGGCATTCACGCGGCGGGTGTCGTCATTGGTGACCGGCCGCTTTATGATTTCATCGCGCTGACGCGGGGCAACGAGGAGGAAATCGTCTCCCAGTTTGCCATGAAGCCGCTGACGGAGCTGGGCATGCTCAAGATGGACTTCCTGGGGCTGAAAACGCTGACCGTCATCCAGGAGGCCGAGCAGTGGGTGCAAAAACGCGTGCCCGGCTTCAACACGTCCGAGGCGCCCTTGGATGATGTGAAGACCTTTGAGATGCTGCAGCGGGGTGAAACAGTCGCCGTGTTCCAGATGGAATCTGGTGGCATGATCAATACCTGCAAGCAGCTCGGTCCTGACAAGATTGAGGAGATCATCGCTATCCTGGCCCTCTACCGTCCGGGGCCCATGCAGTTCATTCCCGACTACATCCAGCGTAAAAAAGGGCTGGAGGAGGTGGAGTATCCGCACCCGCTGCTGGAGAAGATCGCCAAGGAAACCTACGGGATTCTGGTTTATCAGGAGCAGGTGCAGCAGGCGGCCAACTTGCTCGCCGGATTCACCCTCGGCCAGGCTGACTTGCTGCGCCGAGCCATGGGTAAGAAGGACTTGGCCGAGATGGCGAGGCAACGTATTGCCTTCGTCGCGGGCTGCAAGACGACCAACGACATCGGCGACAAGCAGGCCAACGCCGTTTTCGACTTGCTGGAAAAATTCGCCCAGTACGGTTTCAACAAATCGCACTCCGCCGCCTACGGAATTGTGACCTATCGCACGGCCTACTTGAAGGCCAACTACCCGGTCGAGTTCATGACCGGGGTGCTTAGTCTGGAAGTCAGTAACACGGACAAGATCGCCAACTTCGTCAGCGAATCGCTGCGCATGGGCATGGCCATTTTGCCGCCCGACATCAACCGCTCATTGCTGAAGTTTTCCCCTGAACGCACCAAGGATGCGAACCCGGACATCGAGGGACCCAATGCCATCCGTTTCGGCCTAAGCGCCGTGAAAAACGTCGGCGAAGGGGCCATGGCCGCCGCCATCGAAGAACGCGAAAAAAACGGCCTCTTCAAGAGCCTGGAAGACTTCGCCGCGCGCATGGATACCCGTGCGGTGAACAAGAAGCTGCTGGAAGCCCTGGTGAAGTCCGGCGCGTTTGATTTCACGAAGGAGCACCGAGCATCCCTGTTTACGAAACTGGAGCAGGTGCTAGCCTCGGCCGCCTCGGCGCAAAGAGACAAAAAAGCGGGCCAAGGAGGCCTGTTTGATGACTTTGCCATGGCCCCGCCCAAGAAAGCGGCGGCCCAGGTGGAGATCACGCCCTGGACGATGGATGAGACGCTGGCTTTTGAAAAAGAGCTGCTCGGTTTCTACGTCAGCGGCCACCCGCTGGACAGCTACCGGGGCAACTTCGAATCCAGCAAGCTGACGAAGATCATCGCCTTGGAGGAAGTGGACACCAGTGCCAAACCGCAGACGGTTTTCATCGCCGGCATCGTCAACAGCCTCGACGTCAAGTACTCGAAAAAGGACAACCGCCCCTTCGCCACCTTCACCTTCGAAGACTTCACCGGCCAGATCGAAATGATGGTCTGGAGCGACGAGTACGAGAAGTTCAAAGAATTCCTCAAAGTCGGTGCCGTGCTGGGCCTGCGCTGCCGCTGCATGAAGGACCAGCGAACGGAGGGCAACCGCCTCACCCTCGGGGATGCCAAGCCGCTCTCCCCGAAAAAGGCCCGCGTGGCCAATGCCGGAGAAGCCGGCGCCGAAATCCCCGCCAAGCCCGCGCCGCCCCCAGCCCCGCCCAAACCCCTGCTGCTGCGCCTGGACTGCCGTCGCCACAGCCAGATCGACCTCGACCGCATCCACGAAGTCCTCACCCAGTTCCCCGGCGAACTGCCCGTCCTCTTTGAGTTCAACAACTGCAGCGACGGCAACAAAGTCCGCCTCCAGGCCGGCGACGAATACCGCGTCACCCAGACCAAGGACCTCGTGCAGCAGCTCATGATCTGGCTGTAGGCTCAAATCGCGTCGAGCTTGCAAGGCCACAGTCCAGACGGTAGCCTTTCAGGAATGATCACGCGCATCCGAATTCAGAACTTCCGCTCGTTCGTGGACGCGGAGGTCAAACTGCGACCATTCTCACTCGTCGTCGGGGCGAATGGTTCAGGGAAGACGAATTTACTTAGATTCTTGTCACTCCTCAGCAATACTCCCGGCTTTGATATCGAAGCTTTTATGGAAGAGGCTGAGAAGGGGGAGTCGCCCGTTATGGAGGCCTCCAATGAGTGGATTAAACACGTCAATTCTCCCACTAAACCTACTGGCTTTGATGTTTTTATGAATGTCGGCAATAGTGATTTCGTCGTTCATGCCGGAGAAATCTTTGCAGGCGAATTCGAGTTTACTTGGCGGTTTCCCTGGAAGCCTGGAACCCTTATTCCTCGCTTCACTTTAGAAGCCAATTGTATCTCAGAGGCTGAAGTCATCGTGGCTAACGCACAAATCAAAGAAAACGGTTCTGGCACCGCCCAAGTTCTTGAATCACTGAAAAATGGAGATCGTGAGGACCTCTTTGATAAGATCGAAGAAAACTTTAAGCGTTACGTTCCTGAAGTCGAAAAATTAAGCCTTCGGACCACAGCCGAAGGAACCAAACAAATTCAAGTGCGTGAAAGAGGTCTCAATAAACCTCTTCCTGCCACCGAACTCTCAGAAGGCACGCGCCTCGTTCTTTGCATCCTCACCATCGTTCACCAGGAGAATCCACCGCCGATCATCTTGCTGGAAGACATTGATCGTGGCCTGCATCCACGACTCTTTGAGTATGTAGCTCCGATGATGAAAGACATTGCTGAAAAGCATGGAATCAACATCCTGGCGACGACCCATAACCCTTATCTGGTGGACTGTTTTCAGGACGACAAAGAAGCGGTGATCATCGTGGAGAAAAAAGATGGAGCGAGCACGCTGAGCACGCTGGCGGATCGCCTCAAAGACCTGGACTACGACTCGGTAGATCCGGACGACATGCCACTGGGCACTCTCTGGTTCACTGGCCACGTCGGGGGAGTGCCTGCCAAGATCAATCGCCGCCCCCCGGCCAAGTGATATGCAGAAGCATCTCTACATCCTCTGCGAAGGCGAGCTGGATGAGATGTTCTATGAGCGCATCGCCGAGCGTGTCACAGGACAGTCCTTCCACAGCGATCAGGAGTTTCGCGTTCGCCGGGGCTCCAACTGGAAAACCGCCATCGCTTCCGCTCATTTGCTGATCAGCCGCTTTAAAGGATGGTCTGAAAAACAGGCGTTGGCCGTGATCATCGCCGTGGACAATGATCGCGCCCCTGGGCATCCAGCGGGTTGTGTTTATCCACGTCCCTTGCCGAAGGCGGATTTAAAGAAAGAAGCGCGCTACACGAAGCTGGTCGAAATGCTGACGGCGACTTTGGGCAAAGACCGTTCCCAGTGGCCTATCGAAGTCGCTTTGGCCGTGCCTGTGGAAATGATCGAGAGTTGGGTGCTGCTTCTGCTCAATCCAGAACACGACACCCTGCCTCCCTACAGCGAAGCATCCAGTCCTCTGGCCGAGCGTTATTATGCGGGTCGGCCACCTCCGCAGCTCAAAGACCTTCGAGATGAAGCCGCGAAATCGAGAGGGCTCAATCTGGACGAGCTTTTTTGGCAGGCTGCGGGTGAGGATCTAGAAGCCGCCGCCAAGGTTTCACCCAGTTTGCGACTGTTTCTCGATGATCTGAAGGCTTGGTCTCAGGAGTGATCCCAGACTCAGGCTCAACCATGGCCTGTCTCATGCTTCATGGCAGGATTGCCGCTTGAATCTCCCGGCCCCCCCTTCAACCATGCCGAACATGCGTAAAACCAAGATCCTTTGCACCCTCGGGCCTGCCACCGAGTCCGCTGAAGTCATCCTCAACCTCATGGAAAAGGGGGCTGACATCTTCCGCCTCAACATGAGCCATGCCTCGCACGACTGGGTGCGCATGGTTTATGGCCGCATCCGCGAAGCCGCAGCCAAAGGGGCCAAGGAAATCTCCGTCCTCATGGATCTCACCGGCCCCAGCATCCGCACGGGCGATGTGGAGCAGCCCTGGCAGCTCCAGGTGGGTGACTGGGTGGAATTCCGCTGCAAGCCCGATGTGGCCGCCACAGTGCCCCTCTCCGTCACCGTCAATTACCCCGAGCTGGGCAAAGACCTCCACGTGGGCGACATCATCATGGTGGACGGCGGCATGATCCAGATCAAGGCCACCGAGATCAGTGAAAAGCGCGTCATCGGCACCGTCCTGACCCAGGGCGAAATGAAGTCCCGCCGCCACATCAATCTCCCCGGCGTCCCCGTGCGCCTGCCGCCGCTGACCCAGAAGGACTATGCCGATCTGGACCTGGGCTGTGAGCTGGGCGTGGACTACTTTGCCCTCAGCTTTGCCCGCGAGCCCGCCCACATTCAGCACCTGCAACTGCTGCTGGAGCAAAAGGGCAGCAAGGCACGCGTGATCGCCAAGATCGAGAACCAGCAGGCCCTGCAAAACATTGACACGCTGGTGGAAGCCAGCGGCGGCATCATGGTGGCCCGTGGCGACCTCGGCAGCGAATGCCCCATCGAAGACCTGCCGCTGATCCAGCGCCACATCGTGGAGCGCTGCTCCTACCATGGCCGCAAAGTCATCGTGGCCACACAGATGCTGGAAAGCATGATCGAAAACCCCGTGCCGACCCGCGCAGAGGTAACGGACATCTTCAATGCCGTCATCGAACAAGTGGACTGCGTGATGCTCAGCGGTGAGACCAGCGTGGGCCGTTACCCGGAGAAGTGCGTGGAGGTGCTGGACACGGTCATCCGCCGCATCGAGCAAAAGTATCCCTCCGGCCGCTTCGCCAGCGACGCCCCGCTGAAGACGAACAAGCACAAGACCGTCAAGGCCGCCATCCTTCTGGCCAACAGCATCCCGAACTCCAAGCTGCTGGTCTTCACCCTGCGCGGGGTCATGGCCCACCTGCTGGCGCATCAGCGCCCGGAGTTCGCCTCAATCTTTGCCTTCACGCCCAATCTCCACGTCAGCCGCACCCTGGTCACTGCACGTGGCGTGCAGCCCTTTGTACTGGCCTTTGAAGAGGGCAACCCGGAAAAGGCCATCCGCGACGCCATCGAGATGCTGCGCAAGCATGGCCACATCAAGGCCGGTGACCCGCTGGTGATCCTCAGCGATGCTCTCTATGACGGCATCAATGTGGATGCCATCCTGCTGCGGGATGCCTGACCGGCATCTCATCAAAAGATGTCTTTTCGTCACCAGGGCACCGGATTGCCGGTCCCTGAGGGGCGTTTGGCTAAAGACGTGCCTGATGGTGCGTTTGTACCCAAGCGCCCATCATGATCACCAACCGCCGCCAGTTTCTCCACCGTGCCTCGCTTCTCACCGCAGGGGCCACCTTGCCTGCCTGGCAAAAGCTCGCCGCCGCTCCCGGGGTGCCGCACGCCCTCGCGGGCCGTCTTTATAAGACACTGAAGATCGGCATGATCAAGGTGGACGGCAGCCTGACCGACAAGTTCAAGGCCGCCAAACAGGCCGGGTTCATGGGCGTGGAAATGAACGCCCCCGGCATGGACGTGGAAGAGACGAAGAAGGCCATCGCCGAATCTGGCCTGACCGTGGATGGCACCGTCTGCGGCAGCCATTGGAAAATCCGCCACACCAGTGCCGATGCAGCCACGCGGGCCCAGGCCCTGGCCGACCTCAAAACCGCGCTGCGGGATACCCGTGCCGTCGGTGGTCACAGCGTGCTGCTGGTCGTCGGCAAAGGCGAGGACGGGCCTGAAAACGAGATCTGGCCGCGCTCGGTGGAAAACATCGCCAAGGCCGTGCCTCTAGCCGCCGAGCTTGGTGTCTCCATCGTCATTGAAAACGTCTGGAACCAGTTTCTCTACAACCACGACGGCGGTGCGGACCAGAACGCCGACAAGTTCGTGAAATACGTGGACGAATTCAACTCCCCCTGGGTGGGCATGCAGTTCGACATCGGCAACCACTGGAAATATGGCAGCATGGGCGGCTGGATCCGCCAGCTCGGCAAGCGGGTGCTCAAGCTCGATGTCAAAGGCTTCTCCCGGGCGCAGGGCAAGTTCACCCCGATTGGTGAAGGCGACATTGACTATGCCGATGTGCGCAAGGCCCTGCTGGAGATCAACTACCACGGCTGGCTGGCGGCTGAAGTGGCTGGCGGCGACCTCGCCTATCTCACCGGAGTCTCCCAGCAGATGGATGCCGCCTTCGGCCTCTGAACCTTTAAAAGCCATCTTTGTCATGCCTGCCCTGACCCGCCGCCGTCTTCTTCAGGCCGCCTTCGCCGCCGGCATTCTTCCTGAGGCCATTTCCTCCTCCACCGAAGGCCTACGCATCGCCCCTTTCCGCTTTGATGTCACGCCTCCCGTGGGTCATCCGCTGTGTGGCGGCTGGATCACCCCGGTGGTGGACTGCGAGGATGCCCTGGAAGCCATTGGATACATTTTGTTAGGTGCCGGCAAGCCCATCGTTATCTGCGCCGTGGACTGGACGGGGATTCTCAATGAGGCCCACCTCGCCTGGAGAACCGCCCTAGCAGAGGCCGCAGGCACCACGCCGGAGCGGGTGGCCGTGCAGTGCGTTCATCAGCATGATGCACCCTTTGTCTGCCTGCGCGGTGAAGAACTGGCCGCTCAACAAAACGCCGGCCTCTCGCTGGTGCAGATGCCATTTTTCAATGACTGCCTGAAACGCGCAGGCGAGGCCGTGAAGGCCGCCCTGCCCCGTGCGCGCCCGGTCACCCATGTCGCCCAGGGCGAAGGCCGCGTGGAAAAGGTGGCCAGCAACCGCCGTGTGGCCCTGGGGCCGGATGGCAAAGTGCTGAAAATGCGCGGCAGCGCCTGCAAGGATGCCGAGTTGATCGCGCTCACAGAAGGCCTCATTGACCCGATGCTCAAGACCGTGGCGTTTTATGACGGCACGGAAAAAGTGCTGGCCTGCCACTACTACGCCACGCATCCCATGAGCCACTATGGCAAAGGCCACGTCAGCAGCGACTTCGTGGGGCTCGCCCGCAAACGGCGCCAAAAAGATGAGCCCGGTTGCACGCACATTTATTTCACCGGAGCCTCCGGCAACATCGCCGCAGGCAAATACAACGACGGCACACCGGAGGCCAGGGTGCAGCTCACGCAGCGGATTTATGAGGGCATGGTGGCTTCTGAAAAAGACCTCAAGCCGCAGCCTGTGGTCACGGTCTCCTGGAAGACCCATGATCTGCTTCCAGCCGTGAATCCCATCTTCACTCAGGAGACAGAACAGGCGGCCCTGGCCAACCCGAAAAATGTTCCAGCCAACCGCCTGCGCCCCGCCATGCGGCTGGCCTGGATGGAGCGCATCGCCAAGGGCACGCCCATCATCCTCAGTGCTCTGCATGTGAATGAAATCTCCATGCTGCATCTGCCGGCAGAATCCTTCTTGGAATACCAACTGCGGGCCCAGCAAATGCAACCCGGGCGCTTTGTCGCCACGGCGGCGTATGGAGACGGGGGTGCCTGGTACATCCCGGTAAAGGAAGCTTTCCCCCAAGGGGGTTATGAGGTGACCGTTGCCAACTGCGCCCCCGCGATGGACGACCTCATGAGCGCAGGCATCCGCCAGATCCTTTCCCCCGCATGACCCTTTTTCGCAGCCTCACCTGCCTTTGCCTTTTCACCTGCAGCCTCAGTGCCGCGCCCATTGAGCGCATGTGGCTCAGCCATCGGTCGAACGAGCCTAACCAAATCGTCGTCAACTGGGAGACGGATGCCCCAGGAAACTCCGTGGTCGAGTTCGGCCCCACCGCCGCGCTGGGCCAAAAGGTCGCCGTCGAGGAGAAGGTGACGTTGCATCACGTCGAGATCCCATTGGAGTCCAAAGAGGGCCACTGCCACTACCGCGTGCGCAGCGGCGACGATGTCTCCGAAGTGGCCGCCTTTAAAAACTACCCGAAGGACATCCTCCGCGTGGTCATCGTGGCAGACTGGGGTTACTCAAAGGTGAAGGACTTCAGCGCGGTGCTGAAGGATGACCCGCATCTGCTGCTGAGCGCCGGCGACAACGTGGCCAGTCTGCATGAAAAGGGCCGCGAAGGCACCCGCGCCTTCAGCGCTTTGATCGACCAGCAGCCCGCCCTGTTCCGCTCCGTGCCCTTCCTCCCCATCCTCGGCAACCATGATCGCGAGATCACCAGTCGCGGTCCCAAGCCACCCGCCCATGCCGTTTATGACATCGAGGCCCGCGCTTACCGCGAGTTCTTTGACCTGCCCAGCGATGAGTGGAGGTGGCACTTTGACCTGCCCGATTTTGACCTGCGTTTCATGGCCCTGGACCTCAACCACATTCAGGACTTCGGCACGACTTGGCAGACCTGCCATCCTTACGATGCCAGCTCTGCGCAGTTCCTCGGGTATCGCGATCTCATGGCCCAGACGAAGGCCGGTTTTGTCTTCACCCTCATGAATGAAAAACAGACCGCCGTTCAGGGGCGCACCAAGGGCCTGTGGCATGAGGAGTTCGTCAAGGGTAGCGCTCTTGTCACGGGTTTTGGTTACTTCGCGGATCGTGCCGAACTCAAAGGCGGCCTGCCCTATTTCAACACCTGCCTGAAAGGCGATGGCAGCCCTTACAAGGACCCGCAGTCCAAATTCTTCGCCCAGCAGGACAACTACCTGCTACTCACCTTTCAGCGTGGGGAACCGACCATGCAGGTGCAGTTCAAAAACATGCAGGGCGAGGTGCTGGACACGACGGTGATCCCGAAGCGCAAACTCTGAGAAAGACTAACAAATCACCGGCTCCGATACTTTCCCCTCTGAAGTTCGGTTTCGGCATAAAAGGGCACCGTGTCACCCCGTAGTCTTAGGGTCATGCTTTCACGCCCTTCCCTGCCCTGGCTTTTCTTCACCCTGTGCCTGCTCACCGCCTCCGTCCTGGCGGAGGAGGCCGTGGTGAAAACGAATGTGCAGGTGGCCATGCGTGATGGCGTCAAACTGGCCACAGATCTCTACCTGCCTGCGGAGGGTGGTGTGGAAAAGCCAGGCCGTTTCCCGGTGATCCTCACGCGCCTGCCCTACAACAAAGACGGGGCGAAAAAGCTGGGCCAGTACTATGCCCAGCATGGCTATGTCTTTGTCGCCCAGGACTGCCGCGGCCGCTATGGCAGCGAAGGCACCTGGCACTGGATGACCGACGATGGGCGCGATGGTGTGGACTGCGCAAAATGGATCGGCCAGCAGGCCTGGAGCGATGGCAAGATCGGGATGATCGGCACCTCCTACGTCGGCGGCACGCAGCACGCGATGGCCATGGAAGGCGCGCCTGAGCTGGCCACTGTCATCCCCGTGGATGCTGTCTCCAACTGCGGGGTGCAGTCCATGCGCAATGCGGGCGCCTTTGAGATGCGTTTTTGGAACTGGATCATCCTCAATGCCGCCAAAGGCAGCGTGGCCTCGCAGGACCCTGCCACGGCGGCGGTGCTGAAGGAAATGGTGGACCACCGCCACGACTATCTCAGGCTGCTGCCCCTGCGCCCTGGCATGACCCCGCTGAAGCTGGCACCTGAGTATGAAAGCTGGCTGGTGGAGGCCATGCGTCACGGGGCCAATGACGAGTTCTGGGCCCAGAACAACATTTTGGAAAACGCCCCCAAGTACAAAGACATCCCCGTGTATCTCGTGGGTGGCTGGTACGACTCCTGGGCTGGCAACACGACCGCTAATTTCACCGCCCTCACCCGTGCCCTCAAGAGTCCCGTTTACATGATCATGGGTCCCTGGATTCATGGGGCCCAGGCGAAGTCCAGCCATGGTCAGGTGGACTTTGGCCCCGAGGCCGCGATCGCCGATGAGCTGGCCTGGCGGAAGGAATGGTATGACCATGTACTCAAAGGCCTGGACAACAGCGTGGGCAAAACCGCGCCCTTTGCCACCAAGGTGCGCCTCTTTGTGATGGGCAGCGGCGATGGCCATAAAACCCCGGAAGGCCAGCTTTGCCATGGCGGCCAGTGGCGGGATGAAACGGCCTGGCCACCGGCCCGTGCCCAGACCACCCACTACCACTTCACCTCCGGCGGGCACCTGCAGACGGAGAAACCCACCCAGGCCAAAGCCAGCACCAGCTATGTCTTCGATCCCGAAAACCCCGTGCCCACCATCGGCGGCAACATCTCCAGCGGCGACGGCATCATGCTCCAGGGGGCCTGGGACCAAAAAGGCGGTCCGCATGTGTGGAACTGGCTGAAGCCCCTGCCCCTCTCCGCCCGCAATGACGTACTGGTTTTCCAAACCGAGCCTCTCGCACAGGACGTGGAAGTCACCGGTGAAATCGAGCTGAAGCTCTGGGTCTCCTCCTCCGTCGTGGACACCGACTTCACCGCCAAGCTGGTGGATGTGTACCCTGCCAGCGCCGACTGGCCGGGCGGTTTTGACCTGAACATCACGGATGGCATTTTGCGGGCCCGCTTCCGCGACAGCCTGAAACAGGAGAAGCTCATGACCCCAGGCGAGATCTATCCTGTCACGCTCCGCCTCTACCCCACGAGCAATGTTTTCAAAAAGGGCCACCGCATCCGGGTGGACATCAGCAGCAGCAATTTCCCTCGGTTTGACATCAATCCGAACACGGGTGAGCCGCTGAATGAAAACCGCCGTATCCAGTCTGCCGTGAATGCCGTTCACCACGATGCCGAACATCCTTCCTACATCGCTCTTCCCTTGATCCCACGCTGAGAGACGGGAGATTGGCGGCGTCGTTTGCATAACTTCATTTGCACTCAGGTCTCCTGCGTGCTTGAGGCTGCTTCGCTCCTTGCCGTGACTCCACCGTCTCCATCACCTTCTGAGAATCCCGAGCGCGCCAGCGACGTGCCCGAGGATGTGACGTTGATCACCCACAGCGCCCGCAGCAGCATGACCCAGGCCCCGCTCACCCGCACACGCGGCAACGGTGTCCGCTCCGCCGATCTGCTGAAGGACAACGACGGCTGGCTGGAAGGGAAGTTCCGGCTTTTGGAAAAGCTGGGTGAAGGCGGCTTTGGCCTCGTTTTCAAGGCGGAGCAGGTGCAGCCCATCCAGCGGCTGGTGGCGGTGAAGATCCTCAAGGCGGGCATGGACACGCAGCAAGTGATCGCCCGCTTTGATACGGAGCGGCAGTCCCTGGCGCTCATGGAGCACCCCAACATCGCGCGGGTGCTGGATGCCGGCGAAACGGAGCGCGGGCAGCCTTACTTCGTCATGGAGCTGGTGAGGGGCCGTTCCATCACCAGCTACGCGAGCAAAAAAAACCTCACGCTCAATCAGCGGCTGGAGCTCTTCATTCCCGTCTGCCAGGCGGTGAACCATGCCCACCAAAAGGGCATCATCCACCGGGATCTGAAGCCCTCCAACGTCATGGTCATGGAAGAGGACGGCAACTCCGTCCCCAAGGTCATTGACTTTGGCATCGCCAAGGTGCTGGAGCAAAAGGACGTCAGCCAGACCCTGGCCACCGGGATGGACCAGCTCGTCGGCACGCCCGGTTACATCAGCCCGGAGCAGATCGAGCACGGCAGTTCCCATGTGGACACGCGATCCGACGTTTATGCCCTCGGCTCCATCCTCATGGAGCTGCTCACTGGCAAAGCCCTGGTGGCGCCCATGGACATCGCGCAAAAGCCCCTGCACCAGATCCTGCGGGACCAGGTGGAGCGCGACCCGCCCAAACCTAGCTCCCGCGAGTCCTCCCTGAAAGGCGACCTGGACTGGATCATCCTCAAGGCCCTGGAGCGCGATCCTGCCCGCCGCTATGGCAATGCGGACGATCTGGCCGATGACCTGCGCCGCTACCTGCGGCATGAGCCCGTGCGCGCCTGCCCCCCCAGCCGCGCCTACGTGATCGGGAAGTTTGTTCGGCGGCATCAGGTCGGCGTGGCCGCCGGGGTGTCCATCGCTCTGGCCGTCCTCGCCGGCGGCATCACCAGCACCGCCCTGTACTTTGAAGCCGAAAAAAACCGCGTGGCCGCCGAGGAGGCCGGGAGCAACCTGAAAAAGGAATACTCCAGGTCGGATGAGGTCATGGCCCGCCAGTTCACCGAACGGCGCGACTACACCGAGTCCGTGGCCTGGCTGACCCGTGCGCTGCGCACCGACCCTGGCAACCGCCTGGCCGCCACCAACCTGCTGAGCCTGCTGCAGCACAAGCACCTGCTGCACCCCACCACGCCGGATCTGCCCCTGCCACCCGGAGCGCAGGAGGCCAGACTGGTGGCCCTGAGCCGGCAAGCGGGCAAAGCGGTGGCCGTTTCCACCGTCCAGCCCAAGTCGGACAAAGGCAGTCCCAAATCCGTGCTGAGCATCTGGGACACGACCACGCATGAGCGCACCGACCACACCCTGCCCCGCCAGACCATCGCCACCTGCCTGGCGGTTTCCCACGATGGGCAGACGGTGATCCTGGCCCTGGACAACGGGCAGGTGGAACGCTGGTCCCTCACCGATGGCACGCATGCCCCCCTGCAGCCAAAGCTGCCGCAGTCCGTGCTCAGCCTAGCCCTCTCTGGCGATGGGCAAGTGCTGGCAGTCGGCGGTGAGGATGGCACCATCCAGGTCTGGGACATGCGCCAGCCAGATCGCCCCGGCCTGGTCCTCAAGTCAGCCGCCTTTCCCGTCCATCTGGTCACTCTGGACTATCTGGGCACCCTGGTGGCTGCGGCCCATGTGGTGGAAAGCCAGGACGTCAAAGGCCAGGCCGTCGTGTGGGATCTGAGCAGTGGCAAAACCATCGGCGACCCTTTTGAAACACGGGACGGCATCTCTTCTCTGGCGATCCATCGCGAGCGTGAAATGATCGCCGTCGGCCTGCATTCGGGCACGGTTCACGTCGGCAACTTCCGCACGGAGACGGAGCTGCTGCCACCGCTGGGCCACCCTTCCTCCGTCATGTGCCTGAGCATGAATGCCGATGCCAGCACCCTGACCGTGGGCGACAGCCGCGGCTACCTGCACGCCTGGGATTTGACCAAGGGCCAGCCCCGCACCCCTGCCCAGGCCCACGATGGCGAGATCCTCACCGCTGCCCAGGCCCTGGAGCAGGGGCTCGTCACCAGCGTCTCCCGCCACGGCGAGATGCAGGTGTGGAATACGGTGACGGGTGAACGCGTCACCCACCGGCTGCGCCACAGCATCGCCCAGATCAGCGTCACGCCCGATGGGTCCATGCTCATCGTCGCACCCCGGCATGAGCCCAGCGTGCAGGTGTGGAGCACCTACCAGCGCATGACCACCCGGCACTACCTGGCCGAGGCACATGAATCCTACCTGGAAACTCCCACGTTGCCGAAGGATGCCCCGTCCGCCGTGCTGGAGGCCCACACACGCGCCTGGAACCGTGCGGGCACCCACCTCGCCATCGCAGATGGCACGGGGCGTGTCTCCGTACTGAAGACGGCAGGCGGCTTCCAGCCTGTGGGCTCCTCCTTCACCCATCCCCCGGCCGTCGGTGCCGTGGCCATTTCGGAAGATGGCACCCTCGCCGCCACCTCGGGCCGGGACCAGGAAGTGAGGCTCTGGGATGTGCCCAGCGGCAAGGCCACCGGCATCGCCATCCGCCATGAATCTTTTGTCAATGCCCTGGCCATGAGCAGCGATGGTCGTCATCTCGTCACCGTCACGGATGAGGGCGAAATCCGCGTCTGGGATACCCGCACAGGCGATGGGCTGACGCCCGGCCTGCGCCAGGGCAGCGGGCTGACGGAAGTGCATGTGAGCGCCGACGGCCAGAAGATCGTCTTTCGCATGGAAGGTCAGGGCTGGTTCTCCCTGCCCATGCCGCAGGCACCCGAAACACTGCCCGACTGGTTCCTCAATCTCGCGGAGACGCAGGCCCGGCGGCGTCTCTCCGAAGACGGCAAAGCCCAGACCCTGGGGCTGGCACAGGTTCACAACGCCCTGGCCCAAGTGCCCAAAAAAGCAGGTGACAAGGATGCCACCGCCCTGCGCTGGGCTCGCTGGCTGATGAGCGACCCCGACATCCGCCCGCTCTCCCCGCAGGAGGACGAACCCTTGGAAGAGTACGTCCAGGAGTTGGCCAAGAAGAAAGACCCCGGCGCCCATGCCGAGGCCCTGCGCTACCGGGTCAAGATGGCCGGGGAGTAAAACGGTCACAGTCCCCGTTTGCTAAAGACCCAACCGCCTTGGTTTGCTCTAAATCAGCCCTCGTCCGCCTCCTCACTCCCGAGCTTCCAAAACGCGTT
This sequence comes from Verrucomicrobiota bacterium, assembly GCA_040386955.1. Taxonomy (GTDB): domain Bacteria; phylum Verrucomicrobiota; class Verrucomicrobiia; order Verrucomicrobiales; family Verrucomicrobiaceae; genus Prosthecobacter. The sequence continues at coordinate 141,497 of JAZKER010000024.1, forward strand.
CCCTCTCCCTTGGGTTGCGAAGCCGCGCAGCGAAAGGCCAAGGTGAGGGGCGGTCGCAGCACGCAAGATCTCATTCGCAAAGGTGTGCCCTTTTCCAAAAAGCTACCTCCACACCTCACACGGCTCTCACCTAACCTTTTGAGGCAAACCGCCGAGAGAAGACCTCCATGCAGGTCGTTTCAGCGCCACAACCTACCCCATCCATGTTCGCGCGTTTGCTCCTCCCCACCCTTCTCCTCGGGCTGCTCGGCCCAGCCGCCGCACCCGCTGCGGAAAAGGCCCGGCCCAATGTCCTCTTCATCATCGCAGACGATCTGAACACCAGCCTGGGCAGCTACGGCCACCCCTTGGCGAAAACCCCGAACCTCGACAAGCTGGCCGCACGCGGGGTGCGTTTTGAAAAAGCCGCCTGCCAGTTTCCCCTCTGCGGCCCGAGCCGGAACTCGATGCTCACGGGCCTTTACCCCAACACCAACGGCATCCTCGCCAACAGCCAGCTTTTCCGCCAGACCATCCCCAGCCACCAGAGCCTCTCCCAGGCCTTCCGCCTCAGCGGCTACTTCGCCGCCCGCATCGGCAAGCTCTACCATTACAACGTCCCTCTCTCCATCGGCACCAATGGCCACGATGACCCGGGATCCTGGGAAATGGAGATCAACCCTGCTGGCAGCGACCGCATGGAGGACATGGACAACGCCTTCAGCCTCATCCCCGGCAGCTACGGTGGCACGCTGAGCTGGTATGCCTCCCCAAATCCCGATGAAAAGCACACCGACGGCCTCATGGCCCGCGAGGCCGCCTGGGTGCTGGAACGCTGCGCCAAGGACAAGTCCCGACCCTTTTTCCTCGCCCTCGGTTTCTTTCGCCCACACACGCCTTACATTGCCCCCAAGACCTGGTTCGAAGGTTACCCGGTGGACAAGATGCCCGTGGTCCAAGGCGTGAAGGAAGACCAGGCCGACCTGCCCAAACACGCCCTCGGCAGCTACAAAAAGGAGCAGGACAACCTCACCGATGACCTCCGCCGTCAGGCCCTCCAGGCCTACTTGGCCAGCATCAGCTTCATGGATGCCCAGGCCGGTGTCGTGCTGGATACCCTGGACCGCCTGGGCCTGAGCGAAAACACCCTCGTCGTCTTCACCAGCGATCACGGCTACCACCTGGGAGAGCACGGCCTCTGGCAGAAGCAGAGCCTCTTTGAAGAAAGCGCCCGCGTGCCCCTCATCATGGCCGGTCCGGGTGTCACCCAAGGGGCAGTTGCCCAAGCTCCGGTAGGCCTCATTGACCTCTATCCCACGCTGACTGAACTCTGCGGCGTGAAGGCCCCGGCCAACCTCCAGGGCCAGAGCCTGGTGCCCATGCTCAAAGACCCGAAGGCTGAAGGTCGCGGGTGGGTGATCAGCCAGGTGGTGCGCGGTGGCGGCTTCAAGCGCATGGGGGCCAGCCCGGCCGCCGGGGACAATGGCAAACGCATCTTTGGCTACTCCCTGCGCACGCCTCGCTGGCGCTACACCGAGTGGGCGGAGGGCAAGGAAGGCCGGGAGCTTTATGACCACGACACCGACCCCAAAGAGCTGACCAACCTCGCAGAAAAGCCCGACCACGCAGCGACGGTCAAGGAGCTCTCCACCCAGCTCGCGGGCATCATAAAAACGACTTATCCGGCGGATGGCGTGACGCCCAAAATCAAGGAGACTGGCATGTGGGCTCCCAACCTCACCGATCCGTAACCATCCCTTTCAGGAATATGATTGCCAGAGCGGCGGCACCATCGAAGGTGCCGCCGCATTTGCATCATGAGTGAAGAGAAGAAAGACACGGGTTCCCAGGCACGCAGCACGAGCGTCGTTTCCATCGCCATCCTGTGCAGCCGTGTGCTGGGTCTGGTGAGAGACCAGCTCCTGAACGGCCTCTTCGGCTCCGCCTTCACCGGCATCTTCACCGCCGCCTTTCGCACGCCGAACATGCTGCGAGACCTCTTTGCCGAAGGCGCTCTTTCCACCGCTTTCGTCACCACGTTTTCCAAGAAGATCAAAAACGAGGGGGACGAGGCGGCCTGGGTTCTGGGACGCAAGATGCTGTCCCTGGCCATCTGCTTCATGACGATGGTCGCCGTGGCCGGGGTGGTGCTGGCACCCTGGATCTTCCGCCTGCTGACTCCGGGCCTTTCGGAGGAGGCCAAGGTGCTGGGCACCTGGTTGGCCCAGATCATGTACCCCTTCATCGCCATCGTCTCCGTCACCGCCCTGGTGATGGGCATGCTGAATTCGAAGAAGGTTTTCTTCATCCCCGCCGTGGCCTCGGCCTTCTTTAATCTCGGCTGCATCGTTGGCGGTGTGGCTCTCGCCTGGCTCATTGATCCGGGATTCCGCAACGGGGAAATCACCGAAAAGGGTCTCACCGGCTTTGCCTTTGGCACTTTGATCGGCGGTGTGCTGCAGCTGCTGGTGCAGCTGCCCTCCCTGCGCCGTGTGGGTTTCCGTTTTGGCCTGGATTTCGGCTGGAAGGACAGCGGTGTGCGGGATGTGCTGAGGCTCATGTGGCCCTCCATGCTGGCGGCCAGCGGCACCCAGATTTCCGTGCTGCTCAACTCCATCTTCGCCTCCTATACCCCGGGCAAAGAATCCTCCCTGGCCTGGCTGGCCAATGCGCAGCGCTTGCAGCAATTGCCGCTGGGCCTCTTCGGCGTGGCCGTGGCCACCGTCACCCTGCCCATGCTCTCCCGCCTCGCGACGGATGGCATGACCCCGGCTTTTCGCGGTGCCCTGGCCAAGGGCCTGCGGCTGGTGCTCTTCCTCACCCTGCCCTGCGCCGTCGGCCTTTCCCTGCTGGCAGAGCCGATCATCTCCGTGCTGTTTGAGCACGGCAAATTCACGGCCAATGATGTGATGAATACCGCCGGCCCCCTCCAGGCCTATGCCTTTGGTCTAGTGTTTTACTCCGCCATCAAGGTGCTCCAGCCTGCCTTTTACACCATTGATAAGCGCTTCATCCCCATGCTGATCAGCATCGGCATCATCGTGCTGAACCTCGTGCTGAACTACACCAGCGTCTTCATCCTGGGCTGGGACCACACTGCCCTCGCCTGGGCCACCGCCGTGGGCCTGGCAGCCAATTTTGCCACGCTCTATATCTGCATGCGCAAGTTTGCCCACGGCCTGGAAACCCGTTCCCTCAGCCAAACGCTGTTGAAGCTGATGGTGGGCACCGGCTGCATGGCCGCCGTGTGCCTGGGGGCCCAAAAGACCCTTCTGATCGGCTGGGCGACGATGAATTTCATTACTCAGGTCGCCTCCCTGGGGGGCACCATTGCCGTCGCCGGCGGGGTGTATTTCCTCATCACGCAAAAGCTGCGGGTGGAGGAGGCTGGTGAATTCATCGGCATCGTCTCCAAGCGCTTCCGGCCCAAGTCATGAAACGGTCGCGCATCTGGCTCATCGCCGCCGCCGCCCTGCTGCTGATCTGGTGCGGCGTCGCCCTGGTCATGCAGCAGACGGACCACCTCGTCTCCTGGCCGGAAAAAGTCACGGCCCTTATGGAGGAAACCCCCTGGCTGAAGGGCGAAGCCAAGGGCACCCGCGAATCCCGCCAGCCGCATCTGAACCTGGTCATCACCCACCTCAACCGCCTGGATGCGCAGCATAAAAGGCGGCTGCGCGAAGACGATCAGGCGGTGGTGGACAAGTTCTTTGCCTCCCTCACCGAGGACGAGCAAAAGGAATACGTCAACCGCACTGTGGACCCCTACCTCGACCGCCTGGAACGCGGCCTGAAAGCCATCCCCGAAGAGGAGCGCAAACGCCTCGTCGCCCGCATGCGCGGCGACATGAAAAACCTGCGCAGCGGCTCCCAGGAGGGCGACCGCCTCTCAGAACAAGACCGCGAGTTCATGGACAGCATGATCCAGGAAGACCCCATCTTCTTTCTTCGAAATGCCTCCACCAAGGCCAAGATGGAACTCGCCCCGGTGCTGGAGGACATGCAGTCCCGCCTCCAGGGACTGCGCCGTTAACCTTCCACTTCAAACTCATCCGCCGGATCAAAGGGCGGCATGGGCACATTGATGATGCGCAGGTTCCCCACCGCACGGTGCACGCAGCCCGGCCGGATCATCACGGAAGTCATCGGCTTCAGCGGGATGCGCTCCCCATCCAGTTCCAGATATCCCTCGCCCTCCAGGACGATGTAGATCTCGGTCATCTTCTGATGATAGTGCAGCTTGGCATCCGCATGGATGTCCGTCAGATGCACCGTGGCCAGGGTGTTCCAGGGCTCATTGAAGGCCCGTCTGGCCTGCCCACAGGGACAGGGTGTTGGCGGAATTTCATCCAACTGGGCGACTGCGTAGCGGGGCAAGGACATGCCCCAGGGTGAAACACAGAAGTCATTTCACAAGCGAACATACTTTTCGGCAGAATTTCGCCCCGCGATCATGTCACTCTTGAAATCATGGATTGCAAGCTGCACGAGAATAGCGTTACTCTCTAATTCTCTGGTAGCAGGCTCCTCGCCATCACTTCTTAAAACAGGCATTATGCAAGCATCCCTGAAAGTCAAAAAGCAGGGAAATTTCTTCGAGCTAAAGGAAAATCTTATTTCTTGACCCTCTCCATGACCTTGGATCAGCGTCATTGAGTAGAAAAACGAGGAGCAGCGCAGATAAAGATTTCCCTTTCAGCGAATTATTAATTATTTGCATAGCGCTATATTTTCCGTTATCCTACAAAGTCGAAGCCATCCACCCAGTTAAACTTGGCTAATAATTTTCTTTAAAGATTTGTGATTGCTAAGTATTTTAAACTTAATAACTGGCTCCAGCTGTTAAGGTCTAAAGGCTGGCTGAGTTATCCCAAAAGCTCTCCTTCAGTGGATGTTTTTGAGGCGGCCATGGCGATCATTCGGCAGTCCTTGCCTCAACTCCGGCAAGCTCCGAGTCTTTCTGCGACCGATGCAGCAACGCTGGTGCGGCTGATGCCCCTCCTAATTTGGTGGGGCGAACGTGAAAACGCCCTCAGCCTGGGAATCCGTCTTCTCCAGCATTCCCATGCCTGGGGTTTGGAAACCCTTCCCAACACCGTCCCAGAGGGCGAATTACTGATCGCCTCTCTCAAACCGGAGATCCTCCAGCAGGGGGATGCCCTACAGCAAGTCCGTGAACGGGTAATGGCTGAAGCCGCAACCCGCCCCAGCGGTGAATTGGCCGCTACCCTCGAGTCGGCCTGGCGCTCTGGCCAGTTGCGTTCGCAGCAGCTGGGTCGCGGCATCAAGCTTTTGCTCACCCAGGGTGAACAAACGGCGGCAGAAGGTCTGCTCAAGCTGGCCGCGGCGCATCAGTCCGCAAAGGGCACATTTCCCGAGTCTGCCCGCTCGGAGCGACTCTGCCTGACCGGCCTGCTGGAAATGGCCTCAGCCTGGTTCATGGCCGGAGATCTGAAAGCAGGTGAAGCGGCCTATGCGGCCTTTCTGCAATCCAAGGCCCGCAAGGGTTTCTTTCGCACCGTGCCAACCGAAAAGGACGGTTTTCCACCCCTGCTGCTGGCCGCGACGTTTCTGGAGACTCTGCGTGACCGAGTCGTCTGCACCTTTGAGGCTACGGCTCCGAGGTTCCCTACCCAAATCGCGGCAGATGATGGGCGCTTTAAGATCGTCGATGATCTGGTGGCCCAGTACCGACCCAAAATCGTTGCCGACATTGGCTGCGGCAAGGGACGTTTCATCAAGCTGCTGAAGGAACGACACCCCGAGATCGAAGCGTATGCCGTGGACCTTTCCACCACGATGCTGGGAGAGCTGCCCGCCAGCATCCATGCCAGCCCAGGCACGCTGCTGAACAACGGCCTGCCGGATGGCCTGGCGGATCTGGTCTTTTGTGTGGAGGCGCTGGAGCACGCCGTGAACATCCAGGCAGGAGTCCGGGAGCTGAGCCGCATCACCAGCCCCACGGGCCGCCTGCTGATCCTCGACAAGGATGTCCGGAAGCTGGGCAGCCTGCAAATCTGCGACTGGGAACAGTGGTTTGGCAAAGAGACCATGACCGGCTGGATGGAGGACCACGGCTTCCGCGTGAAGGTCCTCGACCAAATTGATCACGGTGGGATTTCAGGAACAGACGGTCTGTTCCTGGCCTGGGTAGGCGAACGAAAGGCGCACTGATAACCGGCACCGCTTCTGAAAGGCACGACACATGCAAGCGCTTAAAAAGACCGCTAAATTCATTTTCAAAAAAAGCACCCGGTGGATGGTTCCCTGGGAAGCCCAGCGGGAAACTTTCCGGGATCTTGTCCAGGGTCTGCAGGGGGATCCGGGCTCGGACCGCGCTGTCGAAGCCTGCCTGAAGTGGATTCTGCTCGCACAAAAAAACTCGGCCTCCGCCGATGGTGGAGTGGCCCGCCATTACAGCCTGGTCACAGGCTGGGCAGCCTCCTATCCCGAAACTACCGGTTACATCATCCCGACCCTGCTGGAGCATGCCAAACGGCGAAACTGCCCTCAATTGGCCGAGGCCGCCCGGCGGATGATGGACTGGCTGATTTCCATCCAGATGCCCGATGGGGCCTTCCGGGGAAGCCACATGCACTCGACGGTGGTCGCGCCTGTGGTTTTTGACACGGGCCAAATCCTCCAGGGCCTCGCCGCAGCTGCTGCGGCCTTTGGGGAACCCTACATGACCTCCATGCACCGCGCCGCCCAGTGGCTGATGAGCGTGCAGGATGCGGACGGGGCCTGGCGCCATCCCAATCCTTTTGCCAGCCCTGGAGACCACGTCTGGGAAACCCACGTGGCCTGGGGCCTGCTGGAGGCTTCCCGAGTCTCGGGCGAGTCATCGTATGGCGAGGCGGGTCTGCGCAACATCCGCTGGGCCATCTCCCACCAGAAGGAAAACGGTTGGTATCAGAACTGCGGCCTGGGCGGAGATGAAGACTCGCCGCTGACCCACACGATCGCCTACACGCTGCGCGGCATTCTCGAAGGCTACCGCTTTTCCGGCGATCCCGCCCTGCTCGCAGCAGCAGTGCAGACGGCCGATGCCCTGCTCACCACCCTCACACCCGAAGGTGCGCTACCCGGGCGGCTGAATGCGAACTGGAAGTCTGCCGTGCCCTGGATCTGCCTCACCGGCCTGTCCCAGACGGCGATCTGCTGGCTGATGCTCTACCAGGACACTGGACGCCCGGAGTACCTGAAAGCGGCCGAGGTGGCCAACCAGTTTGTGCGCCGCACCCTCCATGTCGGGGAGGGGGACTCACCCCTCTGCGGCGGGGTGAAGGGTTCACTGCCTGTGAGCGGGGATTACTGCCGCTTCCAGCTTATTAACTGGGCCTGCAAGTTTCTCATTGATGCCTGCACTTTGGAGGGTGATATAAAAAGCGTATCCCCCTCACCCTCAAAGACCTAGAGTGGCCACCGAACAGAACGCTGAAACGCCCAAACGCAGGTTCTCTGAAAGCAGACTGTTTCGTGGATCGGGCATCAACGTTCTGGATCTGATCCTCAAGGTGGCGATCACTCTGGTGATCACGCCGGCGATGGTCAAGGCTCTGAAGGTCGAAGGGTACGGCCTCTGGGTGCTCGTCACCTCCATCTCGGGTTATGGTGCCCTGCTGGAGATGGGCATCACCTTTTCGGCCTCGCGTTTTTTGGGGATGGCTGTCGGCGTGGGCAATGTCGGCCAGCAGGGCCTCATTTTCACCACGGTGAAGCAGTACTTCCGCTTCATCTCAGCCCTGCTGCTGATCCTCACGCCCGTCATCGTCCTGCTTTCCGGGCTGACCGTCTCAGGTGCCAGACAAGATGACTTCCAGCTCGCCCTCCTCCTCGTCTGCCTCATGCTGGTGCTGCGGTTCCGCTTCCGCATTCCGGTGGTGTTTCTGCGGGCCAACGGGCGGTACGATCTCATTGCCCAGGCCTCCATCATCCGTTCACTCCTCCAGGCAGGCTTCCTGATCTGGCTGCTGGCCCGCAGCCCCTCCATCGTGGGTGTGGCGGTGGTTCAGATCCTGATGGAGGGGGTGGAGCTGTTCCTGCTTTACCACTTTGCCGCCCCGCTGGTGCCCAAGCATGTTCCTGAAGCCGAAACGACCGAGGTCAAAGACCTGCGTCTGAACATGCTCCGTTATGCCCGCTCCATCAGCATCCTGATGATCGGTGAGTCCCTGCGGGGCAATCTCAATCCGGTGGTGGTGGACCGGGTGAGCGGGCTGTCCGCCGTGCCGCTGTATTCCATCGGCATGCGTCTGATCACCATCATCCAGGACATGGTGGGTGCCATCTTTGGCGGGCCGGTGATGTCCGTCTTCAGCCAGTTGCATGGCGCAGGGGACGATGTGCGGCTGCGCGAGATGTTTCTCCGCTGCTCCCGCTGGGCCGCCTCCTTCAGCATGTTTGCTGTCCTCGGGGCCTGCTGGCTGGCATCTCCCTTCTTTCGCCGCTGGGTGGGTCCGGATCTCTGGGGTGCCACCGATGTGCTGCACATCGTCGCCGCTCCCCACCTGCTCTACTTTGCGCAGTATCCGGCGCACAACCTGTTGTACACGCTGGACAAGAACCACTGGCTGTCCTGGATGTCCATCATCGGGGGGGCCTTCAGTGCCATCCTCAGCGTGGTGCTGGGCTCCATCTGGGGCCTGCATGGGGTGGTCACGGCCATCGCTGTGGAGATGCTGCTCTCCCGGCTGATCGTCCTGCCCATCATGGTGGCGAAGGTGATTCAGATCTCCCCCTTCGAGTACCTCTTCAAGCACCTGTTCCTCTCTTTCCTGCGCACCTGCGGGCCACCCTTGCTCGGCATTTGGCTGTTCAACGGCATCGTGAAACCGGATTATCCCAGCCTCTTCCTCGCAGGCTCAGGCTATACGGCTGTCTGCGCCCTGCTGCTGCCTGTGCTGATGCTCAGCAGGCAGGAACGCCACGACGCCTGGACGAAGATCCGAAAGAAGCTCAGTCGGGCTTCTTCCTGACCAGCAAGGCATCCATTTCGATGGCTGCCTGGCGGTCATCAAAGCTGATCGAATTTAGCAGGCTGGGCACGTAGCCGGAAGCAGCGTAGGAATCGAGCGCCTCCTGAAAAGTCAGCGCCTGCTTGTAGATGCGGATGCAGGAAATCTCAGACATCACAATCGGGATGTCGTCCAGACAGGCGCTGGCTCCAGCAAAGACTTCGCCATCGAAGCCCTGCGTGTCCATCTTCAGCAGCAGCATCTTCACCCCGAGGCGCTGCTTGATCTGCGGCCACAGGTTGTTGATGGTCTGCACCTGCACGGGCAGCGTGCGCAAAACCCGGTTGGAATCGGAGTATTTCGCCGGCTGGTCCGGATCCGGCAGGTAAAAGGAGCTGAACACATCCCCGGCCATCTGGTGAAACTCCTTTTCGCCCGTCTCACGGCCCAGCGCATCGGTCATGACTTCCCATTTCGGGTCCCGCTCCGCCTTTTTGGCCAGTACCTGGGCGACTTCCTTCAGGGGCTCAAAGGAGATGATCCAGCCTTTGTAGCCGACCTCGTTCCTCAGCATTTCCGCGAAGCCGCCGTCATTCGCCCCCACATCAAACACGCAGTCCACCGGGTAGGTCTCCAGCAGCCGGGCCAGATGCTTGGCACTGTGACCGCCGATCTTGTCCCGCAGATAGATCTTCTGGTATTCCTCCCACTTCTTGGTCGGGGCCAAGCTGTAACCGTACTTTGCAAAGAACACTTCGAGGATTTTGCGAAGGAGGGATTTCATGGGGCGATCGGATTTCCTGAACTCAGTGCCTAAAGACTTGCTGGAGAAGAGGCAGGCCTCTTAGTGGTTACTTTTTTGCTCTTGGCCACAAGATTTTGGGGCGGGCGGCCAACTTTCAGCCAGCCTCCCCACCTGCCTGCCGGCGCTGCTTTTCCCGCCCAGACTGCAGGCCCCGGAAAAGCTGCACCTGCACATCCGTTACAGGGACGCGAGGGCCGCCGCGGCCACCTCTGCCGTGATCTCCATGTCCGCCTTGGCGTGGGCCATGCTGATGAAACCGGTCTCAAACTGGCTGGGGGCAAAGTACACGCCATGGTCCAGGCAGTGGTGGAAGAACTTCCGGAACGCCCCCAAGTCCGAGGTCTTCGCATCCTGGAGGTTATGCACCTCCGTCTCCGTGAAGAAGAGGCAGAACATGCTGCCTTTGCGATACCAACGGTAGCCCAGGCCCTTGCGCTTCAGCACGTCCAGCACGGCGTCTTCTATCACCTGGCCGATTTCTTCCAGATACGTAAAGCCCTGCTGGCGCTCCAGTTCGCGAAGCTGCGCCAGACCCGCAGCCATGGCCAAAGGATTCCCACTCAGCGTCCCGGCCTGGTACACCGGCCCCAGCGGCGCCAGATAATCCATGATATCCGCCCGTCCGCCAAAGGCCCCCACCGGCAGCCCGCCGCCGATCACCTTGCCAAAGCAGGTCAGGTCAGGCGTGATGCCTTCCAGCTCCTGCACCCCACCTTTGGCAAGACGGAAGCCGGTCATCACCTCATCAAAGATCAGGACCGCACCGTACTTCGTGGTGATGTCGCGCAGCTTTTGCAGGAAACCGGGCTTCGGCAAAATGAGGCCCGCATTCGCTGGATAAGGCTCGACGATCAGCGCGGCGATCTCATGCCCTTTGGCTTCAAAGAGCTCTTCCAGGGCGGCTTCATCATTAAAAGGCAGCACACTCGTCAGCTCCGCAAAGGCCGCAGGCACACCCGCGCTGTCCGGGTGGCCATGAGTCAGTGCCCCGCTGCCCGCCGCCACCAGCAGGCTGTCCGAATGGCCGTGGTAGCAGCCATCGAACTTTACCAGCCGGGAACGCCCCGTGAAGCCTCGTGCCAGGCGGATAGCCGACATCGTGGCTTCCGTGCCGCTGCTGACCAGGCGAACCTTTTTGACCGAAGGCACCCACTCGCAAATCGTCCGCGCCATGTCCACTTCGTAGGGATTGGGGATGCCAAAGCTCACCCCGTCCTTTGCGGCCGTGTGGATGGCCTCGATGACGGAGACGGGTGCGTGCCCCAGGATCGCCGGACCCCAGGTGCCCACAAAATCAATCATCTCCCGCCCGTCCACATCCCAGATGCGGCAGCCCTTGGCCCGCCGCACAAAGAAAGGATCCCCGCCGACATTCCGGAAGGCACGCACGGGCGAGTTCACCCCGCCGGGGATGTATTGCTTGGCGAGTTCGAAGAGCTTGGTCGAGAGAGGTCCGTTAGGCATTGGCAAACGGATACGCGAAAGCTCCCGCACGTCGAACAAAAGGTTTCCTGAACCCGTCAGACTTTGATAGTCTCACTCCCGTCATGAAAAAGGCCCCACTTTTCCTCGTGGTTTTTGGTTTCCTCGCCCTCGGCAGCGAGGCTTCTGCGCAGCTCTCCAGCTCGCGCAAATCCTCCCTCCTGGCCCCGGAACCCGGCACCATGGATGTGGAGGACATGCTGAAGAAGCCCGTGACACTGAAGGTGCTGCAGGAATCCCCCATCTACAGCCGGTCCAAAATGGATCAGGCCCTCGGCTCCATGGCCCCCGGCACCTTGGTGAAGCTCGTCGGCCTTTCGGACACCGCCTACCGTGTGCGTGGCCGCGCCCGCCATGGTGACGTCTCTGGCTGGATGCGGATGGACGACCTGCTTTCCCCCGATCCCAACCTCGTCCCCAACCTCAAAAAACTCCACCAACGACAGACCGAGGTGGAGGCGCTGATCGCCGCCAAGCAAATCGCCCTAGGCATGACCAGCGAAGAAGTCCACGCCAGCCTGGGCAAGCCCAACCGCAAGTCCAGCAAGCTCAGCGCCAGCGGCAAAGAGGAGAAGCTGGAGTACGTGGTGTATGACCGCATCCCCCAATACAGCACCGGTCTGGATGCCCTGGGCAGGCCCATCCAAACCGTCGTCTATATCAAAGTGGAGACTGGCAGCATGAGCGTGAACCTCAAAGAAAACGTCGTGGAGAGCATCGAGGAGACCAAGGGCAACCCCCTGGGCAGCGGCGGGGTGAAGATCGTCCCCGGCCCCATCTTCTTTGGCTGGTAGCGCAGGCTACTGCATCGCCCGCAGCGCCTCGCGGATCAGCCTGTCCGCACGCACCGGCTCGGTGCTGGCCTTGACGAGTTCATTCACCGTCTTCTGCGCCTCGCTCTGCTTGTAACCCAGAGCGATCAGGCCCAGCACGGCATCGCTGATCGCGGCCTGTTTCGGATCATGCGTGCCCCGCGCTACCTCGGCCGCCTGCCAGGCATCCACCACGCCCACCTTGTCCTTCAATTCCAGCACGATGCGCTCCGCCGTCTTCTTGCCCACGCCCTTGATCCGTGCCAGGGCGGCCGTGTCATTGCGGATCACCGCATCTTTGAACGCCGCTACCGGCATACCGCTCAGGACAGACAGCGCCATCTTCGGCCCAATGCCGGAGACGCGGTCAATCAGCAGGCGGAAGAGGTCCCGCTCGTCCTCCGTGAAAAAGCCAAACAGGGTGTGCTCGCGTTCCGTCACATGGTGGTGCGTCAGCAGCCGCACTTCCGCGCCCTGCTGCGGCAGCTTGTCAAAGGTGGTCAGCGGAATGTTCGTCGCATAACCCACCCCTCCGACATCCACGATGGCTTGATGCGGGTAGGCTTCGGCAAGTTTGCCACGGAGGAATGCGATCATGCGCTCCATGAAGCCGGGACTCGCCCCGCGTGCAAGGTCTTTGATGCTGGCGCAGTCGCGGGACCCGTGCTCCATTGAGGCCCCATGAAACACTGCTTCCTCGCCGCTTTCTGCCTTCTCGGCGGCCTCATGGCCCAGACGCCTGAACGCCGTCTGGAAGAACTGCTCCTGCTGCCCGAGCCCGTCGTCATGCGCAGCGCCCTCTCCATCGTGCCCGAGGGTGCCGAACTCACCGTGCTCACACCCGCCAAGGAACTCACCGATGTGCCCGGCATCATGGCCTACTCGGCCGAAGATTTCAAAAAGCTGGGCCTCAGCGTTGAAACCTTTGCGGAGCGGGCCAAAAAGGTGGCCGACAAGCGGCTGGCAGCCCTGAAGCCGGAGATCATCAAAGACGCGGCCGGCAAAGCCCAGTATGCCGTCTATCGCAGCGAGCAGCCCCTCATCGCCTCCCTGCTCATCGCCCCTTCCCTACCCGCCATTTTCGAAAAGCTCTTCGGTGCCGAAATCTGGGTGGCCCTGCCGGATCGCCACTCCCTCTTCGTCTTCCCCGCCAAGCCCGAATCCCTCGAAGAATTCGCCCCCGACCTCGCCGACCGCTTTCGCACCGATCCCCGCGCTGCCAGCCCGGAGATCTTCGCCATCAAAAAAGGCGGGGTGCCCAAGGTCGTCGGCAGCTTTGTGGAATAGCAGAGCGCCCGCAACAAAGCCAAAGCTCCAGCTCGGCTAGCGATTCCTGGAGTAAGGCAAGTTTGTCTGGCGCAAAAGAGCCCGAAAGCTCTGCCAGCCCACCGCCGGATTACCCGCCTTTCTGTGAGCCCTCGAAGCCCCCAAACAGCCTCGCCCTCAGCGTAAACCAGCATTCCACCCAAGCACCCAAAGCTTCAGTTAGGCCTAACAAGTAATGCTTTCAAATACCAGCCTGGACTCCGCCTAACAAAAAACGCGGAACCCGTTTCCAGGTTCCGCGTTCTCAAGAATGTCTCCGTAAGACTTAGCTGATCACAGGCAATTCAAAGCCTTCGGCGTATTCGCCTTTGGCCTGCTTGTTCGCTTCTTCAGCGAATTCACCGATGAACTTCTCAGCCACAGGATCGAATTCCAGCCATGGGCCGACCTGGGCCATCTCGGCTTTCATGTCGATCTTGTTGGCGACCAGGTTCTCCACGAAGTGATCGAAGGTTTCCTGGGCGGCCTTGCTGCTGCTGAGGCGTTCCTTGACTTCGTCGTTGGAGATCTGCTTGCCGAGGCGGTAGGAGATGTTGGCCATCTGGGCCAGGGCTGCCGCATGGTAGCCGTGGGAGACGTGCAGCACATCCTTCGTCAGCTTGCCGGCGCGGACCGAGTTGATGAAGTTCAGCATGTGGTCAGGACCGTCCTGGAAGTTTTCAAACTTCTGGATCGCCTTGCCATCATTGTCGTAAGCCTTGGACTCCGCGACAAAGCCGCCTTCGCAATGGATGACGTTGCCGATACGAGGGGCGGAGGTCTTGCCATTGATGCGATAGACAGGCTCTGCACCTTTGGCCCAGTTCATGTCCTTCATCGGCAGACCACGGTTGTCGAACAGCAGAGGCGCACCTTCAGCATAGTCATAGAAGGCCATCTGGTTGTTGGCCGTCTCACCGTCGTCATCGTAGCCCCAGCGGCCACCAAAGCTCATCACGCGCTTCGGCAGCACGGAAGGATTGCCCAGGCCCCAGCGGGCGACGTCGAGCTGATGTGGCCCCTGGTTGCCGATATCGCCATTGCCATAGGCCCACTGCCAATGCCAGTCATAGTGGAATTGGGAACGGTTGACCGGCAGCATCGGGCGGGGTGCGGACCAAAGTTTGTAGTCGAGCTCGCCCTGGCTGGCCTTGCCGTCCACACCCTTGAAGGTGCCAGCGGCGTACACGTCCTTCACAGGCACGGGAGCGTCCAGCTTGCCGATGCTCTTGCGGGCCTTGTAATTGATGCCGCGGCTGAGCGTGGTCTTGCCGATCTGGCCGCTCTTGATGTATTCCATGGCGGAGGCCCAACCGATGTCCGAACGGCGCTGCATGCCGTGCTGCACCACCAGGCCCTTTTTCTCGGCAATGGCGGCGGCGTCCACCAGCTTGCGGCCTTCCCACATGTTGTGGGAGACAGGCTTCTCGACATACACATGCTTGCCATTGGCGATCGCCGTGAGGGCGATCAGGGTGTGGCTGTGGTTCGGGGTCGCGATGGTCACGGCATCAATGTCCGGATCAGCGCAGCACTCGCGGAAGTCCTTGTACTGCTTCACCTTGATCGGCGTCTCACGCTTGCCGAGTGCGGCCACCTGCTTGGCCATCACTTCGCTGTCCACATCGCAAAGAGCGACGAGACGCACGCCTGGGATCTTCAGCAGGCTGCCGATGTGGCCGGAACCACGGGATTTGAAGCCGATGACGGCAACACGGACTTCACCGTTGGCACCGAGGGGTTTCGCCCAGGTGGGCAAAGTGGCAAGGCCGGCAGCTCCGGCGATTGTGCCGCGCAGGAACGTGCGGCGGCTGGTGTTTGCTGAGTTCATGACGAAGATATGGTTAGGTTTGGGCACGCGGATTCGCTCCGCACGTCGCGGTAAATCACAGCTTACTCAATACGACAGAGAAGGTGCAACCTTTCTTCTGACGTGATGCCCGAATCGGATACTTTTATGCCAAAGGCCGCAGTAAGCACATTCTTTAGCGCCTGCGGCCTAACCAAAAGCATGTCAATCGTTGAAGAAGTGGCGGCCGGTCGCCCCTGCTTCCGTCTTGTTGTCCACTTCCCAGTACACGTCTTCGAAGATGGCTTCAGGCTCCGGATAAGGGCTGGCCTTGGCGAATTCTGCCGAAGCTTCCGCTTCTGCCTGCGCTTCGCGGTCAATTTTCTTCAGCTCGTCTTCCGTCGCCACACCTTCCGAGAGAAGGTTGCGTTTCCAGACCTGGATGGGGTCGTGCTCCTTCTGGTACTTCTCCACCTCTTCCTTCGTGCGGTACTTCAACTTGTTCGCATCTGCCACGGAATGGCCTTCCCAGCGATAGGTGGCGATTTCCAGCATCGTCGGCTTGCTCTCATTGTGGGCGCGGTCAATCGCCACCTGCACACGGGCACGCACGTCGTAGAGATCTTCACCGACGAAGGAATCCCAGGCCATGCCATAACCTTCGGCACGCTTGGCCAGATTCTCATTGTAGGCCGAGGAGCGCTCCTGGCTGGTGCCCATGGAGTAGCCATTGTTTTCGATGACGTAAATGACCGGCAGATCCCAGAGGGCCGCCAAGTTCAAGGATTCATGAAACGCACCCTGGTTCACGGCACCGTCGCCCAGAAAGCACATTGCCGCGCCTTTGAGGCCGCGATACTTCAGACCGTAGGCGAGGCCCAGACCGAGAGGGGTCTGCCCGGCGACAATGCCGTGGCCACCCCAGTAATTCTTGTCAGGCGCAAAGTAGTGCATCGAGCCGCCCTTACCTTTGGAGCAACCGGTGGCTTTGCCAAAAAGTTCCGCCATGCACTCGTTCATGGACATGCCGACTCCGAGAGCGTGGGCGTGGTCGCGATAAGCCGTGATGACGTGATCGTTGTCACCCATCAGGGAAGTGCAGCCAATCGCCACGGATTCCTGGCCGATGTAAAGGTGGAGGAAACCACCCATGCGACCGGCCTGATAATGCTGGAGGGAAACCTGTTCAAAACGTCGCACCCGCACCATCTTGCGATACAGTTCAATCTTGTCTGCCGCAGTCAGTTTGGCATTGATCGGTGCATCAGCAGATTTGGCAGAAGGAGCTTTCTTGGTGGCCATAGTTGAGGGAAGAAGATACTAGCCGGATGAAGGGGGGAAGCAAGTCAGGAGTCCGCTGAAGCCAACAGAACCTGGACAGCCACCCCCTTCTAAGTAGCATGGATGATGCCTGCTTTTTGGAAGCCTGAAGACTGTCACCTTCACCTTGCCGCGGAGGCAAACCTGCCCTCGGCACTGCCGGACTGGGTGGCTTCCAAAGTCTTTCGCCAAGATCTCTCCCAACCTGGTTTTGCCTGCCTCAGCCTGCCAGGACATGTGGATTCCTTTCAGCTCCGACGGACGATGGTTTGGCTCCGGGAGGAGTTGTCCGCTCTTTTTCAAACGGCCTATGGCCAGTCCTTGGCCTATTACTCCCTGGGCCGCTTTGACCAAAAGAAAACCACCCGTCTGCATCTGGACGGCGGCCCAGCCTGCTCTTTTTTGATGCTCGGTTATGAGCCCAGTACGGTCACCAGCCGCTTTCTCATTTCCGATTACTCCTGCTGTGCCGTGGATTTGGGCCTGTCACCACGCGATTTTTTGGAGCTTCGAAACCCCATGTTTACCGAAGAAGGGCGAGAGGCTTTGCAAGCCTACACCCAGGAAGTGCCCGGCTGGGATGATGCGCAAACCCGGATCGTAATCCTCAACAACAGCTCCCTTCCAGCATCCTCTCCCCTACCCGGTCTTGGCATCCTTCATGGCGCCGAAGTGCTGAACATTCCGAGTTCTGGCACTCCCAGGATCATCAATTCCACCATGTTTGTCACCCAGCCAGAGGCCCCCACCGAGACAGACGAAGCCCTGAAAACCTTCCTGGAAACAGACGCCATTTCAGGCCAGATTCTCTGAGACCAAAGCTCTGATCCAAGTCGCATGAGCAATACTCTTTCTGACAACCCAGCAGAGCGGGCGATGATCACCACGCTGCGAGTTTGGTTTACTTGGCCGCTGAGTGGGGCTGCCCTGTTAGTGATCGTGTCACTTTTTCAAATCAAATTGGGGATTTCGGGCGACCTAAGTCTGATATCTTTCCTCGCTGTATTTGCGATCAACGGTCTCATTCACGTCGTGTTCCTGCTTCGTTCCGGACTCGAAAGCGTCATTGTCCTGAGGCAAAAGGAGAGTCGTCGCCAGGGTTTCATCGCCCTCGTGATGGTCCTTTTAACGTTTCTGATCTGTCTTGTTATCGGCTTTTTCTTCCTGATGATGGCTACGGGGTTAAGTCCTTGAACCATCTATTTTGTTCCACATGGAACAATTTTAGGGCTGTGCTAAACTGTACAGAAGCGACTTCAACCCGCGCTACCCCCTACCCTGACCATGTCCACGAGCCTCTACACCTACCCCAAACACTACGATGTCATCGTCTGCGGCGCAGGCCATGCCGGGGTGGAGGCTGCCATGGCGGCAGCCAGACTGGGTTGCCAAACGGCCATCCTTACCCAGAACCTGGACACCATTTCCCAGATGTCCTGCAACCCGGCCATCGGGGGTTTGGCCAAGGGTCATGTCGTCCGCGAGATCGATGCCCTGGGTGGTGTGATGGGACTGAATACAGACGCCACAGGGATTCAGTTCCGCATGCTCAATGCCAAAAAGGGCCCCTCCGTGCAGAGCCCCCGGGCTCAGTGCGACAAGAAAGCCTACCAGTTTCGCATGAAGTGGCTGATCGAGAACCAGCCCAACCTGGACATGCACCAGGGCAATGCGGCTGAAATTCTGGTCGAAAACGACGTCGTCATCGGCATTCGAACCAGCCTAGGCATGGTCTATCGCGCCTCTGCCGTCATCATTTCCTCAGGCACTTTCATGCGCGGACTCCTGCATGTGGGTCTGCAAAACCAGTCCGGTGGTCGCATGGGGGATGGCATGTCCACCCTGTCAGACAGCCTCCTTCACCTCGGCTTCGAAGTGAAGCGCTTCAAGACCGGTACCCCTTGCCGGATCAACAGCCGCAGCATTGATTTCTCCAAGTGTGAGGTCCAGCCAGGAGACACCCCAGCCCCCCATTTTAGCTACCTTTCCGGGGTCGTGGAAGAGGAACAGGACCTGTTTACCCTCAACCATTGGGGACCCAAATTGTTCCACGTGGAACAAACTCCCTGCTGGATCACCTACACCAACCCCCAAACTCACGACGTTATCCGGGCCAATTTGGATAAGTCCCCGATGTATTGTGGGCGCATTGAGGGGGTCGGTCCGCGCTACTGCCCCTCCATTGAGGACAAGGTGGTGCGCTTTGCTGAGAAGGATCGGCACCAGGTTTTCCTCGAACCCGAGGGCCGCCACACCCGTGAATTCTACATCAACGGGGTCTCCACTTCTCTGCCCTACGAGGTGCAGCACCAGTTCATTCGCTCCATCGTAGGTCTGGAAAAGGCGGAAATCATCCGCCCCGGATACGCGGTGGAGTACGATTATTGTCCGCCTACCCAGCTCTCTTCCACCCTGGAAACCAAGCGTGTGGGCGGTCTATATTTCGCAGGCCAGATCAATGGAACCTCCGGTTATGAGGAAGCGGCCGGTCAGGGACTGCTTGCGGGCGCCAATGCAGCCCTCAAAATCCAGGGCAAACCGCCGCTGATTCTGGGCCGCAGCGAGGCTTATTTGGGAGTGCTGGTGGATGATTTGGTCACCAAAGGCACCACTGAACCCTATCGTCTTTTCACCTCCCGGGCCGAGTATCGCCTGCTTCTGCGGCAGGATAACTGCGATCTTCGCCTCACTCCCCGGGCCGCAGCCCTGGGTCTGGTGGATGATTTCCGTCGCGATCACACCGAGCAAAAAGCGGCCCGTCTGACCGAGGCCCATCGTTTCGCCCAGACCACCAGCCATGATTCCATGCGCCTGCACGCCTGGATTCGGCGCACGGAAAACGACCATACTTCCCTGCCCCAGGACATCCGCTCGCAGTTCAGCGACGAGATCTGGCAGCTCCTGGAGAACGACCTCAAGTACGAGGGCTACGTTCAGCGCCAGGAATTGATGGTCGAAAAGACCGCCCGCATGGACGAAAAAGAGATCCCGGCCAACTTCGATTATTCCAAGATCTACGGCATGAAAAAGGAGGCCCACATGCGCCTCTCCCAGATCCGTCCTACCACCCTCGGCCAGGCAACCCGCATCCAGGGCGTCACCCCGGCGGATATTGCGCTGCTGGCCGTGATGTTGAGAAAGGGATGAGATGGATGCCACCCTCCTGTTATCCATTGCTGTCGGGGTCCTCGCCTACTTTCTAGTCCTTTTGGGAATCCGCTGCTTTGCATCCTTCAGCGGCTCAAGGGCAGCCAACAAAGTGCTGAAATCATTAACGGACGAAAACCAGCCAGAGGCTCGCCTCATTCCCGAAAGCAGTTATGTGGTGGTTCTGGATGAGCAGGAGATCGTTTGCAATCGCCCCGATGGTAGCCAAGAACGAGTATCGTGGAAAGACCTTCAAAAGATCGAAATCATCACGACGGATGATGGTCCTATCGCACCGGATCTCTTTTGGGTTCTCCACGGAACGCAGTCCGGCTGCGTCATTCCCCAAGGGGCTACTGGCGATGCCGAATTGTTTGCTCAACTCCAGACTCTTCCAAACTTCAACAACGGTGCCGTCATCGAAGCGATGGGCAGCACCTCAAATGCGACCTTTGTGTGCTGGGCTTCTCCTTCTTCATAGCCATTCAGCGATTAGCTAAAGTGCATCGTCCTGCGGCGTCTCACCTGGCTGCCAAAGATCAAGGTCCTCAGTGACATCAAAAGTCCGACGGCTCCACCGCCCATCATCAGCCACGGCATCTTGCCCACCTCATTCAAAAGGCAGGCCTCATGCGGATTGGCTGGATTGTAATGCACGGGCAGCACCTTCCCGACCGGCAGCCGGTTCACCACATTGTCCGCATCCGAGCGATTGCTGGAACTGCCATCCATGAAGGTCACTAGGTCCCCTATGATCTTCTGGCTGTTCACTTCGTATTCGTAGCTCACACGGGCCTCATACATCCGCGAGCTCGAGCCTGCGCGTGTCCGGCTTTCTGCCACTTCAGATTCCAGAATGGTTCCCTGAGCGGTGGGCCACTTCTCCCTGATCTTCCCTTTGGAATAATTGCCCCAGCCAAGCCAGATGAAAAACCCAGACACAAAAATGGCGATGCAGGAGAAGAGAACGTTTCGCATGGAGATGAGGCTGAATTGATTTGGCCAAGACGCGTTCCCTGTGACAAAGTTTTTTACTCCGCTTCTTTACCCTCATGCAGATTTTCACCCGCTTCCTCTTTTGGCTGGGCCTCGCTGGAGCGCCTCTCGTTTTAGCGACGGAAACCCTCGAATATGAAGGCGGCCTGTACCAGGTGCATCGGGTCCCGCTCGCCCAGCAGTCCAAACTGGACCTGCGCTGGCAGGATGATTCTGGCAAGCCTCTCTCCGACTTCGGCGGTCTGCAAAAGCAGCTCAGCCAGGAGGGCAAAAAGATCCTCTTCGCCACCAATGCCGGGATTTATGAGCGCGGGCCGAAACCCTGTGGCCTAACCATTATTGCTTCAAAAACTCTCGTGCCGCTGAATCTCGCCAACGCCGAGGGAAACTTCTTCCTCAAGCCCAATGGAGTTTTCTACCTCGATGACCAGCACGGCCCTGGTATTGCGGAAACATCCGAGTATGCCAGCCTCCGCATCCAGCCACGGATCGCCAACCAGTCCGGCCCCCTCCTGCTCCGCAAGGGTGTCATCCACCCGGCCTTCAATGCCAACTCACCGAACCGGCGGCAGCGCAGCGCGGTGGGCATTGTGACGGCTTCCAAGGAAATCGTCTTCGTCATGAGCGACCGCGAAGACCGCACCAAAGGCCGTGTCACCTTCCACCAGCTCTCCCGGTTCTTCCTTCACCTCGGCTGTCAGGACGCGCTGTTTCTGGATGGCGACATCTCGCAGATGATCACCTCCCCTGCCCCAGGTACGAAGTTCTCGCCGAACACCTTCGCAGGCATGTTTGTGATCACGGAGTGAGTCTGCGCTACTCCTTGTAGTCTTCCCCGTTGAGGCTCTTCGCCACGCTCTGCAACCAGTCCTGCAGGGCCTCCTGCATCTGCGGCACGCGCTCGGGCTGCTCGGCAAAGAGCACTCGGCTTTCATCAGGGTCGGCGCTCAGGTCGTAGAGCTCCCAGTCCACCTCGCCTTTGTCGTCTTCGATGCGGTGCAGTTTCCAGTTCCCATCAATCCAGGCCGAGTGACCCGGGAACTTGTTGATCGGCACGGGTTCACCGATGGCTCCTGCATCCGCCGCCAGCCGCTCAGGATCATTGGGTTCTTCTCCCCGAGCTTGCGCGCCTAACAAATCATTCATCCATTTTTCCGAAGGGGTCGGCTTGCCTTTTATTTTGGAATCCCAGAAGCCGATGGCCTGGCTGCGCTTTTTCTCTGTGCCTTCCAGCAGAGGCAAAAGATTCACCCCGTCCAGGGGGTGCAGCTTCGCCGGTTCCGCCTTGGCCATGGCCAGAACCGTCGGGAAGATATCGCTGGTGGTGCAGGGGGCGGTGATGACCTTCGGCTCCTTGAAGAGCGCAGGCCATTCCAACAATGCCGGCACCAACAGGCCGCCTTCATAGACCTGTCCTTTGTTGCCACGGCGGCCACCGCTGGAGCCGATCTTTGGCAGCGCCCCATTGTCACTGCAGTACCAGAGCACCGTGTTCTCATCCAGGTCCAGCGTCTTCAGCTCCTGACGGATGCGGCCAAAGGCGCGGTCCATCGCCGTGATCTCTCCGTAAAAGTCCTGCACCTTCTTCGGCTGGTCTGCATACAGCGCCCGATCGGCCTCCAGGGCCTGATGAGGATTGTGCGGCGAGCCAAACCAGACCACCGCCAGGAATCGCTGCTTTTGGTTAGACCGTTCCCGGATGAATTGGATGGCCAGCTCCGCCGTGACATCCGAACTGTCCCCCCTGAATTGCTTCGCGGTGCCTTCGTCACTCAGCACCGGATCCAGATCGAAAAAGTTGGGGGCCGAGACCCAGTGATCAAACCCACTTGCGCCTGGGCTCACCGGACTCGCCTTCTGCACCCCGCCCAGGTGCCACTTGCCATAGTGCCCGGTCACGTAGCCCGCCGTCTTCAGCACCTCCGGCAGGGTGATCTCCTGCGGCCTCAGCGTGTGGCCCCAGGAAAAGCAGCCAAAGCGGTTCGGCGTGCGCCCCGTCATCACACTGCCACGAGTCGGTGAGCACACCGGCGCAGCGGCGTGGAAGTTGTCAAAGCGGATGCCCTCCTTGGCCATGGCATCGAAGTTCGGCGTCTTCACGTGTGGGTGGCCATTGTAGGCCATGTCACCCCAGCCCTGATCATCCGCCATCACCAGCACGATGTTCGGCGGCTCCGTGGTTATGGCATGAGCAGAGACGGTGGCCAGCAGGGCAAAAAGAAGTGCTTTCATATCACAGAAGGGGTTTACGCCAAGCGTATGAACTGGGAGCGCCAATGTCGAGGCTGCCTTCCTCGGAATAAACCCCGCCTCCCTTCTCCAACTCACGAAAGCACATACATCTGAAAGTTTGACGGCCCTCGTAACGCAATGAGTAGTCGCCACACCTCCTTTTCTTAGCGACCATGAAAACCTTCCTTTCCCTTCTCGCCGCCATGTCCACCGCCCTCACTCCTGCCATCGCTGCAGATCCCGCCCCTGCCTCCACCTCGGGCAAAACCGAACTCGCCGTCCTGGGCGGCGGCTGCTTCTGGTGCACCGAGGCCCAGTATGAAATGCTCAAAGGCGTGAAGTCCGTCGTCAGCGGCTACTGCAACGGCATCAAAGAAAACCCCACCTACAAGGAAGTCTGCGCCGGTGACACCAAGCACAACGAGGTCATCCAGATCGAGTTCGACCCGGCCGTCATCAGCTACAAGGAAATCGTGGACTACTTCTGGATCGCCCATGACCCCACCACGCTGAACCGCCAGGGCAATGACGTAGGCGACCAATATCGCTCCGGCATCTATTACCTCAACGATGAGCAGAAGAAAGTCGCCGAAGAATCCATGAAGGCCGCCCAAAAAGACTGGGACCAACCCATCGTGACGGAGATCGTACCCCTGAAGAAATTCTACATCGCCGAGGACTACCACCAGGACTACTTCGCCAATAACCCCAGCCAGGGTTACTGCCGCGCCGTCGTCAGTCCCAAGGTCTCCAAATTCCGCGCCAAGCTGGCCAAGGAAGGCAAGTACAAGGAATAGCCTTCGCCGGGTCATTTAGACCTCTTCCTTTTCAGCGGCTCATGGGATTCCCCGTGAGCCGCTTTCTTTTAGCCATTCTGCGCCCGGTGACGCAGCCAATGGTCCGCGATGATCAAATGCACCATCGCCTCCACCATCGGCACCGCACGGGGCAGCACGCAGGCATCGTGGCGGCCACGGGCAGAGAGGGTGGTTTCCTCCCCCGTATTCGTCACCGTATTCTGCTCGCGCAGCACGGTGGCCGTCGGCTTGAAGGCCACACGGAAGACGATCTCCTCACCATTGCTGATGCCGCCCTGAATGCCGCCGCTGCGATTGCTGCGCGTGCGCACCTGGCTGCCATCCATGTAAAACTCGTCGTTGTGCTCCAGCCCCGTCATCAGCGTGCCGGCAAAACCGCTGCCAATTTCAAAACCCTTCGTCGCTGGAAGGCTCATCATCGCCTTGGCCAGATCCGCTTCCAGTTTGTCAAAGACCGGCTCGCCCAAACCTGGGGGCACACCGCGCACCACGCACTCCACCACCCCGCCCACGCTGTTGCCCTGGCTGCGCACGCTTTCGATCAGCTCGATCATTTTCTCCGCCGCTTCCGGATCGCAGGTGCGGACAATGTTGGACTCGATCAGCTCCGCCGTCAGTTCCGTCGGCACTTTCGCTTCCAGATGCTGGATGGTCTTCACGTAGGCTAGGCATTCGTAGCCCTTTAGAGACTGCTGGAGGACCTTGCGGGCAATCGCCCCGGCTGCCACACGGCCGATGGTCTCGCGAGCGCTGGAGCGGCCTCCACCCGAAACAGCCCGGATTCCATACTTTGCATCGTAGGTGTAGTCGGCGTGGCTGGGACGATAAGCCTGCGCCATCTCCGTGTAAGCCGAAGGCCGCTGATCCGTGTTGCGAACGAAAAGACCGATAGGAGTGCCCAGCGTCAGGCCATCCAGCACACCGGATAGGATCTCCGCCTTGTCGTCTTCCTTCCGGGGCGTCACGATCTTGCTCTGGCCTGGGCGGCGGCGGTCCAGCTCCAGCTGAATGTCTTCCACCGTCAGCGGAATGCGAGGCGGGCAGCCATCGATGACGACGCCTACACCGGGACCATGGGATTCACCCCAAGTGCTGATGCGGAAGAGAGTGCCGAGGCTGCTGGACATAAGGGGTGTTAAGATGGGCAGCCTCCATCTCTGTGCAAGCAAAGGAACTCCTGGAGAGAGTTATGCCGCTTTTTCACAGCCTCTATGATTGGCTAAGGTAAGCTTCGTTAAATCTCCTTATCCGTATAGGGTGGGCATAAGTGCAATAAGCCTGTTCCTCCGCATTCAGAGGCACGTTCCACAGGCCGTTTCATTGGGCACAAAATTGGGCACAGGTTGTGCATCCGCATCAACAAGTCTCACTTATGAGTCTTGCTCTCACAGTTGCGCTCACTTGTGCCCAGTCTTCTCACAATCTGTGATGGGAATTCTAGTGGCTTTATAATTAAGATCTCCTAATGACTTCAGCTGGTCTTTCAGGTTCTCTGAGGCCAGCGCGGCACGGGCTGAAGCGACCTCGGCTTCTTTCTTGCTGCGCCCCGTCCCCGTCCCCAAAACGACCCCCATCCACAGCACACTGGCCTGGAAGAATTTGTCGTGATCCGGTCCGCTCTCTTCAAGGATGCGATAATGAGGCGGCGTGGGTCCCACGGCCTGGATCAGTTCCTGCAACTGGCCTTTGGGATTTTGATCGCTGGGATTAAGAAGCAGTGCCTCCAGCTCCGACTGAAACAGCCTATGTACAAACTGCTGCACCTCGGGCAGTCCACCATCTAGATAGAGAGCCCCTGTCACGGCCTCCATGGCATCGGCCAGGCTGCTTTCGCGTTGGCGTCCGCCATTGGCATCCTCTCCACGGCCCATGATGAGGAAACGCCCCAGGTTCAGCCGCCGCGCCATGGCGGACAGTGCCTTGGCCGAGACGACCTGGGCACGCAGCTTGGTCAGCGCCCCTTCATCTGCCTGTGGCAGCCTTTGGTAGAGCAGTTCAGAAAGCGTCAGCTGCAGCACCGCATCCCCCAGGAATTCCAGGCGCTGATTGTCGGCCTGAGTCCGCTGCGCCTCGTAGCCCACGCTGCCATGCGTCAGGGCCATGGTCAGCAGTTGAGAATCACGAAAGGTATAACCGAGGGCAGATTCGAGAGCTTCCATGAGCAGACGAGGATAATGAAGCGGCGAGTTTCAGCAAAGAAAGAAGCTGTCAACGTGAACAGCGAGATGGGGTGATCGACGGGGCTCGAACCCGCAACAACCAGAATCACAATCTGGGGCTCTACCATTGAGCTACGACCACCATCTGAGAACTAGCGAAGTGGAACATAATGCAGTGTTGGGCGTGCGCCAGCACTTTTTCAGTTCAAGAAGTGCAGAATGACGACAACGAGACAAATTAGAGGTTGTCAATGGCACCCACGCGAAGCACTTTAACCGCTTCCGTGGTTTCTGAAGGATCCACGTCGCGTTATCTATGCCTCCTCCTCGCCGTTCAAACAATCGTGGTGGGCCTCGTCGTCCATCCGGTCCACCGCGTGGTGGATCAGGTCGCCGTCCGCCACCACCGCCACCGCCTGAAGATGAACTCAAGCAGAAGGAAGAGGCGATCGAACTCGATGGCGTGATCTCTGCCGTTCTCGCTGGCACCATGTTCCGCGTGAAGCTGAAGAATGGTCACGAAGTTCTCGCCCACATTTCCGGCAAGATGCGCAAGCGCTTCATCCGTCTGGTCATCGGTGACAACGTCAAAATCGAAATGTCGCCCTACGACATGGACAAGGCGCGCATCGTGTATCGTCTCTGAGCACGATGGCCCGGGACATCGTCTATTTCGACTTGGAAACCCGCCGCACCGCCAATGACGTGGGCGGCTGGGGGAACAAGCACAAGATGGGGATCTCCATCGCGGTCACGTACAGCACCAAGCTGGGCGAGTACCGCATCTTCCAGGAAGATGAAACCTCGGATCTGATCCACCAGCTCACGCGGGCGGATCTCGTTGTCGGTTTTAACCATGTCAGCTTCGATTATGAAGTGCTCATGGGCCATACCATCTTCGATTTCCGCGAGCAGGTCTGCGATCTCGACCTCCTCGTGGACCTGGAAAAAAAGCTCGGCCATCGCCTCAAGCTCGAAGCCGTCGCCGCAGCCAGTCTGGGCACCGGCAAAACCGCCGATGGCCTCGAAGCCATCCGCTGGTGGCAACAGGGCAAGCTGGCCGAAATCGCCGAATACTGCGCCTTCGATGTGAAGGTGACCAAGTGCGTGCATGAATACGGGGCCAAGAACGGCTTCGTGAAATACCACGACCGCAATGGCCGCGAACAGCAGGTCGCTGTGGAATGGTCCGTGGACTGACGTGAGTCGGACACTCCTGCCTGCCCTCTGACTTTGGCAGTTCTTCGTCCACGGCAACTACCCCGGCTTCACTTGGCCTTGCGCCGCAGCGTCACGCACAGCGCGGCATGATCACTGCTGGTGACACGCCAGACTTTTTTGGCCTCCACCACTTCCCATTCCTGGCCTAACCAAAAGTGATCCAGACTGAGCAGGGGCAGCCCCAGGGGCCAGGTTTCCTTGAACCCCTCCCCTGCCACCTCCAGCGCATGGGTGAAATGTTTCCGGTACTCGTCCAGCAGCGCGGATTCCAGAGGAGTGTTAAAATCACCGACCAGGATCGCATCGGGCCGTCCCTGTGCATGGCTCAGCGCCTCATCCAGCTGGCCCTTGCGCCAGTGCAGCGGATGCGGATGCACATCGGCCACCACCACTGGGAATGCGGGTCCCAGTCCATTGACCTCAAAGCGGGCAAAGGCACCCGCTCCCTCCAGCTTGCCCCGCTCGCGGTAGCGCGAGGGCACTTTGGACAGCCATAGGATGCCGCGTGGCATCCAGGCAGCCTGGTAGCCGGGCAGCATTGCTTCATACCGGCGGCAGTTGTCCTCCATCTTGCTGCGGCCCGGCTCCACAAAGGCGGCCACATGCGGTTGAAATTCCTTCACCAGATCCACCATGCCCTGGTGCAGTTCCTTGGGACGGCAGAGATTCCAGTACAGGATGCGCACCTCCGTGACTTCATTCCGCTGGGCGACCTGCGGCGCGGCGGTGCGCCAGGAAGTCATCATCCAGGCAGCGCCCAGAAACACCGCCATCAGGGCGGCCATTCCCCGGGATTTCAGGCCTGCCTTGGGCCAAACCAAAAGGATGACCGCGAGGGCCAGCAGGCAGGGCTTGGGCATCGCGTAAAACAGCAGCCGAAAGCCGAAGAGATGATCCTTCAGCCCGAACTGCAGCACGATGCCCAGCACCAGGGCGGCCCAGCCTGCCAGATGCGAATACCTGAACAGGCGGGTGATCATGGGTGCTTGGAAAACAGCCGCACTTTTTGTTAGACGGCGCGCTCCAGCTTCTCGTCAATGCGGGCCACCAGGGTGTCCAGCACTTCGCTGTTGCCAAAGCGCTTCAGCACATCCGCCAGGAAACCTTCGATGATCAGCTTGCGGGATTCGCTGTCGCTGATGCCGCGTGCCTTCAGGTAAAACAGCTCTTCATCGCTGATGGGACCGCTGGTGGCACCGTGGCTGCACTTCACCTGGTCGGCATTGATTTCCAGACCTGGCAGGGAGGTGGCTTCCGCCTCGTCACTGTTCAGCAGGTTGCGGCAGGTCTGGTAGGCGTCCGTGTAGTGGGCGGTTTCATCCACCGTGATCAGGCCGCTGAAGATGCTGCGGGACTTGCCATAGAGGGCGTTCTTGTAGAGAAGGTCGCTCGTCGCGTGTGGGGCCATGTGGTTCTGCAGCGTACGCTGGTCCACCACCTGTTCGCCGATGGGCAGGGAGACGCTCAGCATGTCGCTGCGGGCACCCTGGCCGATGAGGTCGCTGACGGTTTCGCTGCGGCTGAACTCGGCACCCAGTTGCACCTGAAAGCTCTTCACGCTGGAGTCACGGCCTGCGACGATGCTGGAAAGGTGCAGCGCCTGCGCATCATCGGCCAGCTCCTGGCAGGCGGCGTAGGTGATGCGGCTGCCCGTGCCGCTGACGAGGTCGGCAATGGCAATGCTGAGACCGCCTTCGCCATCCAGACTGCGGTAATGGTCCACCACGCTGACTTCGGCATTGTCGCCGGTGACGATGAGCGTGTGGGGGAAGATGGCGGCGTGATCGCCCACCACCCAATGGAACACTTCGATGGGCTTCTCGATGGCCACATTCTTCGGCACCAGGATCACCGTCCCGGCCTTCACATGCGCCAGATGCAGCGCGGCAAATTTGGCCGAACCCAGGGTCATCTCACGCTTCATGAAGTGCTCCTTCAGCACATCGCCATGGGACTTCAGCGCTTCGGCAAAGTTCACGCAGACCACGCCGGCAGGCAGGGCGTCCGTTTGTGATTCGATGAGCTCATCGTTCACAAAGACAAAACGCGCCGTGCGTTCCTTCAGCCCTTCAGAGGCGGCGAGTGCCTGCTGCTTCTGCGCTTCCGTGGCCGCAATGGCCGGGCTGTGCAGGCCGAGCTCGATGTTCTTGGCGTTCGAATAGCGCCAGCTTTCATCCTTCACGCTGGGCACCGGCAGCTTCTGGAACTCGGCCCAGGCCGCTTCGGCACGGGCGAGGAACCAGCCGGGGGCCGAGGTTTCATCACGCACAGGCGCAATGATTTCGAGGCCGGAGGGAGCAGGAGATTCAGGAGCTTCGGACACAGGAGCGGGAGAGTTTTTGGGGGTGGGGGCGAGAGTGGCGGACATTGAAGAAGGTAGTGAGCAGCGTGCAGTGCGGCGATCAGGGCAGAAAAAGGGAAACCCGGTCAGAGTTTTTGAGGCAAGGATGGGGTCAAATTCACACGCGATTGAGCATCCATGAAGGCCAGAAGCATCATTTGCCCCCGAACTGCCTGCCACTGGCTCATCTGAGAATAGGCACCTAATAAAAGGAGCCCTGCTATCAGTGGAGTCAGTTTGTATCTCGTCGGAGCTTCAGCAATAGCCCCGGGTGTCGTATATTGGTAGTTTATGCTGCTATGAACACCCATCAAAAACAGGCATAAGGCCATCGCTAAATGAAGACGTTTCATCTTCTTGAGCTTGAGAAGCAGCTGCTGGTAGGCGGCAGGGTCTTGCGCCGCCTGCACGTAGTCAAGCTCTGTGGGTGTCTGGTCTTTGAACATCTTCACGCAGGTGAGCTTGGTTAACCGACGCTGCCTTCCATTTCGAGGTCAATGAGGCGCTTCAGTTCCACGCTGTATTCCATCGGGAATTCCTTCA
>JAZKER010000025.1:0-20930 GCA_040386955.1 Verrucomicrobiota bacterium
TGTCAGGGGTTGCTTTTTGCCGGCGAGGAAGCGGTAGCTGGTCCAGAGAAACGAAATTTTTCCGTGCTCTCCACCAGGGTCACCCGGTCTTCATGAACGACAATTCCAAGGGTCAGGCAAAAATGTCTTTCACGACCTCGCCCGCGACATCGGTGAGGCGGAAGTCGCGGCCCGCGTAGCGATGCGTGAGGCGTTCGTGATCCAGGCCCATGAGGGCCAGAAGGGTGGCGTGGAGATCGTTGATGTGCATGCGGCCTTCGACGGCCTTGATGCCCAGCTCATCGGTGCCGCCATAGCTGTAGCCTTTTTTGACGCCCGCCCCGGCCAGGAACATGGAATAACCAGTGATGTTGTGATCGCGGCCATCCACACCCTGGGCAGTGGGCAGGCGACCAAACTCCGAACCGAAGAGCACGAGGGTATCCTCCAGGAGCCCCCGCTCCTCCAGATCGGTGAGCAAGGCGGCGGTGGGCTGATCCACGGAATTGGTGCGGTCCAGGAGGCCTTTGTGGAGGTTGTTGTGGTGATCCCAGCCGCCCTGGCAGATTTCCACGAAGCGCACGCCGGCCTCGCTGAGACGCCGGGCCATGAGGCATTGGCGGGCAAAGGCAGCCTTGGGTCCGCTGTCATTCACGCCATAGGCCTCCTGCACTTTTTGGGGTTCCTTGGAGATGTCCAGCAGCTCTGCCACCTTCCCCTGCATGCGGAAGCCGAGTTCATAGGAATCAATGATGGCCTCGACAGGATCAGGGGCACCGGGACTGCCTGCAAAATCGCGGTTCATGGACTGAATGAGATCGAGCTGCTTGCGCTGCAGAGGCACGGCGGAGGCGGGTTTCAGGTTGGGCAGATGGCCCTGGTCCGTGATGCGGGTGCCCTGATAGTGAGCTGGCAAAAAGGAACTTCCATAATTCACCGCGCCGCCAAAGTTGGGCGGCGGATTGATGGTGATGTAGCCAGGGAGATCCTGATTGGGCGTGCCCAGCCCATAGAGCAGCCAGGCGCCCATGCTGGGGCGTGTGAGGGCGGCATTGGCGCTGCCGGTGTGAAGCTGCACCACGGCCTGAGGATGGGCCGGAGTATCCGTGTGAAGGCCGCGCAGCCAGCAGAGCTTGTCCGAGTGTTTGGCGATGCTGGGGAGAAGCTCAGAGAACCAGGTGCCAGTCTGGCCATGCTGGCTGAACTTGAATTTGGAGGCGGTGAGAGTGCCGCCGCCGGGGCCTGGCTTGCCATTGTTTTTGAACAGCTCAGGCTTGTACTCAAAGGTGTCGTGTTGGGACATGGACCCTTCCATGAAGACAAAGATGATGCGCTTGGCCTTGGCCGGGAAATGCGGATCCCGTGGGGCGAGGGGCTTCAGGGGAGCGCCCTTGCGGATGGCCTCCGCAGCCATGAGGCCATTGAAGGCCATGTAGCCAAATCCGGCGGCCGTGGTTTGCAGCGCCATGCGGCGCGAAAAGAGAGAGGGGTGGTGAAGGGACATGAGCGGGAGGGATAAAAAATCAGCGGACAAAACGGAATTCGGCGGAGGCGTAGAGGGCCTGCGTGAAGCTCATCCAGGCAGCGGCCTGGGCCGTGGCTGGCTGCACGACGACCTCGGCCACCTGGGCGTCCGTGCGGTCCACATCATCGGAGTTCACCGGCGTGACCACGGCGGTGGTCTCGGTGGCAGCGAGTGCGGGTGCAGGTTCCAATTTGGCCAGGACGACGGGTGCAGCCGCCGGGGTGTAAGCATCCGAGTAATCAGCCAGGAAGGCCTCGGCGCGGGTGGTCTCCGTGGAGCTGGGTTCGCGTCCCAGCGTGAGGAGGTAGGCTTGGCGGATCCGTGCCTGAATGGACGCGGCTTTTTCTGTGAGCAGGCGCTCTGCCAGGGCCAGGGATTGCTGGCGGACGAATGAGGAGTTCATCAGATAGAGGGCTTGGGTGGGGACGGTGGTGGTGGCGCGCTGGCCGGAGACGAGGGTTTGTTCGACAGGATCAAAAGCCTCCAGCGACTTGGGGGTGACACCGCGCAGCAGAGGCAGGTAAACGCTGCGCTGCAGGCCCTGATCCGCCGCGGCATGGATGCCTGCGGCCTCGGGACCGTTGTCACGCATCTCGACCATGCGCAGCCTGGTCACGGCGGAGACTTCGGGACGGGATTTCAGGCGGCCTGAAGAGGCCAGAATGGAATCGCGCATTTCCTCGGCCGAAAGACGGCGCGGTGAGTGCCGCCAGACGAGACGATTGGCAGGGTCCGCCTCATGATGAGTTTCCGGGGCCTCGCTGCCCAGCCGGTAGGCATGGGTGAGGGTGAGGGCACGAACCAGCTTTTTGGTGGACCAGCCTTCACGGATGAACTGCTGGGCCAGGAAATCCAGCAGCTCGGGATGGGATGGTGTGTCGCCATTCAAGCCAAAGTTGTCCACGGTGGTGACGAGGCCTTCGCCAAAGAGGTGCTGCCAAATGCGGTTGACGGCGACGCGGGCGGTGAGGGGATTTTGCGAGCTGGTGAGCCACTGGGAAAGCTCCAGACGGCCGCTTTGCGCCGGGTTGATTTCAGGAATTCCCGGAACATCCACGGCGGAGAGAAAGCCGCGCTCCACGGTGGGGCCCAGCCGCTCGGCCTCACCACGGATGCGGATCTCCGTATCGGCGATGGCTTTGGAATCGCGCACCCCATGCACGGCGTAGCCGCGTGCCGCCGGGTCGGTGAGTTCCAGAAGGTCGGCCTGCAGGGCCTCAAAGCGTGTGCGGTAACCGCGCTGAACCGGGCGGCCATCGGCATCTTTTTTCAGGCCCTCGGGTGTGCCACGAATCTCTTCAAAGGCCTGTTTCGCGACCGCGACCTTGGCTTCTAGCTCCTTCACCCTGGCCTCAGGAGGCGGCGCAACATTGGAGGCCAGACGGATGAGGTTGACCGGATCATAATAGTCCAGGCCGCCGCCACCCATTTTGTTACGCACACCGGCGGCATTGTCCGTGCTGGTGAAGATGCCCGCGAGCGCATAGTAGTCCGCCATGGGGATGGGATCGAACTTGTGATCGTGGCAGCGGGCGCAATTGACGGTGAGGCCGAGCACGGAACGTGTGACGGCATCAATCTGCTCGTCCACATTGTCCATGATGAAGCGGACCTTGAAGCGCTGGTTCACATCCTTCACGCCCAGAGCCAGGAAGCCTGTGGCGGTGAGCAGACGATTGCGCTCGGCCTCGGCTGAGGCTGGCAGCAGATCTCCCGCCACCTGCTCCTGGATGAAGCGGTCGAACGGCACATCGCGGTTCACCGCATCAATGACGTAGTCGCGATACTTCCAGGCATGCGGATAAGGGATGTTGCGAGAGGGACCGGTGGACTCTCCATAGCGGGCCACATCCAGCCAATGACGGCCCCAGCGTTCGCCAAAGGCGGGGGACTCCAGCAGGCGGTCCACGATGCGGGCCAGTGCCTCCGGAGAAGAATCGCGGACGAAGGCGGAGATTTCCTCAGGCGTGGGTGGCAGGCCGGTAAGGTCATAGGTCACACGGCGGATCCAGGTGACTCGGTCGGCATCGGCCACGGGCACCAGCTCTTTATCCTCCAGTCTGGCCTTGATGAAACGGTCCACATCCGTTTCCGCCCAGGAGGCCTCTTTCACGATGGGCGCCTTCGGATTTTTCAGCGGCTGAAGGGCCCAGTGTGTCTTTTTGAGGGCTTCGAATTCAGGCTTGGCACGGGTCAGGGAAGCAGGGATGCGTTCCTTTGGCCAGGCGGCCCCCTGCTGGATCCAGGCGCTGAGGTCGGCGACCTGCGCGGAGGTCAGCCTGTCAGCCTCCTTTGGCATCGCTTTTTTGGCATCGGCATGCTGGATGCGTTGCAGCAGCAGGCTGGCCGCGGGATCCCCGGCGACGATGGCGGGGCCGCTGTTCCCGCCTAACAGCAGGCCCTGGCGATCGTCCACACGGAGACCTCCTGAAGGCTTGGTTTCAGCCGAGTGGCAGGTGTAGCAATTCTCCACCAGGATAGGGCGGATCTTCTTCTCGAAGAATTCGATCTTGGAGGCTTCGGGTTCTTCTGCCGAGAGGACACCACCAAGAAAAAGGGGAGCCAGAAGGGCGAAGGGGAAACGGGGGGGATGGGGGAGCG
Organism: Verrucomicrobiota bacterium; assembly: GCA_040386955.1. Taxonomy (GTDB): domain Bacteria; phylum Verrucomicrobiota; class Verrucomicrobiia; order Verrucomicrobiales; family Verrucomicrobiaceae; genus Prosthecobacter. Next base: position 4,106 of record JAZKER010000025.1, read on the forward strand.
GGAACACAGGAATCTCCAAAAAAGTGAGAGCTGGGCAGGTCCCTCCCGGAACAACAGAGTCGGCGACCTGCAAGAGTGATGGTTCATCCTCCCTCAGCAAGGGTCGGTCTGTAATGCAGGATCATTTTCATTTTATATCACACCAAGTCAATAGGAAATAAAAAATCATTCGCGGAAATTTTAAACAGCTTTTTTTAATTCCTACTAGACAAAGAGGAATATAAGGCCATTTAATCTCATACTCATTCAGTATGGGTTTAGTTGTGAGGTCACCACACCAGCAACGCTGCCGATCCGAGAAATGGAAGGCGCCCTCACAATCTCAAGGCACCACGCCCATCCGACCTGCATTCAGGAAGAGGGCCTCCACACCGTTATGAAACTCCCCCATATCCTCCGCCCGCTGCTGTTTCTCAGCCTGGGGCTGCCCATCCTGTCTCCGGCCACCGACGTCGTCAAAACCTGGGACGGCGATGCCAACAATGCGATCAACAACGTCAGCAACTGGAACAATGAGCAGAGGCCGACCTTCGGTGCCGCTGCCAATACAGATGCCCTGCTCTTCCCCGGCACGGGCACAGGCATCATAAATGTGAACGTGGATGCCACGTCGAAAAGCATCCTCGTCAGCGGGGAACTGGGCTACACCTTCCAGGGGGCCTTTCCCCTGCGCCTGGGCGATACCAGTACGGGCACGGTGCAGCCGAACTCCGGCTTTTTCATCAACAACACCACGGCCAACCTGGCCCTGACCACCACGGGCGGCGTGTTCTTTTCCTTTGGCAAACTGGAGGCCGCAGGCAGCACGATCTCCGTCGGGGCCAACAGCTTCATTGACATCGGCAACGGGGCGGCCACCACCGGGCGCAACCTCGTCATCACGGGCCCGAATAATGTGACCCTCAGCGGTCTGATCTCTGGCCTGGGCAGCCAGACGAGCCAAGGCGGTCACCTGATCAAACAAGGCCCCGGCAGCCTCCTGCTCAATGGCAGCAGCGCCGCCTGGAATGGCCGCATCTTCCTGGAGGAGGGCATCATCCGCATCAACCGGGCCACTTCGCTAGGCTCTGCTGCAGGGGATACCGTGCTGGGCGGTGGCCTCTCCACCGGCAAGCTGGAAATCTCCGGCAGCATCGCCGTGGATGAACCCCTGGTCATCGCCGGCCGCAGCAGCGCGGATGCGCCTCTGCTGGTCAATCTCTCCGGAGACAATCTCCTCACCAGCCCGCTGCTGCTGAACACAGGCGGCACGGAGTATGCCCTGCGCTCGGACGCAGGCACGGTGACCGTTCAGGGAGCCGTGGACTATGGTGACAGCGTGGGTGCCACCACCCTGCATCTGCAGGGCGACGGCGCAGGCCAGATCGCAGGCATCATCGGTGCCGGTGGTGATGCCCTGGGCATCACCAAAACAGGTCTGGGCACCTGGACCCTCAGCGGTGCAAATGCCTTCACCGGCCCGGTGCAGATCAATGCCGGTCGTCTGGATCTCACCACGGCCCATGCCGCGGAAAACGCCATCACCGTGGCCGACGGGGCCACGCTGGGCCTGCAGGTGACCGTGCCTGGACAGAGCGTGGAAGCGACCTCCATAAATCTTTCTGGCACCTCCGGTGCTGCGCTGGCCTTTGATTTGGGCAGCCTTGGAAACCCCTCTGTTCCGGTGCTCAAAACATCAGCTCTCAGCGTCACAGGTGTGGTTGGAGTGACCTTGAAAGGTGGTGGCTTGAGCATCGGGCAGATTCCTCTTCTGGACTACGACGGCAGCATTGGCGGCGGCGGATTTGCCAGCCTTCAGCTGAGCGAGCTTCCAGCCCGTGTCACGGCCTCCCTGGTGGATGACAGCCTGAATGGCCTCGTGCTGCTGAATGTGACCGGCTTTGACCAGCCACGCTGGACGGGTGAGACCAATGCGGTATGGGACTTCAACGACGGAACAGGCACCGGCACCCCCAACTGGCGTGAGGTGAACAGCGGCGCTCTCACACGTTACCTCCAAGGGACATCCGCCACCGATTCCGTGATCTTTGACGACACGGCCAGCGGGCCGACCACCGTGACCCTGAGCGGGCCGCTGACACCGGCCTCCGTCCTGGTCAGCAACACGGACAAGACCTACACCTTTGCCGGTCCAGGCAGCCTGGAGGGAAGCGGCAGCCTAACCAAAAATGGAACCGGCAGCCTGATCCTGCTCAACACCACCGCCAGCACCTACACGGGCACGACCACAATCAATGCAGGCACTGTCCAGGTAGGCGATGGCATCACAGCTCTTGCCGGCAGCCTGGGCGACGGCCCCGTGGCCAATGAAGGCTCCCTGCTGCTGAACCGCCCGGATGCCTACACGCTCAGCGGCGCGATCAGCGGTGCGGGCAGCATCATCAAGCTGGGCGCAGGCACCACGACGCTGTCTGGCAACAGCAGCTTCACCAGCGAACTGCAGGTGAATGCGGGCACCCTGCGGCTGGCCAATGCCAACGCTCTGGGCGACACGGCAGGGGCCACCGTGGTGGCTGATGGAGCGGCGCTGGACCTGAACGGCCAGCTCCTGCCAGAGAACGAAATCGTCCGTATCAGCGGCCAGGGCATCGCCCAATCCGGTGCGCTGATCAACACAGGTGCAGGCGGTGCGGGCGTGGGATTGAAAAAGCTGGTTTTCACCGGCCCGGCCACCCTCGGTGGCTCCGCGCGCTGGGACATTCGCGAAAGCCCGGGCGGCGTGAATGCCAACGGCCATGATGTCACGAAGACAGGTTCCAATGTCATCCAGTGGCACAACGTGGGTGAAACGCATCTGGGCAACCTTTTCATCAATGGGGCGGGCAGCCGCCTGACCCTGTCGGGCAACACCACCGCCGGGGACCGTCCGGGCGAAATCCGCATCGAGTCCGGGGCCCAACTCGGATTTGAAGAGAGCACGGTGCCTGTCACCAAGCCCATCTTTGTCGACCTAGGCACCATCAATGCCACAGGCGGCACCACCAATGTCATCAGCAGCACCATCAACATCACCAATGGGCTGACGGTCAATTCGGCCGCCGCCACGGAGATCGTTCTGGCCGGCAAAATCACCGGCAATGGCGGCCTGACCAAAACCACGGGAGGCATTGTCAAAATCACCAGCGATGCCAATGACTACAGCGGCACCACCACCATCGGCCAGGGACCTTTCTGGATCGGCAACGACGGCCCCACGGGCAACCTGCCTTCAGGTGAAATCATCAACAATGGCAACCTCATCTTCCGCCGCAGCGGCGCCCCGCTGGTCATCTCGCAAAAGATCTCCGGGATCGGTCAGATCACTCTGCCAAATGCCATCCCGGACTCCAATGACTACGTCGTCACCCTCACAGGCGACAACAGCTTCGAAGGCAATGTCACCATTCGTCGTGCCTTTTTGAAAATTACCAATAGCAACGCCCTGGGTAAAACATTGCCACCAGCAGCAGAAGGCGAGCCTGCCCCCACCAAGCTCGTGGATATATCCACCGCACGCAAGCCCACGCTGATCCTGGATGGCGGCACCGGAGACCTCATCCTGGCCCCGACGATCCTTTTCACCACCAGCAGCGACGGCCCGACGGGGGCCATTTTCAACCAGGCTGGCAACAACGTCATCCAGGGCAGCATTGACCTGACCAATGGCGGCGGTGGCAACACCCGCATCCTCGTCGCTGGCGGCACGCTCACCCTGGCCGGCCCGGTGCGCTCTGCGGCTGCGGCCACGAGCACCCGCGGGCTGCTGCTGGATGGCAACGGCACCACCGGCCATGTGACGGGCATCCTCAGCAACGGAGGCCCCTTTGCCCTCACGGTGCAGAAACTCGGCACGGGCACCTGGGTGCTGGATGCCGTGAACACCTACACAGGCAACACCACGGTGACTCTCGGCACGCTGAAAATCGGCGTGAATGGCAGCTTGGCCAGCAGCGCGAATATTGATCTGGCCACAGAAGGCGTGCTGGACGTCACCGATGCCCCCGGAGGCTTTGCCCTCGCAGCCAACCAATCCCTGCGCGGAACTGGCACGCTCCAGGGCGCACTCATCCTGGGAAGCAATGCCTTCCTCAATCCTGGGTCAGGAGCAGTTGCCGGGGCGATCAGCATCACCCAAAACCTGACCTTCCAGGGTGGTAGCCTACAGGTCGGCATCACACCACCGCCTGCCGAAGGGGCCCCCTTCAATGACGCAGTCTCCGTCGGCGGTGATCTCGTGATCGCCGGACCGAGCAGCATCGAACTCGGCTCCACGGGCACCCTGCTGAACGGCAGCTACCGTCTGATCAGCTACACCGGTGCCCTGACTGGGGACACGGCAAATCTGACCCTCATCAATCCCACACGCTACACCGCTGCGCTGGATGTCAGCACCGCCGGGTTGGTGCAACTGAACGTCGGTGGCAGCCATGGCAGCCTGGTCTGGTCCGGCGATGGCACGACCAATGTCTGGGACCGCACGACGCCCGGCTCCTGGAATGCCGGAACGGAGCTGTTTTACCAGTCCGATGCCGTCACCTTCGATGACAGCAGCACGAATCCCAATGTCACCTTGACCGGCGTGCTCACGCCCTCCTCCGTCGTGGTCTCCGCCGCGCAAAATTACGTCTTCGGCGGCACCGGTTCCATCGGCGGCTTCACCGGCCTAACCAAAAGCGGCACCGGAAGCCTAACGCTGAATACGGCGCACAGCTTCACCGGCAAGGTGAAGATCAGCGCAGGGTCCATCATCCTGGGGGCGGCCGGGCGACTGAACGGCACCCGCTGGATCGAGGTGGATGAGGGTGCCCTGCTGGATGTGCAAGCAGTGGTGGCCGGCCTCACCTTTGGCGGAACTGTGGAATCCCGCATCATCAGCGGCCGCGGCACACTGAATGGCAACTACATCATCAATGGCCTGGCCGGCATTCATCCCGGCACCTCCTCCCTGGAGGGCGACATCAGCACCGCCGGAGATGGCATCGGCATCCTGAACTTTGGTGGCAATCTCACCTTGGGGGCCGCGGCGCTGCCGGACTTCCCACGCGTCACACTGCGTCTGGCCGGGCCGACGGGCCAGGTGGCAAACCCGCTGGATACGCCCAGCGTGGCCGTCTTTGGCAGCACGGTGCCCACCCAGCATGATCATCTGGCCATCGCCGGGATCCTCGCCCTGGACGCAGGCAGCACAATCCGGATCGAGCTGGCAGAAGGCTACACCCCGGCCCTGGGCGATGTGTTTAACCTCGCCAACTGGAGCAGCCTGAACACCGATGCAGATGCCAATGGCACCGGCTTCAATCCCCTGCTCCTCACGGACCTGGAACTGCCCGCCCTGCCTGTGGGCCTTTATTGGAACCGCAGCCTCTTTGTGACCGACGGCCTGCTATTCATTAGCCCCGAGCCCCCTGTGGTGGGCGGTATCCAGTTCACCCCCGCAGCCACGGTGAATCCGGCCGCAGAAGTCACGGCCAGCGCGCCGGTGACAGGTTTGGAGCCCTACACCTACCAGTGGAATTTTAACAACGCAGCCATCCTCAATGCGACAGGTGCCACGCACACCTTCACCGCCAGCGAGGCGACGCAGGGCAGCTACACTGTCACCGTCACCAACCCTGCAGGCTTCACCACCAGCGCTCCGGCGCTGCTGACGGTCAATGACCCGGTGGCGTTCGCCGACTCCCCCGACAATGTCACCCTGAATCCGGGGGCCGATGCGGTCTTCACCGTTCAGGCCACCGGCACCGGCCCCTTCACCTATCAGTGGTGGAAAAACGGCGCTCTGATTCCCGATGAAACAGAGGACACTCTCTCGGTCCTTTCGGTCACGGAAGACGATCAGGGCGGCTATCAGGTGGCCGTGACCAACGTCGTCGGCACACGTCTGAGTGATCCTGCCACACTTTTGGTTAACGATCCCGTGACCTTCACCTCTCCCCCTGCCCCGCAGGGCGCCCTGGTGGGCGGCAGCGCCACCTTTAGCGTGCAGGTGGCGGGCACGGGCCCCTTCAGCTACCGCTGGCGGAAAAACGGCACTGACCTTCCGGGTGAGGCCGCAGCCCTGGCGACCTACACGTTGGGCAATCTCGCGCTCAGCGATGAAGGGGCCTACTCCGTGCGGGTGACCAACATCGTCGGCACCACCATCAGTGAACCTGCCGCCCTGGTGGTGGCCGGAGACACGCCTAAAGTGATCAGCCTCACACCCCACCAGCTGCGCAGCGTGGGGACAAACGTGGTTCTCCAGGTCCAGGCCGTCGGCCAGCCGCCGCTGACCTATCAGTGGTATCTTGGCACGGCCAAGGTGGCCGGAGGCACCAGTGCCCAACTCAGTCTGAACAACGCCCAACTTAAAAACGCCGGCATCTACCGCGTGGACGTCAGCTCCGGCGGTGAAGCACCCGTGAGCAGTGCGAATGTAGAAGTGGGCCTGGTGGATGCGACCGAACGCACCCTCACCCTGGCCAGCGGCGGAGCCACCAAGCTGGAGGTGAAGACCGGCGGCGCAGGCCTGACCTATGCCTGGCAAAAGGATGAAACCGCCCTGATCGCGACCGAACGCATCACCGGGGTGGACAAAAACATCCTCAGTCTGGCCAAGCCCTTGGGCGACGAGGACTCGGGCCTTTACCAACTTGTGGTTAGCGGCCCAGGCGGCACGCTCACCACCCTTGGGCACCAGCTTAACATCTTCGCGGAAGCACCCGTCATCACGGAAAACCCGCCCCTCTTCCCGGCGGCCATCGTCGGAGGTGACTTCACGCCCTACACCATCCAGGTGGATCCGGCTCCCAAGAAAGCTCCCCTTTCCTACTCCGCGGCAGGGCTGCCTCCGGGCCTGAAAATCGATGTCAAGACAGGCCGCATCACCGGCCGGCCAACGGCGGTTTCGAAAGATCCGCTCGGTTACCTCGTGAAGCTCACCGCCACCAACTCCAAGGGCAAGGCCACGGCCGAGGGGCGGCTGATCGTCCAGACCCTGCCAGAAAACGTCATCGGCACCTTCGCAGGTCCGATTGGCCGGGAGGCCACGCTGAACGGCAATCTTGGCGGTCTGCTGGAATTGACGGTGACCAAAACAGGCGCCTACACGGGCAAGCTGACTCTGGGCAGCACGGCGCTGGCTTTGAAGGGTGCCCTCATCGTGACACCAGCCATCGGTGAGACGGCCAGCACGCAGACGGTTCAGCAGACCGTCCTCCGCAAGGCCCTGCCTAGCCTGGGCCTCACGCTCACCTTGGATGCCCCGAACAACCGCATCTCCAGCGGCCAGATCACGGATGGCACCGCCACGCTCAGCTTCACCGGCTGGCGCAATGTGTGGGTCGCCAAGACCCGTCCTGCTCCCGCCGAACTGGGGGCCTACCACACCTTCACTCTGGAGATTCCCGAAGCATCCATTGGCGTGACCAGCATCCCGCAGGGAAGCAGCTACGGCTCCTTCACCGTGAAGCCCGACGGCAAGCTGGCCATCGCCGGCAAACTCGCCGACGGAGAAGCCCTGACCTTCGCGGGCTTTGCAGGCCCGCAGGGAGAGATCGCCCTGTTCAAGACGCTGTATAAAACCGTGGAGAAAGGCTCCGTCGCCGGAAGCCTGGACATCAACAGGCCCGACCTCGTGGGGACAATCACCTGGAACCGTCCGGCCACGCCCTCCGACAAACATCGTGTCTATCGCTCAGGCTTCCCTGGCATCCTCACGCTGACGGCCATCGGTGGAGAATACACCACCCCGGTCTCGCCGCTGGTCTTCCTGAACCAGGCTGCCGGAAGCAGCGCCACCCTGGGCTTCCAGGAAGGCGGCCTCGAGGCCCTCGTGCCATCGCCCGAAGTGCTGGACATCGAAGTCAGCATCGGGCCCAAGAGCAAAACCACGGTGCCCCTCAGCACCACCAACCCCAGCAAGGTCACCCTGACCCTGACGGAGAAGACCGGTGTCATCAAAGGGAGCTTTAACCTCGAGAACCCCAACCCCCTGCCCGCAGGCAAACCGGCCCTCATCAAACAGGCCGTCAAGTTTGAAGGCGTCGCCATCCGGACCGGCGAGGGGCTCAAAGCGGTGGGCTTCCAGCTCATCCAGCAACTCCCCAGCGAAGCCTCACCAACCGCCACCCTCACCCCGGTCCTTTCCGGTCAGGTCACGTTGGAACCCTGATTGGGCGCCAATCAATGGAATAGCCAGTCATTGGAACTTCACCGACCAATGGCTGGCTAGGCCAGCAGTCCGGCTTTACTGCTTTTCCGGTCATTCATCTCGTGATCAGTCAGCAGGAACCAATCTTGGTTTTACTGAAACACACCTCTCCAAACACCAGCCTAACCATGGATTTGCTAACCCAGTGAATCCAGTCTCGGCAGCTTTTGTTTGAGCGTCAGCACCGGAGCAAACAAATCTCCGTCGGTTTTCAGGCGTTGGAAGACTTGTTTCGGCTCAAAGGCGAGGACCTTTCTGCGGCGCACGGCGGCGCCCACCTCTTCCCAGGTGACTGGAGTCGAAACCGTGGGGCGATCCTTGGCCCGCAGCGAATAGACGTTCACCGTGGTTTTGTGATCGTCGTTTTGACTCCAGTCCACCAGCACCTTGCCCTTCCTTAATTTTTTCAACATGCGGGACACCACCAGCTCGGGAAGCTGTTGCTCCAGGGCCTCCGCCACGGTCTTGGCAAAAGCTTTCGTGCGGTCATAATTCACCGCCGTGTTCAGTGGCACATAGATCTGCAGCCCTTTGGATCCCGATGTTTTGGGAAAGCTCTGCAGGCCCAGCGAATCAAACAGGTCCTTCAAATGCAGCCCCACCCGCGCGCAGGTGATGAAGTCGGCAGGAGGGCCGGGATCCAGATCAAACGCAAGCACGCTCGGGCGAGTCGGTGCGGTCTTCCGATGCAGGAAAGTGTGGAATTCCAGATTCGCCAGATTCGCCACCCACACCAGGGTGGGCAGATCGCCGATGACGCAGTAATCAATGAAGCCGTCCGTCTTTTCCACCCGGGTAGTTTTCACCCATTCAGGATGGTGGTCCGGACATTGCTTTTCATAAAAGAAGAAGCCCTCCACCCCATCCGGATAACGCTTCAGCGTGATGGCCCGCCCCGCCAGATGCGGCAGCATGTAGGGGGCGATCTGGATGTAGTACTGGATGACATCTCCCTTGGTGAAGCCGGTCTTCGGATAATAGACCTTGTCCAAATTGCTCACCGGCACCTGCCTGCGGCCTATTTTCAGATGTGATTTTTCCTTCATGAGTGGGAAGGGATTTCGCGGATGACTTCGAGCGCGGGTTTGTCTTCACGCATGCCGGTAAACACCGGCTGGCGCAAACGCTGATCCTCCGTCCATTCAGCGAACTTCACCTGACACACCAAACGCGGGGCCAACCAGGTGCAGCGGCGCATGTCCTCCTTGCTGATGCCCTGCCCCCAGCGTCCTCGGCTATCGGCAGGCAGATTGACAAACGGACATTTCTTTCGGATGAGCGGCTGCATCTTGGCATGCAGTGCCCGCAGAAGCTTGGCATCAAAGCCCGTCCCCACCTTCCCCACACAGTGAAGTTTCCCCTTGGCAAACACCCCCAGAATGAGGGCCCCCAAATGTTGGCGGCTGCCCTGCGGGGCCGTGTAGCCTCCGATGATGAATTCCTGCTCCTGCTGGAGTTTGACTTTCACCCACTTCCCGGTCCGCAGACCCGGCTCATAAGGAGAGTCCGCCTGCTTGCCGATCAGCCCTTCCAGGCCGAGCTTCTGCGCATTCTTGAGCAGCCTCTTCACTTCCCCTTCCAGAGAGGCTGAATAACGGATCGTGTCAGACGGCGGCAGCATCTCCTGCAATAGCTGTTTGCGCTCCGTGAGGGGCAGTCCCGTGACGTCCCGACCTGCGAGGTGCAGGACATCGAACCCATAATAACACAGCACCGCCTTTTCCTTTTTAATATCATAAGCCTGCAGGCTCTGGAACGATGAGCGCCCCTTCCCGTCCAAAGCCACAATCTCCCCATCCAACAGACAGTCCGGCAGCACCAGCGACTCCAGTTCATGCACGATGTCAGGAAACTTGGATGTCAGGTCATTCTTCGTTCGGGAGGTAAGTGAGACACTTCCTCCATCCACCCGTGCCAGGGCTCGAAACCCATCGAACTTGATCTCAAAAATCCAGCCTTCATCCACAGGTGGCTCAGCCACGAGTTTCGCTTTCATGGGCGGCACAAAGCTGGGCAAGGCCCGCCTCTTGCCAGCCAGCTTCTTGGCTCGGGCTTTCTTGGCAGGTGCACGGGCCAGCCGCCCCTTCGTTTCAAAAGACTCTGCCTGGGCCAGTTGCCTCATGCTGCGGGAGGACAGGGCCGAACTGTTCTCCTGCTTCCGGGAAAGCGCCGGCATGTCCTCCCCCGCACGGATGAGCAACCACTGGCGGTCCTCACGCAGCCTCACCAGATACCATTCCCCATGCAGCTTTTTTCCCTGAAGGGTGAAGTGCAGCTTTCCCTCTTTCAGAGATTTCAGAGGCGTCTTCACCTCGGGTTCATAACAGCCTTGATCCCACACCATCACAGTCCCGCCGCCATACTCGCCCTGCGGGATCGGGCCCTCAAAATCAATGTAGGAAAGCGGGTGGTCCTCCACCTCCACCGCCAGATGTTTCTCCCCTTTCCTCAGGGGAAATCCCTTTGGCACCGCCCAAGACTTGAGCGTGCCCCCCAGTTCCAGCCGCAGATCATAGTGCAGCCGCGAGGCCGCATGCTTCTGCACCACAAAACGCCGTTCACCCCCGCTCCTTTTACGGGCCCGTACGTGACGCGGTTCCGGGGTGACAGCGAAGTCTCGCTTCCTTTGATATTCTTTGAGCGACATGGGTCACGCCGCCTTTCTCCGGCTTCGCGTTTTCTTTCCCGCAGAACCCTTTTTGGGCGCTGCCTTCTTCGTCGTTTTCAGAACTGCGGCCTTGGCCGAAGCACGAGTTTTGCCCGGCGATTTTTTCAGGCTTTCCTGAAGCACTGCCACCAGGTCGATCACATTGGTGGGACGTTTCGCACGGGTCGGTTTCACCGCCTTGCCCGAGCCTCGTTTCACCTTTTCCTCAATCATCTCTTCCAGCGCTTCCTTGTACTCGTCTTTGTAATCATCCGGATCCCAAGGAACCGTCATGTTCTCGATCAGCTTTTCTGCCATGGCGATCTCCGCCTTGGCCGGTGCACGACCTTCCGGGGCCTTCACGGCGGAAGAGTCCTGCAGCTCATCCGGAAAATGCATCAGCTCCAGGACCAAGTTTTTTCCCTGAGGTTTGATGGCCGCAAGGTGTTGCCTTGTCTTGATCACCACTCTCGCAATGGCGATCTTTTGGCTCTGGTTTAGCGCATCTCTCAGCAGCATGTAGGCCTTCCCCCCACCCTTGCCGACTTCCAGAAGATACGGCTTGTAAAACAGCAACGGGTCCACCTCTTCAAGACTGACAAAGTTAATGATGTCCACCGTCTGGGTCGCCTCCACATCCACCCGTTTAAAGTCTTCATCCTTGATGACTACAAAGCGGTCCTTTTGATACTCATAGCCTTTCACAATCTTGCCCCACGGCACCTCCTTGCCATCCTTCTCGGCCACCCGTTTGTAGTTCACCGGACTCAGGTCAGTCCCGCGCAACAGGCGAAATTGCAGCTCCTCCCTCCGAATGGCGGGATACAGGGACACCGGGATCGAGACGAGTCCAAAACTGATCGTGCCTTTCCAGATCGCTCTCATGCATTCATTTCGCTCCGCAGCAGCCCTTTGCGCCTGTCAAAACCGCGAACAAAACAGAATGACCGTCGCCCCAGCCTAACCAAGGATACGACAACACGAGAAGCGCCTGAAGCCAGCCCCGCTCTGCCCAGCCTCCCTCCGCGAGCCGCTCCTGCCCCCCTCAAAGAAAAGTTGCAATCATTTAGTTTGACCTGAATAATTCAGCCATGACCGCTGAACAAATTCGCACCTACCGCGAGTCCAAGGGACTCACGCAGAGCCAGTTTGCCGGCATGCTTCGTGTCTCGCCCACCGCCGTCACCCAGTGGGAAAAAGGCCAGGCACCCTCCGGCCCCGCCTCCCTCCTGCTCGAGCACCTCATCGAAGGCACCCCCCTCTTCAGCTCCGGCGGCGATGCCGACTGGGACATGCCCCTCACCCTCAAGGAGTGGGAAGAGCTGGAACGCCGCCGCGTCCTCGCCGGCTTCCTCTCCGTGCGCGACTACATGATCTTCCTCGTCCGCCAGGAAATGCGCAACAGCCCTGCCAAACTCGCGGAATCCACCGCCAAAAAGCGCGTCAGTAAAAAGGACTGATCAGACCCGGCAATCCCAGCCGGATACTCCTTTCTCTTTCAGACTTCCCCGGGGGTCCGAAAGCTTCATTTCTCTTAACTAATGTTCAATAGAACACGTTGAACAAAGGGCATTCGCTCGCCACATTTCCGTATTCTCTCGGATACACCACCTGCATCGATTCCCTATGGCCTCTAGCACCCGCTCCCTCAAGCTTCCTCCAGATCTTCTCGACGTCGCCGAAAAACGAGCCCGCCTTTTGGGTTATCCTTCCTGGTCCGCTTACGTCAAAGGACTCATCCGTTACGATGCCCTCTGCCAGGGCCCCCACAGCATCACCCTGCCCTGGGCAAACTTGCCCCTGGTCGAGCAGGACCGAGTGGACGCCAAGCTCCTCAAGCTCACCGAAAGCGGCGTCGGTGTCCGCGGCCAGTTGCTCAAACGCATCCTTCAGGGCGAGGACAAACTGTGATCCACTTTCTGTCCGCTACTGCAGCAGCAGCGGCTTCTCAGGAGGCAGCTCACTCAGGTCGGGATACGGCACCTGGGCCAGCTTCAGGTATTGTTTTGCCCGTCGGATGCCTTCCGCATTCACCGCCATGATCGCCAGCGGGTGCTTGCCTTTTTCATCATCTTCCCAAAACGTCGGCTGCGGCTCAAAGCCAAACTGTCGGTAGTAAGGCAGCGCCGCCTTGACGGTGGCGATCTGGATCATCGTATCCGTGCGGATCAGCGGCATCTGCACGATCCGGGCAAAAAACAGCAGTCTCCCCACCCCCATATTTTGATAGGCCGGATGCACCAGCCCAAAGACCAGCATCGCGTGATTGGGATGATTCAGCAGATAGCCGCCGCAGCCGATCACCTGCCCCTCCACCTCAGCCACCAGGTTCCTCTCCGGCACCGTTTGCAGGTATTCGATCTGGGCCTCCGCCGTCCCGCGCGGGAAGCGGCCCGGCGCATTCAGGTCACACAGCATCCGGCACGCTTCAAAGTCGCTTTCACGGTACTGCCTCAGCCGCACTCCTCGCAGACGCGGGCTTTTCATCTGCACCTCCATCAGATAGCGGGGCAAAGGCAGCCGCAGGGCCAGCCACACATGATCCCAGGCATGCAGCAAAGTCTCTCGCCAGGAACGCCGGGACACAGGGGGAGCAGGCATGACAGAAAAAGGATTCAACGCTTATGGTTAGGCATTCCAGGCCGCAGTCAGGCCAGCACGCCTCGCACAGCCGCCGCCAGCGCCTGGCCCAGTTTCAGGTGCTCACCGGCTTCCAGATGCACTCCATCCACCGGGCTGGTTTCCACCACCTCCTGGCTGTTGAAGAACCCGCACTGCAGCGAAGCCGCCAGCGCCTCGTAATGACGGGGAAACTGTGCACTCCGCGCCGCTCCATTCGGAATCTTGGCCTCCACATCCGGCATCCCCGAAAGGTCCCCCACCAAGGGCGGACAGACCAGCAGCAGTTGCGGCGGGCGATTTCCCGGCCCCGCATCGCTCCCCAGGATCATCCGCGCCAGCACCCCTGCCCCGGCGGCGATTTCACCCGGCGGCACATTGAAGGTGCTCTTCAGATCATTCGTCCCCAGCATCAGGATCACAAGGTCCAGCGGCTTGTGGCTTTCCAGGCAGGCGGGCAGGTAGTCCTTGCCCTTTCGGCAGATGTTCAGCGGATCTTCATGCACCGTCGTCCGGCCATTTTGCCCTTCCTCAATGACTTTAAAATCCGCCCCCAGCTCCTTGGCCAGCACCCCCGTCCATCGCTCGCCCGGCCCATGCCGCCTCGGATACGGGGCCGTCATGCTCGCCGGGTCATATCCCCAGGTGTTCGAGTCGCCAAAGCAAAGGATCGTTTTCATTCGGCCCCGACTTTCCCCGCATCTTCGCAGCGCGCAAGCGCCGCCCCCTTCACTCCTTGAATTCTTTCAGGTCAGGGATGCGGGTGAAGGCGATCTTCGTCCCCGAAAAAGTCTTCACCAGATCCGGCGCAAACCCCAGCGCGATGCTGTCACGGCCGAAATCCTGGTTGATGTCGTCCATGATCTTCGAAAGCCGGTTCCGCCTTTCCACATCTCCTGAAACGCTGCCACCCATCATGGAAAAGAGATCCAGTTGCACCGGTTGCTCATTGGACTCCAGATCCATGAGCGTCACCCCGATCTTCTTGATCCGGTGTCCGGGAAGCTGGCCCAGCGCCCTCTCCCACAGCACCTCCAGGCTCTTCGTCAGAGCATAGCTGTCTGAGACCGAAGAAAACTTCATGTGCGCCTTGCCCTTCGCCCCGTTCTCCGTGCGCAGGCTCAGATAAAGCTCACTCGCACGGTGTTTCACCCGCCGCAGCCGACTGGCGGTTTTTAGCAGCAGCCGTTGCGCCACAATCATCGCCTCTGGGGGATTTCTAAACTCTGGGGAGAGCACATGACTGTGGCCAATGCTCTTCGGCGGCACATTCTCCATGTCGTCGAAATCCCCATCCAGCTCGCCACCATGCAGGTGCCTCCAAAAACGCTCCCCGCCCACCCCGCCCCACGCCTGATGCAGCACCGCAGGACTGGCATTCCAAAGATCTAAAAAGGTACTGACTTTGCAATCGTGAAGCCGGGGTTCCATGCGGCGGCCGATGCCTGGCAGATCCGTCAGCTTGAGGTTCGCCAACCGCCCGGGCATGTCTTCCAGGCGAATCACCTCCAGCCCGTCCGGTTTCGTGAGATCACTCGCCACCTTCGCCAGATAACGGTTCGGGGCGATGCCGATGGAGCACGTGATCACCTCCCCCACATTCTTCCGCAGCCCCGCCTTGATCCGGCGCGCAATGTCCAGCGCGGAGGCCTCATTGGCCCGCTTGTCATCCAGCAGCAGCCCCACCTCGTCAATGGACCCCACCACCTGGATCGGCCAGTGCAGCTCCACCTCATCCTTGATCTTTTCGTGGTATTCCACGTAGCGCTCATGGCTCGCCTCCACCAGGATCAGCTCCGGGCACATCCGCTTTGCTTCCCCCACGTTCGTCCCCGTCTTGATGCCAAACTTCTTCGCCTCCTGGCTCGCCGCGATCGCGCAGGTGTGGTCAGACATCAGCGGCACCACGATCACCGGTTTCCCCCGCAGATAGGGCCGCTCCTGCTGCTCCACACTCGCAAAGTAGCTGTTCAAATCCACAAACAGCCAGCGCGGCGGCGCGGTGATGGGAATGGCTAGCTGGGGCGACATGATCCCACCCTGGCACACCTCACAAAATGTTCAAGAGAACACTATTTCATACCTCAAAAAACGCGCCACTCACCGCCACAATAGAACTCCCCGTGAGCGATCCCCGATTGCTCAAACCCCACCCCTGGGGAAATTGAAGGCTGAATGTCCGACCATCCCCTGCTGCGTCTCCTGCCCGAATCTCCCGACTGCTCCAATGACGAGCTGCTGGGCCGTTTTCTGGAATACGTGGCCGAGAAAAATCTGGAGCTCTATCCCGCCCAGGAAGAGGCCATCCTGGAATTGTTTGAGGGCAAAAACGTCATCCTCAACACCCCCACAGGCTCCGGCAAATCCCTCGTTGCCACCGCCCTGCATTTCCGATCCCTGGCCAAGAGACGCCGCTCCGTTTACACCTGTCCCATCAAGGCCCTGGTGAATGAAAAGTTCCTCGCCCTCTGCCGCGATTTCGGCCCGGAAAACGTCGGCATGGCCACAGGCGATGCCACCGTCAACCGCCACGCCCCCATCCTTTGCTGCACGGCCGAGATCCTGGCCAACTACGCCCTGCGCGATGGCGAAATGGCCCCCTTCCATGAAGTCATCATGGATGAGTTCCACTACTACTCCGACCACGAACGCGGCGTGGCCTGGCAGGTGCCCCTGCTCACCATGGGCCGCTCCCGCTTCCTCCTCATTTCCGCCACCCTCGGCACCACCGATTTTTTTCAGCGCGAGCTCACCCGCCTCACTCAGGCCGAAAGCGTCATCGTCTCCTCCCAGAATCGGCCCGTGCCACTGGAATTCAGCTACGCACAGACCTCCGTGGATGTGACCCTGCAGGAACTCGTCGAGGCCAGAAAGACACCCGTTTACCTCGTCCATTTCACCCAAAACGATGCCGCCCAGGCCGCTCAGGATCTCATGAGCCTGAACTTCTGCTCCACCGCAGAAAAGACCTCCATCAAGGAATACCTCGTCGGCGAAAAATTCACCAGCCCCTATGGCAAAGAGGTCAAAAAATACCTCCTCCACGGTGTCGGCATCCATCACGCCGGCCTGCTGCCCAAATATCGCATGCTGGTGGAGAAACTGGCCCAGCGCGGCCTCCTGAAGGTCATCTGCGGGACCGATACCCTCGGCGTTGGCGTGAATGTCCCCATCCGCACCGTCCTCCTCACCCGCCTCAGCAAATACGGCGGCCAAAAGGTGGCCACCCTTTCCGCACGCGACTTTCACCAGATCACCGGCCGCGCCGGACGGCGGGGTTTTGATGACATCGGCTTCGTCGTCGCCCAGGCCCCGGAGCACATCATCGAAAACACCAAGATGGAGGCCAAGGCCGCCGGCGATGTGAAGAAGATGCGCAAGATGGTGAA
>JAZKER010000026.1:0-174171 GCA_040386955.1 Verrucomicrobiota bacterium
GTGCTCAGTGCTCAGTGCTCAGTGCTCAGTGCTCAGTGCTCAGTGCTCAGTGCGAGGTCAAAGGTGGGTCGAGAAGTCAGCGGAAGAGTCAAGGCGCAAGGCGTCAAGAATCGCGCGAAGCGTCTTGGAGTGCGCCAGTCCTCTGGCGCTTTCGAAGGGTCTCACGCCCCCGTCCGCCCCATTGCCACACTTCCTGTTAATCCTGCAGAAAAAGGCCCCCGTTCCGCCACCGATCCTCGTCCGCTCAAAGCCCCCCAAGGAGCGGGACTTGCCAAGTCCCGGCCCCTGAACCCCCGCACATCTCACGGCCTCCTCTGCCCAGAGAAAGGGCAAAAAGATCCCGGGTAAAAGCTGGATAAATTATTCCGCCTAACAAAATGCGCATCTTCGTCTGGCAGAAAGGCACCCATTCCTCCAGGGCTTTCAGCAACAGGACTCACGCAAAGCCGCAAAAAATTCAGTTCTTTAGCGTCTTGACATATCTAGCAGCATAAAGATACAGGGGATTTTAAACATTGGGGCGCTAAGAGTAAAAAGAATGAAAACAGACGCTTACCAACTCGCTCCCTTCATTGAGGGAGACTCGCCGGAGGACACAAAGCTACTCCGCTCGATGGCCGACGAAGTCCGTGCCTATCTGAGTGGATTTAATTGGTGTCCTCAAATCAGAAATCTCTTCCTCACCTTTGGAATAGGCGGTGTTGTAGGTCTTTATCTTGTTGAGCTAGAAGACAAAATTGGCGATCAAGACGGTTATTTATGGGTGATTGTCGGAGACCTCCCAACTGCGTATTTGGTTGCCGATTCAACAACGCCTTACGAGGTTTTGGAAACTTATGGGTCCCTCATGACCGATTGGGCTGATGCTGTTGAATCAGGCAGATCGCTAGAGGATGTTTTTCCGGTCGCTACCAAACCGACTCCTGAGAATGTTATCAATCTCAGGCGGCGCTTATTGTTCTTAAAGAAGAATGTGCTGCCGATACTCAAATGAGTCAAGCAACGGCGATGATTGAAACCATCACGTAAAGTTGCAGTCAGGCAAGATTCTCGATACTTCGCCGTCCGGCACTCAGGGCGGTCCAGCGGCGGATGCTGGCACCGCTCTGCTGCTTGAGCAGGAGGATCATCGCGCGGGCCTGGGCGGGGTTTGAGTGCCGAGGATCACGGCGGCCTTTTTTTAAATGTCGTTTTCCAAAAGGAGGTGGGCATTTTCCTTGCGCAGGCGGCGCAGTTCCTCCGCCTCGCTTCCCCCGTCCCGCCCGGGCGGGACGGGCGGGACGGGGGAAGCAGCGCTGCCAGACTGGCTGGTCAGGCGAATGTCCTGCGTCCAGCGATAGAGGACGCTGGTGCCAATGCCGAGTTCCTCAGCGATCTCGGGTACGGGTTTGCCAAGGCGGACCAGGGCCATGGCCTGTTCTTTGAAATCATCACTGTAGCGTTTGCGCATCACGTTGTTCATTGTCGCTTATTCCCTTATTCCCTTATTTCGCGGTCCAATCTTTTAGCGCACCTCACACTTCCTGTTAATCCTGCAAAAAAAAGGGCCCCGTTCCGCCACCGATCCTCGTCCGCTCAAAGCCCCCCAAAGAGCGGGGCTTGCCAAGCCGCGTTTCTTTGAAGGTCCGCCCCTTCTTGGGCCTTCTTCCGCTCCAAATCCTCACGCCCTGGCGGGCGCAGCCACAGTCGCTGCCCCTCCAATCTCCTTAAAAAAACTCAATCGCATGTTATATTATGCACGATTACGGGTTAGGTAACTGGGAACCGCAGATCCTGCGGCCCCGCTGCCTAACTTCTCTCCCGTATGAAGCTCCCCCTGAAACCCTCCAGGCTCCGCCACCTCGTCTCGTCCTGCTGCTTCCTGCTCCTGTCCCTGACGGCCATGGCCGCGCCGGAGATCGAGGTGCAGCAACCTGCGGGAACCAACCTCACGGATGGGGCGGCCACGGTCACCTTTCCGAAACAGATCATTGGCATCGGCAGCCGGACCCGCGTCTTCACCGTCCGCAACACCGGGCCGGATCCGCTCACCGGCCTGTCCGCCCTGATTGACGGCGCAAATCCGGAGGACTTCACCGCCACCACCCTGCCAGCCAGCCTCGCCGCCAATGGCACCACCACCCTGACTGTGACCTTTGCCACGGGGGACGTCGGTGCCCGTCTGGCCGTGCTGCGCATCCTCAGCGACGACACCGACGAAGCCTCCTTCGACATCAGCCTCGCGGGCGAAGGCGTGGCCCTGGATGCCATCGCCGAGGCGGCCTATTTGAAAGCGGGCGCAACGGATGAGCTCGACCGCTTTGGCCTCTCCGTCTCCATCTCCGGAGACACCGTCGTCATCGGTGCACCCGGGGAGGACAGCAGTGCCCCGGGCATCGATGGCAACGAGGCCGACAACAATGCCACCGATGCCGGTGCGGCCTATGTCTTCGTGCGCGACGGCGATGGCCGCTGGACACGGCAGGCCTATCTCAAAGCCTCCAACCCGGACAGTAGCGACCAGTTCGGCGCTCGTGTGGACATTGATGGCGACACCCTCGTCGTCGGGGCCTATGGCGAAGCCAGCGCTGCCACCGGCATCAATGGGAATGAGGCGGACAACAGCGCCATTAATGCCGGCGCGGCCTACGTCTTTACCCGCACCGCCGGGGTGTGGAGCCAGCAGGCCTACCTGAAAGCGCACAATGCCAGCGAGCTGGACACCTTTGGCACCTCCGTCGCCATCTCGGGCGACCGCGTCGTCGTCGGTGCCCAGACCGAGGGGCTGGAAGTCGGCGCCGCCTATGTCTTCCGCCGCAGCGGCAGCGTGTGGTCGCAGGAGAAATTTTTGAAGGCCTCCAACGGCAGCGGGCTGGATCTCTTTGGTGTTTCCGTGGACATCGCGGGGGATATCATCGTCGTCGGGGCCACGGGCGAAGCCAGCTCGGCCACGGGCGTGAACGGCAATGAATCTGATAACGCCGCCATCAATGCCGGGGCCGCCTACATCTTCTTCCACAATGGCAGTGACTGGGTGCAGCAGGCCTACCTGAAGGCCTCCAACACCAGCGCGCAGGACCGCTTTGGCTGTGCCGTCGCCGTCTCGGGAGAAACCGTCGTCGTGGGAGCCTACCAGGAAGGCGGCGATGCCTCCGGGGCCGCGTATGTCTTCACCAGCACGGCGGGGGTGTGGTCCCAGCAAGCGTATTTGAAAGCTTCGAACACCGGCTCGGGCGACCAGTTTGGCCAGGCGGTTGCCATCGAGGGCGACCTCCTTTTGGTGGGCGCGGATGGGGAAGCCAGCAACTCACCCGGTGTCGGTGGCACGCAGTCCAACAACAGCCTGGGCTCCGCCGGTGCCGTGTATGCCTATACCCGCACGCTGGGCGCGTGGTCGCAACAGGCCTATGTGAAAAGCCCCAGCCCCATCCTGGGTGAATACTTCCACACCGTGGCCGTCTCTCAGCGCACCGCCATCATCGGGGCCTATGGCGACGGCAGTTCCGCCACCGGCGTCAATGGCGACGACTCCATCAGCAGCGCCGTGCTCCGGGCCGGTGCCGCCTATGTGTTTAACAACCTCGGTTTTCCGCTGCCCGTCACCATCTCTTCCGCCTCCATCCTTTCGGACAATGCCACCAGCACCGCCCATGCGAAGGATGGCGACACCCTCACCCTCTCCTTCACCGCCAGCGATGCCCTCGATGGCCTGCCCGCCGTCACCCTGGCTGGCCGCGCCGCCACCGTCACCGATCTGGGCAGCCAGGCCTATGCGGCCACTCTGCTGGTGGATGGCACCGAGGCCGAAGGCCCCGTGAGCTTCCTCATCAGTGCCCAGGATCTGGAAGGCACCCCCGTCACGGCCACGGCCACCACTGACAGCAGCAGCGTCACTGTGGACCGCACCGCGCCCGTGATCACGCCTGTCAGCATCGCTTCAAACAACACCGTCATCACCCAGGCGGTGATTGGCGATACGATCACCCTCAGCTTCACGGTCAATGAAGACCTCGCCAGTCTGCCCACCGTCATCGTCGCAGGCCGTGCGGCCACCGTCACGCCGGGGGCAGGGGGCAGCTACACGGCCACCCTCATCGTCCAGCCTGCCGATCCCGCAGGCGAGGTCGCGTTTGTCGCCAGCGTCCTTGATTTCGCCGGCCATGGCAGCAGCACCTCCGCCACCACCGATGCCAGCAGCGTGGAGATCCTGCTGCCCGAGATCGCTGTGGAGGAACCTGCCGCCACGGACCTCGCCGATGGCGACAGCCGCGACTTCGGCAGCCTGCCGGTGGGCGGCAATGCCTCCCTCCAGTTCACGATCCGTAACACGGGCGATACGCCCCTGTCCGGCATCGGCATCACTCTGCTGGGCCTTCATGCCGCGGACTTCACCGTGACGGATGCGCCCGATGCCGTGGTGGCTCCGGGTGGCGATACCACCTTCACCGTCCAGTTCCTGTCCCTCGGCGGCGGCCCGCGCACGGCCACGCTGCAGATCGCCAGCAACGATGGGGATGAAGACCCCTTCGACATCGAGCTCACCGGCGACGCCTTTTACACCCTCGCCGCCACCTACACCACCGGCGCGGAGGTGGCCCTAACCACAAGTGTGAATGAATCCTTTGTCGCCACCGGCAGCACCGTCAGCCTCACGCTGGACCATGCCCCTGCCACTGGCGCGGAACTGCGTGTCATTGACAACATCGGCCTGGATTTCATCACCGGCACCTTCACCGGGCTGGATCAAGGCCAGGTGGTGACACTGCCCTATGGCGGGGTGAACTACACCTTTGTCGCCAACTACTACGGCGGCGATGGCAATGACCTCGCACTGGTCTGGGCCCGCACCTCCCTGCATGCCTGGGGGCCAAACATCTTCGGCCAGCTGGGCGACGGCACCTTTGACGACCACAACCTGCCCGTGCCGGTGAAAAACGACGGCGCGCTGGCGGGCAAAACCGTCATCGCCGTGGCCAGCGGGTACGTGCACAGCGTCGCCCTTTGCTCAGACGGCAGCCTGTATTCCTGGGGCTTCAACATCATCGGCCAGCTGGGCGATGGCACCTATGACGACAGCCAGGAACCCGTGGCCGTGAAGGTCACCGGCACCGCGCTGGAGGGCAAACGGCCCGTCGCCATCGCGGCCGGCGCGGCCCACACGCTGGTGCTCTGCAGCGACGGCACCGTGGTGGCCTGGGGAGACAATGAGATGGGCCAGCTGGGCGATGACACTGGCATCCCCAGCAATGAAGCCGTGGCCGTCCTGGTGGAGGGCACGGCCCTGGAAGGGCGCAAAGTCGTCGGCATCGTCACCGGGGCCGGGCACAGCCTCGCCCGTTGTTCGGACGGCACCGTCGTGGCCTGGGGCATGAATGTCATCGGCCAGCTCGGCACCGGAGATGAAGAGGCACCTTTCTCCTTCACCCCCGTGGCCGTCGCCACCACCGGCACCGCCCTCGATGGCAAGGCGGTCAAAGCCATCACCGCCGGGGCCTACTCCAGCGCGGCCCTCTGCACGGATGGCACGCTCGCCACCTGGGGCGACAATGAGTTCTCCCAGCTTGGCAATGGCAACCTGGACCCCAGCTATGTTCCCGTGCCGGTCCTCACTGCCGGCACTGCCCTCCAGGGAAAAACCGTGACCGCCATCGCCAGCGGCACGGCCCATATCACCGCCCTTTGCAGCGACGGCACCGTGGTCGGCTGGGGCGACAATTACTTCGGCCAGCTGGCCGATGGCACCCTCGGCGATGAAGACGGCAGCCCGCCTGTCGCCGCTCTTGCCAGCGGCACCGCCCTCGCTGGCAAGACCATCGTC
The DNA here is from genome assembly GCA_040386955.1 of Verrucomicrobiota bacterium. Classification (GTDB taxonomy): domain Bacteria; phylum Verrucomicrobiota; class Verrucomicrobiia; order Verrucomicrobiales; family Verrucomicrobiaceae; genus Prosthecobacter. The sequence goes on from JAZKER010000026.1 coordinate 5,798, forward strand.
GCCATCACCGCCGGCTCCGGCTTCAGCATCGCCCGTGCCTCCGATGGCAGCCTCATCAGCTGGGGATCCAACTACTATGGCGAGCTGGGCAACGGCGATGATGAAGATGCCCCGTTGGCCGTTTTTGTCGGCACCGGCACCCTGTCGCCGGAGCAGCGTTTCACCGCCGCTGTTTCAGGCCCCATGGCCGCCCACACCCTGGCTTTTGTGGCCTCGCCTGCCGAGCGTGAAATCGTCTTCCTCGGGCCCGATGGCAGTCCTCTCACGGCTTCCTCCTCGGTGGACTTCGGCCTCGTGGTTCTTGACGATGGCGCCTTCCGCACCTTCACCCTGCGCAACATCGGCGGCACCTCCCTGGAGGATCTGGAAGCCACCCTCTCAGGCCCCGATGCCGCCCTGTTCAGCCTCGTCCCACCTCTGGGTAGCGATACCCTGGCCGCCGATGGCCAGCTCTCGTTCCAGCTTCAGTTCAGCCCGGCCGCCCTGGGCGCGCATGAGGCCACGCTCACCCTCGCCAGTAATGACGTGGACGAGCCCGCCTTCGTCATCGCCCTCGCTGCTCTCGTGGTGGAGTCCCTGCCGCCGGTGCCCGTGGCCTCTCCCCTGGGAGATGCGGTCTCCGGTGAGGATGCCCCCGGCGCGGACGGCAGCAGCCCCATCGGCCGCTTTGAACTGCTGCGCCGCGGCGGCTTCCTGGCGGAAAACGGCACCCTCGCTTTCCCCGGCTCTCTCGTGGTGGAGGCGGGGCCGCCCACCGTCACCCTCGAAGATTCCCAGGGTGTCTGGAAACATGATGGCAGCTCTCTCCTCCTCATCGCCCGCACCGGCAGCTTCCTGCCGGATCTCCCCGGCTGCGTCTTTGACTACCTGCCCCAGGTTCCCGCCATCAATGACGATGGCGAAGTCACCCTCCTTGCCAGCCTGCGCATCGGCATCGGCGGCGTGACCAGCAGCGACGATACCGGCATCTGGAGCGAGCTCGGCGGTGTGGAGATGTCCCTCCTCTTCCTCGAGGGCGACTCCATCTTTGAAGATGACAGCGTCGAAATCGGCCGCTTCGCCTCCGGGGCTTATGCCACCGCAAAAACCAGTGCCACCACCGGCGAAATCGCCTTCTCCGTCACCTTCCGCGATGCCGAAACGGATGCGCTCAAACTCACCGATACCGCCGTCATCCGTGGCTCCGTGGATGAGTTCTTCATCTACTCCGAAGTCGTCGCCCGCGAAGGCACCCTCGCTCCCGGCACCGCCGTCAACTTTGGCAACCTCACCGGCTCCTACACCGATCCGGCCCGCATGGATCCCCAGGGGAACCTCACCTTTGCCGCCCTCACCCTGCCCGGGAACAAGGAGGGCCTCTGGACGCAGACCATCGATGGCGATCTGGAGAAAGTCTTCTTCGCCGGAGACACCGCCCCCGGCACCGGTGGCGCCACCTTCTCCCGCCTCCAGCGGCCCTCCGCCGGCAGCAATGGCATCATCGCCTTCCGCGCCCTCCTCAATGCCGATGGCGACAACACCGCCAGCACCCGCAACGACGGCATCTGGCGCGGTGAAGCTGCCGATCCCGCCTCCTTCCAGTGCATCCTGCGCCGTGGCGATGGCACCGCCGTGGTCCCTGGCCTTCCCGTCGGAGCCCTGGTGGGCAACCTCTGGGGCGGCTGGCTGACCCAGGGCAACCGGGGCGCCTGGAAAGGCTGGCTCGATGTGGACGGCAACGGCACCTCCGCCGCCCCCACCGATAAACACGCCCTCTATGCCGATACCTCCGGCACCATGGCGCTCATCGTCACCGTCGGCGATGCCGTTCCCGGCGTCCCCGGGGCCACCTTCACCGGCTTCGACCTCCCCGTCGTCGGCGGTCAGGAGCAGCTCGCCTTCCTCGGCAACCTCACCGGCGGTGGCAGCACCTCCGCCGACAACGAAGGCCTCTGGCGTCAGGACAGCAACGGCGGCCCCCTGGCCCTCGCCCTGCGCAAAGGCCAGGCCGTCACCACCACCCAGGGCGTGAAAACCATCCAGAAGATCGACTTCCCCGGCTCCGGCCAGACCGACCGCCGCTGGGAGCAGCCCGTCATGGATGGCGACGGCCGCCTCCTCGTTTACATCACCTTCACCGATGGCAGCAGCACCCAGCTGCTCATCCCCTAAAGCCGTTCGCAGAGAAGGGGCAGGGGACTGATGACCGATGGGTTTGTGAATGCAAAGTTGGTTAATCCAATGCCCGCCGCCGCGTCAGTGTCCTGGACTGCGCCAGTCCCCTGGCGCTTTCGAAAGCTCACCCGGCCCCGAGCTTCCCCTGCACCCCCAAGGAGCGGGGCTTGCCAAGCCTTTGAACCTCCGCACATCTCACGTCTCCGTCCGCACCAACCCAGCCCAGACGAATGGCAAAAAGAGGCCCGGTAAAAGATGACGGATAATCCAGCTCCACCTTCCCCAACCACGGGACTTGGCAAGTCCCGCTCCTTGGGGGACTTTTTGATCACACGGGACGCTCCAAAGGGGTGTTCTCGCCAGATTGCTGGCGATCAAGGGAATGTCAGGCATTTCGGCCACCTAGTGGGGTAGCAGATCGGATATATTCCGAATTTCTCTTTTTCATATGAACAGTTTTTGTGCTAGCAATGAATGATATTCGAAACCAGTAGAGCATTTCTCTGATGAAGGGAGAGGCCCCAAACAAACCGCACGCAGTTTTATTCGCTTAAGATCCCATACCGCAGGGAATTTTCCATCCAATGAAGACATCTCTCTATCTGCCTGCCGTTTCATGCCTCCTTACCCTCATCTCTGCAGCCACTCTCCGGGGGGATGACCTCACGGCGGACAATCTTTCACTTTCCGCGAGTGCCACCATTGCTGGCGACATTATTTTCGGGACGGTATACAACGGGCCATCCGGGAATACCATCGTCTCCCCCGCCTTTCGTCTCAGTGTCGCCAATCAGGGAATCAATACAGAAATTACCGTGCCTTACACGGTTGAAGGTCATTATGAAGACCAGGAGGTCACAACCCCTGAATATGGATGGGTAACTATTTGGACCATGCAGCCTTCTTATTCGTGGGGCCAGATTGGAACAACCTACATTGACCCCATTTACGACGAGTTCGGAAACCAGATAGGAGGAGGCACCTATGAACCTTTATATGGAGATATATATATGGGGGACGTGCCGGTGCAGCAATCTGTCTGGGAAGTCATTGGCACGACGACACAGTGGCAGAATGTATGGGTGGACACACATCAGAGTTTTTACACGGATTATGTCTATGATGCCCCCAAGATTCAGTTCACCGCAACACGTTCGGATGCGAACTGGGCGTGGCAGGTTCCTACGGCCACCGCTGGAGAGGTTAAAGATATTATGGTCCTTTGGAATGGAGGCCTTAGACTCCCAAGTGATGACGCAAATCGTTTAATGAGCCTGTCTTCAGATAGCCTGACTCAATCCTTTACTGAATCCATTTCAGCTGGCCAAAAGGTATTTGTAACTCGCCTTGGCTCCCATGACTTAAAAGTAGAGTCTACAGCGGTGACGGGCAGTGGGATGACACAGCTAAAGTCGGAAAAAACACATGAGATGAAACCTGAGTCTCTAGTGCTCTCGCGGGTGGAAAAAGAAGGCGCAAGTCCTTCTCAGGTTATCTCTGCAAAGCAGACTCAGATCGCAGCAGACAGCGCTCACTTCGGTGGAATCGTGACTGTAGAGGGAGACGTCAAAGTAAAAGGTGTTATGCGGGTCGAACCTGCAGGCAATCTGACCATGGGGATTTACGATGATGGGCCTCGCCCGCTCGATCAGTAAATGCTGGGCCGCCGAGATGTATGGTCCAATTTCGAGCTCTTTTTATGTTATCTTCGTGCCTATTTCACCGTATCCGCTGGCATCAGTCCTTCGGGCATAAGTTCATCCTCGCGGTACTATTTGCGGTGCTGCTTCATCCATCTTGGGCAGCGGCTCCCGCTTGGTGGAGCCAGCGTGGCCTGATCAATGCTGCAAAACCGAGTGATGACTATGCCCTCATCAATCAAGGACAGCTTAAAAATCTCGTTTCAGCGGCAGTGGCGGAAATGAATGCCAAACTTTCTGGCGGTGCTGGAACAGAATTAAATGGCATGGTCAATGCCTGGGCAACGAACACGAATCAGGCTGATGACTATGCAGTTGTAAACGTTGGGCAGCTCAAAGCTTTGGCCAAGCCTGTTTATGACCGGCTCCTGGCAGTTGGACAGATCACTGCTTTACCCAGTTGGGCAACGGCCAGCGGGAGTGCCAATGAAGATTACGCAGTGGCCAACATGGGGCAGGCAAAAAACCTGTTTCATTTCGAAGTGTCAACCGTGCCCCAAACTCCCCTGGACACCGATGGGGATGGTCTCAGCGATGCGCTTGAGGCCCTTTTGGGAACGAACCCCAATCAAAGTGATTCGGACGGAGATGGTGCTTCTGATGCTGCAGAGCAAATCGCAGGCACTGATCCTACGCAGTCAACTTCCAATCCGTCCATCCTCTTGGTGCTGGTGACACCGATTCGCTGAACTGCGGCAATCACAGGTCCAACTTTTTGATGCTTATGCGCAAGTTTTATTTGTTAGGTTTATTCTGGTTTCTTTTGGTCCCCAATGTTAGGGCTGAATCTAATACAGCCTCAGTAAACGTTGAGAAAAGCAAGGCAGGAACTGCTGAAATCTCGAGTGTGAATTCATCTGAAGGCTCCGGAATGTTAATTGTTAACCGGCCTTACGATATCGAACTCGTGGCGGAAAAAGGCTCTCACGCTTCTCTGACGATGTCCGTGTGCGGGTTTAGTTTCAATCTCCTGATTAAAACCGACACGGTAGAAACAAAATTGGATGGTACGAAGGTGTCGACGCCTGGCGATTGGGAGAATGTGCTCACTTCCAAAACACTGACAAAAAGTGGGCCGTTGCAGGATCCTGGGCAAACCCTGCCGGACTACTATCCGGATGCCCAGCAAGGGGACATTGTTGAAACGGAGTTTAAATACAAGGTAAAGGTGGTGCCTGCCGCTGGCATTCGTTTGCCGGAAGAGGAAGAAGAAGCCTCGGATGTCTCATCGGTGCCGAGGTACGTTGCGCCGGCAGAACCGCGGGTGATTTTTGGTGATGGACAGTGCTGCGGCGGCGGAATGACCAGCTCTTATCTGCCATCTGAGGTCGATGCCCTCACCCTTAATGACGTGGAAAATGTCCACATGGCAGCTGAATATGAGGTTTCATTGGGCGGAGTCATACCGCCGGGCCAGAGATACGGAATACCCAATGGCAGATATGTGCTCAGCCTGAATCCCAACGAATCTGTTTTCCCTCCCACCTTGAATTCCGCGTTGCGGCTGTACGGTTTGGAGGGCTCTCCAGGCATACCTGCGCCAGACAGCGTTCGCGAAGTTTTCCTAAATCCCAAGCACGTCGTCGTAGTTAAGACGCACGGGAGTAAGATCACCAGTGCTGTTTATCTGACGACCGCCTACTCGGCCGCCTATTATGATCCTGATCCTCAGGTGCTTGCTTCTCTGGTCCCCTTGAGCCGGGTTGAGATCACCCGCACCGTCAATGGCAGCACCAACGAGCGGACGCTGGTTTTTTCGCAGTTTGAGGGGGCATCCTCCGTGGCCAAACGGGTGGACAAGTATACGGCATCTTCAAATGAGGCGACTTGGGAGTTTGATGGAGGCAAACGGATCGAACGTGGGACAAAACTCGTCGAAACCGAAACACCCACATCGGCCAACGATTATCTCAGAAGCCGGATCACGCAGACGATGGAGATTTCGGAAAATCAAGGGGGACAGATGATCCCCGTCTCCTACAGCCGGACAATCAATGAGGTGAATAAAGATCCGTCATTTCCTGTGCATTTTATTCGACTGAAAGAGGAGGTCACTGGTGTTCCTGGAGCCTTGCGAAAGACCACTTACCAGAAAGAGGGCTCTTCCTTTATTGTAATCAAATCCTACGAACAGGCGGATACCTTGAATGAATACTTGGTGGATTCCCGGGCCGTCTCTGGGACAACCTCCTATCGCCCATGGCTGAGTGCTCCTGTCGATGGCAAGGGCGTTTTAAAAGTAAGGGATCGCCGTGATAACATTAACAACGAAGTTCAGTTGGAGAATGTCGCGCCGACTGCCTCCTCCGCTTTCCCCGGACAAAATCTTACCTACCTGTATAAGGATCGTCAAAGCACACTGACAACATCTGCCGTCCTAGGCGCGGATGGCCATACTGTTTCAATTCAAAGGGAGGTTCATGAGCGGAAGGAAGTGATGGGTCACGCGGATGGCTCCCCAAGCCAGCCAGCCTGGAGGAAGTACATTTTGGATTACCAGTTGGATCGGGAAGCCTACGATGGGTCGCCGAGAGCATTTCCGCCTACGGACCCTCATGGCTCGATTATGATTCGGGGTAGTCTTCTCCGCCGTGTCGATGTTTCCGGCAAAGTCCAGGAGTATGGCCAGGAACGTCCGTTTGCGGTTCCTGGCGGGACGGATCCTTCCTATTACCCGGCGGCACAAGGTCCCTTCAAAATCTCCATCGTCACTTCCGATCTGACGATCACCCTGCCATCCATGACCGGCACTTCTATCAAGGTCCCCAATAAAACGACGAGGGTCGTGAGCATTCGCGGAAAGTTCGGCGCCGCCAGTGAGTCCACGCAGGTATGGACGGGAGTGACCTGGGAGAATCTTAGCGTTGAACGTTATTTTTACAACACTCAGGGCAAGATGCTTTCCGTCACCCGGGACGGCGATACGGTGCAGAGTTACAGCCGGCCGAATGAAACCACTGAAACCGTCACCGATGCCTATGGGGCAGTGACCACTCATGTTACCGATACGGAGGGGAACCCCGTCAGTGTGACGCAGGAAGGGGCGGCGGCTACGGGCACTTGGGAGGCGCAGCCTGCCATCACCACCACTTATTCGGAAGCTTGGGAAACTTCGGGTTCTTCCTCCACAATCATTGGCAAGCGGAACATGGTGACGCGTTCTGCCGGTGGCCTCACTCAGCAAGAGTTCGATGTCACCAGCCTGGGGGGGCGCCCTCTTTCGCGTACCGATGCCGGAGGCATCGTCACCAGCTATTCGTCTTCCGGTGGCAGCGGCTTTCCCACGGAGACCGTTTCTCGTGCCAGTGGTCAGGTGACATACACTTCCTCTCGTTATCTCGATGGGCGTCCACATTCCCAGGAGGGGACCGGGCAGGCAAAAAGAGTGATTACGTATGAAGTCATCACAACGGGACAGCAAGGTATCAGGGAGACGGAAACTTTGATGGATGGTGAGACGCCTGTAGGCACTAACACTCGTCTGATGAGCGGCGACGGGGTTCTTCTTTCTCAAACGGTTGAAGGAGTCACGACTTCCTTCAACTATGATCAGTCTGGACGTTTGGTGAAAACGATCACCAGCGGCCCAAATGGCAACCGAGTTTACTTGTATGAGTATGACTTTCGGGATCTGGCCGTCAAAGAAGGCCTTGATGTCAACGGAGATGGCGCCCTGACCGCCAATTCCGCAGACGTCATGGTTGAAAGAGAACGCCATTACGAACTCGATTCAGGCGTCTGGTGGCTGGTGCACCGTGAGTCACGATATTTGGTGGATGGCAATGAGACGGCCAAGCAAACCACCACCCGCCGTGAAAAGCAGGGAACCGGCTCAGGCAGTCTGGTGACGATCACCTATCCTGACGAAGCAGTTGAGACATCGACAACGACGGTGGCAGGCAAAGTGGTGACAACGGTTGTGACCAGCACCCGTTTCCCAGGCCGCAGCCAGACACAGATTCAATACAATGGGAAGTTGGTCAGCAGCCAGGATTTCAGCCAAACCACCCCTGTTCTTTACCGTTATGATGCGCTGGGGCGGCAGACTCAGGTCGTCGATGCCAGTCAATACGCAGTCAGCACTCAGGTGTATGATTCCGCAACAGGCAGGATCAGCAGCAGCAGCAATTCCGCGAATGAAACGACCACCTATGGCTACTACCCGGCTACTCACGTGAATGCAGGTCAGGTGGCGTGGATTAAAAACCCAGCAGATGAGCAGACAGACTACGCCTATAACAAATTTGGCCGGGTGACCCAGCAATCAGGCGCGGGCAGCCAATTTCTCACCTATAATTACAACGGAGCGGGCCAGCTCAATTACCTGGAGACGACTCCAGCCCCATATCCGACTGCGCCAGTCAGACGCATGTTTAACTGGCAAGGCCAGCGGCTTTTAGGGCGCACTTATGGCGTGGGTGCAGGGGGAGTCAGTTACCAGTACAATACCGATGGCAGTCTTCATGAGCGCACCTGGGCCGGCACAGGTGCCAATCGCACCACCGTTTACTCCTACCACCCCACAGGGCAACTCTCGGGCATCAATTACCCCGATGCCACACCCGATGTGGGCATGACCTATGACCGTGCCGGTCGTCTGAAAACTCTCAGCGATGATGGGGGGCTGCATACCTATAATTATTCGACCAACGGAGATGTGCAGGAAACGGTGGCAGGCGGACTTCTGGACGGTCTGGTGCTAACTAAACGAGTGAACAGCGCTGGGGAAGTGCTGGCTATTGAGTGGTCCTTCGCAGGTGTGTCGCAAAAGGCGAGCTACACATATGACTCGCAATCCCGCCTGGAAAATGCGAGTCTTGGGCCTGTGAATGGATCGCCTCTTGTGACGGCCAATTACGGTTACCACCCCGGCACGCGTCGGGTGCAGACGTTGACGCGACCTATCGCCAGTGGGGATCCCTTGATCGGCACACAAACGGTCGATGTGGCAGGAAGACTGGATACCAGCATCTGGCAGCGCGGCAGCACGGTTTATGGCAGCTACGACTACGGCCTGGACGCAGCCGGGAGACGAACCACAGAACTGCGCGAAGATGGCACCCGATTGGAGTATGACTACAATGATCGCGGAGAACTCACCAGCGCGGTGCGCCGACGCATGAGCGATGCGAGCCTGCGACCGGACTGGACGCATGGGTACGCCTATGACAACAGTGGCAACCGCACCAACACGCTGACGCCAGAAGGAGAGACTCTTTCATACAATATTCAACTGGCGCTCGGTAGCAGTGAAGTGGTCTTTGGAAAAGGAATGGCCAGCAAGAGCTGGCTGAGAGGACGGGCCAATCCGCAGGCGGAGGTGAAGGTGGACGGCCTGGCCACCACTCGGGAAGGCGAGACCTGGAGGCACTTGCTAGCCCTGCCCGCACCCTGGGCAAGTCAGTTCACCACCATCAGCGCGACCCGCAATGACCTGACTCCGGTGCCAGCGCCGTTGACGCAGACCGTGAGGTTGCGGGCCAACACTAGAACCGCAGAGCCTCTCCCAGGTCTTCATGATGAACGCGGTAACCTCAAGGCAGATGCCAACTGGATCTACACCTGGGATGCGGAAAACCGTCTGGTAGCGCAGGAGATGCGCTTTCAAGGTGTGCCTGGGGAGTCCAATGAATACGTGAAGAAGCTGGAATTCCGTTATGACGGGAAAGGCCGACGAATCTGGAAACGGGAGAGCCACCACCTAATGTCAGCGAATGGATTCTTGCTTGGTGCTAACTGGACGCCCCGGAAGGAGACCATTTACATCTGGCAGGATTGGACGCTCGTGGCGGAATTCTCTACACCCTTGTGGCAGACTTCTTCCCTGAAGCTGAAACGCAGTTACCTCTGGGGTCTGGACGTTAACGGCACGCTGGGCGGGGCCGGAGGTGTCGGTGGCCTGCTGTGGGTGGCGGATTACGTGCCTAATCACAGCGAGAGCAATCGCCAACTTGCCCCCTGGTACGACGGCAATGGCAACGTGATGGGCTGGGTGGAAAACGAAGGCGCTCAGAAGCTGCCTCTTCACCGCTTGGAGTACGACCCCTTTGGCAAACTGCTGGTGGACGATGCCGTGCGTGTGGCCAGGACGAAGAAGCAACGGGACCTGAACGTCTCTGCTTGGGACTTGGACCGCCCACCGTTCACCTTCAGCACGAAGTATGAAGACGTCGAAAGCGGCCTGCTCTACTACGGCTACAGATATTATGCGCCGGAGATGGGCAGGTGGCTGTCACGGGATCCGATTGGGGAACAGGGGGGGATCAATTTGTACGGGATGTGTTACAATGACCCGGTAAACTTTATTGATACCGATGGCCGGGCCCCTATGAATGGAGGAGTAGGAGGCCCTCAAGTTGTCCCACCAGGTGGTTATCCACGGACTCCTGATAAGCCTGAAAATAGAAGCTGGGATTCGTCTAATTTGGAACAACTTTTAGCCAAAGTTGACTCCGAAGGGCAGGTCGGTAAAAAATGCGATGAGTGCCTGCTGGCGAAAGTCAGGGAGCTTAAGAAAGATATCCTTCGTTTTGCCATTAAGTGGAACAAGAATTCAAAGGAATGGTGCAAGGGGAATGAGTGCTCTGAACAGGCTGAAAAACTGGCAAATGAAATACGTGATAATTTGCTCAAACCACGAAAACTTGAAAATGGTTTTGTGGATCCAAAATCTCTTTTATGGGACACAGCTGTTGCTGGAGGCAATAAAATACCGCCGTATTTTACATGGTTAGATCGCAGGACAAATCATAACGTAGTTCAAGTAAACCCTCTTGTGACTGCAGGGTTGTTTTGTGGTTTCAAAAGCTTTTACATTGATGCGTTCAAGGGGAATTGGTGGCAGCATCAAAACTCAAATAATGGAATTGATACAGGGCCGTGGAGTGAATTTCAGTTTAACTACCCATGGCCTGTAAAATAAAGCTAGCCCATATGAAAATCCCAGTGTTGGCCTTGGGGAGTGCATTGTTAATGTGGTTGTTTTATCAATATACTCAGCCCAGAAATTCAGTGACGATTGATCCCGTTGAAAAAACTCAATCCGCCACGGCGATGCATTATATCATTAGTGCGATACTTTATTACAAGGAAGATAATGGCGGGGATTTGCCCAAAGACATCAACGATTTATTTCCATCGGTGATTGAGATGCCTAACATGGTGGTTCCAGAATTTATGCGTCGCAACCTTGATTTGGCCGCAAAAGATTCTCATATTACACCCGACTTGATTGATGCACTCGGCATTTGGCGCATTATACAGCTAGATCGGGATGGCAAGCGATTTGCCATTGTGGGATCTCATCGATCTTTGACACCTCTGAGTTCTGGGATACAACTCATCCCAATTTCAATATGGGGTAAGAATGACTTTGACGACCGATTTTTAACTGAAAAAGAGGTAGTTGAATTGCTAGATAGCGAGAGAGAAGAACAGTGACAACCCATAGCAGGCACGTCACTCATGTCACCCTCCAGGGCAACCTCTCCGGCGAATTGGTCTTGGGATGTGGGCATAGTGGGTCTTCAAGCCATCCTCCGCGTTGCGGTGGAGCCAGGTCTAACAAGAGGTTCGATTAAATCAAGCCTTGCTGGATGCCGCGTTGGATGGCCTGGATAAACCCCGTGGCGTTGCAGATGAGGCGAATGCGGTCGAGGTGGCGGGCCTTGTAGCGGGAGGGTGGGCGGAAACCCGGCACGATGCTGGTGGCGGTGACGCCGTAACCGTAGCCGGGGGTGGTCCAGTAGAGGGAACCTTCATACTCGACCTCTTCGCGGCCCATCCAGTGCCAGGCGCGGAGCCTGCGTGCGCCGCCGTGGAAGGCGCTCTTCAACTGGCCCCAAAAGAGTAAGCGTCACATCGAGTGCCGTGTGAAGTGGCTGGATTCATAGAGGTCATAGGTGGTCAGCTATGACTTGTATGAACCCAGAGGCCATCGTCTTGAAGAGTGATAAAGCAGGTCGCGTGCAGACGCCCGTGGAGCGGCAGATTGTTCTGGTCCGGGAGTATGAGCGAAGTGGCTTGTCTGGGCCCCGCTTTGCGGCAATGGCGGGAGTCAGCTATCAAACTTTCGTGACGTGGCGACGCAAATATGGTGTGGGCCGTTCAGCACGGGGTCAGCCGAAGCCGAAGTCGGTGCCTTTTATGGAAGCTGTGATCTCACCAAGCTCGAGTGAAGCAGTCGAGTCCAAGCTTGCGCAGGAGTTCATCATTGAGCTGTCCTCGGGCGTGAAGCTGCGCCTTCAATGCGCCTCGCACATCCCGCTGGTGGTGCAGCTTCTCACGGCTATACAGGAGTTCCAGTCACGTTGAGCTTCATCGGCAGTTTGAAGGTGTTCGTGGCAATGGAGCCCTGCGATATCCGCAAGGGCTTTGAAGGTATCACCGGTCTGGTAGGAGAGCGGGTATGTTCAGGGGCCTCATTCGTTCCTCGTTTCCCCGTGCCGGAGCCACGCGAAGGGGAAAGGAAGAACGGATGAAACTGCCTGAGTTTGGAAAGGGGCCATGTTCGCCTACGTCTGACTCAACACCCCAATGCCTTGCCCGCATCGGAGCGTTGATGAATCTGCTCCCTGCAGATTCACCCTTCGGGCTCCGCTGCGCTTCGTTCAAAACGCCTCCGTCCCTCGGCGTTTTTGTCCCGGTCAACCGGCCTGTCCCTGAGGGCGTGTGGACGCGAAGAGGGAAAAGGCCACGACTTCAGTGAGATGCGACTGACTGCACGATGTGAGTCGCCATGGTGAAGTTGTCAGTTTGTGCCGTCAAGAAGCTTGCCCCAGCGAAGGCCATCAGACAAGATGTCCACCGTGTTGATGCCGAAAAAGACGATGAACCTGACCGCATGGCTGGGACCTGAGGCGCTGGTTTTTCCAGCAGATCAGGGGACTTTCCTCGCCTATGACAACAGTGGCAACCGCACCAACACGCTGACGCCAGAAGGGGAAACTCTTTCCCATAGTATCCAGGCAGTGTCTGGCAGCAGTGAGGTGATCTTTAGTAAAGCAATGGCCAGCAAGAGCTGGCTGAGAGGACGGGCCAATCCGCAGGCGGAGGTGAAGGTGGACGGTCAAGTGGCCGCTCGGGACGGGGAGATCTGGAAGCGCTTGCTAACTCTGACAAATCCCTATGACAGCCAGTTAGCGACGATCACGGCGACCCGCAATGATCTGACTCCTACGCCTACGCCAGTGACAAAAACGTTGAGTCTGCGGGCCAACGAGACCCCTCATGAGCCTTATATGGGGCTTCATGATGAACGTGGAAATTTGCAAGCGGATGCCCACTGGATCTACACCTGGGATGCGGAAAACCGTCTGGTGAAACAGGAGATGCGCTTTTCTGCCCTTCCTGGTGTGCATACGGCACTCGTAAAACGCTTAGAGTTCCGCTACGATGGGAAAGGGAGGCGCATTCACAAGCGGGAGACCTATAATTTTATGACGAGGGTTGGAGACCTGAGTGGAAACTGGCATTTGACGAAGGAGACAGTGTATCTCTGGCAGGATTGGACGCTGGTGGCGGAATTTGTGAAAAGGAGCTATGGGAATCTCTTCCTGCGACGCAGCTATTTGTGGGGTCTGGACGTCAATGGCAGGCTGGGCGGAGCCGGAGGTGTGGGAGGACTGCTGTGGGTGGCCGATTACGTGCCAGACCTCACGGCCAGCAACCGCCAGCTCGCCCCGTGGTACGACGGCAATGGCAACGTGATGGGCTGGGTGGAAAACGAAGGGGCGCAGAAGCTGCCGCTTTACCGCTTGGAATATGATCCGTATGGCAAACTGCTGGTGGATGATGCCGTGCGGGTAGCCCTGACGAAAAAGCAACGGGATCTGTACATCAGTTCCAGTGACTTAGAACGCCCGCCGTTCACCTTCAGCACGAAGTATGAGGATGCTGAAAGCGGTCTGCTCTACTACGGCTACAGGTATTACGCGCCAGAGATGGGCAGGTGGCTGTCACGGGATCCTATCGCAGAGCGTGGAGGGATAAATCTGCACGGGATGGTGGGGAATGATCCGGTAAATAAGTGGGATTATTTGGGACTTTGGAAAATTGAACGGAAATCAACAGAGAGGAGGGTGTATGCCTACGCAGAGAAAAACGACACCATTAGGTCCCTCGCTAAGAAAATTCATCTAAATGTGGATGAGGCTGAAAAATGGGCCAAAGGTTGGAAACCTTCGGATGGAGAATCAATACTCGAAGGCTGTGGGATATCGGTGCCAAATGTGATGTTGGTGGCACTGGGTGATACCAAGCCTGCAAATTGGCTTCAAGCGATTTTAGGAACTACAAAAAGCAGCATTACAAATGCAAAAACAACCTTCCAAACCAGGTTGTCTAGCATGGGTTATAATGTTGTTGATATAGGGGAGCCAGGCCACTCCGAATTTTCCAAGCAAATTAAAGATCCAGATGTTACAGGATTTTGGTTGGGAGCGCACGGTGGAGCTGGCGGCGCAATGTTAACCGACGAAAACGGTATTTTCCCTGACGATATAAAAAGGTTGCGACCATTCAAGTTGAGTTTAATTTACTTAAATGTCTGCAGCGCAGGCTCTGATTCGGCATGGAAATCCTCATGTATTTCCTCTCTAGGAACGCTTTATGCGCCGACGACTACCTGCGGTAATATAACGGGAGATGGAGGTGTGTATATAGATGAAAGTGATCCATACAATAGTGAAGGTGGTTCAGACAACTTCATGCCATTTTCACCCAAAATCCCTCCGCTATCCCCTTTCTGAATTTAAGAGCATGAGAATAATTATTATAATTTTTGCCTTATTAACACTGCTGCTATCATTGTGTCTGACATGGAGGAGGCCTGAAATGTCAGGCATAACAGAAGAGCGGGTGTTGGGTAATATTAACACCTGGATATTAAATGACGGCATGCTAAAGAGTCTTCCCGGTGTTATTCATGATTTTATAACCACACGAGATGTTGCTAATGGTAATGACATTTGGTTTACATTAAACGGAGGTGGTAGTGAAAAGGCATTACTAAGAGTTGAATTTCATTTGAGCGAAGATGAAGTTGCTAATTTTGCTTTAATTAGAGCAATTAATTTTGAGAGTAAGTTGATAAAGGTAAAATATTGGAAGGTAACTGCTGACGAGGTAGAGCCTATTAGTGCAGAAATGGCATCGAAGATTATGACTGAGAAAAAAACACGTTTGGTGCAAAGCATTTTTGCTATGAATCGAGGTGGTGACAACCCATAGCAAGCACCTCACCACTGCCACGTTCCAGGGCATCTTCGTCGGCGAAGTGGTCCTGGGACGTGGGCATAGTGGGTCTTCAAGCTTCTGTTTTGAATGTACGTTCGCGCCAACCAATAGTCTTGACCGTGCCAAGCTATTAGGAAGAATGAAGTGCAGTGAGCGTCTCGGCTATGAAAGCCCGTATGTTCAGGAGTCTCGCCCGTTCCTTGTTTCCCGTGCCGAAGCCACGCGAAGGGGAAAGGAAGAACGGACAAAACTGACTGGGTTTGGAAATGGCCAAGTTCTCCTACGTCTGACTCAACACCCCAACGCCTTGCCCGCCCCGGAGTGTTGATGAATCTGCTCCCCGCAGATTCACCCTTCGGGCTCCGCTGCGCTTCGTCCAAAACGCCTCCGTCCCTCGACGTTTTTGTCCTGGTCAACCGGCCTGTCCCTGCGGGCGTGTGGACGCGAAGAGGGAAAAAGTCTCTGGCCCTCGCAGGGGACGCTGGGCCGCAGGAGCAGCCTGGGCCGTCGCCTGCGTCATCTCCGGGCGGTTGCTCACTGCCTGCGGCGGCTGCCCTGTCAGCATGGGATCTGGCGAAGCCTGTGGGGCCTGGGCCCCAACCTCGTCCCACACCGCCATCGGCAGGCCAGACGGCGCGACCTGTCTCACATTTGTCCTGTCCCTCACTGGTCTCAGGGCGGCCTCGCGGGCGCGGCGTTGCAGGTCCTTCACCTGAGTTTCAAAGCTGCGACCCAGCGTGGGCCTCAGGCCTACGCGGGCCATGAAATCCAGCGCCATCTCACGGAAGGCATCCCACATCTGCCGGGGCAGACTGTCTTTCTCCAGTAGGTTCAGGTCCTTCTCCGTGCGGCGGGCGAACCATTCAAAGGCGAGGTCCTCACGTTTTCCAGCCAGGTGCCCGTACCCTGTCTCCCCGGCGATGGCCTCCAGCTCCGCTGGCGGAATCTGCGCACTCAGGGCGGCCCAGCGGCGGGAGCGGGCGCTATCGGTATTGCCTAACAAGATGTGCAATCCACCATGCCCCACGCGCTCATGCAGCACCACGCGGGTCAGGGCCTGCTGCGTGCTTTCCCCCGGCAGCAGGCGGGTGTTTTCGGCAATGACGAAGCTGTGGCCGGTCTCCGTGTCATGGAAGCCTTCTGCCGAACGTAGGCTGGCGATTTGCTCTGCCGTGAAGGGGTATTGCCGGGCATAGTAGGAGGCCAGCAACTCCTCCACCGTAGTGAAGAGATGCGTGCGCTCGTTGATGAGGCCGGGCTGTTTCTGATTTAGAAACCGGGCCGTCTCGGCAAGGGCGGTGGCGAGCCCACCGGGCCCTCTGGATACGGCGTCACCCACTCGCCTTTGCGGTAAGCCTCCAGCGCCTTCCGGTGATCGGCTATAGTAAAGATCCCGTGCCACCGACACCAGCTCCCCATCGAGTCCCCCACCCTCAGTCCTTCCGGCGTGTCCACCCTGATCCGGGTATATAGTTGAAACGCCGCTCCCGGCGGACGATCGCTGTAACGCGGATCCGGTGACAAGGGTCCTAAGAAGTGTAGTCGCGCCAACTCCACTAGTTCCGGGTTCCAATCGGTCCACGAGAGATTCGAGAGTTGCTCTGGTAATGGGGGTCCCGGTACGGCCATCGAGAATGTTATCCGTCGTGGGATCGTGTGTCAAATGGCTGAGGTCAATGCCCCGCGCCTGAGCTTCCTGCATGACGTTGGCGTGCTCGGCCTTCAGGAGGAGAGCCAGGTTATGATCGTGGTCTCCGGGTTTCTAGCCGGGCACGTCCACTTGCCACTGGCCGTTCTCATCTACAAATTCATGGTCACCTTTCAGATGCTGCGTGGTGCCGTGGCGCAGGGCACTGGCGATCATCTGGCTGATGCGGCGTTTCTGGGCAATTTCGGACACGCTGTCATCGGCTCGGAAGCGGAAACCTTTGTTATGTGCGTAGGTCTGCGCCAGTTGATAGATTTGTGCCCCACCGCCCGCTTTGGATTCGTTGCTGGCAGCCTTGCTCGTGTCCACGAAGATCTCCTTTTCGCGGGTCAGTTCCACCATGCGGACAGTTCCTTTCGGAGTCGCTAGCAGATACTCTCTGCCTGCCCCTCGGTAAGGTTTTTCTTCCAGCAGTTTCAAAGGCTGCTCCTGCAAAGAAAAAGCCTCGACCAGCTCCTGCACTGAGGTGCTGTCCGGCTTGCTCTTGCCGAGCTGGAAGGCATCCTCAGATTCCGCGATCTGGCGGTGTACATGAAGCACCTCACTGTCGGCTGGGTGGGTCTGACTGAACTGAAATCGCCTGCTTGGAACTCCAGCGAAAGCCTGAGGAGGAAGAGGGGCTTGGCCTGCCTTCTTTTCTCGGTTCACCGTCGCCCTCCCCAGCATCTCATACAACGGCCCGCGCTGCATCCCGGTCATCGCGGCCACCTGGCTTTCTTTGAAGGTCTTTTCCGTGCCATTGAGCCGCACCTGAAAAGTCCCGTCCGGGTTGCGGCCCAGCACAGCCGCATCCTCACCATGGCGGGCGCGGCCTTGCCAGAGAGGCGGGGTGGTGGGAGCCTCGCGGTGAATGGTCGGGGCCGTCACCTGCGCCATCTCTGGGTGGTTGCTCACTGCCTGCGGCGGCTGCCCTCGCGGCATGGGATCTGGCAAAGCCTGAGGGGCCTGCCCCCCAACCTCGTCACCCACCACCATCGGTGGGCCAGACGGCGCAGGTACCGGGGGCCGTGTAGGCAGGGGAGGGTTTGCGGGCACGCTGGCCTCTGGCCCCTGAATCACCGGTGAACTCCCGGTGGCCCCACCCGCTACTGGTGGTACTGGAAAGGGCCTGTCACCACCCTGAGCTGGCACCAGAGGCACCGGCGCAGCAGCCTGCGTCTGCTGGCGCGACGAGTGCAGGCCGCCGCTGCCGCCCAGCAGCATCACCGACCCGATGAACTCGGGCGACTCTGCCAGGAACCCGCCCAGCGCCTCCTTGGGGTCCTTCCCCAGCGCCATGGCCTCGATGACGGTCGAGGCCATTTCATCGAAGAACTCCTCCGGCACCTCCTTCATCGCATGGGCGGGCACATTCTTCAGCGCCTCCTTCCAAAAGCCGCGCACCCCTTGGGCCACCCTGCCGCGGGCGCCCGGCAGCAGCAGCGCCTCCGTGCCCGTGGCACCGCCCAGGGCCGTCAGCCCCGCCGTCACCAGGCCCGAGGCCATGGCCGGGCCGCTGGCGCTCAGCCACGCCTCCATGGGGCCCGCACCCTGCTGCCGCAGTTGCCCGTACAGCGCGGCATACTGCCCGCCTGCTGTCTGCGCCCCCGCCAGCCCGTAGATCACCGCCTTGGCCGCCTTCTCCGGCAGCATATTCACTCGCAGGCCGCGGGTGATCAGGGCCTGCGCCACCAACGGTGGCAGCATCCGCACCACGCCCCCGGTCACCCGGCCCAGGGCACCGGTGCCCGTGCGCGCCTCCGTGCTCTCATCCACCATCGCGCCCAGCATGGCCAGGTCGGCCGCGCCCTGGGAAAAAAACTCCCCCACGCCCGGCAGCCCCCCCGTTGGGATGGCCAGCGCCCCGTTCACCTGGGTGAAAAAGTCCCCCGTGCCTAACAAAAGGGATGTTCCCAGCTTGTCTGCCAGGCGCGTGCCATAGCCCCGCTGCATCTGCTCTCGCAGGAACAGCCTGGCCTGTTCCGCCTCCGGCAGCACGCCAAAGGCAGGCTCCTCCTGCGCCCGCCGCCCCACATAGTCTGTGAACTGCTCCCCAGGGAAGAAATCCGGCGTGGACTTCAGCGAAGGCAGCAGCGCCTTTGCCTGGCCGCGCTGCAGATCCTTCAGCCTGTCCATCGCCTGCCGTTTCGCCTCCGGCGTGGCCTGCGCCTCCTGCACCGCTTTGGCATAGGCCGCATCATCATGGATGAGCAGCGGGTTCACCACCACGCTGCCGTCCGTCAGCAGCCGGCTGTTTTCCGCGCGGTTCACCTCCCACTTCCCCTCGGTCAGAGAATGGATCATCGCGTTTTTGAAGGACTCCGCCTCCGCCATCCCGGTGCCCGAGGCCGCACTTTCCCCCACCGGCCTGCCACCTGCGGTCCAGTCCATCTGCTTCGCATCTTCCAGCAGGCGGGCATGCTCCGGATTGTCTGGGTCCAGCCCCGTTTTTTTCACCGCCTCCCGCCGCAGTACTTCCGCCTCCTCCTCACTCCGCACCTGCTGCTGCACACGTTTTCTCTGATGGTCATAGGGGCCAAAATCATCGACCATCTTCTGCGCCCACCAGCCCGGATTCAGCGGCCCCGGCAGTGGCAGCGCATCCCCGATCGTGTTCGCCCACCCTAGCAGCGGATTCTGCGGCTCCGCCCGCGACTTCTCATCCGCCTCCATCCGCTCCTCATAGGCCCGCTGTCCCTTCCGGTGCGCGATTCCCGCCGCCGTTCTCAGCGACTCCGCCTCCGCGTTCATCGCCTGGTTCATGGCCTTGCCCACACGCAGCCGCTCAAACAGCAGCTCCGTCTCCAGCTTCTTCACCATCTCCTCCTGCTCCGCCTCCGGCAGCGTGGCGCGGATGTTTTCCCTCATCACCTTTTCATCTGCCTCCAGCCCTCGCAACTGCCGGGCAAAGCGTGCCGTCACCGGGTCCCCCTCCAGCCGTTTCATCTCGCCCTCATGGGCGGCCCGCTGCCGCTCTATCTCATCCTCCGGCTCGCTGGGCAGGGGGCGTGGCGGGTCCACCTTCATCTGGAAAGAGGGCGGCTGCAGCCCCTCCGGCGGAACGCTGGTCGCCGCCTCCGGTGCAGGCCCGGTGGGCAGTCCATAAAAAGTCCCCGCCCCTCGCAGAGGAAGCTGGTCCGCAGGGGCCGCCGGGGCTGCCTGCAGCCGCGATGCCTGGGAGCCATAAATCAGCGGTTTCACCTCCGGGACCGTCGGTGCCGGGAGCGGCACTTGGGGCACAGGCTGCACTTGGGGCATCGGGCTGGGCGCAGCCACAGGGGGAACATCCTCCGGGTAGGGTTTCTTGCGCAGGGCTGGCCGCGCCAGCTCACCGGGGCGCATCGTCTGGACAATAGGCATAACAAAAAGCGTGTAATAAGGTTCCGCCATCCGCACAGGCGCGGCAACCCGGAATCAGGTGGTTGGAATAACAAAAAGCGTAGCATGATCGAACCTGCGGCATCCTCACGCCGCAGGTCCGCCTGGCCCCTTCAGGCCAGCAGCGTCTTCTTCGTCCGCGCAGGCGGCTGGGCCAGGTGCGAGTAGCTGTTGCGCATCAGTGGCGGCAGGCCCAGGTCCAGCGGCGGCAGCTCCTTCTTAAAGGCCGCGTCCGGCTCCGCCTGGATGGTGCCCATGCCCGCAGCATCTCCTTTCGGGTCCAGCGACTTTGGCACAGGCACCGGATTTGGCACGGCAGATCCCGATCCGCCCAGAATCTCCATCGGCGGCAGCTCCTTCTTAAAGGCCGCCGCCGGGTCCGCCTGGATCGTGCCAGCCTTGATCGTCGCCGGAACTTCCCCCTTCGGCTCCGGGGTGGGCGGTGCCAGCCGCCCCGCCTGCGAGCCATAGAGATGGTGGGGCCTCTCCCGCACCTGGGACTGCGGCCGTGGTCGGCCACCCTTTTGCATCGCATAATATCCGTCCAGGCCGCCGCCCTGCGTCAGCGGGCGCGACTCATACAGCGGGCCGCCTCGGTACTGGCGCTTGCTCGTCTGCGCGCTGATTTCCGCACTCGTCGGCCCCACCACCCGCCTGCCCTCAGGCGTGTGGTACACATTGCGTGGCCGGGCATCGATGCGTTGCCGGTTTGGATCATAGGAACTGCTCATGCACCAATTTCCACCCCCGCACCCACCCTTGTCCAGCGACTAGCACCCCCAGTTAGGCCAAGTGCCAAAAAAAGTTTCCCTCCCGCCCTCAAAATCAGAAACACACGCGTATCATCCTGAAACATCGCCAAACATCCGACTGCAATCATTCAAAAAAAACCGCCTGCAAAAAGCCTTCTCGCGTCTCTGTGTTTCTTCCCTGGCAGGCCCGCCGCCGCCTCACCGTGCCAGCGCCTTTTTCAGGATCGCGTCCAGGTGCGTCACCGGCAGGGAGTAGTGCCCCTCCTCCTCCAGCCACTCCGTCGTCGTGTGCGGCATGATGCCCGCCAGCTTCTCCGTGTAGCGCCAGTCGATGTTGCGGTCCTGCTTGCCATGCCAGAAGTGGATCGGGTAGCCGATGCCCCCCACCTCAAAGCCCCATTCGGAAAGGTAGATGTCCGCATCTGCGATGACCGACCTCGGGCCCCGGCGCAGCGCCTCCACCATGCCCGCGCGCACCTTGTCAAAGATCTCCGGCTGCATCAGCACCGCCCGGTCTGCCCGGCCCAGCATCTGCATCAGCCACTTCAGCGGTGCCCGGTCCGGTGCCCCACGGGCCACCTTTTCCCCCACGCGCAGCAGCACCCCCAGCACCGTCGGGAAGGCATGACGCAGGCGGATCATCAGCCGATACATCCAGAACATGTGCTCATAGCCCAGAAACGCCAGCGGCGGCGCCCCGCACACGATCGTCGCACTCAGCAGCCGCTCCGGCATCGTCAGCGCCGTCACCAGCACATACGGCCCGCCGCCAGACCAGCCCAGCACATGAAATTTGTCCATCCCCAGGTGCCCCGCCAGCTCCGCCAGCAGCGGCGGCCAGTCCTTCAGCTCTCGCCCCTCATGAAAGTCAGAAAGGCCGATCCCCGGCCGGTCCGGCGAAATGAACCGCAGCCCATGCCGCCGCCCCGCCTCATCCATCAGCGCCCCCTGCACCCGCGCACTCGGCCAGCCATGAAAGTAAAAGCACGGCACCCCCGCAGGATCTCCATGCTCAGCAAAGCCCAGCGTGCGGCCAGAAGACAGTCGGAAAGTATGGTCAGCCATGCGTCGCGAAAAAAAGGGGGGAAGGGGAGCCCGAAACATAGAGCCAACCCGCCGCCCTCGCAATCAGCATCCTAGGCGTCCCGTCATTGCATTCCCTAGCCCCCCGGTCAGCCCCGCCACCGTCCGCCCCGCCACCGTCCGCCGCCCCGCCGCCGTTTTCCCCCACACGCTCCCGCACCTTGCAAAACCCGATTGCACCCCGGCAATCCCCCTCTACTCTCAGGCCGCGTCGAACACCCCTTCATGAAAACCGTCCCCGCCCTCCTCGCACTCGCCACCCTCCTCACCGCCTCCGTCTCCTGCGACAAGCACTCCTGGGAAGAAACCCAGGTGCTCCATGAAGGCATGCACAAGGAAGGCCACGGCGATGCCCACCACGGCGAAGCCAAAAAGGACGACCACGCCAAGCCTGCGGCCCACGCACCGGCAGCCCCTGCGGCCCACGCTCCTGCCGCTCCTGCAGCCCATGCCCCAGAGGCCAAGCCTGCGGCCCACTGAGCCGTCCCCCGCTTCCGGGGAAAGACCCCCAGCCCGCCCATCGTTATAGGGCAGAGCTTTCACAGCTCACTTTGGAAAAAGCTTCCAAGGTGAGCTTTTTTTTGAGCATCCTCCGTAGAAGAAGACTCCAAACCCCGATGGCCTCCCTCCCAGCCCCACGCTGCTCCTCCATGCCTTTTTGGCGCACCCTCGCGTGCCTCGGCACCCTTGCGCTCACCAGCAGCCTCCTGGCCCAGCAGCCCGCCACCCCCGCCCGCCCGCTCGATTCACTCACTGGCGAAAACGTCTGGCAGACCACCGCCGATCAGTTTCAGCAGCATTTTGCCAAGACCGGCCTCCAGTGGCTTTCGGAAAAGCGCGACCAGGCCCGCTTCTTCGGCACCGGGCTCAGCCTCTGGCAGGGCCGCCTCCCTGTCACCGAGGCCCTCGTCAATTTCAGCCCCGAAGGCCAGCCCACCCGCATCAGCCTCTCCATCTTCAACCGGGGCGACAGCAACAGCGAGTTCATGACCCGCGAAAAATTCGAGGCCCTCATCGAAGCCCACCGCGCCACCATCGGCCAGCAGCTCGGCGTGCCCTCCACGGAGCGCGGCAAGGACAAAACCTCCGCCGTCGCCGCCGAAGGTTACCTCTGGGTCAAACCGCCCACTGCCTACCTCCTCGAATACTCCTTCCAGCGCGAGGTCAAGTCTCGCGACCTCCCCTTCCGCCCCGAATTCATCCGCCTCCTCATCGCCCCCGTGCCCAAGGCCGGCGCACCCGTCGCCGCCACCACCGCCGCAGCCAAGGCCCCCTCCGTCACCAAAGACTCCCTCACCGCCAACCTCAAGCGCGAGAAGAATGGCGATGTCCTCATCGCCAACGTCCCCATGGTGGACCAGGGTCCCAAAGGCTACTGCGCCGTCGCCACGGCCGAGCGTGTCTTTAAATACTACGGCATCCCCGTGGACCAGCATGAGATGGCCCAGGTGGCCGACAGCAGCAGCGACGGTGGCACCAGCCCCGCCAAGATGTACGAGGCCCTCAACAAGCTCGAAGGCCGCCTCCGCGTCCGCGTCCGCGTCATCGAAAACTGGGATTACAAAACCTTCATGGACATGGTGGGCGACTACAACAAGGAGGCCAAACGCGCCGACAAACGCGAAGTCAGCGCCGCCCCGCGCGACGGCACCATCTACATTGATGAAATCTACGGCGCCATGGATGGCGAAGTCCTCAAAACCTCCCGCATCGGCCGCGACCGCTCCGGCTTCGGCAAATTTCAGCGCAACATCACCGGCCTCATCGATCAGGGCATCCCCGTCATGTGGGGCGTCATGCTCGGCCTCCTGCCCGAGCCCGAAATCCCCCAGGCCGCCGGAGGCCACATGCGCCTCATCATCGGCTACAACCTCAAGACCAACGAATTTCTCTACACCGACTCCTGGGGCGCCGAGCACGCCCTCAAGCGCATGCCCGTCCCCAACGCTTACACCATGACCACCGGCATCTACTACATGGAGCCGATGAAGTAACCTTGGTTAGGCCAAAACACCCCTGTTCCCCGTAGCCACCAGCCTCCCGCACGCGGGATGGCCGAAGAGTCTCGCACAACGAGCTTCCCAATCGCCCCAAGGAGCGGGACTTGCCAAGTCCCGGCCCCTGAACCTGCCCCCACCCTTAAGCCCCGGCAGGCGCAGTGGCACCGCAGCCGCGAGGCGTCCTGGACTGCGCCAGTCCTCTGGCGCTCTCGAAAAGCTCACCCACCCGTTTGTCCCAAAGATGAGGCCTAAACGACTCCTGTCCCGTCTGCCCCAAAGTATATCCGCTAACCCCGCGCGATCCTCTGCTGCAGCAGCACCTCAAAGAACAGCAGCACCAGCAGCCCGATGAGAAACGGCTGCCACAGTTCACTGCCATGGCGGCGGGTGCGGTCCAGCTTTTGCCAGGCATCGAAGGACTCCACAAAGGCCGCGTCATATCGCTCAGCCAGTTGCTTCACCTGCTCCTGGGGCAGGGGAGCCAGGTTGGATTCTGCCGGGTCCAGATTGTAGGCCAGCAGGCGAGTGCTGTTCCCCTGCGTCAGCTTGTAGATGCCCGGACTCGTGATGGGGGACGACTCCAGCAGGGCATGGTCGCCTTCGGCCTTCACCTTCAGTGTCTGCGTCTGGCCGGCCACATCGCGCAGGGTGTACTCCACCCCCACACGTTCCTTGGCCATCACCACCCGCAGCGGGGTCCCCACCTGATCCCAGGCGGTGACGGTGCTCTGCGTGGCCAGGTAGGTCACCAGACGCTGCATCAGCGGCACAAAGAAAGGCTGCAGGGGCAGGTTCGACCACTCTGCATCCGCCGTCGTGGCCGAAAGGATCACCCGGCCACGTTCCCGGGCTTTCTCCAGAAACAGCGACGTGCCGCGGTCCAGCATCAGCAGCGGCTTCGCTCCAGCGTCTTGGGCTGTGTCCAGTTCCATCCAGGCCTGGAATCCGGCTTCTTGAAGTCGTCCCCCACGGGCATCGTTGAAGTAAACCGTGGCCGGGTGGGTGAGCCGCTGTTGCAGGATGCGCGCCGGGGCTGCCGAGGTCGCGCGTTGCAGCCCCTTCAGGCCGGCGGGCAGCAGGCCCTCGCCATTGCGGTAGAACTTCTGGTTATACCAGTTCAGGTCGCAATGCGGTCCCGTGAACACGATCAGTCCTCCCCCCGCCTTCACAAACTTGTCCAATTCGCCCAGCCGGTTGTCTGGCAGCCGGTCCACATCCGCCAGCACGATGATTTCCTGCCCGCGAAAGTCCGTCTCGCGCAGCCGTTTGGCCTCCACCTTGGTGATGCGGATGAGGTCTTTTAGGCTCGCGCTGGCGGACTGATACGGCGTGAGCGCCAGTTCCAAAAAGTCCGCCGCACCACTCAGGGCCTCCGTGCCGGGATCCCCGTCCACCAGCAGCACGTTCAGTTGGTTGCGCACCTGCACCACCGAGTAAAAGGCGTTGTCATCGGCAAAGCTGTCCCCCTCCAGCCGTACGGCCAGGGAGTGATCGCCGATGCCCGCGAAGGCGTGGGTAAAGCTGATCAGGGCCTCGCCCTCCGGGGCCAGCGTCACACGGGAGGTCCGCAGCCGCGCACCGTCCGCCTCCAGATGCACCGCCACATCCTGCCAGGGGCGCTTGCCGTGGTTCTGAATGCGCACCCGCAGGCCGATGGGCTGCTCCTCCGCCACCACCAGCGCGGAAAGGTCAGCACTGGCGATGCTCAGGTTCTCGGTCAGATCACTGGTTAGGCGATAAAAGGTCACCTGCGGTTTCGGCTCCTGCTTCATCAGGGCATCCAGCGCGGGCAGGGCCGCCCCTTCGGCCGCGCTTTTCCAGTCACTGGCCTGAAAGTCCGAAACGATGGCCAGTTCCCGCGCTCCATTGGGTGCGCTGGAGAGGGATGCCGCCGCCGTTTGCAGCGCCTCGTTCACCTTCACGGGACCTGCCTGGTTGGTCGTCTCCGCCAGCTGCTGCGGGATTACTTCCAGCGTGCTCGTGGCCTGATCCAGCAGCCGCCGCGCATTGCCGCCTGCCAGCACCACCTGCGCGTCGGATCCCTTCGGTTGCGCCTGCAGCACCTGGCCCACATCCTGCCGTGCCCGCTCCGCCGGGGAGCCTCCCGGGGCCGGGGCCCGCATGGAAAAGGAATCATCCAGCAGCATCACCAGCGAGGTCTTGCCCAGGCCAAAGGAACGCAGCGCCGTCAGCACTGGTCGCGCCAGGCACAGCGCCAGCACGATCGGGATGGCAATGCGCACCGCCAGCAGCAGCCATTGCTCGATGTTCAGCTTCCGCTTTTTCCGCTGGCGCATCACCTCCTGGAGGAGGTGCATGGCCCCCCACGATACCTTTTGTACCCGCCGCTTGTTCAGCAGATGGATCAGCAGCGGCACCATGAAGGCCGCTGCGCCCGCGAGAAGGATGGCATTGAGAAAGGTCAAGGGAGGAGAGGGGAAGTTATCGTGGGGCTGGTGCAGCTTGCTGGGCCGGAGGGATGGTGCCGCGCTGTTCCTGATGTTTCCTGATGGCCTTTGAAATGGCGTCCCGAATGGGGAAGGACAGGCTGATGACAGTCATGAGAATGCAGGCCATCACCCCCGCCTCCACCACGTTTTGAGTGAACCCAAACAACCAGCACAACGCATAAATGACGGCAACCAAAAGGGCGGTGTCGGTGACCGAAGGCTGTGCGGCATGAAGATGAAAAACGATCCCCGGGACAAGGGAACAGACCAGGAAGAGGACGGCCTTGATGACCAGTCCCGTTTTGAATTCCAGAGCTTGCTGGACTTCCCGGTTGAGTTGGGTGGCAAGCACACGGCCGTCACTGCCGACTACCCTGAAGATCGCTTTGGGATCTGACTCCAGCGCCCGGATGGCGGTCGCTGTCGCGGCTTCCACGGATTCAAACTCGCCAAGATCCCTGGCGTCTCCGAGTGCCACGACCCGCTTTTCATACCGGCCGTCCTTGCAGGCATTGTAGGAAGTGGCCGTGCGGGTTTTTCTCCCCTCCTGCAAAAGCGTCACCCGGTCGCCCTTTTCGGGTTCCGGTAGGTCAGCGGCTGGTGGGGAGATGTGCATGCGCGTTCCGTTCTCACCGCATCCTCAGCGCCAGGTAACTCCGCAGGGCCGCCGCGTGGGATTCATCCGTGGGCAGGCTCAGGTAATCCACCTGATGTTTGCGGAAGCCTTCCTTGAGCTGTCCTTGAAAAGTCTTCAGCACCTCCATGTACCGCTGCCGCACCGTGGCGGGATCCAGCAGCAGAAAGTCTTCTTCATTCTCCAGATTCTCAAAGCGCGACCACTGGCCAAAGGGGAACTCCAGCTCGTCGCGGTCCCAAAGCTGCATCGCGATCACCTCATGGCCCTTTTTGCGCAGCACGCCGATGGCCTTCAGGATGGAGGCGGCATCGTCGAAGAAATCGCTGATGAGGATCACCAGCCCCCGGCGCTTCAGCCGCTGGGCCAGCGATTCCAAAACCGGGGCCAGGCTGGTATCCTTGCCCGGCTCCGTTTTGATCATCGTCTCCAGCATGTGATGCAGGTGCGTGATGCGCGTCTGGTTCGGGATGAACTCGCGGATCTTCGTGTCAAAGGTCACCAGCCCCACCGCATCCTGCTGCGACATCAGCAGGTAGGCCATCGCGGCGGCCAGCTTGCGGGCGTAGTCAAATTTCAGCACGCCCTTCTGCCCGCGGTAGTTCATGGAGCCGCTGGCATCCAGCACCAGCGTGGCGCGCAGGTTCGTTTCCTCATCGAATTCACGGATGTAAAAGCGGTCTGCCCGGCCAAAGATCTTCCAGTCCAGCCGCCGGATGTCATCGCCCTGCACATAGGGCCGGTGCTGGCGGAACTCCACGCTGAACCCCTTGTGCGGCGAGGCATGCTGCCCCGTGGTAAAACCCTCCACCACCGTCCGCGCAAAGAGCTGCAAGCTCTGCAGGCTGGTGATGTCTTCCGCTTCGAGAATGGAGGAAAGGGTGGCCATGGGGGGAAAGTGCTCAGTGCTCAGTGCTCAGACTGAATGGGAAATCGGAGAGTTCATGGGATTCGATAAAAAACTCCATCGAGGGTTCGCTGACCTTGGATGATTTCCAGTCAGGGCAGAATTCATCGGCTCGCTGAGTCATGCTCGCCAGCATGCGACCGATCTCTTGAGAAAGTTGAAAATAAGAGCGGGCATCACCTGCGGTCAGATACCCTGCATCCACAGCAGTGATCAGCCAGTGTTGAGTCTCCAGGTTTTCAGCTTCGGCATCACTGAGCTTGCTTTGGAAGTGTTTGACGTAATCCCGCTTCCCCCAAGCTTCCGCAATTTGGGCTCCTGCCGAGCGCACAGCCCTTCTCATCTGGTCGGTTAGCGACCATCTCTCTTCCGACGGAAATGATTTTGATATCTCAAAAAGAGATCCCTGCAGAAGCCGCGTCTTTTGATAAACCCTCAATTGCCAAAAGGCTTTCGCAAACCCCAAGGCTGTATCCGTTGCTTCTTTCATACTCACGTCTCGATGTCGTTTTGCACTCTGAGCACTGCGCACTGAGAACTCAGCACTTGCCTTCATTCGCTCGCAGAGGTGCCACCTTCACAGCACCTTCGCACCAGGCTTCTTGATCTTGTTGATCAGCTCCTTCACGATCATGTCCACCGTCACACCTTCGGCTTCCGCATGGAAGGTGGGCACGATGCGGTGGCGCAGGGCGGGCAGGGCCAGGGCCTCGATGTCGTCCGTGGTCACATGCGTGCGGCCTTGCAGCAGGGCGCGCACCTTGCCTGCCAGCACCAGCATTTGGCTGGCGCGTGGTCCCGCCCCCCAGCCCACCATTTCTTTCACATAGGGCAGGGCATCGGGCTCGTTGGGCCGGGTGGCACGCACCAGATCCAGCACAAAGTCCGTCACATGGTCCGGCACCGGCACCTGCCGCGCCAGGGCCTGCGCCGCCTGCAATTCTTCAGCGGTGATCACAGCCTCGATCTCCTCCTGCACCCCGCCGGTGGTCCGGGCGATGACTTCGCGCTCCTCCTCACGGCTCGGGTAGTCCACCTTGATCAGGAACAGGAATCGGTCCTTCTGCGCCTCGGGCAGGGGATAGGTGCCTTCCTGCTCGATGGGGTTCTGCGTGGCCAGCACAAAGAAGGGCTTGGGCAAAATGTAGGTCTCCTGGCCCACCGTCACGCTTTTCTCCTGCATCGCTTCCAGCAGGGCCGCCTGCGTCTTCGGCGGTGTACGGTTGATCTCATCCGCCAGGATGATCTGGGAGAAAATGGGGCCGCGCTGGAACACCAGCTTCCGCCGCCCGGTCTCCGAGTCTTCCTGGATGATCTCCGTGCCGGTGATATCCGCCGGCATCAGGTCCGGGGTGAACTGAATGCGGCGGAAGCCCAGGTGCATGGCATCCGCCAGGGACTTCACCAGCAGCGTCTTGGCCAGACCTGGAGCTCCTTCAAGAAGGCTGTGCCCCCCGGCAGCGATGGCGATGAACACCTGCTCAATCACCGCCTCCTGCCCGACGATGCGCCTGCTCAGCGCTTTTTTGAGTTTCTGATAACCTGAGACAAAGGCGGCGGCGGCAGCGGTATCGGACATGGGAGGGTGAGCTGGGGGCGGAAAAGGGAACGTGGAGACACGAATCCATAGCAGCCTTTCTTTCCGAGTCTTGCGCGATGTCTTTCCGGCGGGCCTTCCTCCCCATCCCATTACCTGACGGAAAAGTTCCGAAAAATAAGTAAATTTGAGGACAATTCTGTAACAGATGTCCAATTTCAGGGTGATAACCCTGTGAGAACGGGTGGTTATGTTCCAGTTTTTTCTGAAAAATATTCTCAACTTCTGTCAGGCAATGTCATAGACTAGCACATTGGATATTCTGGCGTTCTCCTCCCTTTCAACTTTGCTGATGACCATGAAACGACTTTTTTGCCTCGCAGCCTCCTGCCTCATTGCTTCTGCGGCCCTCGCGCAGACCCTCGTCACCACGCCTGTCATGGGCTTCCTGACGCTGAATCTCCAGGCCGGCACCAACTTCATCGGCTTTGCCCTCCTGCCTTCCATGGAGTTGCAGGCCGTCGTCAATGTCGCGGGCGACCGGACCCGCATCCTGGTTCAGGGGGCCCCCCAGGTGGCCCTCACGGATAATCAGTTCAACCCCGGCTCCCTACCTTCCCACACCATCGAGATCGTCAGTGCAGGCACCGGTCTCGGTTTCACCAGCACCATTGTGGATACGGTTGCCACCGGCAATGAAATCGTCCTCGCCGATGCCGTCCCCGCAGGCGTGGCCGATGGGGCCACCATCAAAGTTTGGAAGCTCTGGACTCTGGCCGATGTCTTCGGTGCCACCAATTCGGCCCTGCTCACCGGCAGCGAAAATCCTGCCACGGCAGACCTCATCCAGCTTCCCAATGGCACCGGCTTCGATGAGTATTACTACTCCACCGGCGGTGCCAATGGCATCGGCTGGCGTCAGGTCGGCCAGGGCGCGGCGGATCAGGCCAATGTCCCCCTCGAATTCAGCGGCGGCATCGCCATCCGTGCCCGCTCGGCCAAGTCCGTCGTCATCGTCGGCCAGATCAAGCCGGGTAAAACCATGGTCAACCTCCAGACCGGCAATAACCTGGTCGCCAATCTCTGCCCTGTGAATGCCGCAGGCGACACCCCCTCCACCGAAGGCCGCACCCTGGGCAATTCCGGTCTTCAGACGGGCCTCGCCTCCGGCATCGCCTCCACCCAGGCAGATCTCGTGCTGATTTGGAATGGCCAGGGCTACTCCCAGTATTACTACTCCAGCGGCGGCCTCACCGGCGCAGGCTGGCGTCGCATCGGCGCAGGCGCTGCAGACCAGGCCGCCGTGGCCCTGCCAGACGGTGCCTACATCATCTTCCGCCGTGGCGACTCCACACAGATCCAGGTGAACCAGGGCAATTTCTGATCCGGTTCCGCTCTCTCCCCCCCTTTTGATTTTCCTTTGATTATGAAGAAACTCTTCTCTCTCCTCGGCAGTTGCCTTTGGCTCATCGGTAGCAGCCAGGGTGCCTCGCTGACGGTTTCCAATTACAACCAGGCAGGCAATGGCAACCATGGCATTGCCGATCTGGCTGGCGTCCGCATCGCGGGCGCGGTGGGCCGTGGCGTGGTCGGGAGAATGAACGGCCTCTCGGAAATCGAGGTCGCCAACAAGGCCACCGCCGGGGACATCACAGGCCTGAATGCCGCCTTCCAGCCTTTCGGTGCAGACTTTGCCCTCGACAGCCTCGGTGTGGCCGGGGCCTTTGAGACGGAATTGAATTTGGATACCCGTGCTTCTGTCCGTCCCGGCTACGGTGGCAGCCCGATTTATGTCTGGTTCTATAAAGGTGCCAGCCGCACCACTGCCACAGAATACCTGCTCATCCGTCTGAACACGCTCTTCCCGGTCGATTCGGAGACCCTGCCAGCCTCCGTCCTGGAAATCGCCGTGAATACGGTCGGCGTCTCCTCCATCCTTTCCGGCTCGGTCGGCCCAGGTTCCCACGACTACGGCCAGGGCAGCGGCCCGCTGCCGATGTACCAGATGATCTCCACCTCCACGTCCTCAAACGTGGCCCCCATCGCCAACAATGGCGTGCTTGCCGCTTTCTCCGGCGTGGCAAAAAACGGCGTCCTCACTGCCTCCGATGCCAATAACGATGCGCTGACCTTTGCCAAGGTCACTGATCCGACCAAGGGCACCGTCGTGGTCCAGCCTAACGGCAACTTCACATACACCGCCAATGTCGGCGAGCTCGGGGCTGACAGTTTCACTTTCGTGGCCAATGACCTCACGGTAAACTCCGCCCCGGCCACCATCAGCATCAACATCACCGAGCCACCGCCAAACGAGGCCCCTGTCGCCATCCCGACGGAAATCTACGGTCGCACAGGTGACGTCATTGCCGGAGTGCTTGAAGGGACCGATGGCAACGATGATCCGCTCACTTTCTCCGTGGTGGCTCAGCCCGCTTCCGGGGTCATCAGTTCTTTCGAAAGCGATGGCCGTTTTGTCTATCGCCCCAATCCGGGCTTCGTCGGCACCGATTCCTTCACCTTCAAGGTCAATGACGGCACCGTCGATTCGGCCACCGCCACGGTTCAGATCGTGATCGAGCAGGACATCCCCTCCTGGGTTTGGGTGGATGGTGACAACCTCCCCAAACAGCGCGGCATTTACGGCACGGTGGGTGAGGCCGCCCCCGCCAACAAGCCCGGTGCCAGAACCGAGGCTGCCAGCGTCAGCAGTTCCGGCGGCATCTCCTATCACTTCGGCGGCCTGGGTTATGGCGAAGGCACCAAGACTGGCGTCCTCAATGACCTCTGGAGCTATGACTCCGGCAGCGGCGAGTGGACCTGGATCAGCGGCGGCAAGGACGTCAATGCGCTCGGCACCTACGGCAACAAAGGCGAAGCTTCTGAAACCAATGTCCCCCCAGCCCGCAGCGGTGCCCTCATGTGGCAGGACAATGACGGCGTCCTCTGGGTCTTCGGCGGTACCAACGCCACCAAGGGCCTCCTCAATGATCTCTGGAAGTATGACCTGACTGAAAATGAGTGGACCTGGATCGGCGGAGCCAGCACCGCCAATGCCACCGGCACCTACGGCACCCTCGGCCAGCCAGCCGCCCCCAATGCCCCCGGCGCACGCACCAATGCCGTCTCCTGGAAGGATGCCGCAGGCCGTCTCTTCCTCTTCGGCGGTCGCGGTCTTCCCGCCACCGGCATCAAGGCGGGCCTCCTCAATGACCTCTGGGTCTTTGACATCGCTCTTGGCCAGTGGACTTGGCT
The DNA here is from genome assembly GCA_040386955.1 of Verrucomicrobiota bacterium. Taxonomy (GTDB): domain Bacteria; phylum Verrucomicrobiota; class Verrucomicrobiia; order Verrucomicrobiales; family Verrucomicrobiaceae; genus Prosthecobacter. Next base: position 38,567 of record JAZKER010000026.1, read on the forward strand.
CAGCGGCAGCAACGGTCTCGATGCCATCGGCGTCTATGGCGCTCTCGGCCAGCCTTCCAGTGGCAATGTCCCCGGTGGCCGCTCTGGCGCAACCGCCTGGGTGGGCAACAGCGGCAACCTCTGGCTCTTCGGCGGCAATGGCCGTGGCAATGCCACCAAGCTGGGCAACCTGAACGACCTCTGGCAGTTCGACTTCATCTCCAATGAATGGACCTGGATCTCCGGCTCCCAGGCCGTCAATGCCGTCGGCGTTTACGGCACCCTCGGCGACCACGCCTTCAATACCGTCCCTGGTGCCCGTGCCGGTGCCACCCCTTGGCTCGCGCCGGATGGTTCCCTCGTCCTCTTTGGCGGCCAGGGCACCGGTCACTTCAATGACGTCTGGGTCTTCGATACCGAAGAGTACCAGTGGACCTGGCTGAAAGGCTCCTCCGCCCTCAATGGCCTCGCTTCTTACGGCCAGCTTGGCGTGCCATCGCCCTCCTCCACCCCCGGCGCACGCCGTGGCTCCTCCGCCTTCACCGATGCCGAGGGCAATCTCGTGATCTTCGCTGGCACCAACGGAGCCAACAGCAACAACGATGTCTGGGTGCTCGACATCCCTGAGTTCCCCATCGTCGAGCTTCAGTCCATCGGCAGCATCACCGAGGACTCCGCCACCGTCACGGTGAAGATCAATCCCAACGGCAACTCCACCTCTGCCGTCCTCAAGCTCATCAAGCTCACCGGCGGTGAAGACGAGGAAGAAATCGATCTCGGTGTCATCGGCAGCGGCAGCACCCCCGTCACCGTGGTTGAAGAACTGACCGATCTCGATCTCGGCTCCCGCTACGCCGTCATCGTCGAGGCCGAAAACCTCCTCGGTTCCGGCCAGAGCCACGTCCGCATCTTCACCACCCTCGGCACCGCCCCCGCCGTCATTGCCAATTTTGACGAAACCGAAAGTTCCTATCAGGAATCAGCAGGCACCGTGGCGGTCGAGGTCGCCCTCACCTCTCCGGCTACGGAGGCCTTCACCCTGCCGTTCACCGTCAGCGGCACGGCTGCTGAAGGGGCCACCGGAGATTTTGTCACCACCCCGGCCTCAGGTTCCGTCAGTTTCTTCATTGGCCAGAGCCGCGCCACGGTCAATGTCGCCATCCGCGACGACCTCACGCTGGATGCCAATGAAACCGTCATCCTCACCCTGGGCACACCGTCCGCCGTCAGCGTCACCATTGGTGATGACGACGTCCACACCCTCACCATCCAGGACAACGACGGTCCTCCCGTCTTTGTTCAGGCCCCCGTTTCCCAGCTCGTCCGTCTCGGCAGCAAGGTAGTCTTCAATGGCACCGCCACCGGCACCCCCGTCCTGGCTTACCAGTGGCGCAAAGGCGCGACGAACATCGCCAAGGCCACCCTCCCCACCTACACCTTTGCCAGCGTGAAGCTCACGGATGCAGGCACCTACGGCGTGGATGTCCGTAACAGCATTGACACCCTCATCGCCAATTTCGACCTCGCCGTCGTGGATACCTCCGCCCGCAGCATCGTCCAGGCTGAAGGCACCACCGTCAGTGTCAAGGTACTGAATGCTGGCACCGGCCTCACCTTTGCCTGGTTGAAAGAAGGCACCCCCATCGGCCAGACCACCGATACCCTGACGATCTCGAACGCCACAGCCCTCGATTCCGGGGATTACACCTGTGTCATTTCGAAAGACGGCACCGCCCCGCTCACCACCGGCATCATCCGTGTGAGCATCTTTGAAGAAGTCGTCGCTCCGCCCGCCTTCCTCGCTGGCAACTACGTGGGTCTGGTCAGCCCAGATGAAGCTGCCGGCGCGCCGCTTGGTGGCCGTTTTGATGTCGCCGTCACCACCAAGGGGGGCTACACCGCCAAGCTCATCCTCGGCACCACCACCCTCACCGGCCGTGGCCAGCTTTACATCTCCGGCGATGCCACTGCGGCCGAAGGCCAGGCCACCGTCAGCTTTACCCGCAAAGGCCTGCCAAATCTCACCGTCCAGTTTGTCCTCAGTGGCGATGCAGACGAGCCCGTCACCCAGGCGATGGAAGGCCGCCTGGATGATCCCTTCAACGGTGGCAGCACCGACATCGAAGGTTACCGCAACCCCTGGGTCGCCAAGCCCAAGGTCGGCAGCACCGATCTGCCAGCCACCAGCTACGCAGGCAGCTACACCTTCGGTTTGGACATTCCTGAGGATCTCATCGGCATGCTCGACATCCCGCAGGGCAATGGCTTCGGTGCCGCCACCGTCACCACCGCAGGCACCGTGGCCTTCGTCGGTCGCACCGCCGATGGCGGCAAGTTCACCTTCTCCTCCATCGTGGGGCCGGCGGGCGATGTTCCATTCTACTCTGCCTTCACCCTCACCCAGGGTTATCTCATGGGCTTCACCGGCATCACCCCTGCGGGCACGAACTTCGACAGCAACAGCTTCGATGGCACCCTCTTCTGGGAGAAGGTGGCCGCCGATGCCAAGTCCAAGGAACTCGCCTACCGCGCCGGGTTTGATGAGATCGAACTCACCCTCTTCGGGGGCAAATGGCAGCCGCCCGCCAGCGGCGGTGTCATCGCCGGTCTGAACAATACGGACAACAACTCCGTCCTCTTCCTCAAGGAAGGTGGCTCCTCGCAGGCCGGGATCGAGCCCTTCACCTTTAGCATCCGCAATCTGAAGCCCACCGGTGTCGTCCAGACCGTCGTCATCAACAAGACCCTCGCCGTCAATCCGAACAGCGTCACCTTCAAGCTCATCGCCAATCCCGTGGGCCACTATTCCGGCACCTTCACCGTTCCAAATCCGGTGAAGACCCTCGTCCGCACCGCCACCTATCAGGGCACCTTCGTTCGCCTCACGAACGGTGAATTCGAGAGCGCCGGATTCTTCCTCCTGGCCCAGCCTCCGGAGCCTGGTCAGACGGTGAAAACCGCTCCCCAGCTCAGTGGCGAGGCCCAGGTCGGCGAGCCGAACTGATCGCCCTCTCAAACCTTCGTTTCGAAAACATCCGGTCAGCACGACCGGATGTTTTTTTGGAAACTATTTGACCGTTGGTCAAAATAAAGAATACTCCGCCCATGCCAGGGATTCAGCCCACCCCCACCCGCAAGGAACGCGAGTTCCAGGCGCGTGAGGAGTTGATCCTCACTCACGCCCGCCGCCTCCTCCTCGAGAAAGGCTTCCAGGCCTGGAACATGGAGCAGCTCGCTGAGGCGGTCGAGTATTCCAAAGGCACGCTTTACCAGCACTTCACGTCGAAGGAAGATCTCGTCCTCGCCGTCGCCACCGCCTCCCTCCGCCAGCGGGCAGATTTGTTTGAAAAGGCTTCCAACTTCAAGGGCCTCACCCGCGAACGCTGTCGCGTCATCGGCTTTGCCTGCTGCGAGTTCGCCGTCACCTGTCCGGAGTACTTCCATGTCGAGATGATGCTGAAGTCCGCTTCCTTCTGGGAAAAGGCCAGCGATGCCCGCCGCCAGGCCCATGCCTTCCAGGGCGCCCGCTGCTGGCGCGTGCTCAATCACATCATTGTCGAGGCCATGGCCCTTGGCGAAATGCCCCGCACTCACTTCACACCGGAGCAGGCCACCTTCGCTCTCGTCTCCGTCACCGTCGGCAGCCACCTCATGAGCCAGGAACCCCAGCTCAAGGTCCAGGCCGGCATCACCAGCCCCATGCTTTCCGTCCGGTTCAATCAGGACATCGTCTGCGACGGCCTGGGCTGGAAGCCGCTCCTCCATGAGCACGACTACGCCGCGACCGACCGCCGCATCGTTAAGGAAGTCTTCCCCAATGCCACCGCTTGGCTGTACCCGGATACCTGACTTTTTTTTGCCCGTAAAATGACCATTAGTCAATAAACGACCTTTATTCATGAGCGTTCCCTCCACCGCGACACCACGTTTGTCCGATTCCGGCCTCTGCTTTCAGCATCTGAACTGGGGCAGTCCCGATTCCTTGTCCCGGCAAGAGGTCGGCGGCGTTTCGGGAAAGCTCTTCCTCAAGGAGCTTCTCGGCCTCACCGGCATGGAGGTGTCGGCCAATGTCATGGCCCCAGGGCAGGGCATGCCCTTCTGCCACAGCCACCGGCTCAATGAAGAGCTCTACATCTTCCTCTCCGGCAGCGGCCAGTTCATGGTCGGGGATTCCGTCTTCGCCGTCGGTCCCGGTTCCTGCGTGCGAGTGGCCCCTCAGGGCATCCGCTGCTGGCGGAATACGGGGGATGAACCTCTGCACTTCCTCTGCATCCAGGCACCGGCCGGGGGCCTCGCCACCCAGGCCACGCAGGATGGCATCGGCGCGGGCCGCCCGCATTGGAACCGCCGTCCTCAGGAGGTCGCACCATGAACTTCATCGCCCTGCGCATGCTCATGTCGGATCGGGCCAAGTACTTCGGCCTCATCTTCGCCTTCGCCTTTTCCACCTTCCTGCTGCAAAACCAGGTCAGCATCTTCTGCGGCATCATGAAGCGCACCGGCAGCCAGATCCTCGATGTCACCGATGCCGACGTCTGGGTCATGGACCGTTACACGGAGTATTTCGAGCAGACCAAGCCGCTCAAGGAAACCGACCTCACCCGCGTGCGCAGCGTCTCCGGGGTGGACTACGCGGTGCGTCTTTTCAAAGGCAACCCCACCGCCCGCACCCTGGCGGGAAAATTTGCCTCCACCTTCACCCTCGGTGTGGATGACAGCACGCTCGTCGGCGCTCCCCGCCAGATGCTCCTCGGCCGCTGGGAAAGCCTGCGCGAAGCCAACAGCATCATCATGGACCGCGCCGGTTACGCCCTCCTTTTTCCTGGTGAGCCGATGGAACTCGGCCGCGTGCTGGAGCTCAATGACCACAAGGTCACCCTCGTCGGCATCTCGGATTGCAGCGCCCCCTTCGTCAGCTTTCCCGTCATCCACGCCCGCTACAGCGAGGCCATCAACTTCCAGGGCCGCGAGCGCAACCAGCTCAGCTTTGTCCTCGCCCGCGCCCGGCCCGGGATCAGCCCTGAAGCCCTCGCCCGCCAGATCGAGCGCGAGACCGGTCTCAAGGCCCGCACCACCACCGAGTTCGCCTGGGACTGCGTCATCTACTACACAAAAAACACCGGCATCCCGGTCAATTTTGGCATCACCATCGCTGTTGCACTTATTGTTGGGCTGGCCGTCAGCGGTCAGACTTTCTACATGTTCACGGTGGAAAATCTCCGCCAGTTCGGCGCGCTCAAGGCCATCGGCGTCACCAATGGCCGCCTCGTCACCATGGTGCTTCTTCAGGCCCTCGTCGCCGGGGCCATCGGTTACGCCATCGGCACCGGCATGGCGGCGGCGTTCTTTGAGGCCACTGCCTCCAATCTCGCCACCCGGGGCATCGTCCTCATGTGGCAGGCCGTGGCCGGGGTGGGCGTCCTCATGGCCGTTGTCGTCGCCGCCGTCAGCTTCCTCAGCGTCCGCAAAGTGCTCGTTCTCGAGCCCGCCTCCGTCTTCCGTTGATTCCTTATGACTGCTCCCTCCTCCCCCCAGGCCGTTCAGTGCCAGGGCCTGCGCAAGCACTTCGGTGAGGGCGATGCCCGTGTCGAAGTCCTCCGTGGCGTGGATTTCCAGGCCCGCCTCGGCGAGATGACCTTCCTCGTCGGCCCCAGCGGCTGCGGCAAGACCACCCTCATCTCCGTCATCGCCGGTCTGCTGGATCCTAGCGACGGGGATCTGGAAGTGCTCGACTCCCGCCATGCCGAAATGAAGGCGCAGGAACGCATCCTCTTCCGCCGACGGAACCTCGGCTTCGTCTTCCAGCAGTACAATTTGCTGCCCTCGCTGACGGCGGCAGAAAATGCAGCCGTCCCCCTCATCGCCGATGGCATGAAACGCAGCCTCGCAGTGAAAAAGGCCACCGACTTGCTGGATCGCCTCGGCCTCGGCAACAAAGCCTCCGCCATGCCCAGGATCCTCTCTGGCGGCCAGCAGCAGCGCGTGGCCCTGGCCCGTGCCCTCGTCCATGAACCCCGCCTCATCATCTGCGACGAGCCCACCGCCGCGCTCGATCATAAGACGGGCGAGTCCGTCATGGAGCTCCTCGCCACCGCCGCCCTCGCGCCCCAGCGCGCCGTCATCGTCGTCACCCATGACAACCGCGTTTACCACTACGCCCACACCATCGCCCACATGGATGACGGCGTCGTCGTCCGGTCCGAGTCCCGCCATTGAGCCTCTTTCTATCGGCTCTTTTTAAAACCCTGCCTCCCATGAAAATCCCCGTCCTCCCCCTGGTCGCCCTCGGCTGCTTTGCCTGGGCCGTCACCTCCGTCCTCAGCAGCCAGCCCCGGCGGGAGGCCACCGAGCCGCCCGTCATGCCGCCCCGTACCTCCTTTGCCCAGACCATCGCCGCCACCGGCCTGGTGGAGCCCAGCAGCGAGACCATCTCCGTCGGCACCCACCGCAGCGGCGTGGTGGAAAAAGTCTTCGTCAAACTCGGCGATGAAGTCCGCCTGGGCCAGTCCCTGCTGAAGCTGGACACGCGCGACCTCGAGGCCGAACTCGCCGTCGCTCAGGCCCAGCTTGCCGAAGCCCACGCCCAGCTCGCCGTGGCCGAGGCCGAACGCATGCAGGCCCGGCGCAATCTCGACTATGCCGAAAAGCTGGACGATGCCCGCGCCATCTCGGCGGAGGAGCGCACCCAGCGCGAAACCTCCCTCGCCACCGTCAGCGCCCGTCGTGAGGCCTCGCAGGCTGCGGTGAGGCTGGCCCAGGCCCGGGTGGAGGTCACCCGCACGGAAATTCAGCGCAGCACCGTCTCCGCCCCGCTGGATGCCACCGTCCTCCAGCTCAAGGTCAGGGCAGGGGAGTTCATCTCCGCCTCGCCCGCCAGCACCCCCTGGATGACCCTCGGCCAGACCCGCCCCCTGCATCTGCGGGCGGATGTGGATGAGCATGAAGCCTGGCGCATCCAGTCCCAGGCCGCCGCCATCGCCCACGTCCGGGGCAACCCGGACCTGAAGGCCGATCTCGAGTTTGTCCGCTTCGAACCCCTCGTCATCCCCAAAAGGTCTCTCACGGGGGATGCGACCGAAAGGGTGGACACCCGTGTACTTCAGGTCATCTACCGTTTGCAGAAACCCGAGTCTGCCGCTCTCTTTGTCGGTCAGCAGATGGATGTCTTTATTGTGGATGCGAGCCGCAAAAAAATGAACGAATAAATTGCCCGCGACGATCTCTAACCACCTCTCCATGTTTTTTCGCCCCTCTCCCAAGATCGCCTCTCTCCGTCCCCGCCGCACTGCCGCCCTTGCCATGGGTGCCGTCTGTCTCGTCAGTTCCTGCGTCGTCGGCCCGGACTATCAGTCTCCTGAGGCCAAGGTCTCCAAACGCTGGAAACAGCGTGCCGATGTCTCGGACCTTCCCGTGCCGGACCAGTGGTGGACCCTCTTCCGCGACAGTTCTCTGAACGGCCTCGTGGATCGCGCCCTCGCCAACAACCTGGACCTCCGCGCAGGCCTCGCCCGTGTGGATGCCGCCCGCGCCCTCACCGGCGTCCAGCAGGCCAACTGGTTCCCCCAGCTCAATCTTCAGAACAACGCCACCTACGAGCACTCCTCCGCCAACAGCATCGGGGCCAACCTTCCTACCGGGGCCACTTTGCCTAACCTTGAGCGTGACCGCCATCGTGCCTCCCTCGGCCTGAACTATGAGGTGGACCTCTGGGGCCGCGTGCGCCGCAGTGTCGAAGGGGCCAAGGCCCGCGAAGACGCCTCGGTGGATACCCTGGCCGCCCAGCGCCTCGTCATCGCCGCTGAAGTCGCCCGCAGCTACTTCCTCGCCGCCTCCCTGGACAATCAGGAGCAGATCCTGCGCGAAACCATCTCCCTCCGCGAAGAGGCCCGCAAGCTGCAGCAGTCCCGCTTTGAAGGCGGCCTCGCCAACGAGATGGACGTCGCCCGCGCCCGCACGGAACTTGAACTCGCCAAGAACGACTTCGCCGCCATCGAGCGCCAGCGCGGCGCGGTGGAAAACTCCCTCGCCGTTCTCTGTGGTGATGCACCAGCCGACTTTGGCCTGTCGAAAAACCGCCGTCTGCCTGCGCCTCCCCGCGTCCCAGCCGGCATGCCCAGCACCCTGCTTCAGCGCCGCCCGGACATCCGCTCGGCCGAGCAGACCCTGCGTGCCGCCAATGCCGACATCGGCGTGGCCAAGGCCAACTTCTATCCCGTCTTCAGCCTCACCGGTTCCGGTGGCCTGGAGTCCGTCGGGGCCGAAGACTTCTTCGAATGGAAAAGCCGCACCGCCAGCATTGGGCCACAGCTCACGGTACCCATCTTCCAGGGTGGGCGTCTCCGTGGCAATCTGCGTGCCGCCCAGGCCCGTTATGACGAAAGCCTCGCCACCTACCGCCAGACCATCCTCACCTCCCTTCGCGAAGTTGAAGACGCCATGCTGGACCTGAGAGCCTTCCAGAAACAGCGCACCGCCGTCGCCTCCGCCGTGGCCTCCTCCCAGGATACCAGCCGCCTCTCCCGCCTGCGCTACGACAAAGGTCTCGCCAGCTACTTCGAAGTCGTGGATGCCGACCGCGTGGTTCTCACCACACGCCTCACCCTCGCCCAGCTCGACGGCCAGCGCCTCACCTCCACCGTCCAGCTCCTCCGCGCCCTCGGCGGCGGTTGGAAAGGCGTCAGCAAATAAAGCCCTCGTCCGCCCTCCGTGCGGACCCGTGTCTTGTTGACCTGTGTTGACCAGCTAGCCCATCCCCCGCAGCCGCGAAGCGTCCTGGACTGCGCCAGTCCTCTGGCGCTTTCGCAAGCTCACCCGCCTCCGAGCTGCCCAGACATAGGACCTAGACGGCATCTAGGTCCTATTTCCCCCGCTCCGCAGCCCCCAAACCCCCCGCCCTGGCGGGCGCAGCCACACCGCCGCGAAGCGTCCTGGACTGCGCCAGTCCTCTGGCGCTCTCGTTCGCCCGCTCGCTCGCCTAACAAAAAGCATAAAATGAACCAGCCTGGGCATCATTTTGCCCTGGCCCCTTGCAGCCCATCGTGTAAATCCTGCAATCCTGTGAATCCTGTATCAAAAGGTTCACCCATCCCCTCGACCAGCGTTCGCCCCAGTCCCCGAGAGGAGCGCGGCTTTTAAACTCCGTCCACCGCCACCCGCCTACCGTTTCCGGCTCAGCATGATCTCATTGCCTTCCGGGTCGGTGCACATCGCCAGATGCGGAGGTTCATCCCCCTCTGGCTGAGGTTCCCGTGTCAGCGATCCTCCCGCCGCCACGATTTCCGCCGCCCCTGCCACCACATCCGGCACCTGAAAGGTCAGCCCCGTCCACGTGCGTTCTCCCTCGCCGCCGCCATGGATGGCCAGGATGCCCTGGCAGATCTCCACCTCGCTCACGTAGTCGTTCTGTTTGATGACCTTGGCCCCAAAGACGCCTGTGTAAAACGTCAGCGCCCGCGCCATGTCAGCCGCCCAGATGGTGTATTTGAATCGTTCAACTAGCATGTTCGCCGATAGCCTCACCCTCTCACGGATGCCACCACAATCGCTCCATCACTCCCGCGTGATGAACTCATCCATGTTCAAAAGGATGCGCGTCGTCGCCACCCAGGCGGCTGTTTCCGCCGCCGCCACATCCTTCACCCCGTAACTGCCCACCGCCGTTTGCATCTCCTCCGCCGGGACAGACTCATAATGATTCCGCGCCTCGCCCAGCAGCTTGGCCAGGGCCTGCAGTTCGCTCGCTTCCGGCCTCCGGCTCACACACAGCCGGAAGGCCCGCGTCAATCGCCCGGCCTCCGTGGCGTGTTTCTCTTGCAAAACCCGTTTGGCCAGGGCTTGCGCCGCCTCATGATACGGCTCGGCATTCAGCGTCGTCAGGGCCTGCAGCGGCGTGTTGGAAACGGTGCGCTTCACATTGGCCACGTTGGAGTCTGGGCAGTCAAAGGTCGTCAGGTCCGGGTAAGGGGACGTGCGTTTGAAAAAGGTGTACAGCCCGCGCCGGTAGCGGTCCTGTCCGGGGCTCGTCACCCACTTGAAGTTGTTGGCATAGCTCAGGGCCGCCACATCGGCAGGCATCGGTGGGAAAACACTGGGACCGCCAATCTTCGGGGCCAGCAGCCCGCTCGCGGCCAGTCCCAGATCGCGCACGATCTCCGCCTCCACCCGCAGCCGGTTTTGCCGCCACAGCAGTTCGTTCTTCGGGTCTTTCCCCGAGGCCTCCGCCCGGTCGGCGGACTGCTGCCGGTACGTGCCGCTCATCAGCACCGTCTTGAGCAGCTTCTTCCGGCTCCAGCCCTGGTCCATGAACTCAGCCGCCAGCCAGTCCAGCAGTTCTGGATGCGTGGGCCGGTCTCCCCTCACGCCAAAGTCAGCGGAAGTTTTCACCAGCCCTTCGCCGAATAGCTTGCCCCACAGGTGGTTCACTGTCACCCGCGCCGTCAGCGGGTTCTCGCGGCTCACCAGCCAGCGTGCCAGGTCCAGGCGAGTGCTGCTTTCGGCCTTCCTTTTCGGCAGCACATCCAGCGTGCCAGGCATCACCTTGTCCGTGGGTTGCAGGAAGTCGCCCCGATGCAGGATGTGCGTTTCACGGGGCGCATTCGTCCGCTGGTTCAGCACTCGCACATCCATCAGCGGTGGTTTGGGCAGCTTGTCCTGGGCCGCTTTTAGCATCGCCGTTGCGGCCATCACCCGCGGATCGGTTTTCTCCAGCCATTCATAGAGGGCCTGGATCACCACGGGGTTGCGGCGGCGCGGTTCCTCATCCAGGATTTTGACCACCGCCGCCGGAGCAATGGAAGCCTCAGTTTCTACCGATGAAGCCAGCAGGCGGAAGCGCCCCAGGTTGTGATCTCCCTTGGCATAGTTTTGATCCAGGGTCAGGGTCATCTGCCGTTTCGGCAAAAGAGGTTCGGCAAGCTGCAGGGTCAGCACATGGCGTTTGCCCAGGCTGCCGCTGATGGCCCAGCCCGTCTCCGCAAGGCCGTCCACCGCCCCTGCGGCCTTGAAATCTTTCTGCTCAAAGTCTGCCGTGGGCGAATGCAGCATCCACCGCTTGCCCGCCGAGGTGAGAGTGACTTCGCTCAGCACAAAGTTGCCCCGGCTGCTGCGGCCTGGCCCCTTGCCAGGGAGCGAAGGATCTGGCAGCATCTCGATCTGAATCGCATGGAGGGGCTGGTCATGCGCCTGGATCTCCACGGTATAGCGGTCCGCCTTGCCCTGTTTGCCTGCGGCCAGGATGGAGCCGTCTTCGAGGAACTTGAAGGTGCCCCCGTTCTTGCTCGCCGCTTTGGTGATCTTCAGCGGGGCAAAGCTGGCGGTGGCCTTGGTTTCGCGGGCCGTCTTCAGTCGGGCCTGCACGCCGGGCTCCCAGGTGGCCAGGCGATCCGGGATGTCCGCCTTGGTTTCATCCACGGCCTTTTGCAGCGGGATGAGCTGCCGCGCCGCATGGCCGTTCGCCTGCTCATACTGGCTCCATTCTTCCGGTGAAACGGGGGCCTGACGCAGAGCCTCATCCCCGTTGTTGAAGTAAGCGAAGAGCTGGAAGTACTCGCGGTGGGTGATCTGGTCGTACTTGTGCGTGTGGCATCTTGCGCAACCAACGGTTAGGCCGAGCCACACCGCCCCGACCGTTTCCGTGCGGTCCATGCAGGCCTCCACACGGAACTGCTCCTGGTCCGTGCCGCCTTCGGTATTGGTCAGCGTCTGCCGGTTAAAGGCCGTGGCCACCACCTGCTCCGCCGTCGCCTGGGGCAGCAGGTCCCCGGCGAGCTGCTCGATGGTGAACTGGTCAAACGGCAGGTCGTCATTGATGGCGCGGATCACCCAGTCGCGGTAACGCCAGGCATCGGGGCGCGGGCGGTCCTTTTCATAACCGTCGCTGTCCGCGTAGCGCGCCATGTCCAGCCAGTGGCGGCCCCAGCGTTCGCCAAAGTGCGGGCTGGCCAGTGCCTGGTCCACCATCGTCTCATAGGCTTTGGGCGAACTGTCGGCCGCAAACGCATCCGCCTGCTCCGGGCTGGGAGGCAGGCCTAACAAATCATAGTGAACGCGGCGGATCAGCGTCATCCGGTCTGCCTCCGGCGAAGGGGCAAGCCCTTCGGTGCTCATCTTGGCCTGCACAAAGGCATCCACGGGCTGCCTCCCCTTCGGTGGCACAGGCTTCACCACCGGTTTGTAGGCCCAGTGCAGCTCATACTTGGCCCCTTCGGTGATCCACTGCCTGAGCAGCTCCGTCTCCTGGGCCGTGATGGGTTTCTTCGCCCGGTGCTTTGGTGGCGGCATCTGCTCATCGGGATCCGTGCTCATCACCCGCTTCATCACCTCACTGGCCTCCGGCTTTCCTGGGACGATCCCATGGGCCCCGCTTTCCAGCACCTTCAGCGCCAGCTCCCGCGAGGTCAGTGTCAGCCCGCCTTTGGAATCATCCGGCCCATGGCACTCCAGGCAATGCTCCGCCAGCAGGGGCTGGATGTCGCGGGCATAGTCCGTGGCGGCCCAGGTGATGGGGGCGGTGGCCAGGGAGAGCCAGGTCAGGGCATGGGGAAGGCGGCGTGCCATGTCCCTTAAACGTTCGCAGTGGGCCCACCTTTACCAAGTCCTGCCAAGATCCCGGCGACCCTCGACCGACCACAAATAGCGATAACCTTCAACTCGCAGCCCCTCGTGCGGTGGCAGCAGCGGGATCACCTCCCGCGCATACTCGCCGCCTTCGATGTCTTCCAGTTCATCCAGCCGCGCCAGCCCTTCGGCATCCACCTCCCAGATCTCTCCCGTGATGCTCAGTCCATCCTCGGCGCTGGCCATTCCCGGATAACCGCCCATGTCATGGAGCCGGTAATGCGCGGCGGTGCTGGCTTCCGCCACAAACCGCTGCCCGCGCATGTAAACATGGTTAGACCCGCCGCGCTTCAGCGTGCCGTAGAGGAAGAGAAGCCGGGTTTCCATGGTCATAGGTCAGACTCTGGGCAAGTGGTCATCGCGCTCGGCCAGCCATTCGGGCAGGGCGTAGCGTTTTTGTTCCAGTTCGGCCGCGCGGGCCAGGACGGGCTCGGGGGCGGTGTCCACGGTGAGCACTTCCTTGGCCAGCCGGGTGGCCCATTGAGTCCAGAACTCGGGCTTCAGGATCACCTGCTGCACGCTGCCCTGATGCAGCAGCCCCAGCTTGCCCCGCCGTTGCCCTGCGCCCGCCACCTTCACCGGTCCCCGGATGACATCATGCACCGCCGGAGCCACAAAGCAGAAGGGGGCCTCGATGACATCTTCCTGCAAGGCCAGCCGGCAGCCCGGATGGCCATGGGCGCTCAGTGCATCTGCCAGGGAGCCATGGATGCGCCGGTAGCTTTCCAGGGCCGTCGTTTCCGACCAAGGATCCGCCGGCGGCACGATGACGGAGTAGGTGTAGTCTTCCTGATGCAGCACCACGCCGCCGCCCGTCCAGCGGCGCACCACGGGCCAGCCGGGCAGGGCATCCTGCAGCTTGGGCAAACTCTGCGCATAGCCCAGGGTCACCGTGGGCTGGTCCCAGGTGTAAATGCGCAGCACCGGAATCGTGCTGTGTTCCAGCCAGGCTTGGTCCACCGCCATGTTCATCGGCCCTGCATGGGTACCGTCGAGATGCAGGATGAGTCGGTCAAAAAAAGGTTCTCCAAAGGACACTCCTGACATTGAGGCTACAGGCTGGGGATGCAACTGCTGTCGTTAGAAGTTGGGACGAATGGGGCCACCTCACATCCCCCGGGGCAGGACCTCAACCACATCTGCCAGCACGCGGCCGCTGCCGTGGCGGAGTTCGTTGCAGCGGCCAAAGAGGATCTGGCCGCTGGTGGCGCCCAGCAGTTCGGCGAGGCGGGCATCCACGGCGATGCGGAAGAAGCCGCGCGGGTGGCTGCTGTGGGGGACTTCGTAACGTTCCAGGATGGCGCCGAAGGGGACGCGGCCTTCGATGACGAGGGCCTGGGCCTCCTCGGGCAGCAGGTCCAGATGGATGCCGATGGCGCCAAACTCCACGGGCTTGCCGTCGCTGCGGCGGTTCAGCACGCTGGCGCGCACGAGGTAGTTGCCGATGCGGGCCTTGGCATGCACGTCCAGGTCAATGTCGCAGCTGTGGCCGTCGCGCAGGCGCGGGGTCATGTCGATGTCATGGACCAGCAGCCAGCGCTCATGCTCCGGCAATTCGTCGGGTTGCACAAAGGTCACGCGCGGACGGGCGCTGCCGATGCCATAGAAGAACACCAGCGGGGCCAGATCATCCTCTCGGATGGCATCGGTGCGCGGGGCGGCATCAAGTGTAGCGGGCATACTGGCGGTGCTGGGGCAGGAAGAATTCGTGCAACAGACGGTCCACTTGCAGCAGGCCGTCGCGAGTCAGCGTGATGTCCTTGTCGGTGAGTTTGGCAAAGCCCTCGTTTTGCAGGTAGTTGAGCTGGGGGGCAAAGAAGGCCAGAGGGTCCTGGCCGAACTTGTTCTGGTAATAGGCGAATTCGCTGTGGCCTAACTTCAACTTTAGAATGAACTCGCGCACGAAGCGCTCCTCGTGGGTGGTCTCATAGGCGCGGAAGATGGGCAGCAGCCCGGCATCCACGGCCTGCATGTAGGGGCCCACTTCGGCCTGGTTCTGGTAATGCACGCCGCCCAGGTGGCCAAAGGAGGCGACGCCGCAGCTCAGGAGGTCTGCGCCTTCCCAGAGGGCGTCGCGATAGACGAACTTGATGCGCTGCGGGTCCTTCACCACGGTGTAGGCGCTGGTGACGGTATAACCATTTTTGACGAATTCATCAAAGGCGTAGCTCACCCAGTCGCGCTTGGTCTGCCAGTCGGCCACGGGGGCGGTCACCTTGCCCTCTTCCTTCATCTGCTTGTACATGGTGGTGTTGTAGGGCACCTCCATCTGGTAGATGGTGACGGCATCCGGGCCGAGGGCGATGCCTTTGGCAACGGTGTCCTTCCAGTTCTCCCAGGTCTCGTTCATCATCCCGGCGATGAGGTCGATGTTGATGTGCTCAAAGCCGAGCGTGCGGGCAAAATTATAGGCTTTGTGAACCTCACCGCTGCGATGGGCACGTCCGTTGCTCTCCAGGATGTGGTCGTCGAAGTTTTCCACGCCGAGGCTGAGGCGGGTGACGCCCACTTCACGGATGCCGGTGAGCTTCTTTTCATTGAGGGTGCCGGGCTCGGCTTCAAAAGCGACTTCCGCTGCGCCATCCCAGCTGACGAGGTCCTTCATGCGGTTGGTCAGGTCCGTCAGCTGCGGGATGCTGAGGTAGCTGGGGGTGCCACCGCCGAAGTAAACGAAGTGGGCTTTGCGGCCATTGATGTAGGGCTGTTTGGCGAAGCGCTCCATCTCGCGCATTCCGGCATCGATGTAGGCCTTGATCTCGGAGGCGTTCTTGTCGGTATAGACTTTGAAGTAGCAGAAGTGGCAGCGCTTGCGGCAGAAGGGGATGTGGAAATAGACGCCCAGGGGAATGTCTGCGGGCGCCGGTTTGGCCAGCACGTTCTCAATCACGGGCACCTGATCTGGTTTCCAGAAGGAAAAGGGCGGGTAATTGCTGACGAAGTAATTGCCCGCTTCGGTCTGTTCGACCTTTTTCTCGGCGGTGTGCGGGGGGGATTCCAGGGTGGTGGACATGATAAAAGTATGAACAGTGAACGCAGGATGTCGTTCACTTCTAAGCGTTAAACGTGCCGGAGACCAGTCTCCTCACGAAGGTAGGACGTCTGGTCTGCCGATTTATTGCCCGCCTGTCGAGAAAGATCCGCCCGCCAGGGGCCGCTGCGGGGTGGGGGAAGCTGTTGCCGATGGGGATGGGGAAGGAATCGAATTTTTCCCCATTTGGGGATTTTTGGGGTTAAGGCTTTGAAAGCCAATGTTTTAGGATGGGGATGGTTTTCCCCATCGGGGGAGGCGGTGGGGAAAATGGGGAGTCCCTGGGGATTCGCGGGGGGGGCTGCTGCCTGTCGCGGCAGGGGCCCGGGCCTGTGCTGCCGCCATGGACTCGAGGCTGAAGACCCGCGCCGTGTGAGGGGAAAGATTCCAGACGAAGTCATGGGGAAGCCTCAAATTTTTCTGGGTCTCCTCCACACCCTTTTTCGCTGCCGGAGAACCCAACTCAATATCGCCCATTTTGGCGCTGATGCAAGGGGCTGCGAGGGTGGGGAAAGCAGGCGTTCCTGCATTCTGCCTGCATCTTGCTTGCCAGGGTGAGATGCCGAGCCTTACATAAAGAAAGTCACGTTACCTTCTCTCCTTTTAAATGTCCGAAGACCACAAAAAGACCCTTCAAAGCCAGCTCTGGAACATCGCCAATACCCTGCGCGGAAAGATGGGGGCGGACGAATTCCGCGACTACATCCTGGGCTTCATTTTCTACAAATATTTGTCCGAGCGAATGCACCTTTTTGCGGACCAAATTTTGAAGAATGACGGCCTTTCGTTTGAGGACCTTGATGAGACCACGGCTGAGGGCAAAGAGATGCTGGCAGCCATTCAGCAGGAATCGGTGGAGCGGCTGGGCTACTTCCTGAAACCCTCGGAGCTGTTCCATAAAATCGCTGAAAAAGGGGCGCGGAAGACGGACAATTTCATCCTGGAAGACCTCACGGCCATCCTGAAGCACATCGAGGCCAGCACGATGGGGCATGACAGCGAGGACGACTTCGAAGGGCTGTTCGAGGATCTGGACCTGGGCTCTTCGAAGCTAGGGAAGACGGAGAGCCAGAAGAACGAACTGATCTCCAAAGTGCTGAGCCACCTGGACAAGATTGATTTCCGGCTGGCGGATACCGAGGCGGATGTGCTGGGGGATGCTTATGAATACCTCATTGGCCAGTTCGCCAGCGGGGCGGGGAAGAAGGCGGGGGAGTTTTATACCCCGCAGGAGGTCAGCACCATTCTGGCGAAGATCGTCACCACCGGGAAGACGAAGCTGAAGAGCGTGTATGACCCCACCTGCGGCTCCGGCTCCCTGCTGCTGCGTGTGGCGAAGGAGGTGGAGGACGTAGGCCACTTCTACGGGCAGGAGATGAACCCCACGACGTATAACCTGGCGCGCATGAACATGATTCTGCACGGGGTCCATTATCAACGGTTTGATCTGAAGAATGAGGACACTCTGGAGCATCCGGCCCCAGAGCATGCCGACCTGCGCTTTGAGGCCATCGTGGCGAATCCGCCTTTCTCGGCCCAATGGTCTGCCAGCGCCATCCATGAGAATGACGACCGCTTCAGCGCCTATGGCAGGCTGGCACCCTCCAGCAAGGCGGACTTCGCCTTTGTGCAGCACATGGTGCATCACCTGGACAGCGGGGCCACCATGGCCTGCGTGCTGCCGCATGGGGTGCTCTTCCGGGGCGGGGCAGAGGGGCACATCCGCAAGTATCTCATTGAGGATTGCAACTACCTGGACGCCGTCATCGGCCTGCCAGTGAATATCTTTTATGGCACCGGCATCCCCACCTGCATTCTGGTGCTGAAAAAGCAGCGGGAAAATCCGGACGACATCCTGTTCATGGATGCCAGCCAGGGGTTTGAAAAAGACGGGAATCAAAATTACCTTCGGCCTGCACACATCGAGCGGATCGTCAGCACCTACAGGAAGCGGGAAAGCCTGGAAAAATTCAGCCATGTGGCTCAGCGCAGCGAGGTCGCAGGCAATGACTACAACCTGAACATCCCGCGCTACGTGGACACCTTCGATGAAGAGGCCAAGGTGGATCTGGATGAAGTGGCCGGGAAACTGGTGGCCCTGGAAAAAGAAATGGGCGAGACGGAAAATGTCCTTGCCGGCTTCTGCGCCGAACTGGGAATCAAGGCACCCTTTTGAGCCATGAGTGATCCAAAGAAAAAGCTCATTCGCAATAGCACCGCCGAGTTCCTGACCTTTACCGCTCAGAGCGGGGATCAAACGATTGAGGCCCGTTATGAAGACGAAACAGTCTGGCTGACTCAGAAGCTGATGGCCCAGCTCTTTGATGTCACAGTGCCCACCATCAGTGAGCATTTGTCCACGATCTACGAGCAGGGCGAAATCACCCGTGAGGCAACTATTCGGAAATTCCGAACAGTTCAAACCGAGGGCAGCCGGGAGGTCGCCCGTCAGGTGGATTTTTACAATCTGGATGCCATCATCTCGGTCGGCTACCGGGTGAATTCCGTACGCGCCACCCAGTTCCGCCAATGGGCCACCCAGGTGCTGCGGGATTTTGCGATCAAGGGTTATGTCCTGGACCGGAAACGCATGGAGAATGGGGCCTTCCTTGGGGAAGACTACTTCGAGCATCTTTTGGAGGAGATCCGCGAGATCCGCCTCAGCGAGCGGCGGTTTTACCAAAAGATCACCGATGTTTATGCCACGGCGGTGGATTACAACAAGGACGCCCCCACCACGCGGGATTTCTTCGCCAAGGTGCAGAACAAGCTCCACTTCGCCATCCATGGCCACACGGCGGCGGAATTGATCGTGGAGCGAGCCGACAGCCAGAGGCCGCATATGGGCCTCACGAACTGGGAAAACTCCCCGGCGGGAAAGGTTCTGAAGTCAGATGTCGTCGTCGCCAAAAACTACCTTGCCAAGGAGGAGCTGGAATCCCTGGGCCGCATCGTCAATGCTTATCTGGAACTGGCCGAAGACCGCGCCCGCCGGAAGATGCCTATGACCATGGAGGACTGGGCCAAACGGCTGGATGCCTTCCTTGAGTTTACTGACCGCGCCATTCTGGCAGACGCGGGTCGCGTGACTGCCGAACTCGCCAAACAGCACGCGGAGTCTGAATTCGAGAAGTTCCGCATCGTGCAGGACCGGCTCTTCATGAGTGATTTTGACCAGGAAGTGGCTGGGCTTCAGCAGAAAGGAGGCGCGAAATGAAGAAGGAAAAAATCAAGAGCGTGCCGGAGTTGAGGTTTCCGGGGTTTGCGGGGGAGTGGAAGAATGAGCAGATCGGTTCGATTGCGAAGACGATAACCAGTGGATCACGTGATTGGGCTCAGCACTACGCTGAGACCGGCAGCAAGTTCATTCGCATGACGAATCTGCCCAGAGATGGAATTCAGCTTCTCATGGATGACGTGAGATTTGTCGAATTACCCAAGGATAGTTCAGAAGGTAAGCGAACCAGTCTTGAAGCTCATGACATTTTAATTTCGATCACAGCCGAGCTTGGGAAAATTGGATGGATTCCACCCGATTTTGGTATTGCATACATTAATCAACATACGGCACTTGTTAGGCTTGACCTCACCATGGCTGACGCTCGGTTTGTCGCACACCTATTGTCGTCCGAGCGGATGAACAACGAAATCAATAGTCTGAACGATTCCGGAGCAAAAGCAGGGTTGAATCTTCCTACAATTCGATCGCTTCCTCTCAATCTTCCTACTCCCCTCGAACAGCAAAGGATCGCGGAGTTCCTGACGGCGGTGGATGGGCGGCTTGCGCAACTGAGCCGGAAGAAAGCCCTGCTGGAGGACTACAAGAAGGGCGTGATGCAACAGCTCTTCACCCAAGCCCTCCGCTTCAAAAACGACCACGGCAAGGACTTCCCCGATTGGGAGGAAAAGACGCTGGGGGAGCTTACGAAATGGGCATCTGGAGGGACACCGTCAAAGGACAATGCGTCATTCTGGGAAGGTGACATTCCTTGGATGAGTGCGGCAACGATGCACGAAAGGTATTACAGCGACTCACCGCTCAGTATTACTCAGGAAGGTGTGAAGTCTGGATCAAAGATGGCGCGGAAAGGAACTCTCCTTCTTCTTGTTCGGGGTAGTATGCTTTGGAATCGAATACCCGTTGGCATCACAACCCGGGACGTTGCTTTTAATCAGGACGTGAAGTCTATATCACCTACTAGCGAAGTCAGTGCTGAGTTTCTGCTCCATTGGTTTATTGCTTCCGAAAACATGCTGCTTCACAAAGTGGTTGGAACAGGCATCGGCGCGGGGAAGTTGGATACGGATGAGATGAAAAATTTGCCTCTTCAATTACCGAGTCCCGACGAACAAATCAAGATCGCCAATTTCCTTTCGGCTCTGGACGACAAGATTGAAAGTGTGACGGCTCAGATCACCCACACCCAAACCTGGAAGAAGGGGCTGCTGCAGCAGATGTTTGTGTGACAATTGGCCTGTCAACCTCCTGTGAATTAGGACGCCCTTTCAGGGCTCTGGGCTGTTGCTGTGGTGAACGACCCCAGGGCGTCGCCCTGGGCTACGATAGGTCGCGCCGTTGGCGCTGGGGAAGAGGGGGGGCGGGCGAGGTGTTGCTGGGATGGGAGCGTGTCTTTGGTCCCTGGTGGGTGGGGGGCTTGGGTGCCGGTGAGGTTGATCGCGTCTTTGGCCTGGTGTGAGGAGTGGATTTGAGGTTGATGACGGGCACAGCTTCGTGTCCGATTGTTTCGCCCCAAGGGGGCAGCTTATCGTAGCCCAGGGCAACGCCCTGGGTTCGAGTGGCCCCAGATCCGAAAGCCCTGAAAGGGCGGCTTAATTCCCGACCGCGCCATGTCTCCCATCACCCCCATGACCCAACCCGAGCAGGTGCTGGAAAACGAACTGGTGGCGCAGCTCATCGGGCAGGGATATGTGCCGGTGGCGGTGACGGACGAAACCTCGATGCTGGGGAACCTGAAGGCGCAACTGGAGGTCTTCAATGGCCTGACGCTGACGGCGGAGGAATTCACGAAGGTGCTGAATCATCTGAACCGCAGGGCGGGTGTTTTTGAAAAAGCGAAGACGCTGCGGGACCGGATGAAGCTGGATAGGGAGGATGGGACGACGGTTTACCTGGAGTTCTTTGACCAAGCGAATCCGCTGCGGAATCTGTATCAGGTGACGCGGCAGGTGGCGATGGATGAGGGGAAGTACAAGAATCGCTATGATGTGACGATCCTGGTGAACGGGCTGCCGCTGGTGCAGATGGAACTGAAGCGGCGCGGCCTGGAGATGAAGGAGGCGTTTAACCAGATCCAGCGGTACCAGAAGCACAGCTACTGGAGTGCGCAGGGGCTGTTCCACTTTGTGCAGCTCTTTGTGATTTCCAACGGTGTGAACACGAAGTACTACGCGAATGCGCGCAAGCAGAGCTTCAAGCAAACCTTCTACTGGGCAGCGGAGGACAACAAGACGATCCGCGAGCTGAAGCCCTTTACCACGGCCTTCCTGAACCGGGAGCATGTGGGGGCGATGATCGGCAAGTACATCGTGCTGAATGAGACGGACAAGATCTTGATGGTGCTGAGGCCGTATCAATTTTATGCGACGGAGCGGATCGTGGAGCGGGTGAAGAATCCGCCCGAAGAAAATGCAAACGGCTACATCTGGCACACGACGGGATCTGGAAAGACGCTGACCTCCTTCAAGGCGGCGCAGATCATCACCGGACTGCCGGGCGTGGCGAAGGTGGTCTTTTGTGTGGACCGGAAGGATCTGGACTACCAGACGATCAAGGAATTCAACGGCTTCAGCAAAGGCAGCGTGGACGGCACGAACAACACGCAGAAGCTGGTGCAACAGTTCACGGATGACACGAAGCTGATCGTGACGACCCTGCAAAAGCTGAATACGGCGATCAGCAAGACGCAGTATCTGGCGGCGATGGAGGGGCTGAGGGATGAGCGGATCATCTTCATCTTCGACGAGTGTCATCGCAGCCAGTTCGGCGATACGCACAAGCGCATCACGGCTTTCTTTCGGAATCACCAGATGTTCGGCTTCACAGGCACGCCGATTTTTGCCGACAATGCGGTGGCCAAGGACGGGAAGAAGCACACGACGAAGGATCTCTTCCACGAGAAGCTGCACAGCTATGTGATCACGGATGCGATCAAGGACGAGAACGTGCTGAAATTTGCCGTGGAGTATGTGGGCCGCTACAAGCGCAAGCCGAGCACGGCCACGGAGGTGGACATTGAGGTGGAGGGGATCGACACGAAGGAGCTGATGGAGAGTCCGGCGCGGCTGGATAAGATATCCGATTACATCCTGGAGCATCACGCGGTGAAGACGCGCAACAAGGAATTCACAGCGATGATGTGCGTGAGCTCGGTGGATGTGCTGATCAAATACTATGAGCTGTTTGCCGCCAAGAAGAAGGACGGTAAACACAACCTGAAGGTGGCGACGATCTTCAGCTACACGAGCAACGAGGAGGACAAGGACGCTGACGGCATCCTGGACGAGGGCGGCGAGATCATCGGCGGTGAGGGTGGGAACCCGCACACGCGGGAAAAGCTGGAGGGCTTCATCGGCGACTACAATGCGATGTTTGGCACGAACTATTCGACCAAGGACACGCAGAGCTTTTACAACTACTACCAGGACATCGCCAAGAAGGTGAAGGAGCGGAAGGTGGACCTGCTGCTGGTGGTGAACATGTTTCTGACGGGCTTTGACAGCAAGACGCTGAACACGCTGTATGTGGACAAGAACCTGCGCTTCCACGGGCTGGTGCAGGCGTACTCTCGCACGAACCGCATCCTGAACGAGGTGAAGAGCCAGGGGAACATTGTGGTCTTCCGCAACCTGAAGGCGCGGACGGACGAGGCGATTGCGCTATTCTCCAATGTGAAGGCGAAGGAGGAGATCTTTGTGCCGCCGTATGAGGATTATGTGCAGCGGTTTAACGAAGTGGTGGTGGACCTGCTGAAGCTGACGCCCACGGTGCGCAGCGTGAAGGATCTGCCGGACGAGGCGGCGGAACTGGAATTTGTGAAGATATTCCGCGAGCTGATGCGACTGCGGAACATCCTGGAATCGTTTTCGGAATTTGATGACAACGATCTGGCGCTCCCTGCGCAACGTTTTGCCGACTATCGCAGTGCCTACCTGGATCTGTATGACAAGGTCAAGACGGACAACACAAAGGAGAAGGCCAGCATCCTGGACGACGTGGACTTCGAGCTGGAGCTGATCCACAAGGACATCATCAATGTGCAGTACATTCTGACGCTGCTGGCCAGGCTGTATGGAGCGGACGCTAAGGAGGCACCACTGCTAAGGAAGCTGATCCTGGACACGGTGGCGGGTGACCTGGAACTGCGCAGCAAGAAGGAACTCATCGAGAAGTTCATCGAGCAGAATCTGCCGAAGGTGGAGAGCGCGGCGGAGATCCCGGAATGCTTTGAGGACTTTTGGGAAAAGGAGCGCGTGGAGGCCTTCGAGAAGCTGGTGAAGGAGGAGAACCTGGACGCCGACAAGCTGAAGAAGGTGATCGACCGCTATGTCTATACCGGGCAGCCGCCGCTGACGGATCCTGACATTGCGGACATCATTGTGAAACCCCTGAAGATCTTGGAGCGTGGGCCGACGAAGAAGCGGGTTTTTGACCGGGTTCTGGACTATGTGGCGACGTTCATTCGCGGGATCGCGGCCTGATTTAACCTTTTCGGTGCGGCAGCAATCCCCGGCCTCTTTTTTGGCGCAGCCCCGCCGGCCTCAGGCCATGTGGAGTTCGGCTTTGCGGGAGCCGGGGGGCGGTGGGGTGGGGAGGTCTTCGGGGAGGAGGCGGGCGATGGTTTCGCTGAAGCCCATTTGGTCGATGAGGATGGCCTGGCGCTCGCGGTGGGTGACGGGGCGGGTGGTGATGCGACCGTCGGCGTGGAGGGTGACGGCGTTGCCGAAGGCGAGGCCGAGGACTTCATCGCCACGGTTGATGCGGGCATTGACCTGGTAGTTGAAGGGGCTCCAGTCGCGGGTTTGGGCGTAGCGGTCGGGGAAGTCGCTGTGGTCGGGGCCGAGGGGCTCGTACCGGCAGACGAAGCCGGTGGTCATGTGGAGGGGGCGCCAGTGGAGGTGCCAGCGGTCCTGCTGGCGGGTGGCCTGGATGCCCCAGGCGGGGTGGGAGATGGCGGTGATGCCGCCGGGGTGGAGGGGGAGGGGCTGGTGGTGGAGGACGGAGGTGTCCACCAGGTAGTCGGTGCCGGGGCTGAAGCGGACGATGACGGTGCCGTGATTGGGCGGGAGGTCTGGGGCGGCGAGCATGGTGGCGATGCTGCGGCGGACCTGGAAGCCGAGGGTGGTGAGGAGGGCGGCGAGGGCGGCGGAGCCTGCCCAGCAGGTGCCGCCGGTGCCGTGGAGGAGCCAGTTTTCAAAGAATTCCTCGGAGCTGCTGCCGGGGAGGGGGCCGGGGGTGCTGCTGCGGACGTGGATGAGCTTTTGGACGTTGTCGAAGGGGACCTTCTGGCACCAGGCGGCGTAGAGGCTGGCGAGGGCCTCGGGCGTGGGGGCGGCGGGGGCCGGGTGACCCAGCTGGGTGAGGATGCGGGGGAGGAGATCGGCTGACAGGGCGGGGAGGGGCATAGTCGGGGCAGGACTGTGAGATTCCCCGTTTTGTGGCCGATGTTTCGCTCTTTTTTTCCTCCGCCCCTCAGCGCCCCAGGTAAACCCGGGTGGTGTAGTCCATGATCACCTGCCCGTCCTGCTGATGGTGGTCAAAAAGACTGCGCAGGCTGGCGATCATGGGGGGATTCTGCGGATGGCCGGGACCGGGAGCGTAGGAGGAGGAAAGAAGCCTGCCTTGCAGCCCTTCAAAATCGAACTGCTGCTGGTTCGGGAAGTCATGCACGGTGTGGGGGCCGATGAAGAACTGGGCAAGCGCCTCCGGACTGACAAGCTCATGACGGACCTGCCCGTAGTCGGTGGCGTGATCGAGCAGGAGCTGCTCATAGTCGCGGAGAAAGGGGGTGGCATCGAGCTTCCGCTCATTCCAGATGAGGGCGATCCGTCCATCAGGCTTCAGAATGCGGCTGAACTCTGCGCGGGTTTCGGGTGCATTGAACCAATGAAAGGCCTGTGCGGCGACGATGAGGTCCATGCTCCTGTCCGGCAATGTGGTGGCCTGGGCACTGCCGTGGACACTGTGAAAGGAGGCTTGGCCGGCGAGAAGATGTTCGGCTGCCTCACGCATTTTACGGTTGGGCTCGACGGCATGGACGGTGCATCCCTGCTGGAGAAACAGCGCTGCGGAGATGCCTGTGCCCGAACCGATGTCCGCCACGCTGGAAGAGGCCGTGAGCCCCGCTTCCTGGCGGAGAAGGCCGATGATGGCCTGGGGATAGGAAGGGCGGTAGCGGACGTAATTTTCCACCCGGTCTGAGAATCGCTGCTCCGGCACCGGTGATACGAGAGAATCCATGGTGGGCAAGCTGCCTCAGGTCCCTCCGAGATGCAAGACGGCTGAGGACGGGGGGACCGGCTGTGGAATAAAATCAGTTGCCAGCGGCCCTGGGCACATTACCCGATGAGTCTGACTATGATCATTGCACCCAAGATCCGAGGTTTCATCTGTACCACCGCCCACCCTGAGGGCTGCGCCAAACATGTGGCGGAGCAAATCGCTGTTGTGAAGAAGGGGGGGCTGATCGAAAACGGCCCAAAGAAGGTGCTGGTGATCGGTTCTTCGACGGGGTACGGGCTGTCGTCGCGGATCGCGGCGGCGTTTGGCTCGAACGCGGCGACGATCGGGGTGTTTTTTGAGCGGCCCGGCGAGGACGACCGGACGGCGACGGCGGGCTGGTACAATTCGGCGGCGTTTGAAAATGAGGCGAAGGCGGCGGGGCTGTATGCGCGCTCCTTCAATGGCGATGCGTATTCCGATGCGGTGAAGGCGGAGGTGATCCAGGCGATCCAGGCGGATCTGGGGCAGGTGGACTGCGTGATCTACAGCCTGGCGTCTCCCCGGCGCACGCAGCCGAAGACGGGCGAGGTTTTCAAGTCGGTGCTGAAGCCGATCGGTGAGGTTTACACGAACAAGAACCTGAACACGACGACGGGGGTGGTGAATGAAATTTCCATCGAGCCTGCGCAGGGGGATGATGTGGCGCAGACGGTGGCGGTGATGGGCGGTGAGGACTGGGAGCTGTGGATGGATGCGCTGCAGGAGGCCGGTGTGCTGGCCCCGGGAGTGCAGGCGGTTTCGTATTCCTACATCGGGCCGGAAGTGACGTGGCCGATCTACAAGAATGGCACGATCGGCAAGGCGAAGGAAGACCTGGAAAAGGTGCAGCAGGCGCTGGATGCGAAGCTGGCACCGCTGAATGGCAAGGCGTGGGTTTCGGTGAACAAGGCGCTGGTGACGCAGGCGAGCTCGGCCATCCCGGTGGTGCCGCTGTACATCTCCCTGCTGTACAAGGTGATGAAGGCGGAGGGGACGCATGAGGACACGATCGAGCAGATGGACCGGCTTTTCCGCGACCGTCTGTACAGCGGCCAGCCGCAGCCGGATGAGGCGGGGCGCATCCGTGTGGACGACTGGGAAATGAAGCCGGAGGTGCAGGCCCTGGTGGGGCAGCGCTGGACGGAGGTGAACACAGAGAACCTGGCGGAGTATGGTGACTTTGCGGGCTATCAGGCGAGCTTCCTGCGGCTGTTCGGCTTTGGCCTGGAAGGCGTGGACTATGCGGCGGAGACGAATCCGAACGTGCCGGTGCCCTCCATTGCCTGAGTAAGGCGGCCCGTGGCGTGACTGCAGGCGATATTTTGAAGACAGCGCGGTCCTGCGGGGCTGCGCTGTTTTTTGTTAGGCGACGGTGGTCTTGGGCCGGGTGAGGCGGAGCCAGAGGAGGGCGGTGATGAGGCCGATGAGACCGCCGAGGTAGCTGGCATTGTGGATGTAGCCGACGAGGATGAAGGCGAGGGAATCTTCGATGGCGAAGGAGGTGAGCATGTCTTGCCAGCCGGGCAGGCGGGAATCGGCCAGGGTGCGGGGGGCGATGGCGGCGGCGATGAGTGCTGCGAGGACGGCGGTGAGGATCATGAGGCCGACGCCACGGGCGCTGCGGCGGGCGGCCTGGGGCCAGGGCTCGTGCGGGAGGGTGATGCGGGCCATGAACCAGCCGGCGAAGAAACCGACCCACCAGGTGGCGAGGAAGCCGATCTTGACGGCGGTGAGGTGAATGGGGGCGGCGGGGTCGAGGTAATGAAACTGGAGGAGCTTGAATTTGGTGAAGTACTCCACGCCCAGGCGGACGGTGACCTGATCATGAACGATGCCGTAGGTCCCGGAGATGGCCGCGCCGACGAGGCCGAAGAGGAACATCCCGCCGAACTGGCGCAGGGTGATGCGGGGGAAGAGGAGGTTCATGGGGGGCAATGTGGTCAAGGAACGGTCAAGAGGAAGTCAAGGCGGCGGGTGAGTTTTTGATTTCTTTTGGGCGGTGATTTTTATAAGATGAAATTCCCCCCCGATGTCCAATCCACCGCCGCTGCTGCGTCTTCTTTTGCTGATCATGCTGGTTTGTCCACCCATGGTCATGGCCAATATGGGGACGCCGCTGATGTGGGCCACCTTCGGGCATCTGATGCTAGGAAATGTGATCATCGGGCTCATGGAGGGCTGGATGCTAATGCGTTGGTTTGGAGCAGCTCGGGGAAAGGCGCTAGGAGGACTTATCGTTGGCAATTTTTTGTCTGCCTTGGCGGGAGTGATTTCCATCCGGGTCTGGTTGTTTGACCGACTGCCGGTGGATTTAAACAATGGCATGACTTGGTTCTGGATGCTGGTGGGACTGGCCTATGTACTGACCCTGCTGCTGGAGTGGCCATTTGTATTCTGGGCCCTGAAGGAGACGGAGTTCAAGCGGCTGTCGCAGAGTGTGAAGGCCAGCCTGCTGATCCAGACCGTTTCTTATCTTCTGCTGGCAGGCTGGTACGGGCTGAGCAGCCAGATGCCGATCTACAGTGAGGTCACCGTGGTGGCGCCTGCGGAGTTAAACTTGCCTGGCAATGTGCAGGTGCATTACATCTCGGCTGAGGACGGCCAGGTGTACCGCCGCATGCTGGCGGGTGGTGCCGAACAAAAAGTATCGGAAGAGGTGTCGGTGGATGGCAGGGACAAACTTTCCTTCAGGCGAAATCCGGAGAATTCGGCGTGTTGGGATTTGGTTTATCGCCAGTTGCAGCCGGAGCTAGAACGGGTCATTCAGTCTGACCTGCCTCAGGGGAAGGTGCCCTTTCTGGTGGAACAGACGGATGGCCACTTCCCTCGTGGGTTTGAGCATGGATCGGCACCGAAGCTGGGTGTGGGGCCTTATGTGTGGCATGTTACGACGAATGTCTGGGCCGGTGCCGGGTTGCGCGTCTGGAATCAATCCACCCGTAAGTCATATCGGGTGGGGTTTGAAACTCCTTTGGGCCAGTGGCCGATTTACTATGCGTATCATCTATCCCAGGGGCTGGTGGTATTTCAACTTGGCCGGGACCAGATATGTGTCCTGGATCCGGCGAACCGGCGTGTGGCCCTGCTGTGGCGGGGGCGTGGGGCGGTGTGCACGCTGACGGATGAGTGAGGCGGCGCCTCCTCTGGCCTAACCAACGATGCCGGATTTTTTCAGGAGCCAGACGTAGAAGGTGAAGAGGCCGATGAGCAGGGCGATGAGGAAGACGACGAACAGGCCGAGGCAGAGGAAGAGGCGGGTGGTGCTGCGGCGGATGCTGTGCTGCTGGCCGGCCTGCCAGGCCTGGAGGAGGCGGAGGTTGCGCTGATTGGACTTGAAGAAGGCGCTGACGACGGGGCCGCCGAGGGGGAGGAAGTCGAAGAGGGTGTTAATCAGCATGTTGCCGCCCATGCGCAGGAGGACGGGGAAGCTGATGCCGGCGCGGATGGACTCGACCAGGATGAGGAGGCCGCCACCGGAGGCGAGGGCGCTGCCGATGCCGGGGAAGAGGGCGAGGATGGGATCGAGCCCAATTTTGAAATTGGTGCCAGGGATGCGCAGCCAGTTGTCGAGCCACTTGGCCAGGAAGCGGGCGACTTCGGACTCTGAGCCGGGTTTGCCTGCCGCCTGATGGGGGGGCAGGATTTCATCCACATGAGCGGTGCGGGAGGGGGGAGTGGGCATGGATGCTGAAAGCGGGTTGAGGGACGCTTCATCATCCAATACGCAAGCCCCATGCCCATTGCGGGTTTGGGCGGTGTTTATAATGCAGAAACTCTGGGGAGTGTCTGGGACCCGCGCTTAGAGCATGGTGTTTTCCAGGGCCTGGACTTCCTTTTTCACGAGGGCGCCGACGCGGTGCTTGGCCAGGTAAACCTGGGCGGCATTGATGCCGAGGGCTTCGCTGGTCTTTTTCACGCCCCAGCCTTTCATGACGTAGCAGTCGAAGATCTGGAACTGGCGGGGGGAGACCTTGGCCTTCACGCGCTCCAGGGCGGCCGCGGTGATGTTGTCGCGCCATTCCTTGTCCCAGATGTTTTCGAGGAGGTTGTCCTTCTCGTTGGAAAGGCGGTCGAGGGCGAGGTTGCTGGTCTCTTCGCTTTCGGAGTTGCCCTGGTCAGCCAGGGAAGGCTGGCGCTTGCGGGCGCGGAAGACATCGAGGACGCGCCAGCGGGTCATCTGCAGGAGCCAGGCCTTGAAGGAACCGGCACGGGGGTCGTACTGGCCTTTCTGCACCTGGCGGGCGATGGCGATGATGGTTTCCTGGATGACGTCGAAGGCTTCCTCCCGGGTGAGGCCGGCCTTGGTGGCGACGCTGTAGATCAGCCGCCAGTAAGTCTGGTAAAATTCATTCCAGGTTCGCTGGTCCTCCCAGTTGTTCAGACGTTCGATCAGGCTCTTGCGGGTTTTCTCCCACAGGCCTTTGTCTTTTTTCGCTTCTTCAGGGATGTCTGGCAGTTCCTCCATCGGTGGGGATTGTCAACGCTTGCGAGGGACTGTCAAACCCCGTGTACAGGGGCATGGCCCCCCGTCAGAAAAAAAACTGTCTTTCGCAAAAGATGAGAAGAAGGGCGGGCGAGGCCTGGATCAGCCCTGGCGGGCGCGGATTTCGAGGAGCTTTTTCATGACGTGGGCCAGATTTCCGCTCCAGGCGGCGGTGCCAAAGGCATCGTGCAGGGTGAGGTAGAGGGCGTAGAGCTCGGCATACACGGCCTGATTTTCCGGGATGGGGAAATAGACTTTTTCGCGGGTGGCGGTGACCTTGGCCTGGAGGCTGCCGATATCGGCCACGCCTGCGGCGGCGGCGCCAAAGATGGCGGCGCCGAGGGCGCAGGTCTGCTCGCTCTGGCTGACTTTCATGGGCTTGCCGATGATGTCGGCATAGCACTGCATGAGGGTGGCGTTTTTGATGGAGAGGCCGCCGGTGTTGACGATTTCGCGCACTTCCACGCCGTATTCCTCGACGCGGCGGATGATGGTGAGGGCCCCGAAGGCGGTGGCCTCGATGTAGGCGCGGTAGATTTCATGCGCCTCGGTGTGGAGGGTCTGGCCTAACAAGAGGCCTGTCAAACGGACGTCCACGAGGACGGTGCGGTTGCCGTTGTTCCAGTCGAGCGCGAGCAGGCCGGAAGCACCGGGTTTCTGGGCGGACATGGCCTTTTCCATGGCGGAGAACTTGTCGCCAATGCTGCTGCCGTAGCTGTCTGGCACGAGGTTTTTCACCAGCCAGAGGAAGAGGTCGCCGACGGCGCTCTGGCCGGCCTCGATGCCGTAGTAGCCGGGCAGGACGGAGCCATTGACGATGCCGCAGACACCGGGAATGTCGGCCAGCGGTTTGCTGGTGGGGGTGATCATGAGATCACAGGTGCTGGTGCCGAGGATCTTGACGAGGGTGCCTTCCTTGACGCCTGCGCCGACGGCGCCCATGTGGGCATCGAAGGCCCCGACGGAGATGGCGATGCCTTCGGGCAGGCCAAGCTTGGCCGCCCACTTGACGCAGAGGTTGCCGGCCTTGACATCGGAGGTGTGGGCCTCGCTGTAGAGGCGGTCGCGCAGGCCGGCGAGGGCGGGGGAGAGGCGGGCGAGGAACTCCTCGTCCGGCAGGCCGCCCCACTCGGTGCTGAACATGGCCTTGTGCCCGGCGGCGCAGACGCTGCGCTTGAGGCTGTGGGGATCGGTGTTGCCGGCGAGTTCGGCAGGGAGCCAGTCGCAATGCTCGACGAAGCTGTAGGCGGCGGCGAAGACCTGGGGATCCACGCGGCTGAGGCGGAGGATTTTGCTCCAGAACCATTCGCTGGAGTAGATGCCACCGCACTTGGCGATGATGTGGGGCCGCATCTCGTTGGCCACGGCGGTGATCTCGGCGGCTTCGGCGTAGCCGGTGTGGTCTTTCCAGAGCCAGACCATGGCGTTGAGGTTGTTTTTAAACTCGGGCAGGAGGCCGAGGGGGGTGCCTTCGCGGTTCACCGGGATGGGGGTGCTGCCGGTGGTATCGATGCCGATGCCGACGACCTGGGCGGGATCAAAGCCGGGGACGTTCGCGGCGGCCTGCTCCAGAGCACCGCGGGTGATCGTGACGAAACCATCGAGGTAGTCCTGCGGATTTTGGCGGGCTACGTGGGGGTTTTTGGGATCCAGCAGCACGCCCATTTCGCCGGAGGGATAGTTGAAGACGGAGGAGCCGATCTCGGCACCGTTTTCGAGGTCGATGAGGAGAGAGCGGCAGGAGTTGGTGCCGTAGTCAATGCCGAGGGCGTACTGTTTCATGGTCAGGTGGTGGGAGGAGCGGGGGCGAGTGTAGAGACTGCATCCCGCAGAGCCAGCAAAAACCGGACAGGAGAAGTGAATGATGGCAAGCTGGGGTCTGGCTGTGCGTTACTGCCTGCTCCTTTGCCATGCCCGACCTGCCTGAACTCACTGAAACCGACCGCGCCCTCTATGAATGGCAGATGTGGGTGCCGGGCATGGGCGAGGCAGGGCAGCGAAAGCTGAAGGGGGCGACGGTACTGATCTCCCGCGTGGGTGGTCTGGGCGGGCTGGTGGCGATGGAACTGGCGGCGGCGGGTGTGGGGCGGCTGATCCTGGCGCATGGGGGCAACCTGAAGCTGCCAGACCTGAACCGCCAGCTCCTGCAAACCCGTGCCCATGTGGGGCTGCCGCGCATGGACAACATCGTGACCCGGCTGAAGGAGCTGAACCCCGACTGCGAAATCGTGGGTGTGACGGAAAACATTACGGAAGCCAATGCGGCGGCCTGGGTGGCCCTGGCGGATGTGGTGGTTGATGCGGCCCCGCTTTTCCAGGAACGGCTGGCGCTGAATGCGGCGGCGATGCGTGCGGGCAAGCCGATGGTGGAATGTGCGATGCACACGCTGGAGGCGACGGTGACGACCTTTCTCCCTGGCCGTTCCGGCTGCCTGGCCTGTTATGTGCCGGAGGTGCCGCCGACATGGATGCGGCAGTTCCCGGTCTTTGGCGCGGTGTCCGGCACGGCGGCCTGTCTGGGGGCGATGGAGGTGATCAAGCTGATCACGGGGCTGGGCACGCCGCTGGCGGGCGAGATGCTGTGCATGGACCTGGGCAGCATGGGCTTTCGCAGGGTGAAGCTGCCACGGCGGAGCGACTGCGAAGTGTGCGGGAGCCTGTGATGGCGGTGATGCCTGTGGTTGCGCTTTTGGTTAGGCGGGGCTCCGCTGTCCAACGCAAAAGTACAGGCCGCTGGAGGGTTCAGCGGCCTACGGGGACGGCGCGCTGGATCTCGTTGGGCAGGTCCGTGGAATTTTTGGCTGGCTTGGCTTTAGGCTCGGCCGGGACGGAGTACCAGTTGAGCTGAGGGACGCCGACGAGCTGCACCCATTGCTGGCTGCCGAGCTTCACCCATTCGAGTTCGACGATGGCCCAGACATGCACGCCCCAGGGGATGCGGTCCTTGAGTTCACGGCCAATCTGGGAGTCTTTTTCGACGAAGACGGTATTGAGGTAGGGATTGGGCGGTGAGGGGCTGATGCGGAAGGCATCCTTGTTTTCCGAATTGGGCAGCTTGTACTCAAAGTCATGGACGCGGGTGATGCCGACGTGGAAGCGGGCCGCGCCTTCCTGGTAGCCTTCGAAGAACTTTTCAAGCAGGCGGTCCTTGAACTCGACAAAGGAGAGCCAGTCCACCTGGAAGCCGTCCTTGGTCTCTTCCAGCATGACGGTCACATCGTATTCCCAGGCGCGGTTTTCGACGCTGAAAAGGGCGTGGGCACCGCTGCCCATCTGGGGTTTGGGATCCAGGCGCCGGAGGGTGATGCCATCCACGCGGACGGGACCATCGGGCTGGGCCTTGTAGTACATTTCCATGAGGGGCTTCATGGAGGATGCGGCCAGGGTGTAGCGCATGCGCTCCTTCATGTCCTTGGCATTGAGGAATTTCAGCAGGGCTTCGGCGGCGGGTTTGGCCTCTTCGGTGGTTTTCACCTGCACTTCGGCGGTGGCGGTGGGGATGACGCTGCTGGTGGTGTTGGCAGGGTTGCTGTCGTTTTGCAGGGACGGGGTCAGCGTCTTGGACGGTACCTCCGTCAAAGCGGGGGCTTCCGGGGGGAGTCCGGGCGCAGTGGGTTGCAGGGCTGCCATGTCGGCAGGCGTGGGCAGCATGGCGCGAGGCGGTGCGGGCTCGCTGGGATCAAAGACGGGCTTGGGGGAAAGCGTGGGCGCTGCGGGCTCTTCCACCGGGGCCGGTGCCGGGCTGGTTTCGGCGATGGCGGGGGCTTCCGGGGTCGGATTCGGGGTAGGCAGGACGATGGAGGGCGGTGTCTCGGCCTCGTCCTTGGGTGGCATGTAGCGGTGGACGATCTCCATGATCGGCTCGCGGAACATCCAGCCTGCGGCGGCCAGGAAACCGGCCAGGAAAATCACGGCCAGGGCGAACATGAAGACATTGGAACTGCGGCTCGGCTTTTTCAGGGGCCGAGCTGGGCGCACGGGGGCGGCAGGTGCTTCGCGCGGGCTTTCCGCTACGGCGATGGGCGCAGGTGCATGGGCGGGGATCTCCCGGGAGAGGAGGGAGGAAGGCGGGCTGTCTGTCCCTGTGGGGGAGCCCATGACCGGCAGGGTGGGGGAGCCTGGAATGAGGCTGCTGTGGGAGGGGGCGCCCGCACTGCGCGGAGCGGGAAAGAGGGAGGCCCCGGCCTGAGGCTGGCCGAAATCCTGCGGCGGCTGCTGGGCAGGGGGCGCACCCCAGGCCGCAGGAGGCTGCTGCAAGGAACCTGTCAGCGGAGCCTGGCCTTCCGGCCGCCGAGGGGGGAGGCCCGAGGCAGGCTGGGAAATGCCGCCCATCAAGGTCTGGCCCAGGCCGGGCTGCTGCCAGGGCGGGGGCGTATGTTGTTCAGGGGCACTGGGCAGACCGCCCAAAAATCCACCTGCCTGTGGAGCGGGCGGAAAGCCGCCCGGTTGGGAAGGTGGCGGGAAGCCCCCGCCGGTTGGGAAGGACGGGATGGCACCGGCCTGAGGCTGAGTGGGGAAACTGCCCGCCTGAGGCTGGGGCGGGAAACCGGGAAAGCCGCCTAATGGCGGGGGGGAAGGCGGTCCGCCGAGGGGACTGCCGGTGGGCCCGCCCATGGGGCTGAGATGCTGCGCGATGGAATTGGGCATCGGCATGACCAGCCCGGAACCGAGGCCGGAAGGCGGCTGGCCATAGGAAGGCGGAGCCGGTGGCTCGGGCTCTGGCGGCGGCGCGTAGGCAGGTGCGGGGGCCGGGGTGGTGAAAAGGGACACCGGGGCGGCTGCGGGAGCGGCGGCCGGGGAGGTGACTGTTTGGCCACAAATGGGGCATGGACCGGTCACCCCAGCCATGTGGGATGGCACGGTGAGCACGCTTTGACACGCACTGCACTGAAACTGAAGCACATCCGGGTTCATGACAGGATAAAAGGTTTTCTCAGGATTAAGAAAGTATCACCCAAGAGGGCGTTCTCGACAAGTCAGGTTTCGTGGGTGTTTAAAAAAACTAGAATTTAAACCGTTTTCCCCTCTGTCAGGAAAAGTTATACCTAAAGTTCTGCACATATAAACATCTTCGATTGTTAAAATGTTAAGATTTGCTAAATAACCTGTATTCTCCATGCCACAGAACACTTTCCGTGCCAGCACCAAGGAACGCTCGCTGAGGCGGACGGACCGTGCCCAGCTCACGAGCCTGGGCCGCCATCCGCGTCAGCAGAAGCTGAAGCGGGTGAAAAGCATGAAGCGTGTTCTCGGGGCCCTGCTGCTTTTCCCGCTGGGGCTGATCACGGCCCTGACGCTGGGGGAGATGCTGTGGCGGGCGGTGGTGCGCCTGGAATTTTGGCGCACGGAGGAGGTCATCTTTTTCCTGTTGGGCGGGCTGGCCTGGGCAGTGACCTATGCCTCCGGCTGGCGTCCGGTGAGCAGCTATGTGTTTGGGCATGAGGTGAGTCATCTGCTGGTGGCGCGGGCCTTTGGGGGCAAGATCCTGGACTGGGATTTCTCTGCGACGGGCGGTTATGTGGAAACGAACAAGTCGAACACCTGGATCACGCTGGCTCCGTATCTGCTGCCTTTTTATTCGCTGATCGTGCTGCTGCTCTTCGGGGTGGTGGGCATGTTCTGGAACCTGCACGACCTGCACCAGGTGGGCCTGGGGAAGGTGATGCTGAAGTTTAAGCCAGTGTGGTTTTTTTACGCCATGCTGGGGCTGACGTGGTGCTTTCATGCCACCTTCACCTGGAAGACGGTGTTCATTGAGCAGAGCGATCTGCAGCGCAACGGAGAGTTCTTTTCCATGCAGCTCATCTTCCTGGTGAATGTGCTGCTGCTGGTGGCGCTGTTCCTGGCGGCTTCGCCCTCCCCTGGGCTGGGGCTGGCGGAGGTGGGGCGCTGCTGGCTGGCCACGGCCGGGGCGCTGTGGAATTTTTTCCTGGGCCGGTTTTGGTGATGATTTACCGCTGGCGGCAGCAGGGGGGCATCGCTACAAAGACATTGCCATGGAGCCTGACCAAGTACTGTCCGTCACCGAACTGACCCGCGAAATCCGTGAGGTGCTGCAGGGGCACATCGGCACGGTGTGGGTGGAGGGTGAAATCAGCAACCATCGCCTGCAGGGCAGCGGCCACCAGTACTTCACGCTGAAGGATGCGGGCTCCCAGCTTTCCTGCGTGATGTTTCGCGGCGCGCGCAGCGGGGTGCGGCTTTCAGACGGCGCCCAGGTGCAGGTGCATGGGGAGATA
Source organism: Verrucomicrobiota bacterium (assembly GCA_040386955.1). GTDB lineage: Bacteria > Verrucomicrobiota > Verrucomicrobiia > Verrucomicrobiales > Verrucomicrobiaceae > Prosthecobacter. The sequence goes on from JAZKER010000026.1 coordinate 74,410, forward strand.
TCCGTCTATGAGCCGCGCGGCCAGTACCAGATGGTGGTGAAGCAGGTGCAGATGAAAGGGCAGGGCAGCCTGCAGGCACGCTTTGAAGCGCTGAAGCGGAAGCTGCATGAGGAGGGTCTCTTCGATCAGGAATACAAGCAGGACATCCCCAAATATCCGCGTGTGGTGGCGCTGGTGACTTCGCCCACCGGGGCGGCGATCCAGGACATGCTGAACATCCTCACACGGCGTGCGCCGTGGATCCATGTGCTGGTGTTTCCCGTGCGGGTGCAGGGGCAGGGAGTGGAACAGGAAACTATCCGCGCGCTGGAGATGCTGAACCGTGCCGAGGCGCACGGACTGCCGGTGCCAGACACGATTGTCATCGGCCGTGGCGGTGGCAGCATCGAGGATCTGTGGGCCTACAATGAGGAGTCGCTGGCGCGGGCCATCTTTGCTTCGCAGATCCCGGTGATCTCGGCGGTGGGGCATGAGATTGACTTCACGATCGCCGACTTTGTGGCGGACCTGCGTGCGCCGACACCGAGTGCGGCGGCAGAGCTGCTGGCCCCGGATGTGACGGAGCTGAAGCGGCACTTTGAATCGCTTTCACGCCGTCTCGGCGGGCAGGTGATGACGCTGCTGGACCGGCATGAGCAGACGCTGGACTTCATCGCGCGCGGTGCCCTGAAGACAGCCCCGGCCTATCAGCTGCAAACGGCGGAGCAGGCGGTGGATGATCTGGAGGACAACCTCAAGGTGGCGGCCAAGGAGCAGCTGCGGGGACTGGGCGACCTGATCCAGGAGCGGCAACAAATCATCGTGGAACATCATCCGCGCATCATGCTGATGGAGGCCGCGCATCGGCTGGAAAATCAGGCACAGCAGCTCCAACAAAAAATCAGCCACAAGCTGGAGCGGCTGGCGGACCAGGTGACTTCACGCGCCCAGCTGATGAAGCATCTCGGGCCGGAATCCATCCTGGCGCGCGGCTTTTCCTATACCACGGATGCGCAGGGAAATGTGATCCGCGATGCCGCCGATGTGGAGCCGGGCCAGACGCTGGTGACGCGCCTGCAGCAGGGGCAGGTGAAGAGCACGGCGGTTTAAAAAAGTGCAGCTTTTTTCACGCTGTGCGCAACTGCGCCGAGGTGGGCGGGTTGGACTGGCTGCTGCTGAAAACCCCTCAGCCTATCCAACTATGAAATCACACCCATCCACTCTTTGTCTCCTCGGGCTGCTCTCGATGGGAGCCACTCTGGCCTTCTCTCAGGAAGGTGACCGCAAAGGCCCGCCCCCCGGGGGTGAAGGCGGCTCCGGCAACCGCCTGGGCGAGTTCCTGAAGCGTGCCGACACCAGCGGTGACGGCAAGATCAGCAAGGAAGAATTTGGCGCGCTTTCCCGTGGCGGCGGTGATGAGCGTTTTGCCAAAATGGACATCAACAGCGATGGCTATGTGGACCATGCCGAGATCGCCACCGTGGCAGAAAAAATGCGTGAAGGCGGCGCGCGCCGTCCCGGGAGTGAAGGTGGCGAGGGCGGGTTCCGCCGTCCGCCAGGGGATCGTCCTGAAGGCGCACCGAAGCCTGAGGGTGAGCGCCCGCCGGGAGCTCCGTCTCCTGAAGGTGGCCGCCGTCCGGAAGGCGGACCTGGAGGCCCTGGCGGTGCCATCATGATTGATGAAGTTTTTGGCCGCATGGACAAGAACAGCGACGGCAGCGTGGACAAGGAAGAGTACGTGGCTTTCTCCCAGCAGGAGATCGAAAGTCGCTTTGCCCGCGCCGATGAAAATACGGACGGCAAGCTGACCAAGGAAGAAATGAAGGCGGGCATGGAGCGCATGCGCAACATGATGCGCGGCCCAGGCGGCCAGCGTGGCCCTGGCGGCCCGGAAGGCCGTGGCCCCGGTGGTGAAGGCGGCCCGCGCCGTGGCCCTGAAGGCGGTGGTGAGGGGGGCTTCCGCCGCCCGCCAACGCAGGACGGTGAAAAGGGCAGCCCACGCCCTGAGTTTGAAAAGCCCGAGGTCAAAAAAGACCCGGCCTAACGGGACCGGCGGACGGTTGTTTTGAAAGGCGGAGTTCCTGAAAGGGAATTCCGCTTTTTTTGCGGGTGCGGGCTTGCAAGAAGGAGGTGGCCGTGGCGTCTTCTTATCGCGCTCCGGCGCACCCAACCTCTATGCGTTACCTCGCCGCCCTCCTTCTGGTGCCGTCTTTGCTGCTGAATGCCAAAGATATCCCTGTCACAGATTTGGTTAGTCTGGAGGCTGGCATGAAGATGGCCGCTCCGGGAGACCGCATCGTCCTGCGCGAAGGCGTGTGGGAAAATACGGTGGTGAAGTTTCAGGGGCAGGGAACGGCGGCGGCCCCCATCACTCTCTGCGCGGTGCCGGGCAAGACGGTGTTTACCGGGGCCTCGGGCCTGCGGATCGCAGGCGAGCATCTGGTGGTGGAGGGGCTGTGGTTCAAGGACCCTGATTCCTCGATTGGCGACAGCATCGAGTTCCGCGTGGACTCCAAGCGGGTGGCCAAACATTGCCGGCTGACGGGCTGTGCGATCACGATGGCACCCGAGGTGGCCAGCAAGACGGACAAGGAATCCCGCTGGGTGGGACTCTACGGCAGTGACAACCGGGTGGACCGCTGCCTGCTGCAGGGCAAGGTGACCAAAGGAACGACGCTGGTGGTCTGGCTGGGCGGGCTGAGCACGGGCCGCCACATCATCGAGCACAACCACTTTGGCCCGCGTGAAAAGCTGGGCAAAAACGGCGGCGAAACCATCCGCGTGGGCGACAGCAAAACGTCCATGGAAACGGCCGCCTGCATCATCCGTCAAAACCTTTTCGAGAAGTGCAATGGCGAGGCCGAGTGCATCTCCAACAAATCCTGCGGCAACCTTTACCAGGAGAACAGCTTTGTGGAGGTCAGCGGCACCCTGACCCTGCGCCATGGCAACGGCTGCACGGTGGAAAAGAACGGATTCTTTGGCAATGGAGCCAATGGCACCGGCGGCATCCGTCTCATCGGGGAGGACCACGTGGTGAAGAACAACTACCTGGAAAATCTGACCGGTGACGATATGCGGTCCGGCATCACCTTCATGATGGGGCTTCCGGATTCACCGGCGAACGGCTACTTCCAGGTGAAGCGTGCGCGGGTGGAAAACAACACGCTGGTTCATTGTGAGCACCCGATCCTGATCGGCATGGAAGGGGACAAGGTGCCGGGCAAGCCGAACCTGGCCCCGGTGGACTGTGTGATCCGAGGAAACAAGATCAGCTCGCCCAAGGCAACCGTGGTGGAGGCCCGCTGCGACCTGGCCGGAGTCACCTGGCAGGAAAACCAATTTTATGGCAAGGAACTGGGGCTGCCGGAAACGGCAGGCATCGCCTTTGGCAAGGAGCCAGCGGTGGAGAAGCTGGCCCCCATCTCCCGTGAGGCAGTAGGGCCGAGTTGGTGGAAGTGAGGGGTGGTCGGATTCAGCGGCTGTCGCCAAAGGATGTTACGGTGCCGGTTTGCGGATCTGCCACTGCTTCTCCGGCCAGCCGAGGTTTTTGACCGTGCTGGTGGCGTAGTCCCAGGCGGCGGGATCTGGGCTGTAGAGGATGACACGGGTCTTTTCCGCAGCCAGGGCGGCAGCCTGGGGAAGGTCGAGAAATTTCAGCACATTCAGGTAGGCCGGTCCCTGCTGATGACTGGTGGGCAGATCGTGCAGGTCCAGGCGGGTGATGCCGTCTTCAAACAGGGAGGCATAAAGGGCATTGGCCGCCATCTCGCGATGACCTTGCAACCACAGCGGTGTCTTGGCAAAACCGGGCACCTGCTTCAGGCCCTGCACGGTGCGGCGGATGTCCCAGACGCGCATGGAATCCAGCGTCTGTCCTGCGAGATAAAAACGCCGCAGGCGTTGCCCCTGCGCTTTCTCGCTGCCCGTCCATTCGGTGGGACCGATGCCGCGCGGGCAGACATAGGCCATGCCCCATTTGAAGCTTTGGAACATCTTCTTCTCGCTTTCAAAGGCGCTTTCATCCTTGGCGGCTGCGGCGGGGCCTTCGATGAGTTTGCCAAAGTGCGCTCCATAGCTGGCGGTGAAGTCCTGCCAGCCTTGGGCATCCAGGACATTGAGCGCGACGAGTTCCAGATCCTCGGCATTCAGGCCTTCGCGATGGGCGATGTAGAGCCGCAGGCGGAAGGCACTGTCGGTTTGGAAATCATAAGCGGTTAGGCGCACTCCATCCTGCGCGGCACTGCCTGCCGGGGTCAGCGTCAGGGCCGGGGCATTCTGGGGCCAATTGACGAAGACTTTTTCCTCCAGGGACTTCATCCATGCGGTCTTTTGTGTTTCCCACTCGCCCTTGGCCGTGGCGGGGGGTGGAACGGAAGCAGCAGGGACAAAGCTCTCGTCAATCTTGGTGTTCTTTTCATCCTTGGGCAGCTCTTTGAAGACTTGCAGCACCTCGGGTTTCAGGGACTTTTTGGCGCCCTCGTCCAGCACGGCCATGGGATCGGCCCCTTTGAGGTGGCGCTCAAACCAGTGGAAGGCTCCGTTGTTGAGCGGTTGCAGGTCCTTGTGCGGGCCCTCGGCCACCTGGAGGCCGAGGTTCTTTTCCTGGCCTAACAAAGAGTAGATGCGACGGACGTTTTGGTAGATGTTGAAGACGCCGCCGATGGGGAAGATGTCGTCCTTGTCCGTGTTGCAGATCAGCAGGGGGCGAGGGGCCACCAGGGCGACGAGGCGGTCGTAGTCCCAGCGGTAGGTATTGACCTGGAACATGCAGTCGCAGTGGCCTTCGACGCAGCCGTCCACCACGTGGTTGCGCATCGTCGTCACGCCTGCCGTGGGAGCTGCGGCTTTGATCCGGTCATCCAGGGCGGCCACCCACCAGGAGTAGGCCCCGCCGCCGCTGCGGCCGGTGATGCCAAAGCGGGTCTTGTCCACCTCGGGTCTCGTTTCCAGATAGTCCAGCGCACGGATGCCGGCCCAGGCCTCCAAACCGGCTGGGGTGTAGCCGCGCGACATCCACCACCAGCGGCCTTTGCTGTAGGTGCCGTGGTGCTCACCGCGAATCTCGCCGAGCTGCACGGTATCAATGATCAGGCAGGCATAACCATGACGGGCAAACCAGATGCCATGGCCGTGATAGGCGGTCTTGTTGCCATAGCTCACGCTGCCCTTCATCACGCTGGCGTGGCCGCACACATAGAGGATGGTGGGCAGCGGTTTTTCCACCTTCGTGGGCAGGTAGAAATTGGCCGTCACATACAGGCCCGGCACCGCCTGGTAGTGCATGTTTTCAATGATGTATCCATCACCCTTCACCTCGCCGGTCTTGGTGGCCTGCAGCGGTGACTTTTCCGGCATGGGGTCCAGCCCCAGCATTTCGGCGAGCTGCTTTCGGTACCCAGGGGCCTTGGCCAGCCAGTCTTCTTTCGTGGTGATGTCCTTCAGGCCGCCTTTCTCCTCGATGTCCTTCGTCTGCTGCTGCATGTAACTGTCCAGCATGCGCGCCCCGGGGGAGTCCGGGGTCTTTTCAGGGAAACGTCCGGCATAAACAGACAGCGGCAGCAGGAGCAGGAGGAGAGACTTCATGGTGTAAACAAGATACTCTCCGCAGAGTGATGATCTTGTCGCCTGAGTTGATACTGGGCTGACGGCAGGTCACGGAGACTGAGGTAGCAGCTTTCGAGGAATGGTGCACATCCACAGAGAAGTCTGGGCCAGGGGCAATTCCATCGAACTGCTCTGCCAGATGGCGAACTCCTGGGCAAAACGAGCTCCGTCTGCCGTGGCGGGATCCAGCATCCAGCTCCGTGCCTGTTGGTGGCAGCGGGCGGAAATGATGAGCCAGGAGCCAGCCTGGGCATGTTCTTGGAAGGCCGTTTGATAGAGCTCAGTGACGGCTGGAGAAAGCAGGTGTGGATCTTCAAAAGTTTCGGCCTCTATATCCACGCCTCCAAGACCGGGCCGCCAGATGAGGGTGGTGCAGGCCCCTTTGTCGGCTTTGGCCTGCTGGATCATCCAGTCATGCAGTTGGTTAGGCAGATTCTCAGGGGCGGGTTGTCCGGGAGTGGCCCAGTGGCCGCCCTTGCAAGTTTGCACTTCATCGCGGAGCAGACTCAAGGCGGGATCCAGCCGTCTCAGAAACTTCGAGGCCATGAATGTGCGCTGGGTCACACTGGCTTTGGCCCACTGCTGCCGGAAATCCTGAGGCTGCCATTTCAGCGTTTCCTGATAGGCTGCATCGGCTTCAGCGGTGGTGAAGCTGACCAAGGTGTGGCGGAATGACTGGAGTGCCAGAGGCGGAAAGGGGTGGGGAGCTGAGACGAGCCTGTGGCATTCCTCTGTGAGCAGGTGCATCCATTCGACTCCCAGCAGACTGTAGCCCACATTCATTATGGGGCCGATATGCATCGGCTGGCCACGCTGAAAAAGCAGCCACGCAGCAGCCTGTGCTGAATTTTTGAGCTGCAGACCCTTTCCTCGTGCACGCGAGACGATCGGCCAGGAAGCCGTATCCATTAGCAGCGCGTTCAGAGGCTCCCGGCAACGGTCGATGACGATGTGAGGGCCGGGCCAATCTAGGTGAAGTGGGTTGTTGGGCCTTTCCCAGCAGCCCGTGGCCCATTCGAGGATTTCTCCTGCGAAGCGGGGCTGTCGCAGGGCTTCGCGGAGAGAGGTGGCCAGCAGCGGTGAAGGCGTGTTTTGGTAGATGGCAGCCTGGCTTTCAGGCCGGGTGCTGAAAATGCTGCCCCGATGCTGCGGCCAGTCTTTGAAGATTTCGTCCAAGGTCAGCCGGGAGAGATGGCGGTCCAACTCTTCCTCAGCACCCCTGGTGGCAAGATGGGGGCGGAATTTCTGTATGAACGCCCCCGCATCCCGACCACGCAAACCCAGCATCAGTTGAAGAGCAAAGCTTGGGCCTTTTTTGGCGATGCTGTCTTGGAGCAAGGCCTTTTCCACGTCTTCCCAGGGGCCGCGAGGGCGTAGATCAAAGAGGCCGTAGATCCCTGCTTCCTGAGTGCTGTAGTCCCCGTGAACAGCGGCGGCGATGAATTTTTCATCGAGGTTTCTATCCTTTAGGAGGGCCTCGGTCTTCTGGCACTTTTCCAGGAAGGATTCCAGAGATTCGCCTTCTGCTGTTCGCCAAAAAATCGCGTTGGCGAGGTGCATGTAGGCGACCTCTCCAGTCATGGCCGGCCGGCGCCTGAGGGCGGCATAGACATCTCTGGAAAGGTAAGGATTTCTGGGCGGGGCTGGATTTTCATCCTTCGAAAAAAGGTAGGTGCAGGGGCTGTCATCCATCACCAGTTTTTGCCAGTGAGAGAGGCTGGAAATACCGCGATCTTGAAGTTCAAAGAAGCGAGTGTTTTCACCGGGGGCTCGTGAGCGCTGGCTGAAGGGGAAGAGCAACCAGTTCCCATAGGGGAAGAACCGTGGCACTGTCCCGGGCCCATAAAGGGTGCGGGCAAAATCCTGTGCCAACCCTTCATCAGCAGCCTTGAGGGCTGCCTGGGTCTGGGGAATTTTGCGATGAAGTTCGCTGACGGCCTTCCCGGCCGGCCAGGAGGGCGGTGCCCCCTGGAGCAGGCTTCCTAAGGCTTGATGCAGTTGCTGCCAGTCGGCATCTTCCAGCCATTGATCCAGGGCCAGTTCATACTGCCACTGGCAGTAGCGCGCCTGAACTTCCTGTGTCAGGATTTCGGCATCCGGTTCGTATTGCAGCGCCTTTTCCGCCAGTGCTCTGGCCATGTCCGGTGATCCGCTGAGTTCGTATCCCCGAGCCATAATGACCAGATCTGCCAAGAGTTCTCTTTTCTGCGGAAGCTGCTCGACACTGAGCATGCGTTCCCAGTCTGACAGTGAGTCTGGGGACATAATCGCCTTTTTCCAGCTGTTGCGGCCAGAGTCGGGTCTGGCTTGGGCTTGGCCATCCTTCACAATCACGGGCAGGCAGCCCAGGTAGCGGACTTCCAGCGTATCGTTTTTGCCAGGGCGGCTCCAGCCTGTGATGGGAAAAAAAGGCGCGTAGCTCGGGTACATGGCGAAAAAGCACTGCCCGCCGCTGAAGCCGCCAGGGGCCCACTCCGTCATGCTGAAGGATTCCATTGGCCAGGCATCCAAGCAGGCGAGCAGGGGATGCGAATGCGGAATCGTCTTCGCCGGGCTGGCCGGTGTTGCGGCCTGAGCCTGTGGCAGGAGCAGAAGCAAACAAGCCAGTCTAACCAAGGAGGGTAAACGAAAAGCCGTGCTCCGAATTTGCATGACGTGCTTTATGCTGGATTGCCTGGGCGAGACAATCAAAATCCGCCCACTGCCATGCAGACGGGCATCCGTAATGGATGCATAGCTTGCCCTGTGCTGGAAGATTCATTCCAGCGCAGGAATTCGATCCATCAAGAAACCTTGGGCAACTCAGTCTGCGCTGTCGATCAGCTTGGCGAACTCTTCGAAGAAGTACTTCGCGTCGTTCGGGCCGGGGGCTGCTTCGGGGTGGTATTGCACGCTCAGGACGGGGGCTTCGCGGTGGCGCATGCCTTCCACGGTGCCGTCGTTGAGGTTGATGTGCGTCACTTCCACATTGGATGGCAGGCTGGCGGGATCGATGGCAAAGCCGTGGTTCTGGCTGGTGATGGACACCTTGCCGGTGCGCAGGTCCTTGACGGGCTGGTTGCCGCCGCGATGGCCGAACTTCAGCTTGAAGGTCTTGCCGCCGTAGGCGTGGCCGAGAATCTGGTGGCCGAGGCAGATGGCGAAGATGGGCTTTTTGCCGATGAGCTGCTTCACTTCCTTGTGGATGTAATCCAGCGCTGCCGGATCCCCAGGACCGTTGGAAAGGAAGACACCGTCAGGATTGCGGGCCAGCACTTCTTCGGCAGTGGCCGTGGCCGGGACGACGGTGACGTGGAAGCCGCTCTGGCGCAGGCCGCGCAGGATGTTGCGCTTCATGCCAAAGTCATAAGCGACGATGTGATGGCGGGCCTCGGGCAGGGGATGGAAGGCTCCTTCAGGGCCGCCTTCGCGGTTCTGGCTGGGGCTGGGGATGTCCCACTGGCGGCTGAGTTCGTTCTCGGGGTCCCAGGTATAGATGCTCTTGGTGGTGACTTCCTTGACGAAGTCGCTGCCGCTCATCGGGGCGCTTTCCTGGGCCAGTTTCACGGCCTCTGCCACGGTGCTGACTTCCGTGGTGATGACGGAGCGCATGGCACCGAGGGTGCGCAGGTGCTTGGTCAGCGCACGGGTGTCAATGCCCTGGATGCCGGGGATGTTGTGCTGCTTCAGGTATGCGTCCAGAGACTGGGTGCTGCGCCAGTTGCTGGGCACGTCGCAAAGTTCTTCGATGACGAAGCCGCGCACGTGCGGCTCGCTGCTTTCATCGTCCAGGCCGTTGATGCCATAGTTGCCGATCATCGGGTAGGTCATGGCGACGATCTGGCCACGGTAGGAGGGGTCGGTGAGGACTTCCTGATAACCGCACATGGAGGTGTTGAAGCAGATTTCCCCCGTGCGTGTGCCGGGAGCGCCAAAGGATTCGCCTTCAAAATACCGTCCGTCTTCGAGTGCCAGAATTGCTTTCATTAAATGGGAAACTTGGGCACCTACCGCGATTGGCAGAGGAATGCAAGAGGCGGATGAAATGTGTGTGAAGTCTTCCTGGGAACGGGGGCAAAAATGGTGGTGGAGGGCAGGGAGCGGGGCTTGGGGCTGCGGATTTGCCCCGCTGTGGAGCGGAAAGGGGAAAAACTGCGGGAAGTCCCGCGAATCAGGGTTGCAGGAGGGGCTGCTTACGGATTGAATCGGCACAATGATTTCAGGTCTCATCGCAGGCTCCTTACGTATGGCCACCGGGGCGCTCGCCCGCTGGCACGGCTGCGGCCCCGAATTGCGCCAGCGCATCTATTTTGCCAACCACACCAGCAACCTGGACGGTCCCCTCCTCTGGGCCAGCCTGCCCGCCCCCCTCCGAATGCGCACCCGCATGGTGGCCGCCCATGACTACTGGAGCGTGGGAAGACTGCGCCCCTGGCTGGCCCAAAGCGTCTTCCGCGCCGTCCTCATCGAACGGAAAAAGCCCACTGCCGAGTGCAACCCACTCGACACCATGCTTCAGGCCCTGGGCGACGACCACTCGCTGATCATTTTCCCCGAAGGCGGCCGCCAGACCAGCCCGGACCCGCAACCCTTCAAGGCGGGACTTTTCCATCTGGCCAAACGCCGCCCGGAGGTGGAACTGGTGCCTGTGTGGATGGAGAACCTGAACCGCATCCTGCCCAAGGGCGAAATCCTGCCCGCGCCATTGCTGGGCAGCCTGGTCTTTGGCACCCCCATCCGCCTGGAGGCGGGGGAGACGAAGGTGGACTTCCTGGAGCGCGCGCGCCAGTCTGTGATCTGTCTGCGCGAGACCACCTGCTCTTAAACTGACCCTGCCCATGAACCTGGACCGTGAACTTACCTGGCTGATTTCCGGCGTTGTCGCCATCCTCATCATCGCCAGCGTGCTGACGCGCATCCTTTTGAAACGGGCGCGCAGTGACGGGGCCCGGGTGACGATGGAAAACGTGCTGTCCCGCACCCGCGCCTGGTGGGGGATGGTGGCCGTGTTCACCTTCGCCATTCTCATTGGCCAGACCGGCACGATCATCCTCTTTGGCCTGCTGTCCTTCATGGCGCTGCGGGAGTTCATCACGCTCACGCCCACGCGTCCGGGAGATCATCGCACGCTGTTCTGGGTCTTCTTCATCATCACGCCGCTGCACTACTGGTATTTGCAGGATGGCTGGTATGGCATGTTCTGCATCTTCATCCCGGTCTATGCCTTCCTGTTTGTGCCCATGCGCAGCGCCCTGGCCGGGGACTGCGAGCGCTTCCTGGAACGCACGGCGAAGATCCAATGGGGGCTGCTGATCTGTGTGTATTGCGTCAGCCATGCCCCGGCGCTGCTGATGCTGGACCTGAAGGATTACGCAGGCCAAAATGCCAAGCTGCTGTTCTGGTTTGTGATCATTGTGGAGATCAGCGACGTGCTGCAATACGTGTGGGGAAAGACCTGCGGAAAGCACAAGATCGCGCCCTCCGTCAGCCCGAACAAGACCTGGGAAGGCCTCATCGGCGGCGGTCTCTGCACGGTCGGCATCGGGGCGGCCTCCTGGCAGGTCACCCCTTACTCGCCGCTTCAGGCCGCAGGCATGAGTGCGCTGATCGTGCTGACCGGCTTCCTCGGCGGGCTGGTGATGTCTGCCATCAAGCGGGATCGTGGCGTGAAGGACTGGGGCCATGCCATCGCCGGACACGGCGGGGTGATGGACCGTCTGGATTCCCTGTGCTTTGCCGCCCCGGTGGTCTTCCACATCACGCGCTACGGCTTTGATTCCCACGCGTTGCTGCAGAAGTTTTGAAATGCTGTCACACAAGTGGTTAAGCCAAGGCGCTGCGCCTGACCTCACCCGAGTTAGCGGGAGCCTGAAGTCGGTGAATTGATATCTACCGGCAGCAGGCTGGGAGGAGCCTGGATGGAGAAAGGGTTCATGGCCGGAGGAGCATCCAGATCCGGGGTTTGGTTGATGAATGAGGCAGGGCCGATGCGGCGCAGGTCAGGGGGGCGGAAACCTGCAAGATCCATTTCCGTAACCAGATTTTTAGCCTTCTGGGTCTGCGCATCATACGGGCCTTTGACTTTTGCATAACCGGCCGCTGCCTGGGTGGCAAAGCTGCGGGCTTCCATCAGCCGCTTCATCTTCAGCATGCAGGTGGCCATCTGGTAGTAGGTGGCAAACACGGCCTCCGCCTCCTCGCCCATCGTTTTGATGCGTGCAGCCAGGATCTCGTGGAGCAGATTCATGGCTTCCGGGTCGCGCCCTGCATCACTGACGGTGGTGGCCAGCTGGCTTTTGCATTCCAGACTGAAGGCATGGTGCTCCCCAAGCGAAGTGACGGCTTCCTGGAAGATTTCCCGGTGGGCTGTCTCAGCGGCTTCCAGATTCCCCGTGAGGCGTTGGACTTCGGCCATGCCCCTGCGGGCTTCCAGGCCGGTGCGGCTGCCCAGAGCGTCTTGCTTTTTCAAAATGGCGATGAGTTTTTGGAATTCCTTTTCGGCGGCTTCAGTTTGCGGGCTTTGCAACAGTAGCTGGCCGAGGCGGAGGCGCAGATCCAGCGTCCGGGCGTCTTCGGCAACCCGGCTCTTTTCGCTGGCTTGCAACTCTTCGTGTGCCTTGTCGAGTGCAGGGTTGTCGCTCTGCTTGGATTGCACCAGCACGGTCATCATGAGGGTGGAGCATTCCTCGGTCAGAGGATTGTTTTCGCCGAGGAGTTTCAAACTGGTCTGATGCGCTTTTTCAAGATGTTTCAGGCTTTCCTGAAACTCGCCCTGCTGGGAAAGGAAGTGGCCCAGATTTTTTCTCGCCTGGACGGTTTCCACATTCTCACTGCCGAAGGCTTTTTCGGCCACGGCCAGAATGTTTTCGTATTCCAGTTTGGCAGCGTTCCTTTTGCCGTTGAGGGCCATCAGGCTGGCCAGCACCTGACGGCTGCCAAGGGTAGCAGGGTGATCCGGACCCTGGACCTTGAGCCGACCGGCCACGGCCTTGGCAGCCACGGTCTCTCCCTCATCCAGTTCGCCAATATCATCGAGCCCGCCAGCCAGATTGTTCCAGGCATCAATGGTCGCGATGGAGTTCGGCCCCAGCAGTTTTTCATGCGTCGTGGCCACCAGCCGGTGCTGTTGCACAGACTCCTGGTGCTTCCCCAGGCCCCTCAAAGCGTTGCCCAGATTGTTGCGGACTTCCATCTGGGAAATTTTGTCCTCAGGAAACTTTTCTTCACGGATGCGCAGCACCTCCCGCAACAGGGTGACAGCCTCTTCATTCCGGCCGAGTTCATGCAGCACAGCTCCCAGATTGTTTTGGGTGATGACCGCGCCGAGACTTTCGGGGCCTTCGCGCCGAATCTTGGCCGCAACCACGAAGAGGAATTCCCGGGCGGCTTCCACAAACCGGCGCTCATGGAAGTGATCAATGCCTGCCTGTTCGTGGCGGAGCAGCTCTTTTCTTTCGCCCTGGTTTTCCTCCACAGCGCTGCTGGCCGCTGGCTTCTTTATCGGAGGGGGGGACTGAGACTGACTCAGTTTTCTGGCAATCACCTTCGTTTGCTCGGCATCGGGGCCGTATTTGGCCGTCAATAGTTTCAACAAGGCGGTGAACTCCTTTTCAGAATCCTCCACTTTGCCCAACAGGTAGAGGGCGTTGGCCAGCATGTTGTGCCAGAACAGCGTCTGGCTGTCGGTTTCTCCCAGTTGCCGCCGATGCTCGTTTACCAGTCCGCGCAGAGTATCGGGCATACGGTCTGGATGGCCGCTGATCTCATGGAGTTTGACCACGAGAGTCTGCACGCTAGCCCATTTACCCAGATCGGTTTCCGGTGGGGCGATTTCTGCAAGAGTCTCCAACCGCTTCAGCGCTGTTTTGATGTCGCCCCGTTCGACCGCACAGGTGGTCGCGATCAGCAGGCAGTGATATTTCAGTGCTTTATCCGACGCAGTGCTGGCCGTCTTAAGGGCAAGTTTTTCAGCCTGAGCCACGGACTGGTTGATGAGATGGGCACTGGCAAGAATGACCGGGGCATAGCTGCCGGGATTTTGCAGGATGAAATTGGCCAGCTGCGGCAGCTGCTTTTCGCAAGTGCCTTCAGGCTGTTCATTGAGCCGATCCAGATCGCGGAAAGTGTGCTGCCAGCGCTCTGACTTGGAATGTACCGAGGTTTTCCCACCCAGGCTAGCGAGACGATAACCAAAAACGCCCATGGCGTTCACCTGCCTGTCGATGTCCCTCTTAAAGTCACTCTTCCCGGTGGCTTCTGGCAGCTGGGCTCCGAGGTGGACGGTGGAGAAAAGCTGCACTGCCAGTAGCAGAAGAATCATGCCTGTCACCCGCCTCTTTTCGCCTGACGTTCGTGCCTGGCTGCCGGAAATAGGGCGGTGTTTGGAAGGTGTCATGGTGAGGCTTGAGGGACAGTCGCGGGCTTTTGAGGAACAAAGTCGACAGATGGTGAAAGCCGCAGGGGCCGTCAAGCAGCGCCTTCGGTAAAAACACCATGCAGGCATAAAAAAAGGAGCCGGTTCAAAACCGGCTCCTTCTCAAGGATTGGATGTTTTGGAAATCGTTTCCGAACGACGGTTACGTCGTCTCCAGGCCGCGTGCCATCACCACCTTGCCGGTGCGCACGGTTTCTACGATGTCGAACTTGCTCAGCAGGCGCACGGCGGCGTCCACCTTGTCAGTGTTGCCGGTGATCATGGCGATGAGGCTGTCTTCCTGGAGGTCCACGGTCTTGCCGCCGTAGTGTTCCACGATTTGCAGGATCTCGGTGCGCTGATCCGGACCGACGGAGATTTTCACCAGCACGAGTTCCTTGGCCACGGCGTCGCGGTCGGTGTGCTCCACGCAATGGATCACATCAATGAGCTTGTTCACCTGCATGATGATCTGGTGCAGGCCTTCGGGATGGCCGCTGATGCCGATGGTCATGCGGCTGAAGCGGGGATCCCGTGTCTGGGACACGACGAGGGACTCGATGTTGAACCCGCGGCGGCTGAAGACGGCGCAGATGCGGCCGAGGACGCCGGGCTGATTGTTCACGTGCACGCTCAGCGTGTGGATGTTGATGATGTCCGCCTGCGGGGCGGGCTTTTTGTCCGTGGTGGCGGGGATGCGGTCGCTCATGGTACTGATGTGTTTGAAAAAGGTTTTTTGAACTAAAGAAGGTTAGGCGGAGGCGCGGTGTGTCTTCAGGCGTTTGCGGGCCAGCTTGGCGTAGTCGGCGCTGCGCTCAATGCCGATCCACTGGCGGCCCTGGCTTTCGGCGGCGATGGCGGTGGTGCCGCTGCCGAGAAAGGGGTCCACCACAAGGTCGCCCTCGTCCGAGGCACAGGCGACGAGCTTGTGGATCAGTGCGATGGGCTTCTGGCTGGGGTGGCCGCATTTCTCCTTGGTCAGCCCTTTCAGGCTGGGCACACGGAGGATGTTGGTGGCGAATTTTCCCTGGTCCAGGTGGCTCTTGCGGGCCTCCTTGTTTTTGTAGCGCGGGTCACGCAGATAGGCGGTGATGGTGTCGGCATCGTAGGGGATGCGGACCGCGCCTTTGTTGAACTTCACGGACTCACTTTTCCTCAGCACGAGGATCATCTCATACTGCGGGGTGAAGCTGTCCCGGCGCTCATTGTAGCCCACCGCACGATCCCAGATGATGAGATCGTGAAACTGGTGCTGCTGGCAGAGCCGGGACATGAGGTGGATGAAGGTGTGCTCGCGTTTGCCTAACTGGCCGAAGATGAAACCGAGGCCGTCGTCCTTGAGCACGCGCAGGCATTCCGCCACCCAGCTCTCGCACCAGGCGAGGTAGTCTTCAGGCGTTTTCCATTGCGTGTCCCAGGCTTCATCTTCGAGGACGTTAAAATAGGGAGGGTCGGCGATCACCGTCTGGGCGATGGCATCAGGCAGCTTTTTCAGCTCTTTGAGGGCATCACCTTTGATGACGGTGTTGAGTTTCATGCGGGCAGGGAAGGGCGGCAGGGTGCCCTGCCGCGGAGGGCAGGCCACGGCTGGCCGCGCTTCATCACGTGGAACCGGTCGGCTTTTCCATCTTATGCTTCGGTGCCTCGATGATCATGTCTTCCAGGGCGGCGCCTGCAGGGATCATCGGGAACACGTTTTCATACTTGATGCACTCGGCCTCAATGATGCACGGGCCTTCATTGTAATCGAGGGCCTGCTGCAGGATGCGCTCCACATCGGCCGGACGGCGGATGTGGAATCCTTTGATGCCATAGGCTTCGCCGAGCTTCACAAAGTCGGGGTTGCCCACCAGATCCACGCCGCTTTCGCGGTTTTCGAAGAACAGTTCCTGCCACTGGCGCACCATGCCCAGGTAGCTGTTGTTCAGCACGATGATCTTGATCGGCAGCTTGTGAATCGCGGCCGTGGCCAGTTCAAACAAGGTCATCTGGAAACCGCCGTCACCGGAGATGGAAACCACCAGCTTGTCCGGGCAGGCCAGCTGCGCACCGATGGCGGCAGGGAAGCCGAAGCCCATGGTGCCGGCACCGCCGGAGCTGATCCAGTGGTAGCTGGAGTCGTTCTTGTAAAACTGGGCCGCCCACATCTGGTGCTGGCCCACGTCGGTGGTGACGATGGCCTTGCCCTGGGTGAGGTTGTACAGTTCGTCGATCACCTGCTGCATGCGCAGACCGCCCTGCTTTTTGTAGCCGAGAGGGAATTTCTTTTTGTAGCCGTCCACGTGCTCCAGCCAGTCTTCGGTGGGCAGTTTTTCCACCAGGGGCAGCAGGGCGCTGAGGGCGGCTTTCGCATCCCCCTTGATCGCCACATCCACCTGGATCATTTTGTTAAACTCGGCAGCATCAATGTCGATATGGATCAGCGTGGCATTGCGGCCAAACTTGTCCGGCTTGCCGATGATGCGGTCATCAAAGCGGGAACCCACGTTGAGGATGAGGTCGGCCTCGCAGATGGTCTTGTTCGCATAGGCGGTGCCGTGCATGCCCAGCATGCCGAGCGAGAGCGGATGGGTCTCTGGGAACACACCTTTGCCCAGCAGGGTGGTGGTCACGGGGCAGCCCAGCGTTTCAGCGAGCTGCAGCAGTTCCTTGTCGGCACGGGCGATCATGGCCCCCTGGCCGGCGAGGATCAC
The DNA here is from genome assembly GCA_040386955.1 of Verrucomicrobiota bacterium. Classification (GTDB taxonomy): domain Bacteria; phylum Verrucomicrobiota; class Verrucomicrobiia; order Verrucomicrobiales; family Verrucomicrobiaceae; genus Prosthecobacter. The sequence continues at coordinate 91,081 of JAZKER010000026.1, forward strand.
CGGGCGCTTGGACTGGGCGATGAGGCGGGCGGCTTCCTTGATGCCTTTCGGATCAATGTTGAAGGCTTCTTCCGGGTGGTAGCCTGGAAGGTCCATGGGTTCATCGAAAGTACCGGTGAAGGCACCCTGGCTCTTGTCCTTCGGGATATCAATCAGCACCGGGCCTGGACGGCCAGTGGTGGCGATGTGGTAGGCTTCGCGAGCAATGCGGGGGATGGAGTTGGTCTCCTTCACCAAGTAGTTATGCTTCACCACGGGGGCCGTGATGTTAAAGATGTCCGCTTCCTGGAAGGCATCCTTGCCCAGCATCCAGCTCACCGTCTGGCCGCAGAGCACGATCATCGGCACGCTGTCCATCTGGGCGGTCATCAGACCGGTGATGGTATTGCCAGCGCCAGGGCCGGAGGTCACCAGCACCACGGCAGGCTTGCCTGTGGCGCGGGCGTAACCGTCGGCCATGTGGACTGCACCCTGCTCATGACGCACGAGGACGAATTTCATGTTCGTCTTCATGGTTTCCAATGCGTCGAAAATCGGAATCGCGGCGCCGCCGGAATAACCGAACACGTATTCGATGCCGAGATCGGCCAGGGTTTTGATCAGCGCTTGTGCGCCATCCAATTGGGGTGTGCTCATAGGGTTGTCAGATGAAAAATACTTTTTCGAAAGCCAGTTTGCGCGGGTTTTGGAAAATTACAATCTAAAAATGAGGTGTTTTTGGGGTAAGTGCAGCATTTTTAGCCTGACCCCGGTTTGAAAATCGCCAATTTTTCATCAAGTGACGCCTGATGGGTGGTTTTGGTTTCGTTAAAATGACGATTTTTGAACAAAGTGAGTCCAAATCACATTACCGCTGTTTTAAAAGGCTCTTTTGGATTTTCTCGCATGTGAAAAAAGTGAGCTCGCGCGTTCAATCTCATCTTGAGAAGAATCCTGCCGCGACCTACAAAACGGCCTCCATGAGAAACCTCCTAGTCCTGCTCGCCGCCAGTCTTCTCCTCTGCCAGTGCAACTCCCTTCAGTACACCGGCACCGCCCCGAATCCGCCCCTGACCAAGCTGGCGATTGTCAAAAATACCAAACTGCACATGTCCGGGATGCAGCCCGAAGTGGTGAAGCAGGTGCAGGAGATGGGCATCGCCACCACCCTGGTGGATGTACCGCCTGCGACCAATGAACCCTACCTCACCTTCACCGCCAACTGGGCCTGGGATCTGGCCATGTACCTTCGTTACTTCAAGGCCGAACTCCACCAGGGCGGCCAGGTGACGGGCAGCGTCGAATACAAGACCAGTGGCTCGGACATGAGCAAATTCGGCCACACGGATGCCAAGATCCGTCCCATGCTGAGAAAGCTGATCCTGGGCGAAAACCCACCGCCGAAGCCACGCGCCCCTGCCGCCTCCATGCGCTAATCGGCGTGGGTCTAAAATCACTCTCTTCTACTGACGGCGGTCCTCGCCTGGACCGCCGTTTTCTTTGAGACGAATGGGCAGGAGCGAACTTTCGTCTGGCCCGCAGCCCGCCCACCCGTATTTATAGAGGCAGCCATGTCCACCACCCCCGCCTCCCAGCCCTGCGACTTCTGCGGCCGCCCCGAAGCCCATCCCGTGGCCGACATGCACATCTGCGATGAATGCTACATCGCCAAAGGCAGCTGCTGCGCCGGGGAGGAGGAAGAATGCCCTCCAAACAGTCTCCCCTGAGTCCCCTGCAAGGCTTGCCCTGTTCGCTGCGTTTTCTACGCCCCATTTTCCTCATGACCACTCCGGCCCGTTTGTTTACCCTGCTGTCTCTTTTGTCCCTTCCGGCGCTCCAGGCGGAGCCGCAGTGGATCTGGTCTTCTAAAAAGGCGGAGGCGCAGGAGAAGGCGACTTTTAAACACAGCTTTGACCTCAAGCTGACGCCGAAGTCGGCCCTGCTGAGCGTGACCTGTGACAACGGGGCCACGGTTTTCATCAATGGCAAAAAGGCGGCGGTGAATGAGGACTGGCAGAAGCCGGTGAAGCTGGATGTCATCAAACTGCTGGAACTGGGCGCGACAAACACGATCGAAATTCAGGCCACCAACAAGGGCGGCAGCGCCGGGTTGATCGCCAAGCTGGAGCTGGCCAAGCAGCAGGGCGGAGTCGAGGTCATCGAAACGAACGCCCAATGGCAGGCGACCCCGACTGGCAAGGCCGAGTGGAAACCCGTGGTGGTGCTGGGTGCCTACGGCGTGGGCCCGTGGGGGAAGGTGTTCGATGGCAAGATCGGCTCCTCCAAAGGTGACGGCACCGTGGTGGCTGCGGCAGATGTGACGGTGCCGAAGGGCTTTAAGGTGGAGCTTCTCTACACGGTGCCGAAAGAGGAGCAGGGCTCCTGGGTGGCGCTGACCACGGATGACAAGGGGCGCCTGATCGCCTGTGACCAGTATGGCAGCATTTACCGCATGGCGGTGCCTGCGATTGGCAAGACGGAGCTGCTGAAACCCGAGAAGCTGAAGCTGGATTTCGGCAAGGCCCACGGCCTGCTTTACGCCTTTGGCAGCCTCTATGTGATGGTGAACGAAAACGGCAAGGACAACGGCCTTTACCGCCTGAAGGACAGCGATGGCGATGACCAGTATGACAAGATCGACAAGCTGGTGACCATGGCGGGCGGCGGTGAGCATGGCCTGCACAGCATGGTGGTGAGCCCCGATGGCAAACGCATCTACTTCAACGGCGGCAACCACACCAAGCTGCCTGACGTGCTCGATAAAAGCCGCCCGGCCAAGCTGTGGGATGAGGACCATATTCTGCCCCGCATGTGGGATGCCAATGGCCACGCACGCGGCATCATGGCCCCTGGCGGATTCATCTGCAGCATGACGCCTGAGGGCAAGGACGTGGAGCTTTTCTGCTATGGTTTCCGCAACCAGTTCGACATCACCTTTGATCTCAGCGGCGAACTCTTCACCTATGATGCGGACATGGAGTGGGACATCGGCTCCCCCTGGTATCGCCCGACCCGTGTGAACCATTGCGTGAGCGGGGCCGACTATGGCTGGCGCAGCGGCAGTGGCAAATGGCCGCAGTCTTACCCGGACAGCCTGCCCACCACGCTGGACATCGGCCCTGGCAGCCCCACGGGCGTGGTCAGCGGCAACGGGGCCAAGTTCCCGGCCAAGTATCAGCGCGCTGTCTTCGTCAATGACTGGACCTACGGTACCATGTGGGCCATCAACCTGGAGCCAAAAGGCGGCAGCTTTCTCGCGGAGAAAGAGGAGTTCGTTTTCGGCAAACCTCTGCCGCTCACGGATGTCATCATTCACCCGCAGGATGGGGCCATGTACTTTGCCATCGGCGGTCGTCGCACCCAGTCGGGCGTGTATCGTGTGACCTATGTGGGGGAGGAATCCACCGCGCCTGTCCAGGCCCTGCCTTTGGATGAAGAAACCCGCATGCGCCAGACTCTGGAGGCCATGCACCAGGACGGTGGAGATCCGAAGAAGATCCTCGCCGCTGCCTGGCCTTACCTCAGCCACAGTGACCGCCATGTGCGCTATGCGGCCCGTGTGGCCATCGAAAGGCTGCCTCAGGATCTGTGGCAGGAAAAGGCGCTGAATGAAACCCAGCCCATGGCCATCATCGAGGGACTCATCGCCCTGGCCCGTGTGAATGGCAGCAAAACGGAGGCACCTGCCGCGAAACCTGCCGCTGGGTCTTCATCGGCCCCGATTGGCAATATCTCGCCAGACAAGGTGGAGTTGCAGCTCAAGATGCTCGAAGCCCTGGGTCGTCTGGAAGGGGTCGAACTGAGCCTGAACCAGCACCTGGGTGCGTTGCGTGCACTCCAGCTCATCCTCATCCGTCTGGGCAAACCTTCGCCTGAAGTGTGCGAAGGCATCGTGGAAAAACTGGACCCGCTTTATCCAAGCGCAGATGACAGCATCAATCGCGAGCTGGCCCAGATCCTCATCGTGCTGGACTCCGCCCAGGCTCCGGCGAAGACGCTCGCCCTGATGGCGCAGGCCAAGGATGACTTCCAGGCCGTGGCGACGGATGCGGTGCTCAGCCGCAATGATGGTTATGCCAACGCGGCCCGTGCCGCTGCCGGCAGCCGCCCGAATGCCCAGCAGATCGCTTACATGTTCTCGCTTCGCAATGCCACGGCCGGCTGGACGCCGGAGCTGCGCAAGACCTTCTTCTCCTGGTTCCCCCGCGCCCGCACCTGGAAGGGTGGCAACAGCTTCAAGGGCTTCATTGAAAACATCCGCAAAGATTCCCTGACCACCTTTGTACCGGAATCCGAGCGTGCCGAGATGGATGCCATCAGCAGCAAGGTGGAAGGCGCGGACATCCCAAACTACGTGGCCCCCAAAGGCCCGGGCCGCGCCTGGAGCGTGGATGAAGTGGTGGCCCTCACCAGTGGCGGTCTCAAAGGCCGCGACTTCAAAAATGGCGAGGCCATGTACCGCAGCGTCATGTGCGCCACCTGCCACCGTTTCAATGGCGACGGCGGCAGCATCGGCCCGGACCTCACCGGCAGCGGCAACCGCTACACCATGCGCGACCTGATGGAAAACATCGTGGACCCGAGCAAGGTCATCTCCGACCAGTATGACAGCCACCAGATCACCAAAAAAGACGGCAGCACCATCCTGGGCCGCATCGTGGTGGAAGAGAACGGCAAAGTCTTTGTGATGGCCAATCCCTTCGCTCCGAATGACCAGACCGCCATCAATGAGAGCGAGATCGCCCGCAAGGAAACGCGCAAGGTATCCATGATGCCTCCAGGCCTTATCAATGCCCTGAATCAGGACGAACTGCTGGACCTCATCGCCTACCTCATCAGCGGCGGCAACGAGAAGGACAAGGCTTTTGCGAAGTGACTTTGCCTAACGGCAGCGGATGGAGATGCTTTTTCCGCTGCGGGGTTCGCTCCGCTTTTGCCACGATTCGAGGACAAAACTTAGGGCTCTGTTTTCACGTGTGATGGCATGAGTTTTGAGTCCGTGGTGAGGTGACATTATTTGAGATAGGCGACATTAATCGAACAAGGTTTTGCGTGCTTCGACGACCCCTCACCCCAGCCCTGCTCCCCGCAAAGCGGGGCGAGGGAGGATATCGTTTGGCCTCCGCATAACCAAGACCAGCCCACATCTTCTGCGGAACCCTCGTTCGCTCTTCAATCCAGAGCTTCCCAAAGCGCGTTCCCTCGCCCCGCTTGCGGGGAGAGGCCCAGGTGAGGGGGCGTCGAAGTTCTAACGATCCAGCCCCAGGTTCTCTGGAAGAATAGACTCAGTTTCAACAGGCGTTGGTATCACTACAACGCCAGATGCCCGAGGGCGAGCAGGCCGTAGTAGGTGTACTCCGGGTCCAGGGTGTCGTCGGTCCAGTTGCCGTGGAAGCCGCCCTCAGCGCTCCAGAGGCTGTCCACAAAATCCAGGCAGGGTTCGCGGACGCGTTCGATGGCGGCGTCATTGCCGGACAGCGCATGCAGGGCCACGGCGGTGGAGAGGAGATCGGGAATCGGAGCTCCGGGGATGGCCAGGAAACCGCCTCCAGGGAGGCATTGCCGGACGAGCCACTCCACACTGGCCGGGGGCGCGGGCATTTGCAGGTGACGGTAAAGGGAAAGCATGGCCGAGGTGGCTGTGGTGGAGCCGAGGCGGATGCCGGGCTCGTTGGACCACGCGCCGTCGGGCGTCTCCAGGCTGTCCATGCACAGGGCGATGTTCATCGCATCCGGCGGCAGCAGCCCCAGATCCTGATAGGCCCCCCAGGCGATGAGGCAGCCGTAGGCACTGCCATTCTTTCGGTTAGGAGCCTGGTGGTAACCGCCATCCGGCGTGCGGTATTTTTCAATGCGGGCGGCCAGGGAAATGCGCGAGGATTCCGGCAGCCCCTCCATGCCAATCGTGGCCCAGCAGCGGGCGAGACAGCAGAGATGCACAAAGTCATGCCCCTCACCATCGCCATATTTGCCTAACCAGGAGCGTGTCAATTCGACGGGCAGCTTTTCCTGGAGAGCCAGCAGCCCTTCCAGGCCAAAGACCGTGTAGTAGAGGTCCGGCTTGCCATCGCGGTCCATCACGCCGCCTTCAGGGTGAAAGCGGGAGCGTATGAACCGTGCGACGAGCTCCGTGGAATCCCCCAGGAGCTTTGGGGCCACGCGGGCCACCTGGAGCATTTCGAGCCGGAAAGACATGCGTGTGATTATCCGGCAAAGGTCACGCTGGGCACGCCCTGGGCACCTGGACGGCAGACGAAGAGACGGCCAGCAGCAGCTTCTTCCAGGCCAGGTTTGACACCCGTCGTCACGTAAAGGTCTCGCAGATCCGGGCCGCCAAAGGCACAGGCGGTGGTCTCGATGCAGGGGAAGTCCACCTGCAGCACGACGGCCTGGGTCTTCGGGTCAAAGCACACGACTTTGCCCCCGTGGCAAAAGGCGATCCAAAGACGGTCCTCACTGTCAATGGTCATGCCGTCCGGGCTGCTGGCGTCGGCACTTGTATCCCAGATGACACGCTCGTTGCTGATGGCGGAGGTGCTGCCATCAAAGTCAAAGGCACGGATCTTTTTGCTCGGCGTATCAATGTAAAACATCGTCGCACCGTCGCGGCTCCAGATGATGCCGTTGGAGTTCGTCACCGGGCCAAATTTCTTTTCCACCGTGAGGTCCGTGTGCAGGCAGTAAAGGGAGGCTTCCTGGCGTTTTTTAAGATTGATCGTGCCCGCCCAGAGACGGCCCTGAGGATCGCACTTGCCATCGTTGAAGCGGTTGTCGGCGAGTTCAGGCTCGGGGTCGGCAATCGGTGTGCTGATGCCTGTCGTTTCATCGAGGAAGAAGAACCCCTGGTCGCCTGCCCAGACGAGGCCGCCCTGCTCACGCACCACCACGGTGCCCACACGCTGACCCACATCCCAGACCTTTTCTTCCCCGGTCACCGGATTGAAGGCGATGATCTTGTGCGTCTCGATGTCCACATAGAGCAGACGGTTCTTGTCCCAAAGCGGGCCCTCGCCCCAGACGGATGTGTATGTGCCGACGATTTCAGGTGTGATCATGGAGCCGAGGAGATAGCGAGGGGGGAGGGGGAGGTCAAGGGGTCAGCCGACAGAGTATGACCTGTGGCCCAACGGCACCAAGGACTTCCTTTTTGACATTCTTGACCGTTGACTGCTTTGACCGCCTTGACTGCAGCTCTCCTCACCTCAGATAGATGAACTCATTCGCCATCATGAGCGACTGGCACAGCAGCTCCCACACGCGCATTTGACGCTGGTCATGATCGTTGATGCTGGAGGCCAGCATGGCATCGGCGGCAGTGAGGAAGTCCTGAGCCTGGGCAAGGTCGGCGGAGTTCATCTCACGGGCATAGGCCAGGCGGATGGCCTGGGCGAGGCGCTGTTCCACCGTGGGGCCTTCTTTGGCCACGCGATGGGCAAAGGCACGGGCGCTTTGTTCCGCGATGGGGCTGTTCATCAGCAGGAGAGCCTGGGGCGAGACAATGGTGCTGTTGCGCTGGCCGGTGGAGACGGTGGGATCCGGATAGTCGAACTGCTGGAAGAGATCGTACAGGTTGTTACGGATGATGGGCAGGTAAAGAGCACGGCGGGTGCTGTCGTACTTCGTGGCATCCTTGGAGGTGTGGTTGAAGACGAACTGGCGGTTGCGCAGTGGCACGGTCTTGCCGCCCATGCTGAGGTCCAGTTCACCGGCCACGCTCAGCAGGGCATCGCGGATGTCTTCGGCCTGGAGCCGGCGGATGGGAAAATGGTGCAGCAGACGGTTTTCAGGGTCCACTTCCAGACTCGGGGCGCTGGCCTGCTGATAGGTGGCGCTGGTGAGGAGCAGGCGGTGAAGGTCCTTCAGGCTCCAGTCATTCTGAGGCAGCCAGGTGGCCAGCCAATCCAGCAGCTCAGGATGAGTGGGGGCATCGCCCAGGAGGCCAAAGTTGTCCGGTGTGCGGGCCAGGCCATGACCGAAGTGCCAGGTCCAAACACGGTTCACAATGACACGGGCTGTCAGAGGATGTTCCGGGCGGGCCAGCCACTGGGCCAGTTCCAGACGACCGCTTTTTTCTTTGGGAAAGCGGGCCTGCGGTTCCAGGGCGGCCTGCATGACTTTGGGGAATCCCCGCTCGATGGGTTTGCCCAGCGTGAGATGGCTGCCACGGATGTGAATGGGCACGGTGGTCTTGATTTTGGAGTCGTCCTTGACCCCGACGACGGTGGGCAGGTCGGGAAGGTTTTTCTCCACTTCTTCCATCTCCGTCATCACCGCCTCCACCTGCGCTTTGGCTTCCGGTGTGGGTGTTTTTTTGGCGGCGGCCTGGACTGTGGAAAGTTCCTTCTTTTTGTTAGCCAGGGCCCGTTCGGCAGACTTCACGGCGGCAAATTCATCCAGCCCGCCGATGGGGGTTTCATGCCAGTAGGAGATGGCCCCGTTCATCTCTTCGGTGAAGGCGCGGGTGCTCTTGAAAATGCCCGCGAGCGCGTAGTAATCTTCGTGGGAGATGGGGTCGAACTTGTGATCGTGGCAGCGCACGCAGCCCAGGGTCATGCCCAGAAAGGCGCGTCCGGTGGTTTCGATCTGCTCATCCACCACGTCCATGATCAGCTTTTCCTTGTCAGCCTCGGCCAGCACTTTGGCCCCCAGGTTCAGGAAGGCGGTGGCGGTGGCCTGCTCATGGCGATCGGCCAAAGTCTTGGCGGGCAGGAGGTCTCCGGCGATCTGTTCGATCAGGAAACGGTCGAAGGGCTTGTCCGCATTGAAGCTGCGCACCACATAGTCGCGGTAACGCCAGGCGGTGCCGAGGGCGATGTTTTCATCGAGGCCGTTGGAGTCGGCATAACGGGCCACATCCAGCCAATGGCGGCCCCATTTTTCTCCGTAGTGCGGGCTGGCCAGCAGGCGGTCAATGAGGGCGCGGATGGCGGTCTCACGATTCAGCTTCACGGCCTTTTTAAACTCAGCCACTTCCGCAGGCGTGGGCGGCAGGCCGGTGAGGTCATAGCTCATGCGGCGGATCAGCGTCACGGCATCCGCAGGCGGGGAGAGCTGCAGCTTCTTCTCGGTGAGTTTCGTCGTGATGAAGGTATCTACCGGATGGTCCTTGGTCGAAGCCGGGGTCACCTTGGCGATGGGACGGAAGGCCCAGTGCTGGCGGCCTTTGTCCAGGTCAATCTTGCGGGGTCCCTGGGCCACCACCTGGGTGCGGGGATCCGGGGCACCGCGCTGCACCCACTCTTCAAGCACCTTGATTTCGGCTGGGGGCAGGGCGCTTTTCGGCGGCATCTGCATGTCACGGTTTTTGTAACGGATGGCCTCAATGATGAGGCTCTTGTCCGGATTGCCTGCGATCAGGCCAGGGCCGTTGTCGCCGCCTTGCAGCAGGGCCGCCTTGGAGTCCATGGCCAGACTGCCTTTGGTCTTGCCACTTTCAGTGGAGTGGCACTCGTAGCAGCGCTCGATGAGAATGGGGCGGACCTTCTTTTCAAAGAAGTCCAGATCGGCGGCGGTCGGCTCATTGGCCGACAGCACTCCCAGAGGCAAACCAGCCAGGAGTGCCGCGAGGAAGCGGGAAGCAGAGGCAATGTGATGCATGAGGTGTCGTGAAAAGCTACGCACCCTTGCCCCCGCTTCTTGCGTGCCAGGACTTTAGTGGTCATTCAGCCGGGTGAAGACTTTGGCATCGCCAAAGAGCTTGTCCCACGCAGGAGATTTCTCCAAAAGTGCCTTTTGAGTCGCGGCTGCGCTGGCCGTGTGGTCGCCTTCAGTCTTCAGCGGACGGATGGACAGTTGGCCACCTCCGGCCTTTTCCACGAGCAAAAGCGTGTAGTTAGGCGTGTCGTTTTTCGGCAAGCCGTCTTCGAAAGTGGCGGCCAGCCGCACCTGCCAAATGTCCTTGCCACCGACCTTCAAAGGACGCACCTCAAAGTAGCTACTTCCTTTAGCACCAACGGGATAGTTCAACATGAAGGCATCCGTGCCGACCGGTGCCAGCACGGCAAATTCGCGTCCGCGGGCATCCCCCGTCTCATCCTCGGCCATCCACACACCGGCCACTTCCGGGTCGGTGGCCACGAAGCCTCCCGTGAAGACAGGTTCTTTAAAAAGACAGGAGGAGAGGCTGAGCACAAGGGCCACAGCGGCGAGGGCATGGAGGATCGGTTTCATGGGAGAGTACACCAAAAAGGTGCATGTTTGTGGAGACTCTGTTCGCACTCATAGTATTCAAAAGTTTCAGTTTTGAGCACAAACGGGCACGTGCATTCGGCAAGGTCTTTGGGCTGAATTTTCATGCAGAATGCCTTGTTAGGGGTGGCGAGGGAGCTGTTCTGCCCAGGCAGAGCGCCTTTGGCACACTGTTTGCCCTTGAGAAGGCGCTGTGGTGAACAGCCACATCCCTCGAATCTAACCTGAACAACATCATGAAACGCATCTTCATCAGTCTCATCGCCGCTTCCTCGCTGGTTTCCTGCGCGACCGGCCCCAATGCCCAAACGGGTACCGTGGTGGGCGCTCTCGGCGGTGCAGCCGCTGGTGGCATCATTGGCAATCAGAGCGGCCGTGGCCTGGAAGGCGCCGCCATCGGTGCCGGTCTTGGTGCCCTGGCTGGCAATGCCATCGGCAATTCCCAGGACCAGCGCAACTATGAGCGTGGCCGCTACTACCACAACGGCCGCTACTACAACCAGCGCGGCTATCGCAACAACCGCTACTATTACTATTGATCCTGGCTGGCTAGAGGATGCGGCCTTGCTCCACCACGGCACGGGCCGCCTCGATCTCGTCATTGATCACCACGGTGGCTCCGAACCGCTTCAGCCTCTCCACGTCTGAAGCAAAACGCGCCCTCGCGAGCACTGGAATGTCCTTCCGGTGCTCGCGGATCAGGGACAGGGCCTCCAGGGTCAAGGTGGCATCAGGGAACGTAAAGGCGACCATTCGGGCATGGGCCAGACGGGTGAGTTCCCAGGTTTCCGCGTGCGCCGCATCGGCGAAGAGCACCGCCTGACCCTGGCGTTTCAGTTGCCGTACGGTCTCGGCATTCAGTTCCACCACCAGGGTTTCCACGCCCTCGTCATGCAGGGACTTGTTGAGCTGCTGCCCGACGGGGCCAAACCCGCAGATGATGGCGTGATTGTGCATCACGCTCATCTTTTGGCGCATCGGCGCAGAGTCTGGCAGGGTGGGTTTCTTTTTGCCCCAGCCCAGCTTTTCCAGCTTTGCACCCAGGGGGCCACCAGCCCGCATCAGGGCAGGGAGCAGGCCCATGCTCAGGGCGGCACTGGCAATGAAGGTCTGCTGCAGGCCCGCATCCCACAGCCCGGCATGGCCCGCCTTTTGCAAAAGCACCAGAGAAAACTCGCCCGCACTGCACAGGCCGATGCCCGCCATCAGTGCCTGCCGATGCACCAGCCCCAGCTTGCGGGCGATGAGGGTGATGAGGCCGGCTTTGGCCACCATCATCATCACGGTCAGGGCCAGGATGGGCTTCCAATAAACAGCCGCCACGTGGAGATCAATCATCAGTCCCACGGACACGAAAAACAGCGTCAGAAAGAGGTCCTTGATCGGCATGATATCGGCCAGGATGCGGTGCTTGAAGATGGATTCGCTGACGGCCAGGCCCGCGACGAAAGCGCCCAGGGCCAGGCCCAACTGCAGGAGCCCGCCGATGAAGGCCAGGCCGATGCAGGAGCCGATCACGCTCAGGGTGAACAGCTCGCGGTTGCGAGTGCGCGTCACCGCATTGAGCAGGGCCGGGATGACCCACCTTGCGGCTACCCCAGCGAGCAGGACAAAGAGCCCTCCGCGCCCGAGCAGGGAAGCGATGCGCTGCCACAGGCTTTCATCCGCAGGCCCTTCATGCAGCAGCAGGGGCAGCACCAGGAAGAAGACGATGATGAAAAGATCCTGAAAAATGGCCACCGCCAGGGCCATGCGCGCGCCGGTGCTGGACTCCAGCCCCAGGTCCTGAAAGCTCTTGAGGCTCACCGCGGTGGAGCTCATGGCCAGGGCCACTGCCAGCAAAATGGAGCCCGTGACCGAGATGCCACCCATCCACGCGGCCAGCCCTCCGAGGGCACCGCAAAGCCCCATCTGCCAGCCGCCGCCGACAAAGGCCAGCCGCCGGACATAGCGCAGGTCGCTGAGGGAAAATTCCATGCCCAGGGTAAACATCAGCAGCATCACGCCGAACTCGGACATCTGGGCAATGCGCGCCTCGGATTCCCCACCGCCCAGCAGATCCAGCACCCCGCTGTTGGCCACGATGACCCCGCAGATGAAGTAGCCTGCCAGCAGGGACTGCTGCAGCCTCAGCAGCAGCAGCGACACCACCACCACCGTCGTCAGCATCACCGCCAGCAGCGTGAACAGCGGCGGCAAACCCTCGGCAGCAGCGAGAATGGGAGACAGGCGGGGCAGCATGCCCCTGTCATGGACAAGGCAGACGCCCGGCTCAAGCAGGAATCTTCGCCCTGCGAATTTTCCTGGTGGAAAAGCCGCCGTTTACTGGGTGGCGAACTTCGTCAGCAGACCGCGTTTGCGAGTAAGCCGGAGGATCCAGAGGAAGAGTCCGCCTGCGGCCGAAAGGTAGATGATGTTCAGCACGAAAGCTTGGAAGAGCAGGGTCAGGTTCATGGTGCCGGTCTTCATCACTTCGCGCATCCCTTCAAAGATGTAAGTCGCCGGGAAGGCCCAGGCGATGGGTTGGGACCACGATGGCATGTCGGCCACGGGATAAAAGACGGCCACGGCCGGCTGGATGAAAAACGGCACCGCCCAGGCCAGCGACTCCGCCGCCTGTCCCCAGCGCAGGATCAGCGCGGTGGAGATCATGCCGAGGGACCAGCCAAAAAGCATCAGGTTTAGGAAAAACGGCACCAGCCACCATTCCAAGACGAAGACATTGAAGGAGTAACCAAACCAGGCGATCAAGCCCAGGACGACCCCCGTGACCATGATGCGCAGGACGCCGACGGCAAAGGTGGCACCCAGGTATTCGCTCGTGCGGACCGGGGCGACAAAGACGTTCAGCAGGTTGCGCGTCCACACATCTTCCAGGAAGGAAATGGCCACACCTTGCTGGGCGCGGAACATGATGTCCCAGAGGATCATCGCCCCCAGAAGGAAGAGGATGTAGTTGCCGAATTCGTGGGTGGTGTTGCGCTGCAAAAACAGCGTCAGGTTGCCCCACACCAGCAGGTCCACCACGGGCCAAAATACCATTTCCACGAGGCGGACCGGGTTTCTCGTGTAGAGAAAGATGTAGCGGAGCACCAAGGCCCAAATGACACGCAAATTCATAATCCTGTTAATCTCGAAATCTTGTTAATCCTTGTCGTTAAATGGCCTGGCTGACTCAGCCTCAGGCCTCCAGATCTCCGCTGCGGGCGATCTTGATGAACACGTCCTCCAGAGAGTTTTCGGAGAACTTCTTCACGATCTGGTCCGGCGTCCCTTCGGCCACGATCTTGCCTTTGTGCAGGAAGATCACCCGGTCGCAGACTTCCTCGATGTCCTTCATGTTGTGGCTGGTGTAGAGGATGCCGATGTTGCGCTCGCTCTGCACCCGGCGCACGACTTTGCGCACCTTGTCGGCGATGTCGGGATCCAGGCTGGCGGTAGGTTCGTCCAGCATCAGCAGTTCCGGGTCATTGAGGAAGGCCTTACAAAGGTTCACACGGGTGGATTCCCCGGCGGAAAGCTGGCCGGTCACCCGGTCCCGCAGGTGGGCCACTTCCAGCAGTTCCAGCAGTTCGGCGATCTTCTTCTTTGGCTTGGGCACGCCGTAGATCTGGGCAAAGACCGTCAGGTTCTGCCACACCTTCAGGTTCCCCGGCAGGCTGACGTAGGCGGAGGAAAAGTTGGTCTTTTTCAGGATCTCGATGCGGTGGGCCTCCAGCGTTTTGCCAAAGGCAAACAGGTCGCCGGAAGTGGGCAGGGTGAGTCCCAGCATGCAGTTCATGGCAGTGGTTTTGCCAGCACCATTGGCCCCCAGAAGGCCCAGGATTTCCCCCCGATGCAGTTTGAAGGAAAAACGGTCCAGCGCCTTCACTCCTTCGAATTCTCGGGTGAGTTCACGGGCTTCCAAAATGACTTCGCGCGAGTCGGTGTCTGACATGGGGCGGGCAGATTCGCTGGGATGTGTGGAAATGCAACAGCACGAAATGAGGATCGGATGCTGTCCATGCGGTTCACGCAGCCAGACCGCCCAGGACGACACGAAAAGTGCGCAGGGGATTTGTCCCCTGCGCACTTGAAAGCTTGTTGTAGGATGGGAGTCGCTTTCTTACGGTGTGCCAAACCAGACGTTGCCAGCCTTGATCGGCGAGGGCGTCGAGGAGGTTGGCAGCGCGGGTAGCAGGAACCAGCCATAACCTTCTTCAAGATGGCTGACCAGGATGCCGGAATAGGTGACTCTGCGCGTCACAGGTTTGCCAGGCGGGTTGGCATCGTTCAGCGTGAACTGCCCACTGAACAGGCCTGTGGCCGCATTGACCTTCAGCGTCACGTTGCAGGGATTGCCGGTGGTGAGCGTGGCAAACTTGGCCGCATTGGTGGTCGTCAGTTGGAAGGTCTGGTTGAGCGATGCTGCCTGAGAGACGAGGTCGATGTCCGCCTGACTGAATTCCACCCGGGCATTGCCGATTGCGTCCTCCCAGCCAAAAAGCATGGTCTTGGCGGCGGGCTTGACCCATTTGGAGCCATCGGCCGTCAGGTCCAGGGCCTCGTACCCGTCCTTGTAGAGACGGTCAGCCGTGCTGGCAGGACCGGTTTTTTGCAGAGTCACCATGCCTGCGATGCGGTTGTTGGAATACAGCGGCCCATCGCCCAGGTTGATCTCTGGCGTGCCCAATACCGAGGCCTTGTTTTTCTGGATCACGGCGAATACGGGCAACTCCAGCGTGGGCCAAAGGACCGGCGAATGGGTGAAGGCTACGCCGTCCGGTGTCACTCCCTTGATGGTAGACACGCCAGTGGTGGCGTTGACGGTCATCTGGAAGTAACCGCTGCCCTGGGGGACGCCATCGTTGCCAGCCTCGTTGCCAGGGATTTCCAACACGGTGTTGTAGGTGCCGGCGGCGGCGAAAGGCTTGTTGTCCTTTGTCCAACGGTTGGCCCAGCCCGCATGGGACACGGTATCTGCACCAATGCCGATGGTGCCGGTGATGCGGCCTGGGGCGGCATCAAAGGTCAGTACTAGGTCCAGCGCGGTCGTCTTGGGCCGTGGCACCGTGACATTGCAGAAGGGGCTGCCGCCACCCATGGGTACGGTAATCTGGCCTTTGAAAGCGGTCGCCACCGAGCCGAGTTTCACCGAACCGGAAAGGGCTCCGGTCTTCAGGACTGAAACCGTGAGCGTGCCGCCGAGGTTGCTGTTTACCGGAAGATTTCGTTCAATAAGCGAAGTGTAATTGCCTGCGAGGCCTGTCTCCAAACCGTTCACCAGCAGCACAAATTCACGCGGGGCACTGGTGCCCGCACTGTTCTGGGCGGAGATTCGCACCTTGAACCTACCTTCGGTAGAAGGGATGCCCGAGACCAGGCCGGTGGTGGCATTGACGGTCAGACCTTTGGGCAGACCGGTAACGATGAACTTGGAAGGTGAGCCTGAGGCTTCCAGTGGCCACGTAAAGGCCTGAGCAACGGCGGCCGCAGGCACCTCCAGATCTGGGACCACCGGTTTCAGCACGGTGATCACGTCAAACTCGCCGCTCATGGCAGTCAGCGGGACGCCAGGCTGCTGGGGATTGGCCAGACCGACCCGGCAGGAGTAGGTGCCTTCCATGTTGTGGTCAAAAAATGTGATGGACAGTTTGGCCGTGCCGGTACCGGTTGTATTCTGTTTGCCAGTCTTACCGTCAGCCAGGTCCTCGCCGTTTCGCCGCCAGCGATAGGTCATCGGCGCGGGGCCGACGGCTGGCACAACCAGGGTCAGAGTGCTGTCCTGGCCGACGGTGACTGTGCGGTCCGTCATGTCAATGACCCCGACGTTGAAGTCCACTTGGCTGCTGCCGAGGGAGTTCGAGGCGGTGACTCGATACGTCCCGGCATCGGTCAGGGCGGCGGAGGGGTCCACCAAGCTTGATCCAGTAACACCTGTAACGATCTTGCCGTTTTTCTGCCACTTGTAGGTTTCCACATCGGCCTGGGCGCTCAGCTCAAAGGAGTTGCCTAGATGGACCCAGCGCGCACTGTTTTCCACCCCAAAGATTGGCTTGGAAGGCGCACCGTAGATGGTCATCAGGATGGCTCCGCTGGAGTTGGTGCTCTTGCTGCCAACCGATATCTGATAGGTCTGTCCAGCAATAGCATTAAAGGCTAATTCCCCAGGAATGGCGGGGACATCCACCAGCGGGTATGCGGTTCCCTGCCAAATGCCGACGACTCCGTTGCTTAGCACGGAAGCGCTGGAACCCGTAAAATCGAGAGTCACCTTTCCTGTCGCCCCGGCGACCCAGCTCCACCAGAGGGTGCGCTGGCCTGTTCCGGCGGGCTCCAGAGCCTCGCGGGTGGCTTCGGGATTGTAGCCAAGGGCGCTCACCCTGTTGCCTGGGAGTATGACACGGTTGTTAAAATTGTCATTGCTTGCCGTGGCTGGACCCGGGAGATTCAGCAGCGAGATGTCGGAGTTTTTATCCAGGGACAGGCTCAAGACGATGCTACCAACGGTATTGTAACTTCCGATGGTCTCGTAGCTCCCTGTGCTGATTACGTAGTCAACTCCTGCGGTGACGGGAATGCTGTCGCTAAAAGGATAACCGGAAGCATAGTTGACCAAACGGAGGTTTGAAAGAGCTGTGCCGAGGTAGATGCCCAATCGGTGCTTGAAGCCGTCACTGCCCTGGTTGGTGATGGTCAGTCGGCCATTGGCCGATGGACGGTAGGTCCACCAAAAGGTGCCGTAACCCGAGGTTGCAGGATCACCAGCTTCGCTGGTTCCAGAGGCATTGTAAGCCACCGCACTGACCGTGTCCCCCACGAGCGCAATGCGCTGGGCGAAGGAATCATTGATCATGGTGGCCGGAACGGGAATATTTAAAGACGAAATATCCGACTCCGCGTTCAAGGACAGCCCCAGCACAAAGCTGCCGCTGCCATTGTAGCTGGTGGTTGAGTCGGCGCTGCCAAGGCTGATCTGATAATCAGTCCCCGCCGTGACAGGAATCGAAAAATTAACCAACGATTGAGATGCATATTCGACTAGGCGAAGGCCCGAGAGACTGCTGCCAATATAAACGGCAACACGTTTGTGGAAGTTGTCGCTGTTTGTGGAGGTGAAGGTCAGCCTGCCATTGGTGGCAGGGCGGTATTGCCACCAAAAAGTGCCCTGACCAGAAGGGGATGGCTCGCCTGCCTCGATACTGGCTGAATAGTTATACCCGACTGCACTGGCTGTGTTCCCGGTGAGGGTGATACGCTGCGCAAATGAATCATTGCTCATCGTGCTGGCATTGGAGATGGGCAGACTGGCCACTGGGTCAGATGTATTAAGGTTTACGGACAGGTTGACGGTCCCCACCACCTGGCCATAAGAGCCTTTTTGGTCTTCACTGCCCATCCGGATGAGAAAAGAGGTTCCTTGGGCCACCGGGAATGACAAGGTTGGGAAAGTGGCAGTGCTGTTATCGATGTAACCGTCGGCGGCTCCATTCTGCCCCTGCAGATAGACGTGCATGCGCAGCTTGTTTGCCACGCTATTGGCCGAGGCAAAGGTAACTCGCCCGTGGGCGGGAGCCGTCCACTTCCACCAGATCGTTTGGTAGGAGGTTTCATCGGCCTCACGGGTGGCGTCGGTGTTATCGCCCGTTACGGCAGCGGTAGTGCCCGTGATGACGGTTGCATTGGCACGGTTGTCATTGGCCGGGGGGGCTGCATGGGCGCTTTGACTTGTGGCGACGGTTAAAAGCCCTGCGAGAAAGAAGGCTTTGATGTAAGAGTGTGGGACCATGGTTGCAGGATAAAGGGGGGGCGTGAAAGTTTTACCGGAGGCAAAAGGGTGCTTGACCTTAGGCGTATCCTGAGGTTTTCAACCTATTCCAGCTATAGTACGGCATTCAGGCAGATTGGTTACTGCTTTGGCCCTATCGGTGTTGCTTTTTCCATGTAGCCAGGCGTTTGATCGTCGAGATTCAGGGACTTCGGGAGGGGCAACGGCCCACCAAATACCGGCGTGCCGAACCGATGGGGCAGAAAAGAACAATCTTTTGTCCAAAAAAAACCGGCTGCTGCCTGATGGGAGGTGATTCTCCGTTTTCTCTTCATCCCTACCTCATGATCAAAGCTGCACTCCTATCTCTGCTCCTGGCTTCAGGGGCGCATGCCGCCACCCAACAAGCTGATGTGATTGTCTATGGCTCCACCCCCGGCGGATTCTGCGCCGCCATCGCCGCCGCCCGTGAAGGGGCCTCCGTGATCCTGCTGGAGCCGACGGACCATGTGGGGGGCGTGAATACCGGGGGGCTGAGTTTCAGCGACTCCAACCAGACCGTGCGCAGCACCGTCATGGGCCTCTTTGACGAATGGCACAGCCGCATCGAAAAAGACTACCAGCAGCGCGGCGTCACGCTGCCCTATAAGGTGAGCGAAAAGGACAACAAGGTGTGGACCTATGAGCCCAGCGTGGCCATGCGCATCACCCGGCAGATGCTGGATGAGGCCAAGGTGCAGGTGCTGACCCAACAGGTCCTCAAAAGTGTGACCAAGGATGGCCCGCGCATCACCGCCCTGCAAACTTCCGGCGGCGAATACAAAGCCCGAGTCTTCATCGATGCCACCTATGAGGGGGACCTGCTGGCCGCAGCAGGAGTCAGCTGGACCATTGGCCGTGAGGGCCGCAAGGAATACGGCGAGTCCCTGGCCGGGAAGCAGTACCCGAAGGCCACCATGCCCATCTCCGGCTTTGACGCCGCAGGCAAGCCGCTGCCGCTCATCACCACCACCGATGCCGGACCTGAAGAGGAAGGCGACAAGAACGTCATGGTGTACAGCTTCCGCCTTTGCCTGACCAAGGACCCTGCCAACCGCGTGCCTTTCCCGAAGCCTGCCAGCTATGACCCGGCCCGCTTTGAGGCCGTGCGCCGCTATTATGCTGCTGAAAAGCGCCCCCATCTGCTGTGGGACCTCTATCCCCTGCCTAACCAGAAGTTTGATGCCAACAACGGCATCGGCAAGCAGTTCTCCATGGGCCTCGTGGGCGCCTGCAATGGCTGGAGCGAGGCCGACCAGGCCGGACGCGAACAGAGCTGGGAAGCTCACAAGCAGTACACGCTGGAGCTTTATCAGTTCCTCACCACCGATCCTGCCGTGCCGGAGCACCTGCGTGCGCAGCTCGGCGAATTCGGCCTTTGCAAGGATGAGTTCGAGGCTTACGGCCACTGGTCGCCCCAGCTCTATGTGCGGGAAGGCCGCCGCATGAAGGGGCTGTATGTCGTCAGCCAGAAGGACATCCTGGACCAGCCGGAAAAGGAAGACCCTGTGGTTGTCTCCTCCTTTCCCATTGATTCCCATGACTGCCAGCGTGTGGCCCTGAAGGATGGTGGTGTGGTCAATGAAGGCACCATCTTCCCGGTGCGCATCACCGGGCGCAGGCATGGCTTTGCCTACCACATTCCTTACCGCAGCCTGCTGCCGAAAGGCGAGGAGTGCGACAACCTGCTGGTGCCGGTGGCCCTTTCCTGCACCCATGTGGGCATCTCGTCCATCCGGGTGGAGCCCACCTGGATGATCCTGGGCCAGAGTGCAGGCGTGGCGGCGGCACTTTCTGCCAAACAGGATGTGGCCGTGCAGGCCCTGCCGTACCCGGTTCTCAAGGAGCGCCTGCTGGCGCAGAAACAGGTGCTGGATCTGCCCGTGCTCGCCCCATTGCCTCCGGCACCTGTCACCCCGATGAACCTGGACCCGGCGACGCTCAAAGGCATCATCCTGGACGATGCTGAGGCAGAACTGAAGGGCGCGTGGAGCCACTCCACAGGCTTCAAGCCCCATGTGGGCCGCGGCTACCGGCATGATGAGCAGCGCGGCGACGGCCAGGCCTCCGCCCTCTTCCGTTTTGACGTGCCCGAGGCGGGCAAATACAATCTGCGCATGGCCTACTCGGCCCATGAAACACGGGCTAAGAAAGTACCGGTGGAAGTGGTGAACGGAGGCCGCAGCGTGAAGCTGACGGCGGATCAAACCTTGCCGCTGCCTCAGGGGGAGGTCTTCCGCAGCCTGGGAACGGTGGAACTTTCCAAAGGGGAAACCACCCTCCAGATCCGCAACCAGGGGACGGAAGGTTTTGTCATCCTGGATGCCCTGCAGCTGCTGAAGGCGGACTAACCAAAAAGGCGGGCATGAAAAACCCGCATTGCGGCCACCCGGGTTAGGGCGGAACAATGCGGGTTCAAAAACAGTCTTTTAAAGGCTGTCGGTCAGGTACTAGTAACGGCCACCGCCGCCGCCACCACCGTAACCACCTTTGCCGCCACGGCTGCCGCCGCCGCCACCACCACCGCCGCCGGAATAGGCAGGGCGATCTTCTTTCGGACGGGCTTCATTGATGGTCAGGGCGCGACCACCGAAATCTTTGCCGTTGAGGGCCGTGATGGCCTCGTTCATGGCCATTGCGGAGTCCATGGTCACAAAAGCGAAACCACGCGGGCGACCGGTGGCATGATCCATCGGCAGGTGCATATCGGTCACGGTGCCGTAGTCATTGAAGAGAGCACGGAGTTCGGACTCCATAGCTGTGAAGGGCAGGTTGCCCACATACATTTTGGTATTCATAACGTTAACTTGGATGCCGTTTCCCCTCGTGACACCAATCAAGCTCCGTTATCGGATTTCAGAACATCACTGAATCCAAAGAATCACCTGATGAACAACTTAGCTTAGCCTTCACCAGGGTAACTTGCAGTGCTCTCTATCGTCCCTTGTGGGGCAATAGCAAACGATAGTTCGGATTGTTTCACGGCTCCGGCTTGACGAGGAGGCTCTCACAGCGCAGGCGTGACGGGT
Organism: Verrucomicrobiota bacterium; assembly: GCA_040386955.1. Taxonomy (GTDB): domain Bacteria; phylum Verrucomicrobiota; class Verrucomicrobiia; order Verrucomicrobiales; family Verrucomicrobiaceae; genus Prosthecobacter. Next base: position 112,063 of record JAZKER010000026.1, read on the forward strand.
GCGTTCCTTGCTTCCTCCAGACCGTCCTGCCCTCGTCCTCGCCCCCATGCAGGACGTGACGGATCTGCCGTTCATGCGGCTGATCGCGCGTTATGGCGGGCCGGACCTCTATGTGACGGAATACTTTCGTGTCACGCCGGATTCCAAGCTGGATGCCACCATCCTGAAGTCCATCACGCAGAATGACACGGGCATTCCCGTGATCGCGCAGATGATCGGCCAGGACATTCCGGCCCTCATCCGCACGGCGAAGGCGCTGGAAAAGTATCCCGTGGCTGGCATCGACCTCAATCTGGGCTGTCCGGCCCCGGTGGTGTGCCGAAAAGATGCCGGCGGCGGCCTTTTGCGCCAGCCCGAGCGCGTGAATGAGATCCTCCGCGCGCTGCGCGACACGGTGCAGGGCCGCTTCACGGTGAAATGCCGGGTGGGTTTTGCGGACAAGGCGGAGTTTCCACGCCTGCTGGAGGTGTTCCAAAGCCACGCCATTGACGGCCTCACCGTCCATGGCCGCACCGTGCGGGATGCGTACAAAACGGCGGTGCACCCGGAATGCGTGGCCCTGGCTGTCCAGTCCATGCCGTGCCCGGTCATCGCCAATGGCAATGTGGTGGATGTGCCCACGGGGGTGGCCTACCTGCACCATACCCAGGCGGCCGGTCTCATGCTGGGCCGGGGGGCCATCCGGCATCCGTGGCTTTTTGATCATCTGCGCGCCCACTGGGAGGGCAGGGAAGTCGCCCCGCGCACCGGGCGGGACATGATGGATTACATCCAGAATCTCTATGACATGACGGCGGCCTTTCATCCGCACTATGAGACGAACGCGCACGTGCAGAAGATGAAACGCTACATGGTTTACATCACCACGGGCATCGCCGAGGGGCAGTTTGAATACCGCATCCGCCGCGTGAGCACGGAGCCGGAATTCTTTGCCGCCTGCCACGAGTATCTGGACAATGACCTGCCGCTGCCTGTGCGGCCACCGGAGACCTCCAGCGTGTTTTGTGGTTTTGCGGAGCTGAAGTAAGCTGCCGGGTCCTTGGCGAGGGGCGCAGATTCGCCTTTGCTCCGGGGCATCTTTGCGTGACTCATAAGCGTTCCCCCCGTTCCACCATGCCTGCCCTTGATTACCCGCCACCCCTTCAGCGCCTGATCGCGCAGATCCGCACGCTCCCCGGCCTGGGGCCGCGCAGTGCGGAACGTCTGGTGCTGTGGCTCATGCAGGATGGCGGCCGCATCGAGCCGCTGGTGGACAGCCTGCGTGATGTGGGGGACCGCGTGCAGGCCTGCGACCAGTGCGGCTTCTTCATCGAGCGCGACCACGAGTGCGTGCTCTGCGACAGCCCGAAGCGCAATCCCCACCTCATCTGCGTGGTGGAACAGGCGGCCGATGTGCTGCGGCTGGAGCGTTCCGGTGCCTTCTCCGGTCTCTATCACGTGCTGGGTGGCAAACTTTCCCCGCTGGACAATGTGACGCCGGAGGATCTGCGCATCGAGCCGCTGCTGCACCGGGTGAAAACCCAGCCGGTGGAGGAGGTGATCCTCGCCGTCGGTAGCGATGTGGAGGGCGAGGCAACCGCCAGCTACCTGAATGATCTTTTGCGCACGGAAGGGCTCACAGTCTCCCGTTTGGCCCAGGGCATGCCCGCCGGTGGCGGTCTGGACCATGTGGATGAACTGACTCTATACCAGGCTCTGCAAGGACGCCGCAGGGTCTGAAGTCAGGCCTAACGGCCTCCCAGAATTTTTTTTGTGAGGAATGATCCGCTGAATTGCTTTTTCACGCAGGTCTTGTCACCTACCTCACAATGAAACTCACTCCCTATCTCCTCGCCCTCGTTTCTCTTACCCTGGTCAGTTGTGCCACCCAGGACGGCAGCATGGTGGTGGATTCACACAATGGCCAGACTGGCCAAAGTGGTCGCAAAGTTTACAGCAAATACTACGACGATGGTGCCTGGCTGACGCCGGGACATCTGGGCCTGAGCGTGGTGGTGGACCATGAAAAGGACTCCATCCCGGTCGTCTCCGGTGTGCAGCAGTCCATGGGTGCGCTGACCCCCAGCGACAGCTTGGCCAGGGGCAAGGTGACGATCTACCTGTGGAACTATGACAAGACCGCCCAACCGGTGCGCATCCTGCGGGTCAGCTCCGGCCGTTCCTCCTTCACGCTCGATAACAAGGTGCTCATCGCGGCTCCGCAAAACCGCTCCGGCGAAGCCGTGGGCAACCTCGAAATTTTCAACTACGCCACGGAACTCCCGGTCAAAGTGGAGTATGAACTGAATGGCCGCCGTGGCAGCCTTTCCCTGAAAGTCATGCGTCGCACCCAGGCGGAGCTGAACCGCCATTACGATGACCCCTCCACCATTCCTTATCCCTGGTATCAGGCCAAGATGACCTCTCCCTGGCTGCTGTAACTTTTGCACTTTGTCTGCTTTATGAAACTCGCCCGCCTCCTCATCCCGCTGCTCTCCCTTGCCGTGTCTGCCTTCGCCGAAACCCAAAGCTTCACCATTCTGGATGGTCAGAAAATCACGGCTGAAATGAGCGGCGGCCTGCCGCTGCCCGCCGAAAAGGAGGGTATCAAAATCGAAGTCGCCGCCTTCATGATCCAGGAGGGAAAGCTCATCTACTCCTTCGGTTTCAGCACGCAGAAAGAGGTGACGAAAGTCGTCGTGGAAGAAGTCTCCGGCAGCAGTGCCCTGCCGATGGTGACGGACAGCGCGCCTGCCCTCAGCAAGGCCTACTGGAAAGGTGATGCCAAACCGCTGCCGCTGACCCAGGCCGGCGTGCCGTGGGTGTTTGAGGAAGGCGACACCGTCAAAGTCTTCCGTTTCACCATCACCACCGGCAGTGATGCCGCGCCTGTGATCCTGCATCAGCCTGCCATTTACGGCGGCGGGGTGAAGGTGCAGCTGCGGCAGCTGGCGCAGTAAGAAAAGCCGTGCGCGGGAGGGCGGAATGGGGCACATTGTCACTGCTTCATTCATTCCCCCCAAACGCTCATGAAGACCGTCCACACACCCCAGGGAGAGGTCTGGCTGCATGAGCCGCCGGTGGAGATGCTGAGGGCCATCCGCTCCTTCCTGCCTTTTGGCGCCGTGCGTTATGCCAACACCCAGAATGGCGCAGATTATGGCCTCGTCATGCAGTGCGGTGAACGCGAGGTTTACGGGGTGAAGCAGCAGCCGGTGGACTGCGACGAAACGCAGAGCCGGGTATCCTTCAAGGCGCACTCCCTGCTCATCGCCCACAGTCTGGCGGGCTATCGCACGTTCGGTTTCTCCGGCCTCTTCCTGCCGTGTCCGTATCTTCGCACCAAAGTGGGCGGGCGGCATGAGTCCGGCATCGCCTATTTTGGTTACCCTTCCTCGCGCGGTCATGAGTCGCAGGAGTATCCGTATGAGTCCGCCTTTGATGGCGGTTTCGGCCACGGCTTCACCACGCTGATGAAGTCCTTCATCCGGACCTTGCAGCAGAGCTCCCATGACATGGGCATCACCCTGGGCCGCCCGGTTGGGCTGGACATCCGTTCCCGTTTGCAGATGGGTTCGGTGGGTTTCGGCTTCATGGTTCTGGGGCAAAACATCATCTGCCTGAAAACGGCGATCTCCGAGCAGGACCCCACCTGGACCGTGCTGCGCAGCACCGGGATCAGCGATGTGTATCACCTGCCCAGCCAGCCCATCGCCATTCGTGAAGAGGACCTTTCCCTGGCCAAGCCGGATGCCTGAACGGCATCAGGGGGTTTTGGCCGGCACGGCAAACCGGGCGTCGTCCCATTTGAAGGGCTTTCTTTGGCCTAACAAAAGATCATACAGGCTGTGGTTGGTCTTCATCATCTCCTCCAGCATGTCTTTCCACGGGCGGTCAGCCACGCTAATGAGGCCGGTGTTGTAGCTTTCGCCATTGTATTTGCTGAACCAGCGGCCCGTGGTGGCCTGATCCACCAGGGTGAACCATTCAATGCCGACGATGAAACCTAGCGCGGCGCTTTGTTCGACGTAGTTCCGGTAGGCGAGGCCGCGCTCCCGCTGGCTGCTGACTTCACGGCCGCCGATGAGGCCGCTGTCCTTGGGTGATGACCAGAAGAACTCGCTCAGCATCATCGGTTTGCCTCCAGTCCATTCATGGATGCGGCTGAGTTCCGCCGTATCCACGCCATAGGTGTAGTAGTTGTAGGAGACGACATCCACGTACTGTCCCATGATGCGGCAGAGCGTCTCATCCTGAATGGTGATGGGCTGCAGGCGGCTGCCGAGAAGCAGGTGGTTGCGGTCATGCTGGCGGTACAGCCGCTCGATCTGGGCGAAGTACGTCTCCAGGAATTCGGCCACAAAGGCGCGGACATCTGCCTTTGCCTGATCCGTGCTGACGGCGAGCCCGGCATCCAGCAACGATTCAAAGCTGGTTGCCTGCGATTGCCAGGCCTGGTTATAGGCATCGAGGGTAGCATGCTTCTTTTTCAGAAAGGCCACCAGTTCCCGTTTGCAGGCATGTTTGCCCGTCAGGGAAGGGATGACGCGGGGCAGTTCATCATAGCGCGGTTCATTGACGATGAAGTAGCCGATGAGCAGCGGATCCTGCGCCTGGGCTGGCAGTTCGCGGGCCAGGTTTTCGGCGATCTTGGCCTCGGTGGCGGGTTCATACGGATCCCAGACCTCATGCGCCCCTGGGATGCGGGGCAGGCCTTCCCATTCATTGATGGGCAAATGGGCCATGTAGGGAAAGCTGGCCTTCTCACAGGCGGTGGGCGGTTTGGGACTGAAGGCACCGATGGAGTTGAAGCCCCATTGCCGCACGCGTGGGATCATGCGGGCGGCATGTGCATCCAGGCTGTAAGGCGTGCCGAATTTCTTGATCGTATTTGCCAGGTAAAAGGAGAAATGCGCATGGTCATCGCCTGGCCTGAAAGCGGAGGCAAACTCGCCCTGGGGAGAAGGCAGCCACTCATAGATGCTCTCGCGGCCCTTGATGTAAGTGTAGTCGTCATTCGGGGCAAAACCGCAGATGCCGAGATGGAAAAAGGCCTGGCCCTCCGGATCCACCAGCCAGGTCTTGCTGCCTTTCACCTCCACATGGAAGAAGCCTGTGGCCTTCAGTCCCAGCTTTTCCCGGCTTCCTGGCAGGCCGCCATACCGGCCCGTTGCCGGTGGTTTCAGGCTGGCGTAGTAGGCTTCATCGGTGGCCACATCCGCCTTCAGACCGGATTCATTTGAAAGTTTGTTAGGAAAGCTGTCCTTGAGGGACTGGCCAAAGGCATCCACCAGCTTGGCCGAAGCGGCGAGTTCCGTGGTGATCTTGAATGTGGCCGTCGTTTTGTCTGCCGAATAGGGCACCAGGCACATCCAGTGATAGACGGCCCAGTTCCACTCGCGGTTGTCCGTGAGCTGCTGAAAGGCAAAGTCGGGTGTGGCGATGTCCAGGCTTTGGCCCTGGGCATTTTTGACCTGGAAGGTCGTGCCGCCCACGCTGGCAATCTGCGGAGCTTTGGGTTTCTCAGCGGGGAATGGGCCTGCCGTTTCGCCCACCTTCCAGGTGCCGCCTTTGGCAAACCCGATGTCAATCAGGGTGGTGACCTTCCAGGAGGCCACGTCCGCAGGCATCTGGCTGAAGGTGAGGGTGATCTCGTCCTTCGCCACCGTCAGCGCGCACTGCGCCCCGCCTTCATACTGCACGGTCGCCGTGCCGCCGCTGGCGCTGGCCTGCGTTTGTTTATGCACAGGCTGGCTGCTGGCATTGACGAATTCTGGATACGTCAGGACGAAGTTGCCCAGGCTGCCCGCAGCCACTTCAATGCCAGCGGGAGTGGTCTTCAGCTCGGCGGCCAGACTGGGCAGGGTGGTGGAAATCAGGAGCAGCGTAAGCAGGTGGCGAAACAGCATGATGCGCAGTCATTGATGCGGGAGGCCGTTTTGCCAAGCATTCTCGATGGGGAAATGGCATCATTCTTTTTGAGGATGGTGCTTGGCCGATAGAAAGGAGGCTGTGGCCGTGTTTTGGGCAATGAGATATGACCATCCCCCGCCGCTCACTTTTCCCCAGCCTGTTTGTTTTCGCTGCCAGCCTCACCGTCCTGGCGGCTGAACAAGCGGCACCGACGATCACCTCGGCCCTGAAGCCCTTCGTCGAGAAACAGGAGCTCGCCGGGGCGGTGGTCTGGGCGGGTACGGTGGAAAAAGGCGCGAGCCTCAGCACCGTGGGTTTTGCCGACATCGAAGCCCGGGTACCGATGAAGGATGACACGCTTTTTTGGATCGCCTCCATGTCCAAACCGATGACCGGCGCGGCGGTGATGATACTGGTGGATGAGGGCAAGATCCGCTTGGATGACCCAGTGGAAAATTACCTGCCGGAGTTCAAGGGCCAGCAACTAGCGATCCTGAAAGACGGCAAGCAAACAGGAACTAAAGCCCCGGCCCGGCTCATCACCGTGCGCGATGTGCTGAGCCACACCAGCGGTCTGCCTTTCAAATCTCCCGAAGAGCAGCCGACCCTGGACGGCCTGCCTCTGGAAAAGGCCGTGAAAACCTATGCGTCGCACCCGCTGGTGTTCGAGCCTGGAAAAGACTTCCTCTACAGCAATGCCGGCATCAATACGGCAGCCCGCATTCTGGAAGTGGTCTCCGGCATGGCTTATGAAGACTTCATGGCGAAGCGTCTGTTCGAGCCTCTGGGCATGGCGGACACCACCTTTTGGCCTAACGAATCACAGGTGGCAAGATTGGCGAAATCTTACAAGCCGGGCAAGGACGGCAAGGGATTGGAGCCTCTGCTGATCGGCCAGCTTTATTATCCTTTGGGCGATCGCAGCAAGCGTTTCCCCATGCCGGCTGGGGGCTTGTTTTCCACCGCTGCGGATGTGGGCGTTTTTGGCCTCATGATCCTCAACGGTGGCGAGTGGAAAGGCCGCCGTTATCTGTCCCAAGCCGCTGTGGAAGAACTGACCCGCCGCCAGACTCCACCCGAGCTGAGCCGCGCCTATGGCCTCGGCTGGGCTGTGGATCCGGACGGCGCGGGCCATGGCGGTGCCTTCGCTACGAATCTGAGCGTGGATAAAAAGCACGGTCTCGTGCTGGTGTACATGGTCCAGCACTCGGGCTTTCCTGGTGAAGGCAAAAAGGCCTTGGGTGCATTCAAGGCTGCGGCGGTGAAGGCTTTGGCGAAGCCCTGAATCAGCCGCGAAGCTGAGTCGCAAGCCGCAGCAAAGCCAGCACGCTGACGCTGTCGCGAATGCGGCCATCCAGGGCCATCTGGATGGCTTCCGTCAAAGGCAGGCGCTTCACGGCGAGCTGCTCGGTTTCTTCCGGCTCCGCCTCGCCAAAGCTGAGGTCGCGCGCGACGAAGATGTCGCAGACCTCATTGGTCGTGGAGTTCGAAAGCTGAAGGTTCATCAGCAGCGGTTCGATGGTGGCGGCGCGGATGCCCGTTTCCTCCAAGAGCTCGCGCCGGGCGCATTCGGCGGGTTCTTCCCCGGGCGGGCAGCCGCCTTCGGGGATCTCCCACTCATAACGTGCATGGCTGTAGCGCCACTGGCCCACCAGCCAGGTGTTTCCCTCGGCATCCACCGGCACCACGCCAATGGCGCGATTTTTATACTCCACCACGCCGTAGATGCCGCGGCCACCACTGGGGTTGATCACCTGGTCTTCGCGCACGCGAATCCATGGATTCGAGTATCCTTCACGGCTGCTGAGCGTGGTCCACGGATTGGTGGTTTCGAGGGAGTCGGAGGTGGTCTGGTCCATGGCAGAAAAAAGGGCCTGGTGTCAATCCAGGCCCCGTTCACTGCTTAACCAGCATTCCGCGATGGCTCAACCTTTTACTGAAGGCGGAAATAGCCGTCTGGATTATACATCCAGTAAGCATCGAGCGGATTCAGGCGGGGCAGGACAGCGACAGGCTTGCCACGTTCGTCGGCGCTTTCCACCACGCCATTGTCCAGATGGCCGGGGGGCAGGATGCGAATGGGCATGCCCGTCTGCTGCTGGGCTGGCTGAGTGCTGTCCGGGTGACGGATCAGGGCGGTTTCTTCGATCTCTTCGACGATGGTGTCCACCCACTTCAGTTTCTGGGCGTTGTCGGCAAATTCATTCCAGTCACCGGTGGATGATTTTTTGTACATCTGGGTGATGAATTCATCGCGGGTGAGGCCCATTTTTTGCGCCACGGGGTCGGCCAGGCGCTTCCACCATTCTTCCAGTTCCTTCACGCTTTCGCGGTGTTGGGTCAGGTTCCCCATGACTCCGGCGGAAAGCTGGTGATGGAGGATGACGGCATTCGGGTAGGCGAAGGATTTTTTCGACAGGGTGGTGATGCAGGCGGCCATGCTGGCGGCGAAGGATTTCACGACGGTGTAAACCGGGGCCTTGGAGCCGTGCATGGCCTTGATGATTTTGTAGCCGGCCATCACGCTGCCGCCAGGGCAGTCATCAATGACAATGAAGATGGGGGCCTCGGAATCGCGGTTGTTAAAGTAGGCAATCCGGTCGGCCATGCTGTCGGCCGTTTTGGAGGTGATGACGCCGTTCAGGGCGATGGTGCGGTCGGAAAGGATGAGCTTGTTGCCCTGCACAGGCTCTTTCAGGTAAGCCGGAGCCTTGCCCGCGTAGGTGCGTGATTCGGTCTCCTTCTGCTGCAGTTCCATGGCGAGGGTGAGCGCGGAGGTCTTGCGGCGGATGGTGTTTTCTTCGCGGCGCATGGCATAGCCTTCGGTATCCACCTCGTTTTTGGCGATGGAGGCTTCCATGCTGGTGCGCTCGCCCTTGCTGCGCAGCTCCATGATGTCGGCATAGTCCTTGCTGCGCTGCTCGGCCTCGGCGAGGTCCGACTTCGCCTTCATCTCCTCCAGCTTGATTTGGATCTCGGCCAGGGCGCGTTTCCTAACGGCCAGTTTTTCATCCAGCTTGGTCTGCTCCAGAGCCATCTGGGCGGCGATTCTTTCGCGCTCTGCCACCAGCTTGGCGGTTTCCGCCTTGATGGATTCCAGCGGGTCCGGTTTGGCGGGCTCCGGTGTTTTTTCCGCGACGGAAATTTCGATTTTCTGGCCCGAGATGACAGCGGGTTTGCCATCCTTCGGGGCAGGTTTTTCGTCTTTCGGTGCGGCGGGTTTTTCCTCCTTGGCCGCAGGCGGTTTCGGGGGGAGGGTTTCACCCAGGGCGAGGCCCGACAGCAACAACGAAAAAAGGGCGGGGGTCGTGCATTTCATCACGGATGACTATACACCGCCCGCGCCCGGATTGTTCAAGAATGTTTACTCGTTCCCCGCGATTGGATCGGGCAGGGCAGCCGTCAGCAGCCCCGCCCTCTTCCAGGATTTACTTCACCTGGGCCCGGATGGCCTTCACCACTTCGGCCCCCAGGGCCTCCGATCCGGCGGGGGTAAAATGGACGTTGGCCGGCTGGATTTGCAGTTCCTTCATCCGGGGCTGGGCAAAGGCGTACAGATCATTCACCGGGATGCCGTTTTCCTTCATCACCCGTACGGCGGCTTCGTTGTAGCGGATGACGTCGGCATTGCTGCGATAGACCTTCATGGGTTCAGCGGGTGCAGGCGTGGTGGTGGCAAAGACGAGCTTGGCCCCGGTGGCCTTCAGTTTGCCGACGATTTCGCGGAGCTGCTTTTCATACACTTCCACAGTGGCCTGGGGTGGGTCGGTGGCCAGGTCGGAGGTGGCTTTGCCATCGGCCTTCACATGCTTCAGGTCATGCAGACCCCAGTTGAAATGGATCACGTTCCATTTGCCACCATCAATCTGCAGCCAGCGGTCAATGTTGGCCACGCCCGAATTGGTGCCGCCGCAGTTCTCCGCCTTGCCGTTTTTGGCCATGGGCCGCAGTACGGTCATTTCATCCGCCAGCAGTTTTTGCACCACCGGGGTGTAGCCCATGGAAATGGAGTCGCCGAGGAGGAGCACCCGGGGCTTTTCAGCCGCCTGGACAGGGTTGAAAGCGAAGGCCGCAGCGGCCAGGAAAAAGAGAAAGCTGGAGCGTTTCATGGACTCGTCAAAACGACGGGCCGCCAGAAACATTTCAGCCCTTCTTCGCCGGATCAGGTGCCACGGTGCTCAGCCACAGTCCCTCCGGGGTCACCTTTACCTGACGGATGGCCTTCAGCACGGTGCCGATGGGTTCCACCTTGCGGTAAGGGGCCACCCACTGCCAGATCTCCATGCCGGTAATGAAGCCATCGGGCACCTCTTTGCCGGGCACCTTCACGTCCACCACCTTGGCATCCACGCCTTCCTCATGAACATGCACGTAGTAGGTGAGCTGGCCGATGAGGTAGCGCTTTTTGTCTTCCCAAAATTTGATGTTGTTCAGCGGCAGGCAGACCTGGCTGGTGATGGCATCCTTCTCGGGCATCGTGCCCTCGATGCGGATGAGGTCCGCGTAGCTGCCGTAGCCGGTGTCCGGGGCGATGCTGATGATGCCGTTGAGGTCTGCCACGGTCAGGCTCAGTTCCGCTGGCTGACCTTTTTTGGCCGCTTCGGCAAAGTCGCCCAAACGCTTCTCCAGGGCCGTGCGGGCTTCCGGAGTCAGCTCCACGGGGGGGAGCTTGATGGGGGCATCCACCGTGATTTTGGCGATTTCCTTGTCCTGGGTGAAAAGCGAGTAGGCACTCCAGGCGATGATGCCACCAAAGACCAGGGCGGCCATGATCATGATGGCACAGCCGTAAAAGGGGTTGAAGGGGGCCGTGGGGACTTTTTGAATGCGGGACATGGTCGGGGGAGGGGAAACATTGGCTCAGCCTCAGGGCGTCGCCAAGCAGGAATCAGGGCTCTTTGCCCGCCTCTCCGCGTGCTTCTTCAGGAGTCAGCAGGACTGCGCCCTTGATCAGGCGGCAGAATTCCTTTTTGCTCACCTGCTGCTCCGCGCCCTGCCTGGTTTTCAGGTCTTTCATCCCTTTGTAAACGATGAACTGGCGGTCCCAGTGCACGATGCGCAGGTAGAGGTCGCCTTGTTTCCAGATCTGATTCTGTTCCAGTTTCATGTGTTTCCTTACATGGGGCTCGGGCCGCAGGCCAGAGGATTTGTCTGGCCTGTTTCCGGGCGGTCTGTTTCAGTGGAGCGGCCCCGGGCCTCGGCGAATTCGAATGCCTTGAAATGACCTGCCTGCGCCGACGTTCAATGGGCTGCCCATTCCCCTCCAACCGACATGTCCAAACCTGCCGCCACTTTTTTGACGCTGATCGCCCTCGGCCTTGTCCTGGCCACCAGCAGCCTTTCCGCCGCCGAACGACCCAACATCATCTGGATCATGGCGGATGACCTGGGCTATGGCGACCTGGGCTGCTTTGGCCAAAAGGTCATCACCACTCCGAACCTGGACCGCATGGCCAAGGAGGGGATGAAGTTCACTCACTTTTACGCCGGGGCCACGGTTTGTGCGCCCTCCCGCAGCGTGCTGATGACCGGCCTGCATCACGGGCACACCCGGGTGCGCGGCAATTCTGGCAAGGCGAATCCTGCGGCCCAGGCCCTCAAAGAAGGCGATGTCACCGTGGCGAAGGTGCTTCAGGAAGCTGGCTACAAGACCGCCCTCATCGGCAAATGGGGCCTGGGCGATGAAGGGGCCGCCGCGACGGGGCTGCCACGCAAGCAGGGCTTTGATTACTTCTACGGCTACCTGAACCAGACCCATGCCCACAATCATTACCCGGACTATCTCTGGCGCAATGAGACCAAGGAACCGCTGTCGAATATCGTCACGCCTCTGGGCGAAAACGGCGGTGGTTATGCCACCCAGCCTGTTCATTTTTCCGACGATCTTTTTGCCGATGAGGCGCTGAAGTATGTGGAAGAAAACAAGGCCGCGCCTTTTTTCCTCTACTGGAGCATGGTCGTGCCTCACGCGAACAACGAGCGCACCCGCGAACTCAAAGATGGCGCGGAAGTGCCTGACTACGGCCCCTATGAAGGCAAGGACTGGCCAAAGCCCGACAAAGGCCAAGCGGCGATGATCTCCCGCCTCGATGGTTATGTGGGGCGCATGCTGGACCTGCTGAAGGCCCAGGGGCTGGCCGAAAAAACACTGGTCATTTTCACCAGCGACAACGGGCCGCACAACGAGAGCAACCACGACCTCGCCCGATTCAATCCCTCTGGCCCCTACACCGGCATCAAGCGCAGTCTCACCGATGGCGGCATCCGCGTCCCGCTCATCGCCTGGTGGCCGGGCAAGGTGAAGGCAGATGCGGAAACGGGCCATGTGGCCTCCTTTGCCGACTGGCTGGGCACGGCCGCCGATCTGGCTGGAGCCAAGGCTCCAGAGGAGATCGACTCCATCAGCTTTAAGCCCACTTTGTTAGGCCAGAAAGGGCAGGGGAAGCATGAGTTCCTTTACTGGGAGTTTCATGAGGGCGGGTTTAAGCAGGCGGCCCTTTATCAGGGGCGCTGGAAAGGCATCCGCCAGGGTGGGCCAGAGGCCCCGGTGCTGCTTTACGATCAGCAAAACGATGTCGCGGAAAAAACCAATGTGGCCAAGGAACATCCTGAGATCGCGGAGAAGATCGGCACCTACCTGAAGACCGCCCGCACGGAGCTTCCGGAGTGGGAACCTCGCTGGAAAGCTGACGGGAAGAAGAAAAAGAAGTGATCGTCTGCCCGCACTATTACTCCTCATGAAAGTTCTCTGCTCCCTTTTCTCTGTGGCCTTGCTGCTGCCTTCGGTTCTGCCTGCCGCCGAGACGAAGCCGCCTAACATCATCTTCATTCTCGCCGATGATCTGGGCTATGGCGACATCGGTGCTTACAAAAAGCAGCCTTCCAAAATCCCCACGCCCAATGTGGACCGCATCGCCAAGGAGGGCATTCGTTTCACCGATGCGCACTCTCCGGCCTCGGTCTGCTCGCCCACCCGTTATGCCCTGATGACGGGGCGTTACGCCTGGCGGTCGAAGTTGCAGCAGGGGGTCGTGGCCCCCTGGGGCGCTCCTTTGCTCCAAGACACTCAATACACCGTGGCCGAACTGCTGCGTGATCACGGGTATGCGACGGGGCTCATTGGCAAATGGCACCTGGGCATCCAGTGGCCCACGAAGGACGGCCAGCCTGCCTCTGCTGGGGAGGACAGGCTGAGCAATGTGGACTTCACCCAGCCGTTCAAAGGTGGTCCGCTGGATCACGGTTTTGATCATTACTTTGGCGTGGATGTGCCCAACTACCCTCCTTACTGCTTTTTGAAAAACGATCGCACGGTGGGGATCCCCACGCTGCCCGATACTGGGCGCGCGGATGGCTTTAACCGCCCCGGTCCCATGATGCCCGGCTGGAAGCTGGTGGACATCCTGCCTGAGCTGAATCGTCAGGCCGTGAGCTTTGTGGAGACCTCCGCCAAAAGCGGCAAGCCTTTCTTTCTCTACTACGCGCTCACCTCACCCCATTACCCCGTCGTGCCTGCGAAGGAGTTCCAGGGCAAGACGACCGTGGGTGACTATGGCGACTTCGTTTTCCAGACCGACTGGTGTGTCGGCCAGATTCTCGAGGCTCTGGAGCGCGAAGGCATTGCCGACAATACCCTCGTCATCTTCACCAGTGACAATGGGCCTGAAGTCACGGGGGAGGTGAAGCCCGGAGTCTATGATCGCGTGCAGCAGTACAAACACCACAGCCTGGACGGTCTGCGCGGGGCCAAACGCGACCTCTGGGAAGCCGGGCACCGGGTGCCTTTTGTCGCCCGCTGGCCCAGAAAGATCGCCGCTGGCAGCGTGAGTGATGAAACCATCTGCCATGTGGATTTCATGAGCACCGCCGCTGCCATCGTTGGTGCTGAGTATCCCGCCGATACAGCAGTGGACAGCCACAACCTGCTGTCCCTTTTGTGGAACGAAAAGCTCGGGCGGCCCGTGCGCGAAGCCACCGTCCACCACAGCGGTTCCGGCCGTTTTGCCATTCGCAAAGGCGACTGGGTGCTCATCGCCCACGTCACCGGAGATGACAATCGCCGTGCCGGGGAACCGGAGTGGATGAAGGAGCAGCGCGGCTACACCGCCCATGATCAGCCTGGAGAACTCTACAATCTCAAGGAAGACCTCATCGAGAAGAACAACCTCTACGCCACCAGGCCGGAACTCGTGGCCGAACTCCGCGCCCTGCTGGAAAAATACGTGGCCGAAGGCCGCTCCACACCGGGGCCGGCCCAGGCCAATGATGTGCCGGTGGTCATCAGCAAACCTTTCCAAAATCAGCCCGGCAAGAAAACCAAAGCCCGCCCATGAAGCTGCTCACCCTCTGTCTTTTCCTGTTCGCAAGCCTGCTTGGCGCGGCGGACCGGCCTAACATCTTATGGATCACGAGTGAGGACAACAGCCCTTACCTCGGCTGTTATGGCGACAAGCTGGCCGTGACGCCGCACCTGGACAAACTGGCCTCCCAGGGTCTGCGTTACCGCCATGCCTATGCCAATGCGCCTGTCTGTTCAGCCGCCCGGACCACGCTCATCACCGGCATGTATGCCAGCACCCTGGGGGTGCACAATCACCGCAGCGCCGTGGCCATCCCGGCAGCGTTCAAGCTTTACCCAGAGCACCTCCGGGCCGCCGGATACTACTGCACGAACAGCAGCAAGACCGACTACAATGTGGCCGGGGCAGGGAAGAAGCTGTGGGATGAAGGCAGCAACAAGGCGCACTATAAAAACCGCGCCCAAGGCCAGCCCTTCTTCGCCATCTTCAACTTCACCACCAGCCATGAAAGCCAGGTGACCCCAAAGCCCGGCAAGACCAGCTTCCGCATCGCCCCCGAGGCCATGCCTCTGCCTCCTTACCACCCGGACACGCCAGAGATCCGGCGTGACTGGGCCAACTACTATGACCAGATGACCCTGATGGATACGCAGGTGGGGCAAGTGCTGGCGGAACTGGACAAGGCGGGCCTCGCCGAAGACACCATTGTTTTCTATTATGGTGACCACGGCGGCGCGCTGCCGCGAGGAAAGCGGAACATCCACGATTCCGGCACCCGTGTGCCTTTGATCGTTCGCCTCCCTCAGAAATGGCAGCATCTGGCTCCAGCCAAACCCGGTGAGTGGGTGGAGGATCTGGTGAGCTTTGTGGACTTCCCGGCCACCGTTTTCAGCCTCTGCCAGGTGCCCATTCCTGCGCATTACCAGGGCCGCCCCTTCCTGGGTGAAAAGAAGGCCCCGCCCCGCGACCACGTCTTCCTTTATCGGGGCCGCATGGATGAGCGATACGACACCGTCCGCGCCGTTCGCGATGCGGACTTTCGCTACGTGCGCAATTACTCCCCGCATCGCCCCTGGGGGCAGCATTACAGCTATCCGTTCCAGGTGCAGCCCAGCATGCGTTCCTGGTATGCCGAATTTGCCGCAGGCCGCTGCAATGAGGTTCAGTCGGCCTATTGGAAGCCCAAGCCCGGTGAGGAGCTGTATCAGCCCGGGGAAGATCCCTTTGAGCTGACCAATCTGGCCCAACAAACGATGCATCAAGATCGCCTCGCCAGGATGCGCCAGACGCTGCGTGACGAGATGCTGCGCACCCGCGATACGGTCTTCATTCCTGAAGGCATGTACAGGCAGCTCGCAGGCGACAAGACAATCTACGACTACGCCCAGAGCGATGCCTATCCTCTGGAGCGGCTCATGGATGTGGCCGATGCAGCCACGGCCCGCGATGCCGCCCATGTCCCCGCCTTCATCGGCGCTCTAGGGGATCCGGATCCGCTCATCCGCTACTGGGCGGCCACCGGGTGCCTGATCCTTCAGGACAAAGCTGCGCCAGCCAAGGACGCCCTCGTCAAACTCCTCCAGGACGACAGCAAGGACGTGCGCGTGGTCGCGGCCGAAGCCCTGGGCTATTTGGGACAAAAGGACGGTGCCCTCGCTACGATCCAAGAAGTCATTCAAAAAGGCGAGTTGTATGAATCGCTCGCCGCATTGAATGCCCTCGATTTCATGTGGAAGGCAGGCCACGTCACCTTGGGCGAAGCCAAAGCGACCGTGAAGAACCTGAACATGAAGGAGCCCAACGACCGCATTCCCAAATACCTGCTTTCCGAACCATGAAGATGACATTGCTTTGGGTAAGTCTGCTGCTGGTCTTCGGCCTCGTGGCGAGGGCGGAGAAGCCGAATATCATCCTCATCATGGCGGATGATTTCGGCTATGAATGCCTCACCGCCAACGGAGGGCAGTCTTACCAGACGCCGCATCTGGACCGGCTCGCCGCCGAGGGGCTGCGTTTTGAGCACTGCCACTCACAGCCGCTCTGCACTCCCACCCGGGTGCAGCTCATGACAGGGCGCTACAATGTGCGCAATTACTTCAACTTCGGCAGCCTGCCGACCACCGAAACGACGTTTGGCCAGCTTCTGAAAAAGGCCGGTTATGCCAACGGCATCTGTGGCAAATGGCAGCTCGGCCAGGACAAGGGGCTGCCTCAGCACTTCGGGTTTGAGGAATCCTACCTCTGGCAGCACACACGTCGTCCCGCTCGTTATGCCAATCCAGGCCTGGAGCACAATGGCGAGCCGGTGGATTTCACCCATGGCGAATATGGACCCAAGCTCGTGAATGACTTCGCCCTCGATTTCATCACCCGTCATCGGCAGCAGCCCTTCTTCCTTTATTACCCGATGATCCTCACCCACGATCCTTTCCAGCCCACGCCGGACAGCGCAGAGTGGGACACCAAGACCACGGGTGAAAATGCGAAGCGGGATAACAAACACTTTGCCGACATGACCGCCTACATGGACAAGCTCATCGGCGAACTCGTCGCTCAGTTGGATGAACTCGCCCTGCGGGAGAACACCGTCCTTCTTTTCCTCGGAGACAATGGCACCTCTAGCAAGATCACCAGCCAGTTCCAAGGACGGCCCTATGCAGGCGGCAAAGGCAAGACGAACAGGCACGGCACGCATGTGCCCATGATCGCCAGTTGGCCAGCCCAAATGACGGCAGGACGTGTGAGCACAGACCTCATCAGCACCACGGACTTTCTCCCGACACTTTGCGAAATGGCCGGGATTCCTGTTCCTGCCCAGGTGGATGGCGTGAGCTTCTTGCCTCAGTTAAAAGGGCAGTCCGGCACGCCGCGTGAATGGCTTTATGGCTGGTATTCACCCCGCCAAAGGCCCGATCTCACCGTGCAGGAATTTGCCTTTGATCATCGCTTCAAGCTCTATCGTGACCGTCGTTTCTTTGACCTCGTCGCAGATCCTTTGGAGAAAGAGGCCCTGGCGGTGGAAGCTCTGACCGGAGAAGCTGCCGCAGCCGCAACGCGCCTGGCCAGGGTGCTTGATCAGTTCAAAGATGCGCGTCCGGTTGAGCTGGATGAGGCCTTTCTAAGGGCATCTGGCGGGGTGAAGAAAAAGAAGCGTCAAAAGTGAAGGCTTCGATTCTTGTGGGGCCGTCTTTGTAATTGCTTGACTGCGCAAATAAGCATTGCTTTGTCAGGCCCGTGCTGCCCCTCCTCATCGTTCTTGTTGCTGCCATTGTGGCTTATGCCAATGGAGCCAACGCCAATTTTAAAGGCGTGGCTTCGCTCTTTGGCAGCGGCACCACGTCATACCGGACGGCGCTCAACTGGGGGAATTTCACCACGGGGGCAGGCGCTGTCTGCGCGGTGTTTTTGGCACAGCATTTGATCAAGGCTTTTTCAGGGAAGGGACTGGTGACGGATGCCCTGATTGCCGATCCCGCCTTCCTTCTTGCCGTTGCAGCCGGTGCTGCAGTCACAGGCAGTTTGGCCACCTGGCTGGGCTTTCCAGTTTCCACCACACATGCTCTCACGGGTGGCTTGGTCGGTGCAGGTTTGGTGGCGGGCCCCTCAGGAGTGAATTTTGGCCATCTTTGGAGCACGTTTGCGGTGCCTTTGCTGTTTGGGCCTGTCGTGGCCATCTTCCTGGGCACATTGCTCTACGTGCTGCTTCGAGGGTTAAGGCTGGCCCCCGATCATCGCACCCGCACCCTGGACGCACTGCATTTCCTCAGCGCGGGCGCCGTTGGTTTTGCCCGTGGCCTGAATGATACGCCCAAGATTGCCGCCCTGCTGGGAGGCGTGTCTTTTTGCACTGGGGAAAAGGGCATCTTCCTGGTCGCGGTCGCCATGACTTTGGGCGGTCTCATCAGTGCCCGCCGGGTGGCCGAAACACTTTCTCACAAGATCACAGACATGAATCCTGGCCAGGGGTTCACGGCCAATCTCACCACCTCCATGCTGGTCATCGCGGGCTCCGTCTATGGCCTGCCGCTGTCCACCACACACGTCTCCGTGGGCTCCCTCCTCGGCATTGGCATCATCACCCGCCAGGCACGCTGGCACACGGCCATCCCCGTGCTTCTCGCCTGGGTCATCACGCTGCCCTGTGCGGCAGTCCTGGCCGCGATCGCCTACTTCATTTGCCGGGCCATTTTTTGAAAAACTGTTTCCTAAACCCACCATGAAAAAAACCATCTGCCTTCTGGCACTTGCCACAGCTGCCTCCCTCCACGCCACGCCGACGGGCCTCAACAACATCCCCACGGCCGATACCGTGCCGCACCGCACCGTGGCCGTTCAGGCCTTCAGCAGCTTCGGCGGGGCCAACCAGTTTGCCGCCAATGGCGAAGGCCAGCACTCCTTTTGGATGGGCTTCAAAACGGGCTGGGAATTAGGCCCGGCTCACTTGGAATGGGGTCTGGACAGCCCACTGGGGCCCGATCTCAGCGGCCCTCTCTTTTTCCAGACCAAGGTCGGTTTTCAGCCCTGGGAAGACGGTGCCTTCGCCTTGGGCGTGGCAGGCGTGGCCCTGAGCGACATTGACCGCGCGGGGGATCCCTTCACCTATGCCATGCTGGCCCATGACTTCGGTCTGGCCCGTTTGCATCTCGGCTACGGTGTGCAGACGAATGGCAACAGCCTTCTCGTGGGTGTGGACCGCACCTGGAAGCTGCTGAACCGCGACTTCAACCTCAATGCCGATCTGGTGCAGACACGCGACCAGGAGGCCTGGCTGCCCTCCGTGGGGGCCAAGTACGGCCTAACTAAAAACATCGTTTTGGAAACCTGGGCCAACTTTCCCGACCAGGGCTCCGTGAGCGTCATTGCCAAGATCAACTTCGTCTTCACTTTCTAATTAGCCACCATCCCTGCCCATGAAACCTCTCTGCACATTCCTGGCCCTGCTGGCCCTCCTGGTTCCTGCGTCTCACGCAGACATCGGCCTCATAACCCCTGCTGAAGCCAAAGCCCTGATCGAAAACCCGGATGCTGCCAAGCGCCCCGTCGTGCTCGACACTCGCGGCGGTTACAAAGACTACTTCCGTGGCCACCTGCCCACGGCCCATCACCTCAATTTCGACACCTTGCGCGGCACCGATGCCGCTGTGCCCGTGCAGTATCTCCCGGAAGATCTCACTCAGGCTCTGCTCATCCGTGCCGGGGCCAACAAAGACCGCACCCACCTCGTCTATGCCACGGGGGCAGTGCTGCCGAATGACGAAATCCTAAGCGCCACCATGGTGGCCCATGTTCTGGAAAAAGCCGGTATCAAAGACATCCGCATCCTCGATGGCGGACTGCCAGGATGGAAGGCTGAAGGCAACCCCACCACTCAGCATTACTTCGGCAATCCTGCCGGGGTGCTCCCTGAAAAAGGCGCCCCCGAAATCGCTGCCAACATCACGGCGGTGAAGGCGGAAAAAGACCAGGCCGACGTCATCCTGGTGGATGCCCGTCCTCTCAATGAATTCATCGGTGAAGACGATGTCTGGCTGCGCAAAGGCCACATCCCAGGGGCTGTCAGCTTTCATTGGGCCCGCCTCATGGAAAAGGACAACACCCACAAGTTCAAGCCCTTTGCCGAAGTGAAGGCCGAGCTCGAAAAAGCCGGCATCACCCCCGACAAAAAGATCATCTGCTACTGCGGCACCTCGCGTGAAGGCAGCCTCGTGCGCTTTTATCTGAAGCATGTCGCCGGTTACCCGAACGTGCGTCTCTATGAAGGCGCCTGGAAAGAGTATGTGTGGCTGGAAAACCAGTCCCTGCCTGCCGAGACGACGTCACGCATGGCGAAGTAACTGTCACGTTGAAGTCCCGCTTTCAGAGGCTTGCTTCTGGGGCGGGATTTTTTTTGCCGATCTTTCCTTCACTCCGCAGCCATGGGCAAAAACTGCACGGCATCGGCGATCACCACCTTGTTCTCCTCCGTCCCTTCATTGGAGATGCGCACCCAGCCCGCACGGCCGGCCTTAAACCGAAACTTGCCCAGGGAGCGAAACAGCCGTCCATGCTTCGGTTCCTCCTGCTGATTGATGCGTACGGAGGTCTCACCCTCCGCATGATGAATCGTGACCGGAGTCTTCGTGCTCCGGCGCACATTGTAGCAATGCGCCACCCGCACCTCATACCAGCCGTCCCGGGGCAGATCGGGGGTGAAGGTCACGGATTTGCGGCCCTTGCCGCCTTTCATGTCATGAAGGTAGCCCAGGCCCACATAAGGCGGCGTATGGGTGGAATACTGCCACTCCCCCACCAAGGCCGCCTCCATTTCATCCACCGCGATTCCCGGCAGTTTGCTGGCATCTTGAACGATGAAAGGAAGCATCTCCGGCCGGTCCACTTCGCCAGGGGCATGACTGTTTTTGACCGCCTGCGGGTGAGGTTTTAGCTTGGGGGCCACCTCCTGGCCTGGGGCCAGGCAGGTCAGCAGCAGGGCAGAGAGGAGGTGCCAGGGTTTCATGCCACCTTCATCTCTTGAAGGCTGGGAAAAGGCAAGTCCGGCTCGTTGCAGGTGAATTCCTTTTTTCGCTGAAGGAATGCCCGTGTCCCTGCGTTTTTCGTGCTCCGGCCCCACCTGCCGTCCCTGCCCCCATGAAACCCTTCCTGCTCATTCTGTTCAGCCTCTGTTCGCTGGCCGCCGCCCAGTCGCCCAAACCGAATGTGGTCGTGTTCCTGGCGGATGATGCGGGCTGGGGCGATTACAGCCAGAACGGCAACAAGATGGTGTCCACTCCGAACATTGATTCCATCGCCAAATCCGGCGTCACGCTGGACCGCTTTTATGTCTGCCCCGTCTGTGCGCCCACCCGGGGTGAATTTCTGACCGGCCGCTACCATCCGCGCGGGGGAGTGCGCGGAGTTTCCACCGGGCAGGAGCGGCTGGACCTCGGCGAAAAAACCGTGGCCGATGCTTTCAAAACTTCTGGTTATGCCACCGGGGCCTTTGGCAAGTGGCACAATGGCAGCCAGTGGCCTTATCATCCCATGGCACGCGGCTTCGATGAATACTACGGCCACACCTCCGGCCATTGGGGGGAGTACTTTGACCCGCCGCTCGAACAGAACGGCAAGATGGTGCGCGAGAAAGGTTACATCGTGGACATCTGCACGGACAAGGCGCTGAACTTCATTGATCGGAACAAGGACCGCCCCTTCTTTTGCTACGTGCCCTTCACCACCCCCCACTCTCCCTGGGCCGCCCCGGAGAAGGATTGGCAACGTTTCAAAGACAAGCCCCTCACCCAGACCGCGACCGCGGCGGCCAATGAAATCGCCGATGAAACCCGCTGCGCTCTGGCCATGATCGAAAATCAGGATGGCAATGTCGGCCGGGTGCTGGCGCGGCTGAAAGAGCATGGCCTGACAAAAAACACCATCGTCATTTATTTCTCCGACAACGGACCCAACAGCAACCGCTGGACCGGCGGTATGAAAGGAAAAAAAGGCAGCACAGATGAAGGCGGCGTGCGCTCCACCTTCTACATTTCTTGGCCCTCATCATTGCCTCAGGGCCACACCGTCACTCAGATCACCGGGGCCATCGACCTCCTGCCCACCCTCGTTTCCCTGGCCCAGATTCACCGTGTGGGTGACAGGCCGCTGGATGGGCGCGACCTCACCCCGCTGCTGAAAAAACAGGCCCCCGAATGGCCCGACCGCATGATCTTCTCCACCTGGGCCTCCAATGTCAGCGTGCGCACCCAGCAGCATCGCCTGGACAATGCGGGCAACCTTTATGATATGGTCGCCGATCCTGGCCAGACCACGGCCATCAATGATAAGGAACCTGCCCTCGCAGCCAAACTCAGCGAAGCCGTCGCCACCTGGCGCAAAGATGTGTTGGGTGTGACGGTGAAGGAGGCCAAGGCCAAGGGCAAAAAGAAAGGCGGCGGCAATGCCGTGGATCCGCGTCCCATTCCTGTGGGCTATCGTGAGTTTCCCATCACCATGCTGCCTGCCCGCGATGGCGAACCTCGCGGCGGCGTCCAGCGCAGCAGCAATGCCCCCAACTGCTCCTACTTTGTCCATTGGACCGCCAAGGAGGATCACATGGTCTGGCTGCTGGATGTCCACACCGCAGGCCGTTATGAGGTCACTGTGGATTACACCTGCCCCATCGCGGATGTCGGTTCCATAGTGGAGCTGGCCTTCAAGGGCAGCCGTCTCCGTGGCAAGGTGACCTCAGGCTGGGACCCGCCGCTTTACACGAATCAGGATACCCTGCCACGTCCGGATGGCGAATCTCAGATGAAGGAGTTTCGCACTCTGAATCTCGGCGAGATGAAACTGGAGGCAGGGCAGGGTGCATTGACCTTGCGTGCGCTCGAGATCCCCGGCAAATCCGTCATGGATGTGCGCCGTGTCACCCTCACGTTGCTGGATTGAGCCTCTTCCGTACCTCTCATGAAGCTCCTTTCATTACTGGCCCTCGCCTTTCTCTGCACCTTCAGTCAGGGGCTGGCCGCACGTCCCAATTTCCTCATCATCTTCACGGATGACCATGGTTACGGCGATGTCTCCACCTACCACGCTTCGGACGTGCAGACGCCGAACATCGATGGCCTGGCGAAGGAAGGCATGCTCTTCACCCGCATGCGGGCAAACTGCACCGTCTGCTCCCCCTCGCGGGCGGCCTTGCTCACCGGCGTCTATCCGGACCGCGCCGGGGTGCCCGGCGTCATCCGCACCCAGCCCGAGAACTCCTGGGGCTACTTCAACCCGAAGCTGCCCACTCTGGCCGATGA
Source organism: Verrucomicrobiota bacterium (assembly GCA_040386955.1). GTDB lineage: Bacteria > Verrucomicrobiota > Verrucomicrobiia > Verrucomicrobiales > Verrucomicrobiaceae > Prosthecobacter. Next base: position 135,035 of record JAZKER010000026.1, read on the forward strand.
ACTGAAGAAGAGCGGCTACCACACCGCCGCCATTGGCAAATGGCACCTGGGACTGGAGTCCCCCAACACCCCCAATGAGCGCGGGTTTGATTTCTTCCACGGTTTTCTGGGCGACATGATGGACAGTTACAGTACCCATCTGCGTCACGGGAATAACTACATGCGTCGCAATGCGGAAGTCATTGATCCTCCCGGTCACGCCACCGATCTCTTCTCCACCTGGGCCAGTGATTACCTGAAGGAACGTGCGGGCAAAAAGGACCAGCCCTTCTTCCTTTACCTCGCCTACAATGCCCCGCATTTTCCCATCGAGCCACCCGCCGAATGGCTGGACAAGGTGAAAAAACGCGCGCCGCAGCTCGATGAAAAACGCGCCATGAACGTCGCCTTTGTCGAGCATCTGGATGACCGCATCGGTCAGGTCCTCGCCACCTTGAAGGAAACGGGTCTGGAGGAAAATACCGTGGTCGTTTTCTCCGCAGACAACGGTGGCTCCCTGCCTCACGGTCAGAACAACGACCCTTGGCGCGATGGCAAACAAAGCCATTACGATGGCGGTCTGCGGGTGCCCTTCATGGTGCGCTGGCCCGGCCACATCCAGGCCGGATCTCGCAGCGATTACGCAGGCCTGAATTTCGATGTCTTCCCCACCTTTCTCGAACTCGCTGGAGCTCAATCTCGCGATGGGCTGGATGCCGTCAGCCTCGTTCCCGTGCTCACAGGTAAAGACATCGCCACAGAACGCAGCCTTTACTTCGTGCGTCGCGAAGGCGGTGCCGCCTATGGCGGCAAAAGCTACGAGGCCCTCATTCGCGGAGATTGGAAGCTGATGCAGAACGATCCCTTCAGTCCCTTGGAACTTTACAATTTGAAGAACGATCCTCAGGAGAAAACCAATCTCCGCATGAAGGCCCCGAAGATCTTCAATGAACTTTCCGCCGAGCTTCGCCAGCACATCCAGCGTGGCGGCACCGTGCCCTGGCAGCAGCCAGAGTGATTCGGAGCAATAAAGTTCTTTTCTGTGGTAGCCCGCGCATGGCATCATGTCGTTCATGAATCTGCCGGGCATCAAGGTCATCCTCTTCGCTGCGCTGCTGTCACAGACCGCCTATGGTTGCATCTGGGACAGTGACACCTTGAATTCCGAACGCGCCCGCTTTCCCGGCATCGGGGTACTCATCAGCGGCAGCTTTGCCCGCCATTCCAAGGAGTTCCACCAGTGGCGCATCCAGCAGAGGGAGAAAGACATCGCCTCTGACAAATCTCTTCCCTGGCACTTCGATGACCTGGCGGTTTCCCAGCATAAGCTTGGCGACCATCAGGCCGCCATCCAGACGATGCTGCGCAAAGACAAGCTCGTCCCCGGCCTGTATGAAACCTGCTCAAATCTCGGCACCTTTTACATCTACACAGGCGATCTTCAGGAAGCCCTGCGCTGGATAGAAAAAGCTCTCGCCATCAATGCCAACGCCCATTTCGGACGTGAAAAATATCAAAAGTGGCTGGTGGAATGGGTCCTCGAAGAACAGACCTTGCCAGCAGCCTTGCAGGGGGATTCGGGCGAAATCAATTGGATGACCCCGGGCTTCGCCAGGTATGTCGCGCGCCAGGAGGCAGGCGGCCTGCCGGCCAGCGCCACCCAGCAGCTCACGCTCACCACCAAACAGCGGGCCGATGCCATCCGTGGCGTGACAGGCATGATCTTCTTTGCGGACTTTGACAACCCGCTGCTGCAGGAAGCCTTGGGCGACCTTCTGATGGCGGGCGACCTCCGGGACAATGCCGCAAACCTCGCAGGCCTCTGCTACATGCACGCCGCTTTGAAGGCCCCCAATGAAAAGGAAAAAACTCGCCTCACCGAGAAATGCAAAGAGAGCGGTCGCACATCCATGGGTTTTGATATGACCAAGGTGGAGGCCAGCCTTAAATCCGCCCTGCTGAAAGGGGCCGCCTATCACGAATCCGTCCGCCAGGACGAAATGAAATGGATCGCCGCTGGCCTGGACGCATCGGCAGAGTTTCAAAAGAAGTACCTCGTGCAGTCATCACCTGCGGCACCATAGGTCGTCCCTCCGTTTCTTCTGCCACTTGCATTCCAGATAGGCAGCGGTGGCTTTTTCGCTGGCAAGATGGGAAGGGTTGCTTCGTGATAGGGGAATGCGTTCGTTCTTGCTCATCGGCTTCCTTTTGTCCCTCCTCTCCGCCCACGCTGCGGACCGGCCTAACATCATCCTCATCATGGCGGATGACATGGGCTATTCGGACCTCGGCTGCTTTGGCAGTGAGATCAGCACACCGAACTTGGATGCCCTGGCCAAGGGCGGCGTGCGCTTCACCCAGTTTTACAATACCGCCCGCTGCTGCCCCACCCGCGCGGCCTTGCTCACCGGACTGTATCCGCATCAGGCAGGCATCGGTCACATGATGGATGACAAGGGCCTGCCCGGTTACCGGGGCGAGCTCAGCCGCGACTCCGTGACCATTGCCGAGGTGCTGAAGCCCGCCGGTTACCGCACCTACATGGCTGGAAAATGGCACGTCACCAAAAAGGTCAATCCCCAGGATGCCGATGCCAAGGCCAACTGGCCGCTCCAGCGTGGGTTCGATCGCTTTTACGGCACCATCCATGGCGCGGGCAGCTACTTCGATCCGAACACCCTCACTCGCGACAACGAATTCATCTCCCCCTTTGCCGATGCGCAGTACCAGCCCAAGTCCTTCTACTACACCGATGCCATTGCAGACCACGCCACCCGCTTCGTGGCGGACCATGCACGCGATCACCAGGCGCAGCCCTTCTTCATGTATGTGGCCATGACGGCCCCGCACTGGCCCATGCATGCGAAGCCGGAGGACATCGCCAAATACAAGGGCAGGTACGATGCCGGTTACGATGCCATCCGCGCGGTCCGTGTGGAGAAGATGAAAAAGCTCGGCCTGCTGCCGCCGGGCTGGCAGGTCGCCCCGCAGGCCGGCGGTGCCTGGAGCGAGGTGAAGAATCGCGAGTTCGAGATCCGTTGCATGGAGGTGTTTGCGGCCATGATTGACGGCATGGACCAGGGCATTGGTCGCCTCGTCGCCGAGCTGAAAAAACAGGGGCAATACGACAACACCCTCATCCTTTTCTTCCAGGACAACGGCGGCTGTGCCGAAAGCATGGGGCGCAACGGCCCCTTCAAACCCAGGGAGGAAAAACCCACGCTGCCTGCCATGGCGGCCACCGATTTGCAGCCGGACATGATCCCCAAACAGACCCGCGACGGCCACCCCATGCGCCAGGGTTACGGCATTCTTCCAGGCGGTGCAGACACCTACCATGGCTATGGCGAGGCCTGGGCCAATGTCAGCAACACCCCCTTCCGCGAGTACAAACACTGGGTGCATGAGGGCGGCATCAGCACCCCGCTCGTGGCCCATTGGCCCCAAGGCATCCCCGCTGCCCGTCATGATTCCTTGGAGCCCCAGCCCGCCCATCTTATTGATCTCATGGCCACCTGCCTGGATATCGCCGGGGCTAGCTATCCTGCCGAACATGCCGGGCAGAAGATCAAGCCTGTCGAAGGCGTCAGCCTGCGGCCTGCCCTCAAAGGGGAATCCATCGGTCGCAAGGAACCCCTCTTCTTTGAGCATGAAGGCAATCGCGCCGTCCGCGATGGCATCTGGAAGCTCGTCGCCAAAGGCCCTCAGGGAGCCTGGGAACTCTACAACATGGAGGCTGACCGCACCGAACAGCACGATCTCGCCGCCAGCGAACCAGACCGCGTGAAGGCCATGGCCGCCCAGTGGGAAGCCTGGGCCAGACGTGCCCAGGTCATTCCCTGGATCTGGGGCCTGCCGCATGGCGATGCGCTGCCTAACAAAAAGGGAAAAAAGGGTAAAAAGAAAGCCTGATCATGCGCGCCTTCCTCAGCTTCCTCTTCCTCGTCGTCACATTGCCGCTGGGTGCCGCCGCACCTTCCCGCCCGCATGTGCTGATGATCTGTGTGGACGATCTCAAGCCCGCCATCGGCTGTTATGGCGATCCTCTGGCCAAGACGCCCAATCTCGACCGCCTCGCCGCACGCGGCATGCGCTTTGACCTCGCTTACTGCAACCAGGCGGTCTGCGCTCCGTCCAGAAACAACCTGTTGTTAGGCTCGCACTCCACCTCCCTGGGCATTTACAACCTCACGGACAACTTTCGCCTGGCCGTGCCCGATGCGGTGACACTCCCCCAGTATTTCAAGTCCCACGGCTGGCGCACTGAGGCCATCGGCAAGATCCTCCACACGGGCCATGGCAATCACGACGATGAGGCCTCATGGAGCCTCCCGCCGATCAAAGGAAAGGTGATCGAATATCTGGACCCGGCCAATTCGGCGGATGGCAAACTGACTCGCGAAGAAGCCTACTTCACCAATCAGCAGCTCGGCAAAATTCGCGATCTCCCTCGTGGAGCCGCCTGGGAAAACAGCGACGTGCCGGACAATGCCTATGCCGATGGTCGAATCGCCGATGCCGCCATCCGGCGTCTGCGTGCCGCGAAGGAGACGCCGGATCAGCCTCTGTTTCTAGCCCTCGGTTTTGTGAAGCCGCACCTGCCATTCACCGCGCCCAAAAAATACTGGGACATGCATGACCGCGCCGCTTTCCCTCTGCCCACGCGTGTCACGCCCCCAGAAGGCGCACCCGCCTATGCGGGCAAGACCCTGGGGGAACTGAACAACTACACTCCCATCCCCGAAAACCCGCCGCTGACCCCGGAAATGAAGCGCTCTCTCATGCACGGCTACTATGCGGCCGTGAGCTTCATGGATGCCCAGCTCGGCCGGGTGCTGGATGAACTGGATGCGCAGGGCCTTGCGGATCAAACCGTCATCGTGCTCTGGGGCGACCACGGCTGGCATCTGGGGGACCATGGCATGTGGACGAAACACACCAACTATGAGCAGGCCAACCGCATCCCCCTCATCGTCATTGCTCCGGGCATCGCTGCTCCTGGCTCCTCCACTCGTCAGCCCGCCGAGACGGTGGATGTGTTGCCTACCTTGGTCGAGCTCGCCGGGCTGCCTGCCCACTCCGGCCCTCAGCCCCTGGATGGCACCAGCCTCGTCCCCGTGCTGCGCGATCCGGCCCACCGTGTCCGCGACCACGCCACCCATGCCTTTCCCCGCCAGCGTGAGGGAAAGCCCGTCATCGGCCGTGCCATCCGCACTGAGCGTTATCGCCTCGTCGAATGGAAGACACCCGCTGCCGCTCCTGACACGGCCGATCTGGAGCTCTACGACTACCAGGAGGATCCCCAGGAAACCCGCAACCTCGCCGCGTCGCAGCCGCAGGTGGTGGCCGAACTGCGCGCCCTGCTGGACCGCCAGCCGGAAGCCCTCAGCAAGCCTAACCAAAAGAAGAAATAGAGACCTGTGAAATCCATCGCCTTATTCCTCCTGCTTCTCGCCACGGGCACCGCCTCGGCCCAGGCCAGGCCAAATGTCCTCATCATCCTGGCGGATGACTGCACCTACAATGACCTGCCTGCGTATGGCGGTGTGAATGCGAAGACACCAAACATCGACGCCTTGGCCGCCCAGGGCCTCACCTTCAATCGCGCCTACGTCAGCGAGGCCATCTGCCAGCCCTGCCGGGCAGAGCTGTACACCGGCCAGTACCCCATGCGCAATGGCTGCGCTTGGAACCACAGCGCCAGCCGCCCTGGCACCCGCAGTCTGCCACATCACCTTGCTCCTTTGGGCTACCGGGTCGGTTTGGCCGGCAAGTCGCATGTGCTGCCGGAGGCCTCCTTTCCTTTTGAATCCGTGCCGGGTTTCGATCCTAACTGCGTGCGCAATCCCACTCAGGGTCATGATCTCGCCGGGGCCCGCGATTTCATCGGGCGCAAGCAGGACGAGCCTTTTTGCCTCGTCATCGCCCTGGTGGATCCTCATGTGCCCTGGGTCATGGGAGACGCCACGAAGCATCCTCCCAAAAAAATCCAGCTCCCGCCCAACATCGCCGATACCCCCAAGACCCGCGATGACTTCAGCCGCTACCTCGCCGAGATCACCTACATGGATGGCCAGGTGGGCGAGATCCTCGCGTTGCTCAAAGAATCCGGCCAGGATGAAAACACACTCGTGCTTTTCTCCTCGGAGCAAGGCTCCCAGTTCCCCGGCAACAAATGGACCAATTGGGATACAGGCCTGCACACCGCCCTCATCGCCCGCTGGTCCGGCAAGATCACCCCGGGCAAACGCACCGATGCCCTCGTCCAGTATGCCGACGTGGCTCCCACTCTCGTCGAGGTCGCAGGTGGGAAGGGGACTGCTGCCGCCTTCGATGGCCGCAGCTTTGCCGCCGTTCTTCGGGGTGAAGCGAACGGCCATCGCCAGTTCGCCTATGGCCTGCATAACAACATCCCCGAAGGCCCCGCCTACCCCATCCGTACCCTCACGGATGGCCAGTACCGCTACATCCGGAACCTGACCCCCGATGAGATCTACATCGAAAAACATGTCATGGGCATCCAGGGCAATGGCGCGCTGAACAATCCCTACTGGCCCACCTGGGTCAACTTTGCTGCGGACCATCCCGATACCTACGCCTTGGTGAAACGCTACATCACCCGCCCGGCGGAGCAGCTTTACCACACCGCCAGCGATCCGTATGAAATGACCAATCTCGCTGCCGATCCTCAGCACGCCGCCACCCGCGCCCGTCTCTCGGGCGAGCTCGACCGCTGGCTGGCCGAGCAGGGTGATCCGGGCATCCCGCAAGATACGAAAGAGGCCCATCAGGCCGCCAAACGGGGCGAGCATCTTTTTCCCGCCCGTTGATTCATCTCTCGCTTTTGTCTTGCCGTCCGTGGCCCTTTGCTCCAGCATCGCCGCCTTCCCCCACCCTTCGCATGTTCAAGAAAAACTGGTACTTCTTCACCCCTCTCCTCCTGCTCGCCATCCCTGCGGCCATTTACCTCTATTATGCCTCCAGCATGGGCTACAGCAGCACGGACTCGATGAATGCCACCAAGTACTTTCTCGTCTCCGGCACCCGTTATGCCATGGAATACAATGAGGTGAACTTCAACCGCCTGCAGCCCGGCATGGATGGCCGCCAGGTTTATCAGATCATGGGCAAGCAGCCCTCGGAGCGGCTCGACAACGACACGCGCTGGTTCTATTCCCTGGCCAAGCCCGGCTCCAAGGCTTACCACGAGCGTGTCGTCATCATGGAGCGCGACAAACAAAACGTCCCTCGGGTGAAAGAGCTGGTGCGTCGTTTTCATACCCCGGGTGAGTAAACTCCCCACGGCTCCCAGTTGCGGGGCCGCTCCATTGCGTCCACTCTGCATCACGATGTCTCCCCTCCGTGTTTTTTCCATTCTTGGTGCCGTGGTGCTGCCTCTGCTCATGGCTTCCTGCGGAACCTCTGCGCCCCGCGGCCTTCCACGCAAGCTCCCCGTCATCAATTTGAGCGGGTCCCCGCAGACCCCGCCGCACGCCATGGCGAAGAAGGACTACCCCTTCGACCCGAATGGCAACTACGTCACCGCCTGGGCTGCCGAAGGCGAACGCGCCGCCTCTGACGACGATGTCGCCCGCTGGCAGGCCTCTCACGGTGGCAGCGTCTCCCGCCGCCAGCCCTCCCCCGTGGTGAAGGTGTCTTCGAAAAAGAAAACCACCGCCAGCAAGTCCAAGTCCAAAGGCGGCAGCTCCACCTACACCATCAAGGCGGGTGACAACCTGGGCGCCATCGCCCGGAAGAACAACACCACCGTCGCCAAGATCAAGGCCGCCAACGGCCTGAAGTCGGACATGATCCGCGCTGGCAAGACATTGAAGATCCCTCGCTGATCCTCACAGGTTTCTGCAGCCGGGCTGTTCTTTAAAAAAGGCAGCCCGGCTTTTTTCTGTCATCGCCCTCAGGCCAGCGTCTGGCACTCAGGCCGTCCCTGGCGCAGTGTGGCCCAGGGGGCTTGATTCGAGACATCCTGCGGATCCTGCACCGCCGCCAGTTCATCCGGCAGTTTCGCCGGAGACAGGATCGCCAGAAACACCAGCGGCTCCTGATGCGGATTGTAGGTCGCATGCACCACCCCTGGCGGGATGTGTGCCATTTCACCTGCGCTCAGGATGCGGCATTCATCGCCTACCCACTGCTCCGCGCGCCCATGCACCACATAGATGATTTCTTCGCGGTGCGGGTGGCAGTGAAACGGGTGGCAGTGCATCGGTGCCATGTTCGCACGCACCAGCAGCAGTTTCTCCGCCTCCACCAGATCAGGTCGGCACAGCCATTCATTGTTCGTCCAGGGATTGGTCTCGCGGGCGGCATCATTGATCTGGATGAAACGGGCAGGGGAGTCAGGCATGCAGCCACCCTAGCCAGCCCCGCTTTTTAAATCAATCCTCCTCCTCCGCCCGCCGCCCACCTCCGCCTATCCGATACCAACCTTTTTTCCTGGCAAGTCGTGCCAAACCCGCAGCAAAAAAAGGCTAGTCAAAGGAAACCCTAGACGTTATCTCCCTGCCATGCGCACGTCGAACCCACTGCTCAACGAATCCACCTTCCAGTCACCCGCCCACGCCGGTCACGGCCAGATGACCCTCCAGGGCACGGTGAACAAGACGGCTTTCCTCCTCTTCCTCACCTTCGCCACGGCCATTTATACCTGGAACATGGCCATGACGGATCCCGCCGCCGCCATGACCTGGGTCATTGGTGGGGCCATCGCCGGTTTTATCCTCGCCCTCATCACCAGCTTCAAGCCCGTCTGGTCCCCCGTCACCGGCAGCCTTTACGCCCTTGCTGAAGGTCTCTTCCTCGGCGGCCTCTCCGCCCGTTATGAGATGCAGTTCCACGGCATCGCCCTTCAGGCCATCCTGCTCACTGGCGGCGTCCTCCTCGCCCTGCTGGCCGCCTATTCCATGCGCCTCATCCGCGCCACAGAAAACTTCAAGCTCGGCATCTTCGCCGCTACTGGCGGCATCGCCCTCGTTTACCTCGTCACCATCGTGCTGGGCATGTTCGGCATCCAGATCCCCTACATTCATGGCAGCGGCATGATCGGCATCGGCTTCAGCATCGCTGTGGTCATCATCGCCGCGCTGAACCTCGTCCTGGACTTCGACTTCATCGAAAACGGCTGCGCCCACGGCGCCCCGAAATACATGGAGTGGTACGCCGCCTTCGGCCTCCTGGTCACCCTCGTCTGGCTCTACGTGGAAATCCTCCGCCTGCTGTCCAAACTGGCCCGCCGGGATTGATCTGACCGCCTTTTTGCAGAACCGCCATCGTCCTTTAGGAGATGGCGGTTTTTCTTTTAAATCCCTTATTCTGAAACAATGATAATACTGGCCACTGTCAGTCCATCGGACGAACTGCCCGATTGGTATTTAACCTTCTTTCTCGTCTGTTTTGGTTTTGCTTCAGGCTCGGCTTTGCTGGCTGTCGTGATTCGTCTGTTCTGGAAATCCCAGAGGTGGATTTCGACTTGGTTGGGCTTGGCGGCTTTTGTTTTGGGATGGTTTCCGGTCCTCTTAAGCGCGCATATCTATCACATCGATTTTGTTGCCGTTGGAAGGGACGGTACGAAGGCGAGTGGCCCGCTTTGGGAAGGTTTGTGGATAGAGTGTCTGCCACTGCTCTTGGGCCTGCTTGTCATGCTGTTTCATAAACGGGCCCCTCGGCAGAAAGCTGCCTAACCACCCATTTCCTCAAACCTCTGCTTGCCTACCCGGCACGCCGCGTTAATTTGCCGACCCTCATGGCCACCCAACCAGCCATCTTTGCGATTCGAATTATCAGCGGGCTCCTCTGCGCGTAACGCAGCCGCAGGAGTCCGTCACGGCCTGTTGTCGCCGCACTCAAAGGGTGCCTCCAGCGGCAAAAGTGTCCCCCGCGTTCATCGGGATTGTGCCCTCCGCTTCACTCCCATGTCCTGCCATCGCTTCCCATTGTTTAGACTCTCTTTTTGACCTCCCTCTCTCCTTCCATGTCAGTTCCAGTGACCATTTACGATACCACCCTGCGCGACGGCACCCAGGGCACCGGCATTTCCTTCAGCACCCTCGATAAAATCCGCGTCGCTGAAAAGCTCGATGACTTCGGCGTCCACTACATTGAGGGCGGCTGGCCCGGCTCCAATCCCAAGGACGCCGCCTTCTTCCAGGAGGCCGCCAAGCGCCCTTGGAAAAACGCCAAGATCACCGCCTTTGGCATGACCCGCCGTGGCAAGGTGAAGGTCGAGGACGACGCCCAGGTCCAGATGCTGCTCGATGCCCAGACCCCTGCCGTCACCATCGTCGGCAAGACTTGGCCCCTCCACGTCACCGAAGTCTTCCAGGTCAGCCTGGAGGAAAACCTCGCCATGATCGCAGACACCGTCGCCTACTTGAAAAAGCATGGCCGCGAGGTGCTCTACGATGCCGAACACTTCTTCGACAGCTTCCGCGAAGATCCCGAATATTCGCTGAAGACCGTCAAGGCCGCCAAGGATGCCGGCGCAGATCTCGTTGTCCTTTGTGAGACTAATGGCGGCGCCCTGCCGGAGTGGGTGGAGGAAGTTACGCGCAAGGTCATCGCCCATCTCGGCGGTCCCGTGGGCATCCATACGCACAATGACGGCGGCGTCGGTGTCGCCAATGCGCTCGCCGCAGTTCGTGCCGGGGCCAATCAGGTCCAGGGCACCATCAATGGTTACGGCGAACGTGTGGGGAACTGCAACCTCATCACCGTCATGCCTAACCTTCAGTTGAAAATGGGCTTTGACCTCGGGCTGGACCTCACCCGCCTCCGCGACCTCGCCTTCTTTGTGGATGAGCTGGCCAATGTCCCCCACGACATCCGCGCCCCTTACGTCGGCCTTGCCGCCTTCACGCACAAAGGTGGCCTCCATGTCCATGCCGTGCAAAAGCTGGCCCGCACCTATGAGCACGTGGACCCTTCTCTCGTCGGCAATGAGCGCGTCATCACCATCTCCGACATGTCCGGCCAGTCGAACGTCCTCATGAAGGCCGAGGCCATGGGCGTCGCCCTTACCAAAGGCAGCCCCGAGGTCCAAAAGATCCTCGCCACGGTCAAACACATGGAGAGCGAAGGTTTCGAATTCGAAGCCGCCGAAGCCAGCTTTGAACTCCTCATTCGCAAGCAGCTCGGCCAGCAGACCCGCTGTTTTGATCTCATCGAGTATCACACCACCCATCGTTACCATTCCGGTTCCTCCACTGAGACCACCGAGGCCACGGTGAAGATCCACGTGAACGGCAACGACGAATACACCGTGGATGAAGGCGACGGCCCCGTGAACGCGCTGGACAAAGCCCTGCGCAAGGCCCTGCTGCCACACTTCCCCGCCATCGCCCAGGTGCGTCTGGAAGACTACAAGGTCCGCATCATTGACAGCGGCAGCGGCACCGCCGCCAAGACCCGCGTCCTCGTCGTCAGCAGTGATGGCACCCGTACCTGGGGCACCGTCGGCGTTTCCACCAACGTCATTGACGCCTCCTGGCAGGCCCTGGTGGACAGCCTGGAACACTACCTCTTCAAGCAGCCCTAAAATCGGTTCGCTCAGAGTAAAGGCAGAGGCGTCCCCTCTGCCTTTTTTGTTTCGTTGCCAAACGAATATCGGAGATCAAATCGTTTATTAGAGCGGTTTGAAAAAATGATGTATCCCGTCTATGCAGTGTGAATTTCTGGACGGTTCACACCTCGTTCGATCTCTCATCCAGAGCTGCCAAAAGCGCATTCCCTCTCCCCCAAGAATTGGGGGGACGAGGCCAAGGTGAGGGGGTGGTCGCAGCACGCAGAAAGTCCGTCCGCAAAGGCTGCCCTTTTCCCAAAACGACGCTTCTAGTCTTCGATCCCCGAGACCACTCCACCGCCCCTCACCCCAGCCCTGCTCCCCGCAAGCGGGGCGAGGGGGGACGTCTTTTCGCCCTCATTTGCTGATGACTTAGAGAGGATTGAAATGAGTGGGGCCCAGCAATCCTTCGCAATTCGGGGATTCAATCTTTAGGGTGGGTTACACAATTATTTAAAAGGCTCAAGTGAGAAATCTCCTGTCATAGCCCTGCCAGCGTCGCTCGTCCGCGTCGCTTGGTTTCAGGATCATCCTTCTCCCGGTTCGGCATGGCCAGGCCTTTGTTGATGGCCGCCTTGGCCTCCTCTGTCTTGCCCATCTGGGCATAGGTGCGGCCTAACTCAATGTGGTGCAAAAGTCGGTCCGGCTTCAGGGCGATGGCCTTTTTAAAATACGTCACCGCCTCCTCGTTTGTCGCCGCAGGCAGCTCCCCATACACCAGTTGCGCAATGCCCCGTGTCAGGCTGCCCATGCCCGCCAGGGCCTGGTGCCAGCGCCCCAGCAGGTGCCAGGCATAATCGTCCCTGGGGTTCAGCTTTGCTGCTTTCTCTGCAGATTCCTTGATCTTCTTGGAGGCCTCAATCTTTCCCCGGTTCCCCAGCAGCGGCGTCATCTTGCCATGCACGATGGCGATGGAAAGGTGCGCATCACTGCTCTGGGGATCGGCCTTCACCGCCCGTTCCGCATAGGCCAGCGCCGTCTGGGCCTCCGCCAGCTTTTCGGCATTCGTCTTCAGCCCGTCCATGCGGAAGACATGCTGCCGGGCGATCTTCACCAGCAGCGCCGCATCGTTCGGGTTTTGCTTTTCCGCAGGCAGATAATATTTTAGCGCCTCGTCCGGCTTGAACTCCTGGTCATAGAGGTCGCCTTGGCGGATGAGATCGTTCGCCTGTCCGTGCACGGCCAGCATCAAAACGGCAAGGCTCAGAATGAGGGGGCGTTTCATAAAGTTGGTGAGTCGGGTTTGATGAACCGGTAATGGGAGACAATCCATTCCTCGCCGTCGCGGTATCTCCACAGCTCCGCGCAGGCCATGTAAAAGATGCGCCAGTAGGCCCACCATTTCACCGCCTGGTCCTTGCCGTAGGTCTCGGCAAACAGCGGCATGATCTCCGCCTTGTTCGCATCCATCTTGGACAGCCAAGCTTCTGAAGTTTTGCTGTAGTGCATCCCGCTCACACACCAGTGATCTTCGATCTTGAGATCATCCTGAAAGTACAGCAGCAGATCGTCCGAGGGCATCTGGCCACCCGTGAAAAAGTATTTCGCCATCCAGTCCTCCTCGCTCGTCACCTCATAGTGATACGCGTATTCCCGATGGGTGAAGATGTGTACAAAAAGCTTCCCGCCCGGTTTCAGCCAGGTCGAAATCCGCCGCAGCAGCTCCTGGTAGTTCTTCATGTGCTCGAACATTTCCACCGAGACGCAGCGGTCAAAGACACCCTCTCCCACACCTTCAAAATGGATCATGTTCGCCGTGATGATGGTCAGGTTGCCCAGGCCCCGCTTTCTCGCTTCGGCATCGATGAATTCCTTCTGCGTGCGCGAGTTGGACACACTCGTGATCTGCGCCTTCGGGTAGTGTTCCGCCATCCACAGCGAGAGCGATCCCCACCCGCAGCCCAGTTCCAGGATGCGCTGCCCGTCCTTCAGTTCCGCTCGCTCGCAGGTCATCTTCAGCATGATGGCCTCGGATTCGTCAAAGGTCGTTCCCGGCTCCGGCCAGTAGCCGCTGCTGTACTTCAGGTGCTTGCCCAGGCAGAGCTGGTAAAACCGCGTCGGCACTTCGTAGTGCTGCTCATTGGCCTCATCCGTGGCGATGGCCACCGGGCTTTTCTTCAGGCTTTCGATGTGCTTCAGCAGCGCGGCCTTCTGCGCTTCAATCGTGGGCTGCTTCTGCTTGCGCAGCGTGTTGGCCAGCCGTTGGCGGATGCCAAATCGGATGGCCGCATCGGGCAGGATGTCTTTGGCCAGGAGGTCGTTGAGGTTCAGCATGACTTGGAGGGAGTGTCAGAAATGCGTTTGTCAGGGGGCGTCTGGATTCACTTCTTGGGAAACCACGGCACAAAGGCGGAGGTGCGCCGCTGATAGTCGCGGTACGCATCACCGCGCTTCTCCACCGACAGCTTCTCCGTGAGCGGGATGCCCGTGACGTTTAACAAAAAGTGCAGCATCGCCAGCGGGGCCACGATCGCCGTCCAGCCCCACGCGGCAGGCAGCGCCATGAGAAACAGTCCCCACCACAGCAGCGATTGGAAAAAATAGTTCGGATGCCGGCTGTAATGCCACAGCCCCACCTCGCAGATGCCTTTCGAGTCTGGGTGGGTTCTCTTGAAATGCGCCAGTTGCGCATCGGCGATCCCTTCGCCGATCAGGGCTACAAACCAAACCCCCAGCCCCACCTGCTCCAGCGCATGAAAGGGCTCCATGGTCTGCTGGCAGATCAGGTGCACGGGCAGCATCAGCAGCCAAACGAGCACCGCCTGCGCGAGGAAAAACCAAAAGAAAGCTTTCGGTGGATTCGCCTTCCACTTTTCCCTCAGCACGGCATAGCGCACATCCTCCTGCGGGTGATGGCTGGCCACCCGCCGCCACAGATGAATGCCCAGCCGCAGGCTCCACGCTCCCACCAGCACGGCAATGGCCGCACGGCGCGGCAGCCAGCCCTCACCGCTCACCGCATACCAGGCTGCCACTGGCGCAAAGGCTAGCGCCCAGGTCACATCCACCCAGGAGTAGTTGTTCAGTTTCACGCTCAGTGCCCAGGTCAGCACAAAGAGGATCAGAAGAATCAGCGCGGCAGTCCACATGGCGGGTTCAGGTTGTGGCCGTCGCCGCTTGGCTGCGCGACTGCCTGAGTTTGTCCAGCCGCTCGATCAGCGGCTTCGTGGTAAAATAGATCGCCGCCAGGATCGCCGGGGCCACCAGGCACCACACCGCGATGCCATACAGCGCCGTCATCCCGTAATCGCGGAAAAACGGCCCCGGCTCCGCGAAGAAACGTTCCATCATCGTCGGGATGTGAATGCTCACATGCGGAGCATTGAACAGCCACTCTCCGGCCCGGTAAAAGCCCAGCAGCAGCGCCCACTGGAGCGGGTAGGCCAGGGTTTTGAAAACATGCAGCACCGGCTGGTTCAGCTTCAGCGGAATGCCCACCAGCAAAGCCAGCAGGGTGTTCGATCCAATGATGGGAAACACCCCCACGGCCACTCCCCAGCTGATGGCCTGGGCGATTTTGCCCGGGTTCGTGCCTTGCGTCAGTTGCAGCAGGATCGGGTTCACCACCCGCCGCCGCCAAAGGGAGGGCCGGGCTTCCGTCATGCCCGGTTCCTCCTCAGCAGCACCGTTTCGATGGACCCGTTTGCAGGCACCCGGAAAAGCTGGATCAGCGCATACACCGCCATCGCAATGTTTCCCAGCAGCAGGATCGCCACCAGCCACACCGCACGCGCTAGCACGGAGGTCTCCTTGTAAACGACCCAGCAGTAAAACGTCAGGAACCCCCAATATGCATCAAACAGGGTCGCGATCCACCAGGGGTGGGTCCACGTGTCATACGGGATCTTCCACAGCGGCACCTGCTTGCTCGCCCAGGTCGTGACCGCCAGCATGGAAATCAGGACAACGATGAAAAAGACACGGAGAAAGAGGATCATGGGGGAGGGTGGATCAGATTGGGGTGGCAGTCACCATGTCCGGTGCAGGCTGCCATTGTTAGGCCGGGTATAGACCGCCTGCACCACACTGATGTTACGTGTGGCAAAGGCCGCTTCGCAGTATTGCAGGTAGAAATTCCATTTCCTCACAAAGGTCTCGTCAAAGCCCAGCTCCTTCACCTCATCCAGCCGCGCATTGAACCTTTCAAACCACAGCCGCAGCGTCTTGGCATACCCGGCCCCCAGATCCTCCAGCCCGTGCAAAAACAGATCCCCCGTTTTATTGATGGCCCCGTTCACCCGCGCCATGCTCAGCAGCAGCGAACCAGGGAAGATGTGTTTCTGGATCCAGTCCACCCCCTGCACCAGATTCTTGTACCGGCAGTCCGGCACCGTGATCACCTGGAAAGCCAGCAGGCCTTCCGGCTTCAGCACCTCATGGCACTTGGCAAAGTAGCCTTCCACATAAGCATCGCCTACCGCCTCCAGCATTTCAATTGAGGCGATCTTGTCAAACTGGCCTGTCACCAGCCGGTAATCCTGCAGGCGGATCTCGATGAGATGGTCCAGCCCCTCCCGCTTCACCCTTTCCGTCGCATACTTGTGCTGCTCCTGGGAGATCGTCACCGCCGTCACCCGGCAGCCATGTTCGCGGGCTGCATGCGTGCAAAAGCCCCCCCACCCGCAGCCGATCTCCAGCACATGGTCCGTGGGCTTCAGCTCCAGCTTCTGGCACAGCGCCTCATACTTGCTGAACTGCGCCTCCTCCAGCGGCTGCCCCTCATGCTCAAACCGGGCCGCCGAATACGTCATCGTCCGGTCCAGCCATAGCGAGTAAAAGTCATTCCCCAGGTCATAATGTTCCGCGATGTTTCGGCGGCTTGTGTTCAGGCTGTTCGGGCGCAGCCGATGCAGCAGCCGGTTGTAGGCCTTCAGCAGGTTCATTCCCTTCAGCTTGGTCGAGGATGCCCGGCTGCCCTGCGTCTGATGGATGTTTTGGATGAACCAGGCGATCACCCCCGCCACATCCTCCGCATCCCAGTCCCCATGTACATAGGATTCCCCAAAGCCGATGTTCCCATACAGCGCACAGTGGCGGAAGAACTCCAGATTGTGGATCTTCATTTCCAGTACGTGCGAGGCGTCCCTCTGGCCCAGGCGATGCTCGCGTCCGTCCGGCAGAGTCATTGTCAGCGCTCCAGCCGGGAACTGCTTCAGCGTGCCCATCACCAGCCGCTCATAAAAGCCCGCTCCCTGGCAGGCGGCATGTGCGGGTGAGACGACTTCGTCTTCTTCGAGGCTCAGCGTGGTCGAGTTCATGGCTTGGTGGGAGAAATGGAGCGGTGGGGGCGGTACACACCGCGTTGCAGTTCGGCTTGGTCCGCTTTCCGGTGAACACGCAGGCCCTTCAGCCACAGGCGGAAAGCATGCCAGTGGATCAGGAATATCACCCTCAGGGTCAGCAGCGGGTATTTGAAGGCACAGGCCAGCAGGGCCGCATCGCTCAGGTCCCGGCGTTTCCCGGTCAGGCTCGTCAGCATCACCCGTTCCTCTCCCTGCCGGTCATCCACATGGATCTCCAGCCTCTCGGTGGGCAGCCTCAGCTTGAAGTCAAAGTTCAGCTCCAGCCCAAAGAACGGCGAGACATAAAAATGCTTCGGTGTAATCAGCCGGAACCGGTCCCCCTCCTGCTGCGTCATCACATACGGCTTCTGCTCGTGATACGTGTTGGTCACCTCCGCCACTGCGCAGACAGGCTGTTCATCCGCATCAAAGCAGTAGTAAAAGCACACCGGATTGAAGATGTATCCCAGCACCCTCGGGAAGGTCAGCAGCCGCACCTTGGCGATTGCCGAAGTGTCCACCCCGGCTTCACGGGCCACCAGCAGCACATTCTCCCGCGCCCCGGCCTGCCCTTTCACAATGTGGTCCGCATCAAAGAAGGAAAACAGAGCCCAACGGTTTCGCTTGAAAAAACGCAGCCCGTCCGAAAACGCATCCAGCTCGTCCAGGTCTAACCAAAGATAAAACAGACGGTAGCTGAAGCGGTGCTCCTTCGGGCTCAGCCGGTGGTGCATCACCTCGCATTCGTAGATGGCGGATTTCGCGGTCACCACGGCTCCTCCCCCAGAAGATCACGGCACAGGTTCACCGCAGACATGAAGCCGTCCTCATGAAAGCCATAGCGGAACCACGCCCCGCAGTAATACGTCGTCTGGTTCCGCGAGATCCGGTTCAGCTCCGGCAGCCGCTTTTGCGCAGCCATCGCCTTCACGTCAAACAAAGGATGCTCATAGGCAATGCGGCGGATCACCCTCGCCGGATCTATCGCATCCTCACCATTGATGCTGACAAAGTAGTTCGTCTTTTCCGATACCCCCTGCAGCAGGTTCATCCAGTAGTGCGTGCTCGGCTGGATGGCTCCGCTCCTGTCGAATTCGATGTGGTAGTTCCAGGCCGCCCAGCATTTGCGCGTCGTCGGCAGAAAGCGGTCATCCGTATGCAGTGTCGCCATGTTGGCCTGATACTTGAAATGCGGCAGCAGCTCCTGCTCCAGCGCCGTCGGCTCGGCCAGCATCCTCAGCGAGGTGGGCGCATGCGTCGCCAGGATCACCTTGTCATAAGTCTCCGGCGCATGGCCCTTGGCATGGATCGTCACCTTGCCATCCTGCCTCTCGATCTTTTCCACCGGCGTGCTCAGGCGGATGCGGTCCCGGAACGGCGGCACCAGCTTCCGCACATACTGGCGTGATCCGTCCACCACCGTCCACCAGGGGTGCCGTGTCTCCATGCCCAGAAAGCCATGGTTGAACCAAAAGTGCATCAGCGTCCGCGCCGGAAACTCCAGCATCAGCTCCGGCGGGGTGGACCACACCGCACTGCCCATGGGGATGACATACAGGTCCAGAAAATCCTGCCCATAGCCCCGCGCCTGCGCATACTCCCGCAGCGTCAGGTTCTCAAACTGCGGATCATTCATCGCCGCCACCGTCTCTTCGTTGAAGCGTTTGATCTTCAGCAGAAATTTCCAAAACCTCGGGCTCAGCAGGTTGCTACGCTGGCCAAAGATCGTGTCCAGGTTCTTGCCATTGTATTCATAGCCCGTCGGCACGTGCCGCAGGCTGAAGGACATGTCCGTCCGCTTCGTCTCCACCCCCAGATCTTTGAACAGACGGCAGAGCAGGGGATAGGTCTGGTGATTGAAGACCATGAATCCCGTATCAATCGGCAGTTCCTGGCCGTCCTCGGTCACCGTCACCGTGTTTGTATGCCCTCCGATGTAGTCCGCAGCCTCGTACATCGTCAGGTCATAGAGCTTGTGCAAAAAGTGAGCACAGCCCAGTCCGGAGATACCGGTTCCGATGATGGCGAGGCGTGGAAGTGACATTTGTCGAAGATTGCTGTCTAATTTTCCTCAGTTCTTCGATTGGCACGACACGGCGGATTCATCTGCTTTTCATCCGCTGCGATAAAAGTACCTGTTCCTGTGATGCCCTGGGCACAGAGCACGCTCGCTGCACCGTTGGTTTCAGGGTATTTCCTTTCATGAAGCCGTTCCTCCTCCTCACCCTCGGATTCTCCGGATTCGCCCTGGCCGTCCCGCCGCCCGCCAATGGCATCAAGTCCAAGACCACCCATGCGGAGGCCTACGGTCCCACAAAAAATGCCGTCCAGGTGGATCCCTCCAAAGACCTGCCCCGCTATCCCGCTGTGGAGCCTAAGGACGCCCGCACCACCTGGCAGGTGAAAAAAGGCTTCGATCTGGAACTGGCGGCCCATGAACCCCTTGTTCGTGACCCCATCGCCGTCTGCTTTGATGAACGCGGCCGCATGTTCGTCTGCGAAATGATCGACTACTCCGAGATGCGCGACGTCATCCCCCATCTGGGCCGCGTCTCCATGCTGGAGGACAAGGACGGCGACGGCTTCTTTGAAACCAGCCACGTTTTTGCCGACAACCTTCCCTGGCCCACCGGACTCATCTGGGCCAATGGCGGCCTCTATGTGGGGGCCACGCCCGACATCTGGCGTTTCGAGGACAAGGACGGCGATGGCAAGGCCGAGGTCCGCGAAAAGGCCTTCACCGGTTTCGGCACCGGCCTGAAGATCCTCAATGTCCAGGGCCTGATGAACAGCTTCCAGTGGGGCCAGGACAACCGCATCCACATCCTCGCCGGTGGCGGGAACCGGGGCATCGTCACCTGCCTCAAACGCCCCGACCTGCCCGGCATCGAGATCGGTGGCAAGGACTTCTGGTTTGATCCTCTCACCCACGAGTTCGGTCTCGAGGGCGGTGGCGCCCAGTATGGCATGAGCTTTGACAACTACGGCCGCAAGTTCGGCTGCTCAAATTCAGACCACCTCCAGTACTGGGTCTATGACGGTCGTTATGCCTCCCGGAATCCGCTCTACTCCATGCCCGCCGCACGCAAAAGCATCGCGGTGGATGGCGGCGCGGCCGAGGTCTTCCGCCTCAGCCCGGATGAACCCTGGCGCATCATCCGCACCCGCTGGCGCATCGCCGGGGTCGTCAAAGGTTCGGTCGAGGGCGGGGGCCGCGTCAGCGGCTACTTCACCGGCGCCACCGGCACCACCATCTACCGTGGCGATGCCTACGGCCCAGACTTCGTGAACAACAGCTTCAGCGGCGATGCCGGCGGCCAGCTCATCCATCGCAAACAGATCCGCTATGCCGAAAACGGCATTGACCTCCTGGGCGAACGTCCCGCCGATGAACACGGTTACGAGTTCGCCGCCAGCAAGGACACCTGGGTGCGCGTGGTCAACTTTGCCAATGCTCCCGATGGCCACCTCTACGTTTGTGACATGTATCGCGAGATCATCGAACATCCCTGGGCCGTGCCGGACGAGATCAAAAAACATCTCGACCTCAACAGCGGCAATGATCGCGGCCGCATCTGGAGAATAACCAAAAGTGGCGAAACGAAAGCGACCCCCTCCCGCACCCGTCCCGCCCTGGACAAAGCCAGCCTCGAAGAGCTGGTGGCCGCCCTCGCCCATCCCAATGGCTGGCACCGCGATACCGCCGTCCGGCTCCTCTATGAGCGCCAGGACAAGGCCGCCGTGGCCCTGCTCGAAAAAGACCTCGCAGAGCTCAAGGAACCTCTCGCCGTCATCCATCGCCTGAATGCCCTTCAGGGTCTCAAGTCCCTCAGCCCAGATACCCTCAGCATCGCTTTGCAAAACGGCGATGCCCATGTCCGCGAGCACGCCATCTTCCTGGCCGAGCCCCTCCTGCAGGCCGCTTCATCTCCGGAAGCCCTGTGGCAGAAGCTGCTTACGCTGACGGCAGATCCGAATGCTCGTGTCCGCTTCCAGCTCGCCCTCACCCTCGGCCAAGTTTCCCATCCCGGGCAAGCTCAGGCCCTCGCCTCCATCGCTCCTCGCGAAGACTGGCTCCGTCATGCCCTCCTTTCTGCTCCGCCGGAACAGGCCTTCGCGGTCTATCAGACTCGCTCCTCCGGCAAGACGGAGGCCGACGAAGCCCTGTCCCTGGGCCTCATTGAAACCATCGCCGCCCGCAACAATGCGAAGGAAGTGACGGCCCTCATCCAGTCTCTCGGGGCCTCTCCATCCCCCAAAGCCATCCGAGCCCTGGCCGAAGGTCTCCGCCGCTCCGGCACCACTCTTGAGGCCGTGGACAAGGAGAAGAAACTCACCCCCGCGTTTGCCGCCGCCACCGAGACCGTGGCAAACCTGAAAGCTTCCGACAAAGACCGCCTCGCCGCCATGGAACTGGTGGCCCTTTCCCGCCCCGCCTCCGCCATCCCCAGCTTGCAGGTCTGCTTGGTCGCAGGCCAGTCGGAAGCCCTGCAGGCAGCCGCCATTCGTTACCTTTCCACCTTCAGCCACCCGGAGGTCACGCAGGCCCTCATCACCTCCTGGCCTCACCTCGCCCCCCAGGCCCGCACCGCCGCCCTGGCCGCCCTCGTTTCCCGCGATGATCGCGCCACGGCCCTGCTGACGGCCCTGGGCAAAACCGAAGGCGCTCCCACCGCGGCAGATCTCTCTGCCTCCCAGGTTCAGGATCTCGCCAAGCATAAAAATGGCAAAGTGGCCGCCCTCGCCCGCACCGCCCTGGCCGCCGTCATTCCTCCATCGCGTGAGGAAGTGGTGAAGAAATTCCAGGCGGCCCTCTCCCTTAAAGGCGACGCTACCGCAGGCAACATCGTCTTCATGTCCCGCTGTCTCGCCTGCCACGTGGCCAACGGGCAGGGAATCGAGGTCGGTCCCAATTTTACCACCGTGAAGACCCGTGGCAAAGACGGCCTCCTCACCGCCATTGTCGAGCCGCACAAGGAGGTCGCCTCCCAATACATCGCCTACACCGTCAACACCAAGGACGGCCAGACCCTCAGCGGCATCATCGCCAAGGACGACGCCAGCAGCATGACGCTCAAAATGATGGGCGGGGCCGAAATCACCGTCCAGCGTTCCAACATCCTGGGCAGCAACTCCTCCGGCCAAAGCCTCATGCCGGAAGGCCTGGAGCAGGGGATGACCGAGCAGGACATGGCCGATCTCATCAGCTTCATCGAGGCCGTCAAATAGCCATCCGCCTCCAGGAGGCTTCGTTCAGAACATCGCGCCTCAATTTGACCTCCCCGCTGCGCTGCCCATCTTGGCAGGATGAATCTTTCCATCCGCCCGCGCCGCAACCGCCAGTCTCCCGCCATCCGGGACATGGTGCGCGAAACCGTGCTCACCCCCGGAAACCTGATCTACCCGCTCTTCCTTCAGGAAGGCGATGAAAACACCCCCATCAGCGCCATGCCCGGCTGCCAGCGCTGGTGCCTGGCCGATCTCGTCCAGGAAGCGGGCGAAGCCCATGCCCTCGGCATTCCCGGCGTCGTTCTGTTTCCCCGCATCCCCGATGAACTGAAAACTCCCGGTGCTGAGGAATGCCACAATGACGATGGCCTCGTCCCTCGCGCCATCCGTGCGCTCAAGGCCGCCCATCCCACGCTCATGGTCATCACCGATGTGGCCCTGGATCCCTACAACAGCGACGGCCACGATGGCCTCGTCGCTGCCGATGGCCGCATCCTCAATGACGAAACTGTCGCAGTCCTCTGCCAGCAGGCCCTCTGCCATGCCCGCGCCGGGGCAGACATCGTGGCTCCCAGCGACATGATGGATGGCCGTGTCGCCGCCCTCCGTGCAGCCCTGGACCATGCCGGTTTCGCCCAGGTTTCCATCATGAGCTACACCGCCAAGTACGCCAGCGCCTACTATGGCCCCTTCCGTGGTGCGCTCGATTCCGCCCCCAAGGCGGGCGACAAAAAGACCTATCAGATGGACCCCGCCAACACCATCGAGGCCCTCCGTGAAGCCGCCCTCGATGAATCCGAAGGGGCCGACATCCTCATGGTCAAGCCCGCAGGCCCTTACCTCGACATCATCGCCCGCATCCGTGATGCCAGCACCCTTCCTATCGCCGCCTATCAGGTCAGCGGTGAATACCTCATGATCAAGGCCGGAGCCGCCGCAGGCTGGTTGGATGAGGATAAGGTGGCCATGGAATCCCTCCTCGGCATCCGCCGCGCCGGGGCCAACATGATCCTAACCTACTTTGCCAAAAAGATCGCCGCCGTCCTGTAATCATGTCCACCTCCTCACGACTCATCCAGGCTGCGCGTGATCTCAGCAGCAGCCTCGCCTCCCTCACCTTCGCCCCGCCCACGGCCTACGTTTACAATCCTCTCGAATACGCCCGCGTTCCTCATGAGCTCTACCTCAGCCGTTACGGCGAAGGCAAAAAACGCGTCGTCCTCGTCGGCATGAACCCTGGCCCCTTCGGCATGACCCAGACCGGCGTGCCCTTTGGTGAAATCGCTTCTGTCCGCGACTGGATGAAGATCGAAACGGAAGTGGGACATCCCGAGCACGAGCACCCCAAACGCCGCGTCACCGGCTTTGCCTGCAAAAACTCCGAAGTCAGCGGCCGCCGCCTCTGGGGCCTCTTCGCCCAGCGTTTTGGCGCGGCTGAAAACTTCTTCAAGGAGCATTTTGTGGCCAACTATTGCCCCCTCGTTTTCATGGAAGAAGGTGGCCGCAACCGCACCCCGGACAAGCTCCCCACCAGCGAAACCGAGGCCATGGAAAAGCTCTGCGACGCCCACCTCTGCGAAGTCATCGCCACCCTCGATCCCGAATGGGTCATCGGCGTCGGTGCTTTTGCGGAGGCCCGCGCCCAGCGTGCCAAAGACACCCTTGGCACCCGCTTCAAAGTCGGCCGCGTCCTCCACCCCAGCCCCGCTAGCCCGCTCGCCAACCGCGACTGGCCCGGCGAGGCCACCAAGCAGCTCATCAAACAGGGCGTCTGGGAAGCCTAACCCGTTTCACCATGCTCAGGAGCCGCCTGCCGACGAATGCTCGTTCTTGAGGCCTCCCGCCGGATCCACCTGCACCGTCACGTGATCGATGGAAAAAAGTTTGCCGAGATGCCCTGCCACCAGCGGCGGCAGGCTGATGGGGTCGGTGCCCTCCTTCGCGGTCACATGGATGGTGGCGACCACGCTTTGGTCGGTCAGGGTCCAGGCATGAAAATGGCCTGCTTCGGCCACCCCCGGCAGCTTGGCGACTTCGGCCTCGGCAGCCCTCGCGTCCAGGCCGCGCGGCACCGCCTGCAGCAGCACCCGGATGGATTCGGACACCAGTCTCCAGGCTGAGCGTACGACCAGGAGAGAGACCAGCACAGAGAGGATCGGATCCAGCAGGGACCACCCTGTGTACAGAATCCCGATAGCTGCCGTGATCGCCGCGACCGACCCCAAAAGGTCCCCCATGACATGGAGAAAGGCACCCTGGAGATTGCTGTCCTTTTTGTTGCCCGCATTCAGGATGAGCACGCCCGTGATGTTGATGATCATGCCGACCGCCGCAATCGCCAGCATGGGGCCGGCCATCACCTCCGTGGGTTTGAAGAGCCGCCCTGCCGCCTCCCAGGAAATCCATGCCACAAGCACCAGCAGCGACGCCCCGTTGGCAAGGGCCGCCAGCACCCGCACCCGATGAAAGCCGTACGTTCTCTCCGCATCAGGCGATCTGGCTGCCACTCGATAGGCGATGAGGGCCAGCAGCAGCGCCGCAGCATCCGACACCATGTGGCCGGAATCGGCAATCAAGGCCAGCGAGCCTGACCACCAGCCCCCCGCCGCCTGGACAATGGCATAACCAAAAGTGAGGAAAAACACATTCCGTATCCGCCTTTCATTCCCCGCGGTCACGGATGCCGCATGACTGTGGCCTGCATGGTCATGTCCTTCGTGGCCGTCGTCACTGGGTGGATGATCGTTCATGAACTGCTCTTCCAAAGGTACGCCGCGCCTGCCTCCGCCCGCATCCTTTTAATTGACGAATTCGGCAGCCTCAGGCAGCCCTAAACCCCCGTCGCCACCGCCAGCGCATCACGCACCCGCAGGATGTCCTCGTCCTTCATCGCCGGGAACATCGGCAGCGTGATCGCTTCCTGGTAGTACTGCTCCGCTTCCGGGAACATCCCCGCCTGGAAGCCCAGCTTCACATAGTCAGGCTGCAAATGCACCGGGATGTAATGCACATTCACCCCGATGCCCTGCGCGCGCAGGCTGTCAAAGACCTGCCGGCGTGTCTGCGAGATCTCGGCCAGATTCAGCCGGATCATGTAAAGGTGCCAGCCGCTGATGCCCTTCGGGTCCCTCGCCAGCGGTCGCAGCGGCAGCCCGCCTAACGCCTGATCGTACAAGGCCGCGATCTCCCGCCGCCTCGCGGAAAAGACATCCAGCTTTGTCATCTGGCTCGCCCCCAGCGCAGCCTGGATGTCCGTCATGCGGAAGTTGTAGCCCAGCTCCAGCTGCTGGTAGTACCACGGTCCCTCGGATTCGCCCACCATGCGGTCCGCATCCCGCGTGATGCCGTGCGTGCGCAGCATGCCGATCTTCCACGCCAGTTCGTCATCGTTGGTCGTGATCATCCCGCCCTCGCCGCTCGTCACGATCTTCACCGGGTGAAAGCTGTGCGATACCGCATCCGACCACCGACAGTTGCCGATCCGTTCACCCTCATAGCTGCCGCCCAGCGCATGGGCGCCATCTTCCAGGATCTTAAAGCCATACTTCTGCCCCAGCGCATGGATGCGGTCCATCGCGCAGGGCTGGCCGGTGAAGTGTACCGGCACCACGATCTTCGGCAGCTTCCCTTCTTTTTCAGCCTGCTGTAGTTTCGCCTCCAGCCGCTCCGGGCACAGGTTCACCGTTCCCGGATCCACATCTACAAAGTCCACATTGGCCCCGCAGTATCGCCCCGCATTGGCCGAGGCCACAAACGTGATCGGGCTCGTCCACAGCCAGTCGCCAGGCTTCAGCCCCATCGCCTTCGCCGCCAGGTGCAGCGTCGCCGTGCCGTTGGCCATCGCAATGCCGTGCTTCGCCCCGCACCAGTCTGTCACCGCCTTTTCAAAACGGCCGATGGCAGGTCCCTGGGTCAGAAAGTCAGACTTCAGCACATCCATCACCGCCTGCAGGTCTTCAGCGTCCAAAGACTGGCGGCCATAGGGTAAAAAGGAACTCATGAATCAGTGGGAAAAGTCTCGGCCAATTTGCTCGCCACGATGCTCTGGCTGCTTCTCAGGCAGGGGATGCCGTTGAGGATTGGATAGGCCCGCATGGATTCCTTGCTGTACCAGCAGTCCCGCATCGGGGTCAGCTCGGTCTTGTACACCGGGCAGCAGCGGCGCGGCGTCACCGGAGCGGCATTCTCATCTTTGGCCAAAATCAGCACCGCCGTCGGGTTCCGCGGATTACGGTTGCCCGCAAAGATTTCATGCCGGTGCACTCGAAAGCCCAGCTCCTCGGCCGTTCCCGCCAGATTGCGGCAGTAGCCATGCTCATCCATGCGCTTCCTCGCCTCATCGCTGCCCAGTTCATAGGCCGGCTCCAGCATCACCACGTAGCGTCGGCACACCCGGTGCAGCTCGGAAAGGATCGCTGCCTCGCGCCCGTGATTCGGCTCGATGGAATGGTTCGTCCACACCACATCCACGCTGCTGTCCATGTACGGGATCTCCGTCAGGCTGCCCGTGCAGATCTGGATCTCAAAACTCGGCTCCTGCTTCTCCAGCCACTCGCGGGCCACCGCCATGCGCGACCAGCACAGGTCAAAGCCATGCACCTGCAGCGGCGGGTTCACCATTTGGGAAAGCGTCAGCCACAGCATGTTGCCCTCGCCCATCCCCGCATCCAGCAGGCTGCTCACCGGCCCCAGGCTTTCCAGCAGCGCCGCCACATGCCGGCAATATTCACGCTTGTGCGCCAGCAGCACCGGGTCCGCCAGCGCCCCCACATACGATCCCGCCTGCAGGTCGTACGACAGCTCGATCATCTTCTCGTCATTGCCGGTGGCACCTGCCTCCTGACGAAGAATCTTCATCAGATTTTGCCCCTCCTGATAAGCTCTTTTTAGATCCCAGGGAGTAATGGCGGAACTCATGTCAGCAAGTCGGATAAAAGGGAATTAGGCGGTGAAGGTCGGGTCCACGTGGGACTGGATCAGTTTCCGGATCTCTTCCACAGTCATCCATTCCGTGTTGGTGCCGGAGTTGTAGGCCAGCCCGGACGATACCGGCGTTGCGCCGTGGTGATCGCAGAAAGCCTTGATCGTCACATCCAGCGGCTGCCGGTGCTTGTTCGGCACGATGATGTAGTGCTTGTCCGTCGAAATCGTCTGCAGCGCATCCGTGGAGGTCACCATCTCTTCGTGGATCTTCTCGCCCGGGCGGATGCCCACCACCGGCTTCGCGCATTCCGGCCCGATGGCTTCCGCCACATCCGTGATCCGGTAGCTCGGGATCTTCGGCACAAAGATCTCCCCGCCGATCGCATGCTCCAGCGCGTGCATCACCAGCTCCACACCCTCTTCCAGCGTGATGTTAAAGCGCGTCATCTCCGGGTCCGTGATCGGCAGCACACCCGTCTTGCGCTTCTCCAGGAAAAAAGGAATCACCGATCCGCGCGATCCCATCACATTGCCGTAACGCACCACGCTGAATTTGATCTTCCGGTCCCCGCGCACGTTGTTCGCCGCGATGAAAAGCTTGTCCGAGCACAGCTTCGTCGCGCCATAAAGGTTGATCGGCGCCGCCGCCTTGTCGGTGGACAGGGCCACCACGTTCTGCACATCGTTGTCCAGACAGGCTTCGATGAGGTTTTCCGCCCCCAGGACGTTCGTTTTGATGAACTCCATCGGGTTGTACTCCGCCGCAGGCACCTGCTTCAGCGCCGCTGCGTGGATCACGGTGTCCACCCCTTCCAGCGCACGCTGCAGGCGGTCCTTGTCACGCACATCGCCGATGAAATAACGCAGCCGTGGGTCCGTGAATTTCTGCCCCATTTCGAACTGCTTCAGCTCATCGCGTGAGTAAATCACGATGCGTTTCACCTCCGGATCCGCAAGCAGGGTGGCGATGCATTTTTGACCGAACGAGCCGGTGCCTCCGGTGACGAGAATCGAGCGAGCTGATGACACGATGATAGAAAATTCCTGGGTTGTAAAAGGGCGATGGCCCGACGGCTGACACTTGTACGCAGGCAACAGCCTCGCAAGGTCTAAATGTCAGTTGGGCGGGCTTACTGGCAGTTGGGTGGTTTTTTCACCTCCATGACCTTCCAGATCCGCCAGGGTGAATCTTTTCACCTCCCCCGCCTGGTTCGCCTGGGTGAACTCACCGCTCAGGATGTCCAGGCACGTCAGCCAGCCTTCGCCATAGGCCCAGGTGTCCAGGCATACCGCCTTCGTCCGCAGGGCCGGCACCCCGCTTTTCTGCGCCGTGTGGCCGCACACCATCGTCTTGCCGGAAACATGCGGGTAGCTGTCGTCAAACCGCGTCCAGAAAAGCCAGTCATCGCTCTGCTCCGCCAGGGGAAAGACCGCATTCGCATTCGCATGCACAAAGAGGTGATGCTCCGTCTCCCAGTACCGCAGGCAGCGCTCCTTTAAAAATTCCACATGCGCCTTCGGGATGTTGTTCCAGGACAGCGTGCAGCCGTCTGGCGCGTAGGAAAGCATCGTCTCCCGCCCGCCCACCCTCAGCCAGGCCTCCACATCCAGCTGCTCCGCCATCGCATCCATAAACAGGATCTCGTGGTTGCCCATCAGCGGCTTCAGCTGCGTCGTCTTTTCCAGGCCCAGCAGGATCTCGATCACCCCTTTCGAGTCTGGTCCCCGGTCCACGTAATCACCCAGGGTGATCACGACATCATCGCTCCCAGGCTTCACCGCATCCAGCAGTGCCCGCAGAGCGATGGAACAGCCGTGGATGTCTCCGATAGCCAGGATTCGCATCAGCCCACCTTTGCGCGTTCAGGCTCAGGCGTAAACATTATTTTGCAGGCAGTCGCGACTTGCTGCCCTGCGGCCGCGCCTCCTGTCTCCGTGCAAATTCTTCCGGCATCAGCATTTCCACCGCAGGCCCCAGGCTGTTTGGCCCCAGAAATCGCGCTTCCGTCAGCTCCGCAGATTCCGCCAGCCACGCATACGACTCATGGTACAGGTTTAAAAAACGGTCCACAAACGGCGCGATCACCTCGCCTGCATCCGCCGCCATCTTGGCCGACAGCGCCTTGATGTCCACCGCCGACCCTGGATTCATCGAAATGTTGATCGGCTCCGGCAGCTTGCCTTGCAGCAGATGCTCGTTCAGCCTCACCGCCCTTTTGTTCGGGGCAAAGGGATACATCGCCCCGTCCATCGTCGAAAGGATTTGCCGCACCAGGTTCGTCATCTTCGGCACCACCGATTGCAGCGCCGTGAAAAAGCTGCCCCGGTCTTCCAGGTTCGCATGCCGCGCCCCCAGCGTCTGAAAGGCAAAAAACGTCGTCAGCAGTTCGCGAAAGCACGGCAGCGCCCCCGCCATCGCTTCATAGATGGAAACCCACGCCGCCAGGTCTTTCTGCCGCTCTGCCAGCCGCTCGTCCATCATTTCCTTCGGGCTCCACCACAGCAGCCCCAGTGCTGCGGCAAAGCGGCTCTCCATCTTCATTTCATAGGCCACCAGCGCCGATTCCATGTGCTCCATCAGCATCCGCTGCCGCGCCGCCTCGCTTCGCAGGGACTGCGGCGTCGTGTCATCCGTGCCAAACTGGATGCGCGAGACCGTGAACCCCGCCTGGCTCAGCACCGCCGCCGCCTCCAGGTCGCGCCGCCGCTGCCACGCCAGGTTCCACTCCTGCAGCGCCAGCTTCAGTCGGCAGCCCCATTCACGGATCTCCCGCCGCACTTTCAGGATCTCTTCCTTGAGCTGTTCCCGCCCTGGCGAAACCGGGTGCGTCGCCCCCAGCCCGCACATCGCCCGTTCCGGGTGGGCCAGTCCGCTGAAGTAGCGCCGGATGATCACCAGCGATTCATCTTCCCGCCGGTTTTGGTGGATCACCTCCTCATCCGCCACCAGCCGGTTCTCATGCAGCCCTATGCCCAGCTCATGCTGGTAGTAAAAGCACGTCACCTGCCGCGCCAGATCCACAAACCCGCGCACCAGCGAGGCCGCAGGCACATCATTGGGCAGCTCCTGGAAAAGGCCCGTCGCGCCCTGGGGTACTGGCGGCGCATCCTTCCCGGCAGGCGCCTTTTTCCGCGCCTCGCTGGCCACATGTCGTGCCAGCAGCAGGGCCAGATTGTCGGGCAGCCTTTGCTGGCTCAGCCCGCGCTGGATCTCCTTGCGCGTCGCCTCCCAGGCTCCATGCAGCAGTTCCATTTTCGCCTGCAGCCGCTTCCACGCGTCCTTGCCCAGCACCTTCGCTCCGGCCCGGTCCGCACCCGTTCCCAGACTCAGCAGCGCCACCGCACTGATCATCCGCGCCGCCATCACGAACAGGCCAAAGGGCAGCTTTGCCCCCGTCATCCACAGCCACGCCATCAGCCTCACCCCCCGTTGCAGGGGGCCTTCTTTCTCCCGCCGTCCCCGCAGTTCCGGTTCCCAGGGGTCCCGCTCATGCAGCGCACGATAAAACCACGCGTTCAGTTCTCTCACCAGATGCGAAAAAGTCGTTCCCATCCCCCCCGCGTTCATCGCCAGTTCCCTCACCAGCATCGCCGCAAACTCCCGCGCACTCATCACTGAGACGATCGGCAGCCCGATGTGCAAAATCAGCTCCCCCCCGGCCACCCCCGGCACCCCGCCGCGCACCGACGAACGGATCCCAATGGACGTGTCCAGCCAGATTTCCTGCGGCGCATCCAGCTTCAGGTGCCAGCAGATCTCATCCACCAGTTCAAACACACGCGGCTGGTTGGAGGGCGTGATTTGCAGCGCCACCGCCACAGACCGGGGCCTCCCCCTCAGCGGCCTCAGCATGAAAATCCACGTCACCGCCCCCGCCAAAAGCCAGGCCAGCGGCAGCACATCCTGCCAGCGCCAGCTTTCCGCCAGCGCCAGGGCCGTCACCCACTCAAAGCCCAGCCATCCCAGGTAAAAACCACCCGCCATCACCAGCACCGCATAGGCCAGCGGCAGCAGCAGCGTCAGACTGCTCGTCACCAGCAACAGCAAAAAATGAAACGGCCCGCGCCAGGGAGTCAGGCGCACGCGCTTCATCGGCTGGGGGGCAGGTGATTCGGGCATGGATTGTAAAACTAACGAAAATATCTTAAAATTATGGAAATTAAAGTAAACAGATCAAGAAAATGAAGTTTCGGCCAAATTCAGGCTCCTGGTTGCCAATGCCTGGATTCGTTCCTTCATTGCCGCCCCCCTTTCGTTGTCCTCTCGTCTCATGGCCCCCCTCTCAAAATCCGCCGTCCTCACCGCCATCCAGAAAACCCTGGATGACGAACTGGCCGCCCTCACCCGGGGGGCCCGGGCCTCCTTTGCTGCCGCCACCGATCCCGACAGCCGCGCGGAAAACAAGTACGACACCCGCACCCTCGAGGCCTCCTACGTCGCCCGTGGCCAGGCCCAGCGCGTGCAGGAACTCCAGGCCGCCGTCCATCTGTTTCAGGCACTCGCCCAGGATCTCACCGCCAGCCCCTCCGTCCGCCTCGGCTCGTTCATCCTCCTGGATGAAGATCAGTACTACTTCATGGGCCCTGGTGCTGGCGGCACCGAAGTCATCTTTGAGGGAAAGGAAATCCTCGTCATCACCCCCGCTTCCCCCTTGGGCCAGCGCCTCATGGGCAAAGGGGCAGGGGAGACCCTCCAGCTCCCTGCCGGCCCCACCTTCCGCATTACCTCAGTCCTCTGAGCACTGCCGGTCAAAGTGCCCTTTCCGCACCTTGCATCCCCCTGTCGCAGGCCGGATATTCTCGAGTGTCCCGGTCTTCCGCCGCTTCCTGCCTATCCCGGATTCTTTCCCGGCAGGCCCCTTTCCCCACCCCGCCTTTTCGAGGGAGTCATGGGGATAATTTCCCCATGGGGAGCCTTGGGGGATCTTATTCCCCATCAAATCCCCATCGCAAGCGCCTCATCCTCAAGGCCTTGGAGCCAAAAATCCCCAAATGGGGAAAATTTGCAACCTCTCCCCATTCCACAGCTTGTGCCCCAGGCCCCAGTGCGCACTGCCCTTCCGCCGATAGAAGCCCCCATCCCCTCCCGTTAACTGCGCCCTCTTCCATCATGCGTTTTTCGTTCCTCCTGGCCCTCGGTTTGACCAGCAGCCTTCACGCTGCCGATATCAAGAAAGAACAGCCCATGACCCCGGGGGGCGTCTATCGTGCGCATGACATGCAGCGGCCTCGTCCGCAGGTCATCACCCCGCCCGGTTTCAGCACCCATGAAAAGGCAGGTGCCGCCCCCTCCGATGCCACCATTCTTTTCGATGGCAAGGACCTCTCCAAATGGAAGCGCGAGCCTCGCAAAGACTCCCCTCCCGGCGACGACAAGCCCCAGTGGAAAGTCGAAAACGGCTACCTGGAAATCGCGGGTCGCAGCGGCAGCATCCGCACCCGTGAATCCTTCAAGGGCGATGGCCACCTCCACCTGGAATGGGCCACCCCGGCCACCGTCGTTGGCAATGGACAGGGCCGTGGCAACAGCGGCGTCTTCATCGGCGGCTTCCCCGAAATCCAGGTCCTCGACTCCTACCAGAACGACACCTATCCGGATGGCCAGGCTTCCGGTCTTTACAGCAGCTACCCGCCCATGGTCAATGCCAGCCGCAAACCCGGCGAGTGGCAGACCTACGACATCCTTTTCGAGCGCGCCAAACCCGGCAGCAAGGCCAAGCTCACCGTCATCCACAACGGCATCGTCGTTCACTTCCAGCGCGAGTTCGACAGCGGTGCCCAGGAGGGCGACCTCATGCTTCAGGATCACCTGAACCCCGTCCGCTTTCGCAACATTTGGTTACGCCCGCTGCGGGTCGATTCCGACAAGGCCGGCACCCCGGCCCCTGCCAAAAACGCCGCTGCCAAACCGGCTGCTGAGGCCGCTCCGTCTCCTGCTCCGCTCAAGGCCATCCGCATCAAGACGATGACCGCGCAGATGAAGTACGACCAGTCCGAGTTCGTCGTCCGCCCCGGCCAGCCGGTGAAGGTCATCTTTGAAAACGGCGACGACCTCCCGCACAACATCGTCTTCTGCCAGCCCGGCACCGATACCGCCGCCATGGCCCTGAAGCAGATGGAAAACGTCGAGGCCGCCCTCAAGCGCAACTGGGTGCCGGATGACAAGCGCGTCTGGCTGCATTCCAAAATGCTCAATCCTCATGAAGAGGAGTCGCTCACCTTCACCGCCCCTGAAAAGCCCGGTGACTATCCCTTCGTCTGCACCTTCCCAGGCCATGCCCTCACCATGAACGGCAAGATGAAAGTCCTGCCTCTCGGTGAAGGCCTCAAAGACCTCAAGTTCGCCCTCTATCAGGGAGCCTGGAAAAGCCTTCCCGACTTCTCCAAATTGAAACCCCACCGTGAAGGCGTGGTGGCAGACAACCTCATTCAGATCAAGCTCGACGACTACAAGAACGAGTTCGGCGTCGTCTTCACGGGCCAGCTTCACGCCCCCCGCAAAGGCAGCTACCGTTTCTACATCACCGGGGATGATGGTGTCCGCCTCCTGGTGGATGGCAAAACAGTCGTCGAGTACGATGGCATCCATCCTGCAGGCGACATCAAGGAAGGCTCCACCCAGTTGGAGCAGGGGCCCCATGAGTTCCGCCTGGAATACTTCCAGGACGGCGGTGATATCGCCGTCTTTGCCGCCTGGAAAGGCAGCAACTTCGACATCACCCCGCTCTCCACCTGGACCCCCAAAGGCTGGGAAAAGGGCGCCAAGCCCAAGCAGAAAAAAGACTTCGATCCCATCCCCCTCGTGGTCAAAAACGAGCCGGTCATCTATCGCAACTTCATCGCCGGTGCCGGCAACCGGGGCATCGCCGTCGGTTATCCCGGCGGCATCAGCCTCGCCTGGAGTGCCGAACAGATGAACCTCGCCCTCATCTGGCGCGGAGCCTTCATGGATGCTTCCAAACACTGGAACAGCCGTGGCGGCGGTTATGAACCCCCCTTGGGTTATGATGTCCTCAGCCCTGCCCAGGGCCAGCCCTTTGCCATCCTCGCCACACCGGAGACCGCCTGGCCTGAAAAGCAGGAACGCGTTCCCGGTTACGCCTGGAAAGGTTATCGCCTCGATGCCTCCCGCCATCCCACCTTTCTCTATGAATGGAACGGCCTGAAAGTGGCCGACCGCAGCACCGCCGCGCCTAACCAATTGAAGCGTACGCTGAAGCTCGATGGCAAAGTCCCCGCGAACACCTGGCTGCGCCTCGCCTCCGGCAAGATCGAATCCAAGGATGGCGGCTTCCTCATTGATGCAGGCAAGCTCAATTTCGAAGGCCGCGCTTTTGAAAACAAGCTCAGCATCACCGCCGCAGGGGCACGCATCGTGGGTGAAAACCTCCTCCTCCCCGTCACCGGCCCGGAGGTCACCATCACCTATTCCTGGCCTCAGTGATTCGCCCTCGGTCCCACGTCTTCTCTTTCGTTCTCATGAACCGTTTTGTTTTGCTCTCCCTCCTGGCCTCCCTCGGCAGCACGCTTTCCGCTGCGGATCCCGTCGAAGCCGATTTTTACAAGATCACCACTTACACCACCCCGGCTGAAACCGCGCTGGAAGTGGGTTCCATCGAGCTTCTGCCTGAAGGCAGGCTCGCCCTCGGCACCCGCCGGGGTGAGATCTGGATCGTCTCCAACGCCCAGCAGTCCGATCCCTCAAAAGTCAGCTACAAGCTGTTTGCCTCCGGCCTTCATGAAGTCCTCGGACTCGGTTACAAGGATGGCGCTCTCTACGCCACCACCCGTTATGAAATCACCCGCCTCAGGGATGAAGATGGCGATGGCCGGGCCGATGTGTTTGAAAACGTCAACGACCAGTGGGGCGTCTCCGGCGACTACCACGAGTACGCTCTGGGCAGCCGCTTTGACAAACAGGGCGACCTCTGGGTCACCCTCTGCCTCACCGGTTCATTCGACAGCAAGGTGCCCTTCCGTGGCTGGGCTCTTCGCATCAAGCCGGATGGCACCCTCGTTCCCACCTGCAGCGGCATCCGCAGCCCAGGTGGTGTCGGCTTCGATGCCGACGGCGAAGTCTATTACGTGGACAACCAGGGCCCCTGGCACGGTTCCTCCACCCTTCAGCACCTCGTCCCCGGCAGCTTCCAGGGCCATCCCGGCGGCAATGTCTGGTACTCCCTCGCCCCCAACATGGGCCCTCGTCCGCTCGATCCCATCCCCGAAGCTTTCAAGGGCGACCGCAAGCGCGGCGAAGCCAACCCCAATGGCGATCCTGACCGCATCGTCACCGAGCGCAAACGCATGAAGGAGCTGCTTCCTCCCGCCGTGTATCTCGTCCATGGCAAGATCGGCAACTCCCCCACCTTCATCCTCTGCGATGAATCCGGCGGCAAGTTTGGCCCCTTCCAGAAGCAGCTCTTCATTGCCGACCAGAGCCACAGCAACGTCAGCCGTGTCTTTCTCGAAACCGTCAACGGCATCAAACAGGGGGCCGTCATTCCTTTCCGCACCGGCTTCGCCAGTGGCCTCATCGGCGGGCGCATGGATGCCGAAGGTCATCTTTACACCGGCGGCAGTGACCGTGGCTGGGGTGCCCGTGGTGGCAAGCCCTTCTGCTTTGAGAAACTCGAATGGACCGGCAAGCTGCCTTTTGAAATCCATGAGATGCGTGCCACGCCCGATGGTTTTGAGCTGACCTTCACCGAGCCTGTCGATGCCAAATCTGCCGGCGATGTCGCCAGCTACTCGATGCGCGAGTTCACCTATGCCTACCGCGAAGACTACGGCGGTCCCGAGGTGGATGAGATCCTTCCCAAAATCACTTCCGCCAAAGTCAGTGCCGATGGCAAAAGCGTGCGCCTCACCCTCACTCCCCTCACCCAGGGGCACGTGCATGAACTCCACCTCGATGGGGTAAAGAACGCCAAAAGCCAGCCTTTGCTCCATTCCGTGGCCTACTACACGCTCAACGAAATTCCCAAACGATAGAGCGGCAGCAGGCCTGCGTTATCAGGCCCGCCTATGAAGCATTTCCTTCTCCTCTTTGTCTTCGCCGTCCACACCTGGGCTGCGGACACCCGGCCGAATGTCCTGCTCATGGTGTCGGACGATCTCGCCGCCACGCTTGGCAGTTACGGTCATCCTCAGGCACAGACTCCGCACCTGGATGCCTTGGCCAGGGAAGGGGTGCTCTTCAGCCGGGCCTACTGCCAGTTCCCTCACTGCAATCCCTCCCGCTCCTCCTTCCTCAGCGGCCTGCGGCCTAACCAGACACGTGTCACGGATAATGCCGACAGCCTATACGTCAACATCCCGGACGTCCTCACCCTGCCGCATCACTTCCGCCAGCAAGGCTACGCCACCGCCCGCTGTGGTAAGCTCTTCCACCTCGGCATTCCCACGGGCCTGGAAAGCATGGATGATCCTCAGGCCTGGGACTTCGGCACACCCTTCAAGGATGAGCGCCCCTACCCGCCCAAACGCAACTCTGCCGTCACCGTCCAGACCGGTAAGAAGCAGGGACTGGTCTGGCAGGAAATCCCAGGGGATGACGACCAGCTCTGCGACGGTGCTTTTGCCACCACCGCCATCGGCTGGCTGAAGAAGCGCGATGCCGACAAGCCCTTCTTCCTCGCCGTCGGCTTTCACCGTCCGCATCTGCCCCTCGTTGCTCCGGCCAAGTACTTCGATCTCTATCCTCTGGAGAAGATCACCCTGCCTGACGCTCCCGCCAATGATGCCGAGGACATTCCCGCTCCGGCCCGCAATGGTTCCGTGCCCGGTTATGCCATGACCTCCGCGCCGGAACAGCGCCGCGCTTCCATCCGCGCTTACCTCGCCTGTGTCAGTTATGTGGATGCACAGGCTGGCCGTCTGCTGGCCTCGCTGAAGGAACAGGGCCTGCTGGAGAACACCATCGTCATCTTCACCAGCGACCATGGCTGGCATCTCGGCGAGCATGGCCTCTGGCACAAACGCAGCCTCTTTGAGGAAAGCGCCCGCGTCCCGCTCATCGTCTCCGCGCCCGGCATGAAGGGCAATGGCCGCACCTCCCTGGGCCTCGCGGAGCTTACCGATCTCTATCCCACCCTCTGCGATCTCTGCGGCATTCCGGCACCTTCTCACTTGCAGGGCAAAAGCCTTCGCCCCGTCCTGAACGACCCCGCCTCATCCGTTCATGAGGCCGCCTTCACTCAGGCCCGCCGTGGCAAAGACGCGGAGCATTGGGGCCGCAGCGTGCGCACCGCCCGCTGGCGCTGCACCGAGTGGGACGAGGGCCGCAACGGCATCGAGCTTTACGATCACGAGGCCGATCCGCATGAATACACCAATCTCGCCCAGGCCCAGGAGCATGCCTCCATCTTGAAAGAACTGCGTGCCTTGCTCGCCCAACAACTTCCGCCGACGGCGCTTCCTGAGAAACGCTGATCGGCGTCGCTCAGCAAGCTTCATCATTCGTTTAAGCTTCCAGCTTCCAGGGGCCGCGATACTCGCGGGTCAGCAGCTTGCTGGCTTCCGGATCGTCCAGGATGATCTCCTTCACCGGATCCCACTTGATCGGACGGTTCACCAGGAAGGCGATCAGAGCCAGATGGCCCGGTGTGGCGCTGCGGTGGGCCGTCTCCACAGGAGTCACCGTCGGCTTGCGGTTCTTCACACAGTCCAGGAAGTTGCGATGATGGCCTGGGGTTTCATAGAGACGGGTCTTGATGACGTCATCTCCCAGTTTCGGGGCCGTGGCCGCTTCCACCACCTGGTCTCCCTCACGCTTCTTGATGACCTTCTTCAGCTCGGGCTTGGAGGCATCGTAGGAGCCCCGGTTCACATGCACCCAGCCATCCGTGCCGATCCACTTGGTGCCCATCTTGATGTCCTCATGACCGCCTGCGATGGTCATCACGATGTCACCTGCATAGGTCGCTTCGGCGCGGTACTTGGTCGCCGTGTTCCAGATGTCCGTGCGCGGCGGCATGTCCACCTGCAAAGGCTTGATGAGGGAGGGGCCGCTGCTGTCCATGTCCATGCCCCAGTGGGCGATGTCGCAGTGGTGGCCGATCCAATCAAGGAGCTGGCCGCCGCCGATGTTGTAGTCCCAGCGCCAGTTCTTGTGCACGCGGCACTCGATGTAGTCCTGCATCGCCGCAGGCCCGATCCACATCTCATAGTCCAGCTCCGCCGGTGGCGGGGTGACGCTGCGCTTGTCACCGGTCTTGGCAAAGTCGTTGTGCCCTGCGGGCAGGCCCACTTCCACATGGGTGAGCTTGCCGATGAGCCCGTTGCGCACGACCTCCGCACCGATGCGGAAGTTGTTCTCGCTGCGCTGCCAGGAGCCCGTCTGCCAGATGCGGCCATAACGTTTGACGGCATTCACGATGGCCTGCTGCTCGGCAATGGTGCGGGCCAGGGGCTTTTCACCATAGATGTCCTTGCCGTTCCGGGCGGCTTCGATGGAGGTCAGCGCATGCCAGTTGTCCGGCAGGGCCAGCATGACGGTGTCAATGTCCTTGCGGGCCATCACCTCGCGGTAGTCGTGATAGCCTTTGCAGTCGGTGTTCTTGTAGGCGGCATTGACGGTGCCCACGGCCTTTTCCAGGTTGCGTTTGTCAATGTCACAGGCGGCCACGATCTGGCAGTCGGCCTCGGCCAGGAACTTGCTGGTGTTGCTGGGGCCCATCATGCCCCATCCCAGCACGGCCATGGTGATCTTGTTGGAGGGGGCGTTTTGCCCCAGCACGCTGGCCGGGATGATGGCAGGAAATCCGAGCACACCAGCCGACTTGGCCAGGAACTGACGGCGGGAGGAAAGGGGAACACGTTTCATTGGGGGCTTGGTTTTAGCCAAAGTTGCCCCGGCCTGTCGAGAATCATTTCGGGTCCGGCCGCCGAGTTTTCTCGCCACGCCTGCGGTTTGCCACTAAGGCTGTTGATTCTCGGCGTAAAATCCGTTTGCAAATCCTGCGGAGGCAACCATAAAGCGCCCCGCGCGTTTTTGAACGCGGCAGAGTGTCTGTGTGTCACACAGCTCTCCTTGTTAAGACAACCCCAAACAACCATGATAGTGACAGTATGATCCAAGTGCAAAACCTCCGAAAAGTGTTCGGCAGCAAGGTGGCGGTGGACGACGTCTCCTTCTCTGTCGAAAAGGG
>JAZKER010000027.1:0-41876 GCA_040386955.1 Verrucomicrobiota bacterium
CCAAGATGGAGGCCAAGGCCGCCGGCGATGTGAAGAAGATGCGCAAGATGGTGAAAAAGAAACCGCCTGAAGGCTTCGTCGGCTGGAATGAGGACACCTTCAAAAAGCTGCAAACCGCCGCGCCCGAGTCTCTAGTCTCCCGCTTCCAGGTCTCCCACGGCATGCTCCTCCAGGTGCTCAGCCGCGAGGACGACGGCTGTGCCGCCATGCAGCAGCTCATCGCAGACTCTCACGAAACCACCACCGCCAAAAAGCAGCATCGCCAGCGCGCCCGGCAGCTTTTCCGCGCCTTGGTCGAGCGCAAAATCATCACCATCATCCCGCCCAAAGACCGCCAGAAACCCGGGCAAAAACTCCGTCTCAATGTCGAGCTCCAGGATGATTTTTCCCTCAATCAGACCCTGTCCCTCTACCTCATCGACACCCTTGCTTTGATTGACCCGAATTCGCCCAACTACGCGGCAGATGTGCTGACGCTCTGCGAGTCCATCTTGGAAAATCCAGATCTCATTCTCCGCCGCCAGCTCAGCAAAGTGAAGGACGAAGCCATGGCCGCCATGAAGGAAGAAGGCCTGCCTTATGAGGAGCGCATCGCCCGGCTGGAGGAACTGGAATACCCCAAACCCTGCCGCGACTTCATCTACAACACCTTCAATGAATTCGCCGCCCTGCACCCCTGGGTCGGCCAGGAAAACATCCGCCCCAAAAGCATCGTGCGCGAGATGTTCGAAAACTTCCGCAGCTTTACCGACTACATCCAGGATTACGACCTCCACCGCACGGAGGGCGTCCTCCTCCGCCACCTCTCCAGCGTCCACAAGGTCCTCTCCCAGACCGTCCCTGAGTCATTCAAAACCGAGCCCGTTCAGGAAATGGAAGCCTGGCTGGCCGGTGTTCTGCGCGGAACCGACTCCAGCCTGCTGGATGAATGGGAGCGCCTGCGCGATCCCAACTGGAAACCCGACGAGGAAAAACCCGAGCACGAAGAAGCCCCCGACATCACCCGCAACAAACGCGAGTTCACCGCCCTCATCCGTACCGAGATTTTCCGTTTCTTCCGTGGCCTCGTCATTGAGGATTACCGCCTCGCCATCCATGCGCTCGGCCCCCTTGCCGCCCCCTGGACGGCCGACCTCCTCGCCACCACCATGGCCCCCTACTACGACGAGCACGACCGTATCCTCCTCGACAACGAGGCCCGCAACGGCCGCTACACCTTCCCCGAGCCTGCTGAAGACGGCCAAACCTGGAAAGTCTCCCAGGTTCTCGTGGACCTCGAAGGCC
Source organism: Verrucomicrobiota bacterium (assembly GCA_040386955.1). Taxonomy (GTDB): domain Bacteria; phylum Verrucomicrobiota; class Verrucomicrobiia; order Verrucomicrobiales; family Verrucomicrobiaceae; genus Prosthecobacter. The sequence continues at coordinate 1,285 of JAZKER010000027.1, forward strand.
TCAATGACTGGCAGGCCATCTTCACCGTGGACCTCGCCAAAGCCCGAGAGGACGGCAAACCCTCTCTGGTCCTGGTAAGCCTGGGACCGGTTGCCGAATGAGCGTGAGAGCACGGCAAAAACGATGGCTCAAGCTGTTCAGCGTGGCACTCACGCAGAGTCCGGCCCATCATGCGTGGCACCATGAACAAGAGTCCCATGCCGCCCTCCCCATCAGGGCTCGACTCATCCTCGCTGCTCCAAGCGATGATAGGTGACGGCGTCCCCTTGATTCTGCTCACAGCTTTGGCCCTGGCCGCATCAGGAGGTTTTGCGCTCTTTCTCTCCATCACCGGTTCCTTTTTGCCCCACGATATCGAGTTTTTGGGGATGCAAGCGGCCGACCTGTGCCGCATCAATGAATGCCGCATCGTGCATTTCATGATTCACGACCGTTTCTCGTTCGGCGGCGTGTTGATTGCCATTGCAGTGCTTTATGTCTGGCTGGCCCTCTTTCCGCTCCGCCAAGGCGAGGCTTGGGCGTGGCGGCTCCTGCTGGCCAGCGGTGTCGTGGGCTTTGGCAGTTTCCTCAGCTACATAGGCTACGGCTACTTGGACACCTGGCATGGCGTGGCATCCCTGTTTTTGCTCCCCATCTTCACCATCGGCATGCTGACCACACGCAATTTGATCACGCATTGGCCTCCTTGGTCAGCAATTCTTGTTCCCGTCTGGAGACCCGTCCGCAGCATATCAAGGGAAGGCATCGGAAGGCTATGTTTGCTAGTGACCGGCGGCGGGATGTTGGGTGCAGGAACCGTGATCCTCATCGTTGGGATGACTTCCGTCTTTGTTCCAGAGGATCTCCAGTTCATGGGACTGACGCCGGCTCAGTTGGAGGCGGTCAACCCCCGCCTCATCCCTCTGATTGCCCATGACCGCGCGGGGTTCGGTGGCGGGCTATTGACGACGGGACTCATGGTCACCGTGATCCTGTGGCAGGCCAGGCCCAGCCAATCCATGTGGGAGGCCCTGCTCATCGCTGGCGCAGTCGGCTTTGGGTGTGCGATCGGTGTTCACTATCCTATCGGCTATCGGGATGCCTTCCATCTGGCGCCCGGATGGATGGGACTCGGCCTTTTTCTGACCGGGATCTGGCTTTCCAGGCCCCGCTGTGTGCAGACAGGCACAAATGCAGCCAGTTGAGCCGTCGGGGGAGCCGGACTGATCCAGCCATTCAATAAGGGTGACAAAGCCACCCAAGAGGAGGACTTTCTCAGAAAACATCTTGCCCGACGCTAAGAAATTGAGTATCTCTAGCGTTGTGGGATCCAGATGCGGATTTATCCGCGAATATTGAGCAGCACTCGTCTGCTCCTTTCCCACAAGTTTTTCTTCGCATGATTTGTCTGAGCCTTTCCTTTGTTAGCCCGCATGACCGGGTTCAGGAAAACTCGTCCATGCTTCCCACCGCCCCCACGGCCCGTTATGTTTGATATGATCCGTGGAGCGACATGCAATTTTCAAGGGTGCTCAATCCGTGCCCCCTTGATCCGAACACAACTGGAGGTCAGCCATTAGCAATCCATTCAACAATCTGAGCACCGGCCCATTCGGCGCTCGCCCCAATCCAAATCCGACTCCTGCGCAACCTGCGGCAGGGGCTCCTGCACCTGCTGCCGGAGGCGCGACTGGCGCCCCTGTCAACCGCCCTGCCGCCCCCGGCGGCTATCAGCCACGCACCGGCGGTGGCGGCCCTCCATTCAACCGCCCCGGCGGCCGTGGACCTCAGCGCAACAACAGCCGCTACGCCGACCAGACCCGTGTCAATGAGCGCATCCGTGCACCCAAGGTGCGCGTGGTGGATGGCATCACCAACCAGCAGTATGGCGTGCTGCCGACCCAGCAGGCCCTGCGCATGGCCAAGGAACGCGGTCTCGACCTCGTGGAAGTCGCTTCCAATGCCGAACCTCCGGTGTGCAAAATTGTCGATTACGGCAAGTACAAGTACATCCAGGAAAAGCACAAGAAGGAAGCCCACAAGCACCAGAAGGGCGGCAAGCTGAAGGAACTCAAATTCCGCATCGGCATCGATCCCCACGACTACCTCATCAAGATCGTCCACGCGGAAGATTTCCTGGCTGAAGGCAACAAAGTGCGCATCCAGCTGCAGTTCCGTGGTCGCCAGATGGCCCACCAGGAACTCGGCCATGCCCTGGCTGCCAAGATCAAGGCTGACCTGACCACCATGGGGCATGCCGACCAGGAGCCTAAGATGGCTGGCCGTAACATCAACATGCAGATGAGCCCGCTGCCTGAGCGCCAACGCCAGCGCAAGTTCAAGATCCACCTCAAGGGTGTCACGGACGAAAAAGACATGCACCAGGGTGACCATGATCCACGTGAAGACAAACACGATGAGCATGATGAGCATCATGACGATCACGCCAATGGCGACACCCCGGCTCAGGCCTGATCCCGCCTGCTAACCTCCTCCTTACCTTTGGCCGTGGTCTCACCAACCACGGCCAATGTGTGTCAGGACCTCTCCCCCCAAAAGACCTCCCATGCCCCGGCTTCTCCTGTTCGACATTGATGGCACCCTCATGGATACCGGCGGCGCAGGCGGTGCCTCCCTCCTGGATGCTGTCGAAGACGTGCTCGGCGTCTCCCGCAGTCAGCTTGCTCCATTAGACCTCGCCGGCGCGACCGATGCCGGGGTCGTGCGCAGCCTCTTTTCCCAGACGGGCCACGACCTGCAGGACGCCCTCGTGAACCAGTATCTCGCCCGCTATCTCATTCGTCTCCGTGAGCGCCTGCATCATGACTCCTTCACAGGCCGTCTGCTCCCCGGCGTCGAATCCCTGCTGCTTCAGCTCAGGACGCTGGCCCAGGCCGACCTCGGACTCCTCACAGGAAATGTCCGGGAAGGTGCCAGCATCAAACTGCAGCGCTTTCAGTTAGACTCCTTTTTCCTTGAAGGAGCCTTTGGGGACGACGCCGAAGACCGCAATCTCCTCGGCCCCTTCGCCACCCGCCGCATGCAGGCCATCACCGGCCATGAATATGCGCCGGAGGACATCATTGTCATCGGGGACACCCCCAAAGACATCGCCTGCGCCCGGGCCATCGGCGCACGTTGTCTCGCCGTCGGCACCGGCACCTTTCAGGCAGCCGCCCTGGTAAGCCATTCCCCCTGGCAATGCCTCGAAGACCTGTCCGAAACCGACCGCATCTGTGATCTCCTCCTCAACTGATCCTCGTTTGTCCGGCCATGAGTGATCTCGACCCCGACGCCCTGCGGCAGGAATGCGCCGCCCTTTCCCTGCCCTGGCAGGTGCAGGTCGTGGAGGAAATCCCCTCCACCAGCGATGCCCTCCGCGCCGCTGCCCTGCGTGGCGAACCCGCCAACCTCGTCCTTTTTGCCGAGTCCCAGACCGCTGGCCGCGGTCGCCGGGACAACCGCTGGGTCACCCCGCGCGGGCAGGATCTCATGTTTTCCCTGCTCCTGCGCCCCGAAGCCCCCATCTCCCTCTGGCCCCGCCTCACCACCCTCGCCGCCCTCGCCATCTGCCGCGCCATCGAGGAGGAACTGCCCCTGCAGCCGCAGATCAAATGGCCTAACGACATTTACATCAACGGCCTCAAGGTCAGCGGACTCCTGGCCGAAGCCGTCACCGCCCCCGCTGGCATGAGCCTGGTACTCGGCATCGGCCTGAACGTGAACACCCGCGACTTCCCCCCTGCCCTTGCAGGCACCGCCACGTCCTTGTTTCAGTCCCTGCCCGCCCACCTGCAGGTCCGCGAACTGGACCGGCAGCCGATCGCCAGCCGCCTGCTGCTGCAGCTGGCAAACCAGTTCTCCCGCATCTCCACCGACTACGCCGAAGCTGTCGCCGATGTCCGCCATCGAAGCTGGCTGCTGGGCAAGCAGATCCGCGCCACCGTCGAGGGCCAGGAACTCTACGGCCGTGCCCTTGATCTCAATCAGGAAGGCCACCTCATCCTGGCCCTTTCCGATGGCAGCCTGCGCACCCTCGCCAGCGCTGAGGGCGTGCGGCAGGTCATCTCCGTTTAACCCCCCTTCTCGAAACCCCGGAAAGGGGCAGCGGGCCAGACGATTCCCGCTGGACACTTTTGGCCGGGCATCGGAGGTTTTACCTTCGTCCCCATGAAGTTTGTCTTTCCGGCTGGCAGCACGGCCCTCCTCCTCTTTTTCCTGGCCTTGGTCACATTGATCAAAGGCTGCTCTCACCAGCGTGAAGCCCTGAGCCACATCCGTTTTAAAGACCCCTCTGATACCGAGGCTAGCGTCCGCCAGATCGAAGCTTATTCCGAGATGATGAGCCAGGGCAACCTCTGGTTCAGCGCTGCCACCTTGCTGCTGTTCCTCGGCTTTGGCTGCCTCTTGATGAGCCGAATCATGCGTCGTCGCGCCCGGCTGCTGCAGGCATCCAATGCCATCTCGCAGGCGGGTCCAAACCCCCGGCCAGTCAGGCGCAGGCGTCGGCGTTAGTCCCCTTCAATCCAAAGCCACCTGTCTTTCTGAAGTCTGCCCCAGACTTTGTGATTGCCTCATGGAAAGACGGCTCTCAAAATCACCGCGCATGAAATTAACCATCCTTGCCGCCCTCCTCCTCGCTTTCACCGCGCACGCCCAGACCGCCGCCCCAGCCGCCAAGCCCGCAGCCCCGGCTGTCAAACTTCCCCCACAGGCCCCCGATGTCGCCGCGCCCAAGCTGGGCCCTGACGGCAAAGAAAACCCAGGCTTCATCGCCGCCCATGAGCGCTTCCTCAAAATCGCCCAGGAAGGCAAGACCGACCTCCTCTTCCTCGGTGACTCCATCACCGCCGGCTGGGGTAGCCAGAAAGCCATCTGGGACAAGGCCTTCGGTGTCTACAAACCCGCCAACTTCGGCATCGGTGGCGACCGCACCCAGCACGTGCTCTGGCGCATCACCAATGGCGAGCTTGAGACCATCAAGCCCAAAGGCGTCGTCCTCATGATCGGCACCAACAACGTCGGTGCAGACAGTGCCGAAGGCATTGCCAAGGGCATCACCGTCATTGTCGAAACCATCCGTGCCAAGCAGCCTCAGGCCAAGATCCTTCTCCTCGCCGTCTTCCCCCGTGGTGACCGGCCCAATGGCAAACTGGGTGCCTCCAATGACAAGCTGAAGGAAGTGAACAAGATCATCGCCAAGCTCGACGATGGCAAAAACATCCACTTCCTCGACATCGGCGACAAATTCCCCCAGCCCGAAGGCGCTCTGACCAAGGAAGTCATGCCCGACTTCCTCCACCTCTCCTCCGCCGGTTACCAGATCTGGGCCGATGCCATCACCCCCAAGCTGGCCGAGCTGATGAAGTAACAGCCCCAGTCTTCTCAAAGAGCGCGGAAGCCATTCCGCGCTCTTTTTGTTTTAGGACATTGCTCCAGAGCCCCGAATCACACGCAACATTGACGGCTCTCTACATTCTAAGTTAGTCTTCAGCCATGCATCCGAGCTTCCTGGTCATCCTGCTTTTGGTTTGCACGGGTATGAGCTTGCAGGCTCAGTCAAAACTTGTGCCGAAGGCCGAGTGGGAAAAGGCTTATGAAGTGCTCCAGAACAACGCCGCCAAGGCCCTCCGGCCGCTGAACCAGCTTCTGCAAAACGAACTGGAAGCCCAACACAACATCACCCACCTAACCAAGGATCCAACAAATCGGCGCGAACTGGAAGCCCAGCTCGCCCAGGCCCGGATTCAGGAAGAACGGCTGTCGCAAGGCCGACTGTGGCATCCTGGCAGGCAGGAGGCAGCGGTCGAAGCCTTTTGCCAGCAAGCGGCGGGCAAGAAATGGACGCTCAAGGGCACCCGCCAGGTTCGCCACTTCCGCCTGGAAGGGCGGGACGTCGTCTGCATCACCGACAGCGGCCGTGAAAGCAGGCAGTTGCGCGGCACCCCGCTTCTGCCCGGCGTCTTCATCACCCGCCGCACCGATGGTGGCGCCACTGTTTACATGCCCTCTCCGGATATGAAGCAGGCTCTTTGCCTCGTCGCCCCCCGTGTCTATGACAGCCTTCCCAAGACATCTGGCCTGAACGGGCACCACACACTCTTCAAAGAAAAAGCAGGCAAGCATGCCGACCTGCTGACCTTCCTCACTGCCGATCTGCGTAACAAACAACGTGACCACGAAAAACGTCTGATTGATTTCCTGGAACTGGAGCTGCGCGAAGCCCCTGCCAAGAAGCACACCTCCACCGACATCACAGCCATCCTCCGCGAACTCAATCTTCATCGCCGCACCCTCGACTATCTTTTGACCCCGCAGGACCTGCCCTCCTTGACGGTGGAGACCTTCGCCGAAGCCTGCAAAAAAGGCGGCCACTGGCTCTTTCCAGGACCGCGCTCCAGCCAGAGGCTCCAGTTCGATGGCAAGTGGGTCCGCACCCTGGATGCGCAAGGCAAGGAGCTCGAGATCGTCATCGCCGAAGTCGTCTGGCCGGGCCTTATCCGCATGCGCACCGCCTCCGGCACCCCCCAATACATCGCCACCAGCCCCGACCTCCAAGACGCCCAGCTCATGCCCGTCCTCTCCCAGTTTCCAGGGACCTTGGCCGAGTGAGATCACACTTTGTTTGAGTCATGCATTGCTTCACCCAAACCCAAGAAAGTATTCCATACAGACCAGAGCTCCGCAAGACGGTCAAAAATCAGCGCGAGCACTCTCTAAATCCCGATAAGGCAGAGCAAATCCTTGGGTTTCGTGGTTGGAACGAACGAGGATACATTCCTCATCGTGACGAGCCAGGCCTGACCCAATTTATAACCTTTCGGTTAGGCGACAGCTTTCCGGCAGAGCTGCAACACGAATGGGAGAAAATTTTTCAATTGGAGGATGATCGCGAACGCCGCCTTCAGCTTGAGGCATGGATAGATCTCGGTCGTGGCGCCTGCCATTTGCAGAATAAGCGTGTGGCAGAGATGGTACTCCAAACCTTGCGTCACTTTGACGGACAGCGATACCGTTTGTTAGCGTTCACCCTCATGCCCAATCATGTGCACGTTCTTTTTGAAGTGACGACGGTTCCCATGCATCAAGTGGTAAAAAGCTGGAAACAATACAGCTCCAATCGAGCCAACCAATTGTTAGGCCGAACCGGCACCTTTTGGCAGGCCGATTATTGGGATACTTACATGCGGGACGCCGAGCATGAAGCCCTGACAATCCGATACATTCGCAACAATCCCGTCAAGGCGGGCTTGGTAACCGACTGGAAACAATGGCCCTGGACTTACCTAGCCGACGAGCAGTAACACCTCTGGAAAGTTTGCTGGAGCGCGGGTTTCCAAACCCGCAGCACCTCGCCACACCATACATCCTGAGCTACCCTCAACGCCTCCACAAACCGAACACCCCTTTCAGCCACACTCCTCATCTGCCTTGCCGTCACCTGCTGCGGACTCGGAGGTCCGCGCTCCGCAGAGCGCGACACCTCACGAGATTGCCGTGCATCACCCGACCGCTTCGGCGCAGCGGCCGCAGAGGGTTGGGTGGGCGGCGTGGGTGCCGACGTCGGGGAGGAACTTCCAGCAGCGGGCGCATTTGGGGTTGGAACAGACTTCCACACTTGCGGTTAGATCGGTGCCCTGGGAGATCTTCAGGTCGCTGAGGATGAAGAATTCATGGAGGGTGCCGAGGTCACCAAAGACGGAGTGGTCGAAGCCTTTTTCGGGGAGGGTCAGGGAGACGGTGGCTTCGAGGTTGGAGCCGATCTTCTTCTCCTGGCGGGCTTTTTCGATGGCCTGCTGGATGACGGTGCGGGCCTGGAGGAGCTGGTCCACGGCGGTTGCGGCATCGCTGGGGGCGAAAGCCGGGTTGGGCTGCGGGAAGACTTCCATGTGCAGGCTATCTGCGTTGCCCAGGTACTCCCAGGCTTCATCGGCGGTGAAGGCCAGGATGGGGGCCAGGAGACGGCAGAGGGTCTCGGTGATCTCGCGGATGGTGGCCTGGGTGGCACGGCGGCGCGGGCTGTTGGCCGCATCGCAGTACATCCGGTCCTTGGTGATATCAATGTAGAGGGAGCTGAGGTCGCCCGTGATGAACTGGTTCACCAGGGTGAAGACCTTGCGGAAGTCATAGGCCGCGTAAGCATCCACACAGTCCTTGGTCAGGGTGTGCAGGCGCTCAAGGATCCAGCGGTCAATGAGGGTGAAATCGGCGGCAGCCGGCGCGAAGTCCTTGGGCTCATCGTGAAGGTTGCCTAACAAGACACGCAAGGTGTTGCGGATGCGGCGGTAGTTTTCGCTGTTCTGCTTGAAGAGATCTTCGGAGAAAGGCACTTCGTTCTGGTAGTCCACGCTGGCGACCCAGAGGCGCACCATGTCGGCGCCGTAGGTGTTGTAGTAATGGTCGGCCGTCATCGGCTTGGCGCTCTTGCCCGCGGCCCCCTGATCGCTCTTGCTGATCTTCTTGCCGCTGGTGTCCACCACGAAACCGTGGGTGATGACACTCTTATAAGGAGCGGCATTGCGGGCGACGATGCTCATCATGAGGCTGCTCTGGAACCAGCCGCGATGCTGGTCGGTCGCCTCGATGTACATGTCGGCAGGAGCGTGGAGCTCCGGGTGCTGGTCCAGCACGGAGACGTGGCTGCAGCCGGAGTCAATCCAGACGTCCAGGGTGTCATTGCCACGCTTCGTATCCGCAGGCAGGCCGACGGCCTCCGCCCACCAGGCATCGTCTTTTTCAAACCAAAGGTTGGTGCCCTGTTTCGCCACGATGTCGGCCACCTTGCCGATGATGGCGGTGTCCATGATGATGGTGCCATCGGCCTGATAAAACACAGGCAGCGGCACGCCCCACGTACGCTGGCGGCTGATGCACCAATCCGGGCGGCTTTCGACGGTTCCGTAGATGCGGTTGCGGCCCCAGGCAGGCAGCCAGGCGACCTTGTCAATCTCCGTCAGGGCGCGGGCGCGGATGTCATCGATCTTGATGAAGAACTGCTCGACAGCCCGGAAGATGATCGGCGTCTTGGAGCGCCAGCAGTGCGGGTACTGGTGAACATACTTCTCGTTACCCAGCAATGCGCCTTTCTCTTCCAGGATGGCGATGATGCCTTCATTGCTCTGGAAGACGTGCCTGCCGACAAAGTCAGGCAGACCGCACTCGGCGGTGTATTTGCCATCGCCATCCACGGGGGAAAGGATTTCCAGGCCATGCTCGCGGCCAGCCTGATAGTCATCCGCACCGTGGCCGGGGGCGATGTGAACCGCGCCGGTACCGGTGTCATCCGTCACGAAGAGGGTATTGATGACCTTCGACGTGCGAGGCAGGAATGGATGCTGGGCTTCCGAGCCTGTGAGGTCCTTGCCCTTCAGTTTTGTGACTGGCTGGGAGGCATCCAGCTTGAAGCCGGTACTGGCCGAAAAGGCTTCGATGCGGGAGGTGGCGATGGTGAGCCGTTCCATGCGACCGCTCTCATGCACAAAGGTGCCGTCGGTGTAGTCAAACTCAGGATGCAGGGCGATGGCAAGGTTGGCTGGGAGGGTCCAGGGTGTCGTGGTCCAGATGACCAGGGCCGAACCTGCAGGCAGCGCGAATTTCACAAAGATCGCCGGGCTGGTCTTCTCCTTGTACTCCACCTCAGCCTCCGCGAGCGCGGTCTGGGCACCATAGCTCCAGAGGACGGGGCGCTTCATGCGATAGACGAGGTTTTGCTCCACAGCCTTGCCAAAGGTGCGCAGGATGCCGGATTCGTAAACGGGATCGAGGGTGAGGTAGGGGTTCTCCCAGTCGCCAAAGACGCCCAGGCGCTTGAAGCTGTTGCGCTGGATGTCGATGTATTTGCGGGCTTCGGCCTCGGAACGCTGGCGCACTTCCACCGGGGTCAGGCCAGCGGCCTGTTTGACGACCTTAAACTCGATGGGAAGACCGTGGCAGTCCCAGCCAGGAACGAAGGGGGCATGGAAACCTGCCATCGTCTTGGACTTCACGATGAGGTCTTTGAGGATCTTGTTGAGGGCGGTGCCCATGTGCACGTCGCCATTGGCGAAGGGTGGGCCGTCATGCAGGATGAACGTCGGCTTGCCCTTGCTCTGGGCCTGGATGCGCTGGTAAAGCTTGCCTTCCTGCCACTTGGCCAGGCGCTGCGGCTCCCGGGCGACGAGATCCGCCTTCATCGGGAAGTCGGTCTTCGGCAGCAGGACGGTGTCTTTGTAGTTCTTAGCAGGGGCAGGCTCGGCGCTCATGGATTCGGGAAAAGGGCGCGGAGCCTAGACCAAGGGGACGCGCAGGGCAAGAGGGGGATGCACGGGGGCGCATCGGTGAACCCGAGGTATGGGGACAAATGCCAAAAAATCCCCATTTGGGGATTTGAAGCCCCAAAACGTTGTTGATCAACGCATTGCGATGGGGATTTGATGGGGATGCAGTTCCCCATGCGGGGAAAATCCGGGGACGCGTGGGGAATCCTGGGGAGCCCTGTGGAATGGCCAGCCCAAAGCCCGAGACGGAAGACGGCAGAAACACCGACCAATGTCCGTCATGGGAACCTGGGGTGCAAGCCGAGAGGAGGCCCGTGGGCCTAAGTCGGGAATTTTGTTACCGACAGATCCCACGGGCAGGCGACACCTGCGCCGTGGGAGAAGAAGGGTCAGAGCAGCTTACTTGGCCACGGTGCCGTGGAAACCGGCCTTGTTCATGGAGGCGACGAGGTCGGACTCCGAGAACTCACCTTTGACGGTGAAGGTCTTCTCCTTGTTGACGATGTTGTACTCGGTCACGCCAGGGACGGATTTCACCGCTTCGGTCATGGCATTGACGCATTTTTGGCAGCAGAGGTGAGCCCCCGTGACGGTGGCTGCGGTGAGCTTTTTCTCGGTTTTCGGCAGGGAGGAGGAAGCTGGAGTTTCAGCTTCTGAGGACTTCCCGTAGTAACCAGCCTCCATGATGGCTTCGACGGCCTTCTTGGCATTGGATTTGGACTTGGAGACGATGGTCACGGTTTCGCCCTCGGCGGTGACGGTGACGTCCTTCAGGCCGGAGGCCGCTTTGACGATGCCATTGGTGCAGCCCTTGCAGCAATTGTGGACCCCTTCAAGGGTGACGGTGGTTTCGGCCTGGGCAAGGCTAACAGAGAGGAAGAGGGCGGTGGCGAGCAAAACTTTTTTCATAAGCTCCTATGAGACGAACGTGCGGGCACTGTCTTTGCGAAAAAGACAAAAAGCTTCCCTTTATCTGACACCTTGGCTAACTAATCGCGTATAAAAGCTGTGATCACCTGACCTAAACGGCACAACAAACCGTTGGAAGTCAGCGAAATCCTCATCCTTGTTTACATTAGTTACGGTCTTCGCTCCCCGTTCACTCCACCCATGAAAGTCCTCCGAAACAGCCTGATCCTGGCACTGTTGAGCAGTGCCCCTGCCCTTGCCGTCCCCATTCCAGCCGATCTGGCTGGCAGCTACCAAGCCCTGCTTTACACCCAAGATCTGGATGCCGGGTCCCCTTCCGGTTTGGTGACCTTGGCTGTCACCGCCAAAGGCGCGGTGACTGGCAAACTGACGACGGAAGAGAACAAGACCTACCCGTTTAAAGCCACACTGGACTACACGGCGGCCAACACCCTGGTGGAAGATTCCCCCCTAGGCACGGCCTCGGCCCCGGTCATCACCATCTCTCGTGGCAAAAATGTTCCTGCCTGGTCCCTCACCCTGCGCCTCCAGGACTTTGCTGAGAACGACACGCTGGAAGTCGGGCTGAATCAGGACGAGACGACTTTTGGCAGCACCGACAATGGTTTCAAGCAGATCACCTTTGCTAAAGGCGCGCTGCCTTATGCAGCAGCGGGGATTTACACAACGGCTTTTGTCCCAGTATCCCCAGGTGAAGGCGAACCGTCGGGTTCTGGTTATGCAGTCACCAGCATCGATGCCAAAGGTGTGCTCAAACTGGTCGGCAAAACAGCTGACGGAACAGCTTTCACAACCACACTCCCTGCGGGTCCAGACCACCGCTATGTAGCTTTCTTGAATCCCTACAAGCGGGCTAACAGCATGCTGGCAGGCAAGATCCAACTGACTGAGATTGGTGAAGGCGGCAGTGGTTTCCACATGATTCCCAGCGCAACTCCTGCGGACTTTAAGTGGACTAAGTCATCTCTGCTTCCAAAGACCACGGATAAAAGCTATCGTGAAGGTTTTGACCTCGATCTGGCCGTTTCCATGGAACAATGGACAATCCCCGGCAAGGGCGAAACCTTGGCTCAAGTTTTAGGAACGCAAGACCTTCAGTTTGATTTTGATATTTTGGGAGCAGGCCTGAACTTTCACAGTGACTATCCCGGAATGCTTCCAAAGAAGCTTACGATTGATGCTAAAAACGCTTTAGTCCCCGTTTTTGGGGACGTCTTCGCTCCTGTGGACGCCAAAGAATGGGCTAAATACTGGTCGGCTAAAGTTGATCCTAAAACGGGAGTCTATAAAGGCATCCTGACCGTGACTGAACTCAGCGGTTCCAATGCATTGATTGATGATTCGGTCCTCGACAATGCGGATCCGAACAATCCCCCCGTGGCAACGCCGCTGAAATTCGTTAAACGCGTCATCACTTTCGAAGGTGTTCTCTTCAACTCTGACAATAATGAGGCACCGCTCGCTCAGGGATATTTCCTCATTCCTCCGGTTAATGCCAAAACTTCCACCACCAAAGCTGGCACGACTGCTCTGGGAGGTGATCTGGAAGAACTTTTCACAGGTGCACCTGACCTTGAGGGAGTCCGCCCCGGCACTGCTGGAACCTACACCACAACTTTGGTCACTGAGATCAAACCGTTGGATTTCTCCCAGCTTGCTGCTGGTATAGACGGCTTTTCCATCGGCGCTACCCCTCCGATGAAGGGAATCCCGGGAGAAGGTGCCTCCATCACCTTTTCGATTGCCCCTGATTTGTCTTCACTGACGTTTAATGGTCGTAAAATCCCATTGGTAGGTGACCAGCGCAAATTCAATGTGGCGCTTGTTTTCTCAGATGCTAGTTCGACGAAAATCAAAAATACACTGACGGTCGTCGTGTATCTTGATCTCGTGAGTGGTCAGGTTGCTGGCTTAGGGGCCATGTATGTACAACTCCTGCCGACCAGCATCACCTTCCCCACCATGGTTGTTCCAGGATTTGGCACAATCAAAGGCAGAACCGTCAGAGGCTTTGTTCCAGGTGTGGCTTGGTATGTCGAAAATTCGACTCCTGTCAAAATTCACTAGCCGATAGTTTCAATTAATGTGGAGAGGGCCGCAGCATCCGCTGCGGCCCTCTTTGTTTGGGAGGCATGCCTCTCATCTGATCCCGTAGGGTGACTAACAGCACTTCACCCCCACCATAAACCCGCGCCCCACCACGGTGTCCTGGTAATCGCCAGGAGTGAAGCCGGCTTCAGTCAGCAGTTCCGCATACTCGCCGGTGCTGTAGCACTTGCCCTGGGTGGAGTGCATGAGCAGGCAGGAGTATTCCGCCACGTGCTGGGGGCCGGTTTTGTCGACATTGATGAAGGCATCGTGAATGATGAGGAGGCCGCCAGGAGGCAGGGCGGCGTGGGAGATGGCCAGCAACTGGCGCACCTCTTTTACATCCCAGTCATGGAGGACATTGGAGTAAAGATGCACATCGCAGTCCTGAGGCAGGCCCTCGAACATGTTGCCGGTGGTGACGGAGACCCGATCTGCACAGCCGCGCTCAACGATGAGTTTGCCCGCGATGCGGTCCACCGGGGCCTGATCAAAAACGGTCGCCTGAAGGTGGGTGTGCTGCGCGGCGATGGAGCAGGCGTAGATGCCGGAACCTGCGCCGATATCGAGCAGCTTGGCGCGGCCTGTGAGGTCCAGATTCTTTGCGAGGGACTGGGCCAGATATCGTCCCCGGCAGTCCATGGCGGCGGTGAAGCTGCGGGCGAAGTCCTCCTGCTCCATGGCCTTGTGCCAGTCGAAAGCAGCCTTGTCGCCTGACCAGCCAGCGGGCTTACCGGTGCGCAGGACTTCGAGGTAGTCGCGGGCGATGGGGCGATCATGCAGGGAGGCGTAATAGGGGCCGAGGAACCACTCGGACCCGGAATGCAGGTGCTCATGCCCGCTGGCGGAAAGATGAAAGACGCCATCTTTCTGCGTGACCCAGCCATGGGTGGCGAAGAGGGTCATCATCACATCCACAGGCCGGGGGCTGAAGCCATGATGAGTGCAGATCTGCTCGAGGGTGGAAGGCTGGGAAGCCAGCCAGGTGAAGAAATCCATCTGCAGGGCCGCCGTGATGAGATCCACCGCGTAAAGGCCATCGCGGTAACGGTAGAGGCTGAGGGGATCGGTGGCGGGAGAGGCGGTGAGGTCGGTCATAAAAGGATCGTGGAAGGAGTGGCACACGTATGCTACTGACGAAACTACGTCTTAACTGATCCTTTTCTCATGACCCCGATTCTCTACGTTAAAACTGGCTGCCCCTGGTGCGATGAAGTCCTGGACTATATGGACGAAAAAAAGCTGCCGTACCAAAAGGTGGTGGTGTCTGGCAACGCGGCCGCAATGAAGGAGATGGTGGATCTCTCCGGGCAGAGCAAGGCCCCGACGATGGACTGGGACGGCGAGGTGCTGGCTGACTTTGGGGTGGATGAGCTGATCCCTTTTCTGAAGGCGCGGCAGGTGGTCTGATAGCAGCCTGAAATTTAATCTGGTAGATCGATATCGCCAGCCCCTCACCTAACCTCTCCCCGAGGGAGAGGGACCGTCGTTTGGTCTGCTATATTGAAGAGCAAAAGATTGAGGAGCAAGAGAGGTTCTCCTCTCTTCACTGAGGTGTGATGCGATTTAGCGTGAGGGATTGGTGAAATTGCGGCCGTTCGGGCATCGCGACGCGATGAGTGAAGGCGGTGCCTGGGCCAAAACCACGCCTTGAAAAGGCGCGGCTAAGATACGGACGCCGCTCTGCGGCTGGGGAAAGAGGCATCGGGATGCCTATCAGGCCCAGGAGGCCTAACCAACCCGTGTGGCTAAATCGTATCAGAGAGGAGTGGGCTGTGAGGGCGAGGGGCTCGTTCGTCGCTCTGCGGCACTATGCGGGGGGCTTGAGAGCGGGTGTTCCCGGCCTTGAAAGGCCGGGCTACGATACGGTTGCCGCTCTGCGGCAGGGGGAAAGCCGTTGCCAACGGGTGAAATGCCGAGCTGAATCTGAAGCGGGATTTGGCCGAGCTCAAGCTCTGGAGTACTTTGTTCCTCCAGTTTCGAGGTCTTTTGTGAAGAGGCAACGAACACGCCGCCAGACTTCAGCTGGCTCAGTGCTGGGGCGCGATGGGCAGGGTGCCGGGGCTTTGAGCGATTTTCTCGAGGAGCTGGCGGGTATATTCCACGGCTCCCTCGGGGCCCAAGTGGTAGGCATCGGGGAAATGGGCCGGGGTCTGGTGCATGGTTTCACCCGCGACCAGGATGGGCACCTGGGCTGCCCTGGCACTGGCCTGAACACAAGCCGGGAGGGTGTAGGGCTGAGTCATGGGAATGGCCAGGATGAGGGTGCGAACCTGATCTGTACGGAGGGTGGCCAGAAAGGCAGAGAGCATGTCGCAGGATTCGCCCGGCACGTCGGAGGCGGGCTGATCTGAAACCGGGGCTACATCCCTCACCACGCCAATGGTCTGGGAAGTCTCGGTATAGCCGGGGACGAGATTGTAAAAGACGAGGGGCTGAACCCGGCCGCGGTGGGCAAAGAGCATGGAGGAGCGGGCGAGGAGGGCCTTGGAAATGGCCTCCACATCGCCCTGCTGCTGGGAGAGCAGCTGGGGCATGTCAGCGACGCTGGTGTAGAAGGCGGCGAGGCGGTCGGACTCGGAACGGCCGTCGAGGAGATGCGGGCGGGCGGTGCCGAGAAGTACCAAATCCGGCAGGGCCCCAGTCTGCTGGAAGTAGCGACGGTAGCCATAGTACCACTGGTGGATGTTGCTGCCGTCCGGATACATGGCGGCGAGTTCCACCTCGCGGCCCGTGAGCTTGGCGAGCCCAGCGGTGAGGGTGGCTTTGTCGAGGCCATCGCGGGAAAGGGAGTTGCCGACGATGAGCACCTTGAGCCGTTCTTTGGGGGCCTGCCGGAGGGTGGCGGCCACGGCAGGCAGGGAGCGGATGTGCTTCACATCTTTGGAAAGCCTGACCTCAAAGCAGCGGGACAGCCCCTCCATCCCGGCGAGGGCGAGGAGGAGGAAGAGGAGGACTTTGACCTCAGGCAGGCGGAGCAAGGGCATACCGGTTTTTCAAAAGTGGAAGTAGATGAACTCTGCCGGCATGGGCGGCGGGAAGAAGAGCATCATGAGGACGAGGTAAAGATACAGCAGGGCGCGCCAGAACCAGGCAACCTTCAGCAGGGCGAGGTCATCGCGACGGCGTTCCAGCCAGGCCTCGAAAAGCAGCCAGGGGAGGATGAAGAAGGCGATGAGGGAGAGGGTGGTCTGGGTGTAGGCGGTGAGCTGCCAGTCGGCCCCGAGGCGGAGCAGGAGCGCCCAGGCCTGAGTGAAGGTCTCGGCACGGAAGACGAGCCAGGTGAGACAGACGAGGTGGAAGGTGATGGCCATTTTCACCCCGGTGAGCCAGAGGGGCACAGGACTGGATGTGGGCTGACCGTCCCGGCTGAATGCGCGGTGAAAGGCGAGCCAGAGACCGTGAATGCCGCCCCAGACAAGGAAAGTCCAGGCGGCGCCATGCCAGAGGCCGCCGAGGAGCATGGTGATGAGGAGATTCCGATACGTGGCCCATTTCCCGCCCCGGTTCCCGCCCAGCGGGATGTAGAGGTAATCCCGCAGCCAGGTGGAGAGGCTGATGTGCCAGCGCTGCCAGAAATCCTGCGGGCTGGTGGCGAAGTAGGGGCGGCGGAAATTGCCCATGAGATCAAACCCCAGCCAACAGGCGGTGCCGCAGGCGATGGAGCTGTAGCCAGCGAAGTCCCCGTAAATCTGGAAGGCAAAGGCGTAAACGCCCAGCAGGACCTCCGACCCGGCCAGGGACTGGGGATCCGAAGTGAAGACGTGGCCGGCGAGCCAGGCCATGTTATCCGCAATGACGATCTTCAGGAAGAGGCCGGTGAGGATGGCGTAGAGCCCTTCCCGAAAGCGCCGGGCATCACAGGGCGGGCGCGGTTTGGCCATCTGCGGAAGCAGGAGGGTGGAGCGGTTGATGGGCCCGGCGACGAGTTGCGGAAAGAAGGAGATGAAGAGGGCGAACTCGACAAAATTCCGTGAAACGGAGGTGTGCCCACGATAGACATCGATGGTGTAGCTGAGGGCATGGAAGGTGAAGAAAGAGATGCCTGCCGGGAGGAGGATGTGGAGGATCCAGGGGGTCTCCAACACACCGAAATTCAGCAGGAGGGCGGAGAGTTCGCGCGTGAAGAAGCCGAGATATTTAAACACCCCCAGGACAAAGAGGCTGATGAGGAGGCTCCAGCCGAGCCAGAATTTGCGCTGCCGCAGGTCCTGGGCGGCGGCGATCTTCAGCCCGGCATGGTAATTTAGCGCGGTGCAAAAGAAGATGAGGGAGAGAAAGCGCCAGTCAAAGCAGGCGTAGAAGAAGTAGCTGGCGGCGAGGAGCCACCGATTCTGGCCAGCGAGGCGCAGGCGGCTGTAAACCAGCGCCACGAGTGCGAAAAAAAGCCAGAAACCGAAGCTGTTGAACCACATGGTGAATCGGGAAAGGCCAAAAAGCCCCTGCCCTTTTGCACCCTGATGAAGGATGAATCAACGCCGTCTTCTGCGGTCTTTGCGACGGGAGTGCGCTGAGGAGTGCCCTCGAACGGCCCGCCACCTGAGATGGAAGCGCTGACGCAGCCAAAAAATGCCAAAAAGGAGCGCCAGAACCAAAAAAAGGTCTCTCGCCATGAGGGCGTAGCGGCTGCTTTGCAGATGGTATTGGGCCACATCGGTTCCCAGTCCTTCACTGAGAATGCCCAGATCCGCTTCCGTGCCGGTGAAGCGGATATCTGAAAAGACATCCACCAGATGGGCGCCGCCTTTGACCCAGGCGACCAGGGCGAGGAAGAGGAAGAAGAGGGCCGTGCGGCCTGCCGGAAAACCCGATTTCATGAAAGGGGGAGAAAGTGCGGACCGCGAGGCAGATCAAGCTGGGATTTGTCATCGTGACGGGCTTTTTGAAGCCGGTGGCCTGCACTGGGCCCGACGGAGCACGGAGGCGAGTGGTTTCCCTGGTTGCCTCCGGCGTGTGGCGCGCTATGCATCCCGCCCCATGAAGATCCTGGTTACTGGCAAAGGCGGGCGTGAACACGCCCTCATCACGGCACTGAGCGAATCCCCGCAGCAGCATGAGCTGTATGCCTACCCTGGCAGCGATGCCATCGCCACGCTGGCGACGCAGGTGGATGCGGCAGGGCTGCCGGAGTTGATCCAGTGGATGAAGGACCATGGCATCGATCTCTGTGTGGCCGGTGAAGAGGCCTGGCTGGTGAAAGACCGGGGCTTGGCCAATCTCTGTGCCGAGGCTGGCATCCCCTGCTGGGGTCCCTACAAGGAAGCAGCACAACTGGAAGCCTCGAAGATTTTCGCGAAACGTTTTCTGCAACGGCACGGCATCCCGACCGCGGATTTCAGCATCGCGACGACGGCCGCAGAGGCGAAAGCGGCACTGACGACGTTTCCTATCGTGCTGAAGTTTGACGGTCTGGCCGCAGGCAAAGGCGTGGCGGTATGCCCGGACCGGGCAGAGGCGGAGGCCTTCATTGATGATGTGCTGGAAAAGCGCCTCTTTGGCGCGGGGGATCTGCTGATCGAACAATGCCTGTCGGGACCTGAGATCAGCATCTTTGTCTCTGTCTGCGACGACCAGTACCAGATCCTGATGCCTGCACGCGACTACAAGCGAATCGGCGACAATGACCAGGGACCCAATACGGGCGGCATGGGCGCGGTGGCGAGCCGGCAACTGGCCACACCTGAACTGATGACCCAGATCGAAAATGAGATGGTGAAGGTGACGGTGAAGGGCCTGCAGAAGGATGGGCTGAAGTACCGGGGCTTCCTGTACTTTGGCATCATGCTGACGCCCACGGGACCGCAGATGCTGGAGTTTAACTGCCGGTTTGGCGATCCTGAAGCTGAAGCCGTGATGCCGATGGTGCGCGGCGACTTTGCCAACTATGTCTTTGAAGCGGCCAAGGGCACGCTGAAGCCGGATCTCATCCAGTTTGCCGAAGGCTGGAGCATCTGCCTCATCTCCGCCTCGGCCGGGTATCCGGTGACCTCCCGCAATGGCGATGTGATCTCCGGCCTGGAAGCGGTGGAAGGTGCGCGAGTGTACCACTGCGGCACGCGGAAGAATGCAGCGGGCCAGTTTGAAACCAACGGCGGCCGGGTACTGGCGGTGGTGGCGCAGGGCACGACGCGCGAAGAGGCACGCGACAAGGCGTATGCGGAATCCCGCAAGGTGACCTTCGACGGCCTGCAACGCCGGACGGACATCGCGACGATGCACTTTGACTGAGCCTAACGACAAGGGTGGGAAGCACGAGGGCGCGCTTCCCTGCCCTTTCGATGAACGGCCGATCAGGCCGCTTCGGCCTGGGGTAGAACAATGCCTTCAAGCGGCTCCTTCAAGAGCTCGCGCTGCCAGCTCATGAGGGCCTCGAGGCCGGTGCTGTCGGCGACGACTTCTTCCAGCGTGCTGCGGGAACCGAGGAGGCTGCTTTCGATGTCGAGGCTTTCGGCGACTTTGTCACGCAGGCTGCACAGGCGATCAATCTGATCCCGCTGGGCATCGCTGAGGCGGGCCTTGGCTTTCTTCACCCGCTGGGGCCAGGTGGCCTGACCGGCGCGGAAGACATCGGCAATGAGGTCGTGAAATTCCTTTTTCCAACGGGGACGCCAGCCGCCGGGAGGATTCATCACGCCGCCGGACTCGAAGGTTTCGGCGTAGATGACCATCTGCTTGTTCGACATGACCCTGTAGCAAGGAATGTCCCGCTCCATGGCGATGCCTTCGCGCCATTCCCACATGCTTTTGAGGATGGCGAGGCCTTTGGAGTGGAGACGTCCGCTGCCCTGAACGCGCCAGGGGTCCTCTTTCGGGAGGATGCTGCGAGCGGCGACATCCACCTGGAGATCGCGGCAGCTTTCCTCGAACCAGGCCTCGCGGCCTTTTTCACGAAGAAGCTTCATCAGATAGTCGGCCAGGGGGATGAGGTAACGGACATCATCCACGGCGTAAGAAAGCATGTGCTCTGGCAGGGGACGACGGCTCCAATCGGCCTTTTGGGAGGCTTTGGAAAGCTGAAGGCCGAACATGGAGTGGATAAGCGCGGCGAGGCCGAACTGGCGGAAACCGACGAGGCGGGCAGCGATCTGGGTATCGCGGACGACGCGAGGTGCCCAGCCGTAGGTGCGGCGGAGCATGGTGAGATCGTAATCAGAGCCGTGGAACCAGAGCTCATGCCGGTCCAGCAAGGCCAGGAGGCCGGAGACATCCTCAATGGCGAGAGGATCCACCAGGGCAAAGCGGCCTGCGCAGGCGACCTGGAGGAGGCAGAGCTTTTCGTGATAATGGTGGAGGGAATCCGCCTCCGTATCCAGGCAGCAACGGTTTTCACCGGTGGCCTGCATGTGGGCTTCGGTTTCCTGAAGCCATTGGTGCAAATGCTCCGGCGTATCAATGAAGACATAGTCACCCGGGACGATCGCCGGGGGGATCAAGGGTGGAACGACATCACTCATTTCAATCCCGTGAGCAGAATTTCAGCATTGTTGCTGGTACGGTTGATGTTGCGAATCAACAGTTCCAGAGCTTCCACCGCAGGCACCTGGGCCAGCTGCTTGCGGATGGCGGAGACACGTTTGAACTCATCCGGGTGGTAGAGGAGGTCATCCCGACGGGTGCCTGACTTCAGCACGTGCAGGGCGGGAAAGATGCGGCGCTCGGAGATTTCGCGGTCCAGGGTGGCTTCCATGTTGCCGGTGCCTTTGAACTCTTCGAAGATGAGGTCGTCCATGCGATTCTCGGTCTCAATGAGGGCCGTGGCGATGATGGTGAGGCTGCCGCCTTCTTCGACATTGCGGGCTGCGCCAAAGAATTTCTTCGGCTTGATCATGGCCTTCGAATCCATGCCGCCAGACATGGTGCGTGCACCTTTGCCGCCACCGCTCTGGCTGTTGTAGCCACGGGCCAGACGGGTGAGGGAATCGAGCAGGATGACCACATCTTTGCCAGCTTCCACGAGGCGGCATGCGCGCTCGCGAACGAGTTCAGCGAGCTGGCTGTGGCGCTTGGGGCTCTCATCAAAGGTGGAGCTGTAGATTTCGCAGCCGCTGACGGACTCTTCGAAATCGGTCACTTCTTCCGGACGCTCATCCAGCAGGAGGATGATCAGGGAGATTTCCTTGTGATTGTGGACGATGGATTTGGCGATGTCCTTGAGCAGGACGGTCTTGCCGGAACGCGGGGAGGCGTTGATGAGGCCGCGCTGGCCTTTGCCGAGAGGGGCCACCAGATCCATGATGCGGACGGATGCCGGACAGGGCTTGGCCATCTCCAGAATGATCCGCTGATTGGGGAACATCGCGGTCAGCTTGTCGAAATGCACGGGCGGCTGCCAGGTATCAATGGAGACGCCATCCACTTCGGTGATGCGGTCAATCGCGAGGTATTTGTCCCGGTCCTTCGGTGCGCGGGCAAAACCGGTGATGCGGTGGCCTGGGCGTAGATTGAACTTACGGACAAGAAAGAGGGGGATGAAGACATCCTCCGGCAGCGGGGCAAAGCTGTACTTGGGATAGCGGATGAGCCCGAAGTTATCGGCGCCGATCTCCAGAATGCCGTCCACTTTGACGCGGGTGCGATGGTCGGCCATCCAGGCCAGCAGATCGTAAATGAGCTGGTGCTTGGACCGGCTGGCATTCATCCGGAAGTTCACGCTTTCGGCGAGGGCCTGGATTTCAGCGAGGGAGGATTCCTGAAGATCATTCAGGGAAATCTCGACCGGGAAGGGCGCTTCGGCGATGGGGCCAAAGGATTTGTCCTGGGCAGGCTCCTCTGGAGTCCGACCTTCAGTTCCCCTGGCAGCTGCCGGGGATTCGGGAGCCTCCGTGACAGCCGGGGGTGTCTGGGCAGCAGGTGCTTCGGGGACCTCCGCAGATGGCGCGTCAGTGGCGGGAGATAGGACCTCGGTGGAAGTCTCGGGGGAGTCGGTTGGATTCATGCTTGCCAATGCTGTCTTGCCAGTGTCAGCACTTGAGCCTCGAGAGCACTGCGGTCACCATCATTCCAGATGACCACATTCGCTCTCTCAACTTTGGCTTCGATGGGCCACTGAGCCCTCAACATCTTGTCGATTATTGATTCGTCGAGACCTCGACGTTCCATCAACCGCCTTTTCTGAACTTCCGGGCTAGCAGCCACGACGATGATCAGATCCGCTGATACTGTGCCCCCAATCTCATAGTGCAGGGGCACCTCCGCAAGGAAAAGATTTGCCCCGGCTGCCGACTGCGCGGCGCGGGCCGATTCCAGCTCTGCCAGAACGCCGGGATGCAGGATCTTCTCAAGAACCTGCCTGCGGGCCTCGTTGGCAAAGACCTCGGTGCGGAGCCATTCCCGGTCGGCGACTTCCCGGCCCTCTTTCTTCACGATGGAGGCTTCTCCAAGCTGAGCTTTGAGCTTTGCCAAGATTTCCGGCTGGTCCAGAAGAGCCTGCGCGCTGCGGTCGGCCGAAAAAATCACGGTTTTGTCTTTCAGCAGGTGGCCAGCGAGCAAGTCGGTGACCGAACTTTTGCCGCAGCCGATGCCACCGGTCACAATCCAGGAATTCATAGTCGCAGTGCCTATAAAAGCAGACAGGCAGGCGGTCAATGACCACCTGCCTGCCGCAGAATGAGTTTAGAAGCTCAGAATCAGTTGCCACTCACTGCAGGAAGCAGACCGGTTGAAGGACCTGCGTCCGTTCCAACCTGGGTGCCCTGCATGTTTGGATTGATGGCCTGGCCAGCAGGGTCAATCAGCTTGGCCGTCACGAAGATCATGAGGTTGCGCTTGAAGTGGTCTTCCACCTGGGATTTGAAGAGACGGCCCACGAAAGGCAGGTCACCCAGCACCGGGATCTTGTCTTCGACGTCCTGGACGTCTTCACGGATCAGGCCGCCGAGAACCACCGTCTGGCCATCCCAGATCGTGACTGCGGTCTGCACCTTGCGGATGGAGAACACAGGCTGATTGATGATGTTCGGGGTAAGTTCCACACGGGTCGAAGGCAGGAAGCCAATGATGTTGCCGAACACGTCAAGGATGGGGTTACCACCGGCGACGCTGTAGATCGGGCTGCCGTAGTTCACGAAGCCGTCGAATTCCGTCACTTCAGGAGCCAGGTTGAGGTCAATGGTGTAACCATCGGCACCGACGGTCGGATCCACTTCCATGCGCACACCCACAGGCTTCATTTCGAAGGCGGTTGGCGTGGTCGGAGTCACCGGGATGGCGCTGGAGCCACCGCCTGAACCACCGTTTGTTGCACCGACGTTGGTCGGGATCTGTGGTGGATCGAACTCCGTCGGATAGATGAATTCGCGAATCACTTCGATGGTGGCACGCTGGCCGGCCTTGGTGGTCACGCTCGGGGCGCTCATGAGGTCAACGCCTTTGCGCTGGGACATGGCACGGATGACGAGAGCGAACTGAGGGTCGGTAAGGACGCCGGCGACGCTGAACACGCCGGGAGCTTCAGGCACGGAGGAAACACCGTTGATCTGGGCGTCGATGGCGTTGCCGCTGATGGCGTTGCTGCCAGTGCGGAGGCTGCGGGTGACCGGGGAGATGGAACCCGTGGCAATCATGTTGGCGATGTTGCCAGGATAGCCGAGGGTTGAGGAATCGAGGCCGGAGTTGCCGTCGGAACCACCACCGCCCTGAACGGCATTGCCTTCACCGATGGCACCCAGGAGCCAGTCGAAGCCGAGTTCGTCGGTGTTCTTCTGGGAAACTTCGACAAACTTCGAAGTGATGTAGATCTGCTTCGGTCCCTGGGAGCGGTTGGCGTCCACAAAGGCTTCGACGAGATCCAGGTTAGGCTGGGTGTTCTTGACGATGAGCTGGGAAGTCACCGGGTTAAAGACGGCGGAAGCGCCTTCAGGGAACTGAATGCCCTGGGACTTCAGGATGTCGATAGCCGTCGCACGCTGAATGAGGTTGGAAGCCGGAGCTGCACCACCACCCGCTGCGAATGGATCGGCAGATGCAGCAGGAGCTGCGGCCGCACCACCACTGCCACCGAGGCTGAGGAAGTCTGGATTCACCCGATAGATGCGGGTGTATTGCTCAGCGGTGGTTTCGGAGACAGGAACGATGAGAACCGCGAAAGGCTCCACCTTGTATTTCATGCCAGCGAGTTCGGTGACATAACGGAGGGCTTCGACCATCGGCACGTCCTTGAGGTCGAGGCTGATGGAGGCGGTGACAGGGGCGTCGCCGGCCTTGAGAATGATGTTAACACCCTTCTTGGCTGGATCGGACTCATTGACGTCCAGGTCACGGCTCTTCACGCGAAGGAACTCCACGGCTTCCTCAATGCTGGCACCAGCGAACTGGACCTGAGGGAAGACGATTTCCTGCATCTTGCGAGTCAGGTAAACGGTGGGCTCAATGCCACCAGTGGCAACAGGATCGATGACCAGGCCACGAACCGGGGGTTTGTATTCCCAGGCTTCGTTGACCATGTTCAGCATGCGGGCACGCTGGTGATCGCGGGCGGTGTCGAAATAATCACTGCGCTTTTGTTCGACCTTCTCCATGCCACGGCGGGCAGCGGAGTTGTAAGGGTCGATACGGACGACGTCTTCGAACTGAAGAAGAGCCTTGTCGTAATCGCCGATTTCAAGGGAGCTGTTGGCAAGCAGGAGACCTTTTTCCACCTTGCCGACGTTTTCGACGTGCTGGGGCGTGAGGGCTGGCGGCCAGCGGTCAGGATCAGCCAAATGCTTGGCGAAGACACGGGCACCCTTGTGACCAGGAACCGCGAGCTGGGCTTCGTCGATCAGCTTCTGGGCTGCGGCGTAGTCACCGATTTTGGCCTTTTCACGGGCGACGACGATGGCGCAGTCAGCAAACTTGAGGTTGGCGAGGTCGCGCCAATCCTGAATGAAAGGAGCGTTCGGAAGCTGATCAAGGATGTCTTTGGCCGAGCGATACTGGGCAAGGGCCGCCTCATATTCTCCTTTGGCAAAAAGCTCATCACCCTTCTCCATGGCCTGACGTGCATCTTCGATTCTGGCCGCACGACGGGCAATTTCCCGTTCAGCGATACCAGGGACATTTGCACCACCCTCACCTGCGAAGGCGGGCATGGCAACCATGGGTGCTGCGAGAGCGACCATCAGGGCGATTTGTTTTTTCTTCATTCGGGAGGGATGCATCATAGAAGGGTGCGGTTTGTCAAAATTAACAATGAGCCGAGGTGTTTAGCAGGAATTGCTTCTGTCTGGCGAGATGTTTTTTGGTTAGGTTGAAAAAAAGTTAAGGTTTGGTCACAGTGATGGATTCGCCGCCGTCAACAGGCTGGATCACCGCGCTGGTCTCTTCGATTTCGAGCAAGCGGTAGGTGCTGCCAATGCCTGGAATCTGGAAGGTATCTCCCTTTTTCACCGTCCGCGTCGGGCGGTCACCGAGGGTGAACTCGAACTCAGCCTCGTATTCAGCGAGATTGGTTTCGCTGCCACGGACCAGAGTGAATTCCTTGTTGGAGGACTTGTCGAGCATGACCAGCTCGGACACGTCTTTTTCGCCCACGGCAGGATCGGCCACCTTTTTGGGATTGAAAGCCTTGACCTGGAAACGAACGGCTCCGCGATCAAAACCAAACTCTTCACCCGGAGAAACAAACTTGCTTACCTTCGGATCAGGCTTCATGCGCTGCACCTGGTAGGGCGGCGAGCTGCTGTTGAGCTTGATGATGTAATCAAAGGTGATGCGGCGCTTGAGAACCAGCTTGTCCGTGAATGGAGGGTGGCTTTTGTCGTCGCGAGGATTGGTCTTTTTGTTGAACTCTTCCAGGTTCGAAAAACCATCCGAGTCAGCATCCAGGTCGCCCACGTTGGGGGAAAGGATGTTGGGCAGATCGTTGGACACAAGATAGGAGTTCGTCATTGGCGGACGAAGCTGCGGATCTTCAAGCTGAAGATCGTAGAGCTGGTCGCCCTTTTTCACCAGCAGCACTGATTTGTTCAGTGGGACGGGCTTGCCTTTGATGACTGGAGAGATCCAGGTGGTCTTTTCAGTCAGAAGCTTGAGCGTCTGATTGATCAGTTCCGTGGGTGGCTGGCCGGGGTCGTTTTTAGAACTGCCAGGGCGGCGCACCAGGCGCTCGCTGAAGCTCTGACTGGACCAGACAAGGTAACCCGCAACGCCCAGGGCGATCACCGCAGTGATGCCCAAGAGGACTTTTTCATAATTCCCATTCCTGTTCTGCATATGGCTAATTCAAAGTTGTGTCGTGATGACGGTTGATGTCTTCACCGGGTGCCAGTGCTGGCAGTTTGAGTATTCAAGAAATACACCAGATCAATTTCCATGAAGACCCGCAGTCTCTCGTTGCCGAGAACAGCGATGGCGTCTTCCGGGGCTGGCACGACGGCGGCGGGAGGAGCTCCCTTGCCATCACCTGCCGGAGGCACCAGAGGAGCCGGAGCATCCGGGTTGGCCGTCGGTGGGGGCAGGATGTTGGTTTCCGCGCGGAGAGGACCTGCCTGACGTTCATTTTCGATGCGAAGGAGACGCACGACGGTGAAGTAAGGCATCTCCGAAGGGCTGGCGAGCTTGCTCATCAGCATCTGAAGGGCGGCCTGATCCAGTGTGAGCATGGCCCGCACCTGACGGCGCTCGGACAGCTTTGGGGCAGCAGCAGCACCAGGGCGGGCCTGAGGACCCTTTTTGGCGGCACCCGTGGCAGGCTTGGCAGCCTCAGTCTTTTCAGCATCCAGTTCCGAACGCTCGATCATTTCCACCTGCTTGACGCCGACCGAGGCGAAGGCAGCGACGATCTGATCCACCGCATCCAGGTAACCGGAGAGGTCGGTGGCGATCTCGTTGGATTTCGGCAGTTCGCCTGTGTAGCGATCGAAAGCCAGATTGTACACGGCTGGGAGGCCCATGCCGCGCTCAGCAGCCAGCTTGCGGGAATCCGCAATCTTGGCCTTCAGTTTGGCCTGGAACTCGGTGTCCGTGGTGGGCTTGGCCTGAGTCTCCGCCTGCATGGTGTTGAGCACCAGGGTGAGCTTGCTGGAGATGTCGGTGAAATCCTTCACCTTGCCCTGCTTGATGACAAGATTTTCGGGAGTGGGAGACAGGACGGCGCTTTTCAGCGAGGCAAGGCTGTTATTAACCGTGTCAAATTGCTCCAGGGTGGTGCTGTAGCTTGAGTAAGCGGAGAAGAGCATGTAGCCCAGACCTGCCGCGCCGGCTGCCGTGATGCCAAGGATGGCCGCAGGCAATTTGTTTTGTTGGATCCAACTCATCAGTTTGTGAATTTGATGGGCTGCTGAAGGGGCAGCTTGATGTTAAATTTGTAGGCGTAGCGGTCTTCTTCGACACCGCTTTCGGCGCTCACGTAATTGGCGCGTTTTTCTTCGAACTTCTCAGCGGAGAAGTAGCTCATCTTGGCCAGGGCGCTGGCGAAGCGATAAACCACCTGTTCGCCCTCATCGTTTTTACGATACAGGCCCTGAAGGCGCAGTTCGTAAACGGGCTTGCCAGGGACGACCTTGATGTTGGAATCCACAGCGCTCTCCTCCTGCCCGAAGAGGGCGGGGGTGATGGGCTTGCCATCTTTCAGGGGCTCCACGACGGTGAGCCAGATGAGGTCGTTGTCGAAGGCGTTGTTGATGGCGGTCAGCATGCGCACCCAATAGGCGCGGTCGCCAACGGCCTCGGCCAGAGGCGTGACCAGTGAGATGGACTGGGCGAGCAGGGCATCCTGCTGCTTGATCTGATTGGTCAGCGCCATGAGCCGGTTGTTTTCCTGCTGCATGGTGGACAGCTGCTCCTGGGTGACACGCTCAGCATTCTGGAAATACAGCATGCCAGCACCGAGGGCAGACCAGAGGCAGACTCCGGCGATGACGAGGGCCGGAGCGCGGCGCTTGGCATCACGGGCATTGGCCACGACTTCCGGCACCAGTTCAATTTCCGATGGGCAGCCACCGGCAGAGCGAAGACCGAGGCCGACGAGCTCCGAAAGGAAAGGAGCGTCTGCGGCAGCCGCTTCGGCATTGACGCCGCGGTCCACCTGCACACCGCGCAGAGGATTGAAAATTTCAACCGGCAGCTTGAGCTTTTCCTCAAGGAACAGGGTCATGTTACCAAGAAGAGCACCACCGCCACAGACGAAGATGCGCTTCGGCTGGGAACCGCCCTGCTGGGTGCGGTAATAATTGATGGTGCGCATGATCTCACCGTGGAGACGGGTGGCGGCATTGCGGATCACCTTGGAAAGGGCGGCAATGGCGGGATCGGAATGTTCCTCGACCGCGCCGCCCTGGGCGACAAAACCAACGGCGACTTTCTGCTGTTCGGCCTCGCCGAAGCTGATGCTGAATTCCTTGGCAATCGCATTGGTGATGGCTGCACCACCGACGAGAACGTTGCGGGTAAAGAACCGGCCGTCTTCAACGAAAACGAGGTTGGTGGAACGGGCGCCGAGATCAATGATCACGGCAGGCTCATCCACGTCCGGGTAGCTGTAGCGGAAGGCATTGAAGAGGGCGAGCGGAGCAAGGTCCACGCAATGGGTCTTCAGGCCGGCTTCAGCAACAGCGTCATTGGTCTCATTGAGGGAATCCGACTTGATGGCGACGATGATCACCTCGGTTTCACCCAATTCAGAGACGATCTCGTAGTCCCAGATGACTTCATTGATCGGGAAAGGCACGTTTTGCCGGGCCTCGAACTCGACGATCTGGTCCATGCGGTCGCCCTGGACAGGCGGCAGCTTGACGAAGCGCGAGAAGACGGTGTGGCCCGCGACGGCGTAGTTGACGGAGCTTCCTTTAAGCTTGAGACGGGAGGCAATTTCTTGCACGCCCACCTTGAGCTGAGGGATTCTCGAGGCGTCCACCGTTGGATCGCCGCTCATGTCGAGAAACTCGTACTTTTTCAGCACAAGATCGCCCCCGGATTTGCTAAAAATGGCACCTGACAATCTCTGAGAGCCGAGATTCAGGACCGCTATGCTTTTGCTGTCTGCCATGCTGTTTGTTTCTAAAACGTGCCGTGTGCGTGAGGAAAATGGCCGAGGCAGATTACTGCTTCTTGGCACTCACATCGTAGTCACCCCAGAGGATACCGAAGGGTGTTTCGGTCTTGGAAAGCATCACACCTTCGTTGAAGGAGAATCCATCTGCTTTTTCCCACCAGGGGCTGCCCAGGCTTGATTTGCCCTCAATGCGCTGCCCGTCAGCCATCACTTCGTAACCCCAAGCCTTGATGTCCGAGGAGGTGAATGTGTCTTTCTGAAGGAGGCGGCGCAGGCTCGCCGGACTTACGTAGGAGAGAGCATGGCATTCTTCGCCAGCGGGGATATCCACATAATTGAACACACCTTTGATGACTTCGAATTTGCCTTCTTTCGTCTGGGCATTCAGCGCGATGTAATAATTCACCGTCATCGTTTCCAGACTGCCTTTACGACCACCAGCCGCAGCAGGCAGCTTGATCTGAAATGAGAAATCAATCTCCATCCAATCTTTTGGACGCCAGCTCTTATCCTTGACGCCACTGGCCTGAAAGGTGGGTGTCTTTTGGCTGTCGATCGTAAGCTTGCCGCCATCCACTTTGACGGCTGGAGCCTGGGCGCTGGCTGCGCTGATACCGAACGCGAGGGTGGCGAGAGCAATGTAGATTTTCATCATGAGGGGGGAGGAAGGTGGCCCTTGGAGGCCCGCCGGAGAGGCGGTGTCACAATCGGGATTTTTTATTTTTATCCGCAAAGGGCCTCAGGCAGCAAGACACGATTTTCGGAAACGACGAAAAATTAGATCAAAAGGCACAAAATCCCGTCCCAAGCCTCTCAGAGATGACAAAGCCGTGGCTTTTGCATTGAAGGAAAAGGCCTTGTGACGGGATTTCGGCCCCTTCGATGTCCATTTGGGGACTTATTTAGCGTCATTTTGGCCAGCCTGACGGCTGCCAGCCCCCTTCGGCTGTTTGTGCAGGCTGTCGCCCAGCTCTTTGCGGACCGTGACGGCATAGGCCTCCAGACGGGCGACCTGGTCTGGGTAGGTGCTGGCGACGTTTTTTGACTCGCCCAGGTCGGCATAGAGGTCATAGAGCTCCGGTGCCAGGACCTTTTCGGGGCGATATTTGACAGGTTTCCCCCCGGTGGCGGGAGCCTGATCCCCCAGGCTGCGGTAGGTGTGAGGAAAAATGATTTTCCACTGTCCGTCGCCGCTGGTGAGGGCCTGGAGTTCGTTTTGATGATAATAGAAGGCGTAGAAGTCGTGAGGGTTCTTCGCGCCGGAATCACCGGTAATGAGGGGAAGGACGTCTTTGCCGTCGATGCGGTGCGCTGGCAGTGAGGCCCCGAGCACGGAGGCCAGGGTGGGCAGGATATCGATGGTCATCATCATGGCATCGCTGGTGGTGCCTGCGGGGATGCGGGCGGGCCAGCGCATGATGCTGGTGACACGGGTGCCGCCCTCCCAGACGGTGCCTTTGCCCTCACGGAGCAGGCCGGCGGAGCCTGCGTGGTCGCCATAGCTGAGCCAGGGCCCGTTGTCCGAGGTGAAGATGATCCAGGTATTGTCCTTCAGCCCGTTTTTTTCCAGGGTTTCCATGATCTGGCCCACGGACCAGTCCACCTCCATCATCACGTCGGCATAGAGGCCTTTGCCAGACTTGCCGTTAAACTTTTCACTCACGTAGAGGGGGACGTGGACCATGCTGTGGGCGAGGTAGAGAAAGAAGGGTTTGGCCTTGTGGCGCTCAATGAAGCTGACGGCGCGTCTGGTATAATCTGTGGTTAGGCGCGTCTGGTCTTCCGGCGTCACCTCCCCGTCTACGATGCGGTCATTTTCGTACAGCGGCAGTTTGGGATAGCTGCCGGGCTTGGCCTCAGGATGAAAGGGCCACATGTCATTGGAGTATGGCAGGCCGTAGTATTCATCGAAGCCATGACGGGTGGGCAGGAAGGGAGGCAGGTGGCCCAGGTGCCATTTGCCGACGGCGGCGGTGGCGTAGCCTTTCTGTTTGGCGACTTCGGCGAGGGTCATTTCCTGGGCGCCCAGGCCGTGGGTGGCCTTGGGGGAGAGGGCGCCGTGGATGCCGATGCGGTTTGGATAACAGCCGGTGAGCAGGCCTGCGCGGGAGGCGCTGCAGACGGGCTGAGGGACGTGGAAGTTGGTAAACTTGCGTCCTTCCTGGGCCAGGCGGTCGATGTTTGGCGTCGGGTAGCCCTTGGCCCCGAAGCAGCCGACATCGGCATACCCCATGTCATCCATGAAAATGACCACGACATTGGGCGGTTCGGCCGCCCGCAGCAGGGACGTGAAACCGAAGACAAGAGAGGCGATGAGGCGAAGCATGGCCTCTGGGAACGTCGCCGAGGGAGCGACCTTGTCCAAAAAAGAAAAGCCCGGCATTGCTGCCGGGCTTCACAAAGGACTCTGGACCAGGGCTTAGGCCTTGGCGATGCTGGTGATCTTGCCGTGCTCGCTGTCCACCTTGACGTCTTTGCCGACGAGCTTCTCAGCGTCAGCAGCGCCTTTGGCGGAGGGGGTGAGGGTCAGCTTGGCTTCTTTGCCATCTTTGCCTTCCACGACGACGGCCTTGGTGGCGGCGTCAAAGGACTTCAGCTTGCCTTCGTTGGTGACAACCTTGCCGCAGCCTGCGTAGGCGGAGCCGAGTGCCAGGGAAACGATGGCGAGGGTAGCGAATGCTTTTTTCATGTTAGTTTCAGGATGCTTGTTGGATGTGAGCAACCGATTGCGTTGCTGTTCAGTAAACGATTGTTCATAAACTTCGTTTGCATACAAGCCTGATTTTTTCATGAAAACCCGCCTGACCGTCCTCGCCACCCTCTTTTCCTGCCTGTCCGCCTGGGCGCATCCGGTGCCAGACATCCCGGTACGGGCCTATTTTACCCAGGAAGGGAAGTGCACGCTGACGGTGGAGGTGGACCCGCGCTGCTTTACCGCAGACCCGAATGCCGCCCCCTCGCTGATGCAGCCCATCCTGCCAACCCTGAGCGACGCACGGGTGAAGGAGCTGCAGACGCAGGCGCGGGAGCTGGTGAAAAAGTACGTGGAGTTTCTTTTTGAACCCAGCGGGCCGGTGCAACCGGACTTTCAGTTTGAGTTCACCGGCCATGACCGCGCCCCGCTGGACAGCGAGGATGACATCGTGGTGCTGACCGGAACGTGGGAAACCCAGGTGCCCGCCGGCAGCAAAGGGTGGCGCATCCGTGCCACCCAGGACACGCCGCTGGCGGTGGTCTTCCGCAACTACATCGCCGGGGTGGAGCACCCGAAGTTCTCCGTGCTGTTTCCCGGAGAGACCAGTTTTCCGTTTGATCTGAACGCGCCTGCCCAGCCGCTGCAGCACATCGTCTTTGGCTCCTGCCTGGACCTGACAGAGCACCCGATGCTGGATCGCACACTGACGCTGCCGATGGATCTTTTCCTGTTCATGGGCGACAACATCTATGCCGACACTGAGGACATGGCCAAGATGCGAGCCAAGTATGTGGCCCTGGGCCAGAGCTCCTTTTTCCAAGGGCTGCGGGCCAAGACCCCGGTGCTGGCCACCTGGGATGACCATGACTTTGGGGCCAATGATGGCGGGGCCGACTATCCGATGAAAAAGGAATCGCAGAAGGAATTTCTCGACTGGTTGAATGAACCCAGCGGCTCCTCCCTGCGGAAGCAGGAGGGCATCTATCAGTCACGCACCTTTGGCCCGAAGGGCAAGCGCACGCAGGTGATCCTGCTGGACACACGCTACTTTCGCAGCCCGCTGAAGCGTGTGCCGAAGGACCAAGCCACCAACGGAGGCAGTGCGGTGCCCACGGATGATCTCGGCACCACCGTACTAGGTGAGGCCCAGTGGTCCTGGCTAAAAGGGGTGCTGGAACAGCCTGCGGAATTGCGTCTGATCATCTCCAGCATCCAGTTTGCGGCGGCGGCGAGCGGCAGCGAAAGCTGGGCCAACTTTCCCCATGAGCAGCAGCGGCTGGTGAAGCTGATCGCGGACAGCAAGGCCCGCGGGGTGCTCATCCTCAGCGGGGACCGCCACTGGTGCGAGATGTCGGCCCTCACCCAGGCCGTCCCCTACCCTCTCTATGATTTCACCGCGAGTTCCATGACGCAGGTGCACAAGCGTGGCACGCCCACGCCCAACGCCAACCGCGTGCTGCACAAGACTTTCCACCAGCCGAATGTGGGCACGCTGGACATTGACTGGGCGGCTAGCGACCCTGCCCTGACCCTGCGAATTCTGGATGCCGAGGGGACGACGCAGATCGAGAAAACCTTGCACTTGGGCGAGTTGCAGCCGTAATCCCACCCGCGCCCGCAGCCGTGCGCCACCAGCCTTTTCAATCATCCCAATCTATGAGCAAAACCATTGCCTTTGTCGGAGTCGGACGCATGGGAGCCAACATGGCCCGTCGTCTGAAAGAATGCGGTTACAGCGTGACCGCCGTGTATGACAGCCATCGTCCCATCGCGGTTGCCCTGGCGGAAGAGCTGGGCTGCGCCGCACCAGAAAAACTGGCGGAGGTGACGGCCGCAGCGGAAGTGATCTTCACCGTGGTGACGAATGACGAATCCATGCGAGGCATCTTTTTCGCCCCCGGCGACAACCTGCTGAATGACGCGGCTAACAAAGTATTCATCAACTGCGCCACCGTCTCCCCTGGCATTCACCGCCAGGTGTATGAAGCGGCCAAGGCCATCGGCGCCCACAGCCTGGAAGCCAGCATGGCCTCCAGCATCAGCCATGCGCGCGAGGGCAAGCTGTACCTCATGCTGGCAGGCGATGAAACCACCTACAATGAGGTGCTGCCCATCCTGGAACAGATGAGCGTGAACCGCCGTTTCATCGGCGGACCCGGCCGGGCAGCGGAAGTGAAGGCGCTGGTGAACATGGTGATGAACATCAACACTGCCGGCCTGGCGGAGGGGCTGGGCCTCGCTGCGGCCTTGGGGCATGATCTCGACATGATCCGCGAAGTCTTCAGCCAGACCGGTGCCAACAGCCGAGTTCTGGAAACGGACAGCGGCGACATGGTGGCCCGTGAGCACGACTGCTGGTTCTCCGCAGAGCATGCGGCCAAGGACAGCGGCATCGCCGGCAGCATGGCCGAAAGCGTCGGCCTCAACCTGCCCCTGAATCTGGCCACCATTTCCCAGTATCACAAGATGGTGAGCCTGGGCCTGGGCGGACTGGACAAATCCGGCATCGCAGAACTGACCTTCAAAGGACGGCACGCCTAGCGGATCATCACACAAAAAATCCCATGGCCTTTCGGTCATGGGATTTTTTTTGGTTAGGCCTTGGGCTCAACCAAGTTCTGCCACCGCTTCATCAAAGGCTTCGGCCAGAACGGCGAGGCCTTCTTCCAGGGCTTCCTGAGGAATGGTAAGCGGCGGGCAGATTTTGACGGTCTGGCCCCAGGCACCCACAGGGGCAAAGAACAGCAGGCCTTTCTGATAGCAGAGCTCGATGACACGGTGGGCCAGATCGTGATCCGGCTGCTTGGTGCCGCGCTTCACGGTCTGGAGACCGGCGACAAGGCCGGCACCTGTGACGTTGCCGATGACTTCGGGATGCTTGGCCTGGATGGCCAGGCAGCCTGCCAGCAGCACGGTGCCCATGCGGGCCGCATTGCCCGTGAGGTCTTCATCCAGCAGCTTGCGGATGTTGGCGAGTGCGGCGGCACAGCAGACGGGGTTGCCCGAGTGCGTGCTGGTCATGGAACCTGGAGGGAACTGGTCCATGATGTCCGGGCGGCCAATGACGGCAGCCAGGGGCAGCGAGGACGAGATGCCTTTGCCGCAGCAAATGAGATCCGGGACGACACCGTAATGCTCGAAGGCCCAGAACTTGCCCGTGCGGCCAAAGCCGGACTGCACTTCGTCAAAGGTCAGAACGACTTCGTGCTCGGTGCACCAAGCGCGGAGTTTCTCGATGTATTCCACAGGCGCAAAGTCAGGGCCGACGCCCTGGTAGCTTTCCATGATGACCCCGGCGATCTGGGAGGGCTTCATGCCGCTCTTTTCGACCGCCTGCAGGAAGCCATCGAAGCTGCTGTCCCCTTCCCAATAACCATCTGGGAACGGCACATTGATGATGGCAGGGTCCATGTTGACGATCCAGGTCTTCTGGCCCGACATGCCGCCAGCCTGCTGGGAGGCGAGCGTGCGGCCATGGTAGCCGCGCTCAAAACCGATGATGCCGATCTTCTCACGGCCACCGACCGAGATGCCATGGGCGCGGCTGAGCTTGATGGCGCACTCGGTGGCCTCGCTGCCGGTGCTGAGCAGGAAGACTTTCTTCAGCGGATCAGGAGAAACGCTGGCGATGAGCTCGCAAAGTTCAGGGCGCTCCTCGCTCGGGAAAACGTAGTTGTGGATGAGGCCGCTGTTGACCTGATCTATGATGGCCTGACGGACTTCGGGGACGCCATGGCCGCAGTTCGTCACCAGCACGCCGCTGCTCCAGTCGAGCCAGCGGTTGCCATACTTGTCGAAAACGAAGATGTCTTCGGCACGGTCCCAAACGATGGGCGGCATGCCGCGCATGGACAGGGGTTCATACTTGCGACTCCGCTCGATGTGCTGAATGGATTCTGGATGAGGGACCGGGGTGCAGATCGTGCGGAACTTCGTCGCGACATGCGGAACGGTCTTTGGAGTGGTGTCGTATTCTTTGCCCATGTGAAATCGGTTGGTGAGGACAACGTTGACCTTGTCGAGCATCCTGCAGGGGGCTACGCGCAAACTCGCGCATGTGGGTATTTTTGTGACAGCCCCCTCAAAATGCCACCTGAATAGCCCCACGTCATAAAGGTATCAGTGCGTGCCAAGTGCTCCTGAATCCCTTGTAGAATCAAGGATTTTCAATGTTGTATCGCGGCTGGAGGAAGCCGTCCGGATTGTCCGGCCAGTGTGCGCCGTCCTCAATCCATTCATGCAGCGCGCCGATATCATCATCGGTTAGGGTGATGTCCAGACGCGGCATGATGAGCGGGTGCGTGCCCTCGCGCATCACTGCCGTCAGCAGCAGACTGGCTTCGGGATCTCCGGGAACAATGAAGGCGCGATCACGTTTGCGCGGGGCATAGGCGGCGCTGCGCTGGACCAGTGAGAGGCCCGCCGGTGGATGCACCCCCTGATGGCAGCGCAGGCACTGCGTCTCCAGGATCGGCTTGACGTAAGTGACGAAATAATCACGGCCCGCCAAGGCCTCCACCGGATCTTCAGGGGCCACCGGAGGCTTGCTGGCGCAAGCGGCGAGCAATAGGCCAAGGGCGCAAACGGGAACGAGGTACTTCATCGGGACGTGAACTAGCCGGTTAGGCGGCAGGTGTGACAAGCGGCTTTTGCCACAGAAGGGCGAGGAAAAGCGGGAACTCTTTTCTAGCCCGGTTTTCTGCACGTGCTCTCGGCCCCGGCTGGCTCTCTTTGTGCGAATACCATTCGCCAAGACCAGACATGGTCAGCCCGGCTTTGAAGCCCGAAGAAGTGAGGGTCTCAAAGCTGCGGTGAAAGCTCACGGTGCTCTCGCTGTCCGCCTTGCCCGGATGCATCAGGATGGGGATGCCCAGGGTGCTGCTGTAGGCATCCACCCGGCGATACTGGATCTTGCGCTCCTCCTCATTGCCCCAGGAGGACTGGCGCGGGATGCGGAAGGCGGGATGGTTCAGAACCCAAAGCATGCGCCCGCCCGGCTTCAAGACAGTGGCGGTCGCGGCAATGACGGTGTCCAGATGCTCCATGTTCTGCAGGCAGAGGATGGCGGAGGCGGCATCGAATTCACCGAGGCCCGCCAGTTGGGCGGCGTCCCGGTCATAATAACGGATGGGAGTGCGGCTGGGGTAGGTGCGGGCTTTGACAATGAGCGTGGGTGCGGCATCCACGCCGGTGACCTGAGCCCCTTTGTCCGCCATCGCCCGTGAAAAGACACCCTGGCCACAGCCGAGATCGAGAATGCGTTCCCCTTTTTGTGGCTTTAGCAGCGCGAGGGACTGCGGGATGACGACGGCCTGATAAAGTTCGGAACCGCGCTCGCCTAGGATGCGGTCATACCAGTCGGCGGATTTTTCCCAGGAGGTGCCTCCCTGGCTGCGGTCTGGGCGCGGGCCTGCAACCGGTCCCTGGCCCTGAGCCGGGCGAGGACCTGGACGAGGGGGAGTACGGGAGCCGGTGGGCTTGCGATGAAAGTCGGAGCGCATGCCCCTTTATCGCTTGAAGACAGCCGCTGCGCCATCGGGAAAAACAGCCCGCCTCCGCAGCCGGCTCACTCTTTGACGATCTTCAGGACGCGGTTGTTGTAGCTGTCTGTGATGTAGATCTCTCCCGTCTGCGGGTGAATGGTGACCCCATGCGGACGGGCGAGCTGGCACTGGCGAGGGTCGCCCCCCACTCCGGCACTGCCTTTCACACCCGTGCCGGCAATGCGCTCGATCTTGCCTGTGGCGGGAACGTAACGGCGGATGAGGTGGCTTTCAGCATCGGCGATGAGGACGGAATCATCCTTGTCGATGCAGAGGTGTTTGGGGCCGTTCAGGGTGGCCTCCAGGGCGGGGCCGCCATCCCCTTCGCCGCCTTTTTTGCCGCTGGCATTCACGACGGTACGGATGCGGCCTTCCTTGTCCACGACACGCAGGGCATTGCCATTGCGCTCCAAAATATACACATTGCCCTGACGGTCGGCCGCGACAGCGCGGGGATCCACCAGCGGGGCGTCGGTGGCCAGTGCACCGTTTTCAGGCACGCCTTTTTGGCCGTTGCCCGCGATGACCTGGGATTTGCCCGTGGCCAGGTCCAGACGATGCACCTGACGAAGGTCCGCGATGTAGAGCTGGGTGCCGGAAAAATCGAGGGTGATGCAGTAGGGGCCGTTGCCGCGCTCCTTACCAGTGGGGGCCTGCCAGCCCTCCAGGGTTTTGACGGTGCCTGCCTTCACGTCCACCACACGCACCCGGCCATTCCACGTGTCTCCCACCAGCACTTTGCCATCGGGCTGGATGGCGAGGTTGTGAGGGCCATTGAACTGGGCACGCAAAGCCGGACCGCCATCGCCGCTGTAGCCAGGTTTCAACTGCCCGGCGACGTGAGTGATGAGCCCGCCACCATCCACCTGCAGCAGGCGGTTTCCGGAAACCATTTCCACGATCCACATGTGGCCACCTGCATCAAACTCCGCCCCAAAAGGCTCCTTCAAAGCAGCTTCCGTGGCCGCGATGCCCACGGCATCCTGAGTCCCCCCGGCGACGAGATGAATGCGTTCTGCCAAGGAGTATCCAGGCAGCAGCGAGAGCAGAAGAAAGGAACGAAGAAGCTTCATGGAAGGTGCGGAGGGTAAAAACAGGAGATCACTTTTTGCGCAGCACGCGAACCTTATGGGCTTCGCTGTCGCCAATGTACACGGCCCCGTCGCTGTCCACGTAGATGCCGTGCAGGCGTGCCATTTCACATTTCAGGGGATCACCATCCGCGCCATCGCCCTTCATGCCGGTGCCCGCGATGAGATCCAGCGTCCCTGTTTTGGCATTCACCATCCGCACGCTGTGACTTTCGGTATCGGCCAGCCAGGCATTGCCTTCGGCATCGAGGGCGATGCCCTTCGGACCGCTAAGGGTGGCCGCCTTGGCCGGGCCTCCATGGCCGGTGAAGCCTTTTTTTCCGGAGCCTGCCACGTGGTGGATCTTGCCCGCCTTGAGGTCGAACTTGAAGACCTGATTGCCTTCACGGGTGCAGAGCCAGAGATTGCCGTCCTTGTCAAAATCGAGTGAGCGCGGGCCTTTGAGCGGTGTGCCGCTGATGGGGGAGCCATCCGGGGTGTCGCCCGGTTTGCCGGTGCCGGCAAAAGTGCTGATGACATTCGTCTTCATGTCCACCTTGCGGATGGTGTTGTTGCCGATGTCACAAATATACAAGTCGCCTTCGGGGCCGAACTGGATGCTGTGAGGCTGCTTGAGCTGGGCCTGGGAGGCGGAGCCGCCATCGCCACTGTTGCCGGCCACCCCGGTGCCCGCGAAGGTGCTGATGATGCCGGTCTTCAGGTCCACCTTGCGCACCGCGTGGTTTTTCATGTCCACGATGTAGAGGTTTCCCGCCGCATCGAAGCGGATCTCATGCGGCAGATTGAAGGTGGCCTTCAGGGCCGGGCCGCCATCGCCCGTGTAGCCCGTTTCCCCCGTGCCAGCGATGGTGTGGATGACGCCGTCGGGTGTGACTTTGCGTACTTTCTGGCCGGTGTATTCGCAGTACCAGAGGGCACCGTCGGGGCCGCGGGTGACGCCGAAGGGGTTGTCCATCTTCGCCTTCACCGCCGGGCCGCCATCGCCACTAAAACCCTTTTCCCCCGTGCCGGCGAATGTGGAGATCGTCCAGTCAGCGGCCGAAGCCAGGGGGGCAAGTAACAGGGAAAGGCCGATAGCGAGATGTTTCATGGAGTCGAAAAGCGAAGGAGGTGACACTGAGGAAGGTCTAAGAACGTGAATTTGGACAGCTTTTCTGCCACGAGGATGAAATGCCAGTCAATTCAACAGCAGGCAGTCAACCTGACGAAACTTTGTAACCCTCGAAGGAATTTGCAGTAGTCTCTTCTGAGACATGCGATACACCCAATGGCAGGCCGAGGATTTCTGTGGCTGATTCATTTGCACAATCATGGCCCCGCTAACGACCTACACCAAACCGCTCACCGAGCCCCAAGCTGCCAAGCTGCGGGCCCTGCTGGCTGAGCAGGGCTGGGACTTTGAAACCAAACCGCACTGCCTGTATGCCGCCAGCCGGGGCAAGGTGAATGTGCTGGTGTACCAAAAAGGGCCGAAGGTGCTGGTGCAGGGCAAAGAGACGGCGGACTTTGTGACCCACCTGCTGGAACCGCAGATCCTGGGCTTGGCGGAGCTGGGTTATGAGGAAGTCCACCATCCTGAAATGTACCAGCCCCACATCGGCGTGGATGAAAGCGGCAAGGGAGACTTCTTTGGTCCGCTGGTCATCGCGGGGGTCTATGTGAATGCCGATGTGGCCCGGCAACTGCGGGAGGCGGGGGCCGTGGACAGCAAACGGATCACCAGTGACCAGAAGATCGAACAGGTGGCCCAGGCCATCCGCAGCATCCCAGGGCTGCGCTGGGAAATCGTCCAGATCAATCCAGAGCGCTACAACGCCCTCTACGAGAAATTTGGCAACCTGAACCGCCTTTTGGCCTGGGGACACGCCAAGGTCATCGAACTGCTGCTGGAAAGGGTGCCGGACTGCCCACGGGCGATTTCAGACCAGTTTGCCAACCCGGCCGTGCTGAAAAAAGCTCTTCAGGAGAAAGGGCAGCAGATTGATCTGGTGCAGCGCACCAAGGCCGAATCCGACCCCGCCGTGGCCGCCGCCTCCATCC
>JAZKER010000028.1:0-69522 GCA_040386955.1 Verrucomicrobiota bacterium
AGGGGGTGGAAGGCCCAAGTGCCAAAAAAAGTTTGGTCAACAATGCCCCAAAGTGGGAAATGATGTTTGGCGATGCCGCCGTTTCGTGAGTTTCACTCGTTTCCAGGGGAATGGGCAGGCTGGCTGCCTGGGGGGCGGGGGCATGCCCGTCGCACTCCAAAAAAAGGCCTCACTCCCGGGTGGGAATGAGGCCTGAGAATCCGTCTCCTTACCAGGAGCTCAGGTCATCGTGCAGGCGGTCCATGGCCACGGTGGACAGGGCGCGCTCGGGCAGGTCTGGGCAGCCGAAAGGCACGATGGTGGCCTTGTTGTGCTGCAGTGCCGTGATGCCATTGCTGGCATTCGGGTCCAGGATGGCCTTCCAGGCTTCTTCCGCAAAACGGGCCGCCAGGATGCAGTCTCCCGGCGTGGTGTGGCCGCCCCGCTGAAGGTGACCGAGCACGGAGGGGCGCACCTCCAGATCCTGGAAGGGTGCGCCTTCCCGCTGGAAGTATTTCTGAAACGCATCCCGCAGGATGTAGGCGCCGTTGCGTGACTGCGGCGGGTCAAATTTCACGCCCTCGGCGATGAGCACGATGGCATGGCCGCGGCCACGGGTCATCGCACTTTCGATCTCTTCGGCATAGGCCATCATGGCCTTTTCCGTCAGCGGGCCGCCTTCCGGGGTGATCACCATTTCCGCGCCGGAGGCCAGGGCGGCCATACGGGCGAGGTCGCCACTCTCACGGCCCATCGTCTCCAGCACCATCACGCGGCGGTGGCTGCGGGCTGTGTCAATGAAGTGGTCCACCGCCCAGACGAGCGTGTGCACCGCCGTATCCACCCCCAGGGCCATCTCGGTAAACTGCAGGTCGTTGTCAATCGTGGAAGGCACCCCGATGATCTTCAGATTGCTCTCCTCGGCCAGCAGGCGTGCGCCGGTGAGGGAACCATCACCACCGGCCACCACGAGCGCCCGCACGCCCAGGTTTTCCAAAAGCTGGATGGCACTGCGGCGGACTTCCGGCTTGTGAAAATCCAGGCAGCGGGCCGAGCCCAGGATGGTGCCGCCCTTGCCCATGATGCCGCTGACGCTGGCGTGGTCCATCTGGATGATGCTCATCTGCGCATCAATGAGGCCCCGGTGACCCGTATTGGCCGTGATCTCCTGCTTCAGCCGCACCAGTTCGGCCGCCTCACCATTCACCTGTTTGGCCGCACGCACCAGCCCGCGATAACCGTGGCGGATGCCCAGGACGGGAACCTTGTGCCGGTTCAGCCCCAGCCGCACGATGGCGCGGAGGAAGGCGTTCATACCGGGGGCGTCGCCACCGCTGCAAAGCACGGCGACCGGGCTGTCGGGAAAAGAAATCATGGAACCGTTGCCATAGCGATGTGCGGCCCGCCCGCAAGCAACGGCTGGAGACACTTTTCACGAATTCGAACCAATTCCTAAAAGCCCGGCTGGCAATTAGGAATTGGCATCAATCGCTTTCCGAATGCTGGCGAGCACATCGCTGATCTTGAGGTCAATCCTCTGCCGCTTCTTGAAGTAGCTGACTTCCTCGTAACCGGCATCGCTGAGGTTGTTGAGCGCGGTGATGAAGTGCTCACCCACACGCACGGCCTTGTGCGAGTCGCTGCCCAGCACCACCGGGATTTTCCGATCCGCCATCATGCGCAGCATCTCATTGCCGGGATTCATCTCAGAGTAGCTTTTGTTCAGCCCTGAGGTGTTCAGTTCCATGGCCACACCGGTTTTGGCGATGCGGTCCAGCACGGTGGTGACGGTGTTTTTGATGATGGCAAAGCACCAGGAATCCGGGTGGTAGTTTTTCACCAGGTCAGGGTGCGCCACGCAGTCATACAGCCCCGTCTCCGCACTCTGGGCCAGATGCTCCAGGTAGGTGCGGCGGAAGTTCTCGATGGTGCCGGTTTCAAACTTGGCCAGGTAGTCCTTCGACTGCCAGTGAACGGCCCCCAGGATGTAGTCAAAGTCGGCCCGCTTGTGCAGGTTTTCGATGTACTTTTCGTAGCCGGGGAAGAACTCGCTTTCCAGCCCCAGGCAGACATCCAGTTTGCCCTTGTAGGCATCGGCTGTGCGCTGGACCATGGACACGTAAGTATCGAATTCGCTTTCTGCCATGCGCACCGTTGGCCAAAAGCCGTCCGGCATCGGGCAGTGGCAGGTGAAGATGATGCCCTTCAGGCCGGATTTCAGGGCCTGGGCGGCATATTCTTCAGGCTCGCCCCAGGCATGTTTGCACAGCGGGGTGTGCATGTGGGAGTCATAAAACAACGCGCCCGATTTCACGGCCACGGGTTTTTCGTCCGACATGACGGGGGGCTTTGGCGGCGCGATGGGATCTGCCACGACGGCTGGAGTCACCACTTTGGCTCCCGCTTTCCCACTGGCCGCCGGTTTTGCCGGGGGCTTGGGGGCGGGCGCTGGGGCTGCCTTCACAGGGACTGGCGGCGGCGGGGCCTCCTTCACCGGGGCGGCGGCAGCTTTCACGGGGGCGGGTGCGGGCTTTTTAGCCTCGGCCTTTTTCGCAGGGGCAGCCACCTTCACCGCCAGCTTCGTGGCAGGTGCTTGGGGGGCTGCCTTCTTCGTCGGAGCCTTGGCGACTGGCTTCACCGCTTTTTTCACCGGGGCTGCCGTCTTCGCGGCCACAGCTTTTTTCACCACAGGGGCTTTTTTCACAGGGGCAGATTTCTTGGCCGGAGCCGCTTTTTTCACAGGAACGGTCTTTTTCACCACCGCTTTCTTGGCGGAGGCCGCCTTCGAGGGAGCCGTCTTTTTCGCCGGAGCCACTTTCTGGGCAGGCTGTTTCTTGGCGACAGTTTTCTTAGCCGGGGCCTTAGCGGCGG
This sequence comes from Verrucomicrobiota bacterium, assembly GCA_040386955.1. Taxonomy (GTDB): domain Bacteria; phylum Verrucomicrobiota; class Verrucomicrobiia; order Verrucomicrobiales; family Verrucomicrobiaceae; genus Prosthecobacter. Next base: position 2,851 of record JAZKER010000028.1, read on the forward strand.
GTTTGGCAGAAGGGGCTTTTTTCACAGGCTTGGAGGAAGTTTTGACCGCAGGTTTGGACGCCGCGGTTTTTTTGGCAGCAGGTTTGGCGGTCACCGCTTTTTTGGCCGATTTGGACTTGGGTGGGTGGGTCTTGCTCACGTGGTTAGCTCCTCCTGTCAGTTTAGTATCAACCAGCCTTTGCCTTCACAGCCTACGATCTGGGCCGTGTCGGCGTTCGATTTAGATTCCGAATAACACACTCTGAGCGTTAGCGGAACATTTTTCCACCCCCCCAGCTGAAGTTGGTCAATTAAAGGCTTCAAGGCGGGGTTTTGACGGTCAAATCGGGCCTTCAGCGCCGGTTCCTGGCCCGGGCTGCGGACCTCCAGCCACTCGCCATCCCCTTCCCCGCCTCCGGCAGGCAGGCTGGCGATCACGCGCAGCAGGATCGGGCGGGTCGGTTTTTCTCTCAAAAAAGTCTCCCATTCCATCTCGCCGTAGCGCACCAGGCTTTCCCAATCCACCCGGAACTGCCCATCCGCCTGCTCCTCCACGATCACGCTCAAGGGTGTTTCTTTGGCAAACAGGGCCTGGATGTAGCCCAGGCGATAGCCCTTTTCGGCCACAGACTGGCAGGTGCCCAGCCCTGTGAGCGTGCGCGCCTGGAAGGGCCGCTGACTGTAGTAGCCGTGTACCAGGGGGCGCACGCGATCCGGGCTGCGGGCAAAGGCCAGTTTGTCTTCCACCGTCGCTGCCTTAAAAAAAGCCCTCAATGCAGTTTCGATCTGCGGGCGTTTCTCCTCCAGCCGCTCGATCCCCTGCACTGGTCCTGCGGGTGCCACTGCCACAGCCTTCACTTCGGCAGGCTCCGGCGCTTTCTGGGCGGCTTCGTATTCCGGCTGCACAGGCGGGCTGCGTTCCAGCTTATGGATGCCCAAATTGATGATCACGGCGATCAGCACCACCAGGGCCAGGGCGGCGGCCAGGCGGGCGAAAAGGCCCAACATGGGCCCCTGCCGACGGTTGCGGCTGGCACGAGGCTTTTCTGGGGCTGGAGTCATTGCCTGACACGGAGTGGAGCCGAAGGCGGGATTTGAACCCGCGACCCTCGCATTACGAATGCGATGCTCTACCACTGAGCTACTTCGGCACGTGCAACGTTTCGGTTGAGCCGGAAGGTTATACTCCAGCGAGGGCTTTTGTCATTTTCTTTCTGCTTGGCACGTCATTTTACGGACTGCCGATCTGCCCACCCCTGCTTGCCAACCGCCACTTCCTGCCGTATTTGCTCCCCCGCCTCATGCCAGCCGCCCCCCTCAACGCCTATTCCGAGTTCAAAGCCGAGCTCGAACAGATTCTGCGGCACAAGTGGCTGGTCAGTGAAAAGGAAAACCGCGATGTCGGTTTCGAGCGCGCCCTCAATGAATGGGCCCAGAACCACCGTGCCGAATGGCGGCGCGACCGCAACAAAAAGGGAGTCAAGGCCAAGGCATAACTCCGTTGGGTCTGGCTTTTCAGTCGAATTAAGAGCCCAGGAAAAAGGAAAGCAACAGCCGGAGGAAAAACCGCACCTCCAGCCAAAAAAAGCCGATCACAAACCCCACCGGGCTGGCGGCGATAAACAGCAGCAGGCCCAGGCCCATCCAGAGCTGGTTGCCAGCCCACATGCCCAGGCTGCCCAGAAGGAAGGCGAACAGGATGCCATGAAAGATCCTCACCGAGAGCTCCATGAACTCTCCGGCCTCATCCACACGTGACCAAAAAGATCTGACCGGCTTCTTCTCTCCCATGAGGCATTTTCTCCCTCCAGGAGGGCATTGCAAGTAGGACCACTCCGGCCCGCCTAACAAAAAGCGGGCTGCCCGATGTGGGCAGCCCGCTCTCAAAGGTTGTCAGGTCGCTTACTTGAAGAACAGCGGGATCACCAGGATGGCCAGCACGTTCACCACCTTGATCATCGGGTTCACTGCAGGACCGGAAGTGTCTTTGTAAGGATCGCCGACGGTGTCACCCGTCACGGCTGCCGCGTGGGCAAAGCTGCCTTTGCCGCCATGGTTGCCTTCTTCGACATACTTCTTGGCATTGTCCCAGGCACCGCCGGAGCTAGTCATGGCGATGCCGACGAACAGGCCCGTGATGATGGTGCCGATGAGCAGGCCGCCCAGGGCTTCCTTGCCCAGGAAGGCAACACCGACCACAAACACGATCGGCAGCAGCGCCGGCACGATCATCTGGCGCAGCGCGGCCTTCGTCACGATGTCCACGCACTGGCCATACTCCGGCACGTCCTGGCCGGTGAGGATGCCCGGCTTCAGCTGGATCTGGCGGCGCACTTCACGCACCACGGCACCGGCGGCATTGCCCACGGCATCCATGCCAAAGGCGGTGAACAGGTAAGGCAGCAGACCACCGATGAACATGCCGATGATGACCTGCGGATTCATGAGGTCAAAGACCAGCACGTCCAGCTTCAGGAAGGCCTTCACTTCTTCCACGTAGGAGCCGAACAGCACCATGGCGGCCAGACCGGCGGAGGCGATGGCGTAACCTTTCGTCACGGCCTTCATCGTGTTGCCCACGGCATCGAGTTCATCCGTGATTTTGCGCACTTCTTCAGGCAGGCCGGACATGACAGCGATGCCGCCCGCGTTGTCGGTGATCGGGCCAAAGGCATCCAGGGAGATGATGATGCCGCTGAGGCTCAGCATGGAGACGACGGCGATGGCGATGCCATACAGGCCGCCCAGGTCCCAGCAGCCCCAGATGGAGGCCGCGATGGACAGCACTGGCAGCAGGGTGGCGTGGTGGCCCACGCTGATGCCGGCGATGATGTTCGTCGCGTGGCCGGTCTCAGAGGCCTTGGCAATCCGGCGCACAGGGGCGTGATGGGTGCTGGTGAAGTAGTTCGTGATCCACACCACCACAAAGGTCAGCACGATGCCGATCAGTGCGCAGTAAAACAGGTCGTTGGCGGTCACCGTCTTGCCCGCCATCACGACGGCTTCAGGAAACATCACGTCGGTGGCCCATTTGAAGAGACCGGCAGAAACGACACCGGCCACGGCCACGCCGCTGACCAGCGAGGCCGTGGCCTGCTGCTTCACAAAGTTCACCCAGCCGATGCCGAGCAGGGAGGAAATGATGGACAGGCCGCAAAGCACGAAGGGATAGACCAGCACGGCGTGATTGCCTTCTGGGCCGGTGAGGTGACCCACCAGGATGCCGCCGATGAGGCTCACCGCGTAGGTTTCAAACACGTCTGCCGCCATGCCGGCGCAGTCACCCACGTTGTCGCCCACGTTGTCAGCGATGGTGGCCGGGTTGCGCGGATCATCTTCGTTCAGGTTCTGCTCGATCTTGCCCACCAGGTCAGCGCCCACGTCGGCCGCCTTGGTGTAGATGCCGCCGCCCAGACGGGCGAAAACGGAAATCAGGGAGCTGCCCAGGGCCAGGCCGATGAGCGCATCAATCGCCGCTTTGGCACCCGACATCTTTTCCACGATGAGGTAAAACACGCCGACGGAAAGCAGGCCCAGGGCCACCACCAGCAGGCCGGTAACCGCGCCGCCATTGAAGGCCACCTTCAGCGCCGGGTGAGAACCCACGCTCGCCGCCCAGGCCGTGCGAACGTTCGCACGCACCGCCACCATCATGCCGATGTAGCCAGCCACCATGGAGCAAACCGCCCCGACCACAAAGCCCGCACTGGCCAGACCGCCACGTGCATACCAGACGATGAAGAACACGACGATGGCGATGAGGCTCACCGCGCGGATCTGGCGGCTGAGATAGGCCTTCGCCCCTTGCTGGATCGCATCCCCGATCACCGCCATCCGGTCATTGCCTGGCGAGCAGGCCATGATTTGGCGAATCAAAAGGATGGCAAAAGCCAACCCCACCACGGCGAGCGCGATGGAGACAAGGATGCCTTGGTCGAGAAGGAGCGAGTTCATGGGAGATGTCTGAAACCGGCTGGTTGGACCGGGGGATAAAGCGCGCGAGTCTAGCGGTTGCCCTTTGCATGGCAACAGCCTTTTCACACAAGTGCGCTTGCTACGTCCCGGCCCGGCCACTTCTGCCAACGATCGTCGGAAACCTCGGTGTTTTCTGCCTCCGCTTGACCAAAAGCTGTCGTAACCCACGTTCTGGGGACGGCAGGCCGTCTGTCGCCTCCAACCTAACCCATCCCATCATCCGTCTCCTATGAGCCAAATCGTTCCCCTTATCTCCTCCGGTGTTGCCGGTCCCCTCGGCGTGCTGCACCTGCCACGCCTCTGGCTGAAGGCCTCCCTGGCTGCCGCGGGCAAGCTGCATGCCGACTATCCGGCCTGCGGCAAAGGTTACGATGGCATGACCCTCGGCGCCCTCGGCATCAAGGAAGATGAGTTCCTCGCCTTCATCGCCACCAAGCCCACCTACGTCCAGCTCGAAGCCTGGGTGAAAGCCTACCCTGGCGTGAACCTCACCAAGGCCAATCTCTACAAGCATAACCAGGCCATCCTCGGTTACATCCATGGCGACGACACCCGCAAGTCCATCCTCAGCGCCGCTGGCGTGAGCGATGAAACCGGCGTCAACCCCGGTGCCGTGGACCTCAACAACCTCGACGACTGGCAGACCCTCTGGGCCACCGAGATCAAGTAAATCTCGTCACCGCGAATCCCCTTCCTTTGGGCCTCAGGGCACCCGTGGCATCGCCACCGGCCACCCTGGGGCTTATTTTTTGGCAGGTGCCTTTTTCTTGCCACCGCCCTGCGGCACCACCTTCACCGCATCCGCCGGGATAGGGGCGGACTCGACTTTCAGAATCGGCAGATGCTGAACAAAGAAGTCCTTGTACTGGATCTTCATGGGCGGGCCCACGTGCACCTGCACGGCGATCACGCCCTCCAGCGCCCGGCCTTTTTCATCCAGGTCCACCACGTCCACCGTCAGCACACCATCGATCCAGTGGCGGTGATGGTTCCCCTCCACCCGCACCCGGTAGTCATGCCACTCGCCACCGGGAAATTTCTGCACGGGCATCTTGCCCACCACCCAGGGCTGGCCCTGCGGATCGATGATCACCTTCTCTCCCGTGTGCGCCAGGATGCGGCGGCCCCGCTCCTCATACAGCATGCCGTTGTAGTCGGGGTTCTTCGGCACCACATCGCACTGGTAGCCCGTCACCACCCACTCGCCTAGGTCCGGCCGTTCCTGGCCGCGGTATTGCAGGCCGCTGTTGCCATCCGGCGTCACTTTCACCTTCACCCGCAGCTCGAAGTTTTTTACCTTCCCGGCCTTCCAGGTGATGAAACGGTTGTAGTCCAGCTTGCCATCCGCCACACCGGTCAGGCAGCCGTCTTCCACCGACCAATACTTGTCACTGCCCTGCCAGCCGGTGAGGTCCTTGCCATTGAAGATGGCGACGAAGCCCTCCGGCGGCACCGGCTCAGCCGCAGCCAGTGAAAAGACAGCCGTCAGGGACAGGGCGAGCAAAAGAGGGCGGATCATGGATGCAACACAAACGCTCCCCGCCGCCCCATGTTGCACGCCATCACCACAGCTCCATCTGCCCGCCGCGCTCACGTGGCCGTCGGAAGGATGCCGCATTCACCTCAGGCCGCCGATGCAGCATCCCAGTGCGTTTCAGCGAGACCTTGAAGATCTGCGCAATCTGCTCGGACCACACGCCCACGCCTTTCAGCCGCTTGCCGAATTCCGGGTGCGAAAGCGTGCGCCCCTGCGTTTCCTCGATCCGGCCCAGCACCTTGTCCTTCATGCCAGGGAAATGCACCTCCAGCCAGGAGGCAAACACCTCCTTCACGCTGAAGGGCAGCCGCACCACCGTGTATCCCGCGAACTGCGCCCCCGCCTCCCGTGCTGCCTCCAGGATGGCCGGGATCTCGCTGTCGTTCAGCCCCGGAATCATGGGGGCCACGGAGACTCCCACCGGGATCCCCTGCCCCGCCAGCGCACGGATCGCCTCCAGCCGCATCTTCGGGGAGGAGGCGCGTGGCTCCAGCTTCCTCGCCAGATCCGCATCCAGCGTGGTGATGGAAATGTAGGCCGCCGTGGCCTGGTGGCGGGCCAGCTCACCCAGGTGATCCATGTCACGGATGATGAGGTGGTTCTTTGTGATCATCACCACCGGATGCCTGCACTCCGCCAGCACAGCCAGGCAGCCGCGTGTGATCTCCAGCCGCTTCTCCGCCGGTTGATAGCAGTCCGTCACCCCGCTCAGGGACAGCCGCTCCGGCACATACTTGTCCCGCGCCAGTTCGGCCCGCAGCAGCGCCGGGGCCTCCGTCTTCACCATGATGCGCGACTCAAAGTCCACCCCGGCGGAAAAGCCCAGCCACTCATGCGTGGGCCGTGCATAGCAATAAGCGCAACCATGCTCGCAACCCCGGTACGGATTCAGGCTGGCCTCAAACGGCAGGTCCGGGCTGCTGTGCCGGCTGATGATGGTGCTGGAGTGGTCATGGAAGAACTTCGTCACCACCTTCTCCGGCTCCTCCCCCGGATCATAGGTCATCTGCAGGGCGGAGAACCGCTGCTCCGTGTTCGCGGCCGCCCCACGCCCACGCGGACGGTTGACCGGCAAATCATCTGTTCTCATGAACACATGATTCCCGCAATTTTCCCCAATGCAAGCTTTTCGAAAACAGCCCCCGGCTCACACGGGCGGAGGCTGCCCTGCCACGCCTACTTCTTCTTCAGGATCACATCGCCCAGGCTGAACATCGGGCCATAGATCGCATAGATGAGGAAACCCACCATCACCCCGAGGATGAGCATCGTCAGCGGCTCGATCAGCTTGTCCAGCGAGGCCGCCATGTTGTCCAGCTCCTCCTCATAGTCATCGGCGATCTCCGCCAGCATCTCCGTGCCGGAGCCCGTTTCCGAAGCCAGCTCAATAAGGCCACAGAGGTTGCGCCCATCCGACCCCAGCCAGTGCGACTCCATGAGGAATCCTTCATGCAGCGTGCGCCCCACGCTGATGTGGTCGCGCAGACGGTTAAAGAACTCCTTGTAATGATAGTGCCAGGTGGCGGAGGAGGTGATCTCCAGCGCGCTGGTGAGGCGCACATTGGATTCCGTGAGCATGGCCAGCGTGCGGAAGCCTGCGGCCGAGGCCGACTTGCGCACCAGCATCCCCACCACGGGCAGCTTCAGCACCAGGTCCTGCATCCAGCGCTGGGCCATGATCTTGTTGAAGTTCGAAAACAACACATACAGCCCCACCAGCGGGGCCGCCGCCATGTAGGGCTTGTGGAGGAACAGGTCCGAAAGCGCAATCAGCGCCTTCGTGGCAAAGGGCAGGTCCGCATTGAAGCTCGTGAACAGCTTCGACATCGCCGGCACCAGCGTGAAGCTCATGAGGATCACCACCACCACGCCCATCACCATCACCACCCCGGGATAGATCATCGCACCCTTCAGCTTCTTCAGCGTCTTCGATGACTTCTTCTGCGCCACGCCGATGCGCTTGCACACGCGGGCGAGCTGACCCGCCTCCTCCCCGGCGATGACCAGGGACAGAATGTCCTCCGAGAAAAGATCCCGAAAGCGGGAGATCGCATCGCTGAATTTCTCCCCCATCGAAATGGCATGGATCACATCCGCGATCATGCCCTTGTATCGGGCGGAGATCACACGGTTCACCTGCAGGCGCAGGCTCTTGGTCATGCTGATGTTGCGTTCCAGGCATCGGCCCAGGCCGGAAAAAAAGGCCCCGCAATCTTCGGATCCGCCCTTCGGCGATGTCAGCCGCTGAAGCTTCTCATCGGGACCCGTGATGTCCTCAATTGAGGCCGTCTCATTCGGCGCGATGCCACAGCCGATCAGCGCCTTCTCATGCGTGTCCGTATCCACCATGGAGATGGATTTGTGCCCGGTGTTGACATTGGTGATGGTGACTTTCTTCAGCATGAGCGTGGATGGGAAATCAAGGGTTCAGCGCGCCTGTGCGCAGGCTGGCAGGCAGGCTGGGGCGGTAGGCCGTGAGGGTGAAGGTGGCCCCCTCCAGCTCCTTCTTCGGGTCGGAAGAAACATTCACCGTCGCCGTGATGGCGGCGGATTGCAGCTTGCCCAGGCCCTCAGGAGTCGTGGTGCCGGTCTCGATAAGGTAAGGCGTGCTGTTGATGGCCTCATTTAGCAGGGCGCTGTAGTTCTGGCTGGGCATCACCGCGCCGAGGTTCGTCGCATCCTTGCTGCCCGCAGGGCTGAGGCCCAGCTGCCACAGCCGCACCATGTTTTCCTGATAATTGCGGGTGATGGAGACACGCCACGCCAGCTCCTCCTGCACCATCAGGGAGCTGGCCAGACTGGCCGCCGCCGCCATGCCCACGGAGATGACGGCCCCGGCGGCCAGCACCTCAATGAGGGTGTAGCCACGGCGCAGCATCTGGAGAGAATGGCATTTCATAGGCTGTCGGGGGGTATCGGCAGGAAGTAAGACTCCAGCCAGGCCTCGCGCGGCAGGAGTGATTCATAGCTGGCCCCCATGACCGGCAGTGTGGGCACCGCACTGTCGGATTGGAGGATGAGGCGGTCACTGCGCGGGCCGGTGAAAATGTTGCGCCAGACGGACCAGTTCGTCATGATGCCGCCGATCCAGCGGATGTCCGTCGTGGCATTGTCATGCAGGTTCATCAGCACCGGGAAGCCTTCATTGATCAGCGTCATGCGCCAGCGCAGCTCCCGCCCCAGGATCGGGCTGCCCGCCCAGGAAAAGATCAGCTCACGAGTGGTTAGGCCGGCCTTTACCTTGGTGCCCAGGATCAGCCTGCGGTTGTTCTCATGCTGAAAGGCGATGTTGCGCACGGGCGAGCCGGATCCCTGCACCAGCGTGACGATCACCGGGCTCATCGCCCCCGCCGCTTCATAATCCGCCGCCTTCGTCTGCCCCACAAAGACGATCTGGTCCACCACACGGATGTCCTGGCGGATGTAAAGATGCTTCAGGTTGGGGTTCGCCAGATTCACATACATCGTCCGGAAGGGCACCTCAAAGCCACCATTCGCATAATCCGGCGGCGGCACCGGCGGGGCCTGCGAGTCATACTTCGCCATCCAGTAAGGCCCCGTCGGCGGCAGGTTGTCCTTATACACCTCGATGTTCTCATACGCCCCTTTACGCTGGGTGTGGGCCAGCGAGTTTTCCGGATTGTCCGCATTGTCAATGACGTTCAGGAAGCCGTCAAAGAGCTTGCTCGAAGCCGCCGAATCCGGCCCCAGCGAAGCAGGAACCACGGCCAGGTTCGATGGCAGCAGCACCTTCCCGTCCAGCCCGGTGCCAGTCACCGGATACCGCGAAACGGCATCGTGCGACTGGATGTAGAGCGACTTCGTCAGAAACGGCAGGTCCACCTTGGAGGTGTTCTTTACAAACAGCGATGGCGGATGCCGCACCACCGTGCGCCCATGCACCTGGAAGGGCGACACGTTCTTGTAGATGTTCAGCTCCGTCACCGCCGCCGCAGGCTTCCGGTAGATGACAAACAGATCGCCATTCAGCACCGGGCTGCGGCTTTTCAAAAACTCATGCGCCGTGAAGCTGTCCAGCGAAACATCGTTGGGCAGGTTGGCTCGGGTGAACTCCTCATGCGCCAGGTACGTGCTGCCTGGGCGCAGCCCGTTCGGGTTGTAGGGGAAGTTCTCCCTCATCGTCAGCGGCGAGGTCAGCACACTGTAAAGGTTCAGCTTTTTCCACCCGTCTTCCGTATCCAGCGCACCCGCTTTGCCATTGAAAAGCAGGACCGATTTCTTGTCCAGATCCGCCTCGCGATCAAAGGCATGGTCCATGGAAGTCTGCCAGGCCAGCAGCCGCGAATTTTCCAGGCCGATGCGCCGTTGCATCGCGCTCTCCAGCCAGCTCACCTGGATGGCGCGCGTGCTCATCATCGTCACCCAGCCCGCCAGGAAAAGGCCGCTGCACAGCATCAGCAACAGGGCCACCCCCATGAGGGCACCCTTGCGCGGAGAAGCTGGAAGTTGGAAGCGGACTTTCATGGCTGGGTCTCAGAGCGCCGGAAACATCGGAACGGTAAACATGAACGAGGTGCGGCCCGCCATGTGGTTGTAGGCCTGCTGGGGCGTGCTGGTGGGCGCGGTGTTCTTCTGCTCCCCCAGATGCCGGGCCGCCGGATCCGGCCACCAGATGAAATAGAAAGGCCGCTCTGCCGCCAGCTTGAAACGGTCGATCGCGGTGGATTCCCGCACCGCCAGCCGGGTGTAGCGTTCAAAGGAAACGAACAGCGGCGTAAAGCCATCCTTTGCCATGTCCGCCTCCTTGGTCGCCGCTGGATTCGCCGGAGGATAAAACACGGAGTAGCCGCCGGAAAAAATGAGGCTGTAGTCCACCCCTGGCGGCGGGCCTTCAGGGTCCGTGTACCGCTTCACACTGGCGTGGAACCCCAGCGGCTGGCTGCCGCCTTTGAAACGGATCACATCAATGTCATAGAGGGCCTGCACGCGCAGGTAGCCCGAGGCTTTGCTGTACCCCAGGATGAAGACGCTGAGGTTCGGCTGGTCCTTCTCGCTGCTGGCTCCAGGATTGCGGTAGTTTTGATATTGGCTGGCGGGCACCTCGGCCACACGGATGATGTGCTCACGAAACTTCTGCGAGGTGTCCAGCTCCTCGTCCGTGTCCGGATTGTATTTGATGTAGGCAGGCTTCCAGGGGTTGTCATCCGCACGCGGCAGGCAAAAGACCGCCGTGGCGCTCAGCACATCGTGGTAAAATTGCTCCCGCAGCTCTTCCGCCAGCGCCAGGCTGCCATAGCTGGGAGCGGAGGCGGTGTTCTGCCGCTTCGTGTCATTGCTCCCATAAAAACGAACCAGCCGCGTGCTGCCCAGCGGCACCGCCACCACGCTCGCCACCTGCGGCTGGCTGCGCACCAGCGTGCCATAGCTCACCACCATCCCGCCCAGCACCAGGGCCGAGAGGGCGAGGACCATCAGCAGCTCGATGGAGGAAAAGCCGAAGCGCCGCCGCAGAAGCTGGGGAGGAATGCTCATTTGGCCGGAGGCGGGCGGTTGCCAAACAGCATGCGCAGCACGGAGGCCGCAGGCGCATCCGAAGGCGGCGCTGAAGAAGATTTTTTCGGTTCCGCAGCAGGCGCTGCTGGCGGCGTGGTGGCTGGCGGGGCCTCCGCAGGCTGGGCACGCGCCACCGTCGGCTCACCATCGGCCACCGGCCTGGACAGAGCGGAAACATCGGGCCGCCGCACCGTTCCCATGCTGCCGCCAGCCGCAGGGTCCGCCCCTGGCGAGGTCGGCATGCGGTAACGGACCGAGGGAGAACCATCCACCGGAATAACCAAAAGTTTAGGCGGCAGTCCCGTCGGCTTTTTCTCCACCCACACCAGCTCGATCGCGGCCGAGGTGATGGACTTCACCCGTAGCGTCACCTGCTGGTCCGGGATCACGGGCGGCACGTTCATTCCCTGCTCCAGGCGCATCCCGCCCAGCATCACCCGCACACCGCGCAGGCCGCTCACAGCCCCGCCCACGGGCATGCGCAGCAGCATGTCGCGCACCTGGTTCTCTTCCGTGTCACCCTCGTCGTCCGCAGCGCCATCCGCCGCCATTTCAAAGGGGTTGTTCTCCTCGGGCTTCACCAGCTCGGGCGTCTTTTCATCGGGCAGGATCAGCGCGTATTGCACGCGCTCCGTCCCCTCCCCGTCCGCCTCTTCCTGGGCATGGAGGCCCAGGGTGGCAGCAAGCAGGAGCATGAGGGATAAAATTCGTTTCATGGGCGGAAATCAGGCTTTCTTCTTGGTCTTCTCGCTCGCCGAGGGATCCGTGGCCAGGTTGATCAGCGGTGTCTCAAAGGACACGTCCAGGCGCAGCTGCCGGGCCGTGCTGCCGCCCGTGATGCGGCAGGTTTTCACTCGGGCCAAAGGCAGGCGCTTTTCCACATCGCCCAGCCAGTTCATCACCTTCGCATACTCGTCTTCGATGACCACCGTCGTCAGCACCGTCTTCGGGATCACCTTGTTCTCACGCGAGATTTTCACCTCCGTCTTGCGGGACCGCACCAGCGAGATGCCGCGTTCACGCAGGCTGAACTCGATCGTGCTTTCCACTTCCTGCTCCGTCTGCGCCTTGTCCACATGCGGCGTCCAGGCTTGCAGAAACCGGCGGATTTCCTCCGTCTCCGCCTTGATCCGTGCCGTCAAAATCTCCGCCGTCTGCCGCGCTCCTTCCGCGCTAAAGGCATCCTGCGCAGCCATGGCCGCAGACTTCTTCATCAGCCCCACCTTCTTGTGGACGATCTGGCCAAAGTAAGTGACGCCACCGATGAACATCATCAGCACGACACAGGCGAGTTGTTTGGGATTCATAAAGGATTGGAAAAAGGTCACTGCTCCTGCCGCACCAGCGTGGAGCGATATTCGATGAGATCCCCGGACTTCGTCTGCTGGGGCGAGTAGGAACGGTAGTTCAGGCGTGAGATGCTGCTTTCGATCAGCCCCACCTCCGTCACCGAGCCTCCATTGATTTTCAGGGCCAGGGACAGGTTCGAGGGCACCTGGTCGCTGCGCTCGATCGTCAGGTCCGAAATCCGCACCTCCGGCGGGACGGCGCGGGCGATGGCGACGCTGATGGGCTGTAGGTTACGCGCCCCTTCCATCCACTTGGCCACCTCCTCCGCCTTGGCAGTTTCAGCATCCAGCGAGGCCTTCTCGTCCCCCATCTGTTTGGTCACCGCCTCGTGCTGCTTTTTCACCTCTTCGGAGACGGTCTTCTGCTGCTGCGCATGCTTGTAGGCCATCCAGTCCATCGTCATGAAATAGGCCCCGCCGACGAGCGCCAGATAAAAGGCCACCGGCACCATCTTAAAGGAGTTTGGCAGCCGCTTGGACGTGTCGTTGCGCGGCGTCTTGAAGTCGTGGCAAATGTAATCGGACATGGGAGTTCTGTGGCTGAAGTTAATGAAGGCCGAGGATGCGCCAGAGCAGGTCTTCCTGAGTCAGGTCGGTGGTGCCCAGGCGCTCCAGGTGAACAAAAAGTTCGGAACGGAATTTCGCGTCCTGCCCGTCGCCCATGAAATACACCGGGCTGCCCTGCGGCACCTTTTGCACCAGCGGGCTGATGATCTGCAGGCAGGTCTCCACCGCATCCGGCCCCAGGCCGCTGCGGCAGCGCAGTTCTTTCCACTGCCCGTCCTGCTGCACCAGCACCGCGATGGAGCCCTCGCAGGCGACGATGAGGATCATGTTCTGCGGCACCGCCCCGCGCATCTCTGCATACAGCTGGTGGATGGCATATTCCGTCAGGGCAAAGAGGCCGCAGCACACCCGCCCCGGCCGGATGCCGATGGTCTTCAGCACATCTTCCGTCACCTTCACCATGCTCTCTTCACAGGCCAGCAGCATGCTGGCGGAGCTTTCCGGATGGTGGCAGATCGCATAGCGCTTGCCACGGTCAAACTTCGGCCCCAGCACGGCGCGCGGATTCGTGCGCAGCAGATGCACGCAGTTTTCACCCCGCATCATGTTGTTCTCCAGGCTGACGATGAAACGGTTGTTCACCGAGACCACGCACCAGCCGCCATCCGCCATCTGCCGCCATTCATCCGCACGCTGCGGCGCCACGTCGGCGAATTCGCCCTCCATGACCCCGCCGTCTTCAAAACGGCCCTTCTTGTTGATGCCACGCCAGCTCGTCTGGTTTCGGCTGACGTTCAGCAGCAGAGTCTTGCGCCCCTCAAAGCGCCGGCTCCAAGATACGCTGGCATCGTCCGCCTCCGGTTTGAAGGCGGCAAAGCTCAGTACAGATTTGATTTCATCCAGCAGCATAAACGGAAGTCAGGTTTTCTCGGGATAGGAAGTCATAGACCTCATGTTCGGCGTAGCCGGTCTTGCGCGTTTGGGAGGGTTTCCACCCGTCCTGCTGGCGAAAGCCCAGGCACCTTTCAAAGCTCATCATGCCGCGCGTGAAGCCCGCCTCGAGCTCCTGCTCCAGGTTCTTGAACTCACCGCGCCGGATCATGCCGCAGACCGAATCATACGGCAGCAGCAGTTCATGAATGGGGAATCGCTTGCCCCGCGCCTCATCGAAAAGCAGGCGCTGGCAGAGGATGCCCCGGAAGCTGTCGGCAAAGGAAAGCATCGCGTTTTCCATGCGGTCGCTCGGGATCAGCTTCAGGTAACGCTGCACCGTCTGGGCCGCGCTGGAAGTGTGCAGCGTGGCCACCACCACGTGCCCCGTTTCCGCCGCCTGCAGGGCGATCTCTGCCGTCTCGCCATCACGAATTTCCCCAACCAGGATCACGTCCGGTGCCTGGCGCAGCGCCGCACGCAGGGACTTGTTAAAGTCCAGCTCATCCGTGCCGATCTCACGCTGAGACACCAGCGAAGGAATGTCCGAGGGATACACAAACTCGATGGGATCTTCAAAGGTCAGCACATGCTCCTGGCGGCGTTTGGCACGCTCCAGGATCATCGAGGCGATGGTGGTGGACTTGCCGGAACCCGTGGCCCCGCACACCAGAAAGAGGCCGTTCTTGGCCTCCAGGAAAGCCTTGATCGCCGCAGGCGGCACCATCAGCTTGCTGATCTCCGGGATGCTCTCCGGCAGCAGGCGCATGACCCAGCGCGGGCGCCCGCGGGTGACCATGCGGTTCACACGGTAACGGCGGCTTCCCAGCACCAGCGCATAGTCCACGCAGCCGGCGGTGAACTCCAGCGGCCGCTCCGGCTGATAGATGAAGGAATCAAAGAACAGCTTGCCGTTCCGCCGGTAGGTCAGCGGCTCCCAGGGCGTGATGTAAAAGTCGCTCACCCCTGCATCCTTTGACAGATGCAGCATGCGATAGCCCAGCTGGCTGCGTTCATTGATGTCTTCCATGGAGAGATGATAAAAAACTATTTGTTAGGCACAAAGCGACCTCGCAGAAGTGCGCTGGCAGCGGCTCCTTCAAACACAAGAAACTGGTTCCCCTGCGCCACACCGGCACCGGGATCCGTCGTGGCCCAGCCCAGTTCCAGGCGATATTCCACCCCATCCACCGTGACCGTGAAGTCGGTGCTCGGATTGCGCAGTTCCACAATGTCCGCACTGGACAGGCGGTCGCTCGTGTTTTCCGTACTCACCAGGCCCAGATTGATGTGTACCACCGCGCTGTGCGCAGGCTCCGAAAGGCCCAGGTTGATGCTCAGAGTCACCCCATCGGCCTCGCTGTTATAAAACGTGGTCCCGTTCAGCATCACCAGGTCACCCAGGGCAAACCAGGCATTGGGCACGACGGTCTCAAAGGGCTTGGGATCAAAGGTCAGCACGTTCTCCACCCCGGCATCCAGAAATTCTCCGTTCCCCAGGTCCAGCTTCGTGTTGCCATGCTTGAAGGTGGACTTGTCATCGCCGTTTTGAACATTGGTGACCAGGCCCGTGCCCCCGGTCGCATTCCCCCAGGTGCCCGTGCCCGAGCCGGAAAAGCCAGAAACCAGCCGGAAGTAAGTGGCCGAGGCCACGCCGCTGTTCTTATAAAGCGCCGTGTCCGTGGCCAGATTGCGTGCTTCTAGCTTGTCCGCAGATCCCACCGTTATCGGGCTGCCAGAGTAGGGAGTCCAGGACCCGGCATTCACCCGGTATTCCAGGCGGGAACCTTCCGCAGGCGCACCGTTCGGGCTCAGGAGGACCTGGCCCGGAAAAGCCGTGTAGGCAAAAGTACCGCCGGAGGGGCTGATCCCAGGCCGGGGCAGCTGAGTGGCCGTCGGCGGGGAAACACCGCCGCCAGGGTCGCCACCGCCCCCGTTACCACCGCCGTTGCCGCCACCATTTCCACCGTCACCACCACCAGGATCGGTCGGCATCACCGGCGCATCCGCCGATGGATTGAAGGGCGAGGAAACACCGGAGCCATTGTTGCTTCCCGGGCTGTTATAAGAGGGAGTGCCAGCTTTGGAGTGTCCCCACACCCAGCCCTGGTTCTTGCCGCTGCCCACATTGTAGCGCACCGCGCTCACCGTCCGGGGTTCCGTGCCAGGGTCTGTCCCGGCCAGGGTCTCATCCAGGTAAAATTCACTCACGGCCACACCGCCACCCGTGGTCATTTCAAACCGCATTTTGCTGCTGTTCCATTTGGCGCGCTCCTGCCCGCTCTTTTCCGCCTCGGATGTCACCCGGGCACGGAGGCGGATGTCAATCAGCCTTCCAGAGACAGGGCCCGTGTGGCGCTTCCACTCGGCCTGCGGCCGCGTGCGCTTCAGTTTGTCGAGGATCTTCTGCGCGTCTGACTGATTCTTCAGGTCGCCCCCGTCGGAACTGTACACTGCCAGCATCTGGTTCAGCGTGGCCACATCAGAGGACAGCTTCGTACTCCGCACCGCCACGGGCTGCTGGCCCACCAGAGTCAGCACCACTGTGGCCAGGACCCCCAGCATCGCGATGATCACCACCAGCTCCATCACCGAAAAGCCGTGGCGACGCCCATGGTGGGAGCGCTGGCGAAGAAATGGAAAGGTGAGCACGGAATCCATATTGATTATGGTAAATAATTAAACCCAGCGAAATTTATACCCCAAACGCAGGATAAGCAATGCTTTTCCATATTTTCCATAAATTTGCTTTCATGATAGGCTCACTGTCCATACATTAAGACCATGAAGCGCTTCACGTTATCGCCAGCCCCCGATAGTTAGGCTCTCCAGAAAATAATATCCTCTCATTGATAAATAATGTTTGAGTGAATTAGCCAAAGCCACTATATTTATCATAACTCGTCTTTTCAATGCACACTCTGCGCCCACTTTTTTGGATCCTCTGCCTCGGGACATGCCTTGTTCTTCGCCCTGCAGGTGCGCAGATGAGCAGCCCCACCTTCAACTTCTCCTCGGCCCAGTTCGAGGCCGAAGCCCAAAAGCTGCGCGATGCCCCGCCGCAGCAGTATGAATTTTCCAATGCCATCCTTTCCGACGTGCTGCGCTTTCTGGCCACGGATGCCGGGATGTCCTTCTTTTCCCTTCCCAATGACAGCCCTGAGGGCTCTCGTCAGGTCACCTTCACCATCAAGGCCAGCCCCTTTCGCGTGCTGGAGACCCTCTGCAATGCCAACCAGCTGGCCATCATCCCGGACAATGGCATCTGGTACATCCGTCCTGCGGATGACAAGGAGCTCATCGGCAAATCCTACCAGATCCGCCACAATGCCCTTGAGCGTGTGGACCGTGTCAATTCCGGCTCCGGCCTCAGCCTCACTCCCGTGGGCGGCTCCGGTGGTGGGGGTGGCGGCGGTGCCTCCGCAGGCGGGGTGAATCTCCAGGGCAACCAGGAAACCTTCTCCGTGCGCCGCAGCGAAATCATCAATGACATCCGCTCCCTGCTCAGCCTGCCTACCGAAGAACAGGAAAACAGCAGCCAGAGCGGCGGTGATCTCGGGGCCATCGCGGGTGCCGGGGGCGATCCCACCAAGGCCATGAACTCCAACGAACTCAGCGCCTTCCGCAAACCCAAGGTCATCTGGAAGTCCGACTCCAACACCCTCTACATCGTCGCCACCCGCCTCCAGCACATGTGGGTGGAAGGCTTCCTCGAAATCGCCGACAAACCCCAAACTCTCATCGCCATCGAAGTGAAGTTCATCGAAACCACCCGCGATCCCAAACGCGAGTTCGGCATCGACTGGACGGGCACTTTCGACACCGGCAACTTCCGCCAGGTCAACGAGGTCACTGAAGAAATCGATGAAGCCACCGGCCGCCGCTCCATCAAGGTGGACTATGACAACGTCGCCACCAATGGCGGCTACCGGGCCGACCTCACCAATCTCCTCAGCCCCACCAATCTCAACGCCGCCGGTGGTGCGCTCGGCTGGCCAGCCCTGGGCATCCTCAGTTCCCAGGATATCAATGTGAAGCTCCGCGCCCTCCTCCGCGATGAGGAAACTCAGATGACCTCCTATCCCCGCATGGTGACTCTGAATAATAGCGAAGTCTCCTTCCGCAGCGTCGTGAACCAGCCCGTCCTCGATGGCACCGCCTCAGCCACCGTCGGCGCCGGGGCCACCACCACTTCTTCCATCGCCTACCTGCCCATCGGCACGGTCTTGAACATCCTGCCCAAGCGCATGGACAACGACAAGATCCTGCTCAACATGGCCGTCACCGTCTCCAGCATCATCAGCACCGAGATCATCAATGGCAACCCCTACCCCGTTGCCTCCTCCCGCGTTTACAATGCCCCCGTTGAGGTCAATTCCGGCTACACCGTCGCCGTGGGCGGTTTGGACGAAGCCCGCGAGCGTGAAGGCAAAGCCGGCGTCCCTTTCCTCCACAGCATCCCCGTTCTAGGCAAGGCCTTCAAATACGACAGCAAGAGCAAGAACCACAAGAACCTCATGCTCTTCATCACCCCGCAGATCATCGACGCCCGCGATGGTGGCCTGCCCAATGAACCGCAGTCCGTCATCCCCCAGCGCCCGGACAAGCTGCTGCCAAAAATCCCCCAGGTGGATCCCAACAGCGGTGCCATCATCGGCGGCCCAGAGGCCTTGCCCAATGCCGTCGCCTACCTCACCCGCGAGACCGACATCCTCCACCACACCATCTACGAAGGCCGCATCACCGCCGATGAAAGCCGCAAGGTGAAGGAGCTGAAAATCGCCGTCGAACAGCTGGATGCCCAGTGCGAAGTCCTCAAGCAGCAGTATCCCGGTCAGGGCGCCCTCATCTACAGCAATCAGCAGCAGCTCAAAGCCCTGCTGGATCGCAACCAGCAAATGGCCCGGCTCCTCTTCTCGAAGAAATACTTCTGAGAAAAGCCACCGCAGGTTCCACAACAGCTCGTCTTCAAAGTCTCAAGAAAAACGGGGTGTCCCAGGGAAAACTCCCAGGACACCCCGCTCTGCATTGACAGCGAAATCAGCGCGAACGGCGACGATCCGAAGATGCCGCAGGCGCACGCCCCACGGCAGCTGGAGCCGAACGGGCCGAAGCCGTCGTCACCCGAGGACTGGAGCGCATGCTAGGCGCAGGGCTTGAACGCATCGTCGGAGCCGGGCTGGAGCGCATCGTCGGGGCTGAGCGAGACTGTACACGGGGCGCAGAACGCATCGTCGGCGCGGGCGAAGTGAAGGAACGCGAAGCCCGAGAAGAGCTGCTGGAAGGCCGCGTCAACTGACGGGGCGAAGGCAGCGAAGGCGTCAGCGGTGCGCTGCCTACGGAACCTCCACGGAAAGAGCTCGGGCGGCTTACCCGCGAAGCATATCTGGAACTGCCGGACGATGACCGATAATAGCCGCCGTCGTGATGGTCATGATGATCGTGATGACGGTGGCGGTTGTAATAGGAGCCGCCATAGCCATAACCGGGGTAATACCCACCACCACCAAAGCCCAGGAAACCGATGCTGGAATAGGCAGGCGCGTAACCGTAGCCGCCATAGCCATACCCGCCACCGTAGTAGGGGCCGTCATCCACATACACACTGCCGCCCACGGGCGCGCCCCCGGAATAACCGTAACCATACTCATCGTAGGTCACACAGGAGCTGAGGGCGGCGGCACACAGAACCACCCCAGCCAGAGAAAGGAATTTTGTTTTCATAACTGATGCTCAGACGCTGGAATGTTCTGCATTATTCAAAAATGGCCGTTCTTTATGTCTCCCCCTGCCATTTGCCCGATGCCGACATTCCCCTTTGCAAATCCGGCCTCTCCATGCCTCATTCAAGCCCCAACTCTATGAAACTCAATTTTCCGCTTCTTGCCGCCCTCGCAGTCACGTTTGTCGGCTCGACCGGTTTAACCCCAGCCCAAGAGACCCCTGTGAGCGAAACCAAACCAGTGAAAGTCGTGATGGAAACCAGCAAAGGTACCATCGAAATCGAGCTCGACGCCGCCAAAGCCCCCGGCTCCGTCGCCAACTTCGTCAAATACGTCAAAAAGGGCCACTATGACGGCCTCATCTTCCATCGCGTGATCCCTGACTTCATGATCCAGGGTGGCGGCTTCACCGCCGACATGCAGCAGAAGAAAACGGATGCCCCCATCCAGAACGAAGCCGCCAACGGCCTCAAGAACGTCAAAGGCACCCTCGCCATGGCCCGCACCCCGGACCCGCACAGCGCCTCCAGCCAGTTCTTCATCAACCTCAAGGACAACAGCTTCCTCGACTATCCTGGCCAGGACGGCTGGGGCTACTGCGTCTTTGGCAAAGTCACCAAAGGCCTCGAAGTCATCGACCAGATCGCCGCTGTGCAGACCACCACCAAGGGCGGTCATCGCGACGTGCCTGCTGAAGCCGTGACCATCAAGAGCGCCAAGGTCAGCGAATAATCTTCGCCGTCCCTTTTCCAGGCCAGCCACCCTCCGGTGGCTGGCCTTTTTTGTGGGTACCCCCGAAGATCACGCGCCCGCCTGCCGCACCACCATTTGCGGAAAGGGGATCTCCCAGCCATTCCGGCTTGCCGTGGCCAGCACCGCCCGCTGCATGATCCGTGGAACGGAAAGATAATTAGGCGCCTGGGAACCGGCAAAGGAAGCGGCCACCAGAAAGTTCAGTGACGAAGCCGCCGCCTCCTGAAACTCCACCACCACATCCGTCAGCTCCTCCTCCCGCATCGTCTCCAGCAGCGCCGCCCGCACAGCCGCCTTCAGGATTTCAGGCATCTCCGTCAGGGCCTGCGGCTGGTACCGGTAGTCAAACCCCACCGTGATGGAGCGCGCAAAACCGCCCGCCAGACAGGCCACATCCATCTTCACAAAGTCACTGATCGGCAGGCAGCGCTTCAGCCCGCCACCATAGCGCAGCTCCACCTGGTCCGGCGTCATGTCAGTCACCTGCGCCAGCGTGGCCCCGTTCAGCAAAATCCAGGACCGCTTGCTGCACGGGAACCACGGCTCATCCAGCGAACTCGGGCGCGAGACCATCTTCGAAAGCTCCGCCAAAGGCAGCCGCAGCCCCGGCCCGCCGATGGCCACATTCGTGAGCTGGGTGAACATGTGGATGGCCCCCACCCGCCACGGCACACCGCGGATGTACACGCGCTCCCCCTCGCGCACCGAGCCCAGGTTTAACAAAAATTGCAACTCCTCCAGGTGCTTGCCGATTCCCGACTTCGCCGTCATCAGCAAACCACCCACGGCCAACAAAGCCAGCCCGCCCAGCAGCCAGTCCCCCCGTGCATACAGCACCAGCAGGGCGGAGACGATGGCCAGCAGCAGGCTGCCCCCTTCATGCACCACATCCAGCAGCCGGGCGGAGAAACTCAGCCGCTGGTACTTCTTCACCGGCACCAGCTTCAGGGCATAATAATAGGCCGCCCGCAGGCCAAAGAGCACCACCAGAAAGGCCAGCAGGGCCAGCGCGATGTTGGTGCCCCGGGTGAAGACAAACCGCTGCACCTGCTTGCCCAGTTCCGACCAAAAATTCGCGCCCGAGACATTCAGCTCCTGAAGCTGATGCTGCACCACCGCGATACGGCTTTCCGTTTCCCCCAGCCGCGTCTGCCAGCGCTTGCGCGTGTCATTCAGTTCCGTGCGCAGCCCTGCATCCGGGGCCTTGCTGGCTTTCAGGTCGGCCAGCAGCTTGTCCACCTCCTCCATCGCCCGTTTGGCCTGGCCTTTTTGCGAATCCAGACGGGCCAGTTCATCCTGCAGCGCCCGCACCTCACGCGGTTTCCGCGTCAGCTCCCGCAGATCGCTGAAGATGGGTGTCAGGAACTGGCCCAGTTCATCCTGCAGCTTCAGCGGGGTCTGCACCTCCGGGCTGGTGCTGTAGTTTTCCAGCGACTGCAGGCCCGTCACCATCACCGCAAAGTCGCGCTCCACCTCCTGGCGGCGTTTTTCCAGCCGTTCGATCTCGGCCTGGATGTCCTTCTTCGCCGTCTCCGCCGTCTCGTTGCGCAGCTTTTGCCGCTGCTCTTCCAGGGCCTTGCGCAGGCCGTCACGGGTCGTCAGCAGGGAGCTCAGCGTCTGCCTTTTGTCCGGTGCAGGCTCCTCCACAGGCGCAGGGGCCGCCACTTTGGCCGCCTCCACTTTCGCCTCCTTCACATCCTTGGCCTCTTTCGCCTCCGGCGTCTGCGCAGGCAGCGCCACAGCTATGGCCAGCAGCAGCAGGCCCCTTCGAATGATCCATGACAAACCCATGCCGTATTACACGTGGGAGCCCCTGCATTGCAAGTCAGCGTCTCCCGCCGCTGCGCCATTGCTCTCTCGCCCGCCATCGCTACACTCCTCAGTTCATGCCAGCTCCGCGCCGACCACGCCCCCCTCAGCCAGCCGCCCGCAAACCTGCCCCCATCGTCCCCCTCGGCACGGTGATCCGGGAGTTCGAAGCCTGGCGCTCTGCCCAAACTGGCAAGCCGGGCCGTGGCGCCTTGCGCGACTACTGGCAGAAGCAGGATGCCCAGCACGCCCAACGGCCCGACTACGCCCTCTGGCGGGAGCTCCATGGTGCTGACTCACCACCACAGCGCCGGCAAGACCCGGCCGAGCTGGCCCTCCGCGCCCTGAAGTCGCCCGAGTCCGCCATCCTCTGGGCCGCCCTCGCCCTGCTGCCCGAGGTGCTGGAACTCCCCGCCCTTTCCCCGGCCAAAAAAGACAGCCTGCTGCAAACCCTTCGCCAACGGCTGAGCCAGGATCGCCAACCGCTGCTGCCGCTGCCCAAAGCCCCCTTGTCCTCCGCCCTCGTGCTGTGGCAGGCCCGCAGCCTTTTCGGCACGGCAGCATGGCCCGAACTTCAAGCCTTGCTGCAAACCGCTTCGCCTAGCTGGAAACCGGGCCGCAAAGCTGATCTCGGCTTCTGGGACAGCGAACTCCCCTGGCCCGTTGCTTCATCTCAAATCACCCGTCGGCTCGCCAGCACGCTCCATCGGCAGATCCTCCAGCAGCTTGAATCCAAAGCCACCCCAGCGGCTGATCTCGCCCCCTGGCATATCACCGCCTGGATGCTGCATCGCGATGCCCGCCCCGCCCAGGGAGCTGTGCGTGGGGCCGAGCTGGAAACCCTGCTCGCCGCCGCCTCCACCGCCCGTCTGGCAGGCGATGCGGATCAGGCAGCCCGGCTCGCCGCCCTGGTCCTCCACCTTTTGCCGCCCCAGGCTCCGGACTCCTTTTTGCAGCGTTGCCGCGTGGCCGCCTGGCACCTTTCCGAGATGGGTATCTGCGGCCACCCCGCCCTCCAGATCCCCCTGGAGGACCTCCCCTTCCCCGGCGATCTCCCCACCACGGAAAATGGCCAGGCCGCCGCCCGCCAGTATCTCGATCCCCAGGATTCCGCCCACCCGCACCTAACCAGTGAAGTGCAGAATGACCCGGACTGGGATGTCCTGCGCCGCGCAGGCATCGTGCTCCATCATCCCCTCGCCGCCCTGAGCTGGGTGGCCCGCAAGGCCCAGGCCTACGCGCTGAAAAAGCAGCACGAACTCCTGCAGTCCGCCGCCACCCTCGCCGCACGCCACCACCGCCTCATCACCCTCGGTCGCCTGCTGCCCCACCTGCCGCCCGCTCCTGAACGCATCCTTGGTTATGCCAAAACGCTGCGCCAGAGCCAGCGCCGCATGCCCTTTCTTCGCGATCAGGAAATCTGGCAGGACTGGACGAAGTCCCTGCGCACCGCGTGGTCACGGCTGGAGCCCGAAGCCATTCACGATGCCGAGGATCTCTTTCTCCTGCATGAGACGCTGCATGACCGCGAGGTCACCCTCCTGCGTGTGCTTCCGGATGACCTGCAGACCCTCGCCCTGCGCCACCTGCACAGCCGCAGCCAGCCCTCCCCGCTCGTGCAGGCCCTGGTGGCAGACCCTCGGCAGATGCAACAGCTCGAACATCAGCGTCAGGTCGAACTTTGGTCCATCGCCGCAGAACTTCGCGAACGGCCAGAACTGGCCCCCACCGCCTGGATCAGTCTGGTGATGCGTGGCGAGGCCGCCCAGGGACGTTACAGCCTCATCGTGCAGGGCCCTGCTGGTCGTGTCATCCATCATGACCGGCTGAAACCAATGTCCGCCACCCCAGGCGCGGAGCTGGACTGGACACCGCTTTTGGAAACCCTCACCCGAGCCATCGCCCAGACCAACCCTCAGGCCACCCAGCTTTGGGTCGCGGCAGATTCAGGCTTTGCCAGTCTGCCCTGGTCCCAGATGCCCCAGGAAATCTTCCTGGTCCCGAGTTGGGAATGGGCATTCCGCGTGCTGCGCGAGCCCCTGCCGTCCAGCAGTCCTCCCGGCACATACCTGCGCCCGGACCGCAGCACGTCCACCGCAGAAGCCAGCCCTGCTCAACCCCTACCCGCAGGCACCTGCGTCCTGCTGCCGCTGGCCCAGAGTTGCGATGCCAACACTCGCTGGTTAGGCCTGGAAGCCGCTACGGAGGAGAGGCCGGCCACGGCCCTGCGTTCTTTGCAAGTGGGCACTTATGATCACATCATCAGCGCCATCCCGGTGCAGCGTGGAGACTTGAAACAGGACCTCGTGAGATTGTGCCTCGCCCATCAGACACGCACCTTCATCGCCACCGGCTCCACCCTGACCGATCCGGAGCATGCAGCCTTCCTGGCCGCCCCCCTCGCGCCTCCCGCCACCTGGATCAAAAACGGCCTCCCCACCCGCCCCGCCCCCAAAAAGTAAACCCAGGAGCATCACGCAGACGTCAAGAGAGGAGCGTAAAGACTCTTCTCCACCTAACCACAAGCATTCCCGCATTACACAAACCTGCGCCGACGCAGCACCACCGCGCCCAACCCGAGCACCAGCAGCAGCATGCGCCCGGGCTCCGGGATCAGTGCCACCTTGATCGTGCCTTGCGTGTAGAGACCAGACACATCCCAGGCAAAGCCCATGGCGCTCAGGTCCGGCAGATTCAGGTAGTTCGAGGGGGAGGGGCCGCCCAGGTTTCCAAAACTTCCGGTTAGGCCACCCGTCAGCCCGCTCCAGTCAATGATCTGCCAGGTCGTGCCTAGCGCCCAGCCTGCCGAGTTCCCCGCATCCACCGGAATGCTGTTACCACATTCAGCACGGAGCCGCCGCCTAAGATCACACCGGCCTCACTGGCCAGGATGAGACGGTCCGCACTCGCCGCATTGTTCACGCCGCCGCTGCCCTGCCCTGAAAAGAGATCAATCACCACCCGGCCACCGATTTCCACCGTGCCCAGGCCGCTCGTGCTCAGCGTCAGCGTCTGCCCGGAGACGGGACTGGGGTTCCCCACAGAGACGATGCCGTTGATGGATATCCCCTGCCCGCCCGCCGGTGCCGCACGGCCCGTACCGCTCAGCGTCGCACCGCTGTTCACCGTCAGCACCCCCGTGCCCGTGGCGCTGCCGCTGGTATTGGTCAGGCGCAGATTGCCAGCACTCACCGTGGTGCCACCGCTGTAGCTGTTGCCGCTCGTCAGCACCAGGGTGCCGCTGCCCATTTTCTGCAGCGCCGCCGCATCGGTGACCTCCAGCCCCAGCGTGGTGCTGCCGCCGGTGATGTCAAACACTCGCGTCCCCGTGCCCAGATGCAGCAGGGGTTCCACCGTGCCGCTGGCCCCTGCGGTGATCGCACTCGTACCACTGGCGCTGACATCCCCATCCAGGAACATTTCCGAGCCTGCATTGCCCAGATTCAGCGTGATCGTCCGGCCCTGAAGCAACAGCCCGCCAGCGCCCACCGTCAGCCGGGTGCGCGGATTGCCCGTGCCGTTGTTGGCCCCCACCAGGATGTCCGCGCCACGCAGCACCGCCCGGTTAAACTGCCAGTTAGGCGGGGTCGCTCCGCTGCTGTTCAGCGTCATGATGTTGCCACCATCCAGTGTCATGGTCCCGGTTACAATCAGGTGCCCCACGTTGCCGCTGGAGCTCAGGCCGCCTGAGTTCTGCGTGTAGTAGGCCAGCGTCTCCGTCGTGATCAGCGGCGACAGCAGCCCCCCGTTCATCGTGATGCCGGAGCTGTTGGCGATCTGCTCATTTGCGGTCAGGGTCAGCGTCCCGCCCGTCCGGATGTCCAGCCCGTTGGTGATCGCATCCGTGCCCGCCGTCTGGTTCAGGTTTAAAACGCCGCCGTTCACCGTCGTCACCCCGGCATAGGTATTGGCCAGATTGCCCGTGAAGGTCAGGGTGCCCGGCCCGGTCTTGGTCAGCCCGCCGTTGCCCACGATGGCCACGCTGATGGTGGTGTTGCCACCCGTCTCAATCGTGAACGTGCGAGTCGCCGCCCCCAGGTTCAGTTCCGGCTCCACCGTGCCTGGATTGTTGACAATGATGGAGTTGCTGCCCGCCCCAGTGAAGTCGCCGTTCAGGTTCAAAACCGTGCCCGCCGTGCCACGATACAGCGTGAGGGTGCGGCCATTCTTCAGGCTCAGGCCCCCACTGCCCACCGTCACCGCCGTG
This sequence comes from Verrucomicrobiota bacterium, assembly GCA_040386955.1. Lineage (GTDB taxonomy): Bacteria > Verrucomicrobiota > Verrucomicrobiia > Verrucomicrobiales > Verrucomicrobiaceae > Prosthecobacter. The sequence goes on from JAZKER010000028.1 coordinate 29,134, forward strand.
CGCCCCAGCCCCACACCGTTGTTGCCGCCCACCAGCATATCCGCTCCGCTGAGTTCCAGGCTGCCCATCTGAAAATGCGCAGGCACAGCATTGCTGTTGATGGTGAAAACATTGCCCCCCAGCAGCCTCATCGCCCCAGTGATGACCACCTGCCCGGTGTTGCCGCTCACCGTCACCCCGCCGCCATTCTGCGTGTAAAAGGCGATCGTCTCATTCCGGCTCCAGGCCGCGATGGTCCCGCCCGTGTTCACGATGATCCCCGCCGTATCGGCGATCTGGTCATTCGCGCTCATCGTCAGCGTTCCCCCCGCATTCACCTCGATGTCTGCCGCCACGGCATTTACACCCGCCGTTTTGTTCAGTGTCAGCATGCCTCCATTGATCCGCGTGGTGCCGGTATAGCTGTTGGCATAGCCGCCCGTGAAGCTCAGGTTGCCATTGCCCGTCTTGGTCAGCCCCGCCTGGGTGGAGGCCCCGTTGGTCACTTCCACATTGATGGTTAGGTTGGCACCGCCTGCCCCGATGTTAAACTCGCGCTCCACCGCAGCCGCCGTGCCGCTGAGTTCCAGGCGCACCCCCCCGGTCGTGCCGCCCGCCGTGTCTTCCGTGATGAACGAAGCCGCCGTGCCCACCGTTGTCACGCCGCCGTTCAGCACCACCTTGCTCCCGGCCGTGCCTGCACCGCCGCGCCGCAGATTGAGGCGGGATCCATCCAAGGTCAGCCCGCCGCCGCCCACCGTGATGGAGGTCTGCGTGCCCGAGTTCCCATAAAGCGTGAAGCTGTTGTTCGTCCCCACCACCGCCGCTGCCGTGGCCGTCATGGCCGTGAGGCTCAGGCTGTCAAAGCTCAGCCGCGCACCGCTGTTGCCCACAAAGATGGTGTTGTCCGCACCGCCGGTGAAACTGCCCGCACCGGTGATCGTCCAGATGGATCCGCCCCCGGGGTTGAAGGCCCCGCCTGTGATGGCCAGCCCGGCGATGGTTTCTGAAAAGGAATTCGGCATGCCCACATTCACGGCCGTGCCGTTAAACACACTGCCCGCCCCGCTCATGGTCACCATCGTCGTATCAGCCAGTTGGTTAGACCGCGCGAAGGTCACCCGGCCTCCGGTCGTGATCTCCAGGTTTCCCGCCACCGCGTTCACTCCCGCCGTCTTGTCCAGGTTCAGGATCCCCGCACTCACCGTCGTCAGCCCCGTGTAGGCATTCGCCACCGTGCCGCTGAGGTTCAGCGTGCCTGCCCCCGTCTTGTTCAGGCCGCCATTGCCGCTGATGGCACCGCTCACCGTCAGCGTTCCCGCCGCCGCATTGAAGCTGCGCGTCGCATCCAGCAGCAGCGGCAGGCTGAGCGTTTGCGTGGCCGCAGAATTGTTGATGACATCCCCGCCCAGCGTGATCCGGTTGCCGGACAGCGTGAACGCCCCCGCGCCGCTGTTGAAGGTGATGCCTGCAAAGCTGGTGTCTGCCGTCAGGTTGTTCACCGCGCCCAGCCTCAGGCTGCCGCCAAAAGCCAGCGAATCCCCGGCCAGCGGCACCGCTCCGCCCCAGTTCAGCGCCGTGCCCCAGTTGTTGTCGGCACCACCACCATTCCAGGTCACCTCGGCCGACTGCACGCGCACCATCGAAAGCAGCAGCGCCAGACCAACGAAGATTGGTTTAAGCTGGCGGAACTCAGGAAAAAGATGACTGGGGGAAATCATAATCGGGAGGGGTATCAGTACACACCCTGCCCAAAATTTCATCGCCTCTTTTGCATTTCGGCATCATCCCCATGCCATAACAAAGGATACTCTGATCACCCCCTAAAGATCAGGGGACAAAGTCTGATTGGAAAGAACACCCCCTCGCGGGCGTTGACGGCTCATGTCTCCCCTCCGCCGCTTCATCGGCCTCCTTCTGTCGGCCCTGCCCTTGCTGACGGTCCTGCCTCTCCTGGCAGCCGAGGATGGCAAGCTCACCGTCACCTGGCTGGAGATGCCCGTCCATGGTCTCGCCGCCGTGGTGGAGACCCCTTCACACCAGGTTTTCCTGGTGGATACCGGGGGCGTGAAAACAGGTCCGAATGAGAACTACAACGCCGGTCGTGACACCGTCACCCCCTTTCTCAGGCAGCGTGGCTACTCGGAGATCACCGGCATCCTCATCAGCCACCCCCATGGCGACCACTACGGCGGCCTGGAATGGCTGCTGCAAAACTGGACCGTCAAAGAACTGGTGGATCAGGGCTATGAAGGCCGTGCTCAGACGCTGGCCTACAAGCGTCTTCGCGACCTCGCCATGCAGCGCGGCGGCAAATACCGCGCCGTCGTCTCGGGGGATCATTTGGACTGGGATCCGCAGCTCAGTCTGGAGATCCTCTCGCCACCCGCCACCTTCATCAGTGCCGACAGCGACCCCAAAAAAGTCAGCGACCACGGTCTGCTGAACTCCAATTCCCTGCTGCTCCGCATGCAGCATGGGAAGATCGTTTTCCTCTTCCCCGGAGATGCCTATGGCGGTGCCTTCGAAAGCTTCCTCAAAGAAAATGTGCCCATGGAAAAACTGCGGACCACCGTCCTCACGGCACCTCATCACGGCTTCAATCCGGGTTATGATTTTCCCAAAATGCTGATGCCTCAATACGTCGTCACCTCCTGTCTGGCCGACTACGCTGGCAATGCGGGAACGCCGAATCCACGCTCCCCAGGAGACCGAGCCATGGAGATTTACGGCAAACTTGGAGCCGAGGTTTTTGTCACCGCCTTTCATGGTCAGGTACAGGCCGTTTCCGATGGCCAAAAGGTCACTCTCACGAAGACCCGTGAGCGCCAGCCCAAGACAGCCCCATGAGTGGTCTCATCGGTCACACCCTCTATGCCGAACTCACGCTGCGTGAGGCCCTGCGGCGCAACCTCCCCTTTGCAGCCCTGCTGCAGCAGCACCAGGCCAGCTTTCACGCCGGGTCCTATCTGGGCAGCGACATCCAGGCCATGCCGGAGGCCATCTGCGTGGATACCGGGAATGAGGTCGGCTTCGGCACCGTGCCGTTGGAACGCAGCCCGCTCACCGGCGGTGCCGTGCGTCAGTTTAAGCTGCCAACCCCCACCGGCCCCCTCACCGCCACGCAGGTGCATGAACGCTACTATGGCCGCTCCCATTTGGTTTTTGGCTGGACCGCGCAGGACAGGCATCTGCACGTGCCCTGGGATCACCTCCCCGACTACTTTGCCGCCGTCATCGAGGACCTGCTGGATCAGGCACCGCAAAATCAGCGCGCCCTGGCTTACACCCTCGGCTGGATCGTTCACATTGTCAGTGACAGCCTCATCAAAGGCATCCGGCCAGGCATTGAACTGGAGCTTCTCGATGGCCGCTACACCCGGCGAAATCGCCCTGTGCAGGATCTTGTCTCCTTTCACGAAATCGGCATCCGCGAGCTCAGCCTAGACTGGCCAGCCTTGCTGCAGGCCATGGCGGCCACTCCGGTGGAATCGGTGCAACTCCTCTACATGCGCAGCACGGAAGCCACCGGCCACCTGGCCAGACTCTTCCCCGATGGCTGGGAACCGCAGAATGAATCCACCCTGCATGCCATCCTGGCGGAAAACCGCCGCTACCTGAAACAGCACACGCGTGAGGTGCTGGCAGACCTGCAACTGCGCCCGACACCCGCCGGCCCCGCTTGCAGCGAAGCCCTGAGCCAGATCAGCGGCCTCACGTATAACCAAATGTGTGATGAAGCCAGGCGCGCCCAATTCCGCCCCATGCTGGATACCATGACCAGCAACATCCACGACATGCTGGATGCCGTGGGCCAGCGCTGCCCAAAGCTGGGCAGCCAGGCCTAATCTGCCTTACTGGCCCGCCGCCGAGTTGCGGTTCTGGATGTAGATGCTGCGCACCGACAGGTAGGGATCCACCGAGTTTTTGCAGGCCTCGTCGTAATAGTAGAGCTGGTCAGGCAGGGACTGCACCGTGTTCACCGTCGAAGGGATCCAGACCCAGTCGCGGGCATCACCCTTCAGGAAGAATCCCCAGTTGACCGGATTCAGCACATAGTCACCCGCAAAGCCCACGGTTTCACGCGCGGTGCTCGGACCAAAAACAGGCAGCACCATGTAAGGGCCATGGCCGAGCCCCCACTTGGCCAGCGTCTGGCCCGTGTCTTCACTCGGCACCGCCACCAGCGAGGGGATCTTGTCGGACACCTTCACAAAACCGCCCGCACCCACGATGGTGTTCACACCGAACTTCTGCACCTCTTTACCAGCACGGCCAAACTTGCCCTGCAGGCCGCTGTTCACGAAGCGCACCGGGAACTTCACGTTGTCAAAAAAGTTAGTCAGCCCCTTCCGTACCGGCTGCGGGGCGACGAATTCATAGCCTTTGGAGACGGGTCTGAAGACAAAATTGTAGAGGCCGTCATTGAGCTTGAAGGTCGCGCGATTCAGCCCTTCCAGAGGATCGGCCACTTCCGCAGCCGCGCCGTAGTCATCCAGTTCATCCACGGCATCCACCGGCTTCACCACTGCGCTCCCGGCCACGGCAGGGGGAGCTGAAGTCTTGGGGGTGGCGCAGTCCGTCAGGAACGGGACCAAGGCCAGCGTCAGCAGACGAAGAGTGGGGATGCCAGTTTTCATTGGGGGCGGGAGACTGATTGTTCGAGGGAGCTGATGACAGCGGCGGCACCGCCTTTTTTAAAGGTGGCATCCAGCTGGGTGCGATAATTGGCGACCATGCTGACGCCTTCGATGACCACATCCACAATGCGCCAGCCGCCACCCACCTGCTCCATGCGGTAGGTCACACTGTAACGGCTGCCTTTGTAAACGAGCGTCGTCGGCACATCCACACGGCCCGCCGCAGGAGCCTGGGCCGTCTGGAAATCCACCGCCGCCTTTTCCCCAGGCGTGAACTTGTTGCTGTAGGTGCGGATGACCAGGGTGGTGAAAAGCTGTGTCGCCTTCTGCTGCTGCGCCGCGCTGAACTGGCGCCAGCCCACGCCCACAGCCCGGCGGGTCATCGTTTCAAAGCTGATGTGCTTTTGCAAAACCGGCCGCGCACTTTCCGCCAAGGCGCTGCGGCTGGAGACCCGGTTGGAAACGGAAAGAACTTCATCCACCGCCGTCTTCAGACGCGCCTGAGCCTCCGCAGTGGAGGCAGATGCCTGCCCTAGCAGGATGGGCGCAGACACAATCAAAGCGAGTAAGGAACGTCGGTTCATGGGGGTGGGGCTTTTTCAGTTTCTTTAGACACGCTGCCGAATGCCATCTTCCCGATTAAGGACTCAAGATCAACGGAAGACTCTGTCATCGTAATTCGCTCGCCAGCTTTTAGGTAAGTTTCATCCGCGCCCGGGGAAAGCGCTAGATATTTATCGCCGATCAGCCCGGTTGTTTTGATGGAAGCCATGGAATCCGTAGGCAGCTTCAGGCCGGACATCACGCTCAGCGTCACAATCGCTGTGTATTCCGTCGGCTCCATGCGGATGGATTCCACCCGGCCCACGGTCACCCCGGCCACCACCACATTGCCACCCGCATTCAACCCGCTGACGCTGGTAAACCGCGCCTCCAGTGAATAAGTGTCCCCGCCCAGCAGGGAGCCCGCCCCCAGCTTCACCGTCAGGTAGGCGACGGCGGCCAGGCCCAAAAGCACAAAGGCACCGACAAGTAATTCAAGCTTGGTCTGTTTCATACGTCTTCAGAATGGAGGAGTGCGCCGCTGCGGATGGCAGCCAAAGAAGTGCTGAGGGCCGCCGTGTTGTCGCGGAAACTGACCACGACAGAATCGGATGAAGCGGAAAATTGCGCGGGTGTTCCCTGAAAATGCATCCGCCCCTGGTCCAGCAACGCCACACGATCACTCGCGATCAGCGCCTCCGGCACATCATGGGTGACCACCACGGCGGTGAAGCCAAACTGCCGCTGATAACGGGCGATCATCACAAACACCGCATTCCGCCTCAGAGGGTCCAGCCCCGCCGTCGGTTCATCAAACAGCACCAGTTCCGGCCGGGTGACAATCGCCCTCGCCAACGCCAACCGCTTTTGCATCCCGCCGGAAAGCTGGCTGGGATAGCGGTCCTGGTGAGCTTCCAGCTCCAGCTGGCGCAGCGCCTCCCGGCTTCGCTCGCGGATCTCCTTCTCCGAAATATCCAGCGTCTGCTCCAGCGGCAGCGCCACATTTTCCAGGGCCGTCAGCGAATCAAACAGCGCATTGCTTTGAAACAGGAAGCTGCAACGGCGGCGGAAGTCCGTGCGCGCTGCACCTGCCGCCAGCTCCTTGCCGTCAAAAAGGATGCGCCCTTCATCCGGACGGGTCACATCGGCCAGGCATTTCAGGAACACCGACTTGCCCGCGCCGCTGCGCCCCATCACTGTCACCAGACTGCCGCGAGGCACGTCCAGGTCTGCCCCGGCGAGGACGACGTTGTCGCCAAAGCGCTTATGCACGCCCTGCACCTGAAGCAGCAATTCTTGAGTGGGAACGGACATCGTCAGACAAGGAAAGAGGTGATCACATAATCCGCCGCCAGCACCGTGATGCTGGACTGCACCACCGCCCGTGTGGTGGAGGCACTCACCGCACGTGCCCCGGTGGCCGAGCGGCAGCGATGCGCATTGAATCCATGGTAGGCGCAGAGGGCGATGGTCAGCAGGCCAAAGGTGCCCGCCTTCATCAGGCACTCCGTCACATCCTGCATCTGCACCGCCCGCTCCACCGAAGACCAATAGACCCCGGACTCCAGGCCTAACAACCAAGTGCCGGAAAGGCTGCCCCCGAAAAGACCGACGGCGACAAACAACGCCGTCTGCATGGGATAGACCACCAGGGCCGCCAGCAACCGGGGCGAGATGAGGTAACCGAGACTGTTCACGCCCATCGTGTCCAGCGCGGCCACCTGCTCCGTATTGCGCTGGATGCCCAGCTCCGCCGCCAGCGCCGAACCCGCCTGCCCCACCAGCATCAGCGCGGCCAGCACCGGCCCCAGTTCGCGCACCAGGCTCAGCGAAACCAAAGCGCCCAGCAGGCTCTCCGAACCAAAGCGGTTCAGCACATAGTAGCCCTGCAGGCCTAGCACCAATCCGGTGAACAGCCCCACAATGAGAATCACCGGCAGGCAGCGCACGCCTTGCTCAAACATCGCCCGCACCACCCGCCGAAACAGCCGACGCGAACCAAACACGGACTGGAACGACCTTAACGTAAACAACGTAAAGTCTCCCAAACCGTGGACCACCGCGAGAGTATGAGATCCCAGAGCACGCACCATGAGTCAGTCAACGTCAGCCACCCTGACTCAGGATGCAATGCTCAGATGCTTCTTATTGAAGACAAACGGCCAGCCTTCAGACGTTATACCCTCGCATGTCCGCCACCGCTCTCCTTACCGTCCTGGTTTCACTCATCACCTCGGTTGGCTTGGCCCAGGCCACAGCTCATTCGGCCCAGCAGGTGGAAGGATGGACCATCCATGTGGATGCCCGCCTGCTGCAGCCAGACCATGCCGCGCTGGGGAAGACCGCGCTCGCCCTTCTCCAGGCCCGACTGGCAGACATCCTCACCGTTCTGCCGAAAGACAAAGTGCCCCACCTTCAGAAGGTCCCGATCTGGCTGGAGCTCAACAGCCGCGACCTCATCTCCATGCAGTATCATCCGTCCGCCAAGTGGCTGACGGACAACGGCCATTCAGCCTCTCTGGCCAGAGCCGTGCACATCCCTGTCGCCGCGCAGTTTGTCTCCGCCCGCCATCAGCACATCCAGCCCTGGAGCCTGCTGCATGAGCTGGCCCACGCCTATCACGACCAGGTACTGGGCTTTGACGAACCACGCATCGCCGCCTGCTGGGAGGCCTATCAAAACTCCGGCCATGGCGACAGGAGCCTGCATGTCACCGGTCGTCAGATCCGCCACTATGCCCTGACCAACCCCAAGGAGTTCTTTGCCGAGATGACCGAAGCCTACTTCGGCGTCAATGACTTCCACCCCTTCGTCCACGGCGAACTCAAAACCGCCGAACCCGCCATCCACCAACTGCTCCAGGAAATCTGGGGCAAGACCGCACTGGATTGAGGTTCGGCGTGGGGCCTCAAGACCCATTGTTGCGAGCACCAGGTACGACCTCCATGCGAGACCGCACATGCTCTAGCTCATCAGGCTTGCACCAGGTCTTTTCGTGCTTCTTGCCACTGCTCCCAGCATCGTTCCGGATCAATGTCCTTGTAGCCCCGCTCGGCATCCATCTTCTCCGCAACATCAGTCGGAACTGCAACTGACGGGCAATTATCCCGGACCTCGATGACCTCGACCTCGGTAAGTGGGCTGCCCTTGGTCTGTTCGCGATTTAAGAGCGTCGCGACCAAACTCGGCATCGGGTAAATCAATAGTTTTTCGGGAACGCTCATCACGCAAAGAGACCTTCACCGCCCTGTTCTACCATCCTGTTTGTTTGAAGATCTCGAAGCAATTCCATGGGAAACTCTGCTTCGACCCATTTCTCATTGTAACCCTCCTCGCCGTATTGCTCAAGAAGCGCCTCAAGTTCCTTCCTAACCTCCTCACAAAGTATTGGAACAGTAGTCTGCCCCCTGTGAACAATCTCAAACAGGCCATCGGGGTGCATCCCCCAGCTGTTCCAATCGTCGAACCAACGCAATTCATAGTCTAGGCCGATGCTCGTCCGAGTGAAGATCAATTGGATCTCACCTGGTTCATCCATAAATACAACCCTTGCTGTCATTGCACCGTCTCGAAGTGCCCTTGCGACTTCAGCTAATTCTCGCAGAGAATCATGCAGGTAGGAAATCGTGATATCGAAGCTGGAGGATCCATCCTGAACCCGAGCCGTAGCCCATCCCGCACCTTCGAGATCGTATGTGAGTGAGAATGCCATAGTGCTGAGGGTTGAGCGGCCTAACCGCAAACAACACCAAGTAGCCCCGCAGTTGAATTAAGAAAACTGGTTTCGTCGAACACCCACATTTACCTTCCATTTAACACACACACTCGCGGGCTCTATTCACCACACAAAAAGCGCGGATACCTTTCGGCATCCGCGCTCAAAGTAGATCTTTAGATCCGTGGAGGCTGATTACTCAGCGGCAGCTTCGGCGGCCTTTTTGGTGGCGCGCTTCTTCTTCGGAGCAGCTTCTTCAGCAGCAGCGGCCGGCTCTTCGACGGTCACCACTTCGGCAGCGGCTTCTTCAGACTTCGGTGCTGGGGGCACATAAGCGTCAACCCACTCGATGAAAGCCATCGGGGCGGAGTCGCTGCGGCGCTGGCCGAGCTTGATGATGCGTGTGTAGCCGCCCTGACGGTCCTTGGAGGCAGGAGCGATGTCTTCAAACAGCTTCTTCACCATGCCTGGCTGGCGCAGTTCGGAAATCGCGGTGCGGCGTGCATGAAGGTCACCACGCTTGCCCAGGGTGATCATTTTCTCAGCCAGCGGGCGCACTGCCTTGGCCTTGGCCAGGGTGGTGCGGATGCGGCGGTGCTCCACAAGGGCGCAAACGAGGTTGGCCAGCAGTGCTTTGCGGTGGGCTGCGTCGCGCTGGAGTTTGGGGACTTTTCTTCCGTGTTTCATGTCTTCGTTCTCTCTAGTCTAAGGTCAGGGATTATTCGTCGTCGTCACCGTCTGGCAGGTGGCTGTCGATCAGGCTGGCGAAACCAGCGGCATCGGCTTCATCATCGTCATCAGCGATCATGCTGCTGCGGGCGAGCAAGGAGCTGCCGCCGGAGGTAGGCTCAAGCAGCGATGAATCGAACTTCATGCCGAGAGACAGACCCAGTTCGGCCAGCTTCTCCTTGATTTCGGTGAGGGACTTCTTGCCGAAGTTGCGGTAGCGCAGCATTTCGGCCTCCGTCTTCATGGCCAGCTGGCCCACGGAGGTGATGTTGGCGTTGTTCAGGCAGTTCGCCGCACGGACGGACAGCTCGATCTCGTTGACGCTCATGTTCAGGAGCTTGCGCAGCTCGCTGTTTTCTTCGGTCTGGGCTTCTGGAGCCGCTTCGAATTCGATGGCCTTGTCGTCGTAGTTGACGAACACGTCCAGGTGGTGACGCAGGATGGAGGCGGCCTGGAGGAGGGCGTCGCTCGGGGCGATACGACCGTCGGTCCACACGTCCAGCACCAGCTTGTCATAGTCGGTGTTCTGGCCGACGCGGGTGTTTTCCACGCCGTATTTCACGCGGGTCACCGGGCTGTAAATGGAGTCGATCGGGATCACACCGATCGGGGTGTCTGCACGCTTGTTTTCTTCCCAGGTGGAGAAACCACGGCCCACGCGCACTTCGAATTCGCACTCGAACTTGGCTTTGCGGTCCAGGTTGCAGATGACGAGGTCCTTGTTGATGACTTCGTAGTGGTTGTCTTCCTTGATGTCACCGGCGGTGACAGCACCTTCTTTGTCCACCGTGATGGAGAGGAGGCGGGCTTCTTTGCTCTCGCTGTGGTGCTTGAAACGGACTTTCTTCAGGTTCAGAACGATCTGAACCACATCTTCCAGCACGCCAGGCAGGGTGCTGAACTCATGTTCCGCCCCGCGGATCTTCACCGACGTGATGGCTGCACCTTCCAGGGAAGAAAGCAGGACACGGCGAAGGGAGTTCCCGATCGTGTGACCGTAACCTTTGTCAAAAGGCTCGGCGCTGAACTGGGCGTAGGTATCGGTGGCGGTGGCCTCGTTGCGAACGAGGCGATTCGGCATTTCGAATCGGGCTAGGCGGACGGACATGGATGGATTTGGATAAACCGGGTTACCTCCAGAGCGAGCGTCCGTGGCTTCTCAAAAGAGAAAACGGACCTGGAGACCGACGGCGATGTGACTAGGCAGCTCGCAAGGGGCGGGGATTATGGGCTGGCGTCGCCGCTTTGCAAGGGGCTTTTTGGACCCAAATCAAGCTTTCCACCGGACCTGAGATTCAAAAATGAGCGGGAATGAGGGTTAAATGGGGGAAAATGCGGAATTCTCCCCATTTGGGGATTTTTGGACCTAATCGCCTGATCCTCAACTTTTTGTGATGGGGATGACTTTCCCCATCGTCTCCCCAGACTTCCCCATCGGGGGATTTCTGGGGAAAGTACAGGGTCAAAAAGCGGGAGGCTGACAAGTCTGACGGCGGGTGCCCACACCCTGAGCCGAAGCCTCCTGAAGACCAATAAAAAGGAATCACGAAGAGAATATCGGGCCCACCGAGGCCCTGTGCAAGCGGCTGAAACCCGACTTGGGACCGTTTTACGAGCCGGATGCGGCCGAAGGAAAACCCGGCAGGGGTGGCAGCCCCGGACCTTTGGGCGCTGCGGCAGGCACCGCAGGCGGTAGCTCGACAGGCACATACTGCCAGGTCCAATCGCCCTGGTACTGAGGTTTGCTCAGAATGGCCGCCGGATTGTCCACAGGCCCAGCATTCACCTTCCCCTCATCATCCACGCCATCCATCCCCACGCACCAGATGCGGTAGCGGGCTGAATCGGCCTGACGATAGCGCAGGGGCAACTGGTCCACAGGATCCAGCGGCACGGAAGCCAGGAATTGCGGCACCAGTTCCTCCAATCGCTCAGGGTACCGCCCCTGTTTAATGAAGTAGCGCTCCAGGGCACAAGCGACAATGGCCTGCCTGCGCTGGGCCTCTACATGAATCACTTTCTGGACGATAAAGGAAACCGAGTGAAGAATGATTCTCGCGATGAAATTTTGAGAAGAAAAATCTGCAGTACTGCGACTGGTAAGAGCAGAACTCAGGGAACCATTTTCTTTGAAGGCAGCCGATGCCCCCTTTGTTTTCAACGGGCCGACAAGATGCGCCATCCCAACCTCCACCAATGCCACTTTGTTTTCGGTGAAAAAACTATCTGGGATAGCCTTACCAACCAGAGGTCGAAGCCCACCGGCTTTGGATTCTTGTCCCATCAGAGCAAACAGTGCCATTCCAGTCTCATCGTTGGCAAGTGCATCCAAGGAACTAAGCCCAACAATCAATTCACCCCTTAGAGCTAAAAGACAATTTGCCTCATAGTCCTGGGAGATGAGTTGCGATTGCAAATGCGCCAGCGCGTCATTCGAAAGAGCGCGAACCCGCAGGAGGTTCCACACAATTTCGAAACTTGGCCGACAAGCATTCAACGCAGTTAGGTGCCCCAGGAGCAAGGGTTCACGAGAGAATGTCTGGATCAACAAAGTGATTGCTCGAAAATCATCGAGGGCATCCGCCGAATCACCTGTTTCTACGGAAGCTATTCCATGTAAAGCCAGAGCCCGGCACGCCATGTTCACCGCCACATAATGGGCCAGAGGAAGCTTCATCAAATGTTTGGGCAAAGTCTGATCCCGCAAAGCTGGCACCCATTCCGCATTCTGATAACGGCGGGAAGATTCGGCGAGAACTTTGAGCAGTGGCCTCTTGGTCTCCAAAGTGCGCTTGAAGACCTCCGCTTCTTTCCCGGCGGGTGGGAGGTCGGTGATGTAGCTGGTAGATTTCAGTTCGGCCATGATGCGCGGCCAATCCGGAGACCTTCCCAGCAAAGACTCCTTGTACATATCATAAGTGATCTTTTCCAGACCGCTCACCAGATCCAGCAAGGCCTGGCGCTTGGCTGCCGAGGCTCCTTTTTTATCATCGCCATCCTCGACAATGTTGATGCCGCGCAGTTCAGGGATGGCTGCATAGTTTTCCGCCTCGGGCAGGCGGGGTGGCATCAAGTCCGTCAGCGTGAGGGTCTCCCCTTCCCGTTTGACCATCGCCTGCACAGCCGCCCAGCGCTTCTCCGCTTTCCAATCCAGATAGACATAAACCGAGGAAACGAGGATGAAAACGATCATGCCCGTCCAGGCCGCGTAGCGGAAGAAACGGCCACAGGCTCGGCGGAAGGGACTCGAGTTCATTCTCGAATGCTCTCGCATGGATGCGGCCCCTTTGTCGAGACGGTTTTCCAACCAGCACGCTCTTCAGCCATCCGTCTCACCTGCGGCCTGTTCCCAGGCTTCCAGTTCGCGCAGGCGGGAGGCCGCGACATCGCGGACTTTCTTCACCGCATACTTGCCCAGCGGCAGCCGCAGAGGCGACTGCCCATCCTGGACCATTTTCACGATGAGGGCGGCGGCGCGTTCGGGGTCGCCGGGCTGCTTGCCATCCACCTTCTCTAAATAGGCAGCGAACTTGCCACTGCTGCCCACATACGTTTCCGTGGCGGTGGCTAGGGCCATGCCTTTGCCGATGAAGCGGGTGCGGAATGGGCCGGGCTGCACCAGAGTAACCTTAATGCCATGGGCCGCCACCTCCAGGCGCAGGCTTTCGCTCAGTGATTCGAGGGCCGCTTTGGCCGCGCCATAGATGCCAAAACCCGCATAGTTGGAGATGGCCGCCGCTGCGCTGATATTGATGATGTGCCCCTGCTTTTGCTGACGCAGGATGGGCAGGGCAGCGCGAATGACATTCAAAGCGCCGAAGAAATTCGTTTCAAAGTTTAACCGGATCTGCTCCTCGCTGCATTCCTCCACCGCGCCCAGCAGCCCGTAGCCTGCGTTGTTCACCACCACATCCAGCCGCCCCCAAATCGCCTGCGCGGCGGTCACCTGTTGGCTGACTTGCGCGGCATCCGTAACATCCAGCGGCAGGATGTGGCAGCGGCCTGCGCCGATGTGTTCCAGCATTTCCAGATCCGCGACCTGACGGGCGGTGGCGATGACATGATCTCCTGCCAGCAGTGCCGCCTCGGCCATGGCCTGACCGAAACCGGAGGAACAACCTGTGATGAACCAGACGCGTGGCGAGGTGGACATAAGTGGTGGGGATTACGCCAGACGGGTGCGGATGGACTCTGCCTGCTCCACAATGGCCTCTTTCTCCACAGCGGTGAGACGGGCCAAGTTGCGCACCTGCATGGACATGCGCTGATTCATCCTCAGCCGTGGCTCGTGACGGAGGAGAAACTCCCAATAGAGGGTGGTGAAGGGACAGGCCTTGGGTCCGGTGGACTGGGCCGGATCGTAACGGCAGCCCGCGCAGTAATTGGACATGCGCTGGATGTATTTGCCGGAGGCGATGTAGGGCTTGCTGGCCATGATGCCGCCATCGCCATGCTGGGACATGCCCAGGGTATTCGGCAGTTCCACCCACTCCACCGCATCCACATACACGGCCAGGTACCATTCGTGGACCTCCTGCGGTCGTACGCCTAACAACAAGGAGAACAACCCCGTGACCATCAACCGCTGGATGTGATGGGCATAACCGTAACGGAGGGTCTGGCCGATGGCATCGCGCAGGCAGTTCATGTCCGTCTCGCCCCCTTGTGCACCCACACCTTCGTGGATTCCCGTGCCACCTCCGCCATCCATACCCGGTCCTGCTGAGGGTCGAAACCATCCAGGGCGGAAGATTGGAGATCAAGCTGGTCACCCAGGATGATGATAAGGTGGCGCATGGCTTTCTCTACGCCTGCCGACCAAAAGCGGGGCGAATCTCGGCAGGAAATTGTATTCCCCTGCCCCAGGTCTCTCGGCTAGGATCGCTGCGTTTATGAAACCTGAAGCCAGCATTCTCCCGAAGCTGTGGACCATCCCCGACTCCATCCGCAACCGCCTGGGCCGCGAGCCAGGGCCGCAACGCGCCATGCTGGAGGAGGGGCACCTGCTCATCATCCTGCACCAGCTCCCGCAGCCCGATGAGCACCAGCGCAAACCGGCGCTGTTTTGGCGCAGCCCGGAAGGCGAGTGGAAGACCAACCTGCATGGCACCGGCCTGGGCGCCTTGAACGATCACATGCGGACCTACGACAACAAGCTGACCGAGCTGGAGGATGCCGAGAACCTGGCCAGTACCGCCACGGAATACCACACGGTGCTGGAGAAACTGGCCCCCGTGCTGCGATCCTCCCGAGGTCTGCACCGCAGCATGCAGCAGGCGCGTGAGCTGGTGAAAGGTGAGCGGGAGCTGATCAACTTCCGAGATCAGGCGGCCGCCATCGAGCGGAACTCCGAACTGCTACTTCAAGATGCCCAGTTCGGCCTGAACTTCACCGTCGCCCGCCAGGCCGAGGCCCAGGCAGCCACCGCCCGCCAGATGGCCGCCACGGCGCATCGGCTGAACCTTCTGGCCGCCCTCTTCCTGCCCCTGACCGCCCTGGCCAGCGTCTTTGGCATGGAAATCCATAGCAAGCTGCCCGATACGCAGGCCAACTTCTGGCTCATCTGTGTATGCGGCGTCCTGCTAGGTTTGGTGGTCATGAGTTTTCTGGGGAAGAAGAATTGATTAATACCCGTCAATCCTCTCACCTCTGCCCTTGTCGGCGGCTCAAGACCTGTGCTAAGTGCACGACATGAACGTCAGCATTTTTGGTCTGGGTTATGTGGGTGCGGTCACCGCAGGGTGTCTGGCGGAGCTGGGGCATGGCATCATCGGGGCGGATGTGCAGCAGGCCAAGGTGGATGCGTTTAACACCGGGGTTTCCCCCATCATCGAGCCGGAGCTGGATGGTCTGCTGCAAACGGCGAAGCGCGAAGGCCGCCTGTCTGCCACCACGAGCGCGGCGGAAGCTGTGGCCAACTCCGACGCCAGCATCATCTGCGTGGGCACGCCATCGCTGGAGTCCGGCAGGCTGAACCTCGATTTTGTGCGGAAGGTGAGCGAGCAGATCGCCCAGGCGCTGCGCGAGAGCGGCAAAAAGCACGTGATCCTCTTCCGCAGCACCATGCTGCCCGGCAGCACCCGCACGATGGTGCGCGACTTTTTTGAAGACCTGCGCGTGACAGGCCAGGTGCGCATCTATTACTGCCCGGAATTTCTGCGGGAAGGCACAGCGGTGAAGGACTTTCGCGAGCCCTCCCTGGCCGTGGTGGGCACCCATGATGGCCTGGAGCCGGAGAGCGAGGAGGCCCGCCAACTCCTCGGCGGCATGCCTGCCGTACTAGCCTGGGAAGGGGCCGAGATGATCAAGTACTCCTGCAATTACTTCCACGCACTGAAGGTGGGTTTTGCCAATGAGATCGGCCGCCTGTGCAAGTTCCTGGGCGAAGACGGCGCACGGGTGATGGACGTGGTGTGTGCGGACACACGTCTGAACATTTCGAAGTATTACATGAAGCCGGGCAATCCGTTTGGCGGCTCCTGCCTGCCGAAGGATGTCAGCGCGCTGCTGTCCTTTGCCCGCCAGGAAGGCATCTCCCTGCCGCTGCTGGACAACACACTGGACACCAACCACGCGCACCTGGACCTGCTGATCAAGCTGATCACCAGCAAAGGTACACGCAAGGTGGGCCTGCTGGGACTGGCCTTCAAGGCGGACACGGACGACCTGCGCGGCAGCCCCATGGTGGCTGTGGCGGAAACTTTGTTAGGCCGTGGCTACGAGCTGCGCATCTATGACCCGAGCCTGAACCTGTCCCGCCTGATCGGCGCGAATGAGGCCGAAATCCAACGCCGGATGCCGCACCTGGCCTCGCTGCTGCGCGAGGATGCCCGCGAAGTGGTGGAGGGCAGCGACCTCATCATCGCCTCCCAAAAATGCGTGAAGCCGGAGGATCTGGCTGCGTGGGTGACGGCGGAGAAGAGCGTGATCGATGTCAATGGCTGGCGCGAACTCAAGGCGCTGCCGTGGAGCTATGAAGGCCTGTGCTGGTGAGGTGGCAGCGAATCTGTGAAGGATTTCCGAAAGGGCCGTCAAACGTGCCTAACGGAACCAGCCGCGGATGCGATTCAATAGCCCGGGGCTTCTTCCACGCGGGCGGTCCTCAAACTGAGGCGAAGCGATGACGCCCTGGTGTGCGCCGCAGTTGCCCTGGGGAATGAGGTCATAGGGCAGTTTTTCATCATAGGCCGTGCCACTCGCCGCGCAGGCGGGGGTGGCGAGCTGGCTGCTGAGGTGGCAGAGCTGCACGGCGGCCAGCGGTGGCTCCACACGCGGACCTGCGGGGATGTAGCCCAGTTCGACGGCTTTTTTCACCACATCGGCCCAGATGGGGATGGCGAGGCGGCTACCATAACCCTGGTCCACAATGGTCTGCGGCTTGTCCAGCCCCACCCACACGGCGCAGGTGACGCGGTCGGTGAAGCCTGCAAACCAGGCGTCCTTGTAATCATTGGTGGTGCCGGTTTTGCCCCCGGCAGGATCTTTGAACTTGTGCTCGCTGCGCACGCTGGCGGCGGTGCCGCGATCCATCACCTGCCCCAGGATGCGGCGCATGAGATGGGCCACGCCCGGGCTGACGACATCGGCCTCCAGCAGGCTGGTGCTGTAAAGGATGTTGCCAGCCTTGTCCGTGACCTTATCAATGAGGAAGGGGCGGCGGCGGATACCGTCGTTGGGGAAGATGCTGAAGGCGCTGGTGAGGTCCCGCGGTGTGCCGCCGAGGTTGCCGATGAAAATCTGCGGCGTTCGCTCGGCGCTGCCGCCGATGCCGGCATCGCCTAACAAATGCAGCACGCGGTCCAGCCCCGCATAGTTGCCCACGCGGATGGTCATGGTGTTGCGGCTTTGCACCAGCCCGTACGTCAGTGTTTGCTGGCCGGAGAATTTGCCATCGCTGTTCTGGGGGGACCAGCCTGCCCCGGCACCCTCGATCTCTCCGGGCTGGATGGGGGCATCGTCAATGAAAGTGCCGGGCAGGAAGCCGCTGGCGATGGCCGTGGCATAGACGAACGGCTTCACGGTGGAGCCGATCTGGCGCTGGCCCTGGGTGGCGCGGTTGTACTTGCTCTGCCGATAGTCGCGCCCACCCACGAGGGCGAGGATGCCGCCGGTGGCATTGTCCAAAATGGTGACCGCCCCCTGGAGATACGGGGTGGAGGCGACCTCCTGGGTGCCGTCCCAGGCGGCGTCAAAGGCAGCCTTCGTGGGGTGCTTGTAGCCGGGCAGTTTTTCCACCACCGCGAGGCGTGCCTCCACGGACTGTTCGGCCAGCGTTTGCAGCTCCTGGCTCAGCGTCGTGTAAACAATGAGGCCCCCGTCTTCGATTTCGTGATCTTCCAGCACGCGGTCCAAATCCCGGCGGACGGCATCGAGCGCATAACCGCCCTGGCTTTGAAAGGCAGGCTGGGCATGCAGGGCGATGTCGGCATAACGGGCGGCCAGTTCTTCCTCGGTGGTGATGACTTTGGTGGCGACCATGCGCTTCAGCACATCGTCACGCTCCTTCAGCGCGCCGTCGAAATTACGGAAGGGGGAGAAGCGCACCGGGCTGCGGATGATGCCTGCGATGAGGGCGGCCTCGCTCAGGTTGAGCTGGCTGGCGTGCTTGCCAAAGTACACCTGGCTGGCGCGCTGGATGCCATAGAGGTTTGTGCCGAAGAAGATGCGGTTCACGTAATGCTCCAGGATCTGGTCCTTCGTCCAGTAACCCTCGATGCGCCGGGCCAGCATCATCTCCAGCATTTTGCGGTGAAAGCTGCGGTCGTTGAGGTCCGGGTAGCTGTTGCGTGCCAACTGCATGGTGATGGTGCTGGCCCCCTGCACCACGCGGCGGTCCTTGATGTTCCTCACCGTCGCGCGTGCCACGCCGACGTAGTCAATGCCCCCGTGGTCATAAAAGCGGGAGTCCTCACGAGCCAGGAGCGCTTTGACAAAGAACGGAGACACTTGGCTCAGCGGCACCACGATGCGGTTCTCCCCATGCATGCGGCCCAGCATCTCCCCCTGGGCATCCAGCACCACGGTTCGCTCCGGCATTTCACCCAGCTTGCTGAGGTCATACTGCCGGGCGAGGTGGGAATAAAAGGCGATGGTGCCAGCGATGGCGAGGGTGACCAACAAGCTGCCGCCCATGAGAGCCAGCAGCAGCAGCCGCCACCAGCGTTGCCAGCGGGACTGGGGGGGTGGCGGACGATGGGGGGCGGGAGGCGGGCGTTTCATGAGGTGGCTTGGACGCAACCGAGGGTTCGAGTATTCTACGGATTCGGGCCTGGAGCCCGTCTTGAGCCGGGTTTCTCAGGGCTTTGACAGACTTGGCTTGAATCTCGCTTCGGAATTAAGGAGAATTTTGGACTTCTTGCACGTTAGAATTGAGTCGTTATGAAAAATGCGCTCTTCGCCAGGCTCATGTGGATGCTCCTCCACGTGCCAGGATTTGCTTTCGCCTCAGGGGAGCCGGACTTTGAACCCTTCCTCAAATTGCAGGAAAATGTGCAGTCGCTGCTGCCCAAGGTACGCCCCGCCGTGGTGGCCATCTTCACCGGGGATGGCACGGCCAGCGGGGTGATCATGAGCGAGGACGGCCTGATCCTCACCGCCGCCCACGTGGCGGAACGCCCTGGCCGCGAGCTGCGCGTGATCCTGGAAGACGGCACCGTGGTGCAGGCCACCACCCTGGGCCTGGACAAGACCACGGATGCTGCGCTGATGCAGCTGAACGACACCGAACGCAAATGGCCGCACGTCAAGGTTTCCCGCCAGGTGATCAAGGCGCAGCCGGGCGAGTGGTGCTTCGCGCTGGGTCACCCGGGCGGGTTTGATGAAAAGCGCGGCGTGGTTCTGCGCGTGGGCCGCATTGTGAAGCAGACCGCCAACTCCCTGCAGACCGACTGTGTGC
Source organism: Verrucomicrobiota bacterium (assembly GCA_040386955.1). GTDB lineage: Bacteria > Verrucomicrobiota > Verrucomicrobiia > Verrucomicrobiales > Verrucomicrobiaceae > Prosthecobacter. The sequence continues at coordinate 48,636 of JAZKER010000028.1, forward strand.
TGATGGGCGGCGACTCGGGCGGTCCGCTCTTTGATCTGAATGGCGACGTCATCGGCATCCACAGCCTGATCTGGGAGGGGCGCAATGAGAACATGCACGTCTCCATGGCCCCTTTTCTGCGATCCTGGGATGAGATGAAAGGCAGCCATGTCATCCACACCTGGGGCATCGGCAGCGGCGGGTACCTGGGTATCGGCACAGAGATGAATGCCAAGGGAGCGCTGGAGGTGGTGGAGGTCATCGCCGGATCCCCCTCAGAAAAGGCCGGCATCAAAACCGGCGACCTCATCCTTTCCCTCAATGGCGAGGCGATCACCGACCTGCCGCAGTTTACCCATGCCGTGCGGGTGCGCCCCGCTGGTGAAGAGGTGCAACTGCGCCTGAGAAACGTGAGCGCGGAACGCGACGTCAAAATCACTCTGGGCATCCGCCCGAAAGAAGAAGGATGATCATTCCCCTGCCATCCCCCAAAGCCTGGATCCTGCTGCTGGCCGCCGTCAGCCAGCTGGCCCCGGGCGAACTGCGGGCCCCGCTGAAGCCGGAAGAAATGACCAACGGCAACCAGACGCTGGCCCCGCTGGCGGCCCTGCAAGCACAGGTGGCCAGCAACACGGCTCTGCTGATGAATGCGAAGGACAAGGCCGTGGCCACTCTGACCTGGGTGGGCAAGGAGGGCTACTTCATCACCAAGGCCAGCGAGGTACCGAGACTGGAGGAATGCACCGTGAAGTGGGGCATCGCGCCCAAGGCCCAGGTGCGGGAGATCCGCCGGGACACGCGCCATGACATCGTTCTGGGCCAGGCCATCCACCTGCCGGAGGTGCCAGCCGTCAGCTTCATCTCCTCCAAGAACCTTTCCTTTGGCCAATGGATCGTGTCCCCGGCGGCGGGCAAGGTGCTGAAGATCGGCGTGATCAGCGCCAAGCGTCGGGAGATCAAGGGCTTTGGTGCCGCCATGGGCATCCGCATGGATGACAAGCCCAGCAGTGCCACCGGGGTTCGCATCATCGGCGTGGCGGAGGACAGTCCCGCAGCAGCCGCAGGCCTAATCGCAGGCGATCTTATGATGGAGCTTGGGGGCGAAAAGATCCGCGACTTCCGCCGCGTGAACGAGCTCATTTTCAAACGCCAGCCAGGCGAAGAGATCGAAATCAAATACCAGCGCAATGACAAGCTGGGGAGCCTGAAGGTGCGCCTGGCCAGCCGCACCAAGGTGCTGTCCAACTGGGATGGCGAGGACTTTGCCAACGGCGGCATTTCCATCCGCACGGACAATTTTGCCGAAGTGCTGCAGCACGATCTGCCCCTGAACCCGCTGGACATGGGAGGCCCGGTAATGGACCTCCGGGGACGGGCCATCGGCATCAACATTGCGCGGGTGGACCGCATCACCACCTTTGCCCTGCCGGGTGAGCTTTTCTGGCCAATGATCCAGCAATGGATCGAGGCAGACCGTCATCCGCCCAAGGCGCAGCCAGCGAGCGCCCCGACGCAGAAAACTGCATCGGCTACACCGCCTGCCCCTGCTGCAGCGGCTAAACCTGCGGTGCCATAGCCTCCAGCGGTGCAGCCAGATCCAGGGCTGCCTGGGCTGTGCGTATGGAGGCATCCGGCACGCTGATGGCCAGCATGTTGGCCCGCATCTGGCGGCCTATTTTTCCACCATTGGCCAAGACTTTGGCCACAGCCTCTCCAGTTTCTTTGGAGGTGAACGTGCGGTAGGCACAATGGCGGGAAAGCAGCATCTCCGCATTGCCTTCTTCCTGGCCAGGGACCACGTAATCAATCACGGCCGGGATGCGTGCGGCCAGCACTTCGTGAAGGATCGCCCCGCCCGCTTTGCAAATCACCACGTCGTGGGTACGCAGCAGTTCGGGGATGCGATTCGTCCAGCCGATGATCTCCACGGGAGCCTGCGGCAGCGCATCGGTGAACTTGCGCAGCACGTGATAGAGGCGGGAGCTGTGCTTGCCGACCGGGATGGTGAGCTTCACCCCTTTTTCCAGCAGCGGGGTGAGGGCTGCAAGGGTGGTGGCCACGCGCCGACCCGTCGTCGAAGGCAGGTAGAGGATGCGCTGCTCGCCGGGCGGACGGGCATCTGGTGGCAGGGTTTCAGTGAACTGCAGGCTCACGGGGAACCCGGTGATGCTCACCTTGTTCGCCGGGATGCCCAGCTTTTCCACCACCTCATGGGTCTCCGCATCCGCCACGCAGTAGAGGTCGCTGGGCTGCATGAGCCAGATGCGATGAACGCTGATGGAATCCGTGATGATGGTGACCAGCCTGGGCAGAGGCACCTGCTGCTTGCGCAGCGCATCCATGAGCGCGGCATATAAAGGGTAGGTGCTGATGATGAGACGGGGCTGCAAGGTCTCGATCTTTTCGCGCAGACCACGCACCAGGGGGGCCAGCCAGGCGCTGTCCTGGGGATCCACATCGGACTTTTCCAGCATGTGATAGACCATGCGCCAGCCGCTGGGGAAGTGGGTGATGGCCTGCTGATACAGGTTCTTCAGCACCGTGGCGATGCGCGGCTGCACCTCGCTGATGAGGTCGCACGTCTGCACATCTTCCCCGGGGCAGAGTCGCCGCAGCGCTTCAGCGGTTGAGAAAGCGGCGGTGTTATGCCCATCGCCAAAGCCTGCTGTCAGGACGAGAATCACAAGACTATCGCTGGCGGAGAATTGACGGAACTCAAACAAAATGTCAGTCCGCTGACTCCAGACTGGCAAACTTCCGCGCAGCCACCATACTGCCGCCATGAACAAAGGCAGTGCTCTTCTGGCCCTCCCCCTCGCTCTCCTGGCTGTGGTAGTTTTCGTCGCCTGCGGCTCGCCCGCAGGCCGCTCGAAGGTCGCCATGTGGGAAGCCCGCTACAATGACAGCTCCCTGGGCCGTGTGACGCCGGAGCAACTGCTGCGTGAAATCGGCCTGCGGCCGGACCTCATTCCCGCCGGCAAAGTAGGCCGCTACAAATACCGGCCGATGACGCCGCGCTACATCACCATCCACAGCACGCAGAACTACAGCGGCAATGCCTACAACCACGCCCTGGCGCTCAAGCGCGGAGCCCTGCGTGCCACCAAGCGCCCCGGCGGCAACCGCATCGGCTTCCTCACCTGGCACTTCACCACCCAGTCAAATGTCGCCATCCAGCACCTGCCCTGCCGAGAGCAGGGCGAGCACGCCGACTTCGACGGCCCGGGGAATAACTACAGCATCGGCATCGAGATGTGCGAGCACCGCGGCAACGACATCGCGCTGACGATTGACAAGACCGCCCGCCTCACCGCCTACCTCATGTATGTCTATGGCATCCCGCTGGACCATGTGGTGCCGCACTACCATTGGCCGCGCATCAGCCCCAGCATCAAGGACCCGCACAAGAACTGCCCACACTTTTTGTTAGACCGTGGCCGTCCCGGCCCCACCTGGCAGTGGTATCTGCGCCGGGTGAACCTGCATTACAACCGCCTCGTCCCCGGCCCTGCGCGTTCCCTCGGCTGATCCCCTGCTCCGGCCCATGAACAAGCTGCTGCCGGTTTTTCTGCTCTGCCTCGCGGCGCTGCCATGCCCGGCCCAGAAAGCCGCCCGCCTGGAGGCGGACAAACCCGTCATCCTGGCCGACAAACGCATCCACGAAAGCAGCGGCCTGACCCGCAGCCTGCGGCACCCCGGTCTGTTCTGGACCCTCAACGACTCAGGCGGGGAACCCTGCCTCTTTGCCATTGATGAAAAGGGCCAGACACGGGCCAAGGTGCGCCTGCCCAAAGCCGTGAACTTTGACTGGGAAGACCTGGCCTCCGGCACTGATGAAGAAGGCCGCCCCTGCCTTTTGATTGCGGACATCGGGGACAATCTCAAAGTGCGCGCCAGCCTGCAGATCTACCGCATTCCCGAACCGGACCTCCCCAAGGATCCGCGGAAGGAAACCGAAAGCGCCGAGCCTGAGATCTGGCACCTCGGCTACCCCGATGGCCGTCACAATGCCGAGTGCCTCATGGTGCATCCGCAGACCCAGCAGGTGTGGATCCTGACCAAGGAAGAAAATGGCCAAAGCGCGCTCTATGAGCTGAAGGGCAAACGCCGTGCAGGCAGCGGAATGAAGCTGGAAAAAATCACCACCCTCAGCTTTCCCGCCCGCTCCCGTGAAGGCAAACGCCCCGGCATGGCCTGCATGACCACCGGCGCCAGCATCTCACCCGATGGCAAACGGCTCGTCATCGCGACTTACAGCTACCTGCATGAGTGGAAGCTGACGCCGGGCCAGCCACTCAGCAAAGCATTGTTATCCCCTGCCCTGATCATCGAGCCCCCGCTCACCCGCCAGATGGAAAGCATCTGTTACGATGACGACAGCGCCACCCTGTGGTTTACCAGCGAGCAGCTCCCCACTCCCCTTTACCGCCTTCACAGGAAATAATCCGCCCTAGCATTCCATGAACGAACCTCAGGACTTCATCCCCGACCTCCTGGAAGACACCCCTGAAGCCGCCACGGTGAGGAACCTGGGGCGGCGTGACTGGCTCAAGATGAGCGGTCTCGGCGCACTGGCCTTCGCGGGCGGGGGTGCCGGAGTCTATTACCATTCGCAGATTCCCCTGCTGCACTTCGATGGCCGATATGCACGGGCCACCGCCTATCACCCGCCTGTCCTTCACCACCTCGTTCATTTTGCCAATCAGCTGGTGGACAAGCCCTACAAGTGGGGAGGCGGGCACAGGCAGCTCTTTGACAATGGCTTCGACTGCTCGGGCTCCATCTCCCATATCCTCTACCGCACAGGGCTCCTCGTGCAGCCACTGAACTCACGCGGCTTTGCAGGTTATGGAAAGTCCGGCCCAGGGCGTTACGTCTCCATCTTTGTGAAACCCGGAAACCACGTCTTCATGTCCATCTGCGGTCTGCGATTTGACACTTCGGGCACGCAGACTGGCGAAGGCCCGCGCTGGCGATCCACCGCACGTGGCACTTCCGGCTTCATCAACCGCCACCCACACGGCCTGTAAACACACTTTTGGTTATGAAACACCTGCTTCTCCTTGGTCTCCTTGCCTTTTCGCTGCACGCCGGGGAAAACCTGGCTCCTGGAATCCAGTATCCGGAAGTTGTGGGTGAATGGGCGCCCAGTTCCGCCCAGGACAGCGGGGACCTGCTGTCGGCTGCCGAAATCACCTCAGGGCATCACTACGTGCTGCATCCCGTCAAAGGCAAAGCCAGCACCGCTCTTTATCACACCACGAATCCGGCAGACTTTGATCCCGCCAACACCAAGATCAACATCAATGCCCTGCATCTGGTAGCGGAGTTTCCGGTGACTGGGGCCAAGTTCATCCGCACCGGCTCAGAGGAGCAGCCGCAATGGCGGCTGGTGGGCAAACGGGCCAAGACCCAAGAGCTTCAGGCCATCTCCCTCACCTGGAAGGAACTCGCCCCCATGCCGCCCGTCCGGCGCGGGGACGGACCTGTGCGAGTCGCGTTGTTTGACGACTACGGCAGCTTTGGCAAAGGCGTGCCGCGTTGCACGGAGCTGCTCAGCCAGGCCCCAGGGGTCAAGGTCACGATCGTCAAACCACAGCTCATCCGCGAAGGCGGGCTCAAGGACTTCGATGTCGTCATCTTCACCGGTGGCAGCGGTGGCAAGCAGGCGGGCACGCTGGGCCTCGTAGGCCGTGAGCAGGTGCGCCGTTTCATTGAGGCTGGCGGCGGTTATGTGGGCATCTGCGCTGGCAATTACCTGGCCTGCGACGGCTTTTCCTGGGGGCTGCAGATCCTCGATGCCAAGACCAAGTCCTCCAAATGGGCGCGCGGTGTCGGCGATGTAAAAATCGAATTCACCCCCAAGGGCCGCGTGATTCTAGGCATGCCGGAAGGCCTGTTGGACATCCGTTACGCCAATGGCCCAGTCTTTAATCCGGCGGGAGATGAAGCCATCCCAGACTTTGAACCCCTGGCCTACTTTCGTACCGAACTGGCGGAAAATGGCGCGCCCAAAGGAGCCCAGGTGAACTCCCCCGCAATGGTCGCGGGCAGTTATGGGAAAGGACGCCTGCTTTGCAGTAGCCCGCATCCAGAGCAGCAGGCTGGCATGGAGACCTTTGTCCTCAAAGCCGTGCAGTGGGTGGCAGGTCCGTAAGCTACGCGCACTTCACCGCCGCACGTTTTTCCATGGCCTCCCACACGGCCTCCACCACCCGCATGTAGCACACACCTTCGGTGAAGTCCGGCTTTGGCCGCGGGGCCGCTGGGTCCATGACAGCCTGGATGAAATCACGCTCCACGGTCCACTCCCGCTCCATCTCATAAGGCACAGGCACCGCCGCCAAGGCACCGCCCGGTTTGCCCAGGCAGACTTCATCGGTAACAAAGTCATAACTCAGCGTGCCCTCACTGCCAAAGAGCCACAGCTTGTCCGTCGGTGCATGGGCCGCGACACCGCTGAACAGCATCGTTGCCTCCAGCCCGCTGCGAAATTTGGCCATGACATGCACAAAGTCCGGCGTCGCCACCGTGAACCCCTGGCGCTCCGGGATGACCACATTTCCGCGCGCCTCGACTTCCACAATGTGACCTAACCAACGTTGCAAAACTTCCGTGTAGATGCCCAGGGTCAGGATCTGAATGCCGCTGACATCCACATTTTGCCGCCAGTGCGCAGGCTGGCTTGCATCCAGCCAGGCAGCACTGAAACTGTGCAGCAGTGCCTGGTGCGGCTTCCCGATCGCGCCTTCAGCCAGCAGCTTTTTCACCATCTCTCCGGCCTTCATGCCCTGAGGTGCGGGGCAGATGGCCGTCACCAGATCCGGGCAGCTCTGCGCACGCTCCCACATGTGTTCCGCCTCCTGCAAAGTGGCGGCCATGCGAGCCTGGGTGAAGACATGCTTGCCACATTGCAGGCCAAAGTCCGTCGCATCGTGGTGCATGGACGGGTGCGCACCGATCCACACCACATCCACGTCCTCATTGTCCACCACATCCTCCCAGCGGGCATGGGCCTTGGCCTCCGGCGCGAACTCCTGGCAAAACGCCTCCGCGCTGGCCAGCGATGAATTGGCCACGGCCGTGATGCGCACATTCGGCAGCGCCCGCAACCCAGGCAGGTGGCGCTGTTTCACAATGCCACCTGCGCCCACGATCCCGACCCGAATGATTCTCTCTGAACTCATAGCCACACTATTCCCGAGAAAAGACGGGGGATGCAAAGACTCATTCCGTCCTTGGCGGAGCGCCTGCCATGCGTGAGAGTCCGCCCATGCAGATCCTCCACATCTACATCTCCCCCGAGCACAACTACTTTGGCCACCACGGCCAGCCTGCGGGGCAGGCTCCGATCCAGGAAGTGGAAACGGTGGAATGCGTGGCGGGCAAAGGGCTGGTGGGAGACCGCTTCTTCGATTTCAAAGAGAAGTACAAAGGCCAGGTCACCTTCTTTGCCCATGAGGTGTATGAACGCCTGTGCGAAGAGTTCCAGGCCATGGGCCTGTCCCCTTCCGTTTTCCGGCGGAACATCCTCACCAAAGGGGTGAATCTCAATGACCTCATCGGCCAGGAATTCGAGATCCAAGGCGTGCATTTCAAGGGGACCGAGGAATGCAAACCCTGCTACTGGATGGACCAAGCCCTGGCTCCCGGAGCCGAAGCCGCGATGAAGGGGAACGGCGGCCTGCGCGCCGAGATCCTCAGCAACGGTCTTCTCAAAAGAGGCTGACGCGCGGCCTCACCCGCCGCGACTTTCCCTCCCACCTGAGGTTTCTCCAAACGCTGTCATATAAAACCGACGACTGCGTCACCCAGCGATACCGCATGAAACGCCTTTCCCTTTTGCTGCCCTTTCTCCTCACCGCTCCGCTGGGTGCCCAGGTCGCCAGTGTGGCCGAGCGCTTCAAAGGCTTCGACAAAAACAGCGACGGCCTCATTGCCGGTGAGGAAATGCAGGCCGCACCCTACCTGCCCAAGCTGGATCTGAATGGCAATGGATCCCTCACCCTGGAAGAAGCCGAAAAGGCCGTGCAGCTGGCCGAGCGAGCCAAGAAACCCACCGCCGAATCGCCCGCTGCGGGCAAGACAGGCATTGCCGAATTCGACAACCTGGACAAAAACGGCGACGGCGTGCTGACGGAAAATGAGATGCCCCAAAAACGCTGGATGCGTTTTCTGGATCAGGACAGCAACGGCACCGTCACCCTGGCCGAGGCCACCGAAGCCATGGCCCGCCTGCGCCGCAAAGGTGCTCCCCCTGAATCCGCCACCCCGGCCAAACCGGCGAGCGAAGATCCGGAACTGAAAGAAGCCCCCGTCGTTTTAAAAGCCTCCGATCACGGTGTAGGCCGCCTCGTCGCCGACCTGGCCCTGCAAGACAGCCGCGGTCAGAACATCAAGCTGAGCGAACGCCTTAGCGGCCAGCAAGGCCTCATCATCGCTTTCTTTGGGGCGACCTGCCCCATCAGCGGCAAACTGGGGCCTGAACTCGCACGTTTGGAAAAAGCAGCCCTGGAACAGAAAGTCGGCATGCTGCTGGTCTGCCCGGTGGCCGTCGAAACCCAGGAAGACATCCAGACCTTCATCACCACTCACGGCCTGAAATCCCCGGTGGTGCATGATCAGAATGGCCGCCTCTCCGCCGCCCTGGCTGCGACGACCACCACCGAAGTTTTCCTCCTCGATGCCGCCCGCACGCTGACCTATCGCGGAGCCATCAATGACCAATACGGCCTGGGTTATGCCAAGGAACGGCCTAACAAAACGTATCTTCGTGATGCCCTCGCGGCCCTGCTTGCCCGCCAGGCACCCGCCATCGCCGCCACCACGGCCCCAGGCTGTGCACTGGACATCAAGCCAGCCAAGGTTGTCGCCCAGACCGCCGTCACTTATCACCACCAAATCTCCCGAATCCTGCAGGCGAACTGCGTAGAGTGCCATCGCAAGGACAGCATTGGCCCCTTTAGCCTGGAGACCTATGAGGACGTTTTGGAAAACGCCGCCATGATCCGCAAACAGGTGGAACGCGGGGCCATGCCGCCGTGGTTTGCCGCCACGCCTCCTGAGGGCACCCACACGCCCTGGATCAATGACAGCTCCCTTTCCCCTCAGGACAAACAGGACCTGCTGGCCTGGCTCGCCAGTGACCGTCCGCTGGGCCAAGTCGCCGATGCCCCCCGGCCCCGCACCTTCCCCAAGGAATGGGCCATCGGGCAACCCGACGCCATCATCCAGCTGCCCAAGCCCATTGCCATCAAGGCCGAGGGCACCATGCCCTACCAGTTTGTCACGACGACCACATCCTTTGAAGAAGACCGCTGGGTGCAGGGCTACGAGATCATGCCGACGGACCGGGGCGTTGTGCATCACGTCATCGTCCAGGTTCACCCGAAGGGCAGCAACGTGCGGGACCGGGGCGAGGGCTCCGAAGGCTACTGGGCCGCGTATGTGCCTGGCAATGCCGCCCATGTCTGGCCCGCCGGCTTTGCCAAAAAACTGCCCGCAGGTGCCATCGTAAGCTTTCAGATCCACTACACACCGAACGGCAAAAAAACTGAGGACCAGCTCCGCATGGGACTTGTCTTTGCCAAAGAAAAACCGCGTTACATCGTCCACACCGCCGCCGTGGCCCACCCGCGTTTAAACATCCCAGCGGGCGCTCCGGACCATATCGAGGTGAAGGAGCAAACCGTGCCCATGGACATGAATGTGATGGCCTACATGGCCCACATGCACGTGCGCGGAAAGGCCTTCAAATTCGAAGTCACCCCTCCTGGCGGCCCGAGTGAGGTGCTGCTGGACATTCCCCGCTACGACTTCAACTGGCAGCTCCGCTATGACTATGCCCAACCGAAGTTCCTGCCCCGTGGCAGCAAGGTGAAAATCACCGCCGTCTTTGACAACAGCGAGGGCAACCCCGCCAACCCGGACCCGGCCAAGAACATCCGCTGGGGTCCGCAGACCTACGATGAAATGATGATCGGCTACTTTGAATACTACACGTCGAACGAAGACGTGGCCGCACGCTGAGCCGCCTCACTTCAGCTTTTCATAGGCTTCCTTCACCAGCCAGCCGGTCTCATTCAGCGTCTCACGGGCCTTGTCCTTGCTGCAACCCGTGAGCTCTGAAAGGATGCGCACCGCGCGGTCGCGCAGCTTCACATTGGAGGGGTTCAGATCCACCATCAGATTGCTGATGACCTTGCCCACCTTGGTCATCGCCAGCGTGGTGATGATGTTCAGCACCAGCTTCGTGGCCGTGCCGGATTTCAGCCTCGTGGAGCCGGTGAGCACCTCAGGGCCGACATTGGGGGTGATCATCACCTGGGGTTTCCAGCTCTTGTCTTTCAGCCTGCCCACCGCCACGCGCATCGCCGGATTGAAAGACAGCAGCACGGTGAAGGTCTCTCGCTGATTGGCCTCATGAATGGCACCCCAGACAAACGGTGTGCGGCCGCTGGACGCGATGCCGACGAGTACATCGTCCGGTCCCAGCTCCCGGTGCTTGATGGCCATGGCCCCTGCCAGCACATCATCCTCCGCCCCCTCCACCGCACTCCACAGTGCCTGCCTGCCACCAGCGATGATGCCCTGCACCTGCTCGCGCGGAGCACGAAAGGTGGGCGGGATTTCGCTGGCATCCAGCACACCCAGACGGCCGCTGGTGCCTGCGCCCGCATAAAAAAGACGCCCACCGTTTTGAAACGCCCGCACCACCTGCGCCACCACCCGGCTGATGTGGCGCTTCTCCGCCAGGATGGCCGCAGGGATCTGCGCATCTTCACTGAGCATGAGCTCAATGCCTGCGCCTAACGACAAGTGATCCAACGTCAGCGACTTCGGATTGCGCTGCTCGGTGGGCGACTGAGCCAGCACCTCCAGGTCTGCCAGGCATTCCGGCAAAGCGAACATCCTTTCCTGGGGCACGGTGCGCAGGGCCGCCTCCGCCCCACCGGCATTCACCCGCTCCGCCTCATGTCGGGCCAGTTCCACGGCCCCAGCCACGGAAGGCACCTTCAGCGGAGTCACCTGGCAATGCGGCCAGCAGGCGCGGATCTGGCGTGTCACCTGCCGCATGAAGCCGGGATTGCTGAGCAGCACCCCGCCATTAAAAATGAATTCCACCGGCGTTCCCACCGCCACCAGCTGGCTGGCACAGGCACAGGCATCTGCCGCCAGGGTCACCGCAGAGTCAGCCAAAATTTTCTTCGCCAGCACATCGCCTTTGCCCGCCACGGCAAAGACCGTGATGGCCAGATTCGCAATCTCCGTCTTAGGCGCGTGAACAGACCAGGGAATGAGCTGGTCCGGCTCATTGAACATCAGCGCATTCAGCATGGCCGCCCCCAGGGGGCCCAGACGGCCCCGGTGATCCAGGTCTGCCATCACCGCACGCAGGGCCCGCAGACCAATGTCGCAGGCACTGCCCCGATCCCCTATGACATGCCCACGCCCGCCCACCTTGGCCGTGCGGCCATCCGGTGCCCGGCCAAAGCAGCAGGACCCCGTGCCACTGAGCACGAGCACCCGAGGGATCGCTTTTTTCAAAGCCGGGGCCGCGGCGAGCGCCGTCTCCAGGTCGTTCGTTGCCACGCATGGGACGTTAGGCCAGACCCGTGCCACCGCCCGCCGCAGCCTTTCCTGGTCCGCCGCCGTGCGTGCCCCTGCCAGTCCCACGGCCACCGCCTGCGGCCAGTGAGGCAGCCGCCCGGCGATGTCCTTCAGGTGCCATTGCAGCTCGCGGTCCGTCAGCAGGGATAGCACGGCGGGGCCTGTCTGAAAACGGGCCAAGATACCACCCTGTCCATCCACCAGACGCACGCTGGTGCGGGTGCCGCCACCTTCAATGCCGAGGAGCACAGGCACAGGGACGGCGGCAGGCTTGGGGCGCTTCATGGTGCGACCTTACAAAATTCAGCCGCTGCTGCCAGTGCAGAGATGGTGAAGATGCGAGGAGGTAAGGAGTTTGTAACGAGGCGCAACGACCATTGATTCTATAATTTGAGTCGCTATCATGCTTACATTCTCATTTTTGAAACTCCGTGCTGGTCATGTCATTTTCACCCCGCCTCATTTTTAGACTCGCTGTGCTGATGCTGGCGTTTCAGGTGAATGCCCCGGCAGCTCCCAACCCCACCCGTCTAATGGTGGACCTTTCCGCCAAGCCCGATGCGGTGATGCTGAGCGCCTTTGATCTCTGCATTGTGGATAACGACGCCAAGGTGGATCTGGAGGCGCAGCAATCTCTGGGCAACCGAATGCTGGCCCGAGTGAACCTGCTGGAAATCCGGCAAAGTTCCGCCGCCGCGCGGGCCGCCAGTTCCGTTGGTATCCCGCTGCTGGCAGGCACCCGGCCGGGCCACGTCCGCCTGGATGCCACCCACCCCCATTGGGTCCCGCTGGTGGTGTATGAAATCGTCCAGGATGCCGCTGAAAAAGGCTTCGACGGCTTTGTGCTCACCGGACTGAAAACCCTCAGCCAGGATGCCGAGCGCGCGGCCTGCCTCCAGGTCATTGCCGAGTTGCACAGGGTCTATCCAGACAAGCAACTGGTGATCGAAGGCGCTCTGGCTCTGGCAGCCGAATCGCGGCAGGCCTTGGATGGCGTGCTGTTCCTGGGCGGCGACGAGCCGGGGCGTGACCAGCAGCTCCGCGAGGTGAAACGCCTGGGCCTCCTTCCCCTGGTGGTGGAGTATGCAGCCCTGGACATCACGCCGCAGGAAATCGCCACACGCACCCAGCATTTTCGTGCACTCGGGGCCGTGCCTTTTTTCACCACGCCAGATCTCGCCGGGCTGCACCTGGGGCCTTTGCAGGAAGTGACGCGGCAGGTCCTGGTGATCCATTCCGGCCCTGCAAGCGAGAGCTTCACAGCCCGGGTCCTTCAGGGTTCGCTGGAATGGCTGGGCTATCAGGTACGCTACTGGCAGCCCCCTGCCACAGACCGCCTGGACTGGAAGAGCCAAGCAGCCCAGACCAGCGCCGTGATTGTGGATGCGAGCCTGCAACCCCAGCCGTCTCATCAGGCCGGGCTGCTGGCTTTGGCCACCCATCTGAAGGAGCAGCACCTACCCCTGTTGCTCACCGCCGCCCCGTGGGGAAATGCGGATGAGTTCACTGCCTGGGCCCACCTCCTGGGGCTGCGTGGCAGCGGCCAGTCCATGACCGTGGAAAAGGGGGCCGTCATCCGCGAGATCAAACACGCCTGGCTCCAGGAATCCGGCGCTGTGCGTCCGCGCACCCGTGGTTTCCGCGACCTCCAGGCTCCGGCAGGGGCGAGGGTGCTCCTCTCCGTCAAGGCAGGGGCTCAATTTGACCAAGCCTTCCTGGCTCCCTGGGGTGGTGTGTGGATGGATTCCCAGGCCGCCGAAGCAGGCCCCCAGCTTCAGCCGATTCCATTTCTAAACGCCTGGTTAGGCAAGGCCGCCCAGGCCCCTGTGATGGACATGACCTCACAAAATGGGCGCAGGCTCATGGTGCCGGTCATCAGCAGCGAAGGCTTCACCCGGCAGACCAGCCTGCAGGGCCTGCCCATCGCCGCAGAGGCGATGACGGAACGTATCCTTTCCCGCTATTCGCTGCCCTTTACCGCCGCCGTTTGCGAAGGCGACCTGCGCAGCACCAACCCTGGCCTCGACGCCCGCGACTCCCTCCGCCACGAAGCGGCCGCGCGAGACCTCTTTGCCCTGTCCCAGGTCCACGCCGCCTCCGCCAGCCGCACACGCCCTGCCGACTGGGCCACCAGCAAGGAGATGGAGCGCGAAATCGCCGGCTCCATGGCCTACATCCACCGTCATCTCCTGCCCCCAGGCAGCCAGGTGGAACTGATGCTGTGGCCGGAAGCCAGCACGCCCACTCCGGCCGCCATCGCCTTCAGCCGTCGCATGGGCGTTGAAAACATGCAGCCTGTCCGGCCGGCCAGGTGGCTGGCACGCACGGCCCCGCCTGCCGCGCTGATGTGGGGCCAGGGGGAAAGCCTCCGCCCGCTCGCCCCCGGCCATCGCCGGGCGGGGCAGCTCAATGCCAGCGAATTCATCTTTGAGGCCGAAGCGGCCGATCAGCAGCGCTGGCTCGCCCCCCTGCATGTGCCCCTTTCCTTTGAGGATGCCACCAGTGAAGCCAGCCTGTGGGAGGTGGAGCGCGTGCTGGACTGGTGCGCCTCCCGTCCCCTGCATGCCATGAGCGCCGCACACCATGCCCGCCTCGTCCGCGATGCCGCCCAGACGCGCATCTTTGCGCAGGGCAGCAGCCACTGGATCATCGTCAATGCCGGCCATGCCCGCACGCTGCGGCTCCCTGCCAGCAGCGGCATTCCCGACCTCAACCGTTGCATCGGCATCGTTGGTTATACCGTCCGGGGCGATGACCTTTACATTCACACCCAGGGCCGCCGCCGCACGGAAGTGGTGCTGAGCGCAGACGGCAGCCCGGACCACCTGCGGCTGGCCAGCAGCAGCGGCAGCGTGCGCTACCTTGAGTCGGGTCATCGGCGCGCGCTGATTCAGGTGGCCGACCTGCGGCCCGTGGAGCTGGCCTTTGAAGGCATCCAGCCAGGGGCCGTGTGCCAGATCTTCACCACGGAACAGCCCCAGTTCATCATGGCCGATGCCCAGGGCCGAGTGGAGGTCACCGTGCCAGCCCAGAGCACCTTCCGCCTGCAGGTGCTGCCCCCGCAGCAGGCCGCCATGCGCTGAGCCTCCTATTGTCCGCTGCCCATGAAAGTCACCCGTCGCACCGCTGGTCTCCTGCTTCTGCTTTACGCCGCCCTGGCAGGTGTGTGGGTCTGGCGTCTCGCGCCTTCCACGGTCGCTTTGCCAGCCCAGGAGAATGTGGATACGCAGGCCAAGATCGCCGCGTATCTGGCCAAAGCGCCCAAGGACACCGCCATGCCCGCCCTGATCCGCCTCGTCAGGATGCCTGAGGACCAGTTGCAGGCGCTCTCTGCCTGGGTGGACCAGCCACCGCTGACGCAGGTGCGGCAGCTCACCGTCCAGCCCGCCCCCGTGGCCAGACTGGGACCGGAATGGGGAGAGGCCCTATTGCAAACTTTGTTAGTCCACAGCCGTCCCATGAATCTCATCGAGGCCCACCTGATGATCGCCGCCGCTGGCGACCGCCTCCGGAATGAAGCCCGCCACGAGGCCCTGGAAACCCTCGCCCGGCGTGCCCTGGCCCAGGGAGATGCCGCCGATGCCACCACCATCCTGGGCCGCGCCTGTGAGCTGCCCACCGCCACCTGGGAGACCGTGCAGCATCTCTGTCTGGCCTGCCGCAGCACCCGCCACCCGGCCCCGGCCCTGCAGGCGCTCACCACCTGGATCAATCGCCAGTCAGCCAATCCAAATGACCCGTCTCTTGAACAGGCGCGTGATCTGGAACTGGAACTCATGCTCGATACCGGCCTCACCTCGGAGGCTCTGTCTCTCCAGCTGAGCCACCTCACAGGTCAGGCACCTTATCCGGAACGCGCCCTGGACCGCGCCTTTCTCGCCGCCCGCCGGGCTCATCAGGGGTCACGACTGCTGGCCGTCCTGGAACGTCATCTGCAGACCTTTCCCGAACATGTCCTGCCTGCCGCCAAGCTAGATTCTGGCTCCCCGGTGAATCCGGACTACCTGCGCTGGCTTTCCGCCCATGCCGCCATCTGCGATGAGGAACAGCCGGGCTCCACGGCCTTTGCAGGCTATCTGCGACTGGCAGCCGCCCGAGTGCCTACCGCGCTGAACCGTCTCTGCTCCCTGGCCACCACCGCCCCGATGAAGGCCGAGGCAGAACAGGCCCTTGCCACCGCCCTGGAGCAGGCGGACATGCAGCTCACCGTCCTGCAACTGGCCCAGACGGATCCGTTGGCCAAAAAAGTGCTCGCAGCTGGACTGCGCGCCGCACCCGGAGACCGCGACCTGCACTACGCAGCAACCCTCGCCGCAACGGCCCGCCAGACGTCTGGCTCCACCGCCATTCTCTGGCAGGATTTTCTGCGCCGTTTTCCCCACGATGTCTCCGCCCTCCGCCGACTCATCCAGGCCCATGTGGATGACCGCCAGCCCTCGCTGGCCCTGCGGATCTATGCCGCCTTGCCAGCAAAATCCCTGACCGATGATGACCGCCGCCAACAGGAACTGCTGCGGCAGCTTTGAGCAGCGGCTAACTAACGATGCTTCATCCCGCATGATCGCCAGTCACAGGCGATAGTCCAGGCTCACAAAGTCCAGGACCTTCATCCAAAGGACCTGCCACACCTGGAGGTGATCCCCGTAAATGCGTGCCCGCCCGGTCATGCCAGGGCGCAGGCTGGCATCTTCATTGGGCAGGCTGACAAGCACTCCATAGGTCACTTCGAGAGGCTTCAGCTTCCCCTCTGCGTCCGGCTGCGCGGCAATGTCGCCGCCCAGGGTGGCGATGAGGTTCGGCGGCAGTTCGTCCGAGGGCGGAGTCTTCAGATCTTCCGTGACCAGCCCGCTATAAGTGCGCCCCGACATTGCCGCCACCCGCAGTTCCACCTTCTGACCGGCGCGGATGTGCCGCGCCTGCTGTTCATTGAGCGGGATGTAAACTTGGGCCGGGCTGAGCGCCGCAATTTCACACAGGGCATCCCCAGGCCGCAGGCTGCCTGCCGCCAGCCGGTCCAGATCCGGCGTCAGCACGATACCGGATTCCGGTGCCCGCAGGATCAGCCGTTCCGCCAGGCTTTGCGCCTCCTTCAGCGCCACTTCCGCTGCTGCCAGCCCGGCCTTGGCCTGCTGATGATAGGCCGGGGCAGCGGCACCCAGGGTCAGATCCACCTGCCGCCTGGCCCGCTCCACCTCCAGCCTGGCGATTTCCACATTGCTGGTTAGGCGGAGATTGGTCAGCACGGCCACAGGATCGCCTTTCCGCACCGTCTGCCCCGTCGTCACCTTCACTTCCGCCACCCGGCCCGGCACCTCGGCACGCACCCAGCCAGCCTGCATCGGCCGCAGCACAGCGGGCCGCTCCACGGTGATCTGCCAGGGTAGCAACATCACCAGCGCCCCGAGCAGCAGCAGGCCCCCCAGTACCCAGGCAGGTCGCCGCCAGCCCCGCGCTGTGGTGGCAGACTTGGCAAACTGGCTTTTGAAAAACGTACTCACAGGAACAATCAGCATGGAGACCAGCGCCCCGGCGCCGATAGCATCTCCCAGCCAGCCCAGGCCATACGGCTCCAGCAGGTAATGGAAGATCATCGCGATGCCCAGAGTGATCTGCAGCATGTACAGCTGGGCCGCGAGGCTATACAATACAAACCAGCCTCGATTTCGCCGTGGCAGCAGTCGTTCCACCTGCGGCGGCGTGTCCCCGCCAAAGATCCAGCGGCGGAACAGATCGCTCACGCACATCTGCGCCTTCGCCCGCAGATTCGGCACACCGAGGATGTCCGTGAGCATGTAGTAGCCATCGAACTTCATCAGCGGGTTCGCATTAAAAAGCACCGTCCACACACTGGTGATGAGCATGAGGTTGAAGAGAAGCTGCTGGGTGGGCCCCGGCTGGGAAACCGCCCATAGCAAGGTCGCCACCGCCGCGATGATCAGTTCGATGTAAATGCCAGCAGCCGCCACCAGGATGCGGTGCCGCCGTTTCGGGAACAGGTAGCTGTCCGTCACATCTGCATACAAAAAGGGGCTGAAGACGATGACCATCGCCCCCATCTCATGCACCTCGCCGCCGTAGTGCTTGCAGGTGAGGCCGTGGCCAAATTCATGGATGACCTTCACCGCGATCGTCAGCACCCACACCAGCGCCAGATTGGGCAGCGACAGAAAGTCATTCAGCGAGGGCGCAATCCGGGGAAAATTGACAGCAAACACCGCCGTGCCCGCCAGCAAGATCGCCAGGCTGATGGCAAAACCAGCCCAGGACCAAAGCCAGCGCAGCGGCCGCTCCAGCCGGATCAGCAGCGCATCCGGATCCCACAGCGGAATCTTCAGGAAGAGGGCCTTCATGAACAGCCCCCAGGGGGTCGCAGGCTTGTGCCGCAGCCTTTTCAGTTCCAATTGGCGGCGTGCTCCCGCCCCCGTTGCCTCCAGAAATCCCGCTGTCAGCAGTTCATTGGCAAAGGCCACAATGCGGGTCGTGATTGCCTGCGTTCCATCCGCCAGCCCGGCATGGGGATGCCCCCGGAGAAAGGCCTCGCGGATCTCCTTCACACTCCTCGCGCCATCAAAAAGAACCGCCAGCGCATGGTCCTCTGCCGGTAACCGAAAGTATTTCAACGACAGCGGATCCTTGATGATGGCAAAGGCCCGCCCCTCAAAGAGCTGGTGGCTGATGGCGAGGTCCGACCTCAGCGCCGAAGGCACCATTGCATCCACCGGCTGCGCGGCCTCCCCGGCGACCTCCGTGATGGCAAGCGCAGCAGTCATGCTTAGGGTTGGGCAAATTCAGCTTCCACCCTCATACCGGCCTTCAGCCGCAGGTCCGCATTGTCCACCCGCAGCTTGACGCGGTAGAGCCCGCTCTCCGCATCCATGCGCGGGTCCAGAAAAACCACCTCACCCTCGATCTCCCGAGGCTCAGGCAGGGAGGGGATACGGAGCTTCTTCTTGTCTCCCGTCTTCACCTTTTGCGCCTGCGCGGGCTCCAGGTAAAACTGCGCCTCCACCTGCCGGATGTGCACCACCTCCAGCAGCACCTCATGCAGTTGCACCGCTTCACCAGGCTCCTTGCCACGGCTGACGACCACGCCTTGCAGGGGAGCTTTCAGCGTTTTCTGCTCCACCCGCACCACGGCTGCATCCCGCTGAATGCGGGCCAGATCATGCTCGATGCTTTTTCTCAGCGCCTCCTCCCGGGTGCCAATGTTTTCCTTGAGGAGCTTCTGGGCCGCCTCGTGGTCGAACTTCGCTTTTTCCAGCACCTTTTCGGCGCGCTCCACATCCAGCTTTTCCAGGTCATCCACCAGCCGCACCAGAGGCTGGCCGGGCTCGACGGTGTCCCCCTCTTTCACCAGCACCTCTTTCACCAGCCCTTCCACAGGCGTGCCCATCTTCACCTCATGCAGCGGCAGGATCAGCCCCGGCACCACCCCGGCCTGCGTCATGGCCGTGCTCAGCATAACCGCAAAGATGGCAACAGGCAGGTGACGGAGGGAGCGTGGCATTCGCCTGCATTCTACATCTCAAAAGCTTTGCAGCAACCTTCCTCGTCAAACGGGATATCTGATCTTGTCAAAGCTGTCCACATTTCATAGCCTTGGCCCAAAAGGTGCACATCCATCAGGGTGATGCACCTTCAGGTTAGCCGTCCAGTAACATTCAAATCCGGATCTTATGAGCGAACCACCACCCATCCCCGACCCGCAGGAGCCCTACACAGCCCCCTCCACGGCAGCATTGCCGCTAGCCTCCCAATGGGTCCGTTTAGGAGCCCAGATCATTGACGCAATCATCGGTGTCATTGCCGTGCTCATTTTAAATTTGCTGACTTTGGGCAACCTCCCGCAAATTTTAATGACTCTCTTGTTAGGCGCTGCCATTGTGGGCATCAACTGGCAGCACCTGCAGAATGGCCAGACCATCGGAAAAAAACTGCTCAAGCTGAAGATCGTCCGCCGGGACGGCTCCCCCGCAGATCGCATGCACATCGTCACCCGCCGCCTGCTGCCGGTATGGATTGTATGCGCCGTCCCCTACCTTGGCCCAGTCGTCGTCCTGATTGATGCCCTGTGCATCTTTCGTGCAGGCCGTAACACCCTGCACGACGACTTCGCCGAAACGAAGGTCGTGCAGCTTTGACCCGGACCGGGTTCGTCCACCAACGGACTCCGGCCTTACAGCCGGATGTCCATGGCCTGGGCCGCACGGTGGGCCTTGGCACGGGCTTCATCCACATCGGCACCACGGGCCAGCGTCACGGCCATGCGGCGCTGGCCGCTGACGGTGGGCTTGCCAAACAGACGCAGCTGCGTGTCCGGCTCGGAGAGAACCTTGTCCAGAGAACCGAACTGGACCTGCGTGGAATCGCCTTCCACCAGCACCGCGCAGCTCGCGCTGGGACCATGCTGATGGATGTTCGGAATCGGCAGGCCCAAAATGGCCCGCACGTGCAGGGCAAACTCCGACAGGTCCTGGGAGATCAGCGTCACCAGTCCGGTGTCATGCGGGCGGGGTGAAACTTCGCTGAAGATGACCTCGTCGCCTTTGATGAAAAGCTCCACGCCGAAGAGTCCCCGGCCGCCCAGGGCCTCTGTGATCGCTCCCGCCATGTGCTCGGCCGCCGCCAGCGCCTTGGCGCTCATCGCATGCGGCTGCCAGGACTCGCGATAGTCCCCCTTGATCTGGGTGTGCCCCACAGGCGCGCAGAAGGATGTGCCCCCGGCGTGGCGCACCGTCAGCATGGTGATCTCATAGTCAAAGTCCACAAAGCCCTCAACGATGACCTTGCCCTTGCCGGCGCGGCCGCCTTCCTGCGCATACTGCCAGGAGTGGGCGATGTCCGCCTCCGTCTTCACCACGCTCTGGCCTTTGCCGGAAGAGGACATGATGGGCTTCACCACGCAGGGCATGCCGATTTCAGCAATGGCCGCGCGGAACTCCTCCTCGGTCTGGGCAAAGATGTAGGGGGAGCTTTTCAGACCCAGCTCTTCCGCGGCCAGGCGGCGGATGCCCTCGCGGTTCATCGTCAGCTTGGCGGCCCGGGCCGTGGGGACAATGGTGAAACCCTCGTTTTCCAGCTCCACCAGCGTGTCCGTAGCGATGGCCTCGATCTCCGGCACGATGTAGTTCGGCTTTTCCACCTCGATGAGGCGGCGCAGCGCCTCGCCATCCAGCATGGAGATCACATGGCTGCGGTGGGCCACCTGCATGGCCGGCGCATTGGCATAGCGGTCCACCGCAATGACTTCGCAGCCGAGGCGCTGCAGTTCGATGACGACTTCTTTGCCCAGCTCGCC
>JAZKER010000029.1:0-62737 GCA_040386955.1 Verrucomicrobiota bacterium
TCCCAGTGCCGTCCCAAATTGCGTTTATGACAACCTTTTTGAAATCCGGTCTAACAGGATGGGGGAGGAGCTGGGATACTTGGGAGCGGGGGCGGGGCGCGGGTGAGCTTTCGAAAGCGCCAGAGGACTGGCGCAGTACAGGACGCTTCGCGGGGGTGGAGTGGCTGGGGCAAACGAGGGCGTGAGGATAGGCGGAGGTCCAGAGGCCGGGACTTGGCAAGTCCCGCTCCTTGGGGGTGCTGGGAAGCTCGGTGATGAACTCGGACGGAGGGAGTGGGACGCTGCGCGTCCGGTGATTTTGGATGCGGACAGATGCGAAGCCGCGAAGCGAAGGTTCAGGCTCCTCTCGGGGAGATCTGCGCAGCTATGAGGCGAATGCCTACGCTTCCCTCGAGGAGAGGCGTGCGGGGTGGCGGGATGAGGGCCTGGGTTCCTGTCTTGGCCGAGGGAGCGAAGGTGTCCCCCCTGGGGGCTATTGCAGGTTGACGAGGGCTTCTGGGCAGTGGGGGCGGAGGATGTGGATGGCCTGAGCTGCTGTGATGCAGAAGGTGAACCCTTTGTAGTTGGTGATGTGGTCCAGACTGAAGGTGAGGATGCCGATGACCTGGCCTTTGTTGTTGACCAGGGGCCCGCCGCTGTTGCCCGGGTTGGCCTCGGCCCCGGAGAGTTGAAAAACATCACCGAATGTTGGGCCACTGCGTTTGGCGGAGATGCGGCCGAAGGTGGTGGTGAGGGTCAGTCTGGCGTGAATAGGATAACCGAAGAGGGTGATTTCTTCGCCTGCGCGGACATCACGGGAATCGCCAAGCTCCATGACGGTGCGGGTGAGCCGATCGGCATTTTCGACCTTGATGAGGGAGAGGTCGGATTTTTCGGAAATGGCGATGACGGTGCCCTGGAGGATCTGGGATGAGAAGTCGTTGCTGACCTCGACGATGTCATGGCCATCGGTGACATGCTTGTTGGTGAGGATGTGGTCTGGTGAGACAAAGAAGCCGGTGCCGTGGCCGCCTGACGGGAGCATGATGCGGACGACGGCATGCTGGAGTTTTTCGATGTCGTCTGGGGTGAGGGAACCGGAGCTGCCGACGACGGTGCTGAAGGCGTGGAAGCCGCGGAGCGGGGCGACCACTTTGCTGATTTGCTGGTCTGCGGGCATGGAGTAGGCTGGGGGCAGGCCTTGGAGGGCATCGGTCCAGCCTTGCTTTAGCAGTTTGTAGTCTTCTGTCTTGAGGGTGGTGACCTCAACGCTGAGGGAGGAGAGCAACTGGGTGAGTACTGGAAGCTGAGCGTCTGGGCCGATCTGAAAGGTTTTGTAAACGGGGCGGGTTTCCAGGGCGAGCTCGCGGCCGACGAGGTACCACTCTGCCTGGGGATGCGCGGTGGGGGGGGCTTTTTGTTTTTCCTGAGCGGGGGCGCTGAGGCTGAGGAGGAGCGCCAGGAAGAGGGTGCCCAGACGGCAGCCAAGGGAGGGTGCTTTCATAGGGGGCGATGCTAGAAGAGGTAAAAGATGACGTGCTGGAGGGTGTCGCCATTGGGGAGGACCTGGGGGCTGTGGACGGCGACGTCGAGCTCGACCTTGTCGGAGGTCACGGACTTGATGGTCTCGATTTTGCGGAGCACCCGCTGGATCTTGTTGGCGGCGAGCATGGTGGGCAGGCAGTCGAGCAGGCCGGGCTCGATGCGGTCGAGGAAAGTTTGGGCCTGGGTGAGTTCCTGCTGATTGAGGATCTGGGAGGATTCTGGATCGGTGAGGAGGGTGAAACCGACCATCATGGAGATGACGGTTTTGTCTTTGATGACCCAGATGACGGCGGGGCCATTTTCTGTACCGCTGGAGTAGATGCCGGCTTCATGGGTGCCGGAGGGCGGGGGGATGAGCCTGGACCTTTCGTAGAGGCTGGGATCCATGGGGCCGAGGCCGATCTCGGCACCCTGCTGGCGCTCCAGGAAGTGGGTGACATACCCCATGTAACTCTCATAATCCTTTTGCATGAGGCTGGCGACCTGGGGCCTGTAAGTGCCGCTGAGGTGGGTCTGCATGTCCTGGGCTTTCTGGCGGCGCATGATTGTCAGAGCCATCTCTTCCAGGTGGGCCTGCTGGCTGGCGGCGACGCGTTTTTGGTAGGTTTCCTGGGACTCCCACTGGCCATTGAGGCGGACTTCGCCGTTGTCATAACGGGCAAGGTTACTCTGTACGACTTTGATGACGCTGCTGCAGACGGGGCTGGTCTTGGGGTACTTTTGAACGATGGCCTGGAGGCTGGAGATGAAGCTGGCCATCCCCTGCTGGTCTGCAGGCGTGGCGATGTTGCCGAGGAGGTGGGGGCCGAGATCGATCATCTCAAGCACGACGCTGTTTTCGATGACGAGGGGGGTGGTGGCCCCTGTATCAAATGAGGAGGTGGGCTGGGCGGGGGTGTAGGTGCGGTAGAGGCTGGCGCGGGCGTCCTGGAGGGTATCGCCGGGTGCGATGTAGACGACGATGCCTTTGGCATAGGCATGGGACTGGGCGTGAAGCTGTGCGGTGGCCGTGAGCAGGATGAGGCTGGCGAGCTGCCACCAGGAGCGGAGGTGAAGGGAGGGCTGGGAGTGAGGCAGAATCAGGCTCATCATTTTTTGCTCGAAGGGGATTGCCGGTGCGGCAGCCAAGCTTCCTGCTCGCCTGCCTGCGGACCGCCTTGTCTGTTGGGGTTGGGCTTTTCCCATAGGACAATTTTTCAGTCTAAAAGGCAGGGCTGGGTTTTTGTCAAAGTGGAAAGTGCGGGGTGTTGATGGGGCGGGGAGAGGGAAGGCAAAAAGATGGTTGGTAAAGGATGGGGTGGTGAAATGCTTGTTGTTAGGCTTGTGGGGTGTGCTGTGTTTTTGGTGGTGCTGGATTATGAGGAGGGCAAACGGGGGCGGGAGAGCTTTTCGAAAGCGCCAGAGGACTGGCGCAGACCAGGACGCTTCGCGGGGTGGGGTGGCTTGGGCAAACGAGGGCGTGAGGATAGGCGGAGGTCCAGAGGCCGGGACTTGGCAAGTCCCGCTCCTTGGGGGCGGCTGGGAAGCTCGGTGATGAGCTCGGACGGAGGGCGTGGGACGCTGCGCGTCCGGTGAGTTCGGATGTGGACAAGAGTGTCCACGCTCGCCTCGGGGAGGCTTTCAGGGGGACATGAAAAGACCCACGCAGTTGCCTGCGTGGGTCTGGTTTAACCGGAAGTGTGGAAGGGGAATCAGTCCTCTCCGCTGGCGGCGAGCTGGGCGATGACGCTGAGGTCTTCGAGTGTGGTGGTGTCGCCCTTGATGACTTCGCCTGCGGCGATCTGCTTGAGCAGACGGCGCATGATCTTGCCGGAGCGGGTCTTGGGCAGGGCAGCGGCGAAGCGGACTTCATCCGGGGTGGCGACGGGGCCGATGACTTTGCGGACGTGCTTTTTGAGCTCGTCTGCGAGGTCGCGGCCGGTGGCGATGCCTTCCTTGACGGTGACGAAACAGACGACGCCCTGGCCCTTCATTTCGTCGGGACGGCCGACAACGGCGGCCTCGGCGACGGAGGGGTGGGAGACGAGGGCGCTTTCCACTTCGGCGGTGCCGAGGCGGTGGCCGGCGACATTGAGGACGTCGTCGATGCGACCGATGATCCAGATGTAGCCGTCCTTGTCACGGCGTGCGCCGTCGCCTGCGAAGTACCAGCCTTCGAAATCGCTCCAGTAGGTTTCCTGGTAGCGTTTTTTGTCGCCCCAGATGCCGCGCAGCATGGAGGGCCAAGGTTTGCGGATGACGAGCTTGCCCTGTTCGTCCTTGCCGACTTCTTTGCCGAGGTCGTCCACGATGGCGACATCGACGCCGAAGAAGGGGAGTGTGGCGGTGCCGGGTTTGGTCGGGGTGGCGCCGGGGATGGGGGTGATCATGTGGCCGCCGGTTTCGGTCTGCCACCAAGTGTCCACGATGGGGCACTTGCCGCCGCCGACCTGGGTGTGGTACCACATCCAGGCTTCGGGGTTGATTGGCTCACCCACAGTGCCGAGGAGGCGGAGGCTGGAGAGATCGTGCTTTTTCAGCCACTCATCACCCCATTTCATGAAGGCACGGATGGCGGTGGGGGCGGTGTAGAATACGGTGACGGCGTATTCTTCGATGATCTTCCAGAAGCGGTCGTTTTCCGGCCAGTTCGGTGCGCCTTCATACATGAGGGAGGTGGCACCGAGGGAGAGGGGGCCATAGACCATGTAGCTGTGGCCGGTGACCCAGCCGACATCGGCGGTGCACCAGTAAACGTCGTCATCGCGGAGATCGAAGACGTATTTGCAGGTCATCTGGGCGTGCAGGAGGTAGCCTGCGGTACTGTGAAGGATGCCCTTGGGCTTGCCGGTGCTGCCACTGGTGTAGAGGATGAAGAGGGGGGTCTCGGAATCGAGGACGGCGGCGGGGCAGTGGGCGTCGACGTATTCGAGTTCGCGGTGCCACCAGACATCGCGGCCTTCTTCGATGTGGACGTCCTGGCCGGTGCGGCGGAAGACGATGACGGTTTCCACCGGGGTGTCGCCACCTTTGAGGGCATCGTCCACGTTTTTCTTGAGGGGGACGACGGCACCACGACGGTAGCCACCATCGGAGGTGATGACGATCTTGGCCCCGCAATCGAGGACGCGGTCCTTGATGCTTTCTGCGCTGAAGCCGCCGAAGACGACGCTGTGGATGGCACCGATGCGAGTGCAGGCGAGCATGGCGATGGCGGCCTCCGGAATCATGGGGAGGTAGATCATGACGCGGTCGCCCTTTTTCACTTTGTTGCGCTTGAGCACATTGGCAAAGCGGCAGACTTCGCGGTGAAGCTGCTGGTAGGTGAGGACGCGTTTTTCGCCGGGTTCGCCTTCCCAGATGAGGGCGGCTTTTGTTTTGTTAGGCCCGATGAGGTGGCGGTCGAGACAGTTTTCGCTGACGTTGAGTTTGCCGCCGACGAACCATTTGGCGTTCGGGCATTTCCACTCCATGACCTTGGTGTAGGGCTTCTGCCACTGGAGTTCCTTGGCCTCGCGGCCGAAGAATTTGTCCGGGTGCTTGATGGACTCCTCATACATGCGGCGATATTCCGCCATGCTGCCGATGTGGGCTTTTTTGGAAAATTCTGCGCTGGGTTTAAAGACGCGGTTTTCCGTCATGATGGTCTGGGTTTTACCGGCAGACTTTTTGGCAGCGGCTTTCTTGGGGGCGGGCTTGGCAGCTTTCTTCTTGCTCATGGGGTGGGGTTGAAACGGACGAATTAAACGCAGGAAAGTCCAGGCTACATGCAGCTAACCTATGCTGGCAATACTGGATTGGTGGAATCCGACTCGGGAAAACCGGGAGTTTTAGGGCCTGGCAGTAGGGAGGGAGGACCGGAGGGCGGACAGGAAAGGATGAAATCCGGTGATTCCAGTATTCGTGCGGGATTTGAAGCCCTCCCTTGCGAATCCTGAATCTGGGCCTAACCTGACTGCCCTTTTTCCCAAACCAAGAACACAACAACCATGAGCAACCTCAAGCACGTCGCAGTCGTCGGCGCCACCGGAGCGGTGGGGGTGGAAATGCTTCGCTGTCTGGAACAGCGGAATTTCCCCGTCGGCCAACTCACCCTTCTCGCCAGCGCACGCAGCGCGGGCAAGACGATGAAATTCAAAGGTGAGGACGTGACCATCAAGGAGCTGACCCCGGAGAGCTTTGCAGGTGTGGACATCGCGCTGTTCAGCGCAGGTGGCGGCATTTCCCGTGACTTTGCCCCGCATGCGGTGAAGGCCGGGGCGGTGGTGGTGGACAATTCCTCCTACTTTCGCCAGGACCCGACGGTGCCTCTGGTGGTGCCTGAGATCAATGCGGCGGATGCGAAGAACCACCAGGGCATCATTGCGAACCCGAACTGCACCACGGCGATCTCGCTGATGGCACTGTATCCTCTGCACCAGGCCTTTGGCGTGAAGCGCATCTTTGCCTCCAGCTACCAGGCCGTTTCCGGCACGGGCGCGCAGGCGATCGAGGAACTGGCGAACCAGTCCCGCGAATGGGCGGCTGAAAACCGGGCGTGGGATGCGGCGAAGCTGGACTCCAAGCCGCATGTGTATCCGCACCAGATTGCCTTCAATGCGATCCCGCATGTGGATTCCTTCCTGGACAGCGGCTACACGAAGGAAGAGATGAAGATGGAAAACGAGGGGCGCAAGATCATGCACCACCCGGATTTCCGTGCTTCGGTCACCTGCGTGCGCATCCCGGTTTTCCGTGCGCACAGCATCTCGATCAGCGCTGAGTTTGAGAAGCCGGTGAGCGTGGAGGCTGCGCGTGAGGTGCTTTCCAAGGCCCCGGGCCTGGATGTGCTGGATGATCCGGCTAACAAACAGTATCCTTTGGCGCTGGACATCGCTGGCCGTGACAACTGTGCTGTCGGCCGTCTGCGTGTGGACTGTGCCTTGGACAACGGTCTGGCCTTCTGGGTCGTGGGTGACCAGTTGCTGAAAGGCGCTGCGCTGAACGCGGTGCAGATCGCGGAGTGCCTGGTGTAAGCGAAGCTTTTGAAGATTCCCTTGGAGCGCACTGGATTTTGATTCCAGTGCGCTCTTTTTTTATCTGTTAGGGGGCGGGAGGCGGCACGGCTGAATGCAGCGAGAAGCGAAGATTGCGCGTGGGGCCTGCGATAAAGCCGCGCACATGCTGCAGGCCGTCATTGATGGCGAGGATCCCTTTGATGATCTGTTTTTTGTTGCCGGGAGGAATGAGGATGGAGCCGGTCAGGAGCCCGGTGGTGGGATTGATCGTCAGGGCGGGTTTGCGCAACTTGGAGGAAAAGGTCAGTTTGTTGGTGTCGCTCCAGGTTAGGTATTCGCTGATGTCACCTCCATAAGTCCCCATGAAATCGGGAAGACGAATTTCAGCATAACCGTTGGTGGCGGCCAGATAGTTCATGGGACGTTGCCTGCCCACAGGCTTGGAGTACACGGCCCCGAAGACATTGCAGTCTGTGCTGAAGCCAGCGTTGTAGAACACATCCGTCGGCTTGGTGGCGGGAGCACGGACGGATAAGGCGATGTCTTCTTGGACGCGGTAATTGCCATTCACTGAGATGAGGCGGCTGCGCATGCTGAAGACGGATTTGCCCCCTGACGTGATGGCATAGACGGGCATGTTATAAATCGGAGCGGAAGGGAAGTCGTAAAGGAAGGTGGAAAAAGTGAAGGCTGCCCCATCTAAATTGCATCCACGACCCGTCACTGTGCCATTGGGCTTGACTGTGAAACTTAAAAAGCCATTGGGCTGGAAGACGGAAGAAATGTAGGCGGTGTAATAAGCCGCCATTGGGTTTGGCCCCGTGAAGGTTCGCCGTTCGGGAAAGGAATAGTTGGAACTGACATGTTGGTTAGAAAAGACCTGAAATCTACCGGGGCCTGCGAGATCAAACTCCACCGTGACGGGAGCGATGACGGCCCCGGGCGGGCCTTTAGGCTGCACGGAAAAGCTGCCCTGACCATCCACCCCGATGATGCCTTTGACCGCATAGGCTGTTTTGAAAATGACCAGCTTTGCGCTGTAGCTGCCCGTGGCCGTCAGGTTCATGGTGAGGGTGCCCATGTTGAGCTCGCTGAATGCTGCGTTCCAGTTCGTGTGACGCATGGAGGCACGGCGTGGAATGTGGCGTAACTCGAGAACGATGTTGTAGGCGGTGGCGGTGGGCGGATTGCCACCCCAGATATCCGCCGCGAAATGGTAGGTGTTGCCTTTGATGGCATAGAAGCTCACACTGGCATGCAACCACTCCGCTCCGTAATCCGAGGAATAGTTGCCCGTGCCGATGGGGTTCAGATTGTTCACCGCAGTTCCGGTATAAACAGCGAGCATGGTATCCCGAAGAGGATTGGCTGCATATAAGGTTTGCTTGGTATCAACGGTGCAGAAACCATCTTCCGAGGCCGTCCACTTCCACCAGGCCGTTTTACCCATGGCACCGGGGCTGCCGTAAACAGATTCGCCTGCCTCGGTCGTGTAATTGGTGATGTTGGTGGGATCGGATGTGTCCCGGCTTGAGGAGATGACCCGTGCGGTGGCAAAAGTGTCTGAACCGGGGCCGGAGGCGTGAAGTGGGGCGAGACCACCGGCAACGGCCGCTGCACAGGCTGCCATGCGGAGAAGGGATGAAGCATTCATGACGGTTTCGGATGAAGTGTATGAGGTGAGGGGCGATGGCGGCAGCCGAACGCGGAGCGAGGGTGCCTGCTAAAGAGTTGCACCGCTTCGGCGGGCAATGCTTACCGAGGTTGTTCTCGATAAAGGTTTGGCCTACGAAGCTCCTTTTGGGGATGCAGGCTCTAGCGATGACCTTGAGATGCTTTGATGATGCCGCCTTATGCTGACTGGCGTCTTGCCGAAAAGGTCCACGATTCTTGAAGGCAGCACAGGGATGTCTGCGTATACGAGGTCGTCGCCGGAAAGATCGATTCCTGTAAGGCGTGGGGCAGATCTCGGAGTGCGTGGTGTAAGGTGAATTTTAACAGGAAAGGCGTGCAGGATGATGAGTCCTGTGCGCCTTTTTTGTGAATTTCAGAGGGGTAAGGGAGACTTGCCAGACCAGCTATCTCCTGGCATTTGGAGGCATTACAATTAGCACCCCAAGTCATGAAGCTGAGCTTCTGTGGCGTGTTGTGGACCCCTCAGTCAGCTGGTTGGTCGCGTGAGGTGGCGGCGGCCATTTTAGCTCTTTCTTTTCCGTCTTCGGATCAGTGCCGCGCATTTTAGGGGGCCTGCATGGGTGACGTGTCTACTATGGACGGGCCCTTTTCTTCCTTATTGGCAATCCAAGCATTACGATAAGAACGAGTGATTGCCAGATGATGACCTCCAACGAATTTGGACCGACCGCTTTGGCAACAAGAGCCTCTGATGTCAATAAACAAGCCAGACCTAATGTCAGATTTACCAGCGAGTGAGTGTCCCTATTTGACAATTTATTCAACCATATGAAAAGAAGCAGAGGCAGTGCATAAACAACAAGGGATAACACCACCAATGTGGGGTGCTCACAAGCGGGGCTGAATGCAAAACCCAGCCAAAGCAGCGATCTTACGATAGTCAGGAAAAACCAAAGCACTAAAGCGAACCAGCCAAAAAACATTAAGAATGACGGAATTATTTTCATCGCCACGGCATCGGTTGTGAATAGCATCATGGGTTTGAATGCGAAATCACGAAAGAGACGTGATAATCGTATTCTAATGGCATTGCGATGGGCAAGTTTTTTATGATGTGCCGTTGTGGGGAGCAATCGCTCATCGGGAGGAGGCGGGTAGTTCGGCCGAGATTTAATTTGCCCGTACTATCATCTCCTGGATACGGCACGATGGGACAACCCTGGCGGGTTGATGTTCTACGTGGGTATCTTTTCCGTTACCGGAGGTCTGGCTCGCTGAGGTCCGCCTGACGCTCCGGCTACTCATGAGGCAGCCCTGCGGGCTCATAGCAAAAGGCCTCTGAAGGCGACCAGCTCGGAGGCCGATCGGGGGGGTGTTTGGTTTTACGCTGAATTTTAACACTAAAGGCGTGCAGGATGATGAGTCCTGCACGCCTTTTTTGTGAGTTCAATCTTTGCGCTTGGGGTTGGAAGCTTCATTCACGACACGGCCAGTAAAATTGCCTTTGGGATTGTCCTGAGCATCGGGGCAGAGCCAGTCCGAAATTTCGGCGATGGCGACTTCGACCTGAGAGCCCTGTTTTAACTTTTTGTTATGGAAGGGGTCGTTGATCAGGTGACCGTGGACGTATTCGGGTTCCAGGCCGAAGACCTCAAGCCACATGTGTTCGGTATCGCCGTCTTCGCTGGTGAAGGGTGCCTTGACGATGAAACGGGTGTCTCCGGGCTGCCGGGTTTGGAAGGCGGTGGCAAACTCTGGCCAGCGTCGGCGGGCTTCAGCGATGGCCTGCTCGATGGAGTCGCCATCGGGGACGCCAATCACGGGGGCTTTGACTTCTTTGAGGAAGATGGCGAGTGGATCGGGACCCATGAGGGACGTCTCCAATTCGGGTGACCATAGATTGAAGTAACCGTGCTCCGTAGCGAAGATGCCAATGGTGTCGTCATCGGCGAGAGCCGCGATGGCTTTGCCAATCATTTGGTAAGCGACTTCGACGGGAAGCTTGTCATTGCTGCTCAACATGAAGTCCACGGCGAGCCAGGCGGTGTGGGACTGGATCACATCGGCGAAGCGCAGATTGTTCACCTTGGTGGCGACGTCACTTACATCATCAAAGTACGGAGCTTCAATATTGTGAACGGTGAACAGGGCCATATGGGGGCGGGTGACCATCACGATGAAATGAGGGCTGTGCCCGCCGACAAAACCATCGGCATCATCAGGCGGTTCATCACCCGCGACAATCTTCAGGTCCCAGGCGTCGGAGAGCGCATGGGCGAGGACTTGGGCCTCCAGGAAACGGAGGCTGGTGCGCAACTGCACCAGAGAGATGATGGGTTTCTCATCGTCTGCGTCAGCCTTCGAAATCGCAATGTCCGAACCTCCGAACCAACGCTCGTCCGGTTGCTTCCAGAGATACCATCCTGACCAGCCAATGGCGAAAATGCGAAAAAGGCCCCAGAGATCCAAGTTGTTTGGATCAAACTGAGCGGCTGAATTCACGGCCAAACCCAATATCGCCACAATCGCTGCATAAAGACCCCACCGAGTTCGTAAAAGCAGGCCGAGGGCCACCACGACAAGTATGCCCGCCACGACCCATTTGGCGGGAACATTCTGCCGGAGTCCTGAATTGACGAAATGATAGGCAATCCAGGCTAACAAGAAGGCTACAACGGTGCGAGTCGTAAAGAAGGCCTGGAGCTTGGCAACAAAAGTCATTTCATTCTTAGAACGGATGATGAATTCTTGTTCAAGCTCGTTTTCGAGTGGGTGTTATGTTTCCCCCGCCATGCGTGGTGCGAGGAGCAGTAAGGGGGGCATGGGGCGGGGAACATAAAAAAGGCCTCTGGATGCGTGCATGACGGAGGCCGGATCGCATTCATAGACACCGGCTCCCCAGCAGGGGGGCTAACCATGAATGGCAAACACATGATTGGGGCTGAACCAAAGGGAATCTCCGCAGGAGATGGCCCCTTCATGCTTTGGGTCATTGTCCAGCACGCCCTGATACCGGCCTTCATCCTCATCCACGTGTTGAATGCTGACCCACATCCGCTCGGTATCATAATCCTCAAAGGGCGAGTCTTCTGCCGAGAAGCGAAAAAACAATTTCACCAAGCCTCCAGGGGCGAGATTTTTTCGAGCGGATTCAGAGGGTGGCTTTGGCTGTACGGTTGGATAGTTGGCTACTTCTATCAGGTAGTAGCCATGAGTTGAATGTTCGGCATAAGGGTGGTCCTTCATCCTTTCCCAAGGCTGGTCTTTGCCTGCACGTGTCGCTTTCCATCCATAGGGCAGGTCGGCCAGATCTCCGATGGAGGGATCTCTCTCGTAAATATTATGGAGGCAGACAATCAGACAGTCCTCGCTCTGAGTTTCACGATCCGGGAGAAATGACCAGGAGCCATCCTCCCAGGAGTGATAGACGTGACAAATGACATCGCCGGTGAAGATGTGCCGGCTGGCAAAGGTGGCTGTATTTTGAGGTTCAGTGAAAGGCCACATGGGATGGAATGCGAGGTCACTAAAGAGATCACGTTGACCCTATTCCAATGGCATTGCGACAGGCAAGTTTTTATGATGTGCCTGGGTGGCATCTGATTCTTGGAAAGTGGGCATGAAGCCTCAATGGGGCGAAACAGGGCCATGGCGAATCGCAGATATAAGAGTGGTCGGGTTGTGGGGGTGACAACGTGAGCGAGGTGTCCCGCCCTTTCAGGGCTCTGGGCCGGGGGGCGGTGTGGTGTCTAACCCAGGGCTGTGCTCGCTGAGGCTCGCTGGCCCTGGGCTTCGTTGTCACGCCCCTCTGGGGCTGGGGAGCTCGAGGGCTGAGCACAAAAAGGCCTCCGGATGCGAGCATCACGGAGGCCGGTTTGAATGAGGCTGAAACTTAACTCACGGCGGCCAGGAGCTTTGGCAGGAGGTCGGCGATTTTGACGCGTTCCTGCTCACCGCCGTCGCGGTGACGGAGGGTGACGGTGTCCTGGAGCTCAGGGCCTTTTTCGCCGAGGGTTTCGAAGTCAATGGTGATGCCGAAGGGAGTGCCGACTTCGTCCTGGCGTGCGTAGCGGCGACCAATGGAGGCGGTCTCGTCGTAGAAGACGTTCATGTGCTTTTTGAGGAGCCCATAAACTTCGCGGGCCTTGGCGACGAGCTCGGGCTTGTTCTTCAGCAGCGGGAAGACGCCGACTTTGATCGGGGCGACGCGGGGATGCAGGCGGAGGACGGTGATGACCTCTTTTTTGCCCTTCTCATCGGTTTTCTCGGTCTCATTGAAGGCGTTGGCGATGATGGCCAGGGCCATGCGGTCGAGGCCGGCGGAGGGCTCGATGACGTGGGGGACGTAGTTGCCTTTGAAGAGGCGTTCGAACCAGGCGCGGACGTTGGCTTCGGACATGGGTTCGCCTTTGACCTTGGCCTGCTCGGCGGCGAGGCGCTTCTGGATGAGGGCTTCCTTCTGCTCGTCGGTCAGTTTGACGGCAGCGTTTTTGAGGTCTTCGTCGAAGACTTCCTGGGTCTTGCCGCTGGCGGTCTGGTGGGCCGTCAAATCGAATGCGCCGCGGGCGGCGATGCCTTCGAGCTCTTCGGTGCCAAAGGGGAAGTCGCAGAGGATGTCCACGCAGGCGCGGGCATAGTGGGCGAGGTCGTCGTTGGTCTGCCAATAGTACTCCAGCACGCCACCCAGGCCGATGCCCTCGTAGAATTTCGTGCGCTGATCCACCCAATAACGGTGCCAGAGGTCCCAGCCCCAGTTGGGCTGCGGTTCGCTGAGGTCGGCACCTTCGCTCCAGACGGCGACTTCGCCGCTGATGATTTCGACGGCTTCATCGGGCTTGATGAAGAATTCGAGCTCCATCTGCTCAAACTCGCGGCTGCGGAAGGTGAAGTTCTTCGGGGTGACTTCGTTGCGGAAGGCCTTGCCGATCTGGCAGACGCCGAAGGGGACCTTCATGCGGCTGGAGTCGAAGACGTTCTTAAATTGCGCAAAGATGGCCTGGGCAGTCTCGGGACGCAGGTAAGTGACGTCATCCTCGGTGGCGGTGGGGCCGAGGTAGGTCTTGAGCATGAGGTTAAAGGGACGCGCCGGGCCGAGGGCACCGCCGGTTTCCGGATGGAAATCGACACTGCCTTCGATGGTGTCGCCTTTGGCTTCGCCTAACAAAATGATCTCTTCGATCTTGCCAGCGGCTTCTCCGGCATTGGAGGCGATGAGGGTGCGGACGCGCTTGCGGAAGCTTTCGATGTGCTCGCCCTTTTTCATGAGGACGGAGATGACGCGGTCGAGCTTCCAGCCGGTGGGGGCTTCGGCACCGGTGTAGTTCATGATGACGCCTTCCTGCGGGTCCACGTGGTCGGCACGGACGCGCTTGTTGGTGAGGGAGCATTCGCGCATGAGGTCGGCGAAGGTGTCTACGTGCCCGCTGGCCTTCCAGATGGCGGGGTTCATGAGGATGCTGGCATCCAGGCCGAGGACGTCTTCACGTTCGCGGGTCATGGCATTCCACCAGGCGGTGCGCAGGTTGCGCTTCAGCTCGGCACCCAGCGGGCCGTAGTCCCAGACACCGCCACAGCCGCCGTAGATCTCGCTGCTTTGGAAGATGAAACCGCGGCGCTTGCAAAGAGAGACGATTTTCTCCATGAGGGCGGTGTTGTTCTTGGTGTCGGTGGACATAGGGATGGGTAACAGGACTGAATGAGGAATCCCTGAACGAACGGAACCCTGGCAGGGCCCAACTCAACAGGGGCGCGTAAGGAGCGCCGGAGCCGTCATTTCGCAAGGGAAAGGTGGCATTCCTGGCGTGCTTCTGCATTCTTGCGGGCAGTACCTTCCGTTCCTCCCATGCGCGCCCTGATCCAACGTACGAAACAAGCTTCTGTGACCATTGACGGGGCGGTGACTGCGGCCATTTCCCACGGGCTGGTGGTCCTGCTGGGGGTGGAGGCTGAGGATACGGCGGAGGATGCTGAGTGGCTGGTGGGGAAGATCGCGCAGATGCGGATCTTTGGCGATGCGGAGGGGAAGATGAACCTGAGCGTGAAGGAGGTGGGCGGGGAGGTGCTGGTGGTGAGCCAGTTTACCCTGCATGCGAGCACGAAGAAGGGGAACCGGCCGAGTTTCATCCGTGCGGCGAGGCCAGAGGTGGCGGTGCCGCTGTATGAGGGCTTTCTGTCCAGCCTGGGAAAAGAGCTGCCGGTGAAGAGCGGCGTTTTCGGGGCGGACATGCAGGTGACGCTGACAAATGATGGTCCGGTGACGATTTGGATGGACTCAAAAGCGAAGGAATAACCTATAATAATGCAAAAAACATCACTTTGGGGTTGCACGAAGAGGGGTTGCGCTCAATTTCCACCTTCCCCCCAATTACCAAGATCCTTTCCCTATGCGCCGCCGCTCCAACCCACTCTCTGAACGCAACATCAAACGCATTGATACCCGTAACGATGCTTCCAAGCAGACGCACGGTTTTCAGGTCTGCATTTCGAGAAACGGTTCTCTGCACACGAAGCATTTCTCTGACAGCCTGTATGGCGGGACCAAAGGCGCACTGAAAGTGGCCCGCGAATATCGTGACCAGCTTCTGGGCGAGATGCCTGAGATCGAAGCCAGCCGCATCGCCCATACGACGAATGCGAAGAACAAGAGCGGCCACGTCGGTATCTCCTACCGCAAATACAAGACCGCGAAGGGCAAGGTGACCCGTCTGATCGCCGTCTCCGTGCGTGCCGAAAAGGGCAAGACGGTCTCCAAGGTGTATCGTTATACGAAGGAAACCCACGACGAAGTGCTGGCCGAGGCCATCTCCTTCCGTGAAGAGCTGCTGCAGCAGCGCCTGAGCCGCGAAGGCGGTATCATGGGCATCGTCAAGGCCAAGGCTCCGAAGGGCGCCAAGAAAGCGGCGGCTCCTGTGAAGGCTGCCCCTGCCAAGAAGGCCGCCAAAAAGACTGCTCCGGCGAAGAAAGCTGCACCTGCCAAAAAGGCTGCTCCAGCGAAGAAGGCAGCCGCTGCCAAGAAAGCTGCACCCGCGAAGAAGGCGGCTCCTGCCAAGAAGGCCGCCCCAGTGGCCAAAAAGGCTGTGAAGAAAGCTGCGGCTCCTGTGGCCAAGAAAGCGGTGAAGAAGGCGGCCAAAAAGGCCAAGCGCTAATCGGAGATTTTTATTTTGGAAACGGGATGGGTGCCTGCGGGTGCCTGTCCCGTTTTTTTATGGGTGGGCGGGGAGGGGTGGTGTTTGGGGCGGATCGGGCTCGGGGGAGAGGGGGCGGGCTTTTTTTTGACAGGATTTACAGGATGGCAGGGTTCCCAGGAGATGGGGCCAGGGGCGAACGGCGCTGGGTGAGGCTGGCAAAAGATGGTTGAAACGCGTTTTTTGTTAGGCTGGAGTTGGTTGGCCTATCTTTGAGCAACATTTTTTGGCGTTTCCCGGGGTGGTGGGGGTTCAAAGAAACGGGGCTTGGCAAGCCCCGCTCCTTGGGGTCGGGGAGAGTGGGATGCTGTGCATCCGAGTGTTTTTAGATGCGGACAAGAGTGTCCACGCTCCTCTCGGGGGGCTGGGCGTCTTATACGATTTAGCGTGATGGATTGGTGAAATTGCGGTCGTTCGGGCGTCGCGCTGCGACGCGATGAGTGAAGGCGGTACGCGGGCCAAAACCGCGCCTTGAAAGGCGCGGCTAAGATACGGACGCCGCTCTGCGGCTGGGGAAAGAGGCATCGGGATGCGCATCAGGCCCAGGAGTCCTGAAGCTTGATTCAACCAACTAGTGAGGCTAAATCATCTCAGACGAGAGGCTGCTTTTTGAGGGTGAGGCAGAAGGCTGTGCCGCGACCAGGGGGCTGGGTGAAGGTGAGGTCGCCGCCGAGTTCGCGGGCGAGCTGGCGGCTGAGGGCGAGGCCGAGTCCGACGCCGGGGGCGCTGTGGGCGGCCTCAGTGGCGGATTTGCTGAAGGGCTGGAAGAGACGCTTTTTCTGTGCCGGGGGGAGGCCGGGACCGAAGTCGCGGAGGGTCAGGCGCAGGGTGTTGGCCTCGGCCCTGACAGTGAGTTCCAAGAGACGCGGATCGCAGTCCGGGGCGGCGTACTTGCAGGCGTTGTCGGTGAGGTTGAAGAGGATTTGCTCCACGGCCATGGCATCCACGCGGATCTGGGAATGGAGGGCGTCTTCATCAGCCTGGAGGGTGAGTTCCAGTTCCACCTGGTCGGCGCGCTGGCGAAGGCGGGGAAGGATTCTTTCGAGCAATGAGCCGACTTGTACGGACTCCATGCGCCCGGCGGTGCGGCCGCGCTCGATGCGGGAGTAGGCGAGGACATTTTCGACCAGGTGCATGAGGCGGGTGGACTCATCGCAGAGGGTCTGGAGGTAGCTGCGGCGCTGGGTGGCATCGGGCACCATGTCATCGGCGAGCATTTCTGAATACAGGCGGAAGGTGGTGAGGGGGGTGCGCAGCTCATGCGTCACGGCGGAGACGAAGGCGCCGCGGCGCTCGCTGAGCAGGACGGCCCGATGCAGCACGAAGGCGACGGCGAGGGCGGCGGTGATGAGGCAGGTCCAGGCGATGAGGAGGGCGGGCTTCAGGGGGGAAGCTTCTTCCGTGAGGGTGACGGGGACATGGCCGGTGAGCAGTTTCACGGGCAGGGTGACCAGAGCGGTGGCATCGGTGCGAGCGACGTCTGCGGGGACCTGGAGGAGGGTGGCCTCGGGGAGGAGATCGCGGATGGTTTCGAGCAGGCGAGTCTGGAGCAGGGGCCAGTCGAGCCAGACACCCTGGAGACGAGGGGTGCCCTCAAGGGTGGCATTGCGGACGAGGAGCAGTTCATTTTCGATCCAAAGGGGCTGGAGATCGCCAGCGAGGGCCGGGAGAGACTGGCGACTGGGTGCGGTGGTGGGAGCGGAATCGTCCGCTGAGTCGGCGGAAGTGGACGACTGCCGATAACGCCGGGCCACTTCTCCCAACTGCTGGCTCGTTCCTGCACTTGAGTTGTTAGGCGGGTTGGCAGCGATTGGGGCATCTGCCTTGGCTGTTTTAGGAGCGGGAATGGGGACTGCTTTTTTGAGCTGGGGCTTGGCTACTTCCTTCTTTTCCAGAAAGATGTTGTTATCCAGAATCATGGCCCGCTGAGACTGTTCAGTGGCATTGGCAACGCTTTGAAGATCCACCGGCATGGTGTTTGCAGCGGTGGATTTTTGGCTTTCCTTCGGGTTGGTGGAAGCCGCCTGCGGCCTGATTTCGATGAGCGGGGACGCCCCGATGGCCGGGACTTTCTGGATCTCGGGGTGCCTTTTGACCAGTGCATCAAGGATGGCCAGTTTTTGGGCGGCGACGCTGGTCTGGGGGCTCAGGTTGTACCAACTGGTGGCGAGTTCCTTCTGGCTGCCCATGGGGGCCTGGGGGCTGTACAGCACGGGCTGGCCGGGCATCCTTTCAAAGTGAAGCTGGACGAGATCTGGCAGGCTGCCGAAGAGGGGGGAGGGCATGAGTGCCTGGCCCTTTGGGATGCTCTGGGTGCGGCTGGCAAAGAGATCATCCGGGGCGTAGAATGCCTGATAATGATAAGCGGGGCGGGAGTTTTCCCGGATCAAGAGGGCACTGGCGAGGGAATCCATGCGCCAGAGGGCGAGGCGCACTTTCTCCTGCACCTGGGCGTCTTTCGCGGTGTGACGGCGCTGCTGCTCCATGCTGAGCATACGCAGGCTGATCCAGCCCATGGCTCCGGTGAAAACA
The DNA here is from genome assembly GCA_040386955.1 of Verrucomicrobiota bacterium. Classification (GTDB taxonomy): domain Bacteria; phylum Verrucomicrobiota; class Verrucomicrobiia; order Verrucomicrobiales; family Verrucomicrobiaceae; genus Prosthecobacter. The sequence goes on from JAZKER010000029.1 coordinate 17,852, forward strand.
AGGAGGCAGAGGGTGAACAGAAGCCAGCGGAGGATGGAGCGCATGGATGGGCTGATTTATCCTTGGTTAGGCGGAAAGGATTCGTTGGTGAGCATGTAACCTTTGCCACGCACGGTGAGGAGGAACTGGGGCTCGCTGCCGTTGTCACGCAGCTTGGCCCGGAGATTGGCGATGTGCATGTCTATGGTGCGCGTTTCGGTGTGCTTGGGCTCGATGCGCCAGACACGACGCAGGAGTTCCTCGCGCGAGATGGCGCGCCCACGGTGGGCGGCGAGGTATTCGATGAGGCTGCATTCGCGGTCTGAGAGTTCCTCGCGCCCGCCATCGGTGTAGCGCAGTTCCAGGCGCTCGAGATCGGCGATGCCCGCAGGGAAGGGGATTTGCTGGACCTGCTTGGGCCGCTCTGGCGAGCGCCGCAAGACGGCCTCGACGCGGGCGAGGAGCTCGCGCACGCTGAAGGGTTTTACGACGTAGTCATCGGCGCCTAACTTCAAGCCTTTCACGCGGTCTGCCTCCTCCCCTCGGGCGGAGAGGATGATGACGGGGGTGCCGGGGCGGTGCTCCTTCAGCGCACGCAGGATCTCGAATCCATTGTGATTGGGGAGCACCAGATCCAGCAGCATGAGGTCAAAGGAGGCCTTCTTTGCTTGTTCCATGCCGGAGAGGCCTTCGGCGGCCTCGAGCACGGCGTAGCCGGAGAAGCGCAGGGCATCGGTAACGCCGCGCCGGATGGCGCTGTCGTCTTCAATGACAAGGATGGTGGGCATGGGATGAGGAGGAAGGTTACACGGAAAGGCGGGATCGTCTCAACCGAATGAATCGGGAGCGTTTACTTTTCTTTGACCTCCTCGCCCGCAAACGGGAGCCGGGTGGTGTGGACATCCAGCAAGGGGCCGAGTTCATAGACATTGGTGTAACCGTAGCCGTGCAGGCTGACGAAGGTGTGGAGGTTCAGGGCGGTGCTGAAGGACTTCGAAGCGAAAGAGATCGGGCTGTTTTCGAAGTTGTTGTTGCAGTAGATGAGGACGGGTGTGTCCTTACGGGGAATGATGCCGGCCAGGGCGGCTTCATTGAAGTCAGGCAGGCTGAGATTCACGGCTCCATGGATGTGGCGGAGCTGGAACTTGGCTGCGCTGCGGGCATCGAGAATGATGACACCCGGCCTGGACATCCTCTGGAGAAACTCTTCTTCGGTGAGGCGGCGGGACTCGCGGATTTTTTCGACCTCCTGGACGTTCTTTTCGAAGCCCTCATAAGAGATCAGGCGATTGGGGATCGGCCGACCCGCCGCAGGGTTTTCGGCCTGGGTGAGTGTGAAGGCAATCAGGCAGGCGGAGAGGATGAGATGAGCTTTCATGGTGAGTGGGGAAGGTGGCTAGAGTTCATCTTTCGGGGGTTACTTGAACTTGATCTCCTTCTTCGCCGCCTGTTCGCGGACGGCTTTGACGATGGCTTTGTCGAGGGTGTCTTCCTTGCCGCTCTCCCGGCTTTTTTCGGTGACGTATTGCTGGCGGTCCTCGTTCAGCTTTTTGATCTGGGTCTGGATCTTTTCACGCTCTGCTGCTTTCTGATCGAGGTAGGCCTGGCGTTCGTCGGCCTTGAGGGACTTGAGCTCGGCGGGGAGATCGTCTTCCTTGATCTTTTCCAGTTTGAGTCCGGCTTTTTTGTTGGCGTCCACGAGGTCCCAGCCAGTGTTGCTGTAGTTGGAGCTGGCCTTGGTGAGGGCGCGCTGGACCTCGGCACCTTCCTTTTTGTAAGTGGAGGCATTGTTATCCTGGGCGCTCATGTTGGCCACGCCACGGGCACCGTCTTTGCCATAGATGATGTAGGTCTTGTTCAGCTCAATGCTGAGACGGGTGATTTCTTTGTCCTGGGGGGCCTCGATGTGAACGATGGCCTTGTCCTGATCAATGGTGAGGAAGCGGCCTTCGGCGAGGGCGGCCCCGGTGCGCCAGCCGCCGTTTTCGCCTTCACTCGGCTTGCCGCAGTGGATGGTATTGATGACGACGCCTTTTTGGATGGCGTCCTTGCAGGCTTCCTGGGAATTGACGGGACCCTGGGTGAAAGGCTCGTTTCCGGCGATGAAGACGGCCTTGTAGGTCTTGCCATGTTTGTCCCAGGCTAGCTTGTCGATCGCATCGCGGATGACGGCGCCGCAGAATTCGCTGCCGCCATTGGTGGTGAGCTTGAAGAGCTGCTCGGAGACTTTGTCGAGGTCCCGGGTGAAGGGGAGGACCTGGCGGATGTAGTTGGTGCCGATGCTGAGATTGTCATTGCCGTACTCGTAGAGGGCGACCTGGACGACGGGAATTTTGTCGCCCTGTTTGGCGTCATTGAATTCATTGACGATTTTCCAGAGCTGGCTTTTGGCCTGCTCGATGAGGCCGTCCATGCTGTTGCTGGTATCCAGGAGGATGGCGATCTGGACGAGGGACTCATTGTCACGGAGGGCATTGTCCGAGACGGGTTCGGCTGCGGGGCTGGCGAGGGCGGCGCTGGCGATGAGGGCGAGGATGGAATGACGGAGGGGGTGTAGAAGTGTTTTCATGGCAGCCCCAGTCTGCCGTCTGTGAGCAGGGCCGTCTGTAAAGCGGGTGTAAAACGACGCGGCCCGTCCTGAGGATGGACGGAGCGGTCCCGAAACGAAGTGTGGCGATGGAGGCTGTTTGCCCACCATCGCCACAGGTTGTTTTGTTGAGGTCGCGAACGTTTTATTTTTCCCAGGTGATGCCTTTTGGCGCAGCCTGTTGGCGGAGTGTCTGGGCGACCTGTTCATCAAAGGAGTCGGTCTTGCCGCTGGTGGACCTTTTTTTCCGTTCGGCGCTGATAAACACATCGCGCTCTTTGACGAGAACGGTGATGCGGGCCTGGAGTTCGCTGCGTGTAGCCTGCTGTTTTTCGACGTGGGCTTTGAGTTCGGCGGGATTAAGCTTGCGCAGTTCTTCGGGGAGCTCGGAGGGCTTGATCTTGTCGAGCTCGGCCTTACCCTCCTTGAGGCCGTCAAGGAGTTCGCCTTCGCCTTGGACAGTTTTGTCGGACTTGGAGTTATACCCCAGGCGTGAGGCATTGTCGGCAGGGGCGGCTGCTTCGGCCGCTCTTTGTTTGGATGTGACAGACCGGCGAGTGCTTTCGCTGCCCCATGGAATGAGGGTCTTGCCGATTTCGGCATTCAGCCTACCGAGTTCCTCATCCTGAGGTGCGGCAATAACGACCATGTTGCCATCTTGCGGGATCACGGCGTAGGCACCGGCGGCGCGGCTGGCGATGGCCTTCCAAACTTCGGCGGTGCCTGCGAGATTGCCGCATTGAATGGTGTTGATGAGGATGCCTGTCTCTTGGGCCTTTTCGCAGACCTTTTTCCAATCTTTGCCATTTTCATAGGCCTGTGGCGGCGCGTCCCCCACCAGGTAGATGACCTTCAAGACATCGTCACCTGTGCTCCAGGGCATTTTGGTGACGGCCTCGTGGAGGGCCTCACTGACGCTTTCCGGTGTGTCGCCGCCGCCATCGGCCCTAAACTCCTGCAACTGGGCGTGGATGGCATCGAGGTCATCGGTGAGAGATGCCCGTTTGATGATGTAGGCATCGCCACGGTCGCGGTAGCCAACGAGGCCGAAACGGACCAGAGGTTTAGGTTTTGCCGAGATGATGTCGTTGGCGATGGACCAGATTTTTTGCTTGGCGCCATCAATGAGCCCGTCCATCGAGCCTGTGGTGTCGAGGACAAAGGTGACCTCCACCATCGGTTGCCGAGGCTTGGAGGCAGGGGCATCTGACTTTTGTACAGCCTTGGCCGGGGCTGGTTCTTTGGGGAGTTCGGCGGCCTGAAGGCAGGCGGTACCGAGGATAACGCTGAAGACGGACAGAGGGAGGATGAAGGTGTGTGCTTTCATGGCAGCCCCAGTGTGCTGCAGAGCGGGGAACCGTCTGTAAAGCGGTTGTAAAAGGCGAGTGCCTTTAGAGTGCTGCGAGGCGGGCGGCCTCACGCAATTTCAGCAGGCAGGAAATGCAGACGCAGTCGCCGCCGGTCTGCCAACTGATCCATTCGGACTCGTCGCGGCTGAGATTGACCTGGGCGCAGGGGCAGTCGGCAGCACGATTGCAGAGGCAGACAAAAGCCTCGCTGCAGAGGCTGCAGGGAACGATGTCATGCTTGTCAAAATTGTGAGTTAGGACGGATAACATGAGGAGGAATAGACGTGACCGAGAACGGCCCGTCTGTCCATTCCAGAAGGCATCTTAAATTCAAACGCCTTCTGAAGACGGATCCACGATGTCATCTGAGGTGAAAAGCGCCCCATCAGGACCTGCGGAGCGGATATGCAGATGATCGCCTGATTCGCGATGAAAATGGTAAGGTGTTCCCCATCGGTCCAGAAGTTGGCCTCGCTCATTCAGCGCGGGGTGATCCGATGTGATGAATACAAGGCGGAATGGATTCTTTCCGCATAAGGGCGCAATGAATTCCTCATTCTCTGAGGCAGGTTTGTTCGTCCAGGCTTTGGATCGACGAAAGCCGTCTAACAAGGTGTGCAAAATTTCTAAATCGTCTTTTGGGGTTTGTTCCGGACGATTCAGTTGCTGGGAAAGCTGCACAAATTCAGTCACTTCGACCCAGCCCTCAGGCCCTGCTGGAAGAACCTTAACATCTCCGCTAGGTAGCTGAATGCGCGGAATGAGGGGAGCGCTTAAGGCTGCGGGAGGGGCCGGCGATGGGGGCTGCTCCATTGATGAAAGAGACAGGGGGCCTGAAGCCAGATGCCAGCCTATAGCCGCGATGATGAAAGAGAGCATGACCCAGAAAAAGCCTTCGAACCAAGAGGTGCGAAGGTTGCTGGCCTGACTGATCGGCTTCATGGAATGAGAAAATGAACGGTTTGTTAGATCGACTTGTAAGGATGACGACTGTCGCTGAGGCTGCATGGAAGCCAAAGACTCGGCCCCACACCCCCAGGGTGGAGCCGAGTCCCATTTGCTTCACCAGCCTCCTAGATCATAGGAATCCGAGGTTGGCTGTTCCTCCGAACGGATCATTGAAGCGACCGAGGTTCGGGAAGATGTCTGGCAGTAAACCGTTGCTGACACCGAGCCATTTGGCTGAGACCGCTGCGTATTGGTCCACGGCGGTCGTCGGGATCCATCGGCCCCGATTGCTCGTTCCTGCGTCTTGGTCCTGACCTAACTTTAAGCTTGGGAAGCTTCCATACACCTGCCCCCCATTGACGGCCCCGCCGAGCACGATTTGGTGTCCACCCCAGCCGTGGTCGGACCCCGCCGTTTCCGGATCAGTGCCATTCGGCGTCAGCGTGCGGGTAAAGTCCGAATGGGTGACTGTGGTGACGTTGTCGTTGACCCCCAGGGCAGTCAGCGTATTGCTGAAAGCCAACAGGGCACCGCTGAGTTCGCCTAGCAGATTGATCTGGGCATCATTTTGATCCTGATGGGTATCAAAACCTCCGATGCTGGCAAAGAAGATCTGCCGGCGGTTGTTCAGGCTGCCTCGGCCTGCAATAAGCTTGGCGATGGCCTTGAGTTGATCACCTAAATTGGTCTGTGCATTGATGAATTGGGCATCGAAATCCACTCCGCTCAGAGCCGCTTCGGTAAGGGCGGCACCGATGAGTCCTTCATTGGCGCGGGAGCGCCGGACGACTTTCGCATGATCATCTTCCAGCAGATGCTGGAAGGTGTAGTTGGTAATGTCGTCGAAGGCTTTCAGCCGTTTGCCTTGAATGGCCGTGGTTTTGTAACTCCCATCTGCGTTCAGGGCATTGATGTAAGGCGTGGCTGCGGGCCCGTAGCCGCTGAGAGGAATGGCTCCCTCAGGGGTCACGGCATATTGGATTTCATCATTGCCGACTTGCAGGCTATTGATGCCTGCAAGACTGACGGACAAAGAGACTTGTCCATCGGCATATCCTTGTGATGCCAGCAAGTCTGCCACACGCCCTCCCCAGCCGCTGCTGAAAGGCTGATCCGGCACGGAACTCTGCCACTGCACCTGCTGATCCGAGTGTGAAAACAACTGAGGGGGGAGTGGCACAGAGCCTGCCTGAAACTGCGTGCGACTGGTGGGATAGAGCAGCGTGCCGACATTGGCGACGAAGGCGAGTTCGCCACTGTTGAAAAGCTGCTGAATACCCGGTGCAGCTGGGTGCACGCCATAGTCGCCACTGGTCGTGGTGAGCGGCAGTGAGGCCGGCTGTCCACTGACGTAAGCGGAATCTGTGGGGTCCAAAATCTTCAGCACTCCGCGACCGCTTTTGTAGTCGGCGTAGGAAGGGTGATTTTTTTGGGGAATGAGGAGGTTATTGGAGTCATTTCCACCAAAGAGGAAGAGCACCACCAGGGCTTTGTAATCCGAAGGAGGGGCTGACTGGCCGAGCGCTGATTGAACCAGGCGGAGATGCGCCAGGGTATTCACCACACCGGTGATACCGAGGGCTGAGCAAGCCGACTGCCGAAGGAAGCGGCGTCGTGCTGAGGAAAGTTCTTGATCGTTGTGTTTCATATTCAATCCCTTGTTAGGTGTTTCCTGGCAGTTACTTTTGATGAATGTATTCGGGGGAGCTGACCAGCAGGTAGAGCAGCTCTTTTACCCGGGCGGCACTGGTGGGAGTGCCTGGTAACGTGGAGACGGTATCTAGGATGATGCTGCGTGGATTTGGGACCGCCGCAGAGGCATAGCGCACCTTCAAATTGCCAGAGGTGAGGATGAGATCGAGCTGATCCAAAACCGTGGTCAGAGCTTGAACTACGGTCTTGCCTGCGGTGATCTCAGCATCATACAGGGTGACGAAAGGTGTGCGGTCCAGGCGGACGTTGTCCTCCAGGGCATCGGTAGCGCCGATGAGAGGATTGACGCCCTGGCCATTGTCCACATTGGTGATTTGGTAGTGGTAGTTGATCACCTGGACGACACTTGTTTCCGTGCTGAGTTGGAGCTCCGGTGCGACTAGGCCAGCAGCGGCCACATCACCTCCAGGATTGAAGTCTGGCAAAAACCAGTTGAACACACTTGGGGCTGCTTGTGGTGTCTGGCCGAGCTGGGCGTCTGTAGCGGCATAACGATACAGCGTGGTGCCTGCCGGGAAGTTGTCGAACTGGGCTGAAGGATAACCAAAGCTGGACAGTGTGCTTAGCAGGATGTCGGACTTGCCACCCACAGCGCGCAGAAGCTGCACATAACGAAGGATGGGCTCCTTTTGTTTGCCGTAGCCAACATTGCTAATGACGTCGAGGCTGCGAGCTTCGTAGTCGGTGAGGATGGCCTTGATCACTGCCTTCAAAGAACCGCGTGTCCCCGTGCCGTTGTTCTCAAACTTCTGAGCAACTCGGTGGATGTATCCGTTGCTGGGGTTTGAGGTGACGAGGCGCTGAATGAGTCGGCGGCTGATGAAGGGAGCCACATTCGGGTGTGCAAAGATGATGTCCAGTGCAGCGGTGAGATCCTGCTGGCCATTCAATCCTGCGGCAATGCTGCTGCCCAGCACCGTCTTGGCGGCTGTGTCATGATAGGCGGCAAAATTGATCAAAGGATTTGTCCAGGAAGCTTGGTAGTAGGCCGGACCGTTACCCTGGAAGAAGTTGGTATTGTTCTGCACCGGGTAACCATTGGCAGCACTGCCGTGACGTTTGCCGAAGCTCCAGCCGGTGAAAACACGAGCCAGATTGGTAATGTCATTGTTGCCGTAGGTCTGGATCGGCAAACCGTCGGCACCTAGCTTCAAAGTGCCGTCCGGGTGCAGGTTTACCAGACCGACGGAGAAGAGTTGCAGGATTTCGCGAGCGTAGTTTTCATCTGGGCTGAAAAGCACATTGCCGGAGCCATCCAATACAGTCTTTTGGTTTTGCAGATGGCTCAGATATTTGCCCATGACGGGACTCTTGCTGACCTCTTCCAGCAAGGTGCGGAAGTTGCCATCGGCACGGTTGCCAAGGAGGTCATAATAGCTGGCCAAGCCGTAATGTTTGTTGCGCAGCAGGGCGAGGTCTTCGGAGGTGACAAAGAGCTCACTGAGGGCAAAGGTCACACGCTGGCGGAGTTGGTCGTGAGCCTTCGTGGTCAGCAGCCACCAGCCGCGCCGGCGGTTGTTGTGCCTGGGTTCGTCATTGTTGGTGAAGTTGTCTGGCGCGGCACCTCGCAGATCCCATTCGTGGGCATCCGCAGCTTCGGTGTAGGCGAGCAGTTTTGTTTGATCCAGGGCGAATTGAGCATCAATCCAAGCGTTGTATCCGGCGATCCGGTTGCCGCTGTGGGTGGTGTTGATGACATTGACCAAGGAAGTGATTTCTGCCTGAGTCGGGCCGAAGCTGGCCTGAGTGAGGAAACGGGCAACATCGCGGGTGAGATCATCTCCTGTAAGTGTCGGCAAAGCCGGTGGTGCAGCGGGTGGTGTGAAGGTGCTGGAGCCAGTCTGACGGCTGAAGATGCCGGAGATTTCACCCGCAGGATAGGTGCCTGTGCCGATGTTGAGATAGACCCACTTGCCGCCGCTTTGATACAGGGCATCCACTTGGTTTTGTCCAGTCAAGGCTCCGACTTGTGTGAGATTCCAAGTTTCGTTGTTCACCTGACCGATAGGCAGTGTCGGCCGCAGTTCTGCGCCGACGCCCGCGGTGACGCCGTTGCGGATGTAGGCGTTGGTCTGGTTTGAGGTGAGCCCGCTGAAGCTGAGATTTACGCGGGTGGAGCTCTTGGCACCATTCAAATAAAGCGTGGCCAGTCCAGAGGCGTAGGTGCTGGCTGTGCCTTGCTTGGTCAGATAAGCGACAAAGAGTTGCTCATTGGCAGGGATGTTTGAGGCGTCATTGACATTGACGGTGGCATTGCTGGACGTGCCGATGACATACTTGCTGTTAGTCGAGACGGTCAGGATGACCGTTTCTGGATATTCATGGATCGAGTCAGCCACGGGTAAGATGGCCACGTCATTGGACAGGGAATTGAAGGGGATGGTAATGGCTCCGCTCAAAGCGCCGCCGCTGTTGTTCTGCACCAGATAATCAGTGGTCAGCGCGGCGCGGCCGCTGAGGGTGAAATTCACCGTGACGGGGACGGTACCACCTGTGCGACTGATGCGGAACTTTGCAGCCGTTCCCTCCAGTTCGAAGCCATCCGCAATCAGCGGTGTGACCGTGATGGTGCCGCCGCTGTCAAAGCTGTTTGGGTTGGTGTTGTAAGCGTATTCATTGAGATTGCTGATGCCGTCGCCATCAGGATCCAGGGTGGCGTCGGAGGCGTTGTTTGGATTCAGACCGTTGGCCACTTCCCAGGCATCGGGCAGACCGTCTTCGTCGAGGTCTAAAGCGCCTGCGACAACGAGGTATCCAGCGCTTTCGGCTGCGTGCGTGGTTTCAGGATTGAGGGAGACTTCTTCCTGGGCACGTAGATCGACCTTCAGTGGGCTGAGATTGCGCTGACGTGGCACTACGGGGTCGGCTTCATTGCGCGTCTGGAATCCAGCGATCAAGAAGGGATCTGCCAGCTTGCGGGCGAAGTTGACTGCCGTAAAAGCATCGGTCACCGTGGCGGTAGAGGCGTTGGCTTCAAAAACAAACTGGTTGGAGACCAGCCGTCCGTTGCCTTTCTGAATCGCGGCGTAGTGAACGGTCTCCACAGCGTGAGTCTGATCTGCGGATTCTTGCTCATCCACCCGGATGCTAAAACCTGAAGCGGTGATGCCGCCCAGGCGGGGGATTACAGCACTGGTTTCATTGGTCGTTGCCACCTGGGCGAGCACGACGGGGGCTGCCGCAAAGGATTCTGCAAAAGTCTTGCTGGTCGCACTGTTGGTTACGCCCGTGGCACGGCCAAACTGCCAAGTGAGGCCGCCGATGACATATTGGCCAGCTTCGGCGACAATGTAATGCAGCGTTTCTTCTGGATGCGCGCCGCCCAGATAGTCCCAACGGTCCACTTGATATTCAAAACCGGTGGAGGTGACATTGCGCACCCGCACTGCCGCAGGCTGGGCATTGTTTTGCGTCAGGGGGCCAAAGACGACAACGGGAGTCGTGTAAGTCTTCGCAAAGGTGACGGGGGTCCAGGTGGTGGCATTGGTCTGAGTGTGGGCCAGATCGCCCAGCTCCAGTTTGGCACGCACTTCACCCACGCTTTCACCGAGCACGAGGTAGCCGACATCCTCGGCTGCATGATTGGTTTCGGTTGCGCTGGACTGCTCCTCCTGAAGAAAGATCTCCGCACCGGTGCCGCTCAGACTGCGCTGGCGGATGGTGAAGGGATCCCCACCATTGACGGTCTGGCCCTGGGCAAAGAACAAGGGCTGCTTGTACGTCGCTCCAAAGGCCAGAGTGCTCCAGGCATGGGTGACGCTGGCACCGGTCTTCGCGGCCTTGAACGAGGCGCCATCGAGCGTGCCAGTTCCAGGGGCGATGGCGATCCAGCCAACGGATTCACCGGACAGCGCGGCGGTATCGGACTCCTGGGTGATGACTCGCAATTCAAAATCGGACGTGGTGACCAGATTGACGCGGGAGGTGATGGCTTTCGCATTGGCCGTGGTCTCCGCCTGGGCCAGCACCACAGGGGCGGCAGTGAAGGCTGAGGTGAAATTCACCGTTTGGGCCGTTTTTGTGACGCCACTACTACGGCCCGCCTGCCAGGTCACCCCACCGATGCTGTGGACGCCAGGTTCAAGCGCAAGGTAATGCAGGGTCTCTGAAGCATGGATACCATCGAGGTAGTCCCATTCATCCAATTGATATTGGAAACCTGTTGAGGTGACATTGCGTATGCGGGTGGTCAAAGCTTCGGCATCGCCATGGGTGGGCGTGCCTAGCACAATGACTGGAGGCGTGGAAAAGGTGGTGGCGAAGGAAACCGTTCGCCATGTGGTGGCATTCGGCTGGGTGTTGGTGAGTACGCCAGACTCATATTTAGGCGCAGCGTGAGCTGCTGTGGTGGCCAGTGAGATGACTGGCAGCAAGAGCGCGGCCAGAAACGACCGTGTACGTCTAGGGTGGAATGCTTTCATGGTTGCGAATACAAGAACATGGACTGACAGGACCCAGTGGATGTGCAGGTCAGGGGATGAGAAACCTCCGGATCATGCCGGTGGGTATTGGTGCGCTCCGACGTTCTCCAGTGCGTCTGGTCAGAACGAAGAGTGGTTAGGCTTCAGCTATCCCTAGGGGATGCGGAGAGCGCACGAAAGGGTGCGAGCAAGACATGGAATTGGATTCCCGTGCCGGCTGTCTTTAGGTGACTGAGGATTAGTAAGGCTCCCCATCAGGGAAACCTTACATGACTGGATTCAGTTCTGAGGTTGTGTTTTTTTGCCTTTTCCTTGGCCCTGGCGGTTGCCGGGCAGCCATTTGGCTTCAACGTTCTGGCTGTTCCATGTCTCCCATGCAGCAGCCAGTTCTTTGACCTTTTCAGGCTCTTTGGCGGCGAGATCGTTCTGTTCGCCAATATCCGAGGAAAGGTTGTAAAGTTGTGCACCCTCCAGGCTGGAGGTGAAACCCAGTTGGCCCAAAGGCTTTTCATCTGTGGCACCTTTCACCAGTTTCCAGTCGCCCTTGCGCACAGCGATCTGGCCACCAAAGCGCCAGAAAAGTGCCTCATGAGGAGCCTCTGCTTTTTCACCTGTGAGGTATGGCAGCAGATTGACTCCATCGAACTCTGCGTCTGCTGGAACCTCTGCGCCTGCTGCGGCGAGGGCTGTTGGCAGGAGATCGAGCTGGATGACGGGACGGTCATCTACCTTGCCAGCTGGAATTTTGCCTTTCCATTGCACAAAGAAGGGCACCCGAACTCCGCCTTCCCATGTCGTGGCTTTGAAGCCTTTCAGCGGGCCGTTTCCGGAGGACGTTTGCCTGGTTGGTCCACCATTGTCGCTGTGGAAAATGATGAGCGTATTTTCCTCTTCCCCATTCTCACGAACTTTGGCCAGCAGAGTGCCCACAGCATCATCCAGTGCAGAGAGGAGCCCGGCGAATTTGCGGCGTTTTTCGTCGGTGATGCTGCTGAAGCGGCTCTCGTACTTTTCCAATGTTTCAAGCGGGCCATGCACGGCATTGAATGGCACGTAGGCCAGCCAAGGCTTGCCTTTGTTTGCGCCAATGAACTTCACAGCCTCGGCTGCGAAGGATTCAGTCGCGTACTCGATCTTGTCCGCCGGAGTGCCATTGTGCTGGATGGGATCTGCCGTTGCTGCATTGAGGTAGGTGTGGGCACCTCCGAGGAAGCCGTAGAACTCATCAAAACCGCGTTGGTTGGGATGAAATTCGGGTTTGTTACCCAGGTGTGATTTGCCAAACCAGCCCGTGGCATAACCCAGGTTTTTGAAATGATCACCTAACGTTTTTTGCTTCACGTCGAGACCGAAGGATTCCACGGGTGAGGGGCCGGGATTGAACTCGTGACCAAAACGCTGCTGATACCGCCCTGTCAAAAGTCCTGCACGTGTAGGGCTGCAGTAAGGGCCGCTGACATACCCACTGCTGAAACGCACGCCGTTTTTGGCAATGGAGTCAATGTGGGGCGTGGGAATATCCTTGGTGTATCCCTGGGCGGCGATTTCACCGTAACCGAGGTCATCGGCCAGAATTAATAGTACGTTAGGCTTGCCTGCTGCTTGCCCTTGGAACGGCAGCAGGAAAAGGACGGAGGCAAAGAAAGGCAGGAGAGGATTGGGTTTCATGGTGTTGGTAGAGTCGGATCGATTCCGATAATGGCGTCTGGACTTGATGGATCTCTGCCTTCCTTTGCGGGATCAGCACGCTCACTAACCGATTAAATCATATATAAACAGTGTGAATTAAATTCACAAGAGAATTTTTTCAGGAACTGCTGATTCAAGATGTAAATCGAATATCGCCATGGTCATCAGCAATGGCATAAGATGCTCTGCGTGCTGGCGGGCTCGTGCCAAGAGATGGAGGCAATTTCCGTTTTCGACAACGAGGCTACCAGCTACAGGCAGGATGGTGTTTGTCAGATCAGTGGGGTGACCACGCAATTGAGGAAGTTGAAGGGCTCCGCCAGGGACTCCAAGTAGAATCTAAGTGGCTTGTTCGCGTAAGGCATCCAGAAAGCTTTTCAAGCCTTGGCGGCTCGCCTCATTGTCGAAGCGGAGGTCAAGCAGCCGGGTCACAAGGATTGATGGTGTTCGAAAAATTTGGCATCGATAGCGGCGAGTGAGATCGCACGAAGCGGCTTGCCCTGAGCACACCGGGCGTGAGCAGCATCGCTAATGTCGCAGCCCGAAGTGCTATAGATTTCTGGGCCAGGCCCTCGGCCTGCTTGGCCTTGGAAAGCAAGTCTCCGAAGTCGCCAGGGAACTCCACATACCCCGCAGCAGCTACTGCCACGCCGCTACGCCTACCGAGAGCCAGCGCAGCATGCTGAACTCAGCAAGGCCATCGGTGTGAGAGGAATCGCTCTCGCCAACTAAACTGTTTTTGGGCCAGTTATCCGTGGCATCTCAATCTGCCACCGAATGCCTGGATCTGCCAAGAGCAGAAGCTTTCGTCCGTGGGAAGCTCCAGGCCGTGTGAGAGCAAAACAATGTTACGGCACATCTGGGTCTTTAACTTAAAACTGCGGCGGCGCCCAAATTATTTTTTTGAATTCCAGCCTGGGATTGTGCTGTCCAGTTTAAACTTTCATCGAATCCAAAAAAACGAAATCGTTAATTCCTATTGGACAAGGATGGATATCTGTCCATTTAATCCCTACTCGTTAAGAGTGAATTCTGTGAGGCGGCAAAGCCAGCAGAGCAGGCTGATCCTTTTGGGAAGGCCACCGATTTTCGAATGAAGCCCGATCCTAAGCAGGAAGGGCTGGTTTTTGTATCTGGAAAGTCATTTCCAATCACGGCCTGATGACCCTGGCAAAGGGAGTTTGGAGCCAACCATCAAACCTGCTGTTCGGCCACCCAATGCGGAGCTGAACGGCACTACTCCAAACGCTCACACATGAAACTTCAAAGAACTAAACTGCTCACGCTCAGTGCCATCGCACTGCTGGCGATGCAGTCGGCTGTGGCCGCACCGGTGACCACGCCGTCTGATGGTGACATCTTTCTCGGCTTTCGGGCCGGTGATGGCCAGGGGTCGGGGGTCTCTCTCATCGTCAATGTCGGCAATGATACGACATTTCGGAATGCCACTCCAGGTGCCACGGTGAACCTTGGGTCGGTGGCTGCGGATTTGTCAGCCACCTTTGGTGGCGGCTGGCATTCGCGGAATGATTTTTACTGGGGGTTTTTTGGTGCGCGGAACGTGATCAATCCGCCGATTTACGCTTCACGGGCCCAGGTGCCGGTAGGTTTCCCGGCACCTGCTTTTAATGCTTTGGCGACGAATGCGCGGACTTCCACCAAGAGCCAGATTGTCAGTGTGACTACGGCTTATCAGGGGCTGCAGGCAACGGCGAACAACCCTTCCGCTGCAGTTCAAACCAACACGTCTGTTGCAGGCAGTTATAACTTCCAAATCACGGGAGGCACGACCAGCTTTGGCACACTCAGCCAGTGGACGGACATTGAGGGAAGCTTTGGCAACGGTGCGGCAGGCACGGCACTGGATTTCTTCCGGTTTTCAAATACGCAGGCCACGGGCGACGTGGTCAGCCGCCTGGGTACTTTTCAGATCACTTCCTCTGGCGTGGTGACCTTTCGAAGAGCCCTTCCGGACGGCGTCGCAGGCATCAGGCTGGCGCAGACGGAATACAGCGTGGATGAAGACGCTGGATTCGTCACGCTGACCCTCAACCGTACAGATACGGTGTCTTCGGAAGTCTCCGCGACTGTGAATACCGCGAACGGCACGGCCCTGGCCGGAACGGATTACACGCCGCTGAGCAATGTCCTGGTCACTTTCGCGGGTGGAGAGATCACCAAGACGGTGAACATTCCCATCACAGACGTCTCAGGGACTGCGGCTTCACGCGGATTTACCGTCACTCTTTCGGACCCCTCCGGCGGCAGCCAGTTGACGGGCCTGGCCTCGGCGGCGGTGACGATCAACGACACGGACAGTGAGGTGCAGTTTGCCTCCGCGACGGTCTCCCTTTTCGCCCTGAATGCCTCCAACACTCCCAATACGGCGGAGATCCAGGTGGTCCGCACAGGTTTCCTCGGAGACGCGGTTTCCGTGGATGCCGCCATCACAGGCGGCAACCTCAATGGCAGCTACTATACATTCGCAGGCCCCGTCACGCTGAACTTCGCGGCTGATGAAGCCTCCAAATCACTGAGCATTCCACTGAATGTGATCCCTGAGACCGCCCTCCCGGGCACGATCGTGCTGACGCTGACCAATGCGCAGAGCGTATCTTTGGGTGGCACGGCCACAACCACGGTGACCGTCAATGCGAACCCGGGGCAAATCTCCTTCACTGGCCCGACTTTCCCGGCTCTGACCACAGGGACTTCAGCGGTGGTGACCCTGCAGCGCCAGAACGGCAGTGCGGGAGCAGTCACGGTCACGGTGAATGCCTCCAGCGAAACGCTGACCAACGGCACAGCCTACAGCTATACAAACCCAACGGTGGTGACCTTTGCCGATGGTCAGGACGAAGCCGTGACCACGGTGGAGATTTTGGAGAATGCGACTCCGGGAAACATCCTGCTGACTCTCAGCAATCCCACCGGTCAGACCACCCTGGGAATTCAATCCAGCACGACGGTCTCTCTTGCCAATCCTCCCAGCGATCCTGGTGTGCTTTCTTTTGCGACGACCGGAGGCCATGTGCTCGAAGAGGCTGGCCAAGTTGTCATTCCGATCATTCGTGCCAATGGCAGTGCGGGTGCAGTCAGCGTGACCGTCAGCACAGTGGCTGGCAGCGCCGTTGCTCCGGGCGATTTCACGGCCCTGACGACGGTGGTCAATCTGGCGGATGGCCAGACCACGGCTTCAGCCACGGTGGTGATCAATGCGGATGCGGTCAAAAATGAGCCTAATGAGGTGTTTACCGTGGTCCTCACCAATCCGGTCGGCACCACTCTAGGTCCTGTCACCTCCTACGAAGTGCGCATCTTGGATCTGGATGCCGTCCTGCCCACGGTCACCATCACTGAACCGAAAGCCAATGCCAAAGTCACTGGCAACGATGAGGATGAGGTCGTCGTCAAAGGCGGTGCCAAGGACAACAAAGGAGTGGCCAAGGTGGAGGTGAAGATCAACGATGGCGACTTCTCCGAGGCGGATCTGACGATCGGAGCCAAAGGCGCCATCACCTATGAACTGGCCGTTCCGGTCGCTCGTGGCACCAATATTCTGACGGTCCGCAGCACGGATTACCGAGGTAATGTGTCCAAAAATATCACGCAGACCTTCATTTATGATGATCCCTATCCTGCCATTGCCGGTGTTTACACAGGGCTGGTCACCGCTGCCGACGGCACGACCGCCAGCAACAGCACCGAGGGGCTGATCACGGTTACTATCGCAGCCAAGGGAACCTTCTCTGGCAAGCTGGCCATTGATGGACTCAGCCTGGCTTTCTCCGGGAGCATCCATTCCAGCGGCGAAGGCCGGTTCGGCAAAACACTCGCCTCGACGGCCTCCCTGGTCCGCAAGGGCAAGACGCCGCTGACGCTGGCGCTGGACTTTGATCTGGCGGAGATCGGCAACACTAACCAGGTCACTGGTTCTGTTCTTGACGGCGGCCTCGTGTCAGAACTGGTGGCCAACCGTTCCCTCTACACGAACAAGAAAAATCCGGTGCTGCCCCTAGTGAATCCGGCAGCGTCCCTCGTAACGACCTATACGGTCTTGTTCAAGGCGGCAACGCCAGGAAACCCGAATCCTGAAGCCAGCGCCTTTCCTCAGGGAGACGGCTGGGGCACAGTGGTGGTCAGCAATGCCGGTGTGGCGAAGGTGACGGGTGCACTGGCAGATGGTTCTGCCATCACGTTTTCTGCACCGCTTTCCATCACGAACCGCCTGCCGTTCTATGTGCAGCTTTACAGTAAGCGGGGATCCATCTCCGGCCCGGTGAAGTTTGACAACCTGGCCCAGACGGACCTGGATGGTGAGGATCTCTTCTGGTTCCGCCCTGTGGACACCAAGAGCAAGGTCTATCCTAACGGATGGCCCACAGGCATCACGACGGATCTCATCGGGTCAAAGTTTGTCAAAGCCCTCAAGACGGATACGAGCAGTATCCTGGGCTTCGTTGGAAATGGTTCGCTGGGCTTCACGCAAGGCACCTTGGATCAGCCATTGACCAAAGGCTTCAGCATCACGGCAGCCAATAAGGTGACCAACGTGCCTGCGGACAAGACATTCACGCTCCTCGTGGCCGGTACCACGGGCATTTTCTCCGGAAGCTTCACGGCACCGGCACCTCAGAAAAAGCCAGCCTACAAAGGGGTGATCCTTCAGAAGAGCGGCGAGGCCTCAGGCTTCTTCCTGAGCACGGCTCTCACAGGCAGCACCAGCCAGAGCGGCAAGGTGACCCTCACCGAAGCCAGCAATTGAGCCCTTAAACCCGTCAAACCGCCAGCAACAACCTAACTAATTTTATGAAAACATTCAAATCACTCGCGCTTAGCGCACTGGTTCTGGCAGCCCTGCCAGCCGATGCCCAGACGGTCATTCGCATCACTGCCTCCAACGGTGACCGCACCGCAACGCAGAATGCCATCTTCAATCTTCTCAAGCCGGACTCCAGCAGGACGTATCGTGGCAATGGCGTCAATGGTTTCGGCACTCAAAGCCAGGCAGCGGCATCCAACTTCGGAGTCTGGAAAGGATACTTTCCCGCCAATGCCGAATCGATTCCAGCCAATGAGGTGATCATCAAGGTTTCCTTCTCTGGAGCCCTGGCCGGCATCGCCGCTGTTGCGGGCAACATTGATCAAAGGTTCGTTGCCTCCAACGGACTGGCGACAGACGCGCCTGAAGGCGGATCTCTGCCGAACCCGCTGACCAGCCAGAATACAGCGGAGTATGAAATCGCGAAAGCCGACTTTGGTTTTTCGACGAATTTTCAGTCCACCTCTCCCTTCAACGGCACCTTCCAGAACGTGACCTACAGTCCTGTCATTGAAGAGATTGTTGGCATTTCGCCCTTGGGATTTTACGCCAGTCCTGGCTTTCCCGGCACGCCATCCAATCCCCGGCCGGGCTACGTGCCAAACATCACCGCCGCACTGGCTCGCCAGCTCTACGAAACAGGCTCCGTGAGACTAGCCCAGTTTACTGGAGACTGGACCAATGACCGCAACAAGATTGTCTATGCCATCGGCCGCAACACAGATGCTGGACAGCGTTTTGGGGCTTATCTGGAAATCGGCTTCAGCACCAGCAGCCAGGTCAACGTTTGGTTCCCGACATTCTCCACTCCCCAGACCACGGCGAGCGGCCTCACTTTTGGGGGTGTGGTAGGCAGCCACGAACTCTGGCCTGTCAATACCCAGCCGGGTACATTTGCGGTTCCTGTCGGCAGCGGTGGCTACAATTCCGGGGCCAACCTGGCTGCGGTGCTGACCACAACTCTGGGCTCCAATGCCTATAAGGGACGCTATTTCAATACCGACAGCCAGCAGTTTGAAGAGCTCTACCCTGAGGCTACTGAGGGGTACTATATTGGCTATGTGACTCCTGGCGATGCCAACAACCGGGTGCTCGGTGCCAATGGTGTGGTGCCAGAGGCAAATCGTGGCGTCTCCTTGAACTACAATGGTGTGCCTCTCACAACGGAGAACGTGAAAACCGGCACCTACACGGCTTGGCTTTACAACCGAATCCTCAAACCTCAAGTCGGCTTGGAAGGCACCAAACTGACCTTTGCTGACGCCTTGCGTGATCAGGTAGCCACGGTGGATGCACCTTCAGGCGGTGGCCTTTTCAATGATGCAACGGTCCAGGTCGAGCGCTTCACCGACGGCGGTCTGGTGGTGCCAAAATAAGCCGCTGGATCCTTTGCTGCTCTTTCCCAGAGCAGCCCTCCCGACAGCGACCAATAGCCCGTGTGAATGGAAACATTCACACGGGATTCCTCTTCCGGCCCTGCCGGAAGTCTAGGTGACCCAACGAAAAAAGGAACCTTTCCGATGACGATCAAGATACTCTCCACGCCCCAGTTTCCCTTTTCCCCCCCATGGGGAAGCTGGGTTTTGGTTGTCTTAGGCGCATGGAGCCTTGCCTCTGGTCAGGAAAGCAGCCCAGCCAAGGCTGAAGGCGATGGTCAAGAGGCCGCGCGTACCATGTATGTGCAGGAATACCGGGTGGTCGGCGCGAGAAAACTGGATCGCCGTACAGTGGAGAAGGCGGTGTATCCCTTCCTTGGCCCGGAGCGGACGCCTGAAGATGTGGACCAGGCGCGGGCCGCACTGGAGAAGGCGTATCGTGACCAGGGCTACCAGACGGTTTCTGTCCTCATCCCCCAACAGAAGGTCAAAAAAGGGGTGATCATCCTCGAAGTCGTCGAAGCAAGTGTCGGGCGATTGCGTGTGCATGGCTCACGTTATTACGACATTGAGCATCTGAAAAAGAAGGCACCCTCGCTAGCCGAAGGCACTGTGCCTAACTTTAAAGATGTCAGCCGTGACATCGTTGCATTGAACCGCCAGCCAGGCCTCCGGGTCACCCCGGCCCTGCGTGCGGGCCTTATTCCAGGCACGGTGGATATTGACCTGAATGTCGAAGACGAACTGCCCTTTCATGGCAGCGTGGAGGTAAACAACTTCTACGCGCAGAACACCACCCCCTGGCGGATGAGTGGCAGCCTGAGCTACAACAATCTCTGGCAACTGGGCCACATGATCGGTGCCAGCTTTCAAATTGCCCCTGAGCGGCTGGATGATTCGGAGGTTTACTCCGGTTATTATGTGGCCCCGATTCCCGGATGGGACAACTGGACGCTGACGCTGCAAGGATCCGTCCAGAACAGTCTTGTCGCGGCCCAGACCGGCGCGACTTCCATCGGCATCGGCGATGTCATCGGCTTTCGGCTGAACGCGAACCTGCCCCAGAGAGACGGCTTCGTTCACAGCATCAATTTCGGCCTGGACCGCAAGAGTTTCGAAACTTCCCTCATCATCGCGGGCATTCCACTGGATCCGGCGATCATCTACTATCCGTTTAGCCTGGAATACTCCGCCAACTGGCTGGAGAAGAAGCATAGTACCAGTTTCAACGGAGGCTTTCATTTCTCAATGGCGCGAACAGGCAATGAGGAAGACTTTGCCAACAAGCGATACAATGCAGACGCCGGATTCTTTTATTTCCGCGGTGACCTGTCTCACACGCATGATCTAACTGGCGGCCTTCAGGCCTTTGGCAAACTGCAGGGACAATACAGTCCTGTGCCATTGATCGTGAATGAACAGTTCAGTGCCGGTGGCGTGGGCACCGTGCGGGGCTACTTGCAGCCCGCAGTGGTCAGTGACAATGGCGCTGTAGCTACGTTCGAACTGCGCAGCCCGTCCCTGCTGAAGACCAGCGACGAAGGGAAGAACGAATGGCGCTTTCATGTCTTTCTGGATGCGGGCTACCTGACGGTGAATGACCCGCTGCCGGAGCAGATCTCTCATTTCTCCCTGGCCAGCGCCGGGGCGGGGACGCGCTTCCGTGTGTTCGACCACTTTTCAGGCTCCCTGGATGCGGGCATTCCGCTGATTCAGCAAGGTGTCACCGATGTCGGTGAACTGCTCTTCAGCATCCGCTTCATGGCTGACTTTTAAATTTCAAATTCACATCCCGCATGCCCCGATTTCTTACGTTCTTTATCGCCTTTGTCAGCCTCGTTTCGGTCGCCGATGCCGCCTCCTGGTGGAAACCGGAGTGGACACTGCGCAAGAAAATCACCGTCGACACCACCAGCAGCGGCAGTGCCATCACTGAACCCGTCGGAGGCGGAGCTGTCCTGGTTCGGTTGCATGAAGGGAACTTTCAGTTTCTCACGGCGAAGGAGGACGGCAGCGACATCCGGTTTGTAGCGGAGGATGACAAAACGCCGCTGGTACACCACATCGAAAAATACGACAGCCTGCTCAATGAAGCCTACGTGTGGGTGAAGGTGCCGGAGGTGAAGCCTGGTGCGCAGACGAGCTTCTGGCTCTACTATGGCAATCAGGGAGATGCCCCGCGTGAAGAGGATGTGAAGGGCACCTATGATGCTGAAACCACCCTGGTTTATCATTTCGCTGAAAACACGGGTTCACCGGTGGACTCCTCACCCGCGGGGCAGAAAGCGGAAGGCAGCGCGGTGCCTTTGGGAGGTGCTCTGATCGGTGGCGGCCTGCGTCTGACCGGACAGAGTGTCATCACTATGGCGGCAGCCTCTTCGCTGGAGTGGAGCTCGGGCTCATCGCTCACCTGGTCGGCCTGGATCAAGCCGCTGGCTCTGCAGCCGGATGCCGTGCTGTTCAGCCGCCGTGATGGCGCAGGGGCCTTCATCATCGGGGAGAACAACGGCGTGCCCTATGTCGAGATCAGCGGCGCAGGCGGCACGCAGCGCAGTGCGCCCGGGGAGCCGCTGGCAGTGAATGTGTGGCGGCATCTGGCCATCGTCAGCAGCGGTGGCACGACCACGCTTTATCTCGATGGCAAATCCTACACCACCCTGGCCGTAGGAGTGCCTGACCTGAAAGGACCAGCGCTGCTGGGGAAGGACAGCACGGGAAACCAGAACGGCTTTACAGGAGAGATCGATGAACTCCAGATTTCCAAGGTGGCACGGCCGACCGGGCTGCTTCAGTTTGCCGCGATCAACCAGGGCACGGGGGCGGAGGCGGGCAAACTGCTGGTCACAGGTGAAGACGAAGTGTCCGGTGGCGGCGGTGGTCACAGCGAGATGCTTGAGCACGTGATGCTGTTTGGGGACATTGCCAAAAACATGATGTTCGATGGCTGGATTGCCATTGGCGTGTGCGTGCTCATGATCATCGCAGGGTGGGGGGTGGCCATCCGAAAGTTCACCTACCTGAACAGCATCCAGAAAGGCAGCGAGGCCTTCATCAAGCTGTGGAACCAGATTTCATCGGATCTGACTGTGCTGGATCATGACGATCCGGAGAGTGTGAAGACCCTTGGCGGCAGTGTGGATAAAAAGACGCTGACCAATCTGAAGCGCTCGCCCATCTATCACCTGTATCACATCGGGTCGGATGAGATTCGTCATCGCCTGGGTGCTGGCAAGGACAAGTCAAAGGGGCTCTCCGCGCGGTCCATTCAGGCCATCCGTGCCGCCTTGGAGTCAGGCCTCGTGCGTGAAAACCAGCGGATGAACAAGGGGTTGATTTTTCTAACCATCAGTATTGCAGGAGGCCCCTATGTCGGCCTGCTGGGCACGGTGGTCGGGGTGATGATCACCTTCGCCATTATCGCGAAGAGTGGAGAGGTGGATGTCAACTCAATCGCCCCTGGCATCGCCAGCGCGCTGCTTGCTACCGTGGCAGGCCTGGTCGTCGCGATTCCGGCACTGTTCATCTACAGCTACCTCAGCTCCCGAATCAAGGACCTCATCGCCTCCATGCAGGTCTTCAACGACGAGTTCGTTGCCAAGATGGCAGAGTTCTACCCCACGCCTGGAGACACGGGCGGCAGCGGGACTGCTTCAGGTCATTAACCCCGGACACAGCATGCAATCCGACTCCAAAAGCTACGACGACATCAATGTCACCCCGATGGTGGACCTCTACTTGGTTCTCCTGCTGATCTTCATCATCATGACGACGGCTGGTGTGCAGGGGGTAAAGGTGAACCTGCCAAAGGGCAGCGCGTCTGCCCCGGTGCTGAGTGCGCCGAAAAGCCAGGCCATCACGATCAACAACGAGGGCAAGATTTTTCTCAACACCATCCCGGTTTCCCTGGGGGAACTGCAAACGAAACTGGAGGCGCACAAGGCGGCAAACCCCGACTTCCCCGTGATCATCCGTGGCGACAGCACCACCCAGTATCAAAGCATCATGGAGGTGCTGAATGTCGTCGGCGCACTGGGCATCTCCCAGGTCGGCCTGGCGACTCAGGCGGCAAAAAAATAACGTCCGAATCCCTGTACGATCATGAGCCAGCACGACCTCGAAGAAGACGAAGACAACCGTGGTTTTTTCCAACGTCACCGGGTGCTTTTGATCCTGGGAGCGACCAGTCTGCTCGGCGCTACATGGTTCGTGCCCGGGCTGTTGGGGAAAGGCCCGTCCAAGCCGACCCGCGCCCAGGAGTTTTCAATGGTGCGCATTGCCCCACCGCCGCCTCCTCCTCCGCCCCCCCCTCCCCCGCCGCCACAGAAACTGGAAGAACGTGAACCGCCGAAGGAAGAGATGATCGCCCAAGAAGAGGTGCAGGATGATGAACCCCCACCAGTGGAGACACCGCCAGACGAGCCCCCTTCCGGTCCAGACCTGTCCACAGGCATCGTGGGTGACGGACCTGGGGATGGCTTTGGTCTCGGTGGGCCTGGAGGCAGTGGCCGAGGCGGCAACGGTCTTGGAGGCTCCGGCCGCAGGGGTGGCGGCAGCAAGTATGGCTGGTATGCCGCCCAAGTGCAGACCCGCATCGCGGAAGCGATGCGCAGCAACCCCAAGACTAGCCGGGCTGAGGCACGGATCGAGGTGCGCATCTGGCCTGACGACACGGGGCGGATCACCCGTGCCAGTCTGGCCCGCTCTACAGGTGACCGTGCACTGGATGAAGCGATCGAAAACGAGGTGCTCACCGGCCTGCGCCTGACGCAGCCACCGCCAACGGACATGCCCCGGCCCATCGTGCTACGCCTCACGGCGCGCCGCCCTAACTGAATGTTTGCCTTTTGATAGTGATGAAAAAAAACTCCCGGCTCTTCCTCCACCGACTGACCCTGCTCGCAGGCCTGGCCGCCTGGCCGCTGCTGGCCCAGGACGCCACGCCCACCCCTGACTCGCCGCCGTCCATTGATGAACTGTTGCCGCTGCCTGTCGAAGAACCTGGGGAACAGCCGGCAGCGCAGGCCCCGCTCGCACCCGCTGCCCAGCCGCGTGTGCAACTTTCGGAGAGCTTTGCCATCAACCTGGTGAACCGTCTGGTCGAACGCGGCGTGCTGACCCAGGCCGATGCCCAGGACATGATCACTCTGGCCAAGGCGGATGCTCAGGCCGCCGCCCAGGAGCGGGAGGCGCTCTTCACCGCCGCACAAACCGCCGCCGAGGCACCGCCTGCATCGGATGATGAAGTACGAGTGACCTACATCCCCGAGGTCGTGAAGGATGAAATGCGCAGCCAGATCAAAAGTGAACTGCTGCGGGAGGCCGAGAAGAAAAAATGGCTGACTCCTCAGTATGAGCTTCCTCAATGGGTATCTACCTTTCACCCCCACGCAGAGTTCCGGGTGCGGTACGAGAGCATTTCCTTTCCTGGCGGGAACTCCAATACCGGGGCCTTTCCGAACTTCAATGCCATCAACACTGGTCCTGCCTATGATGAAATGGGGGTGCTCTTTGCCCCGCAGGTCAATACTGATCAGGATCGTCAACGCGCGCGCCTGCTGCTGAGATTCGGCGCCGAACTGGACCTGGACGACAACTTCACGCTCGGTATCCGGCTGGGCACTGGTGACACAAACAGCCCTGTCTCAGGCAACCAAAGTTTCGGTTATGCCAACCAGACACCTGGCGGTGCCGCCCAGCAGCAAGGCGGGCAGTTTTCCAAATATGCCATCTGGCTGGACAGAGCCTTCCTGCGGTGGGAGCCGGTGGAGAGCATTTCCATCAGCGTGGGCCGCTTTGACAACCCCTTCTTCAGCACCACGGCCATCTATTCGGACGATCTCGGTTTCGACGGCATCGTTTTATCCGCCCATCATGAAGTCTATGAGGGCGTCGATCCTTTCCTGGTCATCGGCACCTTCCCGATCTTCAATTCGGACCTGCATGTCGCCTCGAATCAGCCGGCCAAGTTTGAGAGCAAGGACAAGTGGCTCAATGCCGCCCAGATCGGAGTGGACTGGAAAATCAGCAAAGACTGGAACCTGAAACTGGCCACCGCTTACTACGATTTCAGGAATGTTGAAGGCCAGCTCTCCAGCCCTTATGTGCCGCGTAATATTGAAGATCCTGGAGACACGGATCATACCCGCCCGACCTTTGCCCAGAAAGGCAACAGTTACCGCCGTCTGCGCCGCATCATCGCCGATGCCACGAACAACAACGGAACGATCAACCAATTCCAATACTATGGCCTGGCCACGCCTTTCAGAGTTCATTCCATCACTGGTCGTCTGGATTACAATGGCTATGAGCCAGTGCAGGTATCTATGCTTGGGGAGTATCTGCGGAATACCGCTTTTGATGCCGCAGGCTTGGAGGAATTCGCGGTCAACAATCCTGGTGGGGACGGTGCGTTTGGCGGGGGGGACACCGCTTATTATTTCAACCTGAGGGTGGGCAAGCCGCAGATGGAAAAACGCGGCGACTGGAATGCCTACATCGGCTACCGCCATGTGGAGTCTGATGCGGTGATCGATGGATTCAATGACCAGGACTTCGGCGGGGGCGGCACCAACATGAAGGGCTACACCCTGGGGGCGGCCATTGCACTGTCTCAGCGGGTTCAGATCGGCCTGCGTTATTTCAGCGCCAGCCAGATCGCCGGACCGCAGTTTAAAAGCGACATCATCCAACTGGATCTCAGCGCCAAATTTTAGTCATGAAACGCCTCCTTCCTTTTTTGCTTTTGACACTCACGCTGCCGACCTCCCTGTTTGCCCAGGACATCAGCCCGGCGGAGCAGCGCCTTCGTGACACACTGCGCAACACCATGCTGCAGCTACGCACGGCGCAGACCGAGCGCGCGAACCTGCAAGCGGACAAAATCCAGAATGAGGCCAAAATCCAGCAACTGGAGACCCAGGTGGAAGGCCTGAACAAAAAGATCGTCACCCTCAACAAGGATGCCTCCGCCGAACAAGAAGCGTCAAAAAAGAAGTTGGATGGTCTGCAGGTGAAAAGCGACGCCCAGGAAAAGCAAATTGCCCAACTGAAGGAGGCTCTCGACAAATGGAAGGCGGGGTATGCCGAGGCCGTGAAGATCGCGAAAGAGCGGGAAGCTTTGCGCGCCAAGGCGGCATCCAAAGCCGTACTGGCGGAGCGGAAGCTGGCGGAGCGGGAACGGCAAAACCTGGAACTGTATGAAACCGGCAGTGAGGTGCTGGAGCGTTTGCAAAACTTTGGCCTGGGCACCGCTCTCACCGCCCGCGAACCCTTTGTCGGCGTAACTCGCGTGAAGTTGCAGAACCTGGTGCAGGACTATGGTGACCGCCTGCGAGACAGCAAATACAACCCCTTCCTGGAGGATGCAGCCAAACCTGAGAAGGCTTCCGAGGCCACGGAAGCGGAAAAGAAAAACGCTGCGGAAGTGCAGGCTCCCAAAAAGTCATGAAGTCTGAACCGGCAGCCTTTCCATCTCCGCTCCGCGTGGCAGTCCTGCTGGTTTTACTGGTGGTGCAGGCCGGGCCTTTGCTTGCGGAGACGCTCGGACGGCTAGGAGTACTCGAGGTCCGGGTGGAGGAGTTGCAACCGGCGGTGAGTTCTCTGGAGCCCGCTCAACTAGAGTCGGTGCGACGTGATCCCGCCATGCTGGAGCAGCTGGTCCGGTCGCTGCTGGTGCAGCGGCTGGTCCTAAAACAAGCCACGGATCAAAAGTGGCATGAACGGCCCACGGTGGTCGCCAAACTGGAACGGGTACGCGACAGCACCCTGACGGAGACGTATCTGGAATCCGTTTCCCAACCGGCTGCGGACTATCCCTCGGACGCTGAAGTCAAGGCCGCCTATGAAAAGGGCCGGGATGCCTTGATCCAACCCCGTTCATTTCGACTGGCGCAGATTTTCATCGCCCAGGCACCTGAGGGGGAGAAAAAATTGGCCGATGTAAAGGGCCTACTGCGGGCCGAAAAGGCGGACTTTGCCGATGTGGCAGGAAAGCACAGCCAGGAAACTTTGAGCGCCTCGCACGGCGGGGAAATCGGCTGGGTCACGGAGGCGCAGATTCAGCCTGAATTTCGGGAACAGGTGACGCGGCTGAAGCTCCATGAAATCAGCTCGCCCATCAAACTGAAAGACGGCTGGCACATCCTTAAACTGCTGGACGCCCGTGCGGCATTTACACCCACCCTTGAACAAGTGCGTGCCCAGCTGGTCAAAAAGCTCAGGCAGGAAAAGCTGAGCGCAAATACGCAGGCCTATCTGGCCAGACTTTTGAAGGAGCATCCCCTGGAGCTCAACAAGTCTGCACTGCCGCAAGTGCTGCCGCCCGCCGCCACGAATCCCTAGCCCCCGCCATGCCCATGACTTTTTTACAGACCCTCCGCCGTTTCAAAAGGCAGCATGCCTTTCTGACCACGTCATTCACGGTGTTTCTGGCTCTGATGGGTAGCATGCCTCCCGCGCTGGCGGCAGACATCCTGCGAGGTGGCACGGCCCAGTCTGGATCCAATCCCACGGGTGCCGGAGGAGGTGGCGGCACGCCTGTAAACGTGGATGCCAACCGGGCGGTGGCGCAGGACATCCTGCGCCGCACGCACCTGTCCCTGGAGGCGGTGCGTCAGCTTCAGGAGGCGGCCAGACTGGCCGCTGTAAACGGCCCTAACAATTTGGGGGTCGGGCTGCCGGATGTGCCCAATGGTCTCGGCGAGGGAGGCCTGGAGGTGGATCCTGGCGTGTCATCCAATCCCGGTCTCTGGACCGGTGCAAACCTACCCAGCCAGGCCCAGGCCGCAGGTCGAACCAACGTGACCATCGTGCAAACGGCCCAACAAGCTTTGCTCAATTGGCGCACGTTCAATGTTGGCAAGGAGACGACTTTGAAGTTCGATCAAAGCGCTGGAGGCACCAATCAGTCCCAGTGGGTGGCCTACAACAAAGTCAATGATCCGTCTGGACGTCCATCCCAGATACTGGGCCGCATTGAGGCCCCGGGGCAGGTGTATGTGATCAATCAGAACGGCATTATTTTTGGCGGTAGCAGCCAAGTGAATGTTCATACTCTGGTGGCCTCGGCCCTGCCGATCAATGATAACCTGATCCAACGGGGTCTGCTCAACAATCCCGATGCGCAGTTCCTCTTCAGCGCCCTGGCCCTGCCTGCGGGCAGCAAAGGCCCCACTCCGGGGTTTACGCCGCCGACGGCTCCTGCCAGCGGGAAGTATGGTGATGTGGTCGTGCAGGCAGGCGCGGTGATCGAAGCCCCGACCTCGGCGGCGAGTGTGGGCGGACGAGTGGTACTGGTCGGCGCGAATGTGACCAATCGTGGCACGATCCTAACTCCGGACGGGCAGACGATTTTGGCCGCCGGACTGCAGGTGGGATTTGTCGCCCATAGCAGCAGCGACCCCAGCCTGCGAGGGCTGGATACCTTTGTCGGAGCCGTGGTGGACCCGCTCTCCGCCGTGCCTGAGTATGCCGGAACGGTAAAGAACGAAGGACTCATCGACTCCCCCCGGGCTAACATCACCCTGACTGGGAAAACGGTGGAGCAAAACAGCGTCATCAACAGTTCCACTTCCGTGGCCTTGAATGGACGGGTAGATCTCTCAGCTAGCTATGGAGCCGTGACGAACAGCGCCTATGATCCAGTGCTGTTTCCAAACGTCCCGGCCTTCCTGTTTCAAAACACCGGGACGGTGCGGCTGGCGGACAACAGCGTGACTCAGATCCTGCCGGAGTGGGCCAGTACAGAAAAAGTCATTGGGAAGGAGCTGGCACTGCGCTCCCAGGTAAACATCAACGGACGTGCGGTTTACTTTGGCAAGGGCTCCACCCTGCTGGCACCGAACGCCATCGTGAAGGTGGATGCTGGTGTCTGGGACTATGTGGGAGGCACTATTCCGCAAAGTTATTTCGTCCACAACGGCGGGCAGATCTACCTGGACACGAATGCCGTGATCAATGTAGCAGGTTCAACAGATGTGGAGGTGCCGGTCTCGCAAAATTTCATCACGCTGGACCTACGTGCCTCCGAACTGGCAGATTCCCCGCTGCAGCGCTTCGGCGCCCTGCGCGGGCAGACCATCACGGTGGACATCCGCAACACGGGGACCTACAACGGCAAGGCATGGGTGGGCACCCCCCTGGCCGATCTCTCTGGATACGTGAACATCATCCAGCGCAAGGTGGGGGAATTGACAGTCAACGGTGGCTCTGTGGATCTGAATGCTGGGGGTTCGGTGGTGATGCAGAACGGGTCGAACATCAACACCTCCGCCGGCTGGATCAACTACAAGGGCGGCACAGTCAAGACAACAAAGCTGATCTCGAACGGTCATATCTATGACATCGCCGATGCCACGCCGAACTTGGTTTACAGTGGCATCTACACGGCCACCTCCCAGCCGCTGAGCCTGAAGTGGGCCACGCGGGACGTGTTTAACAATCCCATCACGCCGAAGGGTATGTACGATGCTTCCGGTTATGTCTTCAGCGGAGATGGAGGCAAGGTGAAAATCGCTGCGGCTGCGGTAGCTCTGGACGGCAGTTTCACCAGCCGCACGGTGGCTGGACCGACTCAGCGTGTGGATGCGCCTAAGCTGAGTGAATTCTCGCTTAAATTTGAGGCGCAGGAACTGCTCACCTCTGTGTATCCTATCTTTTCGCCCACGCCTCCTACGGTGACTTTCCAAACGGGCAGCGAACAGACGGCAGCGGAGGCCTTTACGCTGGATGCGGGCGGGCGGCCAGCTACCCTGCGGGCGGATCGTTTGGCCGATGTGTATCTTTCCCCGGAACTCCTCACCCAGGGGGGATTTGGCAAACTGACGGTGGAGAACAACGACGGTCGTATCGTGGTCCCGGCCGGCACCACGATGCAGGCGACGATAAACGGGAGCCTCACATTGAGCGCGGCGAACATGGATATCCTGGGGACGTTGAACGCACCGGGGGGCAGCATTGACCTCAAGGTGCTGAACATCTCCCCTTCAGTCGCGCTGGCCCTCCAGCGTGACCCGCTGCCGATCGAGCCGCCGCCTTCCGTGGGTCGTGGGGTCTTTACTCTGGGGGCATCAGGACGGATCAGCACGGCAGGTACGCTGACGGATGACCGGCTGCACCTGGGCTCTCCCCTGCGGCCCGAATACGCTCTGGCGGGTGGCGAAATCCACATCAACGCATACACGGCCAACTTGATGTCCGGGAGTGTGCTGGACGTGTCCGGCGGTGTGCTGGTGGATGCTGGCGGGGCCGTCCACTACGGGGATGCTGGGGGCATCCAGGTGAAAGCAGGGCAGGACCCGACCCTGGGCTATGTCACAGGCGGAAAACTGCTGAACCTCGGCTCCAAACTGCTGGGTTATTCTGGAAACAGCCATGGCGGTACTCTGGCGATCCAGGCTCCGCTGGTGCAGGTGGGCGGAACAGCGCTACACGCCGACACGTTGCTGCTACAGCCGGACTTCTTTACCCGTGGTGGATTCAGTGACTACCATCTCAGCGGCCTGGGTCTGGCGACCACGACGGTGGGTGAGTTTCTGCCTGGCGTTTACATCGCCCCTGGCACGGTCATCACCCCCGTGGCGGACAGCATCGTCGTGTCAAAGGGGGCGGAGCTGACCACCCAGATCCTGCGCAATCCTGAAGGTGTGCGTGGGGCTACGGACATCACGTTTTCCGCTCCGGGGGTAAACGGCCTGGAGGGGCTGAAGATCCGGGGTGAGGTGATTCTGGGGGCAGGCTCCGCCATCCGCACGGATGCCCTCGCTCACGTCACTCTCAACGGTCATGGCGTGGCCGTGCTCGGTTCCATCGAGACACCTGGCGGACACATCGAAATTCGTGGTGGGGACGATTCTTTCTCCCTGCTGTATGGCGACCAGTCGCAGGCCCTGACGACGGTTTACATCGGCCCGCAAAGTCTGCTCTCCACGGCGGGGAAACGCCTTCTGTTGCCTGACCTTTACGGGCGCCGCATCGGCACCGTGCTGGCAGGCGGCCTCATTACAGTCTCCGGCAACATCGCGGCTGCCTCCGGGGCGGTGATGGACGTGTCCGGTGCCAGCGGCATCCTGGACCTGCATCCCACGGCGGCGAATCCCAACGTCCTGTATCAGCCGCCCACCACCGCCGTTGCCTCCTCATCTCTTTACAGCCTCTACAGCCAGCCGGTGAGGGTAGACAGCAATGGCGGGGCCATCGTTTTGGCCGGAGCCCAGATGCTGGCCACAGATGCCACGCTGCGTGGATTTGCCGGCGGCTCGACCGCCGTGGGTGGATCCCTCTCGGTCTCTTCTGGGCGATTTTATCTGCCGGATGTGATCCCGCCGGTGCTGGATACCAATCTGGTGGTCAGGCAAAGCGGCAATACCCTCGGCAACACCTTCCCCCAAGATGCCTCGGCCCTCGGGGAAGCTCTCAAAGGCAGCGACGGGACCTCCCTGATCGGGCGCGGTTATTTCGCAGCGGATCGTTTTGCAGATAGCGGTATGGATTCCCTAAATCTCGGCGGTGTGGTAGAATTCAACGGCCCGACGAACATCACGGCAAGGGGATATGTGCACGTGGCGGACGGTGGCGTGCTTTTTGCCAATGACGAGGTTCGGCTCACGGCCTCTTCCGTCGTACTAGGTGCCCCTTTTCAACCGCCCGTGCGGCCTGAAGATCAGCTTTCCCAACTGCCCTTCACCAATGTGGCCCCCACTCATGGGGCAGGCCGTTTGATCGTCAGCTCGAAGCACTTGGAGATCGGTACACTGACTCTGCAGAATATCGGAAATGCCGTCCTGGCGGCAGACCAGGGCGACATCATCGGCAACGGGATCTTCACCATTGCCGGAAATCTGACTCTGCGCGCGGGCCAGATTTACACGACCTCGGCTGGGAAATTCACGACTGTGGCCTATGATTATCTCTCCGGGGGTGTGACCCAGCGCGGATCCATCACCATCGAGGGCTCCGGCCGCCGCAGCCTGCCTTTATCCGCGGGAGGTACCTTGAGCTTTTACGCCTCCAACATAGCGCAAAACGGCGTCCTGGTGTCCCCCATCGGCACTATCAATCTGGGCTGGGACGGCACAGGCACCGCTCCGCGTGAATTGCTGACGGGCAGCACGCTGGCCTTCCCGGTCACGCAGCAGCTGACTCTGGGCGCGGGCAGCATCACCTCCGTGTCGGCGGTGGACCCCTATACAGGCAAGGGCATTGTCATCCCCTACGGCGTCAGCCTGGATGGCAGCACCTGGATCGACCCACGCGGCGTGGACATCACGGCGGGTGGCCTGCCGAAAAAGATCATCAATATTGCAGGAGAACGAGTCACCCAGTCTCAGGGAGCCACGGTGGACCTGCGTGGCGGCGGGGACCTCATGGCCTATCGCTGGGTGCAGGGGAATGGCGGCACAGCAGACATCCTGGAAAGCAGCGGCAGCTACGCCATCCTGCCTGACTATGCGGCCAATCACGCTCCCTACGGGGCCTATAATTCTCTCAACACTTCCACGAATCTGATCCGCGCCGCCGGGACGGGTTATGTCAACAACGGTCTGCAGGCCGGGGATCGCATTTATCTGGCCGGGAGCAAAAATCTGACCGCTGGATTCTACACCCTGCTGCCTGCACGGTACGCGCTGCTGTCTGGGGCCGTGCTCGTCACACCGAAGTCCGGGCTGACAGTAGGCTCACAGGAAATGCCGGGGAATATCAGTATCGTTTCCGGCTATACCTTCAACGACCTGAACGCGAGCCGCACACTGCCGACCATGGCCACGCGGTTTGAAGTCATTGGTCAGGGAGTGATCAATGCCCGGTCAGAGTTTCAAAAGTTCTCTGCCAACACCTTCCTGGCGGAACGCGCACGGGAGCTGAACGTGACGGTGCCTGAACTGCCACAGGACTCGGGCTACCTTCTCTTCCAGGCCGGCCAAGCGATGAGCCTGAACGGCAATGTGCTGACCCAGGCGCAGGCAGCGACATCCAGAGGAGCACGTGTGGATATCAGTTCAGCTCTTAATTTTCTGATCACTGGCACGGCTTCTGCCGGAGTTCCGGGCAGCATCGAACTGAATGCCACTACCCTGAGCAACTGGGGCGCTGAAAGTTTGCTGATCGGCGGACGGCGCACCGACACGGGCGTCACAGTGCGGAGTTCCAGCATCACGGTGAACAATGCAGGCGCGGCGCTCACGGGGACAGATGTGATCTTGGCCTCCCTGGGCGGAATCACGCTGGCAGCCAATGCCGAAGTGAAATCCAATGGCAGCACCGCCACAGGGGAGGCCGAGACACTGAACCTCAGCGGCAACGGATCCCTGGTCCGTGTCTCCCGCTACGAAAAAGCGGAGGTGTTGCGCACGGGCACCACCGATGCCGCTGGCCCATCACTGACTGTTGCTGCAGGGGTGCGGCTCACCGGTGGCAGCATCACTTTGGATACCACCGCGACCACAAACCTCAATTCAGGTGCCCTCCTTTCAGCCAATGCTTATTTCCTTAACAGCGGGCGTATCAGCCTGCTGCTAAACAGCCCTGGAGCCCTGCAATCAAACCCCGGTCTGGTCCTCAGCGGCACCGTGCTGGCAAATCTGCAGGCGGCCAAGTCATTGAAAATTCTCAGTTATACGTCCCTTGATGTCTATGGCACCGGCCAAGTGGGGGCGCCCACCACCGGCAGCCTAACATTGAGCGCGGGTGAGATTCGTGGATTCAATCAGGGGCCCGGTAGCGTGAACTTTGCAGCGAAACAGATCACTCTGGATAACCGGTCTATGGGCAGCGTGGTCAGCACGGCTCCACCGGTTGGAAATGGCACTCTGAATTTCAATGCGGAGTCCATCCTGCTGGGGGCGGGCACTCTGCGCGTGAACCAGTTTGCGAATGTGTTTCTGAATGGCGCAGGCGGTGTGCTGGTGCGTGGGACGGGGGCTTTCAGCACTCAACGAAATCTCACTGTGAACGCAGCCTTGATCACGGGTGAGCGTGCGTCCAATCATGGTCTGTATGCAGATGGTGCCCTGGTAGCCCAAGCTCCGACTGCCTCCATAGGTGACCGGGTGACGAACGGTCTTGGGGCCAGCCTGACTTTGCAAGGTGCCACTGTCACTGCAAGCACGCGTCTTGTGGCCACCAGTGGCTTGCTTTCTCTCAAGGCCACGAACGGCCATGTCCAGGTTAGCGGGCGGCTGGAGGCTGGAGGCACGATGCAAAAATTCTATGATGTTACCAAATACACCGATGCAGGTGAGGTGCGACTGGCAGCCACGAATGGAAATGTCATCCTGAATGCAGGTTCGGTGGTGAACGTGGCTGCCCACGCAGGCGGTGGCCATGCAGGAACACTGGACGTTAGCGCCGCCGAAGGAGCCTTCAGCAACCTGGGCACCTTGCTCGGACATGGCGGTGCCGGGGGGCGCCAGGGGAGCTTCAATCTCGATGTCGGTGCCATGCCTTCCATTGCCGCTCTGAACGCAAGTCTTAACCAAGCGGGTTTCATGGGCTCCCGTGACTTCCGCGTGCGGAATGGCGATGTGATGGTGGATGGACTCAGCACGGTGAAAAACTTCCGCCTTTCCGCCGATCAGGGTTCGGTGACGGTGACAGGCACGGTGAATGCTGCGGGAGCCACAGGAGGCAGCATTCAGTTGATCGCTCATCGGGATCTGACCTTGAACTCGGGTTCCGTGCTGACGGTAGCTGGCGAGAATTTTGACAGCTCTGGGAAAGGGGGCAGCATCAGCCTTGAGGCGGGAGCCCAGCGCCAGGGGGTGGCGGGCAACGGCAGTGTGGATATCCAGACCGGAGCCTTTTTGAATTTGTCAGTAGCAGCGAAAGTCGCCGGAGGGGAATTCACTGCTGGCAGCAGTGCCAGCAAGGGGCAGTTCAGTGGCAAACTGCACATCCGGGCACCGCAGACCAGCACTTTCAATGACTTGAATGTGAAGGCCATCAACGGCACCATCGTGGATGCCTCCAGCATCATTGTGGAGGGCTACCGCATCTACAATCTCACCTCCACCGGGGGGCTCATTACCAGCACCGTGCAGTCCGCCATTCATCAGAATGCGCAGGCGTTTCTGGGCGCGGCGGGCACCACCAGTGCAAATTTTACAAGCATCACGAATCGGCTGTTGGCTAACAATGCAGGCCTGGCAGATGCAATGGTGCTGGCCCCCGGTGCGGAGATCATCAATACCACGAGTGACCTCTCTTTGGGAGCGCTCGGCTCCAATACGACGGGCGATTGGGATCTCTCCACCTTCCGCTATGGGGCAAAGTCAGCAGCAGGTGTGCTGACCCTTCGGGCCGCAGGCAGCCTGAAGTTCTACAACGCTCTCAGCGATGGCTTTAGCCCCACGCTTGCCAACAGCGATGCGACCTGGCTTTGGCTGGCTCGGCCAACGGCTCAAAACTCCCTGCTGCCCGTGAATGCCCAGAGCTGGAGCTATCGCCTAACAGCAGGTGCAGACTTCAATGCCACGGATTTCCGCCAGGTCCAGGATGTCTCCGGTCTGGCTGCCGACAGTGGCTCCCTGCAACTGGGCAAGGATGGTGGCACCATGGCTGTCTCGGGCGGCAACAATGCCCTGACCAGCACGATGATTGGTGCCAGTCTGACTGGCGGCGGGCGGGGGCTTTTCCAGGTCATCCGTACAGGCAGCGGTGACATTGACATCCACACCGGCCGCAGCGTGCAGCTATTGAACCAGTTTGCCAGCATCTACACCGCCGGCACCCGTGTTGCGGATCCCACGCTGGGGGGTGGTTTTGATGTTTCCACCCTTAGTCAGGCAGGGGGAACCGGGTCTCTCGGCGCGGTGCAGCAGAACTATCCGGCCTTTTATACAATGGCGGGCGGTCAGGTAAACATCCGTGCTGGTTTAAACATTGAGCGTCTCGGGGCCAGTTCGTCCCGCGAGCTGCCTAACAACTGGTTGTATCGTCGCGGTTATGTGGACTCCACCACAGGTGAGTTTGGTCGGACGGGTTTTGGCGTGGCCGTGGCCTCGACTTCATGGTGGGTGGATTTTAGCAATTTCTTCCAGGGCGTGGGCACACTGGGCGGTGGCAATGTCACGATGACTGCGGGGAATGACGTGACCAATGTGGATGCCGTGGCCCCCACGAATGCCCGCATGCCCAAAGGAGTGCCGGATGCCAGCAAACTGGTGGAACTGGGAGGAGGTGACGTGACTGTCCGGGCAGGCAATAACATTGATGCCGGGGTTTATTACGTGGAGCGTGGCACGGGTCATCTCACCGCCGGGGGCGAGATCACCACCAACGCAACGCGTTCACCGGGGCAGATCAGTGCGCTGAATGGTGCCAATGCCGTGCTGGACCCGAACACTTGGCTACCCACCACCTTGTTTGTCGGGAAGGGCGGCTTCGATGTCAGCGCCCGTGGGGATGTACTGCTGGGACCTGTCGCCAATGCCTTCCTCATGCCCCAGGGCTTGAACAACAGCTATTGGAACAAGACCTACTTCTCCACCTATGCCGCGAACAGTTACCTGAATGTCTCCTCGCTCGGGGGAGATGTGACGATGAGGCAGGGTGCGATGCTGAACAATGTCTTCCTGCCTATGCTACAGATCTGGTCGAGCACGCAGCAATTGCTTTCATCCATCTCATCCGCAACGGCGCAACCGTGGCTGCGACTGGCGGAAAACAACGTGGCTCCTTTCAACACGGCCTTTGGTCTGATGCCCGGCACCTTCCGCGCCACGGCCTACAGCGGCGATATCAACATTGCCGGAAACATCACCCTCTCTCCCTCCGCCACTGGCACGCTGGAACTGCTGACCCAGGGCAGTGTCAATGGTCTCACGCCCCTCGGTCTGATCTCTCCCTCGCTGGGTACGGTCTTCACGGCCTGGGGTGCCGCGACGATCAAGGTCTCGGATGCCAATCCGAATTCGCTGCCTGGTGTGGCCTCACCCTTCGCTTATCAGAATCTGGTTGGCACCACCCAGGCCAGCACCACGCGGGCAAATTTTTTGGAACTGGTGGACAAACTTTTCCGCGAATCAGGAAGCACCCTGGGAGCCCAGGCCGTGTTGGAGACCCGGCAGGCCTTGCATGATCCTTCCATCCTGCATCGCAACGACCCGAATCCAACCCGCATCTATGCGCAGGGAGGTGACATCTCCGGCCTCACCTTCTTCTCACCGAAAGCCTCCCGTATTTTGGCCGCACGCGATATTGTGGATGTCTCCCTCTACATCCAAAACGTGTCCGCACAGGACGTCAGTATCGTCGCCGGCGGTCGGGACATCATTCCGTACAATGCCAACACGCTGCTGCGAGTGGCGGCCAATAGCAGCGGTAACATCACGGTGCAAACTCTCTCAGGGCTGGGCAGTGTAGCCCTTGCAGGGGACATCCAGATCAATGGACCTGGCACGCTGCAGGTCTTGGCCGGAGCTAACCTTGATCTTGGCAGCGGTTCCAACAACGCAAACGGCACGGGTGCAGGCCTGACCAGTCTCGGCAATGTGCGCAATCCGTTTCTGCCTTTCGAGGGGGCGAACATCATCGCCGGAGCTGGCATCGGTGCCGCCACCAGCCTGTCCGACAGCCGCCTCGACTTTGCCTCCTTTATCTCTAAATATGTGTTGGGAGCCAAGGGGGCTGGTTATCTGAAGGAAGTATCTGCCAATCCGAATGCGCCTGTGACCCAGGCTGGTTTTGCATTGTTGCCGGAAGAGGAGCAAAAGCGCCTCGCCCTGGAGATCTTCTTTCTCGTATTGCGAGATGCCGGACGCGATCACAACAAACCTGACAGTACAGGTTTTGGCAATTACGACGAAGGCAACACTGCCATCGCCACGCTCTTTGCGGGCGATGACTGGGACGGAGACATCCGAACGCAAGCCCGCGACATTCGCACCCGAAATGGCGGTAACATCACTCTCTTTGCCCCAGGTGGCGGACTCACGCTGGCTGCCAATTTGATCGGTGCACCCTTAACCCCCCCAGGGATCATTACGGACGCAGGTGGCAACATTAACATCTTCACCCACACTAGCGTGAATCTGGGCATATCGCGCATCTTTACCCTGCGTGGCGGCAACCAGATCATCTGGTCCACGACCGGAGACATCGCTGCGGGCTCCTCATCAAAAACCGTGCAGGCCGCACCACCGACGCGTGTGATCATTGATCCTCAGAGTGCCGACGTTGCGACGGATCTCGCAGGGCTGGCCACCGGGGGTGGGATCGGGGTGCTAGCTTCTGTCAAAGGGGTGCCTCCGGGAAGTGTGGATCTCATCGCTCCTGAGGGCACCATTGATGCCGGCGATGCAGGCATCCGCGCCACGGGCAATCTGAACATCGCAGCTGCCCAGGTTTTAAATGCTGGCAACATCTCCGTCGGGGGCAGCAGCACGGGAACTGCGGTCGGTGCCGTTTCGGCACCTAGCATGGGCAGCATCAGTTCGGCCAATACCAGCAGTGCGGCAAACAACAATACCTCCGCATCTCAGACTGTGGCACAAAATAGAGACACCAATCCTCAAGACGATCTGCCTTCCATCATTACCGTCGAAGTCCTGGGTTATGGCGGCGGCAGTGACGATGATGACGAGGAAAAAGACCGCTCAGGCGCAGAATAAAGCGAGACATCAGGACGATGATGTGCGTTCAATTTTAATTCCCTCTTGATTAGTGGGAATAAGGTGGTAGCATTCAGTCATTGAACAGGTAATTACAGGCCAGGAAATGGTCTTGGCTGCGATTGATCCGATCAACGGAAGATCACCCTTTCATAACCAGGTCGGATTCATTTCGGATGGATCACGATTTTCTAATTAAACTCAAACTTTGGAATCAGGTTTATGAACATGATCACCCATAATTTTCATTCTGTCCCCTCACCTGTCAGTCTCTCCGATGAACAGCGTGTGTTGCTGGAGCAGGTTAGCTCAAGCCCCGGTGCTTTTGCCAGCGTGCGACGGCGGGCCAAAGCTTTGCTCATGCTGGATCAAGGTCTGCCCTTGGGGCAGGTCACAGTACAGTCCAGCATGGATCGCCGCACCGTCCACTCCCTGATCAAGCGGCACCGCATCGGTGGTGTGAGAACGGCGTTGTTGGGGCAAAGGTCCTCCTTGGAGCGTCGTCAATGGCTGGCCCTCAGTCCGATGAGCCACTGATCAAGAGGTAAATTGACAGCCCCTTAGATAAGGCTAAAGAATCGTCTGACGAATAAGATCACGGGCTGAGTCACACCATGACAAGCCTCTTCAAACGCCGACCGGAAGCACCGGAGGTCTGATGACACCGCATCCAAGAATCCGCTGAGCGCAGGTGTCCTAACGCCGCAGGCGCGGTTCAGAATTCTCCCGAACTAACTTCCGCTCATGAGCGATCATACCTCTCCCGCCCTCCGTCACACCCTCAATGCCAAGGCTGCGCGCAATCTTGCCACAGCCACGGTCACCGCCCCCCAGTGGGATGAAATCTCCCCACGCTGGTTGCTCAAGCTGCTGCCCTACATTGATGTGGATGGCGGCGTTTACCGAGTCAACCGGGTCCTGTCCAAAGTGCCGGGACCGACAGTGGAACTGCTGACCGTGGATGCAGGGGAGCCGAAGCTGCCGACCACCTTTGTGGACTATGAAGAGGAGCCTCGTGAATACCATCTCAGCACCATCCAGACGGTGCTGCAGACGCACACACGTGTGACCGACCTCTACAGCAACCACTTTGACCAGCTCCGTGAGCAGGTGCGCCTGACAGTGGAAGCCCTCAAGGAAAAAGAGGAGCGTGAAATTTTGACACACTCAAAGTTCGGCTTGCTCAACGTGGTGGCACCGCAGCAGCGCATCAAGACACGCAAAGGCCCGCCGACACCCGACGATCTGGACGAACTCCTTTCTCTTGTGTGGAAAAAACCGGCCTATTTTCTGGCCCACCCGAAGGCGATCGCCGCCTTTGGCCGTGAGGCCACCCGCAGGGGCGTGCCACCGCCTACGGTCTCGTTGTTTGGTTCACCCTTCATCACTTGGCGCGGCATCCCTCTGATCCCCAGTGACAAGCTGCCGCTGGCCGCAGATGGCACCACCAGCATTCTGCTCCTGCGCGTGGGGGACACTCAGCGTGGCGTGGTGGGCCTGCAAAAAGCAGGCGTCACCGGAGAGATCGAACCTGGCCTCTCCGTGCGCTACATGGGGACCAATGAGCACTCCATCGCATCCCATCTTGTGACACGTTATTTCTCCGTGGCCGCCCTGGATGAAGATGCACTGGGCCTTCTGGAAAATGTCTCGGTGAACAACTACCACGAGTATGTCTATCCCCAGGCTTGAAACTCCCTCGCCATGGGCAGGTGAAGATCTGGGTGCCGCTGATTCAGCCGTGATCCAGGATTTGGTCGGACAGCTTTTTCATGGACGTTCCCCGAAGGTCCCGTTGCAGTCGGTCGCTTCGGCGCCGCCCATTGATGGTATTCCGTCTCAGCTTGCCAGCCCACATTCCGAACCATCGGGTGGTCGGGACATCAGCCTCAATGGCGGATTTCCCACGACTTCGAACTCGGCTCCTGTGCATCCTACCCTCGTCGCGGCGGAAGCTGAACCAGAAGTAAAATCGCATCATCCGACCGGCACGCACGGTCATGGTTCCACAGATTCCTATGAATTTGGCGAGCCACGCTCATACGTGGACAGGCTTCGTGCGCGGCCTGCGGATGTCCTGGTGGACAAGGACTTGAGCACTCTCTATCGCTCGCCGTCCTTCCCGCAAAGCATCCAGGTGCTGGAGGAGCCGGATTTCTACTTTCTCCGGGACTCAAAAAGCAACGCTGCACCCGCTTCGAGTTTTCCTCTCAGCGCTTTTGACGTAGAGGGCGTTCGCCGTGATTTTCCAGCCCTGCACCAGCGGGTGAACGGTCATCCTCTGATCTATCTGGACAATGCTGCGACCACGCATAAACCGCAGGCAGTGCTGGACGCCACCGCTGAATTTTATGGGCGTGACAATTCCAACATCCATCGGGCGGCCCATGTCCTGGCTGAACGCTCCACCAAGCTTTTTGAAGCCGGCCGTGAAAAAGTTCGTCAGTTCCTCGGCGCGGCAGATGCCAAGGAGATTGTCTTTTTGCGCGGTGCCACGGAGGCCATTAACCTCGTTGCCAACAGCTACGGTAGGCGGCATGTGGGCCCAGGAGATGAGATTCTGATCTCCCAGCTTGAGCACCACGCGAACATTGTTCCTTGGCAGTTGCTGGCCCAGCAGACAGGGGCGGTTATTCGCGTCATTCCCATCAATGATCAAGGTGAGCTGATCTTCGAAGAATTTGCCAGACTCCTCAATGAGCGGACCAAAATCGTCGCAGTCACTCATGTTTCCAATGCGCTGGGCACCGTCAATCCCGTGGAGCAGATCATCCCGCTGGCACATGCTGCGGGGGCCGTCGTCCTTGTCGATGGAGCTCAGTCCACCCCGCATTTGCCAGTGAATGTATCGGCCCTTGACGCAGACTTTTATGTCTTTAGTGGGCACAAGATCTTCGGGCCCACAGGCATCGGTGCTCTTTACGGAAAAAAGCATCTGCTCGATGAGATGCCCCCTTGGCAAGGAGGTGGACACATGATCCAGGACGTCACTTTTGAGCGAACCATTTATCGGCCAGCTCCTGAGAAATTTGAGGCAGGCACGCCGGATATCGCCGGGGTGGTAGGACTGGGGGCCGCGATAGATTACCTCTTTCGTGTTGGAATTCCAGGCATCGCGGCTTATGAGCATTCTTTGTTAGAATATGCCACGAATGCACTTGCCACGGTGCCAGGCCTGAAGCCCATCGGCACGGCGATGAACAAGGCCAGTATCCTGTCCTTTGTCATTCCTGGCGTCTCGAACGACTCCATCGCCCAACATCTCGACAATCGCGGCATCGCAGTCCGTGCGGGTCATCACTGCGCCCTTCCCGCCCAGCGGCATTTTGGGCAGGATACGACCGTGCGACCGTCACTCGCTTTCTACAATACCTTTGCTGAAGTGGACGCTCTCGTCGCCGCTTTGCATCAGCTTCCACGCCATTAATCCGCTCCTTGCCATGTCCACCATCACTGTCGCCGATCTGCATGAACTTCTCCAGGAGCGCCCTGCCCAAAACCTCATTGACGTGCGCACTCCCGTGGAGTTCGCCGAGGTGCATGTGGAATCTGCCAAAAACATCCCGCTCAACGACTTAAAGCCGGATGAGGTATACGAGACTTACAAGTTGAGCTTGGAGAAACCCATCTACATCCTGTGCCGCAGCGGTCAGCGTGCAACGCGTGCTGCGGAGCAACTGGTGAAGGGCGGCTTTCCCAACTCCATCGTGGTGGAAGGGGGCACTCAGGCTTGGATTGAGGCAGGTCTGCCGGTAAAAAAACAGGCGGTCAAAGTCATCAGCCTTGAACGCCAAGTCCGCATTGGGGCGGGGACGCTGGTCCTCACTGGCATCATTCTAGGCTGGTTTGTACAGCCAGTGTTCCTCGGCCTTTCCGCCTTTGTCGGGGCAGGACTCATCTTCGCTGGCATCACGGACTGGTGCGGCATGGGGCTGCTGCTGGCCAAAGCACCTTGGAATCAAAGGATATCATAAAGGAGCAGCATGGCTAAATCAATCACCCCGGCCCTGGATCTGGCCGACTGGCATCTCCCTGAACTTCTCGCCTCTTATGAGCGCTTCGGCGGGTTCAATGAACATGGCTCCCACAACATGCCCTCCAAAGGGGCAATCAGCCAAATCTGTGAAGACCTGCTGCAAATCCTCTTCCCGGGCTTTCATGATGACGACGTCATCTTTGACGGCACTCTCGTTCAGTTGACAGCGGAGCGTATGCTCTCCGTCATCCGACGTTTGCAGGAGCAGGTGCGTAAAAGTGTGCGCATGGGCGAGCCCAACCGGCCCACGGGCAAAACGGTGCCCATCATGAAAAAATTTGTGCGCGCCATTCCTGCCGTGCGCGAACTGCTGAAGCATGATGTCGAGGCAGCTCTGGAGGGTGACCCCTCCGTCCGCATGCAGGAAGAGATCATCCTCTCCTTTCCCTTCATTGAGGCCATTGCCATTCAGCGTCTGGCCCACCGGCTGTATCGTGAAGGAGCCCCGATCATCCCCCGCATGATGACCGAGTGGGCGCATTCACGCACAGGCATTGACATTCATCCAGGGGCCTCCATCGGCACTCATTTTTTCATTGATCATGGCACGGGTGTGGTCATCGGAGAAACCTGCAACATCGGCAACAACGTAAAGCTTTACCATGGCGTCACGCTGGGCGCGCGCAGCTTTGCCAAGGATGACAATGGGCAGATCATCAAAGGTACCAAACGTCATCCGAATGTAGAGGACAACGTGACCATCTATCCGAACTCCACCATTTTGGGAGGCGAGACGGTCATCGGTGAAAACAGCACCATCGGTGCCAACGTCTTCCTCATGCACAGCGTGCCGCCAAACTCTCTGGTGCTTTATGAGGACAAAGGGTTGCAAATCCTCGACAAGAATTCCAAGAAAAAGAAGAAGGACATGGGTGAGTTCAGCATTTGAAAGATGACGGGAAGGGATAAAGGAACTTCGTTTTGACACCGGCATCATCGCCCTTAGCCTGCCCAAATCACGGGCGTGACGGATTCACTCTGAGCGCTGTGTGTGGTTTCTCCGAAATCCCCTTTTACAGAGCAGACTGACCGGCACACCGGAGGCGGCCCTGAAACCCGCATTCCCTGAAACCATGAGCACTCTTATCTATCACGGCGTAGATCACCATGTCGGCAATACCCCCCTCATCCGCCTGCGCCGGCTCTCTGAGCTGACAGGGTGCGAGATCCTGGGCAAGGCCGAGTTCATGAACCCAGGTGGTTCTGTAAAAGACCGTGCCGCCTATGGCATCATCACCGATGCTGAAAAACAGGGCCTGCTGAAACCGGGAGATACCATCGTGGAAGGAACGGCCGGGAATACAGGCATCGGCCTCTCCGTCATCGGCCGCGCCCGAGGATATAAATGCGTCATCGTCATCCCAGAAACCCAGGCCCCGGAGAAGATCACCTTGCTGCGAACGCTTGGTGCCGAGGTCATTCCCGTCCCGGCCAGGCCCTACAGTGACCCTGGCAACTACAACCACATCGCACGCGGCCTTGCGGAAAAGAACGGCTGGTTTTGGGCCAACCAATTTGACAACACCGCCAATCGCCAAGCGCACTATGCCAGCACCGGACCCGAAATTTGGAAGCAAACCAAGGGATCGGTGAATGCCTTTGTCGCTGCAGTGGGCACCGGGGGCACACTCGCCGGGACATCACTTTACCTCAAAGAACAGAATGACAAAGTCGCCGCCATCTGCGCAGACCCTTACGGTGCTGCCATGTGGTCCTGGTTTACCCACGGGCACACAGACATTGATGATGGTGACTCTTTTGCCGAAGGAATCGGCCAGGGGCGCGTGACTAGAAATGTGGAGGGAATCCAGGTGGACAAAGCCTACCGTGTGGATGACCAGACCGCTCTCAGCATCGTCTATCAGCTTCTGCGTGAAGAGGGGCTCTTCCTTGGTCTGAGCAGTGGCATCAACATTGGTGCCGCCGTGCGTTATGCCCAGGAGATCGGTCACAGCCATACTATTGTGACGATCCTCTGCGATTCTGGCCACAAGTATCAGTCAAAGCTTTTCAATCCCGAATGGTTGAAACTGAACGGCCTGGACCCTGAGCTTCCCGTGGACGTTGTTCTTGGCTGAAAAGCGCAGAAAAAACTGGGAAACCTCTGTCGCGATTTAATTCATACTTTACAAGTGTAGATAAAAACAATATGATATAAACCTATGAGTTCTCCAGCCTCCTCTG
Organism: Verrucomicrobiota bacterium; assembly: GCA_040386955.1. Classification (GTDB taxonomy): domain Bacteria; phylum Verrucomicrobiota; class Verrucomicrobiia; order Verrucomicrobiales; family Verrucomicrobiaceae; genus Prosthecobacter. The sequence continues at coordinate 62,560 of JAZKER010000029.1, forward strand.
TGTCAACCAGCCCTGATTATTGGCTGCACCTTGTTCGTCAAAAGGCGCAGGGACTGAGGTTTGGTTCCATCCAGATTGTCGTTCATGAAGACCGGGTGACCCTGGTGGAGAGCACTGAAAAAATTCGTTTCTCTGGACCAGCTACCGCTTCCTCGCCGGCAAAAAGCAACCCCTGACA
>JAZKER010000030.1:0-42621 GCA_040386955.1 Verrucomicrobiota bacterium
CGACGTCCGCCCCTTCGGAGCCATGGAAAAAACCATCGTCGAAGGCGTGTATTAAAAAGTGAAGCGGGCACTCCTGCCTGCTCTTCAACGGAGCGCGGACATTCGCTTCGCGGCTTCGCGCCCTGTCCGCCTCCAGGTAGGGCGCGTTGTCCCAACGCGCAGCCTCCTCCTCATCGGGCCCCGCCGCCACTCCCTCAAAGGCGCAAGGCCCCAGTCTTGCGCCTTTTCCATGGTAGGGACGCGCTGCGCCGCGTCCGACGATAACCGCCGCTCCCCCCGTGAGGAACTGGCAACGCAGAGCGAAGACACGCCACACTTCAGGCACGATCTTCGCAAAGCGCTGGCATACCATGGTAGGGCACGTTGTCCCCAACGTGCCGTCCCCGAACGGCGAATGGAGGGCCGTCCGCCCTACACTCATAATCCTGTCCGCCCCCTCATTTCAGCACTGCCTTACAATGTCAGTCCCCTGCCAGCGCAATCAGTTGGTCCGTTTGACTAGCCATAACAATAAGAGCATCTTCCTTCCGAAGGTCCGCTAAAATCTTCTCCGCAGCATCACGAGGTTTGCCATCAATGCTAGGCATGCTGACGGCAAAAATAAACCGATCAGGCAGGCATCCAATTTCCCCTAAACGCCTAACTTTACCAATCCACCCATCGCCATGATCAATGATTTCCGAGGGTTCATCTCGATCAAGGTCCAAAGGTTTGATCACTCTCAATGGGACACCATTCCTTCCAACAAAGTCTGAACTAAGCGGCACACGAACACGGTATTCATCTTTTCCAACCAGCCGATTTTGATGAAATATACGCTCAGGGCAAAACTCCCGCAATACTCTGTAATAGCGTCGAGCCATCACCCCTTCCTGATGTTCTTTAGTTAAGGCAAAGTGACGACGAACATACTGTGCAAACAAAGTGGCAACCAATTCTTTGGGATTGTCTGTGAGCACAGTCTTCACCTCACTGAAACGAAAGATCGACTCGCGTGGACGGATTAGTTCCCGAAACACACGCCGTTTGAGATCTGTTTGTCCGTGCTTATTCATTTGGTCGCGCACACGCTCTAGTTCAGCCCATATGGCCGCCTGAGACGATTTAAACTGATCCTTGACCAATTCGGGAAAAAAGTTTGTCACCCGGCTTATCTTCCGCCGTTCTAATTCGACACCAAAAAAACCTAGATCGGCGCAATGAACCACCACTCCAAGATTCACAAACTCACCCGTTTCAGGGTAAGGCAAAAATCGGAGCACGGCGTAATTGCAGACGTGTTTGGCGATGGTTTTCATAACGTGAGCCCCCAGGCATCAAGATCAGTAAGACGTCGTTTAAGAATGGAGTATACCTCGTTTTGATCAAGTTGCACGGGGAGACTTTCATCCCCGTCCATATGAAGCCATTCCACTGGCATTCGATCGAAAATTCGCGGCAGTTCCACTAACGCAGCAGGCAACCGTGCTTCAAACTCTGCACGTATGGCTTCAGGGATAAAGGTGTTTGCAAAGATGTGCCCCCCAAAAAACCGTTCCGCATCAAAATCAGGATCGAAGGCAAGATTGAAATCGAAGGTCCACAGGCACTGGTGGTAGTAGGCTCGCTCTTTCGTTCGACCATCCTCATCCCATCCCCCTTCCTGTTCCGCAGTAATGAGCAAATTTGGATTGCCTCCCAGGGCGGAAAGACTGCGGTCTTCATTCTTCACCAACCAATCAAAAAGCAAGACCCGAGCCCGACCATCAATGTGCCAGTCCTTCGTCTCTTGCCAGGTTATCTCACGCGCATTCTCCAGCCTTGAAGATGCAAACACAGGTCCAGCCCCCAGGTCCCGGACGTCAGGGCGCTCACTGCCTTCAACCAAATGACTTGGCACTTCCGCGATCACAAATTCTGGCACCGGCATTCCAAAGACTCGCGCCAGATTTCCGGCAATCCATTCACAGCAGAGCGATCTCAAACCCGCATAACGTCCCTTTACATAGTAAAGCCCGCCATCATCTGCACGGCAGAGAAACGGTCGTGTCATTCCCTGGTCACTCCGACTGAGAATTTCGGTGATCGTCACGTTTTGATTCATAATTATGCAACGCCTCGTTTGATCAGATTGGGAAGCTCAGCCACGCTCGACTCCCCGCTCAGCAGTGTGTCGCGCAAAGTGGCGAGGGTTCGGGATTGGGTGAGCTTGGCATCGATTTGCACAAACCAAGGCGTGGTCAGTTATTCGAAAGCTTACTGGGACTAGAGCGGAAGGCATCAACACATCGGAGGCTTCCAAAAGCTCGTCGTGATGGCATGGCGCGTTGCCCATGCACTCATCACAATAAGAAAGGACTTCATCGCGTCTTGTAAGAGGTAAATATGAAGATACCGAGGAGAGGGGGATTCCTTTAGCTGTACGAATGATGGTTACGCACTTACATTCTGCCGCGCCCATGTTGTTCCGCAGCTTAATGTCAGTGAGCATAGTTTGGCCTCGACACGGATGTCGGCGGTGGATTCCTTGGGGACAGACTTAGCTTCGGCAACGCGGGGCATTCGGAAGGGCGAGTAGGGTGAGTTTTCACTATGTAAGGCTCGGCAGCTCACCGTGGCAAGCAAGATGCATGGTAGAGGGTGGTTTTCGAAGGGTTTTGTTGGCGGGTGTGGAGCGGGATGGGGTGTATGCTTCTTTTGAACAAAAAACCCCGGACCTCACGGACCGGGGCTTTTCGGAATCAGTCGGACGCGGTGCAGCGCGTCCCTACCAAGCATGGCAGGCAAGAGTGCCCGCCTCACTTTAAACCAGCATCAGCGCCGGGCTTTCGATGAACTTGCGCATCTCCGCCAAGAAGGTGGCGGCGACGGCGCCGTCCACGACGCGGTGGTCGCCGCTGAGGCCGACCCACATGCGCTGGCCGACGACGATCTGGCCTTTGTCATTGACGACGGGGGCGTTGCGGATGCTGCCGATGGCCACGATGGCCGCCTGGGGCGGGTTGATGATGGCGGAGAACTGGTCAATGCCATACGCACCGAGGTTCGAGACAGTGATGGTACCGCCGGCGAAGTCATCGGGGCTCAGCTTCTTGTTCTTGGCCTTGCCAGCCAGATCCTTCACGCCCTGGCTGATTTCCAGCAGGGTCTTCTTCTCGGCCTGCTTGATGACCGGAGTCACCAGACCGTCCTCAATCGCGATGGCCACGCTGAGGCCCACGGACTTGAACTTCACAATCGCATCGCCATCCCAGGCGGCGTTGATCGCAGGCTGGGCCTGGGCGGCGCGGATGACGGACTTCAGAATGAAGTCATTCACCGTGTACTTGTTGCCGCCGGTCTTCTCATTCGTCGCATTCAGATGCGCGCGGAATTCCATCAGCGGGCCCGCATCCACTTCCATCTGCAGGTAGAAGTGCGGGATCTGGGTCTTCGAGGCCAGCAGGCGCTCGGCAATGATGTTGCGCATCGTGCTGGTCGGCACGCGCTCATCTTCCGCACCGTAGGTCGGGCGGATGGCTGGGGCTGCCGCCACGCGGGAACCGCCGGAAGCACCGCCCACAGGAGCGTTTTCCACATCGGCACGGACGATGCGTCCGCCAGGGCCGGTGCCCTCAATGCCGGAGAGGTCCACGCCTTTTTCTTCCGCGATCTTGCGGGCCAGCGGGGAGGCTTTGACACGGGCACTGTTAGACACCGCACGGCGGTTCGGCTGGGGAGCCGTCGGCAGGCGGGGGCCAGGGGCCGAAACCACCTTCTTCGCGCTGCTGCCAACCGCCGGTTTTTCCGCCTTCGGTGCCGGGGCCGCTGCGGCCTTGGCCTGGGCGATGATTTCATCCAGATTGGCTGGGGCCTCTTCGCCTTCTTCCAGCACGATGGCCAGCGGGGCGTTCAACGGGGCCTTTTCACCGGCCTGGACGATGATCTTGTGAATCGTGCCCTCAAAGAAGCAGGGCATCTCCATCGTCGCCTTGTCCGTCTCCACATCGGCGATGGCCTGGCCGGTCGTGACTTTGTCGCCTTCCTTGATGCTCCATTTGGCGAGGGTCCCCTCGGTCATGGTGTCACTCAGTTTGGGCATTTCGATGATTTTGGGCATGGCAGGAAAAAAGCGTTGGAAAAGATGAAACGGCGGGGGCGGGCGGGGATCAGCAGATGGACAGGGCTTTGGCCACCACGACATCGGCCGTCGGCAGCTGGATGGCCTCCAGCGGCGGGCTGTAGATGGCGGGGGCGTCCAGACTGTTCACGCGCAGGACGGGGGCGTCCAGTTCATCAAAAAGCTGGGCCTGGATGGTGTAGGCGATCTGGGCACCGACGCCGCAGAAGGGCTTGCCTTCTTCCACATAAATGGCGCGGTGGGTCTTGGCCACGGAGTTCAAAATGGTCTCTTCATCCAGCGGGCGGATGCTGCGCACGTCCACCACTTCCGCGCTGATGCCGTGCTCCTCATCCAGGATGCGGGCGGCCTCCAGGCAGGTGATGACGGCGCGGCCGTGGGCGATAAGGGAGATGTCCGTGCCTTCACGCTTGATGTCAGCCAGACCGAGCGGGATGTACAGCTCGCCCTCAGGCAGTTCGTCATTGGCAGGCACGTCCCAGGATTCGCCGTAGAGCACGGTGCTTTCCATGAACATGACGGGGTCATTGTCACGGATTGCGGCCTTCAGCAGGCCTTTGGCATCATACGCATTGCTGGGCACCACGCACTTCATGCCAGGAATGCTGGCCATGATGTTTTCCGGTGTGTGGCTGTGGGTGGCCCCCACGCTGGTGCCACCATTGGCCGGACCGCGGATGACGATCGGGCAGTTGATCTGGCCACCGGACATGTAACGGACCATGGCCGCGTTGTTGACGATCTGGTCCCAGGCCACCGTATAAAAGCTCCAGAACATCAGCTCCATCACCGGGCGCACGCCCAGCATGGAAGCACCGACGCCCATGCCGATGAACCCGGCCTCGCTGATGGGGGTGTCCACCAGGCGTTTGTCGCCCCACTTGTCCCACAGGCCCTGGGTCACTTTGTAGGCACCGTTGTATTGGGCCACTTCTTCTCCCATGACGACGACCATGGGATCGCGGGCGATCTCTTCGTCCAGGGCTTCACGGATGGCGTCGCGGTAGGTGATTCGGCGGGGCATTGGGTCTTGAGGGGAGAAAATGGGAAGCCAAGTAGTTCGGCGGCAGAGGGCCAGAGTCAAGAGCAGGAAAATGCCCAAACAGCAACGAATCGCCGCCGCAGCCGGGTGCAAAAGCCGCTTTGCTTTGGCATTGCATCAATCAGGCGGCCAACGCAACATCCGGCTCATGAATTTCCCCCAAAAATTCCTCTCCCTCCTGTTTCTCAGCGTCCTCACCGCCTCCGCAGCGGAGCCTAGCGGCCAATGGGTGCCCCCGGCGACCGATGGCACCTCCTGGAAACACCAGCCCACCCAGCTCTCCTTTCCCCCCTTTCTGGGCGACTACCGTTTCGCCGGCCACTTTGACTACAAGGACGGCGGCGTGCTGCTGCGTTATGAAAACCCGCAGGAGCAGGGCCGGATGGACGTCTTCCTCTTCAAATCCGAGGTCCCGCTGCCGACCACCGAGGACAAGCACCGCCGCATCCTGGCCGAAATGAGCACCGTCTCCCGGGACATGGAGTCCATGGTCAAGCAAGGTCGTTACAAGAACCTCACCATCGGCGACCCGATCGGCGGGGAGTTGGAACTGTGGCAAAAGCAGTCCCTGCCCATCGCCACCAGCATCATTACCGCCACCCGCATCGGCACCACAGAAGCAGGCACGGAGGAAGCCGTCGTCCGCCAGTGGCTGGGCATCACCATCCTGGACGACTACCTCATCACCCTGCGCCATATGCGCCCCGCCAGCACCGGGGACGCGGGCGAAGAGGCCATGAAGCGACTGATCGGCCTCATTTTCCAGGTCATCAAGGATCCCTCCTTGCGCGTGCACATCCGCCAGCTTGTGGAGGATTACATGGCCGATCCGTTCTCTGCAAAAGGCGGAGAGGCGGCCGGAGCCGTGCTGGCCTACCTGAAGCAGACCCCCTATTTCCCCATCAACATTCCCGAAGATCCCATCGCAGGCTGGATGGAGCATTGCAAGACCGTGGCTCCAGGCACGGAGGACCACCTGCTGCGGGCCTTCATGCTGGGCAGCGCCAAGGCCGCCTTTGCCGATGGGGATGCCCGCACCTGTTTCAAAGAGGGCGCACGCCAGTTTGCCGTGATTTATCGCAAGCTGGTGGCAGAACACCCGCAGATCACCCGGCCGGAGATGGAGGTGTTTGTCACCCGTGCCGAAAAAGGCGAAGGCGACCTCTGGCTGAAAGAACGCGGCCTGCTGAAGTAGTATTCTCCAACCGCCCCGTGCCCCCATTTTCCATGAAGCCCCTTCTTTTCGCCCTTGCCGGGTTCAGCCTCCTTCAGGCCCAGGCCGCCAGCCTGCAGGCCCCCATCGACCAAATCCGCACCGTCGCCAAAGAAGGCGAGGGCAATGAAAAGGCCACCACCGCCTGGAAACAGCTCACGCAGGCCGATCCAGCCACGCTGCCCGAAGTGCTCGCCGGCATGAACGGGGCCAATCCGCTGGCCGAGAACTGGCTGCGGGCCGCCATCGGCGTCATCGCGGATCAGGCCATCGCGGCGAAAAAACTGCCGGTGAAAGGTATCGAGGCCTTTTTGCACAACACCAAAAACAGCCCGGCTGCGCGGGTCGTGGCCTTTGACCTGATCCAGCGGGCGGAACCTGAACTGGCCGAAAAGATCACCCCCAGCCTGCTGGAAGACCCCAGCAGCGAACTGCGCCGCCACCCGGTGGCCCGCCTGCTGGATGCCGGGGACGAGGCCCTGGCCCAGGACAAGAAGGAGGCCGCCATCGCCGCCTATCAGCAGGCGATGAACAGCGCCCGCGACGAAGACCAGATCAAAGCCCTGGCGAAAAAGCTCAAGGACCTGGAGAAGCCGGTGGATCTGCCGAAGCACTTTGGTTTCGTCATGAACTGGAAGCTCATCGCGCCCTTCACCAATGTGGAGCGCAAGGGGTTTGACACCGAGTTCCCGCCGGAAAAAGAGATCAAGCTGGATGCAACCTACCCCGGCAAAAACGCCGATGCCAAGTGGACCGACTTCACCAGCAAAGACGAGTATGGGATGATTGATTTTAACAAGCCCTTCACCCTGCTGAAGGAAGTGACGGGTTATGCCTACACCGAATTTGAATCGGCCGAGGAGCGCGACGCGCAGATCCGTCTGGGCTGCAAAAACGGCTGGAAAGTCTGGATCAATGGCGAGCTTCTTTTTGCCCGCGATGAATACCATCGCGGAGCCAAGCTGGATCAATACAAACTTCCTGTTAGGCTAAAAAAAGGCAAAAACGCCATTCTTGTGAAGTGCTGCCAAAATGAGCAGACCGAGCAGTGGACCGTCGAGTGGCAGTTCCAGCTCCGCGTGTGCGATGCCACGGGAACGGCGATTGCTTCGGCCAGCCGATAAACTTGCATCTAGCCGCATGAATCTTCTCCAAACGATAGGCTGGATCATCCATTGGGCAGGACAGGGCATTCTTCTGTCTCTGTTCATGACGCTCGCTTCCTTCTGGATCATGCTGCTGAAGCCGCTGATCACCTTGATGGAGGTTTCTGTCGGCCCGTTTGAAGAGCTCTCCACCTTGGCAAAGCTCGCGGTTGTGGTGGGCTACCTGTTTTTGGGCATGATCGGGTTGGCCATATTCACAGCCAGCCTGGCAAGCATGCTAAAGGCCTTTCCCCTGAAGCCATATCAAGGATTTTTCAGACCGCCCACACTTTCAGATCTTAACAGCGATCCCACACAAAATGGCGGGACTAAAGACTCCGCGCCCGTAACCACAGTCTAGTCCCTCAACCCATCCAAACCCACCATGACTCTCCGCCACCTTCTTCTTCCTTTCGTCGCCATCAGCCTCCTTTCCACGGCCCAGGCGGAGGATTTCACTCCGGAACCCGGTTTCATCAGCCTCTTCAATGGCAAGGACCTCAGCGGCTGGTGCTTCCGTGAAAAGACGAAGAAGGACAATCCGAATCCAGGGGCGATTCTGGCCAAGTTCGATGGACAGACAGAGGCCAAAGATGCGGGGCGTTATTTCGCCAAGGATGGCATCCTGACGGTGAGCTTTCCCACCGAGGCGGACAAACTCACCGGGCAGTTTTACACGGTGCAGGAGTTCCCGAAAAACTTCATCTTGAAGATGCAATTCCGCGCCTCGGTGAATGCGGACAGCGGCATCTTCATCCGCAAGCCACAGCTCCAGTGCCGCGACTATCTGGTCGCCGGTCCCGATGCCTACAAAACTCTGAAAAACTACAAAGCACAGGATTGGAATCAGATCGAAGTTACGGTGACGGACGGAGTCGCCCGCTGCACCTGCAATGGCGAAGTCCTGGAAGCCGCCCTCGCACTCCCAGCCACCGGCCCCATCGGCGTGGAAGGGGATCGTGGTCAGATGGAATACCGCCACATCCAGCTCAAGGAACTGCCTTAACTTTTCGCCCATTGCCTGCCATGTCCCGCCGACTCCTCTTCCCCGCCCTGCTGCTATCTGCCCTCGGTCCCCTTTCCTTTACTACAGCCGCCGACTGGCCGCAGTTCCGAGGGCCGAATGCATCCGCCGTTTCCACCGAAGCCGCCCCAGGGCCGAAGGTCGGGGTGACCTGGAGTGTTGACCTGCCGGGCCGTGGACTGAGCAGCCCGATCATCATCGGCGACAAACTCTTCCTCACCTGCGCCAGCGGGCCGGACCAAGCCAATCTGCATGTCTTTTGCTTCAGCACCACCGATGGGAAAAAACTGTGGGAGCGCGTGATGAAGTCCACAGGCCGCACCATGACCCACAACAAGACCAGCGTGGCCGCCGCCACGATGTGCAGCGATGGCGAGCGCGTCTTCGCCCTTTACTCGACGAACGATCTCTTCGCCTTCGACCTCACGGGCAATCTTCTGTGGCTGCGTGGCCTAACCTATGATTACGCCAATGCCAGCAACAGCCTTGGCATGTCCTCCTCACCTGTCGTGGTGGGTGACACGCTGATCGTGCAAAGCGAAAACGACAGCGAATCCATCGCCGTGGGCATCGATGTGGCCACGGGAAAAAACCGCTGGAAAAAAGAGCGCCCGAAAGCCGCCAACTGGACCAGCGCCGTCATCTACCAGAACGTCGTTGCCCTCCAGTCCAGCAAGGGCCTAACCGGCATCGACCCGCGCACGGGCGATGTAGTGTGGGATTACACCGATGGGGCCTCCACCATCCCCAGTTCCGCCGTCACCCAAACCGCGATTTACATTCCCTCCAATGGAGTCACTGCCGTGGTACCAGAGAAAGGTGCCGCCTCCCAGCTCTGGCGTGCCGCCGGTCTGAAACCCGGGACGGGCAGCCCGTTGGTCATCGGAGATTCCATCTACGTGCTCAACGGCACCGGCGTGCTTATCAAGGCCAGCACGGCCAATGGGGATGAAGCCTGGAAACTCCGTCTCAAAGGCCCATTCTCCGGATCGCCCGTGGCCGCAGGCAAGTACATCTACATCGCCAGCGAGCGAGGTGACTTCCAGGTCGTGGACACCACCGCCAAGGAAGGCGAGATCGTCCATACGGTGGAGCTTAAAGATACCATTCTGAGCACCCCGGCGATCAGTGATGGAGCCTTGTTCGTGCGCAGTGATAAGAAGCTTTGGAAGCTGAAGTGAGAGCGCTTTGTAGCGGGTCTGAGGTAGAAGGCGTTGTCCCAACGCTCCGGGGTTGTGGGCAGGGAGACTTCGATGGCTGGATCTGATGAGGGTGGATCTCTCGGACTTCGCTGCGGCTGGGGACCAGCCGCCCTACCAACCGACGGACGCTTTCGTGGTTTGAGTAGGGAGCGTTGTCCCAACGCTCCGGTGGTGTGGGGAACGGAGAGACTTCGATGGCTGGATCTGATGGGGTGGATCGCTCGGCCTTCGCTGCGGCTGGGGACCAGCCGCCCTACCGATGGCCGCAATCGATCATCATTTACCAGGGACCGATCACCAATCCGTGTGGCGTCCAATGCATTTGGTGCGGCCATTGTTCGGGGGTTGCGCACAGTTGTTGGCGAACTGGATTGTTCCGAATGTAATGATGTTTGGCCATTTCCTCCTGATCGTTGCGCAATCGATGATCAAAAAAGCCGTCCTGCCAGACGACCCCGAGTTGACGGGCTGTGTAGCGTTTCCAGCTTCTAAAAAGATCCGCCATCACGCCCCCCCTCGGGGAAGCTCAAGATGACATGAAGATGGTCCGGCATCAGCAGGAGCAGTGTGATGTGCCACTTGTGCTGATCATCGTAAAAGCGTGCCGATTCTAGCAGGGCGCTTGAAACAGTTGGTTGGGTCAGTTGCTCGCGACCGCGTTCCGCGCAGTTGACGGTGACGAAGAAAAAGGAACCATCCTCGCCCCAATGAGGCACATCGTGATGCAGTCGCTGGCGATTGGGCAAATCGTCGTTAGGCATGGGTGATTTTGAGCCAGCGGGCCGATCGAAGCAAGCCGATTTGAAGTCTGTGGTAGGGAGCGTTGTCCCAACGCGCCGGGGGTTGGGGGCCTAGAGACTTCGATGGCTGGATCTGATGGGGTGGATCTCTCGGACTTCGCTGCGGCTGGGGACCAGCCGCCCTACCGACTGCCCGGGGTAGGGAGCGTTGTCCCAACGCGCCGGGAGTGGGGGAGGCGGAGAGACTTCATGGGCCGAGGGACTTCGATGGCTGGATCTGATGGGGTGGATCTCTCGGACTTCGCTGCGGCTGGGGACCAGCCGCCCTACCGGGCCTATGGTGCCCGACTGAGTTGACGGGCGTTTTCTTGGCCTCGTTGGGACAACGCGGCGGGATTGTCAGCGCGGAGCAGGTGGATTCCCTTCTTGCTTTTCCCGGAAATGGGCCTAAAACCCTCGCTCTCTATGGCATCAACCCCAGTCATCAACCTCCGCAAGGGGCACGCGGTTCGTTACAACAACGAAGTCTGCATCGTGTCCGATTTCGAACTCAAGACGCCGCCGCGCATGGCGTCCTACGTGCAGATGTCCGTCCGCACCCTCAGCACCGGCAAGGTGTACAACCTGCGCATGACCTCCAACGAGTCTCTCGAGGCCGTGAACCTGAACCGTGAGCCGCATGAGTACAGCTACAAAGACGGTGAAGACTACCACTTCATGCACCCGGAGACGTTCGAAGACGTGATCCTCATGGAAAGCCAGGTCAAGAACGCCAAGGACTACCTCATCGAAGGCCAGAAGTACACCGTCCAGTTCGCTGACGACGTGGTGATCGGCATCGAACTGCCGCCTTCCGTGGTGATGACCGTCACCGAATCCCCTGAAGGGGTGAAGGGCGATTCTGCCAACAACGTGTACAAGGCGGCAAAGCTGGAAACCGGCCTGATGGTGCAGGTGCCTCTTTTCATTGGTCCTGGCGACAAGATCAGCGTGAAGACGGAAGACAACAGCTACCTCGGTCGCTCGAACTAAGCCGGGGTCTAACCAGCTTTAGTTTTCAATCTTTGAAGCCCCGGTGAATTCCGGGGCTTTTTTGTGGGGTGGAGTGGCGTTTATAGATGCCCGTGCCAGCGGGTGGTCGGGGCAGGCTCTTGAGCTTTCGACCTTTCCCAATCCCCACGTCCTGGTGGACGCGGCTACGGGGAGGCTGACGCCAAGGTGGCGAGGGCAAGGATGTTCATGACGGCTTTGGGCACGAAAGTATCCGGCTCGACATACTCGGGGAGTTTACTGCCATCGGGAGTGCGTTCGGAGCAGTGGGCGTTGCCGCCACTGGGGCCCATGGCATCGAGCGTGGGGGCGAGGGAGCAAAGGTAATTCGCATCGCTGAGGCCACCACGAGCCATGGGGAGGACGGGAAGGTTCAGGGCGGCCCCGGCCTGAGCCCAGGCTTCAAAAAGGCGATCCGTCTCACCTCCCCCCGGCCAGGCGGTGGTGCTGCCCAGACGCTCCACCACGATCTGTGCGCCAGCGGCGGTAGGTCCGGCCATGGCCTCCAGCGCGGTGGCGGCGCGTGCAAGAACCTGGGGATCAAAGGCGCGCATTTCCAGCTCGGCCACGGCCTCATGCGGCACGCGGTTGAGCACGGTGCCGCCATGCATGTTCGCCACATTCACGGTTAGGCCGTCGGCCGGGCTGCTCAAAGCATGCACGTAGGGGAGCAGGGCGGCGAGTTCCACCACGGCATTGATACCGAGGGCGTGATTGCTGCCGGCATGGGCGGCGCGGCCCTGGCAGGTGATACGGTATTCCAGCCTCCCTTTGCGTGCGGTGACGATATGATAGCCAGCCTCATCCCGTGGGCCGCCTTCAAAAACGAGGACCGCCCGAGCACCCTGCGGGCAGCGCTCCTGCGTGCGCTGGGCAAAGTCGGAGCCAATGACCTCCTCGGCCGAGTTCGCGGCGATGAGCCAGTGCGTGTTCTCAAAGAGATCCGGCAGCACGTCCTTCATGGTGCGCAGCAGCAGCCAGATGAGGGCGGTGCCGCCTTTGTTATCCACGCTGCCGGGGCCATAAATTCGGGAGCCCTCCTCCTGCCAGCGGAAGTTGTTTTGAACCTCCTCCTCCGGTGGGAAAACGGTGTCCAGGTGGGTGACCAGAACGATGGGCGGAGCACTGGCGGCCAAGCCCTGGCGACGCAGCAGCAGATGAGGGCCGTGAGCGGGGTGGGAAGCAGTGACAAATTCTGCCGTGAAACCAAGCGAGTCAAAGCAGGCGGCGGTGAGCTGACCGACGGCCTGGATGCCCAGGACATTCGTGGTGAAGCTGTTGATCTCCACCATGCGCCGCAGCCAGTGCAAGGCCTCGGGCAGATGATGCTGGGCACGGGCCGTGAGGTCTTCGATCATGATGATGGAGGTTACGTTCGGGGGCGGGCACCGATGCCATTTTCCTGCGGCATGAGGAGGCGGCCTTCGGCATCAAAAGTGATGCCGAGATAATCGTCGTCTGCCAGATAAAGATGGCCGTCGAGATCCACATAATCGGCCCAGGGAGCCAGGTGCGCAGCGGCGGTGGTGCCGAGGCTGCTTTCGATCATGCAGCCGAGAATGATGCCCAGGCCATGCTGGCGGGCAGAGGCGATCATTTCAATGCCACCGGCAAAAGAGCCGCACTTCAGCAGCTTCACATTCACGCCCTGCACCAGAGGTGCCAGACGGTGAACATCCCCGGCGTTCTGCGCGCTTTCATCGGCATAGAGAGGCAAGGATTCAGAAGGCAGTTTGGAGCGCAGCTCACTCCACGTTTCCACCCCGCCATGATGATGAATGGGCTGCTCCACCAGGGCGAGGTCATACCCCGCCAAGCGAGGCAGCATCTGTACCGTCTCGTCTACCGACCAACCGCCATTCACATCGGCGAACATCGTGGCCTGGGGAGCCGCAGCACGGGCGGTGGCAACGATGGCTTCGTCATGAGCCGAATCACCGCTGCCGAGCTTCAACTTCAGCACCCGAAACTGCCGGGCGGTGTGGCGCACCTTTTCTGCAAAGGCCGCGAGATCGGTGGGAATGCCCAGGGAACGGCAGGCGTGAATGTCCCGCCAGGGGTGGCCGGGGCCGAGGGTCCGTTCTGCCCGATGCCAGAGAGGCTCAGGCTTTTGATCAGCCTGGAAAAGGTCCAGAGCCAGGCGTCCAGCGCGGGTGCCTTCCCCCACTTGCGGTCCCTGCAGCCAGGCCAGCGTGCCCTCCGGGCTTTCGCCATAGTAGGGGACAAAGGGGGCCTCGCCCGTAGCCCGGCCATCAGTGATCCGCACCACCTGACGGGTGGAGGAGACCCCGTGAGCGATGCGGAAGGGCTCCGTGAGATGCAGGGTCTTCAGGACGGCTTCGGGCATGATTTTGCACTTTGGCGGAGGATTCTGCGGATTGAGAAGTGAAATCTGCAAATCCTGTGCCAATGGTGGCGATTCCAGCAGAATCGCCCATGCCTCGTCCCTACCCTTCCCGCTATCCATCGAATGCCCCGAAGCCACCGCCCCCTGGCAGTGAAACCTGGGTACGTCCGTGGGCGCAGATGAAGTACTACTCCTACCATCCGGCCATTTTTCCGAACATGGTGGGTGCCATCTCCAGCGATGCCGGGGCCGGCGACCTGGTGAATGTGTATGACAAAGAGGGGCAACCTTTTGGCGCCGGCTTTCTGAACCCCAAGGCACGTGTGCCGCTGCGGGTGATCCACCACGGCATCACGCCCTTTGGTGAGGCGGATCTGGATGCCCGGCTGGTGCAGGCGGTGCGGCTGCGCAAGGAAACGCTGAAGCTGGATGCGACCACGAATGCGTACCGCGTGATCCACTCCGACGCCGATGGTCTCAGCGGACTCATTGTGGACCGTTACGATGACACGCTTTCCATCCTGATCACGACCCTGGGCGTGTGGCGGCGCATCCGCCGCTGGCTGCCTTTGTTGCACAAGGAGTTAGGCACCAGCTCCCACGTCATCCAGACGGACCCGGACATCTCCCTCATCGAAAGCATGCGCATCAGCGATGTGCCGGAGGTGGATGATCCTGCGCCGAAGACGGTGCGCATCCGTGAAAACGACGTGCGGTTTGCCGTAAACTTTGAGGATGGTCACAAGACGGGCTTTTTCTGCGACCAGCGCGACAACCGACTGAAATTCGGCCAGCTGGCCAAAGGGCGTGTGCTGGACCTCTGCACCTACACGGGCGGCTTTGCCCTGGCGGCCAAGCTCATCGGCAAATGTGAAGACGTGACCGGCGTGGACCTGGATGAAAAGGCCATCGCCCAGGCCAAGCAGAACGCGAACCTGAACCAGACGAAGCTGAACTGGACACAGGGCGATGCCTTTGGTTGGTCGCGCCAAATGATCAAAAACGGTGAGCTGTGGGACACCGTGGTATTGGACCCGCCGAAGCTGATCCATCACCGCGACACGCAGGAAGAAGGCATCTTCAAATATCGTGATCTCAACAGTCTAGCGATTCAGCTCGTCAAACGTGGCGGTCTGTTTGTCACCTGCTCCTGCTCTGGGCTGATCAGCACGGAAGAATTTGAAGAACTGGTGATGGGTGTGGCCCACCGCCATGGACGCAAGCTGCAGATCCTGGACCGCACGGGACCCGGGCTGGACCATCCGGTGATGTCCAACTGCCCCGAAAGCCGTTACCTGAAAGTCATCTGGTCCATCGTTGTCTAAGCGACCTCGCGGGCAGCCAAATTAGGGAGCCTGCCGTCCGAATTTGCGCTCCAGCTCATTGAGAGACATCTGAATGAGCGTGGGGCGGCCATGCGGGCAGCAATACGGCATTTCGCAGGCAAAGAGATCCTCCAGCAGGGCCTGGATTTCTGGCAAGGCCAGACGGTCATTCGCCTTCACGGAATGGCGGCACACGGTGGTGGCGATCATGTCTTCCCCAAGGCGCAGCGAGGAGCTTTTGGAGCTGAGGCTTTGCAGTTCCTCAATCACTTGATCCAGCCACGCGAGTGGATCGTCTGTTTTTAAAAAGGTGGGCAGCGCCTCGACCTTGAAGGTATTGGGACCAAAGGGCTCCGCCTCGATGCCCAGCCGGGACAAGGCCTCCAGATTGCGCGTCAGCACATCGGCATCGCGCGGGCTTGTTTGCAGCGTCAGCGGCATGAGCAGCCGCTGTGAGGGCACCCCGCCCTGCTCCATGGCCTTGCGCATTTTTTCAAAGTTCACGCGCTCATGCGCCGCATGCTGGTCCATGAGGACAAGTCCCTCGATGCTTTCCATCAGCACGTAGAGCTTATGCAGCACGCCGATGATGCGGAAGTGCGGCATCTGCTTTTTCACCGGGGCTTCTTCCACTTCATCCTCAGGCTGCGGATGGGGCGCAACAGCCGGAGATGTTTTGACCGAAGGCGCTGCCTCCCGGGAGGCAAGCTGCGTGACCTCGGCGGACGATGCAGGAGAGTCGGCCGATGGACGGGGGCTCGCGATGGCAGGCTCCGGCGTCAGAAACGAAGCGGCCCGTGGGGACACTGCCGCACGTGCCCCGGAAGCCGCCGGAATGACTAGCTCTGACTGCACACTCGCAGCCTCCGCCACGGGCAGGCGTGGTACCGATGGCACATGGCCGGTGGGCAGCTTGCTGCCCGTCTCCAAGGCCCGCTTCACGGCGCGCGCGACGGCTTCACGCACGGCAAAGCCATCGTGAAAACGCACTTCCTTCTTGGCCGGGTGCACATTGATGTCAAAGGCCTGGGCCTCCATCTCCAGAAAGAGAAAGGTCACCGGATACTGGCCCTTCATCAGGGCATTGTGAAAGCCCTCCTTGAGACCGTAGTTGATGGCCGGACTCTCAATCGGACGACCATTCAAAAAGGTGATCTGCTGCTGCCGATTCGAGCGGCTGAGCCCTGGCCCGCCGATGTAGCCGGAAACACTCACCCCCAGGTGCTCCACCTCGGGCAGCTTGATGAGACGCGTCACCAGTTCATCCCCCGCCAGGCCGCGTATGCGGTCAATCATGTCCGTGGTGGCCGGAAGATGGAAGGTGACCGCACCATCCCGGATGAGCGTGAATGCCGTCTGAGGATTGGCAATGGCATGGAGGCGGAACTGCTGCTCGATGTGCGAGTACTCCGTGGCCTCCGTACGCAGAAATTTCCGCCGCGCAGGCACATTGAAAAACAAGGAGCGCACCTCGATGACGGTGCCGTGATTGCCGCCATGATCCTTCACGGCGCTGAGCTTGCCGCCCATGATCTCGATCTCCGTGCCGCTGAGGGCATCGCGTTCACGTGTGGCCAAACGGAAGCGCGAAACGCTGGCGATGCTGGGCAGGGCCTCGCCACGAAAGCCAAAGGTGCGGATGGCGGCGAGGTCTTCCTTGGTCCGGATCTTGCTCGTCGCGTGCCGCTCCATGCACAGCATCGCATCCTCACGGTCCATCCCGCAGCCATCATCGGTGATGCGGATAAGCGCCGTACCGCCGCGCTGCACCTCCACGGTGATGTGCCGGGCCCCGGCATCCAGGCTGTTTTCCACCAGCTCTCGAATGACTGCTGCAGGCCGCTCCACGACCTCCCCCGCCGCCACCTGGCTGGCGAGTGAATCGGAAAGAATACGAATTTTTGACATAACTCTGCAAATAGTGCAGGACGAACGCACGTAAACCCACCATGTCACATCAACGCACCAGAATGCTAATCTAGGTTTGCGGATTTTTTTCTTTCTCTCTTTTTATGATTCAGATCACCCCGAGTGCCATCACGGAACTCTCTCAGATGCTCGAAGTCCAAAAGGCCGCTGCCGGCAGCGGGCTTCGCATCGGTGTGGAAAAAGGGGGGTGCGCCGGTTTGCAATACGCAATGCGCATCGCCCAACCTGAACCCACCGACCACCTTTTCACCGACGGCGGTGTCACCCTCATTGTCGACAATGACAGTTTGGCATTTTTGGATGGTAGCACAATTGATTACATTGATGCTTTGAACGACTCTGGCTTTCGTGTTATCAACCCCAATGCCACACGCAGTTGTGGCTGTGGAACATCGTTTGAACCGAAGGAATCCGCCTGAGGAACAAATTTTAGGCGATTCACAAAAAAAACTTTTCTTTTTGATTTGAACCAGTAAAATTTCAGGAGACTGATTTTTACAGTTTTTAACAATTTTCTCAATTTTGATATGCAAGTTCGATTTCTGAGCGACGGAAGCGAATACCGCTCTTATGGCGGAGGCAGCCTTTCACAAAAAAAGGAAGGCGGCGGTATTTTTTGGTGGGCCATTCTCATCACACTCCTTATGGGAGCTGCCACTTTCTGCTGGTTTTTCAGCATCATGGTTTTTTCCCACCCGGAAAAGCCCTTCAATTACAAGGTCTTGGCGAAGTTTAAAAAACTCACACCACTGCGCCCTTACACCATCTACACGGCCCCTCCCGGCAAGTCCTTTGGTGCCCGTGATCTCCTTAGCGAGTTCACCCCCTACAACCACGAGCAGCTCAGCGTCCGCAATGACGTGTTCAAGCGTTCCTACCTGAAGAACTACCAGCACGAGCAGCCGATGTATCTCATGGGCAGCTTCCGTGTCCTCAGTGCCCGCCCGCTTTCCGATTCGGATGTGTTCACCCAGGGCTGGATTGTCCGCGCCCGCTCCAGCGAGCTGGAAGATGTGGATCTGGAACTCGTGATGCCCGGCCTGCAGAAAGATGCCGCGCCTTTCGTGTCCGGTGACGTCATCACCCTGCAAAAGCGCAGCTACGCCTCCGCCCTGCACGTTCAGCGCATGGATGAAGACCGCCTCTGCATCACCGTCGTTCCCCTGGCCTACCAGACGACTGCCAAGACAGGCAACGAAGTGCTGGCACTCACTCCGCCGGAGCGCCTGAACATGGAAGCCTACTGGCCCATCACCCGTGATCCCGGCTCTGAAATGGCCCTCTCCCAGCAGGAGCCTGCCGACGTCGCTGCGGCCAAGCCCTAAGCGGCCGGAGAAAGCTTTACACGCTTCCTGTTAGACTCTTCACTTTTCATCAGGCCGCACTCCAATCCGGGTGCGGCTTTTTGATGTGTGCCTCCTGACACAGGCCCAGGGGCTTTGACGGGATCGGGCCATGCCTCAAAAGCGGGCATGAGAATGCGGGCCCTGACTCACAATACTGCCCGCGCACACGGATGATGGAAACACCTGCCCTCCTTTCTTGCCGAACTCCTGTTCAATGAACTGGCATCTGGCCACATGATAACACGCATTTTGTTAGGCCCATTCAACTCAAGCGTTCTCCCGCGAGTGCGTCAACCTGATCAAGCCCTGAAAACTCACACCATCGCCGTTAAAGCAGATCCATTTCTTCCGCGGGTCCCTGAGAGCTCCTTTTGACTTGTTCTGCGATCGCACCAAAATGGCCAGCCCTTTGGGGGCTGGCCATTTCTTGAACGCTGAGTCTTATTCGGCCCGCAGGCTGAGAATGAAGGCTTTCACGTCTTCGAACTCCTGAGGTTTCAGAATGAGATTCATCGGCGGCATCGGGCTGATGGGCGTGGCGGTGTAGCCTTCGGCCAGCCGGGCATTGGGGTTCACCAGGGATTCCAGGATGTAGGCCTCGTCCTTGCGGCTGGCGATGCCGTCCAGGGCGGGCCCCACAGGACTCCCCTTCCCGCCCAGCATGTGGCAGGTCATGCAGGCGGCCACGGGATGTTTCCAGAAAATGTCTTCGCCGCGTTTGGCATCACCTAACAAAGTTTGCTTTTCATCATTCAAGGGAGTCAGCTCACAGAGCTTCACTTCATCAAAGTACCCGTCGCCCTTGCCCACGTGGAGGATGTTGATGCTGGCTTTGTCCTTGTCCTTGTTGGTAAAGACGACGTCCACTTCGTTCCAGTCGCTGACACGCGCGGTGTTCTTCACCGTTTCGTGACGGCCAATGTGGTCATTGAAGCTGATCTTGCCGTTCAGTGCGTGCGTCTTCACCCAGCCACTGAGGCGATAGGTGGTGTTACGCTTCAGCGGCACTTCCTGATAGAGACTGGTGTCGCCATCATTGCGGGTAATGCAACGAACGGCCTTTTCACCCGCGTGATTTTTGCCATCACCACTCACGGACTTCCACTCAGCCTGGGCAGTGCCCGGCTTCGCCCCATAGTCGCGCCGTTTCCAGCCTACAGGCAGCCCATCGGCTCCGATGTTTTCCAGGCCGGCATTGGTCAGCAGGTTGGGGCCTTCCTTGAAGGCGCTGGCTCCGTGCTTCTTCGACAGCACGCGGGCGGCCTCCACCAGCCATTCATCCCCCTGTACGATGGGATCGCTGCTGAGGCGTGAGACAAGGGTCTTGATCTCCTCGGTGGTTGGCAGCTCCGCCAGTTTCACCAAGGACGCCAGGCGCGTGTGCAAATCAGAATCCGAGATGCTGCCGGAGCCAAACAGCAGCGCAGCCGCTTTCGCGTCCGTTCCCAGAGCACGGACGGCATTGCGACGCAGGACGGGATCCTTGGAGAGCAACGCCGCCTTGTGAGTGGCCTCATCCAGCTTGCCCAGACCTTGCAGCGTCCAGAGGGCATGCGCAGCCCCTGGGCCCCCTTGTTTCATCAGTGTGGCGGCGTTTTCCGGAAGCCTTCCTTTTTCCACGTCCAGGCGTTGGGCTGTCAGCCGTGACCATTGAGTGTCGCCATCCAACGAAGGTGGGGCGATCTTGGAGGAAGCCCCCTTGGCCACCACGCGGTAAATACGTCCGCGTTCATGATCGCGCAGATCGTTTTTATGGGCACCGCCTACACCCGTTTCACCTTTGAAACCGCCACGCTCCACACTCGGTGTGGGATTGTGCTGGATGATGAAGTTTTGGAAATCGGCAAACCACACCGCCCCATCAGGGCCGACCTCGGCAAAGACGGGGGACATCCACTCGTCCGTGCTTGCCACAAGATTGTAGCTGTCCTTGGCCGTGTAGCCTGCACCCTGCGGCTGCACGTCCATCAGCGTGATCACTTTCATCGTCGGTTCGCAAACCATGGCCATCCCTTGCAGGCGCGTCGGCAGGGACTTGCTCTCGATAAAGGCGCTGCCTGCGGCGGCGGTATAACCATTGAAGACATCCACCTGACGATAGTTCGGCGTGATCGTATGCACCGTGTCCACTTCATTGATCTTCTTGGCCGTCATCGCCCGCAGGCCGCTGGGCATGATGGACTGTGGCAAACCGCCGTAGAAAATCGGTGCGCCGTTAGCGGTGCCGCCGAACTGATCCCCCGCTGCATTGGCGCTATGCGCCCAGGCATTGTTGGTGAACTGATGCAAGAACTCCAGGGCGCTCCCATCCGGCTTGAAGCGGTAGGTGCCCATGGTGAACTTGAGGTCTTTGCCTCCGACTTGGCCCTCAAAGCCGCTGTAGCCCACACAGCCGTAGATCCAGTTGTCCAGACCGTAGTGGAGATTGCTGGCCTGGGCATGAGTGTCGCGGATGCCATAACCCGTGATGATGTCCTGGCGGATGTCCGCCTTGTCATCACCATCGGTGTCTTTGAGAAACATGAAGCGCGGCGGCTGGCTGACGATCACCCCGCCATTGGCAAACACCAGGGCCGTAGGAATGTTCAGCTTGTCGGCAAAGACCGTGAACTTGTCGGCCCGGCCATCGCCATCGGTGTCTTCACAGATCTTGATCGAGTCATTCCCCTTCCCGTCCTCGACGAGGCCATGGGGGTAGTCGCTCGTTTCACAGACCCAGCAGCGGCCCCGTTCATCCCAGGCAAAGGCAATGGGCTTGCGGATGTCAGGCTCGGCCGCGAAGAGTTTCAGTTCCAGGTCCGCTGGCACCTGCGTGCGTTCCATGCTACCTTTGACATCGAAAGGATGCTGGAAGGTGAGCGGCTGCGGGCGCTTTTCATAGTTGGCCACCATGGGGTGAGCCTCGCGCTTCTCTGGCTCGCGCTGGGCCAGAAAGGCCTCGTAGCTCTGGCGTCTTTCTTTCGACAAGGAGGCAAGCACCTGCGCGCGAACGGCTTCTGGTTTGCCTGCCTCTTCAGATTTTAAAACGCAATCATAGTTAGGCGCAGAGGAAGCCTCGGTGGCGTAGTCAAACCAGATGGCATCGCGGCCCAGTTCTTTCATGGCCTCATGCAACGCACCCAGCTTGGAACGTTCGGCACCCGAGTTATCGAGGTAAAGTACATGCACAGGCCCAGAGACCGGGCTCTGGGCCAGAGCCGCCCAGGGCAAAAACAAAGCAAGGAGAGAAACAAACTTCATGGTTGGAAGGAGTGATTGAATTTCACCCTATCTAACGACTGCCTGCCCGCGTCTTCCTCTGACAACTTTTATGCGAGATCAGACATCATAGCCTGAATTCCCGAAGATACGAAAGGACTCCTCACACCCTCACCAGACCACGTCGGATCGCCTCAGCCGTGGCCTGGGCGCGGTCATTGACCTTCAGTTTCACGAGGATGCGGCTGACGTGCTGCTTCACCGTGTCTTCACCGATGCCCAGCGTCGCAGCGATTTCCTTGTTCGCATTTCCTTGCGTGACCAGCGTCAGGATCTCACGCTCTCGCGGTGTGATCTCCGGTTCGGCCGTACGTTCTCTCAAGCGGGCCTCCAGATCAGCCGGCAGCCATTTTTCACCTTTGGCCACGGTGCGAATGGCCTTCAGCAAATCCTCGCGGGAGGATGACTTTTGAAGGTAGCCCAAAGCGCCGGCACGCATCGCGGCCTGCACCTCCTCATCACGGGCAAAAGTGGAAAACATCAGCACCCGGGCTTCCGGATGGCCGGTGATCAGCTGCGCGGTGGCTTCGATGCCGGAGATGCCCGGCAACTGCAGGTCCATGAGGACGACCTGGGGCTTGTACCGATCAAAAGCAGTCAGGGCCAGCTCCCCACGGTCCACCTCTCCAGCCACCCGCAGATCGTCTTCAAGCTCCAGTGACGCTGCAAGGCCGCTGCGCACCACAAAGTGGTCATCCACAAGCAAAAGGGTGATGGGAGATTCAGCCATGATCAGTCAGAAGTAAGTGGCAAGGTCACACGCACCTGCGTGCCGTGCGGCAAGATGTTCAGCCATTCCACCTGCGCGCCGATGCGCAGGCAGCGTTCGCGAATGCCCATGCAGCCAAAGTGCCCGGCCTGACCCTGGGTGGAGGTTTGATCCAGCCCCTGGCCGTCATCAGACACCGTCAGGCAAAGCTGCCCCTCCTGCATTCTCAGACCCAGTGCGATGGAAGTGGCGTGTGCATGTTTCAGCACATTGGTCACCGCCTCCTGTGCGATCATGCGCAAATGATGCGCCACGTGCACGGGCAAGGCTGGCAAGGGCGGCTCCACCTGCACAGTCACCTGCAGCAGATCGCTCAGGGTACGATCCGCCAGCTCTTGCAAAGCGGCAGAAAGGTCCGTCACACTTTCGGGGTCGGCACGCAGGTCCGCCACCAAATTGCGGGCCTCGGTTTGAATGCGGGAAACCAGATGGCGGGAGGTTTCCATGAGCCGCCTGGCCTTCTCTTCCAAAGGCCGGGTAACCGCCGCATCCAGCCGCAGGGACAGCCCGGCGAGTTCCTGCTCCAGCGTGTCATGAAACTCCCGCGCGATGCGTTGGCGCTCCTCCAGCGCGGCCTCATGGGCGATGCGGCGGCGTAGGGCCTCCCCCTGCTTGGCCACCTGCCGCCGCAGCAGGGTGATCCAGAGCAAACCACCCGCAACCAACGCCAGCAGCAGCCCGACCAGGCCGACCAGCCGCCGCACCGTCCACCAGGACGGCGCGCTCAGCACCACCAGATCTTCCGCCCCACGCAGCATCAGCATGGCCCGTTCGGGCCGGGAGCGGAACCCTTGATCGGTGGAGGACTCGATGCGGCAGATGCCCGTGAGTTGCAACAGGGAGCCGGGCCGCAGATCCTGGATGTCCTCGGCCTCCGGCAGCAGGGCGCGCATGGGCAAAGCACCTGAGAGCAGCCTCAGTTCCCAGCCTTCACCCGTACGGTAGGCATCCACCAGCTCCACCTCCAGCCTAACCAAATCTGCGTCCAAGGTACCACTGGCGATTTCTTTCAACGTCACCTGCACAGCCTCCATCCCATGCACCACCGGCGTCGCATCCTTGACCAGCACCGCATCCACCAAGCTGGCACTGAAACCGTCCATGTTGGGAAAGCCCGCCACATCCACCAACTGGCCCGGCTTTAAAAGTTGCGGGCTGGCCAGTCGCACCGCCATGGCTGCAGGGCGCGAGTTCTCATTGGGCACAGCCAGAGGCTTAATGGGTGGTGAAGAAGGCACCTGGACCTCCGCCTTCAGATCCCGGATAAAAACCTGCCCATCAGGGAAAGCGGCCAGCACCTTGCCCATCGTGCGCACACGGTGGCCAAATTCAGGGATGCGACCTGGATCAAAGCGCAGCAGGCGGGCCGCAGGCAGGGCCTCCAGATCGGCCACCGCAGGCGCAGGCTTCAGAATTTTGACCTCGCTCCAATCACTCACCCGCAGGTAAGGAAACACCAGTTGCCGACGGTCATTGATTCCACCCGCCGCCAGTGCGGTGATTTGCAAACGGGCATCCACCCAGTCTTCCATGCCATCCGACAAAGGCGCATCCACCCGCACCTCGACCACCCGGCTGCCTAACGCCAAGTGCAACACCGAATGGTTTTCCTCCGGCACGGACAATCGCCGCCCGATCCCCTCCACCTGCACCATCTGGTAATGATACCGTCCCGTGGCCAGATCCTCATACCCGGCAGGAGCAGGCACCGGAGGATTGCCCGAGCCAAGCACCTCATATGATTGCGCGATGATGCCCGTGAGATAGAGCCCCGGCATGCTGGTGCCCTTCACATGCACCCGATCCCCCGGCTTCATCGGCTGGGTACGATCAGGGGCCCGGAAAAAGGTGCCGCCCGTTTCATCCTGGATGAAGACGGTGCCTCCCCCCGGTGCCTCGATAAAGCCCACCACAGCCTGCAGATCCACCGGCACACTTTGCAGCGCCCGATCTGGCGGCAGCGCCCGCACCTGGGCAGCCCGCGTCAGCACCTCCTGAGCCTGGCCCCCGAGCGCCAGCCCCCAAACGATGCACAGGATCTGCCACCCGGATTTCATGTACTGCAATGGACCGCGCCCGCCCTCAAATGCAACCCACGCCGCACCACTCTTTCGTGGGGGGGAGCTCCAGGGGCTTTGACTCTCCCGAACAATCCTGCCCTGGGGTTTGCAACAAGCCGCCAATCGCACCCGCACATGATAAGGCAGTCCCGGCATTTTCGTTTCAGTGGAGATGCGTTCCCTTCTTGCCACCTTCTCAGCACTCGCGGCTCTGCCCGCCAGTGCCGCGGCCCCGCTGGATTTCAACCGGGATATCCGCCCCATCCTCAGCGACAACTGCTTTGCCTGCCATGGGTTCGATGCCAAAAAACGCAAGGCCGACCTGCGCCTGGACACCCCTGAAGGGGCCTATGCCCTCATTGACGGTATCCAACCCATCAAGCCAGGCGATCCCTCCGCCAGCAGCATCATTGAGCGCATTCTCAGCACCGATGAAGACGAAGTGATGCCGCCGCCGGAGTCGCATAAAAAGATCACGCCCCAGCAGGCCGAGATCCTCCAGCGCTGGATCAAGGAAGGCGCAAAATACAAGAACCACTGGGCCTTTGAAAAACCGATCAAGGCCGCCGTGCCAAAGATCTCTGGCGGGCTGGTTCGCAATCCGATTGATGCCTTCATCCAGGACCGCTTGCGCCAGGAAGGGCTTAGACCCGCCACTGAGGCCAGCAAGGAAACTCTCATCCGCCGGGTGACGCTGGACCTCACGGGACTACCGCCGACGATTGCTGAGGTGGATGCCTACTTGGCCGACAGCAGCCCGGATGCCTATGAGAAAGTCGTCTCCCGCCTGCTGAAGTCCGAACGTTATGGCGAGCACATGGGCCGCTACTGGCTGGATGCCGCCCGCTATGCCGATACCCACGGCCTGCACTTGGACAATGAACGCAGCATGTGGCCCTACCGGGATTGGGTGATCCGCGCCTTCAATGACAACCTGCCCTTTGATGAATTCACCCGCTGGCAGCTCGCCGGGGACCTGCTGCCCAATGCCACGGTGGATCAGCAGATCGCTTCCGGGTTCAACCGATGCAACGTCACCACCAGTGAGGGTGGCTCCATCGCGGAGGAGTTTGTGTTTCGTTACGCCGTGGACCGCACTGACACCACTGTGGCCGTGTGGATGGGCCTCACCGCCGGCTGCGCGGTCTGCCATGATCACAAATTCGATCCCATCAGCCAAAAGGAGTTCTACTCCCTTTACGCCTTCTTCAACAGCGCGGCAGATCCAGCTATGGATGGCAACATTCTCCTCACCCCGCCCATCCTGAGGCTCTCCACGCCCGACCAGAAACAGGAACTGGCCAGCCTGGAGCAGCAGATCGCCGCCAAGCAGGGAGACATCAAGGCCGCCATCGCCAAGATCGATTACGTGGATCCCAGCACGCTGACACCGCCCCCACCCGTGCAGAGCAGCGAAGTCGTGTGGTTTGAAGATGCCTTCCCCACCGGGGTCAAGGTCCAGTCCAGTGAAGGAGCCGCCACTTTCGTGAGCAAAAAAGACGGCCCTGTCTTCAGTGGCGAGACCGCCCTCCGCCGCACAGCCACCGCCGTGGCGCAGGACTTCTTCAGCGGCGGTGCCACCTTTGAGGTCCCGGCAAACGGCCGCATCACCGCCCAGTGCTTTCTGGATCCCGCCAATCCGCCCACTTCCATCATGATCCAGTTCCATGTCGGTGGGTGGAATCACCGCGCCTTTTGGGGTGAGGAAGGGGCCATTCCCTTTGGCCAGGTGCGCACCCCTGAACGCGTAAAAATGGGTGCCCTGCCGAAAACGGGCGAGTGGGTGAAGCTGGACATTCCCATTGATAAGATCGGCCTCAAGCCCGGCATGAAAGTCACTGGCTACGCCTTCACCCAATTTGGCGGCACGGTCTCCTGGGACCGTCTCAGCATGAGCTCCCGGGTGGATCCGGCCAAGGATCCGCAGTGGTCCTGGAAAGTCTGGCTCACCAAGAACCAGGGTACCCGCGTCGCGGCCCTGCCCCAGGATTTGCAAACCCTCGTCCGGGGCAAAAAGGCCGCCGAATGGACTGAAGCTGAGACCAAGCAGGTCAAGGACTGGTGGTTTGAAAACGAGTACCAGGGCGCCCGCGACATCGTCAATGGCGTGCGTGGTCAGAAGCTCGCGCTCGAGTCCAAACGCAAAGCGCTGGAGGACCTCATCCCCGCCACCTTCATCATGGCCGATCTCCCCCAGCCAAGGGAAAGTTTCATCATGAACCGCGGCCAGTATGACCAGCCCGGAGAAAAGGTAGGCCGTGGCACCCCTGCCGTCTTTCCGCCCCTACCGAATGCAGGCCAGCCTACGCGAATGGATCTGGCCAACTGGCTCGTTTCGCCGGATCATCCCCTGACCGCCCGTGTCACCGTGAACCGTCTCTGGCAGCAGTTCTTTGGCACCGGCCTCGTCAAGACCACCAACGATTTCGGTTCGCAGGGCGAGCCGCCCAGCCATCCGGAACTGCTCGACTGGCTGTCCGTCACCTTCCGTGAAAACGGCTGGGACATGAAGGCCTTTGTCACCCAGATCGTCACCTCCCACACCTACCGCCAGAGTGCGGCCTTCACGCCGGAGAGCTTGGCCAAAGATCCTGAAAATCGCCTCCTGGCGCGGGGGCCTCGCTTCCGGGCCGATGCCGAAGTCGTGCGCGACAGCGCCCTCTTTGTCAGCGGCCTGCTGAGCCCGAAGATCGGCGGGAAAGGCGTGCGCCCGTACCAGCCGGAAAACATCTGGGAGCCTGTCGGCTTCGGCGGCAGCAACACACGCAACTACGTCCAGGACAATGGCGAATCCCTTTACCGCCGCAGCCTTTACACCTTCTGGAAGCGCACCGCCCCGCCCCCGGCCATGACCAACTTCGACGCGCCCAACCGCGAGTCTTACTGCCTCCGTCGCGAGCGCAGCAACACCCCGCTGCAGGCGCTGAACCTCATGAACGACGTGCAGTACTTCGAGGCGGCGCGAAATTTCGCCCAACAACTGTTGCTTCAAAAAGGAACTAGCACAGATACGCGCCTCACCACCGCCTTCCGCAGCAGCACAGGCCGCTACCCCACCGCCCAGGAAGCCGAGATCATCCGCCGCGCCCTCGACCAGCACCTCACCGCCTACAAAGATCGTCCTGAGGAAGCCCAACAGGCCATCACCTATGGCGAATCCAAACCCGACCCCAGCCTCAACATCTCCGAACTCGCCGCCTGGACCCTGGTGACCAACCTCCTGCTGAACCTGGACGAGATGGTGACAAAGTAAGTTAGGGAAAGAGTAAGCCAGACCTATATTTCGACACTTCATGTTAGGCGGGTCAGTCCTTTGGTCAAAAGCAACAGTGCATGAACCTCCTGCTCACAGCCGCCTCGCTCTACTCAAGGGGTAATAGATAAGAGTCAGCTTCCCGTAAACATCAGAAGCCGGCACACACCCCCAAAAACGGCTGTCATAGCTTTGCGGTGAATTATCGCCCAGAACGAAGTACTCTTCAGGCCCCAGCACAAAACTATCACCTTCCCGTCGAGCTGAGGACGTCACTCCAGATAGCTCTGTGTAAGTGATCGGTGGAATTCCGTCTTTTTCTCCCAGGAGCCTGCCATCAGCAAAGATTTTCCCTCCAGCAATGCGAAGCCTTTCTCCTGGCAAGCCAACCAGTCTCTGAACGTATAGCACATCTTTCTTTTCTTCGGTCAGATGCAGACTTCCAATTTTCGAGTTTTTATAGACGATCAAATCACCTCTTTTTGGAGAATCAAATCGGTAACTTAATCGATCAACGATCACATGGTCTGCTGTCGAATCTATTGTGGATCCATGCAGCGTCGGCTCCATGGTCACAATAGGGGCCACCATCGATATGGCCACCCATGAGGCAGGTGTAGGCAAGAGAAAAGTCGCGGCAAGAAGACCTATAAACAAAAGCCACAACGTCATGGTCATTCGCCCTGGCCTGAAGCTGTCATACAAGACCCATATTTGCGCAATGATCGCAGCAGCTAAAAAGCCTAATGGCACCCAAAGAGGGATCCAGCGCAATACGAGGCTGAGTGCTCCGATGAAAGCCCAAAGATGCAGGCTCAGTAACCAACAAGCACCTCTCCCCGGCATGCCTGCGCGCATGAGACCAAAACCTGGAATAATTAGGCTCAGCAATGAACCTAGCCAGCGGCGCTTCTGAAAGTCAGGCGATGAAGAGGCCATTCGGATCAAGAGTCTGAAAATATTCTTTTAATGCACATCCTTCTTCGGAGCACTGCTGCCAGCTTTCTTTGACTTCAGGCCGCTGAGGTAGGCGACGACGTCGCGGACTTCGCGGGGTGTGAGGATGCCGAGCATGGGGGGCATCATGGAGACGGGCGGGGTCTGCATGGCGATCTGGGGACGGGGGAGCTTTTTCTCGGTGCCGTCGGCGAGACGGATGGTGATGCTGGCCTTGTCCTCCTTAGCCAGGGCACCGGCGAGATTGCTGCCGTCCTTGAGGGTGACGGAGACGAGGCCGTAACCAGGGGCGATCTTGGCGATGGGGTTAACGAGGGACTCGAGCAGTTCGGCCTTGCTGCGCTGGCTGCCTATGGTTTTGAGAATGGGGCCGACCTGGCTGCCTTCTTTTTCTTCGACCGTGTGGCAGGCGAGGCAGTTGGCCCCGAGGTGGTTGGTGACGAGGTCTTTGCCATTGGCGCTGCTGCCGCCTTCGACGAGGTCGTCACGCGGGGCGCTGGTGCGGGCCTGCTGATAGGTGGTGACGCGCTCGGCCAGCTCCGGATGGGCTTGGGCGGCCTCGAGGACATCGAGCTTCAGCCCGGCCTCGACCTTGCCTGCGGCGAGTCGTTGCATCCAGCCATCCAGGAGATCGGAGGCGGGCTTGGTCTGGGTGCTGGCGAGCAGCTTCATGACCGCCTGCTTTTCCGCGACGACGCCCTGCTCCAAAACGCGGGAGGCCTCGGCCAGGGCGCGGTCCTTTTGATGCTCAAAGGTCTGGGCAAGAGATTCCATGCGAAGCTCCGCCGGGGCGGCTTTGTCGGCGGCCTGCCTGAGGGTCTCGGCAAAAGCGGGGGCGGCGGAATGCTGCGCGGCCATGAGCTTCAGAGCACCGACACGGAGTTCCGGCTTGGCCGTGGTATCGCCAATGATCTGCTGCAAGGCGGGAGCAGCAACGCCTAGCTGGAGCTTCACCATCAATTCGATCCCGGCGGCTTTCAGCGCCGGATTGGCGAGTGTGAGCATGGCCTGAACGTTGGGCTGGAGGACATCCGCCACGGCCTCGGCATCGCGTGCAGGATAGAGGCGGTGGACGCCATCCACGCGATCCAGGCGAGGAGGTTCGGTAAAGTACAAGAGGGACTGGAAAGCCTCCAGAGACAGCGGCTTATCGGCCAACGCATATTTGGTTAGACGGGCAGCGTTTTCGGCATTGCCAAGGCGGAGGTTGGCATTGATGGCGCGGCGCAGGGTGGGCTCGGACAGTTCGTGGGTTTCATCCAGCATCCCGGCGAGCTGAGGCAGGGCCTCAGGCACACCGACGTCGTCATGGATGGCGCGGGCGGCTTCATTGACAATGGCCACGTCCGCATCTTCCAGGAAGCCTGCGACCAGCGGCGAGTGCTGGCGACTGAGGGCCAGGGTGGCGGCGACGCGAAGGTTTTTGGAATCTGCGGAGGCCCAGGAAGCGAGGGTTTCCGCCTTCACACAGCCTGCGAGGCCAGTGACCACGGCGTGACGCAGCCAGGCATCGGCCCCGTCTTTTTCCGCCATGTGACGCAGGGTCTGGGCGGCGCTTTCATCCTGCACTTCCAGTTTGCCCAGGGCAATGGCGGCATGGAAACGCACGCGAGGAGATTCCGAAGCCAGGAGGTCAATGAGCAGCTCTTCGCTGGGCTCGCCCGGCTTGCCATCGCTGAGAACCTTGGCGGTCTGGGCCTGGACTTCGGGGTCGGTCTCCGTCACCAGCATGGCGTGCAGCGGAGAATCATCCACCTGCCCCCGGCGGAAGCCAATGCCGTAACCCCAGATGGCATGAATGCGCGCCAGCAGTGGGGCCTTGGTGTCTCCCGCCACCTTGGCCAGCGTCTTCCACTCGGCACGTTTGGCCAGCTCCAGCTGAACCGCCACACGCACGCGCTGGTCGGCATGACCTAACAAGATTTGCAAATCATTCAGGCTCTTTTCGGCAAAACCCGTTGTGAGGAGCTCGCGAGTTTCTTTACGTGCAGGAGCGTCACTCCCCTTCTCTTCATCCACGGCCCAGACGGCCCCCTTTTCATCCAGGGGATAACCGCCCACCCAGTCGGCCATGTAAAAACGGCCATCCGGGCCCCAGCTCATGCCGATGCCCATGATGCCGCTGTTGATCAGGCGAGCGCGGCTCATTTCAAAAGTCGCGCCCACGGGCTTCACCGTGAAGGCCTCCATTTTTCCCGAGGGGAACTGATTGACGATGAAGTAGCCGCGCAGACGCTGACCGAGGGCGGTGCCGGGCTCATGCAGGAAACCCGCAGGACCATTCGAATAATTGGCCAAAGGCGGGGTGATGTAGAGAGGTTGCTCGGCCCCGGCTTTCCACATGTTTTCACGCATCCAGCGGCTTTCCGCCTTCATGTATTGATGGTTGCAGCGCCAGCCGGTGTCGCTGCGCTCGGTGATGTAAACAAAGCGCTCACTTTCCCCCGGCATGTCGGCATCATTGTCCGCACCGAACATGTTGCCGAAGTCATCAAAGGCGACTTCTTGCACATTGCGCAAACCGTGGGCGAAGACTTCAAAGCCTGTGCCATCGGGCTCCACCCGCATCACGGCACCTTCATGGGGATAGTACCATTTTTTGCCCGCCTTGTCGGTGACATTCACACCCTTGTCGCCAATGCTCCAGTAGATGCGACCGTCCGGGCCGAGGCGCGGCCCGTGCATGTCGTGGCCCGCGTAGGCGATGTGCATGCCAAAACCATGTGCGATGACTTCGCGGACATCCGCCACACCATCGTCATCCGTGTCCTTCAGCCGCCACAGGTCCGGGGCGATGGTGGCATACACCCAGCCATCGTGATAGAGCACACCTGCGGCAATGCCTGTGACTTCCGTGTTAAAGCCTTCGGCAAACACGGTCATCTTGTCCGCGGTGCCATCGCCATCCGTGTCGCGAAGCTGGTAGATGCGCTCGCTGTGGACGGTGAGGTCTTTCCAGTCAATGGAGCCATCCTTATTATGATCCTTCAGGCTGCCGCGTGGACGGCGCATTTTACCAGGGGCAAGCTCGCGATGATAAAACTCGCGCTTCTCTTCCACGCTGGTGAAGCTGACGTCATCCGGGATCCACTGCGTGTGCTCGCGAATGTCCAAATCCCCGACCTTGCGACGCGTGGTGGAAGCCACATAAACGCGGCCTTTTTCATCCACCGTGCAGGCAACGGGATCCGGCACATTGAGGTCTCCCGACCAGCGATGCAAGGTGACCTCTGCCGCCGAGGCAGAGAGGGTGATGGCAGCGGCGAACAGAGTCAGAAAACGCATGGGGTGGAAAGAATGAGGAGGAATGGGGAGAGATGAAAAAAATCCCCATTTGGGGATGAATCGTCACAATGAATTAAGGATCAACGTTCTGCGATGGGGATCGGATTCCCCATGAATCCCCATCTGTCCCCATCCACTCCCCATGATGAGAGGGGAGCAGGGGGAGTGGCACATCGGAGACAAGGGTGAATGGTGAAGCTGGCGAGCAAACAAAACGATGATGGCAAAGCCTCCGGGCGGCAGCATGGGGGCCGTCATTGAGGAGAAGATGAGACTGGGTCAGGTGACTAATATCCAATATTCGGACAGCCAGTGCAAGCCTCGGGGAGGCGACTTTGGGGAATGGGGCGAGGGGGGCGGAGGGGGATAGATCTGGACAGCTTTTTCAAGTCTTGATGAAATGCGGAATCGGTTCTGAAGCGGAGGTCTGCCGAGCTAAAGCTCTGGGGTACTTTTTTGGGGCTGCGACCGCCCCTCACCCCAGCCCTGCTCCCCGCAAGCGGGGCGAGGGAGGACGTCTTTTGAACTTCGCTTGCCGAGACCAAGCCACCTTTTTCAAGTCGTGATGAAATGAGGTGCCGACTCCGAGGCGGGGGTTCTGCCGAGCTAAAGCTCTGGAGTGCTTTTTGTGCTGCGGGAGTCTGGAGAGGAATGCCTCGGGTTTCGTCTGCTCAAGGCATGGTCACTGACTGGAAGGTGTGCGTAGCGGGGGAAAAGAGCAGGAGCTTTTGGCCATCGGCGGTGATGCACAACATCGAGGTGGTGATGGGCAAAGGGGCCAGAGGCACAGGGGGGAGGGCCAGGATGAAGATGGTGGAATCGGAAACGATGCGGGTGCCGTTGGGCGAGACGGCCTGCACCTTCTGCCCCAGGGAGCCAAGAGGATTGAGGTTCGTGGGAAGGAACGTCTGGCCGGCATAGATCAGGGGGGTACCATTCGATGGAAGAAGCAGCGGCCCATCGAGGCTGCCGGGGAAGTAGTTGGCGGTGACAAAACTGACGCCGACCGATGTGATCCCGTAACGGACCAAGCCCTGAGTGGTGGGACTCTGAGTCACGGCAGCATAGATGCCGCTGCCATCGGCGGTGGCCACCGTCAGGCTGCGGCTGCCGAGGACTTGCGCAGGAGAGCCGATGGCGAGTCCATCTGCCGACTGGCGAAGCTGGAGGGCATTGGCGGCACTGAGGGTCACCATGCGGCCAGGGCTGGTGGTATGAAGCGCCACCTGGGGCGGAGAGAGTGCGTAAGCTGACTGCAATGCGCGGGCTCCCTGGCGCTGCACGGTCTGCACACGGCGACCGTCATCCACCAGCACCAGCAGACGGTCATCCGCAGTGTGAGCGATGAAATCCAAGGCGGAATGGCCCACAAACACGCCGTGCTGAACGGTGGCAGTTTCAGGATCCAGCCAGAGGAGCCAGGAAGAATAAGGGGCCATGGGTTCCCGATGCAAAGCATAGGCGACGGGGAGAGCAGGATCGGCCAGCATCTTCACCACATTCCAGGCACCTGGCACTTCGAAACGGACGGGGATTTGAATCATATCCAGCCCCGAAGTGAGCGTGAGGGAGGCGGTGGAAGCACCCGCAGGGCGAGTAGCAGGATCCAGCGCGACCATGACGGTGGCACTGCCAGTGCCCGCAGTCTGATCGGGACTAGCCCAGGCGGCATCACTGCTGAGAGACCAGGAAATGCCGGGAGCGCAAACGATGGACAAGGGCACGGCCTGTACCGCCGTATCCCCAGGCATGGCATAACCAGATATGTGTTCAGGCGTGGCCCCGGCCTGGGCCATTTTAAAACTCCATACAGGCCCCTTGGTGACGGTGCCGTCTGCAGCCCGCAGATCAATGCGCCAGTAATAGCGCTGCCCCTGCTGGAGCTGACCGGGCGCAAGGGAATGGGAAGTGACACTGGTGGAAGCCTGGAAAATGCCCGGGGTGGTGATGACTGCGGAAGCGACGGCAGATTCGTCGGAGGAAAGGTAGATGTCGTAGGCGGCCAGCGAAGGATCTCCGGTCCAGGCGAGGGCTGAAAGCGTGACGTTTTGGGCCACCCCAGACTCCACGACGGGGAGAACGGCAACCGGAGGCAAGTAGGATGTATCCACCGCGCCCAACTCCGCCGTATCGGGGTGCTGATAGATGAGCCGAGACTGATCTGGAGCAAAGGCGGTGACACGAGTGCTGACGGGGAGGTTTTGCACCACAGCCCCGTCTTCGGCACGGAGAATCTGAGAGGCGGTGACCCAGACATCGAGATAAGCCGAGGCATTGTAGATGCTGTCTGGGGTGAGCCTGCCCTGAGGCCCGCCAGCCAGGGCGGTGGGAGTGAAGAAATGCCCCTGGGTGATCACGGAATCGAGATTGGCCCCGAGCAGCACCGGATGGAGAGAACTGTCCTGGGCCAGGGTGGCGCTGGAGGCGGCTGTTTGCGACAGCGAGTCGCTGCTGCAATCCACACGCGCGAGCAGGGCGGCGCCAGTCATGCCCCAGCCGGTCTGAGAACGGACGTAGAGGGTGCGTTCATCCGGGGCCAGAACCAAACCGCCGATGCCCACCAGACCGGGAAGGCGGAAAGTGGAGACCACCACGCCACGCGTGAAGTCATAGACGTGAAGGGCAGGATTGGTGCTGGCATCTGTGTAGTAAACGGTGCCTTCACGGCCTGCCTGGACCTGGAAATAGGAGCCGACATTGACCACGGCAGGCAATTCCTTGGTGGCGACGAGGGTGAAGTCCTCCAGGTTCACCCGGGTGAGTGAACGCCCCGCCAGACTGACCGCATAGAGCGTGCGCTCATCGGTGGTGAGATCCATGCCGGTGACATCAGTGGGAAGCGCCAGCACCTGCTGGAGGGCGAGGGAGGAAGGATCAACGGCCGCCAGGATGGAAGGGGCCCCAGAGACACCACGGACGAGGCCCAAAAGGCGGCCATGGCGGCGGTCTGTCTGCAAAAGGGAGAACTGGGGTTTCAGAACCTTTCGTGTGACCTGGATGACATGCGAGACATTCTCCGTGGCGACGGTGACCCGTCCGGAATGGGTGCCCTCTGCAAGCGTGGCCGAGTAGTTCAGAGAGACCTCCGCATCCCCTTCCCCGGTGAGGCGTGAAGGCTGGATCCAGGAGACATCCGAAGAGACCGTCCAGGAGGGGCTTTCATCCGCACGGACAGACAGGCCAAAGGAGGAGGAAGGCATGGTGACACCTTTCAAAGTGACTGTGTCAATGGCCGTGGCCGAAACACTGAGCTCGCCAGGAATAACCTGAAGCGTGACAGGAACGATCACGGTGCCATTGCTCACGGCATTGCTAGTGAGGGTGACCGTGGCCGTGCGCGTCACCGGAGCAGGACCGGTGGCGGAGAGGCCGAGCCCGAGGTAAGAAACACCCGCCGCCTGGGTGCTGCCAGAAAGCTGGCCGAGAGAGAGCCAGGAGGCGGCAGAGGGAGGCGAGAGGCTGGCCGTCCAGGTGAGTGGCATGCCGCCTTCATTGGTTAGCGCGATAGCGGTGCTGAACGACTGCCCCGCCTCCACACTCACCGTTACGGAGTCCGGATTGACTGAGAGAGCAGGAGGTGCGCCAGCCTGGCCAGTGACAGGGAGGACGAGTTCCGGTGTGATAGGATTGTTCGTCTGGAAGGTGAGGTTCCCGGTGAGCTGATCCGCCGCCGATGGGGCATAAAGGACATTGACCACCCGGGAGCTGCCCGCACTCAGCACCATAGGAAAGGAGGTGCCGGGGAGGGTGACATGGGCCGCCGGTAAGAGGACGCCTGAGATCACCAGTTGCGCATTGCCTGCATTCCTAAGGGTGAGCTGCCGCTGAACGGTTCCGGGCAGGTACAACGTGCCGAAACTGACCGCTGTGGGAGTGATCTGCAGTAGGGGTTCGGCAGAAAGGATACGCGTGTAAAGCAGGCCTACCTGGGGCCTGAGCGGGTCGTTAGAAGTGATGGTGATGCTTTGGGTTGAGCTGCCTGGTGGGGTGGTCACCGTACTGACGGTAGTGAGCGTGACCTCGCGGCTGGCCCCTGGCGCGATGGTGCCGGAAATGACATTAAGCACACCTGTGGTTAGGCCACCGGACATGGACCACGTCAATGGCAGGAGGCCCTGGTTTTCCAGCGTGATGACCCGGCTGGCGGGCACGCCAGGGCGTGTGGAAAGGGTGACGCTGGCAGGAGTGACCCTGAGCAGTGGAGCAGGAATGGCCGTGGCCGAAAGGGGGACCAGGACGGGAGCGCCGTCTTCGGAATTGGATTCGACAGTCAGCGATCCTAAATAGCTGCCAGCGGAAGCGGACATGAACTGCACCTGGGCGATGTGCACCTGGCCAGGGGGAATCCGCAGGGGATATGTCGCGGGAGTGAGCACAAACCCGTTCCCCTGACAGACGATGCGGGTGATCTCCAGTTCCAGATTGCCCACATTCCGCAAGGTGACGAGCTGGGTGATGACGGCGTTTACCGGGATATTGGACAGGCTGATGGCAGAGGGTTCGGCAACCAAAACGGGAGCCGAAGGCACGGTGAGCGTGACGGGGATCTCGACCGACGGCGTTTCGGGATCGTTGCCCAGAACCCTGAGCGCGCCCTGATAATCACCGGGCGCGAGGCCTTTGGCATCGAGCTGCACGGTGAGCGGGGACTGCCCATCTGGCGCAGTCTGGCCCTCTCCGGTGATGATCTTTAGCCACGGAGTGGCGGCATCATGGGCGACGTCCAGAATGAACTGCTCCATGATCTGCCGGGCCAGGGCATCGCTGACCTGCACGCCCTGGCCGGTGGCGAAGACGAGGGCATAAAGCCGGGTGCTGGCAGGAAGACCGGAGATATCATGATCATCCAAATCCGTGTTCGAGGAGAAGGCATGGGAAAGGCCGGGGCTGTCTGGCACGATGACCAAATGATTGAGCGTGGGGACAGAAGCGCCGACCACGCGCTTGAAAAAGCCGACGTAGCCATGCTGGCGGATCACGGTGCCAGAGGCCGCCCCGGAACTGTTGGCCCCCAGATTGCCACGAAAGCGGAAGGTGGAAACCTCTCTCAAGTCCGCAGCGAACAGGAAGAGCCCAGGCTGCTTGCGAGTGAAGTAACGGCTGGAGCCACCGAGGTTTTGGTCGGTGGTGATGACGTTGTTGCTGTAGGCCACGGGCTGGCCACCATTGAGATTGGTGGAGAGGAGGTTTCCTGTGTCGTAGAGATTGGAACCACCATCCGAGATGCTGTAGCCGGTACTGCCTTCCAGAAAATCAAAACGGCTAGGCATCAGATCCGTGAGGCGTGAATAACGGGCATTGAGACGCTGCAGCACCACGGCCAGCGTGCCTGCATTGGCTGGTGAGTCGATCTTGGCAGCCAGCTCTGCGCGCCAGTTTAAAGCTGCATCTCCCGCATTGCCGACCTGAAGCTGGATGCTTTCAGATTTGTTAGGAAACACGGATTCCGTCACCGAGGCAGGCAGCACCTGCATTTTGGGAGGCTCGATGACATGGGCATTGACGGCCAGCTTGAGAGTACTGGTGACACGGCTGCTCGTCCGCACGATCAGGGAACCCTTGAAGTTTTGCGTCTTGGCCGACTGGAAAGAACTCTGCACCGGCACGGAGTCTCCGGGGGCAAGGATCACCTTGCCAGCCCAGCCAGGAGAGAGTTCGGCATGGCTGGAAGTCACCGTGCGAACCTCCATGGGCAGATTGCCCACATTACGAAGCTGGAAGGTGGTGGAGGCCAGCTCGCCCTTCCAAAGATCCCCCAGGTTTTGCACGGGCGGGTCGGCCTGAAGGACGGCCTGGCTGGAGACTTTCAGAATGACGGGCACGGTGATTTCCGGGCGCTTGGGATCATTCGTGTGAAAGCGGACGACCGACTGGTAAGTACCGGCCGACATTTGCTCGGTCCCAAAGGTCACCTGAATGTCCTGGAACTGGCCGCTGGCGAGACTGCTGGCAGGCACGGTTTGCTGAAGGAGCCAGGGGGCCGCGAGAGCTGAAGGCAGCAAGCTACAGGAGAGATCTTCCCCACCTGTATTGGTCACGCGAATCATGCGCGTCTGCGGCAGGCCGGGCGAGGTACTCACCGTCAGGGAGGCGGGAGTGACCTTCGCAGCGGGAAGGCGTGCCGCCGTGCCCATGACGGGGACAAAAAAGAATACGTCCGGCACATTGGCTGCGAAGACGAGGGAGGAATGCATCTCACCCGCTTTGCCTGGGGCAAAGATGACTGGCAGAATGGCAAAGGAGCCTGGCTCAATGGTCAGCGGAAACTTGGCCTGAGGGCGAAAGGCGGAATTGAGTCCCCTGCCCGCCTGGAGGGTGAGTCTGTTCAGGCCTTCATTCCTGATGACGAGCGCGCGAGTCTGGGGCTGGCCGACATAAGTCTTTGAAAAGGCCAGTCCTTCAAACATGGGCACCGGGGCAGCCGCCACATTGAGCACGAGGCTGGCATTCAGCGTGGGAGTATCGGGATCGTCTGTGACGCAGCGGAGCTGGGTGGCGTAAACGCCCGGGAAAAGAGTGCCTGCACGGAAGCGAACGGTGATCTTGGCGGACTTGCCACGGGGGATGGTGAGCAATCCCGGGGTGTCTTCAATCTCGGCCCAAGTTGGCAGAGGATTGCCGGTGAAGGTGAGCCGTGGCCGGACGGTGAGCGTGCCTTTGCCCGTATTTTTCACGGTGAAGATGCGCGTGGTCGTCTGGCCCTGGAAGAGCCGCAGGTCTGTCCGGGCCGGGGTCATGCCGGCGTTTGGCGCATCCACATGCGTGCCTGTGACAGGGACCTCCACCCATGGCTGGCGGGGATCATTGGTGGCCATGCGCAGGAGGGCCGCATGCGGCCCCAGGGGGGCAGCGGGCAGGAAGGCCAGGGTGACCGAACGCGATTCCCCCGCAGGAACGGTGAGCACCTGAGGCATGACCACCGCAAAAGAAGCTGCGCCGGGGCCAGAAATCACAGCGGGCTGAAGCACCAGATCTGCGGTTCCGGCATTGGTGACGACGAAGTCCTGGCTGGCCGGAGTACGTTCGATCACGTCCCCAAAGGCCACAGCTTCAACCTCCAGCAGCACTTTGGGTACCTCGATCACGTTCATGGTCACCGGTAGGTCCAGTGAGGGCTCATCAGGAATGTTTGAGGACACCGCCAGCACGGCGGCATGGGCACCCGCCGACACGGTGCGTGCATCCAATTCCAGTGTGAGGAGCTGATCTTCACCGGGAGCAAGGATGCCGGACAATGGGGAAACAGCCAGCCATTCTGGCCCGGCCAGCAGGCCATCAACGATCTGATTGGCAAAGCGCCGCCCGTCGCCGGTGGTGAAGTTGCTGGCATTGGTGATCTCATTGCCCACGACGACCACGATGCCCTTGCCGAGCTTGGTGACGGCGGCATGAACGGACCCGTCCGGCTCCCGGACCAGCGGCAAAGCTCCGCCGGATAGCGTCAACGTCCAGCCCACGGAGAGCTCGCGCAAGGAGGCGACTCCCGTCGTGATGGGATGTGAGAGAATGTCCGTCAAGGTCAGGTCCCGGAAGACCTGGGACACTGGGGTGATGCCGGTCGCGGTCAGAAGTGCAAGAGCATTGGGGACCGAGCCGAAGTTATCCGCCTCGCAGAGCAAACCGGCGCCGTTTTGGACGGCTGACTGGAGGTTTTTCAGGTCGGATGAAGAAAGGTTGGCAATGACGTCATCCAGGAGGATCACATCCACTCCCTGCAACGAAGAAACCGTCAGCGGCGGGACCAAAGTGACCACGGCGGCCCCTCGGGCAGTGAGATCTCCTAGCAGCGTTCCGCGGTCGAGCGGTGTGGACACGACGCCGACGGTCACCCCCTGGAGGCTGCTGACGGAAGCTTCCAGCGGTGGGATTTCCGGCGCGTGGGAGGCCTGGGCCGCAAGTGCATCCGGGATAACCGTCGTAGCTTCCTGGACCCCGGGCAATCCAGGGATGGACGGCGCGAGATCCACCTCCCGAGCACGAATGCTCCACGCCAAGGGCGCAGTGCCGTGATTGGTCATGGTGACCTTTTTTTGGTCAATCTCGCCGCGCAGAACATCTGCGGTCACGGATTCTGGCGAAAGTCTGAGCTGGGGGCGGCCGAGGGAAAAATCGAGCCCCACTCTTCCTGGCGGGGCCATCACGGACTCCGCTGCACTGGGCAAAAACCCCTGCGCACGCGAGCTAGCCAGATAGACACCATCGGTCACTGTCGCACTGTAACGACCATCGGCCCCGGTGGTAACGGACACGACTCCTGGTCCTTCTAAAATGACCGCAGCCCCCGCCAATGGCGCGTCACCTTCTAGATCCGTCACCCGGCCACTCACCACGCTGGAAGTGTAAAGATGCAGGTTAAACCGCTGAACCTGAAGTTGCTGAGGCATCCCATAGCGCAAGGAAACCACCATTTCCTCCGTGTAGGGAGTGGGCGTGGCCACCTGAGCAATGACGCGGAAACTGCCTGCATCCGACCTGGCCTCGCCGGGCTGCAAGGTGCCAAGTTCCACCAAGCCCTGGGTGATCTGATAACGCGAGGCAGAGCCAGCACCGCTCGCCACGGTGGCGACCACATCGGCTGCCGCCTGGGTGCCCCGATTGACCACGGAAAACTCAATGGCCAGTGACTCGCCCGGATTCTGGATGCCGTCGCCATTCCCACCGGGCAGTTCGGTAACGCTCGTCACTGTCAGCAACGGGTAAGGCCCAGCCACAGATTCCACAAGACTGTGGGCATTCAGGCGAGCGCCCGAAACGGTGAGCCCAGTCAATGCAGGCAGGCGATCCGCTGTGGCCATGAGTTTGGTTTTCAGATCCTGGGCACCGATCAAAGGGGCGATGCCCTTGGCCAGAGCCAATGCACCGGTGACATGGGGGGTGGCCATGGAGGTCCCGCTCAATGTGCCGTAGGAGGGGCCCGGTACCGTGCTGTAAATCGCCGAACCCGGAGCCGCGAGATCCACCGAAGTGAAGCCATAATTGGAAAAGCTGGAGCGCGTATCGCTGGCCGTGGTTGAGGCCACGGAAATGATGTTCGCCGAAGGATAATTGGAGGGATAATGAGGTGCAGTATCGTTGTCCGTACCATCATTCCCGGCTGCGGCGACAAAGAGGATCTGGTTCGCGCCGGCGTCCTCAATGGCTTCACGGAGAAGTGTGCTGGAACCGCCACCGCCCCAGGAATTGGAGGTGAGGTCCACCCCCAAGGAGGTGGAGTAATTCACGCATTCGATGGCATCGGAAGTGGTGCCGCCGCTGGGTCCGAGAAAGCGAATTCCAACCAGGGAAACCTGCCAACAAACGCCGGCAATACCGGCTCGGTTATTGCCTACCGCACCGATCGTTCCAGCGCAGTGGGTGCCGTGATTGCCTTCATCAATGGGATTGTTGTCATTGGCAAAAAAGTCCCAGCCGTAAACATCATCCACAAAGCCGTTGCCATCATCATCCACACCATTGCCCGCGACTTCGCGCGGATTTTTCCAAACATTGGCGGCCAAGTCAGGGTGGTTGCGGTCCATCCCGGTATCAATCACAGCGACCAGTACTTCACGGCTGCCGGTGGTGATCTCCCAGGCCTCGGGCGCATCAATGTCCGAATCGGCCAACCCTCCCGTCTGGCCCGTATTGTTCAGGCCCCAGAGATTGGTAAAACTGCTGTCATCCGGCACCACGGTGGGAAAAACCAGGTAGTCGCGCTCGGCGGCCATGATCCGTGGCTGGTCAAGTTTCGGAAAATCCGCTTCAAAGGCTTTTAGAATTGCCTGGTCGGCATCCAATCCCACATGGGGTGTGGCGATGAGCCGGACGTCGGTGGTCTGTAATGAATGGCGAACATAAAAGCCATGCTGCTGGGCCCATTCATTGATCCTGGTATCTGAGATCCCTTGAGGAAAACGGACCAGCAGGTGGTCCGCCACGGAAAATACGCGCTGGGCTGGAGCAGACGAAGAGGCGGCGAATGAGATTTCCTCACGAATCAGCGGATACTTGAAGTCGGTGCGCCACAGGCGTTCTTCGCGGGCTGGCTGCCGATCATTGGCAGGAAAATGACGGCGCTCTAGCATCGAAGCCCCCTCCAGCAGGCGAGATTCATACGGGTTCAGCGTTTTTTGCGTGACGCGTGGTGTAGAAGGACGCTGCGGGGCGGTAGGCAGATCCGGACCATTGGGGACCGATGGGACGCCGAAAACTTCAGTGGGAACGGAAGGAACGGGTGCCCCCCCGGATTGAGAAGTGATGAGGGCATGAATCAGCCTCGGCTGGTTCAGCGTCAGCACCACTGTGATGACAATGCCAATACATAGGGCTATCAGGCAAAAAAAAAGCCTGACCTTGGTTTTCGGCGGCATCATCTTGAGATCACATCAAAAAAGCTTTCGGCTGACAAGTCAAAAAATGCAGTGTTGCCGCTGAAGTACGGCAGAGATTTGACCTTATAATCTCGGTAAAGTTCATTCGAACTTAGTCAGAGGGATGATTTTTGCAGTGCGTCGGGATTCGTGGGCAAAAAAAACCCCCCTTCTTCATTGCTGAAGGAGGGGGGTATAAACTGGCGGCGACCTACTTTCGCAGGGCCT
>JAZKER010000031.1:0-91629 GCA_040386955.1 Verrucomicrobiota bacterium
TGGTCGATTTTGGTTTGTTGATGA
This sequence comes from Verrucomicrobiota bacterium, assembly GCA_040386955.1. Classification (GTDB taxonomy): domain Bacteria; phylum Verrucomicrobiota; class Verrucomicrobiia; order Verrucomicrobiales; family Verrucomicrobiaceae; genus Prosthecobacter. The sequence continues at coordinate 25 of JAZKER010000031.1, forward strand.
GATGGAGGTTGGTCCGGGAGACCTCCCACCGTGCCAGGCAATTAAAGCACCCCATGTGCCATTGCCAAGCATCTTTTTCTGAAAATTATTGAGGGGTTCACATTCCAGAAGCCTGAGTAAATAGTGTTGATTCTCAATATTTTACTCAGCAAGCACGATTCGCAGACCTTCGGATGTGATCTTGAGGCTCTGAATTCCTGCCAAAAATCTTTGCAATGCAGGGTCCTTCTCCAGATTTTCTGCGGCCAGATTGACGCCTTTAATGTTGCCCAGCCAGGCATTCGGCATCGGCAGGCCACCTACCCGCACGTCACTGACCTCCAGGGCGACCTTTTTCTGATCGTCCATCCGTGCATGAATGTTTAAGCCCAGGCGCAGGGTGGTGCCTGCAACCAGAGGCAGACCAGAATCAGCGGGAACAGGCACCAGGACAGTCGCGGAGATGCTGTCGGCCCCGAGATTGACCTTGACGGTTTCGCCCAGGTTCTGGCCGGCCAGGTAGGCATTGATCTCCTTGGTGGTGATGACGAGAGTGCGCTCCTGCTCGCCAGGGGAAGCTTCCGGTTGGCTGGCGGGCGCGGCGCTGGCTTCCAGCACGTTCAGTTTTGCCTCCAGGGTCTGCTGCTCCTGGGCTGAGAGGCTGACGGGCTGGATGGGATCTGCGTAGATATTACGCTTTACCCACCAAGCGGTGGTGGCTGCGGCGAGGCCGCAGCCCAGAAGAAAGACTCCAGCGACGATCAGCAGGGTGCGCGATCCGGAAGAGCGGCGCTGCAGGGGGCGGGAATCCGGGACGGCAGGGATGTTGGGCGGTGTTTCCATAGGGTGCGAACGGGTTGACGGTGCAGTTGAATCGTTCATTCGACAGCCTCTGCCATTCCACGTTGGCACTTTCTATGGAACCGGCCTGAAGCCGCCTCAGGGGATTTTCAGGCTCTGGCCGGGGCGGATCAGATCAGAGGACATGCCGTTGGCTGCCTTGATCTTGGCCACGGTGGTGCCACGCTTTCTGGCGATGCCATAAAGGGTGTCGCCTTTGGCCACCTGATAACTGCCACCTGATTTTTTGGTGGTGCTTTTCTTGGTGGAAGAAGACTTGGGCTTGGAAGAACTGACGGTTTTTTTCGGTGTGCTGGAAGTTTTTGGGGTGGAGCTCGGGGCGTTGAAAGCATAGGGGTCCGCCTCCGCAGGAGCCGGTGGCGGGGTGTAAGTAGGAGGGGAGCTGTAGCCACCGCTGACGCTGCCGGAACTGCCTGGATAGGGGTTGTAGCCGCCGTCATTGCCATAGTTGGCTGCATAGGGATCGCTGCTGGCGGTCTTCTTGCTGAATGGGTTTTGACCATTTTCACAGGAGGTGAGCAGGGAGCAGGCGGCGAGGACGGGCAGGAGACGGATGGCGGTAAACATCTTTTTGCAGGAAGGTTTGGAGAGATCAGATCTGAGACAGACTGAGTATGGTTTTCGGTTTGCTATGTTCAACATGAAACCTTGGGGGGTGTGCCTGCGTTCTCTTCTGCCCGCGCTGTGAAATCGCCGCAAAGCAAGTCTTGCGGTTTCCGCAGCGCTTTTCTAGTCTGCCGTCCCCATTCATGAAAATTGGCTTCAACCTCCTCCTCTGGACCGGTCACGTGACCGACGAAAACTTCCCTGTGATCGAGAAACTCAAGGCCGCCGGCTATGATGGCGTCGAGATTCCGATCTTCGATGTCAGCAACCCGGCCCACTTCGCCCAGATCGGCCGCGTTTTGAAAGACAACGGCCTGGAGGCAACGGCGGTGACGGTGTTGCCGGATGAGGCGCACAATGCGATCAGTTCCGTCGCAGCCAATCGCCAGGGCGCGATTGATCACCTCAAGCGCGTGCTGGAGTGCGCCCACAATGCCGGGGTGCAGACCCTTTGTGGTCCTTATTACCAGGTCCTGGGCCAGTTCAGCGGCAAATACCCGACCGAAGAGGAACTGAACAACGCGGCGGAAGTGCATCGCGCGATTTCTCCTGTGGCGGAAGCTGCGGGCGTGAAGTGCGCCATCGAGGCCCTGAACCGCTTTGAATCCCACCTGCTGAACACGATGGAGCAGGCCTCCAGCTACGCGAAGCGCGTGGACCATGCCAATTTCGGCACGATGTACGATACCTTCCACGCGAACATCGAAGAGAAATGCCCGTTCACTGCCATCGAGACCGTTTTTAACTCTGGCAAACTCAACCACGTGCACATTTCTGAAAACGATCGTGGCACCCCAGGCCGTGGCCACATCAACATCACCGAGCAGATCCAGAAACTGAAGTCCCTGGGATATGACGGATGGATGACCATCGAAGCCTTCGGTGGCTCCCTTCCGGACCTCGCCGCAGCCACCCGTGTATGGCGTGATTTCTTTCCGTCTCCAGATCAGGTCTATTTGGAAGGCATTGAGGTCATCCGCAAAGCCTGGAACGCCTAATTTTCCCGCCGCAAATCTGAACTAACCATGAATACTGAACCTACCCCCACCACACGCCGTGATTTCATCGGCAAAACCACGGCGGCAGCCACTGTCGCCACCGTTGCCAGCAGCGGTCTCACCATTGCCCAGTCGGCCAACGTCGCTGGCAGTGACCGCATCAAGGTCGGCCTCATCGGCACGGGTGGCCGTGGCTCAGGCGCTGCCAATCAGGCGCTGAGCACCAAGCAGGAGGGGGTGGTCCTCCACGCTGTAGCTGATGCCTTCAAGGAAAAAGCTGAAGGCGCCCTCTCCAACCTCCGCACCAAACATGCCGAGAAAGTGGAAGTGGATGACTCCCGCATTTTCGCGGGTCTGGATGGCTACAAAAAGGTCATTGATAGCTGCGACCTCGTCATCCTGACGACGCCTCCCGGCTTCCGCCCGTATCATTTTGAAGCTGCGGTGAATGCTGGCAAGCATGTGTTCATGGAGAAGCCGGTGGCTGTGGATGCCCCAGGCGTGCGCAAGGTGCTGGAAATGGCCAAGATCGCCGACGAGAAGAAACTCAAAGTCGTGGTGGGTCTGCAGCGCCGTTACCAGAACTGCTACATGGAAGCCCTGAAGCAGGTGAAGGAACAGAACATCATCGGCGATATCGTTTCCGGCCAGGTTTACTGGAATGGCGGCGGCATCTGGTTCCGTGACAAGCAGCCTAACCAGTCCGAGCTGATGTACCAGATCAACAACTGGTACTTCTTCACCTGGCTCTGCGGTGACCATATCAATGAGCAGCACATTCATAACATCGACGTGGCCAACTGGTTCATCGGTGGCCACCCAGTGAGTGCCCAGGGCATGGGCGGCCGTGAGCAGCGTGTGGACAAGAAGTTCGGCCAGATCTTTGACCATCACTACGTGGAGTTCACCTATGAGAACGGCGTGCGCATCAACAGCCAGTGCCGCCACCAGTCCGGCGTGTACAATGCCGTGCGTGAAGAGTTCACTGGAACGAAGGGTAAGATCTATCTGGACAACAAGCCGAACTGTTACGCAGTGGACCACAAGGGCAACGTGATCTGGAAGTATCGTCCAGGATCTACTGGTGCGGAAGAGGGCGAAGCCAAGGGCAAAAAAGGCCGTCGCACGGGAGATCCTGATCCGTACCAGACGGAGCACGACATCCTGCAGGCGGCTGTCCGCGACAATACTCCGATCAACAACGCCTACTACGGCGCTGAATCCACGATGACCGCCGTCCTGGGCCGCATGGCCACCTATTCGGGCAAAGAAATCAAGTGGGACGAAGCCTTCAATTCGAAGGTGCAGCACATGCCTGCCATCGTCACCGCTGAGACGGAGCCACCAGCCAAACCTACGGCTGACGGCGGCTACCCGGTCGCCATCCCTGGTATGAAGGTGGACGGCGTGGAAATCGTCTAACCATTCCCTGTGAAGACCCCGGCCTGCCATCGTGCGGGCCGGGGTTTTTTATGCCCTTTTCATGGGGGCTTTCGAAGATTCGTTACAACTTTCCATTCTGACGAAAGCTGTGCGTTGCTAGCTCGTTATCGGAAGCTCCACTTTTGCTGCTGCAGGTGATCTCACTGGAGCTTTCAGGGTTCTTCTAAAATGTCTGCTTGAGATCTCTTTGCCATCGGTTCGAACACTTTTTCTATGAAGCCTCTCCTTTGTTTTTTCGCCTTTTGTCTGGCTCTGGTGGCTATGTCTCGGGAGGCATTTTCCGCTCCGCCTAACATTGTTTATCTCATCTCTGACGATCATGCCTGGACGGATTATGGATTCATGGGGCACAAGCAGATCGAGACGCCGAACCTGGATAAATTAGCGGCCCGCAGTGCGCTGTTTTCCAGGGGCTATGTGCCCACGGCCCTGTGTCGCCCGGCTTTGATGACCTTCGCCAACGGACTCTATTCGCACCAACACAAGACGACGGGCAACGACCCCACCCCCCTGCCTTCCATGACAGGCAAAGGGAAGGGGAAAGGCAAGGGTAAAGGAAAGGCGGGGACTGAGCCTGCCGAGTATGCAGCCCTTCGTGAGCAACTGATCTCGCATGTGGAGCAGCATCCGACCATCGCAGGTGAGCTGCAAAAGCTGGGATACCTGACCTTTCAATCGGGCAAATGGTGGGAGGGCAGCCCCGCGCGGGGCGGCTTCACAGCGGGCATGACCCGTGGTTTTCCTCAGCCCGGTGGTCGTCACGGGGACGATGGGCTGAAGGTGGGCCGCGAGGGGCTGGAGCCCGTGTTTGGCTACATTGACCAGGCGATCAAGGCCAAAAAACCCTTCTTCCTCTGGTATGCGCCGATGATGCCCCACACCCCGCACACCCCGCCGGACCGTCTGTTCCAGAAGTACAAGGCCAAGGGCATCGAGTCAGATCACGTGGCGAGGTATTATGCGATGGTGGAGTGGTTTGATGAGACCTGCGGTCAGCTCATGGATCGCATTGAGGAAAAGGGGCTGACTCAGAATACCGTCTATGTGTATGTGGCGGACAATGGCTGGATTCAAGATCCCAACAGTCAGGGGTATGCACCACGTTCTAAGCAGTCGGCCAATGAAGGGGGGACGCGTCAGCCCATCCTGTTTAGCTGGCCGGGGGTGATCAAGCCTGGTAACCGGGAGGAGCAGCTTTGCTCCAGCATTGACATCATGCCCACCGTGCTCGCTGCCGTGGGGGCAGAGATCCCCCAAAGCCTGCCTGGGCTGAACCTGCTGCCCGTGCTGAAATCCGGCGAGCCCACCTCCCGCAAGGAGGTGTTTGGCGAGACCTTTGCCCATGATGTGGTGAGCATCGAGAAGCCGGAGGACACCCTGCTTTATCGCTGGGTGGTGGATGGCAAATGGAAGCTGCTGCTGACCTATGATGGCAAGCTGGACCGTTATGCCAGCAGCCATCCGCGAACGGAGAAGCGCCCGCAGCTTTTTGATCTGCTGGCGGACCCTCATGAGGATGTCAACTTGGCTGCTCAGAATCCTGAAGTGGTGCAGCGCCTGGCCGATAAATTGCAGGCCTGGTGGCCTGTGACGGAGCGGCAGGTGCTGACCAAGTGGACAGATGAGCCTGGAAAATGGCGGGAGTGAAGGTGGGGATGTTTTGCTGGCTAACTAAATTTGATACATCTTGTGAAACGCTTCGTCCTACTTCTTTCCCTGCTGGTCTCCTGGCAGGCTACGGCGGCTGCCCCAGCTAAGCCTAACATTCTATTTGTTTTTGCGGATGATTGGGGGCGCTATGCCAGCATCTATGCGGAGGTGAATGGTAAGGGCGGTATCAATGATGCGGTGCGCACGCCTCACTTTGACAAGATCGCGAAGAAGGGGGTGTTGTTCCGCCACGCTCATGTGAATGCACCCTCGTGTACCCCCTGCCGCAGTTCGCTGCTTTCGGGGCAGTATTTCTGGCGCACGGGCCGGGGGGCGATTTTGCGTGGAGCCGTGTGGGATGACAAGATCCCGGCTTATCCGTTGCTGTTGCGTGATGCGGGCTACCACATCGGCAAGAGTCACAAAGTCTGGGGGCCGGGGTCTCCCTCAGATGCTCCTTATGGGGGCCAGCGATATGCCTTTCAAAAAGCAGGCGGGAGGTTTAACAACTTCTCTGAAAATGTCACCCAGGAGGTGGCTGAGGGGAAGCCGCTGGATGAAGCGAAACAGGAGCTTTACGATGAAGTGCGTAGCAATTTCCAGGACTTCCTAGCGGCCAATGAAGGCAAGAAACCCTTCTGCTACTGGTTTGGCCCCACGAATGTGCATCGCACCTGGATCAAGGGCAGCGGCAAGGCTTTGTGGAACCTGGATCCCGAGGCCCTGAGGGGGAAGATGCCGCCTTACCTGCCGGATGTGCCAGAAGTGCGCGAGGATTTGACCGATTACTTCGGTGAGGTGGCTGCGCTGGACCAGGGCATCGGCGTGCTGTTGGATGAGCTAGAGAAATCTGGCCAACTGGCAAACACCCTCATCGTCATCAGCGGGGACCACGGCGCGCCGGGTTTCCCCCACGGCAAATGCAATCTCTATGGCTTCGGCACGGGCGTCAGTCTTTCCATCACCGGACCAGGGGTGCAAGGCGGGCGGGTAGTGGATGACTTTGTGAACCTGACGGATCTGGCTCCGACTTTTCTGGAGGCTGCGGGACTGCCGATCCCAGAGGTGATGACCGGGCGCAGCCTGTGGCCCGTTTTGCAGTCTAACCAACAGGGTTTAGTGGATGCCTCACGCACCTGGGTGGTGACGGGACGTGAACGGCATGTGGAGAGTGCGCGGGCTGACTACAGCCCCTACCCCCAGCGGGCGCTGCACACGGGGGAACATCTTTTCATCATCAATTTCCGGCCGGATCGCTGGCCGCTGGGAGATCCCTACCGCCTGGATGGCACCGATGAACCGACGGCGCAGGAAATCACGGAAGTCACCCGCACCACGCATCCGGACGATGATGCAGGCCCCACAAAAGCTTGGTTGGTGGGCGTGAGGAGTACGGCGCAGTGGAAGTCCCATTATGAATGGGTCTATGGCAAGCGGCCCAAGTATGAGCTGTACGACCTGAAGAAGGATCCGCATGAAACGAAAAACGTGGCCGATGATCCTGCCTATGCAGAGGTGAAGGCACGGCTGGAAAAACAACTCATGGATGAACTGAGCCGCACGGGAGATCAGCGCTTGATCAATGACGGGGCGTATTATGAAAACCCACCCCTGGCTGGGCCTTTGGCAGAGCCCGCTGAAGGTAAGAAGAAAGGCCGGGGCAAAAAGGCGGTGCCGGCCAGCGAATAACTCCAAAATTCCGATGATGATGAAGCGCATTTTTGTACTACTCAGCTCGTTGAATCTTCTCCTGCTGACTGCGGCTGCGGAGGAAAAGCGGCCTAACATTTTATTTGCCATCGCGGATGACTGGGGCGCGCACGCGGGTGTCTATGGCACACCATGGGTGAAGACGCCTGGGTTTGATCGCATCGCCAAAGAGGGGCTGCTTTTTACACATGCGTACACACCCGTGGCTAAGTGTGCGCCCTCGCGGGCCATCGTGCTCACGGGACGCCATGCGTGGCAGAATGAGGAGGCGGGGAACCACATGGCCTTTTTCCCTGCCAAGCTGAAAAGCTGGCCAGAGGTGCTGACTGAAAAAGGCTGGCACATGGGCATCACTGGAAAGGGATGGGGCCCGGGCATCGCTAACAATGCAGCAGGCAAGCTGCGCCAGATCACGGGCAAGCCATTCAATAAACGCAAGGCCAAGGGACTGACGGAAGAGATCGCCAACAACGATTATGCTTCCAACTTTGTGGACTTCCTAGAGGCCGCTCCCAAAGAAGGACCTTGGTGCTTTTGGTATGGTTCCACGGAGCCTCATCGTGGTTATGAGTTTGAGTCGGGCGTCAAGAAAGGGGGCAAGAAGCTCACGGACATTGACCGCGTGCCCACCTACTGGCCAGATACCGAGACGGTGCGCCATGACATGCTGGATTATGCCCTGGAAGTGGAGCATACGGATAACCACCTGGTGCGCATGATTGCCGAGTTGGAAAAGCGTGGGCAACTGGACAACACGCTGATCATCGTGACCAGTGACCACGGCATGCCTTTTCCACGCGGCAAAGGTTACGCTTACTCCGCCTCTAACCACGTGCCTCTAGCGATCCGCTGGCCGGGTGGGGTGAAGAAGCCGGGGCGTGTGATCGAGGACTTTGTCAATTTTACCGACATCGCGGCGACGCTGCTGGATGTGGCAGGCATCGCTGAAAAAGACAGCGGTATGATGCCCATCACCGGGCGCAGTTGGCGGGAGATCTGGGAGAGTGAAAAAGCGGGCCAGGTGATCGCCTCCCGGGATCACACGCTCATTGGCAAAGAACGCACAGATGTGGGGCGTCCGAAGGATCAGGGTTATCCCATTCGTGGCATCGTGACTCATGACACACTGTACCTGAAGAACTTTGAGCCGAGCCGGTGGCCTGCGGGCAATCCTGAAACAGGTTACCTGGATACCGATGGTAGCCCCACGAAATCGCTCATTTTAGAGATGGGACGCAAGGACCGGAAGGACAAGTTCTGGCAACTGAACTTCGGTCTTCGACCTGGAGAAGAACTCTATGATTTGAGCGGGGATACCGACTGCGTGCATAACCTCGCGGGAGAGTCTGTGCATGTGGAGCGCATCCGCTCTTTGCAGGAGCGTCTGACCACGGAGCTGAAGGCGCAGGGAGACCCCCGCATGTTTGGCCAGGGCAAGGTCTTTGATGATTATCCGGTAACGAACGGTACGGGCTTTTATGAAAAGTGGATGCGGGGTGAGAAGCTGAAAGCTAACTGGGTCAATGAAACGGACTTTGAAGAGGGGCCGCTCAACGCGCCTTAAATTACACGGTAAACCCACGCTTCTAGCAGGCTCTTTTTTGATGATCATGAAACAGGCTTTTTTTCTCCTGGCCGTCTTGGCCTTCACCCTTTCTTCTCAGACTGAGGCTGCGGGTAAGCCGAACGTGCTGTTCATTGCGATTGATGATCAGAATGACTGGATCGGCCATTTGGGCGGGCATCCTTTGGCGAAGACGCCGAACATGGACAAGCTGGCGGCAAGGGGGACAACGTTTCTCAATGCGCACTGCAATGCACCGCTGTGCAATCCATCGAGAACGAGCTTGCTGATAGGCTTGCGCTCCACGACGACGGGTATCTATGGGCTATCACCTTGGTTCCGCACTCTTCCGCAGTGGAAGGATCGGGTGACGCTGCCGAAGCATTTTGAGGCGAATGGATATCGCACCCTGGCTACGGGCAAAATCTACCATGGCGGCACAGGTGGCGGTGGTGGGAAGGGGAAGAATAAGGCCAAAGCGAAGGGGGCAGGTGCAGATGAGTTTCAGGTGACGGCTCCGTATGGTGGAGTGGGTTCTAAACCCCCGGCCAAGCTGATTCCCCCGACGCCGATGGGGAACAATCCGCTGATGGATTGGGGTGTCTGGCCGCTGGACAATGACGATACCTCGAAAGGTGACTATCAGGTGGCGAGTTGGACGGTGGAACAGATCAAGACTGCGCCGAAGGACCAGCCGTTTTTCTTGGCGGCGGGCTTCTTCCTCCCGCATGTGCCTTGTTATGCCACGCAGAAGTGGTTCGACCTGTATCCGGATGATGACAGCGTTTTACCGAAGGTGCTGGAGGATGACCGTGGGGATACGCCACGCTTCTCATGGTACACGCATTGGAACCTGCCAGAGCCCCGGCTGAAGTGGGTGAAGGAGAATCACCAATGGCGCAATCTGGTGCGCAGCTATCTGGCCTGCACGAGCTTTGTGGATGCGCAGATCGGCCGCCTGATGACCGCGCTGGACGAGGCAGGGATTGCTGACAATACGATCATCGTCCTCTGGGGGGACCATGGCTGGCATCTGGGGGAAAAGGCCATCACGGGGAAAAACTCGCTGTGGGATGAAGGTACGCGCGTACCGCTGATCTTTGCCGGACCCGGGGTGAAGCCGGGGCAGCGCTGCACGCAGCCTGCGGAGCTGCTGGATATTTATCCGACGCTGCTGGAGCTGGCAGGGCTGCCCGCGAGGACAGACATCGAGGGCCTGAGCCTGATGCCACAGTTGCAGAAAGCCGATACGAAGCGGGAACGCCCCGCCATCACCAGCCACAACCAGGGGAACCACGGCATCCGCAGTGAGCGTTGGCGCTACATCCGATATGCGGATGGCAGTGAAGAGCTCTACGACATGCTGAATGATCCTGAAGGCTGGAAAAACCTAGCGGCGGTGCCTGAGCATGCGGCGGTGATCGCCGACCATAAGAAGTGGCTGCCGAAGATAGATGTGCCTCCCGCCCCGAACAGTGCAAGCCGTGTGCTGACCTATGACAAGGCCACGGATGAAGCGGTGTGGGAGGGGAAAACGGTGAGGCGGAGCGACCCTATCCCTGAGTGAGCAGGGCGAGTTTCAAGAGGGATGGACTGCCTTTCATGAGAAGAAATCCCCCTCACGCGCCGAGACGCACAGACCTTGGCATACCTGCAGTCCCGGGCTCTCGCTGAGGCAGGTCAGCGAGTCATCAAGCTAGCTTAAAGGGGCACAGTGTTAGGCGGCCAGCTTTTCTCGGATGAAGGCTTTCACGGCCTGGGCCGTGGCTTCGAGGGGATGGGTTTCGAGTGGTTTTTCCTTCAGGGCTTCCAGGCTGGGGTGCAGGGGTTCTGTGCCGGTGGCCTGCTGCACCACCTCAGGGAACTTGGCGGGGCTGGCGGTGCTGAGAACCACGCTCACGCGATCCTTGGCCATCTCGGTAAAGGCGCAGGCGGTGTGGGGATCCACCACATACTGGTAGTCGCTCCACACTTGGCCGATCACTTGGGAGATGGTGGCATCGTCCATGCGTGAGGCGCGCAGGCTGGACTGCGTTTTGGGCAGGGTCACCTTTTCGCCATTCTTCATGCGCAGCATGATTTCGCGCACGCGGTTCTGGTCCTTACCCAGCATGAAATAGAGGTAACGCTCAAAGTTAGACGCCGCCTGAATGTCCATGCTCGGAGCAAAGCTGGGGGACACCTCTCCCTGACGGTATTCACCGGTTTCAAAGAAGCGGTAAAGGATGTCGTTTTGGTTCGTGGCCACGCGGAAGCTGCCACAGGGCAGCCCCATCTGCTGGGCCAGCCAGCCAGCCAATACGTTGCCAAAGTTACCCGTGGGCACGACGAACTCGGCAGTGGCCCGAGCTTCTACGGGCAATTTCAGCGAGGCCCAGATGTAATAAACACACTGGGCCAACACGCGGGCGATGTTGATGCTGTTGACAGCAGAGAGGTTCACTTCGGAGACGAAGGTGGCATCGCCAAAACATTCCTTCACTACGCGCTGCGCATCATCAAAGGTGCCCGGCACCGGAATGGCGAAGACGTTGCTGGCACCTGTGCAGGCCATCTGGCGCTCCTGGAGCGGGGCTACTCGACCTATGGGATAGAGGATGAAAATTTCGATTCCTTCCTGGCCCATGCAGCCATGAATGGCAGCGCTGCCAGTGTCGCCAGAGGTAGCTCCCAGGACGGCCAGTCGCTGCCCCTTGAGCTTGACCTGGCGTTTGTATAGCAGGCCCAAAAGCTGGAGCGCGAAATCCTTGAAGGCCAAAGTGGGGCCATGCCAAAGCTCCAGCACGTAAGTCTGGTCCGAGAGTTTTTTCAGTGGGGCGACATCGGGCGAGTCAAAGCGGGAGTAAGCTTCCTTCGTCAGAGACCGCCACTCTTCCGCAGGGATCTCAGGGGCGAAAATTTGGAAAAACTCAGCGGCGAGTTCGGGATACGAAAGTCCAGCCCAGCCTGCTAACTTGCCGGAAAGATCTGGCAGCTTCTCCGGCAAAAACAGTCCGCCATCCGTGGCCAGACCGGCTTCGACGGCTTCAGTGAAGGAATGGGGACGGGTCTGCCCGCGGGTGGAGATGTAAAACATGGTTGTCCCCCGAAAATGCCTAGCAACGCACGTAACTCAAGCCCGGAGGCAGGGAAAGCCGCTCCAGATCATTCCGTCGTCGCCAGGGGCTGGGCCAGTTCATCCAGGGCTTTCACCGCTTTTTCCGCATGAAGAGGGTGAAAGCGGGGATTCAAACTCAAGGCGCGTGAGAGCAGCTTTTTCGCCCCAGAGCGGTCCTTGACTGCGGCGGCGATGAGACCCGCATGGTAGTAGATTTCAGCATCCGGAGTGCCCGCGCGGAGGGCGATTTCGATGGCTTTGCGAGCGCGTGAAAAATCCCCTTTTTGGTAAGAGGCCCAGGCCAGCGTATCCGCCTCATACACGTTTTGAGTTTGGGCATGTTCTTCGGCAAATTTCAGGGCTTTATCCAGCTCACGATCATGGTCGGCATAATAACGGGCCATCTGCGTATGATCATGGATGCCTTGGGTGGCGTGGAGGAGGTGCAGTTTTTCCACACGTTGGAAGTAGGCTTCAGCCTCCTGTTTCCGCCCATGGAGGAGGTGAAGATCCCCGATGCCGACGAGCGCTTCGTGATTTTCTTCCTGCGTTAAGACGGCCTGGTAGGCGGCCAGAGCACTGGCTTCATCACGCAAGGCCAATTTGATTTTACCCAGCATCAAAAGCAGCGGCCCATGATCTGGGGTTTCACGCAAGGCATTTTCTACCGCCTGGGCTGCGGGCAAAAGGGCACCTTCATGGAATAGCATCATGGCTAGGCGGGTGTGGCACCAGGCGGTGTTCTCCGCATGGGGAGAGCCTGCCTCAATCGCCTGCTGCATGAGCCAGCGTGCTTTTCTTGAATCTCCATTCAGCCACACAAGGTAGGCCCCACGGCTGTAGGCGGAGAGATCGGGCCTTGCATCCATCATGGACTGATAGCTTTCATAGGCCCTTTCAAAGTCTCCCAACTCCAGGGCCGCATCACCGATGATGCCATGAGAAATGGGGTGCGTGGGGTCCACCTCCAGAGCCAGCTTGGCCCAGCGCACGCTTTCTTGGAAATCATGGCGACCGCCATAGACCCAGGCGAGCCCATTCAGCGCTTCAGTGTTTTGCGGTTCGATTTGCCATGCTTTTTGGTAGGCCTGTTCTGCGTGGGGGTACCAGGATGGCACCTGGGTTTCACGTTGTTTTTGAGCCAGGGTATCGCCTAGCTGGACCCAAGAGGCAGCTTTTTGCGGGCTTATTTGAGTGATTTGCTGCGCCTCTGCCAGCAGGCGATCTGTCTTCGATACAGGGCCTGATGTGACCAGCATTTCGATCATCGTTTTCACCTCCAGGACCACCGCTGGGGCGGGCTGATCCACGGCGACTTTTGCCGGGGTGACAGGGTTCATGATGGACCAAGTGATGAGGCCCACCGCCGTCACTGAAGTCAGTAACACTAGCGTGCCTGGATAAGGATGCTCGTTCATGAATGGTCGAGATAAAGAGGCCAAAAAAGCGCGGCGGGTGGTTGGGCACACCGCCGCGCAGCATGGATTCTCAGTCAGCCGCAGATCTCCGGTCATGCCCCGAGTCTTTCTCATTTCGCGTGCCAGAATGTGGTGTCGCGGCATAAGGGAAAGTGCGGTTATAGACTTGGTCATTGGCGGGGATATTGTCACCCACCACCGTGATCGTTTCAAAAGACGGGCCACTGGCGACTGCGGTGAGTGCAATGTCCACCACGTCATCGCCAAATCGCCGGCCATTGGGCCAACCGGAAGGTACCATGTTGCCATTCCCATCGGCGACAGTGTCTCCACCGATGAAACTCAGGCGGCTGTAGCCTTCATCACCGGCGACTCTCACAGGTCCAGTTGTGGTGTTCACGCGAATCACATCCGGGATATAAACCGCCCGCAGGTCAGCCCTTCCGGTGGTGGCAAAGCCTGTGCCGAACACGGTATTGATCAGAACAGCGACCTCTGGATTTTCGGCAAACCGAGCGAACGTGCTCTTGTCCGTGTTAGGAAGAGTGCGGTTGTAGAGATCTTTGGATCCCAGAGAGACGAGGACTTCATTGAAGAGGGGATTGCCCAGGCGATTGACTTGCACAAAAGCGCTGGAGGCAGTCCTGGAAGGATACAAAATGGCCTTCGGGCGACGGACGGAAGCGAAGACACCCACGCCTTTAGCCGCAGGCTGGAGAGCCCCTGTGTAGGCAATGCTAGGGAGCTGAGAAAGAGGGATGACGATGCCGTAATGCAGCACGTTGAAGCCTTTGAAGCCGTCCACCCCATTGCCATCCTGGCCCAGACCATCAGCCAAACTCCCCGTGTTATCCAAAATACGGCTGTCCAAAAGATCAAAGATCCCCGCCGTATCCGCATAAAAGCCGTCTTCCCGTGGACCTGCAAAAACGGTCACACCGCTGGGCAGATCATAAGTGGTTTCCTGGGTGTAGGAATCCAATGTTTCGCGTGAGGTGGCCCCGGAGATAGCGCGGCCTGTTTCGGCATCATTGTAGGCGGGTGTGGTGCGTGCGCCTACATTCGGCGGTGGCACCATGAGATTGCGCCCGAGGACGTTGACACGTTCACCGACACTGCGAGAGACGGTGTAAGTTTGGGTGTAGTTTTGACGGGCATCCCCCACATGGAGGATGGGGCCCACCTCGGTTCCTCGTCCATAGGACAAAATGGTGTCGGGATTTTTCAAACTCGGGCCTCTCACGGGATTCATGTCCGAGAAGCGAAAATTGTACCGCTGGATGGTCGCGCCGGTGACAGGATTGGCAATGTGAATGCAGTAAAGGGCATCATCCGCAAAGCGATCATAAATGACGCCATCCCCAGGTTCCGAAAAAGGCCGCACACTCACCTCGACGACCAGCACTTTTTCTCCCGAGGGACGCTGACGGACAAAAGCATAAACATCGGTCAGATTGACCTGGGGGTCTTGCTTGATGAGCGGTGCATCGCTGTGGCTAGATGCCTGTGCTTGAGGCATCGCCAGGGTAAATACGGTGGTGGCGACGGCCAGCAAGCGTCCGGCGGGTGTCTTCGACCAAAATCGAAGGTGTCCCAGCGAAGGGGTGGAGTTTGTTTTCATGGAAGTGTGGAGTGAGGTGCCCCAGAGCCATCCGGCAAATGCTGTTACAGTTCTGGTTAGGTCTTTTGCGCCCACCCAAACCGCTTGGATTCAAAAAGAACTTTTTATGAGGATTCATCTCCTCAAAGCCATTCTCTTCCTGTCGCCTTGACATTCCGCATCGCATCGCCAAGATGCCTCTCTGCTCAATTCAAAAAAGCGGGCGTAGTTCAATGGTAGAACACGAGCTTCCCAAGCTTGATACGTGGGTTCGATTCCCATCGCCCGCTCCATGTTGATGATCAACATGGATAGAGGTTTCCAATGGCTGGGGCACAATGGTTTTCGCTACCCTCGTTTTTCAGGACGCCAAGTTTGACCGTAGGCGGGAGACGGCCCTCAAGGGGATGGAGACTAAATGAGGGCGGTAGCTTAGCTCATAACCGATCTCGTAGAGGGCCTTGTCGAGAATGTGGAGGTCGAGAAGGAGCCGGGCGTCTGTCGGGGACTCGGGGAGGAATTTTTGGTTCTGAGCTGTCTCGAAGTAAGCGCAAAGGTAGTTTTTGATCACCGTATCAGCCCAGGCCTGGGCCCAGGGGATGAGCGAATCTTTTTCTTCTTCGCGGGCTTGGTCCAGTGCGGCGGAAGCAGCGTACTCGAAGGAACGAACCATGCCTGCGACATCCCTCAGTGCGGGGCGTGGCAGGCGACGCTGGCCAAGCGGCAGACGCGGCTCGCCTTCAAAGTCAATGATCACAAAATCTGTCCCGGTATTGAGGGTCTGGCCCAGATGGAAGTCTCCATGCACACGGATGAGGCTGCACTCGATGATCTTTTGGCTCAGCTTCCCAAAGGCTTCCAGCAGAACATGCCGGGTCTCCAAGACCTCACGGGCCATGGTCTGCGATGGCTCAGGCAGGCGAGTGAGTTGACATTGCAGTTCGGCCAGCACGCGGGTGGCATTGGCCCGCATGGTTTCACAAAGGCTGCGGCTGTCTTGTGGCGTGAAGGGCTGGGAATGGAAGTTGGGATCGTCCGAGGTTGCAGCCAGGGCGATGTGCATGCGGGCGGTGAGGCGACCAAGCTGGGCGGCGCGCGCAGGATAGGAGCCGTCAAGAATTTCGTCCTGCCTGTCGGTATGATGTGAGGGAGGAGATTCGATGACTTGAGCAAAGAGATGTCGCAAGGCCTCCAGTGTAAAGGTCCAGCCATCGTTCTGATGCGGGGTGTAATGGGTCAGCATGGCCGCCACGCCAGTGCCAGCATCGAGAGGAATGTTCAGTGCACTGAGGAACGGTGGCACCTGAAAATGGTGCCGGGTGAGGTGTTGGGTCATCTCCACCTCCGGATGAATGCCCACTTCAAATTTGCGGAAGAATTTCACCAGCCACCGATCCGCGTAGCTGATGGAGGTGTTGGACTGTTCCCCGCTCAGGATGCGTGCTTGCGAGGCTGCCTGATCAAGCTCCTTTTCGTCATGTTGAGGTGGCGATTCGAGGATGAGGCCAAAAGAGGAATCCGAAGGTGCCCGGCCGCTGAGTGCCATGAAGAGGGCTCTTTGGAACTCTGAAGTTTGCAAGGCATCGCAGAGCATCTGGGCATCCTCCCAATGGCCTAACACTTTATTAGGAAATGCGGCCATGAAGGCTGCCGCCTGGGATCCCTGAAGCAAACAAAGAGGAAGCAGGTAATGTTCAGGCGATCCGTCGGAGAAGGTTGTCTTGACCAGCAGGACATGGACATCGGTCCCAGGGAAAACCGTATCCTGAATGATTTGCGTGGCCTGAAGAGAGAGCGATTTTCCTCCGAACCAGCGGCACTGGGGGAGATAGCGTGGCAGGATACGCTGCTCCAGATCCAGGATGAGCCCGGGCTCCCAGGTGATTGGAGCGGGCCACCCGACGTGGGGCTGTGAGGAGGATGAAGTCTTTTGCAACAGTCGCGATATAAAGCCAGAGGAGCCTAACGTAAAGGTCCTGCTGGCTGTTATGATCGGCTCCAGGTCCGTGACTGGCTCAGGGCTTGGACTGGGGCTGAGTCTGGATCAGGCGAACATCCTTAAATCCAGCGCGGTCGCCGAAGACGAGGAAGTTCAGCGCCTTTTTTGGTTCTTTCAGCAAGGCGTGCGTGCCGGTGATACGAGTGTCATTGACTTGGACGGTGACTTCGCTGCCGTGAAAGGTAATGCGCACAGGATACCAGATGCCGGTCTGGAGTTCGAGTGACTTGCGGGCCAGGGGTACGGTCTGCTCCTTGGACTGGCCGGGATCCGGGTTTTTGGTGAGGCCAACGTATGAGGGACTGATCTCGATGCGGAAGCTGTGGCGCTCTTCGCCGGCCTCAATGCGCAGTGAATGGCGGTTTGCTCCCTGAAACTGAATGCAATAATCGAGAACGGCCTCTGTGAACGTCACGGGGACGCGCAGGGTGGCCCCTGCGTCCTTGGCCCCTTTTTGAATGCCCCAGACGGCCTTGTCCTCGGCTTTCCACGTGCCTCTAGTGATGGCCCAGGGTTTGTCGGGGAGACTGGCCAGAGCAGTCTCTAGCAACGGGCTGCCTGGGAGGGGGGCCAGTGTGGCGATCTTAGTCTGCTGTGTTTCCTGAAGAGGCGGTAGCTCACGGCTGTACCCGCCATTGCGATACTGATTCAGCAAAGCGCTGAGTTCCTGCACAACTTCGGGATGTTGGGCGCTGATGTCCTGCGTTTCTGCGGGGTCTTTTTCCAGATCGAAGAGCCTGGGGGTGAACTCGTCCGAGCGGGCGCGTTTGATGCCGGCGGCAGGGATGCCCTCCACCCATTTCCACGGGCCTTTGCGAATGGCATACACCCCATCTGAGCTGTGAACGATGAGATGGGTGCGGGCGGGTGCAGCCTGTTGCCCAATCAGGGCAGGGAGGATGTTGTGGCTGTCTTCTGCTGCCTGCTGGGCCGCAGGGAGCTTCTCGCCCACGATGGCCGCGGTGGTTGCTAGGATATCTGCCAGGCTGACCATTTCACCACACACGCTGTCGGCGGGGATCTTGCCAGGCCAGCGTGCAATGAAGGGGACTTTGAAGCCTCCCTGCCAAACCGTGTGCTTGCCGCCGCGCAGGCTTCCATTGACTTTGAGGCCTGCTTTGAAGGCATCGGTTTGTGGCATGTCTCGTTCAGGTTTGAAGACGCCGCCATTGTCGCTGGTGAAAAGGATGAGCGTGTTTTCTGCGTGGCCGGTTTCGTCCAAGGCTGCGAGCACGCCGCCGATGCTGCGATCCAGCTCGTGAATCCAGTCACCGTAAGGACCTGCCTTGCTCTTCCCTGCCAGATCTTTGTCCGGGGTGACAGGGTTGTGGACGGCTACGGGAGTGTAGTAGAGAAAGAATGGCCGGTCCTTTTTCTGTTGCCGGATCCAGTCCGCTGTTTTTCGGGTGAGCAGGGGCATCACGCGCTCATTGACGCGCCGTGGAGCATCAAGGTCGAGGATTTTGGCCCGGCCAGATTCCGTGTCTTCGGGGGTGTAGGTGGTTTTGAAATCGGGGCCGTCAGAATCGGTCCCTGACAGCTTCATGCCGACGGGAATTTTGCCTTGGCGGAGGCCATAAACAAAACGGTTTTCCACGTAAATGCCGGTGAGGTCTCCATGGTTGGCAGGCACGCCAAAGTGGTAGTCAAAACCGATGTCCAGCGGCCCTGGCGAAAGCTCAGCCGTGTAGTCGGTGCGCCACTGGGGGGAATCATCTGCCTTGCCGTAGCCGAGGTGCCATTTGCCGATGGCTGCAGTGCTGTATCCATGCTTTTTCAGCAGGGAGGCCATGTTCAGGCGAGTTGTTTCAATGTGGAGAGGGGAGAAGGTGCCGAGGACCCCGCTCTTTTCGCTGGTGCGCCAGCAGTAGCGGCCGGTGATCAGGGAATAGCGGGTAGGAGAGCAGACAGATGAGGTGGTGCTGGCATCCGTGAAGCGGCGGCCCTCCCGTGAGAGGCGATCCAGGTGAGGTGTGCGGACCAGGGTTGGATCCGCGCCATAGGCACCCGTGCTCCCGTAGCCAAAGTCGTCAGCGAGGATGACGACAATATTGGGCCCGTCTGCTGCGGCCAGATGAAGGCTGATGAGGTAAAAGAAAAGGAGAAGGAACTTCATGGTCGCGTGAGAAACGATGAAGGGGGCGTTTCCTGGCGGCAAATCATACGGGATTTTGTGCGGGAGAGAAAACTCCAGGACGAGCTGGCGTGGGCCAGCGCCAGGAGAGGCTCAGAAAAGCGATAGACGGGACAGGTTCCTCAGTATCCTTACTTGCCGATGCGCGCTGGTTGTGGTGTGGATCGCGCAGCTTTTGCCGTATGTTCCGTTTTGCCTGCCTTTTTCTTTTTCTGCCCCTGTTTGCTGCTGCTGAAATCCTGCCGCCCGGCTGGGATGCCAAAGCTGCTGCTGACAAGGTGCTGGCGGGGCTGGTGAATACAACGGAGCCGCAGGTGAAGGGCGCGCATGATGCGGAGATGGCCATCGTGGGCGATCACGCCTACATCGTGGCAGAGGCCAATGACGTGCAGGGTGGAGAGAGTGCGGAGTGGCCCTTTGTCTATGTCACCCTCGCCGTGGTGAATGTGAAGACGCTGCGGGTGGAGAAAAGCGTCTGCTTTGCCAGATCCGAGCAGAAGTTCGACAATGTGACGCTGCCTGCCGGGGCCTGCTTTGTCCCGCGCATCCTGCAAAAAGATGCGAAGACGCTGCGCTGCTATTTCGCCAGTGAATCGCCCAAACTGCGGCAGGCGCAGACGTGGTTTCTGGATTACGACCTGACCCATGGCCGCTTCGAAAACAGCCTGCACAAGGCGAAGATCAAGACCGAAGCAGGCACCTTTGACATGCAGCCCCAGTACTTTCACCAGGATGCTGAGGTGCAGGGTTTCGCCAGGCCGGCCATGGATTTCGGTCTCTACCTGTTTGATTCATTCAAGGTTTTCGATGGCCAGACCTATGTGGCGCTGAACAATTATCCTGGGGGGCAAAATGCGCTGGTACGAGTCAATGCGTCTCTGGATGTCTTCGAGGTCGTGGGGCATTACAACGAACCTGGTAATCTCAAGCTGACGGAGTCTGCGGTGAACCGCCTGCCCGATGGGACCTGGATGGCCATCTGCCGCCAGGAAGGAGGCAACCGCAATTACACCTTCACCACCAGCCGTGACGGTCGCACGTGGTCGCCCAACGAGCACCGTGTCTTTGTGCCAAATGGCACGTCTTCCAAACCTACCTTCGACCGTCTCAAGGGCCTGTATTATCTGGGCTGGCAGGACGCGGCGCAGATCAACGGGGCGAGCCGATCCGTCTTCAATCTGGATGTCTCCAAAGATGGGGTGACTTGGGAACGCAAATACCGTTTTGAAACTGAGAAGTCGTTCCAGTATCCTGTTTTTCGTGAGCATGAAGGCCGCATCTATCTCTCCGTGACTCAGGGGGACAAGGATGCCAGCCGCAAGGAGCGCATCATGTTCGGCATTCTGGAATAACCCTTTTTACAACCATGTCTTCTATCGCCTTTCCTGATTCTTTGCAGACCCACCTATATCAAACGGGCGTGATTGCCGTGCTCATGATTGATGACGTGGCTGATGCTGTTCCCACGGCACAGGCACTGCTCGCCGGAGGGGTGGACTGCATCGAGCTGACCCTGCGCACGCCGGTGGCAATGGAGGTTCTGCGAGTCATCCGGGCTGAGGTTCCGGAGATGAACATCGGCGTGGGCACCATCCTGAACCTGGCCCAGGTGAATGAGGTGAAGGCGGCCGGGGCTGCGTTTGGCGTGGCCCCTGGAATGAACCCTCGGGTGGTGGCGGAGGCCGTGCGCATCGGACTGCCTTTTGCCCCTGGCATCTGCACGCCTACGGACATCGAACTGGCCTTGGAGCAGGGCTGCAGGCTGCTGAAGTTTTTTCCTTCCGAGCCCTGCGGAGGCCTCGACTACCTGCGCAGCATTGCGGCGCCCTTTGCCCACCTGGGTGTGAAATACATTCCGTTAGGCGGTGTTGGGGCTGACAATGCGGAGGAATATTTGAAGGAACCTTCGGTGCTCGCCCTGGGCGGGTCCTGGCTGGCTTCAAAACCACTTATCCGGACACAAAACTGGGCTGCCATCAGCACCAATGCACGCCGGGTTAAATCGGTGGTCAACCAGTTGCGTGGAGGCCAGGCATGAGCCGCATTGTCACGCTGGGCGAGATCATGGCGCGGCTGGCGGCCCCCGGGCACCTGCGTTTTCAACAAGCGATGCCAGGAGCGCTTGAGGTCACCTTTGCCGGGGCGGAGGCCAGCGTGGCGATGTCAGTCTCTTACTTCGGTGGTGAGGCTTCATTCGTCACGGCCCTGCCTCAGCATGCGATCGCCGATGCCTGTGTGGCAAACCTGCGCTCGGTGGGGGTGGAGACACGTCATATCCTGCGTACGCCCCAGGGAAGGCTGGGCCTTTATTTTTTGGAGACTGGGGCCAATCAGCGTCCGGGCCAGGTGATCTATGACCGGGAAGGCTCGGCGATGGCCCTCACTCCTCCTGAGGTCTACGACTGGGAGGCCATCTTTGCGGGGGCGGAGTGGTTTCTCATCTCGGGCATCACTCCCGCGATTTCAAAAAACGCAGCCGAGGTGGCGAAGGCGGCCATGAGAGAGGCCTCGGGGCGCGGTGTCAAAATCGCCTGCGACATGAACTTCCGCAGCAAGCTGTGGCAGTGGGAGCCGGGACTTTCTCCTCGCGATCTTGCTACCCGCACCATGCGGGAGCTGATTCCGTTGGTAGATCTCTTTATTGGCGGACGTGAGGATGCCGTGCAGATGCTGGGCATGGAGGTGGGCGAGACAACACCGGAGGAACTGGCCAAACAGATCGTGGCCGCTTATCCACGTCTGCAATACGTGGCCATGACCCTTCGCGAAGGTGTCTCCGCCACACATAACAACTGGGGAGGAATGCTTCATGAGGCTGCCTCCGGCCAGAGCCATCGCGCGCCTTTGCAGGCGGGTCAATACCAGCCCTATGCCATCACCGACATCGTGGACAGGCTTGGCGGAGGCGATGCCTTTACGGCAGGTCTGCTCTTTGCCATGACGACTCCAGCGCTCAGCTCTCCCGAAAGGGCTGTCTCCTTTGCGGTCGCGGCTTCCTGCCTCGCCCATTCGATTTCCGGGGATTTTAATTACAGTACCCGTGAGGAGGTGGAGGCGCTCATGGCTGGAGATGCCTCGGGTCGTGTGAAGCGTTGAACAAGGCACCTTCTTTTTGTTAGGCTGCCTGGGCGCGCTTGCTCGAGCATGTGACCCCACCTTGTGCAAGGTGGGGGGTGTCTCTTCCGGCTTACTTCAGGATCTTGGCCATCGGCTTGCCCATGCAGCTTGGCGGCTCCTGGATGCCAAGGGCTGCGGAAAGGGTGGGGGCGATGTCCGTCACATGAAACTCATCGGCATAACGGCCGGGTTTGAAGGCGCTGCCGTAAAACAGCACCGGAATGTGGGTGTCGTAAGAGAAGGGAGTGCCATGCGTGGTGCCTGTGCCCGGCTTGCCTGTGCCAGGAATGGAGAAGGGCTTCAGGACAAAGACGATGTCGCCGCTGCGTTCGCCATTGAAGCCGTTCATCACCCGTTGCCCAATGACGCCCGGAGCCCGGCCATCCAGCAGCTGTTCCCGGCCATAGACAGCGTGGAAGATGCCGGTGGAGAGGGCCCACTCGCGTACAAAGGCGGTGACGGTTTCGGGGGCGAGCTGCTTTTCCACCAGCACGGGGTGGTTGTAGTAAAGGTTGCCGTCGGTCAGACGCGGTTTAAAACCGAGCTTGGCCCCCAGGAAATAACGGCCTGGGCCGAAGCGCTCAACCAGCTTGTTTTGCAACTCGTTCATCAGGTCCGAAACCCCAGGCCTTGCACCGTCCAGACCTTGGGATTGGGCATACTCAGGGGCAGGGCAGACGCCGTGATCAGCTGTGAGAACAATGGCGACATTGGCCAGGCCGACTTTCTTGTCCAGGTAGGCAAAGAAGTCTGCAAACTGACGGTCCAGACGCAGCGTGATGTCCTGGGCCTCCTGGGAATAGGGGCCGAACTTATGGCCGCAGTAGTCATTGGAGGAGAAGGAGACGCAAAGCAGGTCCGGTCGGCTGCCTTGGCCCAGGTTTTCGCCTTCGACTGCCGCTTTGGCAAACTCGGCCAGCAGCTGGTTGCCAAATGGTGTGGAGAGGATGGACTCATAGCCATCCTTTTCTTCCTTGATGACCTTGTGGGGGAACGTGCTGGTGCTTTCGCCTGCCAATCTGGATTCGCCTGCGCCATTGTCGGGGGTGGGGTATTCTTTTTCATCCAGTAGCCGCTCCCAGGTCTGGCCGATCATGGCATCCGGCTGCTTGCTTTCATTGAAGGTTTTGACCCATGCGGGCAGCTCGGGCATGTAGTAGCTGCTGGTGATGAAATTGCCCGTGGCCGACTCAAACCAGTAGGCCCCGGCTGGCTTTTTCCCGCCAGGCAGGATGGCACCGCGATCCTTCACGGAAATGGCCACCACCTTGGATCCCCAATGCAGGCGCATCTGGTCTGCCACGGTGGCCCCGATGAAGTTGCGGGGGGACATCTTGCCTGCCTTGGCATCCGGGGCGGTGCCGACTCCCGTTACATCGGGATCACTGACGCAGTACATGGGTTGGCCTGTGCGTTTGTCGAACCACTCATTGCCAATGATGCCATGCAGCACCGGTGCGCTGCCGCTGAAGTAGCTCGCATGCCCCGGGGCGGTGATGGTGGGGGAGTAGTCATACTGTGCGAAGGTCATGAAGGCCCCCTGGTCCGTCAGCAGGCGAAAGCCGCCTTCGGCGAACTGATGATGAAATCGCTCCAGGTAATCATAACGCAACTGGTCCACCACGATGGCCACCACCAGCTTTGGGGCTTTGGGCGGAGCTGCGTGGGTGCCGCTGAGGCACAAGGAAAAGAACAGGGCAGAGGCGAGAAACTTAAACTTCATCAGGTTGGGGGTGAGTGGGGGTGGAGTAAACGCTCACCTCCACCGAGTATTGCATCGCATGAGTCTTCTCGGGATGCTTCTTGCGCGACGATTTCTTTGCAACTGCATCTGCACCATTACGGAATGGGACGACTGACACCGACTTCATCAAGACGCCCGTGGGCATAGGCCTCAAAGACCCTTCGGATTTCATCCCGTACCCGGCGAAAAACGGTCAACTGCTCCTCTTCAGATCCTGTCGCATGGGCTGGGTCGTCAAATCCCCAATGATGGCGGTTGACCTGGCCTGGGAACATGGGGCAGACCTGTGCAAACGGAAATGCCCTTTAACCTCTTTCTTGGACAGGCGAACAGCGCAAAAAAAGCGCACTGGAATCACCCGGTGCACTTCTCAGATAGACTGTAAAAAATCAGGAGCCGTAGCTGAAGCCGAGTCCTGTTTTCTCCTGGGTGCTTTCGAGAAAATTATGGGAAGTAACGACTTCATTCGCATCCAGGACGATGCTGACGGATTGGTAGTACGTCAGCACAGCCCCAGGAATGAAGGCGGATCCGGGGATGAAAGACTTGGCGGTGGATTTGCTCTGCTTGAAGGTCCAGGTGGCGGTGGCGCGGCCGCTGGCATCGGTGCCTTTTTTATACATGAGGCCAAGCTTCCGAATGACATCGCGTTTGGTCGTCACTCCATCCTGGATTTGGGCAGCAGCCTTGGAGAAGTGGCTGCGGTTTACCGCCTGGGTAGGATCCGTGATGTCCCCGGCGTTGTTGGTAGCTGGGGCTGCGCTGGTGGCCGAGGTGGGGCTGCCAGTGCTGGTAGCCGACGTTTCAGGGGCAGTCCCACAGCTGGTGAGACCAGCGGCAATCCCAAGGGTGGCGACGAGGAGGAAGGTAGAGGTGGTTCTCATGCGAAATTCAAGAAAAGACGGAACTCAAGAGGAAGGCAAGGCAATGAAAGTGAAAATGCAGCTTGTCATCCAAATCTATTTGGCGATTATGCCAAATAGATGCCGAAACCTCACCCATCTCAACAAGACTCCATTGCTCGCCGTGTGGAGGTCATCAAGTCTCTGGCCCATCCTTCGCGGATGCTCATTGCTGAAACGCTGATGAGCGGTGAAAAATGCGTCTGCGATCTGCAGGTGCTTGTGGGGGCAGATATGTCCACCGTTTCCAAACATCTCACCCTCATGCGCAAGGCGGGGGTGCTGACCTGTGAAAAGCGCGGGCTGAACATTTATTACCGTCTGGCCTGTACCTGCTTGGGCACCTTTTTGCGTTGCCTGGATGAGCTGGTGCCTGAAACGGATGCCTGTGGAACGAACTGTTGCGACTGAATTTAAAGCCCCATTGCCATGAACATCACCCAATTTCTCTCTCATCTCAGCACTCACGCGGAGAAGCCTTTGCTCTTCATTTTGCCTGATGGGGGCTGCATACCGGCCCACTTTCATATTACGGAAGTCGGACACGTAAAAAAGAACTTCATCGACTGTGGTGGCACGCGACGCAGCACGGAGGCCTGCCTGCTGCAAACGTGGGTTGCTGATGATGTGGATCACCGCCTGATCGCCGGAAAGCTGGACATGATTTTTGGCAAAGCAGGGGATGTTTTGCCTAACCATGAGTTGCCTGTGGAGGTAGAGTATGAAGACTTTTCCGTCAGTCAGTTCCCGGTTACAGGGGCTCAAGTGGTGGAGGGTGCCTTGGCATTTCAACTGGGGCTGAAGCATACAGACTGCCTGGCCAAGGAACTGTGCCTTCCTGGCGTCTGTGGCCCTGCGCCGAAGCTGAATCTGCTCGGCTGTGCTCCGGGCAGCGGCTGCTGCTGATCGGTTAAGCGTGACCCTTGCATGAAACCTCGCGTTCTCATTCTTTGCACCGGCAATTCCTGCCGCAGCCACATGGCAGAGGGCATTTTGCGTGCTGCTGCGGGTGACTTGGTCGAAGTTCACAGCGCTGGATCGAAGCCTGCTGGCTACGTTCACCCCAAAGCCATCGCTGCTCTACAGGAAATCGGCATCGATATTTCGGCCCACAGCTCAAAGCACATGGATGATTTCCTGGACCGGGACATTGCCACGGTCATCACCGTCTGTGGCAATGCCGATCAGGCTTGCCCGATGTATCCAGGTCAGGTCAACCGCCACCATTGGGGTTTTGACGATCCTGCTCACACCCCAGGGACGGAGGAGGAGATCATGGCTGACTTTCGACGGGTGAGGGACCAGATCCGGCTTGTCTTCGGGGCCTATGCGGCGGGATTGCACGAGGGTTGCCCGGCCAAATCTCTGATCTGAAGCCTCTGCAGGGGCTGTTTTTCGTCATCTGGGGCAGGCGAGAGGAAGGAATAAAAGTTTCCATTTCGTCGCTGGCACGCGCTATGCTTTAGGAGCTAAGGACAACCAACCCAACATGTCCATTCACGTCGCACTCCGTCACGTCACGCGGTATAAGTTTGACCGCCCGGTGAATCTTTCACCTCACATTGTGCGTCTGCGGCCTGCCCCGCATTGCCGTACACCCATTCTGGCCTATTCGCTGACGATCAAGCCAGACACGCATTTCATCAACTGGCAGCAGGATCCGCAAAGCAACTACCTGGCCCGGCTGGTCTTTCCTGAGAAAGCGACGGAGCTCTGCGTGGAGGTGGATCTGGTGGCAGACATGTCGGTTTACAACCCCTTTGACTTCTTTCTGGAGCCGGAGGCGGAACGAGTGCCGTTTCGTTACGATCCAATCCTGGCTCATGAGCTGGAGCCCTACCACCGAAAGCTCCCCCTCACGCCCCTGATCGGCGGCTATCTGCGCGGGGTGCGCCAGCAGATGACGGCGGGCAAGGAGCCGATGCGGACGAACGATTTCCTGGTCATGCTGAACCAGATGCTCTGGAAGGACATCAGCTACAACATCCGCCTGGAGCCAGGGGTGCAGGCCCCGGAGGAGACTCTCGAACTCGGCTGCGGTTCTTGCCGTGACAGTGCGTGGCTGATGGTGCAGATCTTCCGCCACCTGGGCTATGCAGCCCGGTTCGTCAGCGGTTACCTCATTCAGCTCAAGGCGGATGTGAAGTCCCTGGATGGTCCAAGCGGCGCGGAAGTGGACTTTACCGATCTCCATGCCTGGTGTGAAGTCTATCTCCCCGGTGCAGGCTGGGTGGGACTGGACCCGACCTCCGGCCTCTTTGCTGGGGAAGGACACATCCCCCTGGCCGCGACGCCGGACCCCTCCAGTGCCGCCCCTGTGGACGGCCTGATTGACAAGTGCGAGGTCGAGTTCGATCACGAAATGTCTGTGACGCGCATCTTTGAAACTGCGCGCGTGACGAAGCCCTACACGCCGGAGCAGTGGAAGGACATCGAAGCGCTGGGTTATCAGATTGATGACGAACTGGTGGCAGGCGATGTCCGCCTCACCATGGGGGGGGAACCCACCTTCGTGAGCATTGATGACATGGAAGGGGATGAATGGAACACCGCCGCTGTGGGCCCCACCAAGCGCCTGCTTTCCGGTCAGCTCATCAAACGTCTCCGGCATCGTTTTGGCCCTGGTGGCTTGCTCCATTACGGCATGGGCAAATGGTATCCAGGGGAGCAGTTGCCACGTTGGTCGTTAGGCTGCTATTGGCGCAAGGATGGGGTGCCCGTCTGGGCCGATGACTCTCTCATTGCCGATGAGTCGAAAAGCTATGGTCACGATGAAACCATCGCCCAGCGTTTTGGGGTCGCCTTGGCCGCGGCTCTGGGGGTGAGTCCTGAGTGGTTGAAGCCGGGGTACGAAGATGCTTTCTACTACCTGTGGAAAGAAAAGCGCATGCCGGTGAACGTGGATCCGCTGAAGTCGAACCTCAAAGACGAGTATGAGCGCAAGCGCCTGGCTCGCATCTTTGAAGAGGGGCTGGACAAGGTGGTAGGCTACGCGCTACCGCTGCAGCGGAGTGTAACGGGCAGCGAGCTCAAGTGGGAAAGCGGCCCTTGGTACGTGCGAGATGACACGATGTACCTGATCCCTGGGGATTCGCCGATGGGGCTGCGCTTGCCTCTGGATTCCATCCCCTGGGTGAGTGCGACTGACTTCCCCTGGATCTACCCGACGGATCCCAACAAAGACTGGCCGGAACTGCCGCCGCGCCCTGATAGCCGTCAGCAGTTTCTCAGCGGCATCGGCGAGATGCTGGACAGTCTTTCGCACGCTCCTGCCAGCTACGCTGAAGGAGGGTATTCCGGCCAGGGAAAACCTGAGCGCCGCAGATTGGAACCTCTGACGGAAGAACAGACCGAAAATCCGCCGGAAAAGTTCCCGGCTTCGCAGGAGTCTGCTCCCTGGATCATTCGAACAGCCCTTTGCATTGAGGCCCGTGAAGGACGCCTGCATGTCTTCATGCCACCGGTGGAGGAGGTGGAAGATTATCTGGATCTCGTCGCTGCGGTGGAGGACGTGGCCGCCACGCTGAAGATGCCGCTTATTGTGGAAGGGACACCCCCGCCGTATGATCCTCGCCTGCAGGTTCTCAAGGTCACTCCTGACCCAGGGGTGATCGAAGTGAACACCCACCCTGTGAAGACCTGGAATGAGCTCGTGGAGAACACTCAAGTCATCTACGATGAAGCTCGCCAGACTCGCCTTGGTACAGAGAAATTCATGGTGGACGGTCGCCACACCGGCACGGGCGGGGGGAACCACATCGTCATGGGGGGCGAGTCGCCTCGTCATTCACCGTTCCTGCGGCGGCCGGATTTGTTAAAGTCATTGTTAGGCTACTGGCATAATCACCCATCGCTCAGCTACCTTTTTAGCGGTCTTTTCATCGGGCCTACCAGCCAACACCCACGCATTGATGAGGCGCGCAATGACGCACTCTTTGAGATGGAGCTGGCCTTCAAAGAGCTGGACCGCAATACGGCGCAGCATGGCCACACCACACCCTGGCTGGCGGACCGCATCTTCCGCAACCTGCTGGCGGATGTCACTGGGAACACTCACCGCACCGAGTTCTGCATTGATAAGATGTTTGATCCCGGCAGCAGCACCGGGCGTCTGGGGCTGGTGGAGCTGCGCTCTTTTGAAATGCCTCCGCATCCTGAGATGAGTCTGGCCCAGCAGCTTCTCATGCGTGCTGCCATCGCCCGTTTCTGGAAGGAACCCTATGAGCAAAAACTCGTGCGCTGGGGCACGGAGCTGCATGACCGTTTCCTCCTTCCACATTTCGTTTGGGATGATTTCAAGGATGTCATGGATGACTTCAAGACCGCAGGGTATGGCCTCACACCTGATTGGTTTGAACCTCACTTTGAATTCAAATTTCCTCGCATCGGGGAAATCACGCAGCGTGGGGTGAGCCTGGAGATCCGCACCGCTCTGGAGCCCTGGCATGTCCTGGGTGAAGAAGCCACCGCTGGCGGTACCGCCCGTTATGTGGACAGCAGCCTGGAGCGCGTGCAGATCAAGACCGCAGGCTTGGTGAACAACCGCTACATCGTCACTTGCAATGGCCGGCAGGTCCCCCTCCATCCTTCAGGTCTGGCGGGTGAATATGTCGCTGGCGTTCGTTACCGTGCTTGGCAGCCGCCGAACGCGTTGCAACCCACCATCGGCATCCACGCTCCGTTGATCTTTGATCTTGTGGACACCTGGAACAATCGCAGTCTGGGCGGCGGAAATTACTATGTCACCCATCCCGGGGGGCGCAGTTTTGATACCTTCCCCGTGAATGGTTATGAGGCCGAAAGCCGACGTCGTTCCCGTTTCACGATTACGGGGCACACTCCTGGCAAGATTGATCCCATCATCATCCCCAGCGTGCCTGAGTTTCCCTTCACCCTGGATCTGCGTCTGGGTTGAGTTTGGCTCACTTACCTCCGGTAATTTGCTTCAGCAGCGTGAAAAAGCCCCGCTTTCTCTCGCTGCTGAGGCCCCAGTTCACTGGCACGCTCTGGTAGCCCTCGTCCAGGCCTTCGTCCTTCATCCGGTAGTCAAAAGAAACCCCAGGACACCCGCTCTTTCACTGCTGCGATGAAGTTGTTGTCCTTCTCCGCAAAGTCGAAGTGATCGTCTTCATTGACCACGATGGGGTAGGATCGGCCTTGAGCGGCGCTCTTCACTTGCCGGATGAATTTGCGCATCGCTTCGGGGCCCTTGACGCCGTTGCCGTGGATCAGCAAAAAGTCGGCATTTTGGATGACTCCCGTTGTGGGAACCTTGCCGCCGCCAAAGGAGGTGCTGACCAGCAGGCGGCGTAACGCATGGTCGGATGAAGGGTGAATGGCCTAACCAGATGAAACATCATTCTGGCAGATCCGGAGGTGTTTCATCAAGATACTTCTCAGCTTTGTTGAGTCACCTGTTGGGATCACAGTGACGCCAGGAAGATCGCCGATGCCGCAGGCCTCCGTGGCGATGACGGGTTTCCCTGCAGCGATGGCCCGCAGCAAAATGCGAGGGCAATTTTCCACAAAGGCGGGGAGCACCACCACATCTGCATGCTCCAGCCAGCCTTCACCATGGGCCGTGAGGGAGATGCCGTGCCAAAAGTCTGCCCCTTCTAGGATGCCGCCCCGAAGTTCCAGATTTACGGGTAGACCTTGAAGGGCTTCACGCAGTTCAAAAGCACCTTTGCGGCAGAGCGTGGAGGCGGGGAAGGCGATGTTAAGACTCGGCTTTGAGTCCGCTTTCGTCGTTGGGCTTGCGGGCAGATGCCATGGAATGAGGCAGGCTTTTGGCCCGGCCAGTTTGGTGATTTCTGTGTGAGGTGTGATCCAGCGGGTGGCTGCAGCAAGAGCTTCGCTCTCTGCATATACGAGCGGCTCCGGTGCCCGGAAGTCCGCGCAGGTCCCAGATTCGGGATGCAGTCGGGCGGCTTGATCCAGACGCTCGTGCAGAATCTCGAGAGGCAGGCGGGACATCAGCACGTCGAATGTCCGTCCGCCTAACCAACCTTCTTTCCAAAGAAAGGGCAGCAGGGACTGAGCGATCACGAGATGAGAATGCTGCGCCTGCAAGGCATGGCCATAGGCTGCTGCCAACCGTTCATCCCAATGTAGCAGGGAGCGCTGACGATTTGCTCCTTCCTTGCGGAGGCGGCGGGTCGCCCAGGCGCGCTGGAGCGTCAGCCAAGTGAAGGCACGGGAGGTGGTGTGAGAAGTCCTGTCCCACTGATAGTTGGCCTTGCCCCAGCGCTTGCCGTCCAGAGGCAGAAAGAGGTCACAGGTCTGGCCTTTCTCAGTCTTCAGAAACGTTTCCCACTCGGGCCACCAGGCATCCACCAGCACTGCGGTGCGATCCACGGCTTCCTGGGCATTTTCCAAAGGCGAACTGCGGTGGCACGCGGTGAGGCCACAGGTGGCGCAGGCATTTGGCGGCAGGGAAGGGGCTGGAATTTCCTGGGCGGGCGGGGCTCTTTCCACCCGCTGCAGTGAGCGGATGCGTACGTGCAACTGTTCCTGAGTCAGGGAGATCTCCAATCTCCAGCCGTGCTCATGCCGCAGCCGCAGGTCCACATAGTTCCAAAACACGGTGGCATCCCGTCCCAAGCGTGCCAGGGAGCCGATGGAAGAATTGGAATGCGCATGCCGTTCCACGATTTCCAGCCCGGCCTCCAGTGCGGCATTGTAGATCGCCCCTGAGAGCTGGCACAGTCCACCGCCGATCTGCGGAATGAGGCAGCCCTCTCTAAGTTCACGTCCGTTGCTATACCCCTTGGCGCGAGTGGTGCGGCCCAGATGCCGCCACAGGCTCCAGGTCGCGCCTGCGGGAATTTCCAGACCATCCAGCGCCCGGGCGGCAATGCGCAAGTTTTGCACCTTGCCCAGTTGCAGGGCGCGCTCGCGCGGGGACTCACCGCCGCGCCACAGATCGGAAGACCAGTCGGCCAGGATGGGCGCATCCGTCAGGCTTTTGCCCTGAGGACATTTTGGCACGGGATGCAGGGCATTGCGGACGAGACGCCGCATCTGAAAGCAACGCGCCTTGAATTGAAACACCCATCCGGACCAGCGAGTCGGCTCGGGAGGGTGCTGGGCGCCATTCATGGTGGGGGATAAAAAACTGCCTGCCCGGAACCATAGGATGTGCCCGGGGATCCATGCAAGACGGAAACGCAGCCCATCGTTCCCCGTGGTCGCATGTACCTCCGACAGATTGCCCTCTCCCTCCTCGCCGCCGCAGCGGCCCAGGCAGCCAAGCCAAACGTCCTCATGATTTGCGTGGATGACCTGAAGCCCACCATTGGCTGTTTTGGTGATGCAGTGGCTCAAACGCCTAACATTGACCGGCTGGCCAAACGCGGCGTGCTGTTTGAAAAGGCCTACTGCAACCAGGCTGTCTGCTCGCCCTCGCGCAATGCCCTGATGACCAGCCTGCGGCCGCAGACGCTCGGCATTTATGAGCTCATGACAAACTTCCGCAAGGCCGCGCCGAATGCGGTCACGATGACCCAGCACTTCATGGCGCAGGGATACAAGGCCGAGGGGCTGGGCAAGATCCTGCATGTGGGGCATGGCAACACGGACGATGCCGCCTCATGGTCGGTGCCCTCTTGGAAACCGAAGACCAAGACCTATGTGAATGAAGAAAGTACCGCGGTGACCCGTGAGGCCAAAGTCGGCGGCGATCGGGGCTGGGCCACCGAAAAAGCGGAGACAGCGGATGACACTTATGCGGATGGGCTCGTCGCCCGTGAGGCGGTGAAACGTCTCGAAGCTGCCGCGAAAAAACCGGATCAACCCTTTCTTCCTGGCCGTCGGTTTCATCCGTCCACATCTGCCCTTTGTCTCACCCAAAAAATACTGGGACCTCTATGATCCGGCGAAGCTGCCCATGCCCCAGGTCAAAGAGGCTCCACAGGGTGCCCCTGCCTATGCCGGCCAGCCGGGCGGTGAGCTGCGTCAATACAGCGACATGTCCCAAACAGGCCCGATCGATGACACGACGACCCGTCGCCTCATTCACGGTTATTATGCCGCCACCAGCTATATGGATGCACAGCTGGGCCTCGTGCTGGATGCTCTGGACGCCCAGGGTTTGGCTGAAAATACTATCATTGTCTTTTGGGGCGACCATGGCTGGCACCTGGGAGACCACAGCATGTGGTGCAAACACACGAACTATGAGCAGGCGGCCCGCATCCCTGTCATCGTCGCAGCTCCCGGGGCTTCCGAGGGTGTGAAGACCGCGTCCTTCATCGAAACGGTGGATATTTACCCCACCCTCAGCGATCTCGCTGGCCTGCCTGCGCCGCAAGGTCTGGATGGCAGGAGCTTCGCTGCGGTAGTCAGAGATCCGGCTCAGAAGAGCCGAGACAGTGTCATCCATGTCTATCCACGTAATAATTTGTTAGGTCGGGCCATCCGCACGGATCGCTATCGGTTGGTGGAATGGAAAAAACCAGGCAGCGGCGAGCCAGCGGATGCCTTTGAACTTTACGACTACCAGGGAGATCCGCTCGAAACCAAAAACCTCGCGAGTCAGCGCCCAGAAGTCGTTAAAGAACTGGTGGCCATCCTCGCCACTCATCCTGAGGCCAAGCCCCAGATGAAGACGGCGGCGGCCAAGGGCGGTAGCCCCGGCAAAAAGAAGAAAAAGGGCAAGAAGAAGTGACCTCTGTTTCCCGCCTTGCCTGACTAAACCATCGTCCCAGGTGTGGGCGGTGGGTCCAAGGGGAACTCGCGCTTCTTCATCAGCGCATAAATCACCAGAAAGAGGCCAAAGGGGGCCATGTAGGACATGATCATCGCACCTCCGTAGATGCACATGAACCAGAAGAACCAACTCGCCCGGTAGCGGAACCACGTGGCAGCGATGATCACGAAGATCAGCCCCACTACGGCAATGCCGATGCCGAAGAGGAAGTAGTCGAAAGCTTGACTGGCATCTGCGGTGACATCCTTGACCACCACACCACCTTCCGGCACGGCGGAGGCCCCCAGGCTCATCGCTGCGCGCATGCTGAACCAGCTGAGCATGAAGCCGATCACCTGTGCAGGCTGCATGAAGGCTCCGATTTTGGCCAGCAAGGCGCCGCGTTCCGAGGTAGGGGGTGTCATGAATCAGTCTATATAGACGAACTCATTGGCATTCAACACCGCCAGACAATAATCCGCCAAAGCCCCCTGGAAACTGCCTGCCGGGGTAATCTGTGCACGGATGAAGGCCTCTCCCAGCTTTTGCTCTTGCTCCGTGGCCTGCCGTGAGAAACAGCACTGCGTGATCCAGGTGATCATCCTCTGGGTATCTGAGCCGTATTTTTCCTGGGCCTGTCTCGTTAATGAGGCGGCCATGGACTGGCTGAACTCGGAGTTCATCATCAGCAGGGCTTGAGGAGCCGTGGTGGATTGTTCACGGCGGGAGCAACTCGCCAGGGCATCGGGACGGTCGAAGAGGTCAAAAATAGGCTGGCGGGCATTTCGCCGGGCAAAGATGTAGAGGCTTCGGCGCTTTTGCTCCGCCGGGTCTTCGGTGACGGCCGCCTGCTTTTTCGGCAATGTGCCGCTGATCTCCCTGGGTAGGGGCAGATGCACCCCGGGGCCGCCCGTTTTGAGATTGAGCTGCCCGGTGACACTCAGCATCGCATCGCGCAGCATCTCGCCGCTGAGCCGCCGCCGTGGCATCGCGGCATAAAGATTCACCGCCTCTTCGTTCATTCCCGGTGGCTGGGTGGCCTGCTGGTAGGTGGCAGACATGAGGATGAGCTTGTGTATCTTTTTCAGGCTCCAGCCCTGGCGTGGCAGTTCCGCAGCTAGCCAGTTCAGCAGTTCGGGATGCGTGGGGGACTCGCTCTGCACGCCAAGATCGCCGGGTGTGGGGGCCAGAGGTTTGCCAAAGTGCTGCAGCCAAAGGCGATTGACCGTGGCCCGTAGGAACAGGGCATTCTCAGGGCGCGTGACCCAGTGGGCGAGGCTCGCGCGGTCCTGGGCAGGCAGATCCAAACCGCCGCCGATGCGTGGAAAGCCCGCCTGAACATTGGGGCCAGGGCGGCGAAAATCACCCCGCACATAGACCATGCTGGCAGGCACCCCTTCGGTGTATTCACGTACGGAGGGGCCTAGCTGACGGTCACTTTTAGGCAGTACGGCCTTGTCAAAAAAGGCCCGCAACCGATAAAAGTCCGCCTGACTCAGGGGATCATAAGCATGGTCATGGCATTGCGCGCAACCAATGGTTAGGCCCAGGAAAACCGAACCGACGGTGGTGGTGATTTCATTGAGCACGACATGGCGGCGCTCGTCCTGATTGTTGAGATCCGGCATGTCCGGTCCGGAGAAAAGGAATCCCGTGGCCACTTCTTCCCCATTGGGCAGCAGGTCACCAGCGATCTGCTGGCGGACAAAGTCATCGAAGGGCTGGTCCTTGTTCAGCGCCTGCACCACCCAGTCCCGATACTGCCAGGCTCGGCTGCGTTCGCGGTCGTGTTCAAAGCCGTCCGTCTCGGCAAAGCGGGCCATGTCCAGCCACCACTGAGCCCAGTGCTCCCCATATTGGGGGCTGGCCAGCAGCCGGTTGGTGAGTGCATCTAGGGCTGGCTGAGGAGATCTTTGAAAGGCTACCTGAAAAGCCGAGACTTCTTCAGGCGATGGTGGCAGCCCGGTGAGGTCAAAGGTGATTCGCCGAATCAATGTCTCGGCATTGGCTTGGGGAGATCGCTTGAGCCCAGCTTCTGTTAGCTTAGCCTCAATGAAGGAGTCCAATGAACCTTCGGCTTCGAGGGACAGTTGCTGAAAAGCCCAGTGCTCTTGATCTTTGGCCGTGATCGGAGGTTCATCCTTCACTGGATCTGAGGAGGCACGAATGGCACGTCCATGGGCGGAGGTTAGTCCCAGGCCCAGCAGAAGGGTGACGAGAATCAGCTTCATGGCTTCAGGTCAGGATGCCCTTCACCACATGGCCGGCCACATCGGTCAGGCGTTCATCGCGGCCATTGTGGCGGTAGGTCAGGCTTTCATGGTCCATTCCCAGCAGATGCAGGATGGTCGCGTGCAGATCATGCACATGCACTTTGTCCTGCACAGCGCGCAGGCCCACATCATCGGTGGCCCCGTGCACGTGACCATGTTTGACGCCTGCCCCGAAAAAGACGGTGCTGTAACCCCATGGATTGTGATCCCGGCCCACACCCTTCTCACTCATGGGCATGCGGCCAAATTCACCCCCCCAGATCACCAGGGTATCTTCCAGCAGCCCGCGCTGTTTCAGATCTCGAATCAGACCCGCCACCGGTTTGTCCGTGCGAGCGCAATACTCCGTGTGGTTTTTCAGCACATCCTCATGGGCATCCCAGCCATTGGTATCTCCTGAGTAAAGCTGCACAAAACGCACGCCGCGCTCGATCATGCGCCGGGCCAGCAGGCAGCGGGTGCCAAACTCCTTGGTGGTAGGGTCATCCAGGCCGTAGAGGTTTTTCGTCGCTTCGGATTCTTCAGAAATGTCCACGGCATTCGGGGCGGCGGTCTGCATCCGAAACGCCAGCTCATAGGCGCGGCTGCGGGCGTCCAGATGCGAGTCTGCCCCGCGTTGGGCCTGGTGCAGGGCATTGAACTGGTTCACCAGATCCAGCGTTGCCCGTTGCCTGGCAGGGGGGCGCTCGTCGGCGGATCTGAGATGCAGAATGGGGTTTGCACCGGGCCGCATCGTCGTGCCCTGATAGGTGGCAGGCAGGAAGCCATTGCCCCAGGCCGGAGGGCCGCCTTTGAGGCCGCCGCCAGGGTCGGGCATCACGACAAAGGAGGGCATGTTTTGATTCTCCGATCCCAGCCCATATGCCACCCAGCTTCCCAGGCTGGGTTTACCCATCAGGATGGAGCCCGTATTCATCTGATAGACCGACTGCGGGTGATTGACACTGTCTCCATGACAGCTGCGGATCACGCACATCTCGTCTGCCAGCTCCGCCATGTGAGGGAGGAAGTCACTGATCTCGATCCCGCTTTGCCCCCGAGGCCGAAAGGGTTTCACTGGGCCCAACAAAGGATTCTGAGCTACCTTCCTCCGCGTTTCCACCGCGCCAAAGCTCTCCGGCAAAGGTTTTCCGGCGTACTTGATGAGCTCAGGTTTCGGGTCCAGCAAGTCCACATGGCTGGGGCCGCCATGCATGAAGAGCCAGATCACCCGTTTGGCCTTGGCCGGGAAGTGTGAACGCTGAGCTGGCAGCGACTCCGAACCTAGCAAATGTGAAAATGCCACACTGGACAAACCCACCCCAGCTCCGCCGATGAATCGGCGTCGCGAGAGAGCGGGTAAAAAATCGGCAGTCATGGTCGGATGCGAACAAGACGAACGCACAGGACCTGTTCTAACCAATTTCGATGCAAAAGGGCAATCTACTTCATCAGTCCGCTGTCTTGCAGCCACTCGGTGAAGCGTTGGGGCCAGCGGCCGGCGGCGGTTTTCGTGCCGGGCTTGTAGCCAAAGCCGTGGCCGGCCTCGCTGTAAATGTGCAGTTCCGCTTTCACACCTGCGGCTTTGTACTTGAGATACAAAGAGGCCATGCCTTCGGAGATGTCGGGGCGGTCACCATAACCACAGGCAATGAACAGCGGGGGCATGCCTTTTTCAGCAGAGAAGAGGCCGGAAGTGCCGGGATAGATCAGCGCCTGGAAGTCAGGTCGGCTGCTGGCGCGCTCGATGACATCGGCGGCATCGACCTGACCAGGGTCATTTTTCATGGCGGCAAAAGCAGCCAGTTCACCTCCAGCGGAAAAGCCCATGATGCCGATGCGTTCAGGATTGATGCCCCATTCTTGGGCGCGGCTGCGCACGGTGCGGATGGCGCGGCGGGCATCCGCCATCGCGTGATCCTGGATGGTGTAGGTACTGCCTTTTTCACGGGCGAGACGGTACTTTAAAACAAACGCGGCGATGCCGTGATCGCGAAACCACTCCGCCAGGGCATAACCTTCGTGGCCCAGGCAAAGTTTGGAATGCCCACCCCCTGGGGCGATGATGACGGCGACCCCCGTGGCATCCTTGGTGGGAATGTAAGGGGTGATCGTCGGGACATGCACGTTCATCACATTGCTGCCTTCCTGCTTCTCAGGCTCTGCGGCGCGGGCTTCGGAGCCTGGGGCGCCTTTTTCCCAGAGGGGGAGGGCCGCAGGTTGGTCGGCAGCCCACGAGGCGGTGGCAAGAAGGGCGGGCAGGAGGAGAGAAAAGCGCATGGGAAGAACCGAACGTTGATGGTCGAAGAGATTGATCAGGCGAAGCCGAAGTTTTAAGCCTGCCGAAGTGAGGGAAATCAAGGAGGCGTCAGCTTGCTGACCAGATTGCTCAGGTAAGGGAAGAGCTGTTTCTTGCGGCTGACCACGCCCGGCATGTCATAGATCTGCGGGCTGCGTTCGTGGTAGTCCACGTCAATGGCGGCTTCCACCCGCTTGTCGCCAGCGACCAGCAGCACACTGTGGTGGGCGGTGATGTCGGTGACCATGAGGCAGGCAAAATGAAGGTCATGCGCGGCGCACAGCGCCACCAGGGCGGCGTGAAGCTCCGCTTGTTTTTTCCAGAATTCGTCCAGGCCCATTTCTTCGATCTGGCTGATGCTGATACGCCAGCCGTTTTCCTCAAAGACCTTGCGATCCCCCTCAATGGCACGGGCTGGGGTCGCCTCGCGGAGCAGGGAGCCGGCGGCAAAAAAGTCCTTCACAAACTGCGCTGCATCAATGCCCCCGACACCTGCGAGCCATTCGAGGATTTCACGGTCGGTGTTGGTCGTGGTAGGGCTGGTAAGGTTCAGCGTGTCAGAGATCAATCCAGCACATAGGCAGATGGAGGTGGACTTGTCCGGTGTCAGCCCACGCATCTTGTACATGATGCCGACGATGGTGCTGGTGCTGCCCACCGGTTCATTGATGAAACGGACGGGTTCTTTGGTGCGCAGATTGCCGCTGAGGCGGTGATGATCGATCACCTCAATGATCTCTGCTTCATCCGCACCTGCTACGGCCTGGCTGAATTCATTGTGATCCACCAGCACCAGTTTCGTGCGCGGCACCTCCACAAGGTCAGACTTGGAAAACACCCCTTCCAGTTTGCCCGTTTCCTCATCAATGACGGGGAACAGCGGCTGATGCGAATTTTGCACCACGTGGATCATTTCCCGCAAGGGGGTGCGCGAAGTGAAAGAGAGATACTCATGCGCTGCCTCGCCGATGGGGCGGGAGAAGCGGATGAGCTGCGAGGCGCTGGCTGTGTCCTGCGGGGCCACGATCACGCAGATGCCGTTGTCCTGGGCCTGTTTTAACAGGTCATCCTGGGGCATGAAACCACCGGTGACGACGAGGCAACGAACGCCCAGCTCCAGGGCCAGTTGGTGAATCTCAGGGCGGTCCCCCGTGACGAGCACGAGCTGGCGAGGCGGGAATTGTTTGGCTCGTTCCCGGGAGGTGCCTTCGCTGGAGGCCGCCACGACGAGGATGAGATCCTCCACTTCATCCACGCCTGAGGTATCGCCGATCAACTGCCCGCCCAGGGCGATGACCATGTTTCTGACACAGGTGCGCACCTCGCGGTTGGCCGCTTTGTGGGTGGATTCGCTGGGCAGGAAAAGCTGCGCCATTTCCTGGATCGTCGGCATGCCGATGAGTTTTTGCTCTCCATTCACCACGGGGATGGAGCGGAAA
Organism: Verrucomicrobiota bacterium; assembly: GCA_040386955.1. Lineage (GTDB taxonomy): Bacteria > Verrucomicrobiota > Verrucomicrobiia > Verrucomicrobiales > Verrucomicrobiaceae > Prosthecobacter. The sequence goes on from JAZKER010000031.1 coordinate 39,526, forward strand.
TTGTGCTCCAGCATCTTGCGATACACGGAGAGGAAGGTCTCATTCGGGGAGGCCGTCAGCACTTCCTTGCGACCCACGAGGGCCGCTGTCGGGCGCACATCCAGCAGCAGCTTAGGCGCGGCCGCACCCGCCAGCTTCAGTACCCAGTTCGTCCGCGCATTGATCTCGCCGCAGCAGGCCGCGATGACTTCATCCTCGCGCACGCAGCGCAAGTAGGCGGCATAACCGATGGCCGCGCAAATCGCGTCCGTATCAGGATTGCGGTGGCCGATGACGTAGATGGGGTCTGACATGGGTGGGATCGAAAGGTAAGGCTGGACTAAACGAACACAATTCCTTGATCCTCGCCAGGACACAAGGACACTTGCAGCTGTTCTTTAAAGTTCTTAGGGGGCGAAGCAGCGGCCGGGAGGTGGCATTCCAAGGTTCCCCTGAACTCGCCTCTGATGTGATTACGACTTTTTCCAAAACGGCTTCTTCACCACTTCGGCCGGGAAGTTCCGTCCCCGGATTTCGATCTCAATCGTGGTGCCGATTTTCGCTGCATCCAGAGGCAGGTAAGCCATGCCGATGCCACAGCTCAGGCTGGGGGACTGGGTACCGCTGGCGACTTCGCCCACGACTTGGCCACCGTGAAGCACGGGATAGTGTGGGCGTGGCGGAGGGGCGGTGCCAGTCATTTTGAAAGCGACGAGTTTGCTGGGCAATCCCGCCTCTTTTTGGGTCAGCAGGGCGGCTTTGCCGACAAAGTCTTCCTTGTCGAAGGCGACAAAGAACCCCAGCCCAGCCTGCAGCGGAGTCTTGTCAGGGAAGAGGTCGTTGCCATTCAGCGGGTAGCCCATTTCCAGCCGCAGAGTATCGCGGGCGCCGAGCCCGCACGGCTGTCCGCCTTCTTCACGGACGGCGGTGACGAGGCGTTCAAACCACTCCGGTGCGGTGGCAGCGGGCATGAAGAATTCAAAACCTTCTTCGCCGGTGTAACCAGTGCCGCAGAGCCACATGAAACCCGCTTCACCCGCCGCCACGAAGATGCTGTTGTGAGGCGGGAAGGGGGCCTCCTGGCCGAAGACTTTTTCAAATACGGCGCGGCTTTTGGGCCCCTGGATGGCGAGGCCGCCGGTGGCATCGCTGAGGTTCGCCATCTGCACATCGTCGGCTTCGGTGATCAGACTCTGCAACTGCACCCAGTCTTCGGCGATCTTGCTGGCATTGACCACGACGAAAAATTCCTTGGCCGTTGTGCGGTAAAGGATGAGGTCGTCGATCACCCCGCCCTGCTCATTGAGCAGCAAGGAATACTGCCCCTGGCCGATCTCCAGCCTGGACACATCATTGGTCAGTGCCCGGTTCAAAAAGGCCAGTGCGCCACTGCCACTGACGATGAACTGGCCCATATGCGAGATGTCAAACACGCCCACCGCTTTCCGCACCGCGTGGTGCTCCTGCACAATGCCCGTGTACTGCACGGGCATTTCCCAACCTGCGAAAGGAATGACTTTCCCTCCCAGGGCCACATGGCTGTCATAGAGGGGCGTGCGGAGGAGCGGGGCATCGGACATACGCGGTAGAGTGGCGGGACTGTCGGGGATGTCAAAGCGCGGCTGGGAATTCCTCGAAGATAGGTGTTCGAAATCACGCAGCGGTAGCGTTTCCAGGGGCACATGATTTGTCGTCTCTTTCTTACGTCCTTTCTGGCTTGCTCGGCACTGGTCACGGCCCTGGCCGAAGACCTCTCCCTGCCCCAGGCCACCGTTATCCTCGCCCCCGGACCGGATTACAGTGAAACTGCCCGTGTCTGGCAGGGCATTCCAGGGATCGAGAGAGCTCCCAAAGGCCGCCTTTGGTCCACTTGGTATAGCGGGGATGAGGGGGAGGGTGCCATCGGCAATTACGCGCTCGTGGCCACCAGCGGTGATGAGGGCAAACATTGGTCCAAACCCATCGTCATCGAAGGTCCCAAGGGCACCAAGATCGGCGACCCCATCCCCTGGGTGGATCCGAAAGGACGGCTGTGGGTGTTTTACAATCAGCTCACCGAAAAAACCTCGACGAGCCCCACTCTCCGTGGCACCTGCGCCATCCGTTGTGATGATCCCGACAAGGCCGCGCCCACATGGTCCAAGCCCTTCCTCGTGGCCAAAGACGGCATCCTTTTTGGCAAGCCCATCGTCCGCGCCAGTGGCGGCTGGCTTGCACCCTTTTTCCTCATGGGAAACCAAGCTGGCAGACCGGAGACCTGCACCCTGCTGAGCAGCAATGAAGGTGAATCCTGGGAGTGGCACGGCGGCACCAGCATCCCTGAGACGCTGCGAAATTTCAGCGAGGCCACCCTGGCCCAGCGCAAAGACGGGAGCATTTGGATGGTCATCCGCACCTCCCAAGGTCTCTATGAAAGCACCTCGAAGGACGAGGGGAAAACCTGGTCCGAAGCCATCGCCATGCCGCAGTTTGAAGGCCCCTCTACCCGCGCCTGCATGATGAAGCTGGCCTCTGGGGCCTTCCTGCTGATCTACCACGATGCCCAAAAGCTGAAGACCGGGGCCTACCCCCGCACCCGCCTCATGGCCTGGCTTTCAGAGGATGAGGGGCGCACCTGGCCACACAAGCTCATGGTGGATCAGCGCAGCAGCGTCTCCTACCCAGATGCCATCCAGGCCCCCGATGGCCGCATCTACATCACCTATGACCACGGGCGCTACAATGCGGGTGAAAAGGAGGTGCTGGTCGCCATCGTCCATGAGGAAGATGTGCGGGCAGGCAAATTCGTCTCGCAGGGCTCGGCCCAGCGACTGGTGGTAAATCGCACGCTCGGTTACGGCAACCATTCCGACAAACGCACGGAGGCTGAAGTGGCCTCCAAACTCCCGCCCAAGGAAAAGCTGCATCTCTACCTGCTCATCGGCCAGTCCAACATGGCAGGGCGGGGTGTGCTGGACACCGAGAAACGCATCTCCCGTCAGCGTGTGTTGAAGTTCTCGCCTAACAACAAGTGGACGTATGGAATCGAGCCCCTGCATCATGACAAGCCGGCGGCGGTCGGCGCAGGGTTGGGCATGAGCTTTGCCCGTGAGATGGCGGAGGCGAATCGTGAGGCGACCATCGGTTTGATCCCCTGTGCTGTTGGAGGCACCCCGCTGGAGCGTTGGGAAAAGGGCGGCGACCTTTATGCTCAGGCGCTGGAGCGTGCCCGTTTGGCCATGAAAGAAGGCACCTTAAAAGGCATCCTCTGGCACCAGGGGGAAGGGGACTCGGCCAACGAAGGCAAGTCCAAAAGTTATGCCGACCGTCTGGCCAAAATGATCGTGGACCTGCGGGCGGATCTCGGCGCAGGCGAGCTTCCCTTCGTGGCTGGGAAGCTGGGCGAGTTCCTTTCCCTGGAGACCCGGGAGAAGACACCCAGCTACTGGCCGCTGGTGAATGAGCAGATCGCCTCCATCCCTGTCCGTGTGCCCAAGACCGCCGTGGTCGAATCCACGGGATTGACGCACAAGGGTGATCAGGTTCACTTCGATACCCCTTCGCTGCGCACCTTTGGCGAGCGTTATGCGGCGGCGATGAAGCTTTTGCAGAAGTAGCCATGCTCGCTTAAAAACAGGTGCATGTCGGTCACCCTCCAGCAAATCGCCCAGACGGCAGGCGTCTCCGCCATGACCGTCTCGCGGGTGATGCACCACTCCCCGCGCGTCTCGGCCGAGACGCGTGAGCGGGTGCAGCAGGCGATCGAGTCGCTGGGCTATCAGCCAGATCCACATCTGGCCCGCATGATGACGATGGTGCGCGGGCGCAAGAAATCCCGTGTTCGTGCAGTGATCGCCGTCATTCGGGAGACGGTGCCCAAGGATGCGCTTCACAGCAGCACCTATCAATACGTGCCCATCGAGGACATCCGTCGCCGGGCCAGCCAGCACGGCTACCACGCGGAGGAGTTTTGGTTAGGCAAAGACGGGCTTGATCCCGCAAGGCTCGTGGGCATTCTCCAGGCACGTGGCATCGAGGGCATCATCGTGTCCCCCCAGTCTTCGCAGATGCTGTGCGCGCAATTGGACTACGCCCCCTTTGCGGCGGCCACTTTTGGTTTTGGCCTGACTCAACCCTCGCTGCATCGTGCAGCGGGGAACATGAATCTGGGCATTCAGCTCGCGGTGAAGGAGCTGCTGATGCGGGGTTATCAGCGCATCGGCCTGGCGGTGACTCAGTGGGTGGATCATCGGGCCGAAGGGGCATATAGCGGGGCCATGCTGCACGTGCAGCAGGCGATTCCCCAGGCCCAGCGTGTGCCGGTTTTGCTCTTCCCGCACAATGACTTCAGCCGCTGCCGGAAGGAGTTCATGGACTGGATGAAAAACGAACGCCCAGATGCCCTCATCACCTTTGACCAGCATGTGCCGGACTGGTTGCAAAAGATGGGCTTGCGGGTGCCGGAAGACATCGGCCTTGTCGTCCATGACTGGACATCTGCCATGAAAGGCTATGCGGGCATTTATCAACGGCGGGATCATGTGGCGGCTGCGGGGGTGGACCTGGTGGCCACCCAGCTTTTGCAAAACGAATGCGGCGTGCCCGAGGTGCCGCGCCAGATCCTCATCCCACCGGAGTGGATCGAAGGCCCCTCGGTCCGGGCGCGTGCCCTCTAATTTTTGGGCTTGGCTGCCTTATCCAGGCTGGGCCGGATTCAGGGTTTTGCTGGCTCAGGATTCAGCGTCAAAATGTACCCCACCAGGTTTTTCATCACCTGCTCGTCTTCGATGAAAAGCGTGGTCATCATCACCATCTTCGCCCCCTTGTCATCGCCCTTGGCATTGCCACGGTGCAGGCTCTTAAACTTCTTGAGTTGGGCCAGCAGGTACCACCCCTGGCGGCCGACCAAAGGCGGGCTGCCAAAAAGCTGCTCACCACTGGCATTGTAGCGGTGGCATTCCATGCAGCGTTCGTAAAAAAGCGCCTGACCAGCCTGCACCTGTGCACCTTCCAGGGTGCGTTCTTTGGGCACCACCAGCGCCAGGGATTGCACATGCTTCGCTACGGCAGTCATCTGTTCCGGTTTCAGCGTCTTCGCGATGGCCGCCATCATGGCTCCTTGCGGATCCGCCTGCCCATTGTCACCGCGTTTGCCTTCGTGGAAATTGGTGAGCTGTCGCTGCACATACCATTCCGGAAGATTGGCAATGGAAGGTGTCTTCAAATCGTCTTTTCCTTCACCCTTGGGGCCGTGGCAGGCCGCGCACACAGTTTGAAAAAGCTGCGCCCCCATCTCCTCGGCGGGACATCGCAGAGCCAGGAGGAAGAGACACAGGAGGACAGATTTCAGCATCAGATAACTAACGGTCATTTCTTCCAAGTTTCTCGTGCAACCTGACCGGGCGCAAAGAATGGCGCACCGAATGCCAAGACAGGTTCAGGAATCAATCGGCACGTCCGTCTTGCCTGAAAGGACTCTCGCCAAGCCCTTGAGAAAAAGAAACCCCAGGACAGCAAAGAGGGCGATGGCCTTTCCCTCTCTCCTGTCCAGTTGCAAGAAAACAGCCAGGATGCCCATGCCGATGGCCGAGAGAATCATCAGGTAGAGGCCGCGTTCGCGGATCGCCCAGCGGCGTTTTTTCCAGGCAATGGCCAGCATCGTGGCTGCTTCGCGGCCTGTGATGTGATGCTTTTCCTCCAGCCAGTCCATCACCTCCTCTTCGGGCGTGTCCCAGTGGATCTTTGCATTCACCTGCTCCTGAAGGGCCTTGGATTTGGCGGAGGGATGTGTCATGGGGCGGAGAGGACTCCTGCCAGCGTTCTCCGTCTTGCGCAAAAATCAAGACCTGCCACACTCCCGGCCCATCATGTCCACCATCGTCGTCGCCCAAAAGAACGGAGTCGCCTGCATCGGCGCAGATACCATGAGCAGTCTCGGCTCTCTGCGCCAGCGCGCTCACCATGTGGTCAACAAAAGCAAGATCACTAAACTGGGGGATACCTACGTGGGCCTCACGGGAACCTCCACCAGCCTGGTGGTGATGAATAGCTACTTTGCTAATCCGGAACGCCCGCGTGATTTCTCCTCCACCGACATGATCTTTGAGACCTTCCGCCATGCGCATCATTGGATGAAGGCGGAGTACTTCATGGCTGCCATGCCGGACAAAGGTGAGGAGTATGAGACCACCCAGTTTTATGGCCTCATCGCCAATCCTCACGGCATCTTTGCGCTCTATTCCTACCGCAGCGCCCAGCAGTTTCACAAATTCTGGGCCGCAGGTTCCGGGCGTGACTTTGCCCTCGGGGCCATGCACACCGTGTATGACCAGTACGAGGACGTGGTGGACATTGTGAAAGCCGGGCTCCAGGCCTCAGCGGAGTTTGATGGTGGCACCGGTGCCCCGTTTGAAATCCACACCTGCCCGCTCATTGCCCCCGCGAAGTCAAAACCTGCCAAAAAGACCCGTCGTTCAGCGTAGCTTTCCCTCACCTCCAATCATGAAGTATCTTCCTCTTCTTTTACTCCCCGCTCTTGCTTTTGCCGATGGGCCCAAGGACAACCTCGCCGATAACGTCCGCCCAGTCCCGCCTCTCGGCATTGATGTTCCTGAGGCCGATGTCAAGGTTCTCACCCAGGGCCTGGCCGAGCTGCGTGCTGCCATTGACGCCGCCGTCAAAGCCCAGGCGAAAAATCCCAGGCTGGCCGACTTGCTGCCGGATGTGGAGATCTTTTACAAAGGCGTGGATTGGGCCCTGAAGTTCAAAGAAATCCACAAACCTGCCGAGATCAAAGCCGCCCAGGAAACTCTGGCTGAAGGCAAACTGCGCGCGGAACACCTCAAAAACGGCCAGTCTCCCTGGACCACCCAAAAGGGCCTCGTCGTGCGCGGTTATCGCTCCAAAATTGACGGCTCCGTGCAGCCTTATGGCCTGGTGATTCCAGAAAGTTACAGCGGGGCGGCCACCCGCCTGGACGTCTGGTGCCATGGTCGTGGTGAGACCCTCAGCGAGCTTTCCTTCATTGATCAGCGCCGCAAACAAACGGGCAATGTGGCCCCGGCCAATGCCATCGTTCTGCATCCCTATGGCCGCTACTGCTGCGCCAATAAATTTGCCGGCGAAATTGACCTGCTGGAGGCACTTGATCACGCTAAGAAATTCTACCATGTGGATGAAGACCGCACCATCGTCCGCGGCTTCAGCATGGGCGGGGCTGCGGCGTGGCAGTTCGCGGTGAACTACGCCGACAAATGGTGCGCGGCCAACCCTGGTGCCGGCTTTTCGGAGACGCCCGAATTTCTCAATGTCTTCCAGACTGAGGACGTCACCAAAGTGCCTTGGTATGAGAAGACACTGTGGCACTGGTACAACGCGACCGACAGCGCCGTGAACCTCTTCAATACGCCGACGGTGGCTTACAGCGGGGAGATTGATAAACAGAAGCAGGCGGCTGATATCATGGAGAAATACCTGAAGGCCGAGAACATTGACCTCGTCCACATCATCGGGCCGCAGACCGCTCACAAGATCCATCCAGATTCCCTTATCGAGATCGAGCGTCGTCTGGCCGACATTGCCGCCGTGGGACGTGATCGCAGCCCAGACGAGATCCATTTTGCCACCTGGTTCCTGCGGTATCACAAAATGCACTGGGTGACGGTGAATGGCCTGGGCGAAAGCTGGAAGCAGGCCCGCGTGGACGCGAAAATCACGGGCGCAAAAGAAGTCACGGCAAAGACCAGCAACGTCACGGCCCTGAGCCTGGACATGCCTGCGGGTCACTGCCCTTTCAGCGTGCAGGAAGCTCCCGTGGTGAAAATTGACGGCCAGGAACTAACGGTGGCCAAGCCGAAGTCGGACCGCTCTTGGTTGGTACATTTGCGCAAGCAAGATGGGAAGTGGGCTGTCGTCGCCAGTGCTCAGGAAGAGGGTAAGTTGGCTAAACAACATGGCCTCTCCGGTCCCATTGACGATGCCTTCATGGGCAGCTTCCTTCATGTAAAACCCACAGGCACCGCGCTGAATGACAAAGTCGCGGCCTGGACCAAGGCTGAAATGGAGCGCGCCGTCTTTGAGTGGCGCCGCCAGTTCCGTGGGGATGCGCCTGCCAAGGCAGACAAGGACATCAGCGAGGCAGACCTGGCCAACAACAACCTCATCCTCTGGGGCGACCCACAGAGTAACGCGGTGCTGGCCAAAATCATCGCCAAACTGCCCATCCAATGGACGCAGGACAAGCTGATCGCCAATGGCAAAACCTACGACGTGAAGACCCACGCCCCCGTGCTGGTGTTTCCGAATCCGCTGAACCCAAAACGCTACGTCGTCATCAACAGCAGCTTCACCTACCGCGAGTACGATTACCTCAACAACGCCCGTCAGGTCGCCAAGCTGCCGGATTGGGCCATCGTGGACTTCACCCAGCCCAAGTCCACCCGTGCCCCTGGCGGCATTACGGACGCAGGCTTCTTTGGTGAAGCTTGGGAGTGGAAGAAATGATCCAATAGGTCTGACCTAAAATAGGTTGAACCGTTAACTTTGATTCCCCTTTTGAAACGTTTCAGGAGGGGGATTTTAGTTTCTGCAACCGAGCGGCAAACCAGCGTGCGCACGGCTTCGGGGGGCTCAGCTCTTGGTTGTCCAGAAACACCGTCGCTTCAGCCGCGTACCTTCTCACAGGCAGCCTGCCACTTCAAAGGCAGGGTGCTCCGCTCTTCCAGCCCTATCAGTCTCTTCTTCCACGCATCGCCGTGCCAGCGGATTGGCGACGGATGTATAAACGGCAAGTTCGCATTCGGATTCCAGCTCGTCGCGATCCTCAATGCGGGTGAGCAGGTTGGCCTTGCAGGGCAGGGAGTCGCTTTGCAGGAGGACATCGATGAGCGCGGCACCGAGACCCTCCATAGCAGCGCGGAGCGCGGTGAGTTTGGCTTCGATGTGCCGGAGCATTTCCTCCTCATCGGTCAAGCCATCCGCGCCGAAGCGGTGGACGATGGCGTAGAGGTGGTTGAAGACGAGGTAATAGCCGAGACCGTTGCGGACAATGTCGTCGGGTTCAAAGACCTTGGGCAGGTCGGCGAGTTCAGGAACGAGTCTGATCAGGGCCTCGCGGTGGCTTTCGGCAAGGGAGATGCCCTGGATGTCGCGATAGTAGGAGGCCTCGGGCGTGCCATCGCCAGCGAAGCCGATGACGACATTTTGCTGGTGCGCCTCGAGGGCGATGCCGTGGCGATCGTAAACACCGAGGATGGGGGCGATGGCGACGGTCCAGTAGGCATCAAACCAGCGGCGCGCAGCTTGGGGCAAGGAGAGGTCGTGCCGCTCAGCGAGATGCCAGACGAGAGAGAAGAGGCGCGAGTGGCCCGTGCTGTCGAGAGGATCCTCGGTGAGCGCGGCGATGGAATGGATGGCGTGGTGGCGCGTGTCGCGGAAGGGATTCGTCCGGAAAATGGCCTCGAATCCCGTTTCCGCTATCCCGGGGAGGTCGAGTCCGAGATAGGCCGGATCCTCGACGATGAAGAAGCCGGGGAACTCTTGCTCGATACGGCATGCCCGCACGAGCTGGCTGATCCAGACACTGTTGCCGAGATCTTTCCTGAAGTTGATCCGGAGGGAATTGGTCAGTTTCACCGGGATGGAGAGTTTGAGCATCCAGTCGAGATCCCTTGAGTAAACGGTGCGAACTGAGGAGGTCGGAGTGAAGTCAGGACCGAGTTCGCCGAGGGAGATCAGCGAGTCTGTGGCGAGCAGTTCCCGCACATGGGGCTGATGATGAAGCCAGTGAGCCTGCAACGGATGGACGGGAAGAAAGCAGTAACCGGAGGCCGTGAGACCGGCGAGACGCTGACGATCCGTTTCGTCAAGTCCATGGCACGCGATTTCAAAGCCGAGGGTCTCAGCGGGCGAATCAAGAATGGAGCCCTGAATGACAAGCTCGCGGCGGGCGGCGAAGAACTGCAGCCGGAAACTCCCGTTGAGTTCGGGTGTGTAAACGGGGTGTTGCCAGGCATGCATTCCTTGGCGCGACTTGGGCGTGGGATGCAGCCAGTGGCCGGTGACGACGGTCTGTTCGGACTCGATGAAGGAGGCCTGATGCGCTGCGGAATACTTCCCGAAACGGCGGTGCGCGAGATAACGGTCCATCACCTGATGGCTCTCGATCACACGGGAAAGCAGCTCGGTGCGCTGCGGGCTGCCGGGATGTTTCGCGTAGATCTCATCGATGAGCCGGAGCTGGACGGAAAGCCCGTCCAGTTTTCGCCAGTTAGACCCACCGTTGGATCGCTCGTGGACTTCGGCGATGGCGTGCCGTCCAACGATGGACCGGTAACGGACGAAGAGGGCCAGGGTCGTCCCGCCGCGTGGAAGCGGAAGCTCGACCACGTGGCGGATGCCAGCCCCGGCGACGAGGCCGAAGCGAGCGGCGAAGGGTGCGGGGTCGTGCCAGAGTCCCGCGTCGATTTCGCGGAGGTAGCAGTTGCAGAAGGCCTGCAGGGAGGCAGATGCAGCGGAGAGGTGCATGGGAAAATCAGTCCTCCACGGGTTGGAGCGAAAAACCAGGTTCGAAGTGGTTGGGGCGATGGCGGCGGCAAAAGGCGATGGCGACGGCGAAGGTGATCCATTCGGCGAGCGGCAGAGCCCAGAGGAAGGACCATTGCGAAAAGTGGCTGCGGAGGCTCTCCTGGTCGAAGAGGTGGGCGAGGCCGAGGAGAAAGCAGCCGGGCAGGACGAGGCTGCGCAGGGCCGCGACGGTGGCCGATCGAGTCGGCTGGTGGATGGCGGTGAGGTAGCAGCTCAGGATGATATTGACGCCGTTGACGAGGAACAGCGGCCACACGGCCAAGGCCAGGCGGCCCGCCTCTTCAACGACGGCGGCATCCTCACCGCTCAGAAACCAGCCGGTGAGCTGGTCGCGGAAAAGCAGCAGAGAGACGGCGAGGATGAGGCCGATGCCACCCGTGCCGACCACTGCGGTGGAGAGGAACTGCCGGATGCGCTGCTGGTTTCCCGCACCGTAGTTCTGGCTGACGAGCAGATGCAGGGCGTCGGCGACCCCGGAAGTCAGCATGAGACTGAGGTAGATGTAATAGCTGACGACGCTAAAGGCGGCGACGCCGTTCACACCCAGGCGGCCGATCAGGAGAAAGTTCAGCAGCCAGATGATGATGCCGGCGGAGATTTCATTGATGAATTCTGAGACGCCATTGTAGCAGGCCCGAAAGAGATGGGGCCACCGGCTTTGCCGCCAGACGAAATGCAGGGTCCGTCTCCGGCTGAGGAAGTAAGTGCAGAGCACACTGGCCTGCGCCACCTGAGCGATGGCAGTGGACCACGCGGCTCCCTTGAGCCCCCAGCCCCATTGGCAGACGAAGAACAGGTCGAGAACGATGTTCCCAAGCGAACCGACGAGAAGCGCGACCGTTGCCAGCATCGGGTGGTCGTCGGCACGCACGAAATAGTAGAGAACCATCGTGGTGAGCTGGATGACGAGGGTCCAGCGGAGGATGCCGAAATATTCGCCGACCATGGGTGCCAGCTCTACAGGGACGTTGAGAAGCCGGAAGAGCCAGGGTTCGAAGACAAAGCTGGCGAGAGCGATGAGGGCTGTGGTCGCGACGGTGGCGATGAGCGTCTGGCTGAAAACCGAAGAGGCCGTCCGGGGATCATCCGCTCCGATGTGCGTACCTGCTCCCACCGATCCGCCGATCGCGAACATCAATGCGAGGGCGTGGAACACGGTGAGGAGCGGAACGAGAAGAGTCACCGAGGCGAGGGCCTGGGCCCCCACATAGTTTCCCACAAAGACGCCATCCACGAGGCTCGTCGTGGTCAGCGCGATCAGCCCCACCATGGAGGGGACCGCGTAGTAAAAAAAGGTGGGCAGCACCGCGCCGGTCAGCGCGGGATTCTTTTCAGGGATCATCGGTTTATGAAAAGGGTCAGGCGCAGATCAGCTCATCGGACTTGGGGGGGCTCGCCACCGTGTCCGTATTCTTGCGGATGGCCGTCGGGAGCCCGAGGCGCGAAAGCAGTTTCAGGAAGGGGAGCGGGGGCAGTTCCTCAACATTGGCCATGGCCTTAATATCCCAGTCGCCTTGAGCCAGCAGAATGGCGGCGGCGACGGGCGGCACGCCCGCCGTGAAGGCGATGGCCTGGGAACCGACATCCGCGTAGGAGTCTTCGTGGCTGCAGATGTTGTAGATGAAGATCTCCTTGTGCTTGCCTTTGCTGCGGCCTTTGATGAGGGTGCCAATGCAGGTCTTGCCTTTGTAATTGGGGGCGAGGCTGGCGGGGTTGGGCAGGCAGGCCTTGAGGACATGCAGCGGGACAACACTCTGGCCGCAGGAGGTGGTGACTTTCTCGTGGTTGAGCAGCCCGGTTTTTTCGAAAACCTCCAGGCAGCGCAGGTAGTGGTCGTCGAAACCCATCCAGAAGCGCACCGACTTGATCCCCTTGATGTGCTTTGAGAGGGAGTGGACTTCGTCGTGACCCATCAGATAGAGTTTCTTGCTGCCGACTTCGGGGAATTCGTAATCGGTGGTGCGGGAATGGTGGGGAAAGGTGCGCCACTCGCCGTCCTCAAGGCAGCCGGCGTCCTCGATGATCTCGCGCAGGTTGATTTCGGGATCGAAGTTCGTCGAAAAGAAGCGGCCGTGGCTTCCGTCGTTCACGTCCATGATGTCGATGGAGGTGATGCTGTCGAATTCATGACGCTCGGCATAGGCGCAATAAGCGTTGACCACACCGGGGTCGAAGCCCACGCCGAGAATGGCGGTGACGCCCTTTTTGGCAAACTGCTCCCGCTTCTTCCACTCGAAGTTCGCATACCAGGGATAGGGCGCGTTCATCACCGTGGAGTCTTCATGGACGGCGGTGTCGATGTAGGCTGCTCCGGTTTCCAGGCAGGCATCCATGATCGGCATGTTGACGAAGGCGGTGCAGACATTGATAACGATGTCGGCCCCGGTTTCACGGATGAGGCGCGCGACCTGGGCAGTGTCCGAGGCATCCACGGTACGGGCGAAGAGCCGAAAGGACTCGTGGTGGCGGTAGCTTCTGGCCTCGATGGACTGGATGACCGACCGGCAGCTTTCGGGATTTCTCGAACTCAGGCAAACCGAACCGAACACCTGGCTGTTTTGGGCGCACTTGTGCGCGACGACAGCGCCCACGGCGCCTGCTCCTATGATGAGAACGTTCTTTTTCATGCTGGTTGGCTGCGGAAGGAAAGAGTTGGAAAGTGAGGGGGCTAGACGGAAGTGGCGTTTGTCAGGGCTTCGCGGAAGTCCTCGTAAGTCGGTTGCTGGGCGAGATGGAGTTCGCCAGAGAGCTTCCGGTGGTAAATGGCGGGCATCTTGATGCCGTTGAAGAAGTTCTTCTTCACCATTGAGTAGCCGCCCACGTTGGGGAAACGGAGCTCGTCGCCGATGGCGATGGACCGGGGAAAAACGTAATTGCCGAAGTGGTCACCCGCGAGGCAAGTGCGGCCGCAAACTCTGTAAACTTGGCCGGTGTGTGCGCCGAGGTCCGTGGCATCCTTGGGCACGGACTCGGCTCCCTCGAGTTCCGGCGTGTAGCTGTAGGTCAGCACGTCGAGCAGGTGCGTCTCAACACCGGCATCCACGACGAGGGTAGGCACCTCGTTTTCCACGATGTCGAGGACCTTGACGACCAGGCTGGTCGAGTTGGTGACGGCGGCCTCGCCGGGCTCCAGATAGATTTGCAGGGAGTACTGTTCTGAAAATGCGCGAAGGCGGCGGCAGAAGTCGTCGATCGGATAGCCCTCGTCCGTGAAGGCGATCCCGCCGCCAAAGCTGAGCCAGTCGAGCTGGGGAAGGAGTTTGCCAAAGTGCTCCTCAATGACATCGAGCTGTGCGGAGAAGCTGGCGAAGTCGTCGTTGTCGCAATTCACGTGGATCATCGCCCCCTGGATGTGGGAACCGATGTCCCCCGGCAGGTTTTCTGCGCGTGCACCGAGCCTGGAGTATTGGCAGACAGGATTGCTCAGCTCGTAGCCGGAATGGCCGACGCCGGGATTGAGGCGCAGGCCCACCGAGATGCCTGCAGCGTGGTGGCCGAGGCGCTCGAGCTGGCCGAGCGAATTGAAAATGACCTTGTCGCAGTAACTGACGACTTCGGCGATTTCGTCGTCGGAGTACGCGACCGAGTAACCGTGCGTTTCCCCTCCGAACTTCTCGCGTCCCAGGCGCGTCTCCCAAAGGCTGCTGCTCGTGGTGCCGACGAGGTATTGGCTCATGAAGTCGAAGGCGCACCAGCTCGAGAAGCATTTCAGCGCGAGCACGCATTTCGCCCCGGAACGCTCCTGGACCAGGCGGATGCGCTCCATCGCGGGAAGCATCCGCGCCTCGTCGATCAGATAATAGGGTGTAGAAAGCCGCATAGGTATCTCGGTTGTCAGTGTGCGGCGGTTGCAGCGGTTTCCCGCAGTTCCTGGAGACCGAGGGTTTCGGCTTCGAGAAGCGAGAGCTGCTCGGCGTCCTGCTCCAGCGTCGCCAGGACATTGGGGCCGAACCATTCGAGCGAGGCGTCGAGCGTGGGCCAGAGTGAGGTTTCGTTCATCACAAAGGCGAGGAACTCACGGTAGTCGAAGGCACCCTCGAAGAGGCTCACCATGCCATTGCGGCTACCGGCGGGGGCGTAAACGTTTCCGGGCAGGAACTCCTGCAGGAAGGAGCGAGAGCGCACGTTCTTGAGGTGCATGTGCGCAATGAGCGGCTCGAACTCTCCGAGGACTTCGAAGGGGTCCGCTCCCGATTCCCAGACATGAAGGACGTCGAAGTTGAGGCGCAACGCAGGGTGGTTGATCTCCTCCACGAGCCGCTGCGTCGATGCCCTCGTGTCGGCAAGGGTTTGGGGATGCGTCTCGACGACAAGCTTCACGCCGTGGTCATCGGCGATACCGCAGAGTTCGCGCATGCGGCGGGTCCATTCGTCGCGCTCATCGGCAGAGACTTCGTGGCTTCCCTTGTTGCCGGCAAAAGTGCGGAGTTTGGCCGCGCCCCAACCCTGCGCGAGGCGGCAAAGGTCCATGGTTTTGCCGATCATGTACTGGCGGTCTCCCTGCACGGGCAGGTAATCGCTCAACATCGGCACACAGAGACCGTGGGACCGCAGCCAGTCGAGGTCGTAATCCGGCCGGTTGCGCAGGTTCATGGCGTGCACGCCCCAGAGCTCAATGCCCGAGAATCCGCGTGGCGCAGCCCATTCTGCCACCTGTTCGAGGGAGATCAGATGGTGTCTGAAGGAAATGGTGCAGAGAGAAAGGTTCATCGTGCGACCTCCAGTTCGGCGACGGGAGCCTCCGCCCGGGAAAAGGTTCGTTCGCACCAGATCTCGAAGACCTCCTGCATCCGTGCCTTGATGCGGCTCTCGCGCTCCACCTGTTTGTCCAGCACTTCGAGGATATTGTCACCGATGCGGCGGTCGCTGGTGGTGGCCAGCTTGATGGCGTGGAACTTGATGAGGGTGTAGGCTTTCGCCAGCTCGTCGATGACCTCGCACCAGTCGTCGAACTCCGATTCATCCAGCACGATTTCCCGCCAGAAAAACGCAAAGCCGTGCTCGTAGGCGTACTTGCGGATCGCGAGGATGGGCACCTCGTCGAGGGCGTGGCGCAGGTTCGAAAGCGGCAGCTCGTCGCCGTTCTTGTCATAGCCTTTAAGGTGAGCCTCGACGATTTCGCGCACAGTCTCGGTCAGGAGATGGCGGTCGAGGAACATGGACTGCTCAAAGTAGGCGCGGATGTCCTCCGGATAAGGTTCATGAGCGTCCTTGTCGGAGAAGAGATAACCGCCGCCCACTGCGGGATGACGCGCCGCGTGCAGAAGCCGCTCCTTGGTCGTTACCCCCTCCCAACGGTAGTCGGGATCAAAGACGAACCACCGCTCAGGCTTCTCGGTCGGGCCGAGCATCAGGTAATGTGGAAAGGGATCTTTGTTGAACTCGTTCACACGTTCCGGCAGGCGGTGCATGTCCAGCATCACCATGATGTGCTGGTCCGGCGTGCGGTTCTCGACGAGCGAGACGAGCCGGCGGATGTTTTCCTCGCGGTCGATGTCGTGGTCGAACCAGGACTCGACGCTGATCCCATAGAGCCGCTCATACCAGTCGTTGAAAATCTGATGGCTGATCCGCTCGCTGTGATAGGAGATCGCGCACTTGTCAGTGACGATAATCTCGGAATCCCAGACGCCGAAATAGAGCGTGCGCTGGTCGAAATTGAGACGCTTGATGACCTCGCTGAGGCAGCTCACGAAGCAGTGCAGTTTGATGTCCTGGTCGGTTTCCAGCATCTTCACCGTCGTGGGGCGCGGCTGGGCGTCGAAGAGAAGTTGAGCAACCGCACGCACCGTGGAAAAGTCGTTCTCCATGATGGCCGACTCTGGTAACGAGATGTCGTATTCCACCTCCAGACTAACAAGAAGTTCGAGTGTGTCAGACGAATCGAGCCCGAGATCCTCGCGGAGGCGTGCGTCGCTGTGGAAGCCGCTCAGGTCGAGGTGCTTCATGTTGCTGGCGAGCGAGGTGTAGATGCGCTCGATGATTTGTTCTCTCGTTTTCATGTCACAATGTCAGGGGCAGGCGGCCGTGAGTGAGGTTGCTGCGGACTCCATGGCGAGGGCCTTTCGGCTGATTTTTCCGTTGGGCAGGCGCGGGATGGTTTCCACGCGTGCGATGTTCATGGGGATCTGGTGGGCGGCCAGTTTGCCAGCGCAGAACTCGCGCACAGCATCTGCGGAGATCTCCTCGTCGGAGACGAATTGAAGGCAGACCTGGTCGCCGCCGAAGCCGCGACTTTTCTTGAAAATGACCGCATCGCGGATGCCGGGCAGGGTGAGGATGACCTCCTCGACCTCGCCGGGATAGACGTTGAATCCCGCGACGTTGATCATTTCATCGAGCCGGGAAACGAAATGGAGCCGGCCACCCTCGAAGTAACCGAGGTCGCGTGTTTCCACCGTCCGGCCATCAGGCAGGGTCACGACAATATCGGCAGGGCTCCCGGCATTGACACCAGCGGTGACCGTGTTGTGCGGAAGAGGCTTGCCCTGATCGTTCGCAGCAAGAAGGCCCGAGCCGAGGGAAAGGCAGCCTGCTTCGGAGCAACCGTATTGCTGATAGAGGTGTCGCACTTTTTTCCTGAGGGCTTCGAAGGTCGCCTTCTGCAAGACTGTGCCCGAGGTCATCACCGCCCAGAGTGGTTCGTCCTCCTTCACGAACATGGCCAGCGTGGCGATCATCGCCGGCGAGGAGTAAAGGATGGGGGCGGGTGCCTCGCGAAGTTTCCGGAGAATGAACTTCGGATTGAGGTTCCGGATGATGATCGGCTGCACGCCACGGTGCAGTGCGACGAGGACGCCGCAAATGAGCCCGTAGGAATGCGTCACCGGACAGGCGACGATGGGACTCCACTCGTTCGCCTCGGGGAAATGGCGGACGTAACTTTCGATCTCTGTGTCGATGCTGGCCCAGCTGCGTTCGATGAACTTCGGTTCGCCCGTGGTTCCGGAACTCGTCTGGATGAGCCCGGGCGGAGTATCAGGACAAGCTGCCGTCGGTTCGATTTCGACAACTTCCAACAATGCGTCGTTGTTGGAAACGATGAGTGCCTCGCAGCCGCTGCGCTCGGCGCGGCGACGCGCACCCTCCAGCGGCGTATCGACCGGAAGCGGGAAAACCGTGCCCCCGTTTTCCTTGATGAAGAGGCAGAGTGCGATCCACAAGGCTGTGTCCTTCAAACACACTGCAAGGCGGTGACCCGAGCACCGGGAAAGTACGGGATGGGCGGCGAACTCCGCAAAACGGCTTTCGAAATACCTTTGTTCGAAGGCTTGGTCGTCAACGTGAATCATGGCGCTTCGCGGCTCAGGGTGTTGCGGACCTCGTGTTCGTAGTAGTCGAGCGTTCCACCGCGGTTGATCGTTTTGGTAAGCAGCGACTCCACGATGATGGGAGACTTGTCGGCATCGAGGCTGGCGATGCGCGAGGCTTCCGTGACTCCGGAGGCGGCGTAGGCGTCCAGTTTTGTCCTGACAACGCTCCAGAATCTCGTTTCGGAAAATCCGTGAAAGCGCTCCAGCTGGAAGGACACGTCGGCGAGGTTGAAGACATACACCGTGTCCACGTAGAGCTGGCGCAGGGACTCGAGCCGCTCCATGCGGTAGCCGTCATTCAGAGGGATGCTTTCGAAGAAGGAATCGACCGAGGCGAAATCCGGCTCGCTTTCGGGACGGCCGAGAAACTCAGGTACGAACTCGGTGTCCTCGTGGAAATCGCGGAGCACGACGCGTTTCGGCCAGCCGTTTTCGTGGACGAGGATGAGGTTTTGCGCGTGCGCCTCGAAGGCGATGCCGTGGTGGACGAGCATGTGCCAGATCGGGATCACGACTGTTTCAACGAGGCGCTCGGCCCAGCGTTCGACGCCGTAGGTTTCGATCCAGTCGGCAATGAAAGGGCGTTTGTCAGACTCGACCAAGGTCAGGGCGGTGAAGGGAATCGCAGTCTCCCCAGGGCCCAGCCGACCGACGATGCTTTCGCGGAAAATGACTCCGAGAAGCCCCGCGTTATCCTCGTCTTCCTCAGGCTCGTAAGAGACGGCGGCATATTCGCTGAGCAGTTGCAGGCGGTTGCCCTGCTGAAGGAAGGGATCTTCCGCGACGAGGGACACCAGCCACTGCGAAAGGAGCGGGGCCGTGCAGACGAAATGTGGCTCGAGATTGCGGCGCGAAGACGTGCAGACGACGTCGAGCGGCAGCTTGATGTTCGCCTTCTCCGGATGCGAGGCATTGACCAACGTCCGCAGCGACTGGCTGGCGTGATAAAAATCCCCAGCCTCACCGAGCGGCAGCAGGTCGCCCGAATCGAGCACATCGCCGAAGCCACGTTCACGCAGGTCCTCCGCCTGCCAGGGATGCGCGGGAAGAAGGGCAAAACGGTCGAAGTCGCCGCCAAGCTCCTGCAATCGCCCGGCGAGCCATTCGTAGGCGGCATCACCCAGCTCGCTCTTCCAGAAATCAGCCTCCTGGCCGGGCAGTGCGGAACTGAGGAGATTGCGGCTCATCGCCACGAAGTACAGCTGGAAGGTGTTTCCTGTTTCCGGACCATAGGCCTGATGATCGGCGAGGGAAAACCCCGTCCGCGTCTTGAAACTCGGATGGTACTGATGGCCTTCGACGATGGCCGATTCCAGCGTTTGGAAACCGAGGTTACGGCGCGGGGTCCGATGGTGGTCTAGGTGAGTGCGGTTCCAGCGATGAAGCTCGATGGTCTGAGACAATTCATCGAGCAGGCGTCGTTTCCCTGCTGGTTCCACCTCCATCGCCGTGAGGAGCTCTGTCAGGTGGAAAGCGACCGGTTTTTCATCCACGATGCGGCTCACTGTGCCTTGCTCTACTCTTACGCGGTCATATGACGAAAATGTCGCAAAACACCGAAAATACATGTCTCCGATCAAAAAATATACTTGGTTATCATAGATTGTATCTGCATTTGACCATCCAGATATGGCGGCATTGTGGGGCTCTATCCGGTATGAAACCAGCTGCTCGAATAACAAAGCCTCGACGAACTGGCGAATCACACGCTGCTCGGCCTCGTCAGGCGTGCTGTCAGTGTTTACCTGCTGATCCTCAATGTATAAGGGGGTGTATTGATCCAAAGAATTCAAAAGAAAAGTGGTAAAGGTGAAATGAACCTAAGGGCGTTAAAGATGGCATGGCCCCGAGTAATGATATTGCGTCGCAATCGTATTTCGCTGGAAT
Source organism: Verrucomicrobiota bacterium (assembly GCA_040386955.1). Taxonomy (GTDB): domain Bacteria; phylum Verrucomicrobiota; class Verrucomicrobiia; order Verrucomicrobiales; family Verrucomicrobiaceae; genus Prosthecobacter. The sequence goes on from JAZKER010000031.1 coordinate 59,268, forward strand.
TCGTGAGGCCGCAAATGAAATTGATAATCCTTCTCAATAATTTACAAAAGAATATAAACTTCCTAAGTTTACACGCTGAATTATTAACATGATACTTAACTTAATAAGTTAAGGAAAATTAGAAACTTACCGTTAACTTTAAGCTGACCAACCAGCCGTGCTCCCGCCCGTTCTCGGCCGCAGTGGTAATGCCGTAATCGTAATAAAGGCACTCTGCGAAGACGGTCCATTTTTCGGCTGCGGGACTGATGAAACCAAGTGGGACGGAGAGCTGCGGGCCGATGACGAAGTAGCCGTAGTCCACGCCATAGAATCCGCTTCCCAGTCCGGCCATCATCAGCACGCCGACGTTGACTGGGCTGGGGCTTTCTGGGAAAAACGTCACGTTGGGCCGGATGCCGGGTTCGAAACAAAGACCGGGCGCGAGGTCGCTTCCAAATTCGTGCAGGATCTGAATAAAGGGCCCCAGGGAAAAAGTCCCAGGGAAGAGCCCGTGATCGTCGAACTCGAGCGCCGCGAGGATCCAGTCTCCGTCTTCATAGGCACCCGTCGGGCTGGTCCAGCGGTTGTAGAAGGTGGTGAACGTCCAGCGTTTGGCGAAGCCGATGCTCACGCCGAGACCGTAATCGAGTTCGGTAAACTGGCCGCCACTGTGCTCCGTGTCTTCATAGGGAGTCGAACTGATGACTGACCACAAGCCGATGAGGGCCGAGGCACGGTTGATGAAACCATCTCCCTCGTAAAAACTGGCCCTGAGATCGAAATGGGGCTGGAAAGAAGTTCCCTCATCCTGGACCACGAATCCGCGTGTCATGTATTGATTCGCCACCGTGAGGCCGATTTCCCCGCTGAAGATGGATTCGGCTTTGGGCTCCTCAATGGTTTCAGCTTCCACCTGCAGGCAGGCGGCGGCAAGAATCGCCAGACAAATGAGATGACGGGCAGGCATGGTCAGGTTGGAAGGCTCAAACAGAGCGGGATTTGTGGAAAAACCGGCGCCAGCTCAGGGCGAAGCCGGTCCAGACGAGAACGAGCACTGCGGCAGTGGCCAGCGAGGCGACAATCTTGCCGGGCAGTCCAAAGGCTGCACCAGTGTGCAGGAAGCGGATCCACACGCGTGCCTGAAGGCCTACGCTGCGGTCCTGCAAGCGGACCTGCTGGAGTATCTCTCCGGTGAACGGATGGGACTTTACCGGGATGTAGCCCCGGCTGGGCATGTTGTCTGGCACCGTCACGCCGAATTCCAGGGGTTCCAACGGGCTGCCGACGGGATCTGGAATCGCTTCCAGTGTGATGGACTCCCAATCTGGAAATGCGGCGGCAATGCGGGGGAAAGAAGTATCGAGGGGAACGGGAGATGTCCCAGGGACGGGAGGCAGGACAACGGGGGGCGGCACGGCCATCATGCCATAGGTGCGGGATTTCGGAGCTTCCTCGCCGACCAGGATGAAAACCAAGCGGTGGCCCCATTCGAACGAAATGACGACCGCTGTGACTGACAGGGCAACGACAACGGGCAACGCCCAGAAGCCGAAGACATTGTGCCAGTTGAAATCGCGGGCTTTGCCCTTGTAGCTCGTTTTCAGCAGCAGCAGCGGCCGCAGTGCCCGCCAGCTCCACCGGCGGGGAAACCACAGATAGAGGCCGGTCACGCAGAGAACCACGAACGCGAGATTTGAAACGCCCGTCACGATGCGCCCGGTGGAGGTCAGCCCATCGTTGTCCCCCAACCACCGGTGCCATTCCTCCAGTTTGTGGATGATTTCATGAGCGCCATGGGTCTGCGATGCCTGCGTGCTGCCGGTGAATGGATCCAGATAAAACGGCCCGTCATCGCCGAGGTACACCTCCCAAGCACGCTCGGGATCGCTGAACATCGCGATGGAGGACACCTTTGCACCCGTGTGATCCGCTTCGATTTTGCGCGTCAGTTCCGCGATGGGCAAGGGGGCCTTTCCTTTTTCGGAAACGCTGTCGAGGCGGCTCACCCGCCGGTCATACCATCGCAAGATCTCCTCCTCGAAGGCGATGGCAATCCCTGTCACCGACATGATCGCAATAACCGCGCCGGCAGTCAGGCCGGCGACGAGATGGCACCAAAAGATACTTTTGCGAAGAGTCATGCGTAGCTTAGGGGCGACCTTTTTAAAGCCGCCGTCAGGAAATATTGGATGTCTGGGGTTGCCAAAACTTGACGTGTGAAGTCACTGCCTAACCATTTGTCTGTTTGCGTTCGACGTTTTCACTTGGCGAGTTTCTCTTCCAGAAATTTCCGGACGGTGGGGAAGAGCTGGGTTTCGTCGTGGCCAGCACCGGGGACGATGTCCATCGTGACCTGGATGCCGTGCTGCTCGTAGTTCCTTTTGAGCGTGGCGAGGCGTTCGATACGGTTCTTTCCAGTGGTGATGTAGTCGGCTCCTTTCACGCCCTCGCCCATCCAATATTCGGAATCGCGGGTGATGGGTTCGTTCCATTCATCGGTGTCTTCGGCACCGACGACCATGTGGACATTGACGCGGCGCATGGCCGCGAGGTTCAGTTTCACGTTGAAGCGCTTGTAAAGATCCCGGGTGCCGACCCACCAGTCGGAGCTGTTGTCAATGAGGGTGACCATGCCTGGGGCACCGATGGAGATGGAGCGCAGGCGGTGGGGGTGGAGGTAGAAGAAGCGATGAGCAAAGTGCCCGCCACCGGAAAAGCCGTGCATGGAAAAGGTGTTGTCGGCGAGGCGATACTTCGAGGCGGCTTCATCCACCATGCTGAGGAGGATGAGATCGTAGCGGGTGCCTTTATAATCGATGAGCTTGTAGTTCTCCAGGTCCTGACGGCCGTGGGTGTTGATGGGGAAAAGCGGCGCGAGGAGGATGACGCGGTTTTTATCCGCAAAGTCCCGGTGATGCTCGATGTAAATATCCGGGCGGCGTTCGGTGCCGTGGATGAGGACAAGGAGCGGGTAGGTGTCGGTGCCGTGCTCCTGGTAGCCCTTGGGGATGTAGAGCATGTAGGAAAAGCGAGGGTCCACCTGGCTGGCAATGTAAGGTGTCATGCCTTTGTCGTGCCATTTCAATTCTCTTTCCTGTGCGGGGGCGTGAATGAGGCTGGCAGCAAGCATGGCGGTGGTTAACAAGAAGATGGATTTTGTTAGGCTGTTCATGGATCCGTCGAATGGAAGGGAACGAGACTTCAATGAGAAGGCGGCTGCTGAGGACGGGGCTTGGCGTGCATCACCACTTTGGATTTAGGACGGTTCAAAAGGAGCCGCGCCCCTGTTGCAGCAGGTCCAGAGGCCGGGCCTTGCCGAGTGAAAACGCGGGCCAGGCGGCGGCGAGAGAGGCGAGGATGAGTACGGCTGCATGGCCGGCAAAAAGGGCTGGCCAGGGGATGACGAGCTGCTGCGTCATGCCTCCGAAAAAGCTGATGTGCTGGGAAATGCCCGCCCCGCACCAGCCGGCCAGAATGCCGAAAGCGAAGCTCATCACACAAGCGACCACACCGATCAAAACGCCTTCCGCGATGACCAGACGGACCACTGTCCCACGGGACACTCCGACGGCACGAAGAATGCCGGTTTCCCAGCGGCTGGCCCTCACGGAGGCCAGCAGGGCATTGAGCACGCCGAGTGTGGTGATCATCAGCACGACTGCGGGCAGGCGGCTGAGAACCCATAGCCAGGCGGTGGCATGGCCATGCACCAAGGCGCGGATATCGGCACGGGTGTGGATCTGGACCCAGGGTTCGTCGTTGGGAGCCTCGCCGATGACGACCTCGCGTTTGAGGGAGGTTGCGTAGAGTTCGCGTGCCTGATCTGCCAGTGTCCGCGCATTGGTCCGCGAGGTGTCATAGCCGAGCCACACGTGCGAGGCGGCTTGAAACCCGAAGTCACCGGCCACCTGCGGGAGGTCTGCGAAGATGAGCGCGGCTGCCCGATGGGTGCGGGTACGCATGCCGGTGGGCTTGGTCTGCCAGTGCCAGCCGGGCATTTTCACCGCGCCTGCAATGGTGTAGCGGACGGGCTTTTCCGGCCGTTCGGGAGGAATCATTTCAAACGAATCGCCGACCTTCAGCCGTGCCTCGCGGAGAAAGTGATCGGGTACGATGCAGGCTCGGGAGCTGGACATGAGCTTGAGAGCTTCGTCGCGGTTTCCCGCGACCCATTCGAAGGGAATCAGGGGATCGCTTCCCGCGAAGGCACGTGCGGCATCAATGCCGACAAGCACAACGCTGTCCTGCCGTACGACGGTGGCCCGGATGGCGCTGTGGGTGAGGTCATCCTTCAGTCTCGGCTGTTCGACGATCATGGGCAGGCTTTTCTGCACACCGGGAAGATCTGCAACCTTCGCTGCATCGTCGAAGGCGATGCCCCCAGGGCGGAAGCTGATCATGGCATCCGGTGCCCACGAGCCGGGAAGAAATCCGCTGAGCATGGTATGGCCCCAGATGTGAATGCCCGTGTAGAGACCGAGGCCTACGGTGAGGGCGCTGGCTGTGGCGATGGTGCGCCCGAGGTTGCCGCTCAGGCGGCTGGCCAGTAACTCGCGAGGTACGGCGAGCAGGCGGGCCACGATAGGGCCACCCAAGCGGTCCACAGCGATCACGACGACAGGCGCGAGCAGCAGAAAGCCGATGGCCAGGCAGGCCAGACCGATGAGCATAAAAGCCACGAAGGGCAGGTCATCGTCATGGCTGAGGCCACGCGAAAGCAGCGGATAGACTCCAACCAGCAGCAGTCCGGCAAGCAGGAGCTTCCAGGAGAACCGACCTGTATCAATAGCTGGCGGAGGAGTCATAGCATCCAGCGGTCGCACTCGCATGGCCCGGATGGCGGGCCACAGTGAGGCGAGCAAAGCACCGCCATAAGCGCAGGCTCCGGCGAGCAAGATGCTCTGAGTGCCCACGATGGCTCCGTCTTCGAAAAGTTCGGGAGCGTTTCGGACTGCCAGGGCCATGAGCACCTTGCCCGCAGCCGTGCCGGCGATGAAACCCAGGGTGCCGAGCAGCAGGCCTTCCAGAATCACCATGCAGCCGATCTGCGAGCGAGTAAGGGCGACGGCACGCAGGATGGCGAGCTGGCGCACGCGCTCACCCACGCCCATGTTCAGGGTGCTGAAAATGATGAACAGCGCCGCAAGCATGGAGACAACGGTGGCCATGTGTGCCTGCATGCGGATGTTGTCGGCGGAGGCGCTCTCATCCAGCGCTTCTTCAATGTCGTGAGCTTCCTGAAACTGGTTTGGCGTGGAAAGGGCGGCGAGTTTGGGGGACCATCCGTAGCGGAATTTGGTGATGTCTGCCTCTGGCTTCAGACTCACGCCGATAAAGCTGATCTCGGCAGGGCGACCGGCGATGGATTCAGCGAGCTGTGTGGAAACGAATACACCGCCTACGGATGGCGTGAGGAGCTGTGATCCGGCGACCGAGGCGCTCCACCCTTCCACCACCGGGGCATCTACAAGGCCGACGACCGTCAAAGTGCGGGCTTTTCCGCCACTGCCGACCGTGATTTGACCGCCGATGCCGAGGCGCATTCCGCGCGCGGCTTCGACACTCATGGCCGCTTCTAACCGGTCGGCCTTGGCTGGGATGATCCAGCGGCCTTCCTTGAGATCAAACGGCGGGGCCGGAGCGTCTGTGGCGAGCAGCCGTGCATCGGGCATTCGCTGCCAGGGGATCGCCTGGCCACCTGGCGGAATGACAGGCATTACTTTCTCCTGTAGCGACCACATGGGATCGGCGGCGGCTACTGCAGGATCGGCTCTCAGCGCCGCCAGGGCTTCCACCGGCACATGTTTCTCCGCATGCGAAGGGATGGCTCCAGGTGCCTGCTGGCTGAAATGCTGGATCGGTGCTACGGACAAGGGATAGCGGCCGAGGGCCAAGTTGGAATACCTGTCGAAGGTGCCGAGCATCGCGTCGTACCCGCTGACTACCCAGACCACCATGGCGGCGGCGGCGGCAGTGGCGAGCGCGGTCAGCAGCATGCGCAGGGGATGTTCCCGCACCCAGGCTGCGACGAGGTAAAGGGAAGTCCTCATGAGCCGTGCAGGGCGTTTTGGTAGGCGTGCGCGACGGCCTCCGCATCGTGCTGGGCAGGCGTGGGGAATCCGGCAAGGCAGCGGCCATCTTTCAGCACCACCACGCGGTCAGCCCACATGGCCACAGCTGGTTCATGGGTCACCATGACGATGGTGCGCCCTTCATCCGTGCAAAGGCCGCGCAACAGGCGGCAGATGTCCTGACCTGTGGCGGAATCAAGGCTGCCAGTAGGCTCGTCGGCCAGGAGGATGGCAGGTTCGGCGATGAGAGCTCGGGCAATGGCAATGCGCTGCTGTTCACCGCCGGACAAGGCGTCCGGTTTATGATGCCGCCGCGCGATGAGGCCGAGCTGCTCTAACAATTTCGCTGCTTTGACCGCGGCGTCTGCGCGGTGCATCACCGGCAGGCGAACGTTCGCTTCCGCAGTGAGCACGGGGATGAGGTTGAAGGATTGGAATACTAGCCCCACTCGGTCGCGGCGAAAGCGGGTGAGATCCGCATCGGTGAAGCGGGAAAGGTCGCGCCCCTCGACGGTCACGGTCCCGGAATCCACATCGGTCAATCCTGCCATGGCGTGCAGCAGCGTGCTCTTCCCTGAGCCGGACGCGCCCATGATGGCAACGAATTCACCGGAACGGACTTCCAGATCGATGCCGCAGAGCGCCTGCACGGAGCTGGCCCCCTGACGGAAGGTTTTGACGACTGAGGATACAACGAGTGGCGGCGGGGCGGTTGCTGGCATGTCGTGGCGAAGGTGTTTTTTACATAAACTGCGGCACTCGGGAAGTCCGAGTGCCGCAGCTCAAGATTCAGAACAAAAGTCTTGAAACAGAATCAGAACTTAGAACTCAACCTGGACGGAGAAGACTGCGGACACCGGTGCGCCGTAAGCCAGGTAACCTGCATCGCCCGGATAGAACTCGCCGGATTCGTAGTAGCGTTGGTCGAACAGGTTCTGGATGCCGAGGCGGAGCGTCCAATCGGCCTTGGCAGTGCTGAACTGATAGCGGGCTCCGACATCCACCACGGTGTAGGCGTCGGTGGCGAATTCCTGGCCCTGGTCCAGGTACTGCTTGTCCACAAACCGGGCATTGGCGTTCAGCGAGAGGCCAGGCGCCTGCGGGATGTCCAGATTCGCCCACACATTGACCTGGTATTCCGGAACATACTGGGGGCGCTTGCCATCAAAGGCAGCGATGCCGGTATCAGCCTGCTCGGCATCCATGAACATGGTGGAGAAACCGGCCTGCAGGTTCTCGGTGATTTTGCCACGGATGGCCAGCTCAACACCCCGATGGCGCTGGAGCCCGTTAAAAGCATCAATGCCAGTCACCGGATCCATCAGAGCGAGATCGCGCTCGATTTGAAACACCGAGAGCTCGCCCGCGAGACGGCCATCAAACCATTCGCTCTTCACGCCTAACTCAAACTGCTCAGACTCTTGCAGACCCAGGGGCGCAAAGGCGTTTGTCGCGGTCCGGCGTGCAAACCCGCCGTCCTGCATGCCACGAGTGTAGGTCAGGTAACTGTGGATCCCTTTGGTCGGCGCAAACATCAAAGCCACTGTGGGAGACCAGGCATCCACCGTGTCATCGGAGGCCGGATCTGTCGGATTGGTGTTGTCATATCTGCCGAAACGACCACCAAGCAAAACGGACCATTGGTCATTGAATTTGATGGTATCGGTCAGGAAGAAGCCGAGTTCATCATATTCGGAGTGAAGCACCCGCCACGGGCCTGGTGCCGGCTTGGGAAGAGGATTCAACTGGTAGGCATTGTTTGGCCCCACGTCGGGAAAGCTGCGCTCGCCATAGCTTTCGTAGGCCCGGTACTGCCCGCCCGCTACGAGGCTGTGCTTGAGGAAGCCAGTGTCGAAATTGCCTTCCAGATGGAGATGCCCGCCCCAGGATTCCCATTCGAAGGGCCCGTTGGTGAGCAGTGCACCTTCCGTGAAGTCACCGTTGTCTTGGACATCGTAGGGATACGACAACTGGGAGTAACGTTTGGTGTCCTGGTAGTTGAAGGCTGTGCGCAGCTTCCAATTCTCGCCCAGTTTGATGTCGAGACCGACCGCTGCATCGAAGATCTCCTGATCATTGCGTGCCCAGTCTTGCATGATGTTGGTCCTCAATCCGGTGTCCAGCACACGTCCGTTGGCTGTGATCATGGGACCATAGTAACCGTTGCGGGTGAGCTCCTGCCCCCCGATCGAGGTCCAGAGTGTCACTTCGTCCACCGGTTTCCACTCGGTGAAAAGCGAGGCCATCCGGCGGTCGCCGCCTGCATTGTCGTAGAAGCTATCGAACTCATCTCCGGCAAGAACCAGACGATAACCGAACTTTCCATTAGCCACCGTGTCGCTCACATCGAGTTGTGAGTACATGCTGCCGAAGGTGTCCACGTCGAATTGCAGGCTGGTCGAAAAGTCCTGCGTTGGGCGCTTGCGTACGAGATTGATCGCACCGCCAGGAGGCATAAAGCCGAAGCGTAGTGCGGCAGGCCCCTTGAGCAATTCCACCCGGGATTTGTCATCCAGATACGGGGAGACCGTCTGGATCATTGGCAGACCGTCAACCCGGTAACCGTTGAAGTTGTCCACCTGGAAGCCGCGCAGGCCGAGGTTTTGGTTGCCATAGTAGCCACCGGGCATCTGCACGGAGATGCTGGGGTCGTTACGCAGCACTTCCTTGAGAGTGAAGGCACGCTGATCTTCGATCAACTGCTCATTGTAAACACTCACGCTGAAGGGGGTCTCGATCAACGGCGTGTCAGTGAACAACGCGGCTGAAGAGGACTGTTCTCGATAAAGAATTGGGGAGTCTGCGGTGACCACGACCTCCGGCAGCGCATGTTCGGTCTCAGGCTTGGGCTTTTCAGGGGTCTGTGCGCTCTGAGCGACGACGTTGGAGACGGCGAAAACACAGCCTGCTATGAGCGTGCATGCACTTAAGCATGAATGATTTGGTTTATACTTCATGGGAGAGTCAAAGTGAAAACCTTCAAATATAATGAGTCAAGTGATATTGAGAGTCTGTATCAACATGTGGATCAAAAGTGTTCATAGCGGCTCAGGGTGTGCAGTGAATTCTACAAATATATCTTGTTATGATTAATGTTAATCACCACTAAATGAGTAAATTATAATGGGCTTTTAAGCTTAAGAAGAAACTCAAGTCTGCGTCAGACGATTCAGCTTTCTATCCTGCCTTTACTCAGCCTCAGGATTGTTCTTTCCACTGGGAGGGCCAACGATGAGTGCGAGCCGTTGAGGAGTCTGCTCCTTGAACCAGGATGTGTAACGTTGAGAGGTTTTCTGGCTCAGGATCGGGCTGTGCTTTTTGGTTTGCCACTGGTCCAGAAAGCTATGGCACCTCAACTGACCGGGAATGTTGTGATGAAGAAAATCGCCACTCCATGAAAAGATCCCTCCCCCTGTGGTCGTTTGCTGCCGGGCTGGCCCAAGCTCGACTGACTGCGCATGGATTCTTCGCGCTTCCACTACAGCCACCACAATCTTGAGCTCCAAGACGCCGACAGCTTCCATTTTGGCAAAGCTTGGCGCCGCAAGTAGCAGGCATCCTGACCCAATATCTATTCCATGAAACGTTCCCTCTCCGCTAAAAGCACGCTCATCAGCCTGAGCTGTGCAGTGCTGCTGCCGACACTTTTGTTTTCTCAAAATGTCATCGTGAATCGCCAGCCTGCACCTTCTCTTAAAAAAGGGGAAAGGCAGCTTTTCGTCGATGATCTGATGATCAAGAAGAAGCATGGAATCACAAGAGTGGTCCATCCGGCCAAGAAACTCGAACATCCCGTGTTACAGGCCGAAATGCCGTGGGAAGTGCAGAACAAGGAGGGCTTTTTGGACAAACGCGTCAACATCTATGGCACCGTCTTGCGCGATGAGAAAACAGGCGCATTCAGGATGTGGTATGCAGATCCAGGGAGCGTGCTTTACGCGACCTCGAAGGACGGTATCCAGTGGGAGCGGCCCATGCTCAAGATCTTGGGAAAAACCAATGAAACCGATCTCCACCTGCACAGCCATAGCATCATTGAAGACCCGTTCGAAACGGACCCAAAAAAGCGATACAAGGCGGTCGGCAATGCAAGCCGGGGAGTGGACGAGGCGAAGCTTCAGAGGCTCAAAGACAAGTTCGAGTTGGTCGATTGGTATCGGGACAAGACTCATCGCCTCTATTACGCAGCCTATTCTGCCGATGGCCTGCGCTGGACTGTTGAACCCGAGCCCATCTTGCTGGGATGCGACACCATCACGCTTTCGCAGGACCCGGTGACAGGTGAATACCTCGCCTTTCACAAACGTCAGGGCGACCCGCGTGTGGTGGGGATAAGACAGGTCTTCTTATCCGTCAGCAAGGACATGGAAAACTGGTCCGAACCCCAGCCCGTCATGGTCGCGGATGAGATGGACCATCGCGCGGCGAAGAAGCTAAAAGGCGGCACCTACTCGGAGTTTTACAATCTCTCCGCCTTCCCCTATGCGGGGCAGTGGCTGGGTTTCGCCACCCCTTTTCGACGGGTGGAGCCACCCTCTGCCTTGTTCGGCAACGATGAAGTGGATGGACGAAAACGTTCCGCCACGGGGATCATCGATGTGCAGTTGGTCCACAGCCGTGACGGCCGTCACTGGCACCGGTGTTCCGATCGCAGTCCCGTGATTCCTTTGGGACCGCATCCGTATGATGCCGGAAGCATCTTCGGCCTTTGCAACGCGCCCGTGTTCGTCGGTGATGAAATGTGGATGTATTACACCGCCGTCACCACGCCCCATGGCGGGCTTGGGCCGGAAAAACAACAGTCCATTGCCCGAGCCTCCTGGAGGATAGACGGGCTGGCTTCCTTGCGACCCAAGAAAAAAGAAACGCCTGGGACCATTGAAACCCATGAGTTCGTGCCGGAAGGGGAGCATCTCTTCGTCAATGCGGATGTCAAAGGCGGCAGCCTCACTGTGGAAGTACTGGACGCCACCGGGCAGGTCGTTCCAGGCTATGAGAAGGAATCCAGCGTCATCCAGAAACAGGATGCCGTGAAGCTGGCCATCCGCTGGAAAGACGCGGACGCCCTGCCTACAGGCAATCCCATTCATCTCCGTTTCCATTTGGAAAATGGCGATCTTTATAGCTACCTCATCGATTGATTGCCGCGCAGCCTAACAACAATCATGACTCCATCCCGTCGTCGTTTTCTCAAACTCTCGTCCGCTGCACTCGCGACGGGTGCCTGGTCTGCCGCCGCCCAGGACGATGCAAAGTCCGTCTCTGCGCGGTTTCATCCCACGGATGCCGCCACGGACTACAAGTGCCTCTTCAATCACGAACTCCTGGTCGTTGCCGGGAAAAAGGGCAACGACGCGGCCTACATCGGCTCTTTTATCGACAAGCTCAAAGACACGGATGTGGATGCCGTGATGTGCTGCCCCACCATGTGGCGCACGAATCTGTATCCCTCGGAGATCGATCCTGAATGGAAGAAATACACGCCCGGGCAAAAGGCATCGAAGTTCCCCTCCTTTGACCGGATGATGGCCTACATCCACGGCGGCGGTGATCCGGTAAAGGAGACTCTGGAGGCCTGTCGTCGGAATGGGAAAGCCTTCTTCATCTGCTACCGGATGAACGACCAGCACTACGTGGGCGATCTCGAATGGCCCACGCACAATGCCATCTGGCGGGAGCACCCGGAATACTGGATGGGGGACTCCGGTGCCTCGGCCGCCAAAGGCGGAGACAACGTCCGGCTCTTCAATTATATGATCCCGGCGGTGCGGGACTATTACTTTTCCATCATCCAGGAACTCTGCACGAACTACGATGTGGACGGAGTAGAACTCGACTTTCAGCGTTTCCCGAAGTTCTTCCGCAGCGCCGATCTGGAGGAAGGGCGCGGTGTGATGACCGCCTTGGTGAAGCGGATCAAAACCATGATGGAAGGCATCGGTCGAGAGCGTGGCAAGTTCCTTAAACTCAGCATCCGCATCCCCGAGACATTGGCCAAGTGTGAGGCCGCCGGGCTGGACATCCCGGAGTGGGACAAACTGAAGCTCGTGGAGATGATCAATGTCTCGTCGTTCTATGTCCACACCCTGGAGCTGGGAATTGAAGGCTTCCGCGCCGTCACCAGCTACGGGAAACTGTATGGAGAGATGAATTACCTCACCTATCAGGCATCCGGGGCGCCCAAGGGTTCCGGCCGCCGCTACACCACCTTCGAGATTTATCGCGCTTCGGCGCTGAACCTTTTCCACCGCGGTGCGGACGGACTGAGCCTTTTCAATTACGACTATGTTCCTTCTGAAAAGCGGGTTGCGATGGCGGAAGGCCTCAAGCGGATCACGGATCTCGAGTTCCTTCGGCAGGCTTCCAAGAATTATGTGATCTACCCCGGCTTCGGCACCTTCCCCGCGAAAAACGAAAGCGAGATCGAATTGGTTATTCCAGACGATACGACCCAGATCCGCTTTGATCGTGCTGTGCTCCGCGTCGAGACAAGACTGGACTGCACGAAGTTGCAGATCAACGTCTGGCTCAATGGCGAGGCCCTGGAGCCATTGGCCCATAAGGGTACCGAACTTTTTGTCCCCGTGTCGGACAACGTAGCCTATCCTGCTGCCCAGGTTTTGAAGTTCTACACAGTTCCGTTAGAGCGGATCATCGCTGGAAAAAACACAGTGAAGATTAGCAATTTCAATCGGGACCAGAAAACATGCGAGTTTCGCTCAATGGAACTCGCGCTGATCAGATAAACTCCCAAGAACTCGAGATACTGTCACCGAACCAGCGTGTCGCTACGGCGCTCTTTCCAACGGACGGAGTGTCTGGGATGCCTTTCATGAGGAGAAACGCTCACCCATTGACGATGAGGTCCGTCAGGCCACAACGAGGGCCTTCTGCGCATGTGTATCCCACAGGTGTATCAACGCAAACAAAGCCTCTTGCGCCGGGTGTAGATCTCTTGTAAATCAGGGTGAAAGCGCCCGTAGCTCAGTGGATTAGAGCACCGGATTTCTAATCCGATGGTCGCTGGTTCGAATCCAGCCGGGCGCGCTCCTGAAAGTGAGGTAAGAAACAGATAATGGACAATTAAGGATGGATGGTTTGGAGATCTGTTAGGGTTTACCACCCTTTGAGCGTGCGAAAATGCAGCTTGTTGGTCGGCAAAGAGGCTGAAGAGGCTGTCATCCTGCAAGCGCGGGGCGCGAGGACGCAGAACTCTGTTCTAAAAACTGCGTTCGGCCTTTGCATCGCTCGGTCTCTGTTCGCCCAATCTTGCACCCCTCCAGGGCGAAAGGCAGGAGGACGCGCGCTACCAAGCGTTTTTTTGATTGCTCAGCGGTTGCTTGGGTTGAAGACTAAAGGAATAAGTAGACAAAAATATTTGAGGTGATTGTTTAAATGAAATCTTATGATGAAATCCGGCCTTGGTGATTACGGCATTCTTTTGAGATTGGCGTTTTTCTGTTTGGTTCTTGCATCCAGCGCCAATGAGCCCGTCGGCATGACAAGTGGAAAAGATATCTCGAAAAGTTGGGATGCTTTAAATCGGGATTTCCTAGTTAAACGGAGAGGATTGAATCTGGCTAGGATCGGCCCTGGCGCATACCATCACGCAAGAATTTCTTTCCCGAATGCATCCCATGAACTCAGAGTTGAACTGGTGGTGCGAAAGTATATTGCCGACGACTCTGAATTGGCGGAAATCTGGGAAGAAAAAGACGGCTGGGAACTCATGCCAAAGGGGGCAAAGGCTCCCGGTTTATCAAAAGAATCATGGCTGAAGTTGCATGATCAGTTCGATCGTTATAAAATAAAAACGGCCAAAAAAACTACAAAACGTTTATGGACGGGTGGTAAGGTTGGAATGGTAATGCACAGCTGTTGTTTTACCATCTCTCCAGATGATCGACATAAAATGGCTGATATACTTGAACTGTATTTATCAACCCCATCAGAATTAGGGGGCAGAGATATTACGATATTCGAGATAGATTAGCTAATTCCGCACTCCTATAAAGATCCGTTGCCGTTATGAACAGACTCTTTGGTGCAATCTTTGTGATTTAATTCTACTCGGGGACAATGATAGCGCCAAACTCAAAATTTGGACCGCATCTGTGTGCTACGTTCCTCTTTCTCCAATCAAAATGATTACATTTAAGTTCTTTAAAACTAAAAGGGGTGTGAGTGCATTTGCTGCTATTACATTGGAGCCGCAGGCTGGCTCATCTGAAGTTGTGGAATGGGTGCCCTCAGTGATATTATTTGAGGCGATCTACGGTGAAGCGGTCACATCGGGCATTCGAGATGCCCTTGCTTGGCATTCATTGGAAGGAGGCACTCCAACGGCTTTCAAGGTTTTCGAATTCACAGAGCTTCTAGTCGATACGAAACCCGACGCAGTGCGGTGTGCTGCAACAATGGCCGCATGGAAGGCACTAGGACATGAAGAATCAGGGATCAGTTTCGAATTCGATGAGGAATGGATCGCACGTCGCAACACGCAGCAGCCCCCGTTCGGCATATCGTCTGAAGTTCCGTGAAACGGAACTGGTAAATCTGGCATCTAGCGGTAAACCGACTCCTATCGGAAAGCATGGGCATACAATAGGCTTCCAGGCACCACATCCAAGCCGCAGTAACAACGAAACCGAATAGGCCGCTCCATTAATCAAGAATCTCTCATGATAAATCAGTTTATCGAGTAGTGGGAAGGAGCGCGCTGTGGCCAATAACAACCATATGCCCATAACGATAGTGTCGTTGTTTTGCGCTATCCTAGTGATTGTCTTTGCTTGTTTGATGGGTGGAAACAAAAAAGCAGACTCTAACGTTCAACGGCAGATTGCTTTTTTAGGTGAAGATGAAGAGCAATGGCGTGGGCCGACACAGCCGCTGGATCAAATCATCGCGCTAGCTGTGGCCGATCCAGAACTGGATGCAAAGGCTGCGTTCACGCGTTCTGATTTGCGGTTTATAGGGGTGCGTGCACACACGGTTATTGTTCCTCCATGGGACATGAAGATCGATAATGTTCGTCTTATTGCTTTTACGGATGATGTTCATCGATCAAATGAAAGCGAAAAGCTGGCTTGGTTGGCTGAAAATTATACCAAAAAATATAACTTAGCGTTGCAGAAACTATTGGTTAATAAGTGGAGTGAAAAATCTTAGGATAAGTGCACTTAAAATTTGTTGCTGATCATAAGACCATGCTGAAATCGAAGTGGAAGCAATTGCTTACTCATTCCTGTTCATCCTCGGATCATGAAATGGGTGCAAAATCTCAGGTTAAAGGGAAAAAGTGTGTGTTCGGGGTAAACCATGTGAGAAGGGGACCTCGACATTTTTGGTTAGGTTAGGATCATCGCCGGCACCGGACAAGTACCTTCACCCCTTGGGGCGATGGAAAAGGGGCGCGCGAGGCCGCCAGAACTGAGTTCCGCGAGGACGCAGAACTCAGTACGCAAGATGCGTGCGCTCCATGGCGAACGATGGCGGACGCTTTTTACCAACGGGCCCAGGCCCAGTGAAGGCCGGAGAGGGCGATAAGGCTGAGCGCGGGCAGGCAAATGCGGGGGCGATACCAGGTGCGTTGCCACCAGGGGCTGAAGACCACAACGAGCGCGGCGATGAGGACCAGTTGGCCTAGCTCAACTCCAAGATTGAATCCAAAGAGGGCTGAGATGGGATTGCGGCGGATGTTTTCCGTCTGTACAAAGCTGTGGGCAAAGGCGAGGCCGTGAATGCCGCCGAAGAGCAGGATCATGAGAGGCCGCCAGCGCTCAAGGCGGGTGGGGTAAAGGCCTTCGAGAGCTAGGACGGCGATGCTGAGGCCGACGCCGATTTCTACCCAATGACCCGGCACGGTGAGGCCGGTGATAACCACGAGGCCCAGTACCAGGGAGTGGGCCAGGGTGAAGAGGGTGGTCTGCACCAACAAGATGGGCAGGGTGCGAGAGAGGAAGAAGAGACCGAGGATGAAGGCGATGTGGTCCAGCCCGTCTGGAAAGATGTGACGGAAGCCGGAGGCCATCTCCTCCCCCAGTACCTGGAGGTCCAGGGTGCCCACCAGACTGGGCATAAGCTCCTGCATGCCCAGCAGAAGAAGCAGGGGCGTTAGCAAGAGGCTATGGAGGCTTTTGAGCATGGAGCGGCTAGCATAACGGGGCAACCTAGGCCGTCCTGATGATTTTTTTGCTTTTCAGCGGCAGTCACGCACGCCTTCATGGGGATATGTCGCATCGCATTCATGACCTGCCGGAGGAAGATCGTCCTCGCGAACGCCTGCTGCGTCTGGGCCCCGGTGTGCTGACGGACGCGGAACTGCTGGCCATCTTTATCAACACAGGGGTGAAGGGCGAAAACGCCATCCAGGTCGCCCAGCGGTTGCTGCGGGAGGTGGGCACGCTGCGGCAGCTTTCCCGTACCAGTCCGGCGGAACTGGCCGCTTCCCGCGCTCTGGGACCGGCGAAGGCGGCACATCTGGCAGCGGCTTTTGAGATAGGCAAACGAGCAGAGCGCGAGTGGGCACGGGACACGCCCATGAATTCGCCCGAACTGATTTACCGATACCTCGCGGCGGAGATGCAATGCCTGGCTCATGAATCCATGCGGGTGCTGCTGCTGAACACCCGGCTGAACCTGCAACGGGATGAGGAACTTTTCCGCGGTACGGTGAATGAGACGGTGGCCCACCCACGTGAAATTCTGCAATCGGCGATCGTCCACAAGGCCTACGGTTTTGCGGTGGTGCACAATCATCCGTCCGGGGATCCCAGCCCCAGTGATGCGGATAAGCGCCTGACCCGCCGGCTGAAAGAGGGGGCGGAGGTGCTGGGGCTGAACTTTGTGGACCACGTCATCATCGGTCTGCCGGGGGAAAACCGGGGGCAGCCCTACTTCAGTTTCCGAGAAAGCGGAATGCTGTGAGGCGAGGCCGCAGCTTGCATTTCCCCCTTGGGCGCGGATGGTTTGGCCAGCCATGCTTTTGATCATCGATAATTACGACTCCTTCACCTACAACCTCGTCCAGTACTTTGGCGAGATGGGGGCGCAGATGGAGATCCACCGGAATGACCAGATCACCCTGGAAGAGATTGCGAAGATGCGGCCGGACCACATCTGTGTTTCGCCGGGGCCCTGCACCCCGAAAGAGGCAGGCATCAGTTGCGATGTCATCCGGACCTTTGGCCCGAGCATCCCGGTGCTGGGCGTGTGCTTGGGGCACCAGAGCATCGGCCATGTTTTCGGGGGCGATGTGGTGCGCGCCGGGCGGCTGATGCATGGCAAAACCTCCGTCATCAAGCATACGGGGGAATCCGTCTTCAAAGGTCTGCCGCAGCCCTTCACGGCCACGCGTTACCACTCCCTCTTGGTGAAGCGTGACACGCTGCCAGATTGCCTGGAGATCACGGCGGTGGCCGGGGATGACGAAAGCGAGATCATGGGCCTGCGGCACAAGGAGCTGCCCATCCATGGCGTGCAGTTCCACCCGGAATCCATCCTGACTCAGGAAGGTAAAAAGCTGCTGAAAAACTTCCTGGAAATGTAGGACGGCTCCTCGGTTTCATAGGCCAGCCATTTCAGGGGAGCTGGCCTGCATCCACGGCTCCGTGTTCCTCCAAGGCCCGCTTCCTTCCCATGACCTACCTTCTCACCTTTCTGGCGGGTTTTATCTGTGGAACAGCGACTTGGCTGCTGTGGATGGTTTTCCGTTTCATCATGGATGTAAAGGCGGCCCAGACCACCGTGGCGGGGTATCTGAATTCGGCAGACTCTCCCAAAGATGTGGAGGCGCGGAGGGCGGTGGAAGCATGCAAAAATCGTCTGCGTTGGCAGAAGAAAGTGAACCCGGAGTGGCTGCCACCGCTGGTGGATGAGGTGCCACGTCTGGTGCGGGACATCGCCCGCATCTACCACCCGCAGCACCCTGAGCCGCTGCTGGCACCGGGTCTCAGCCAGTTCAGCCGGGCGGTGCATTTGGCGGCGCAGGATGTGTCCGACTTTTTGCAGACGCGCTCCATCGGTCGCCTCGTGGATGTGAGTGCCAGCACGGCGCTGAAGACTTGGGAAATGACGCACAAGATCGCCACGCACGAAGCCATGCAGACAGCTGGCAAGTGGTACCGACGTCTGCTGCCCGTGTGGCAGGTGGTGAAGTATAAGTCCCCCATGGTGTGGGCTGGGGTGGCGGTCTCAAACGTGGCTGCACGGACCCTGCAACCCGCCATCATTGATATTCTGGCCCGCCGCACCATTGATCTCTACAGCGGGCGGGTGGGGCAGAGCGTGCCGGTGATCGTGCCGGAAGTCGTGGAGCCAGAATGAGTGCCTAGCAAAAGCGTGCCAGGGTGGATTCTCCGGGCACACTGTTTGAAATGGAAGCCTTACTTCTTGCCGAAGCACTGAATCCGGCCGTCCATGGTGCTGACGTAAACGCGGCCTTGGGCCACGGTGATGCCATCCCACACCGGGGGGCTGGTGATTTCCAGGCCAGCGCTTTGTTCTCCCGTTTCCACATTCACGGCCCACATCTTGGCCCCGCGTTCACCACTGAGGGCGGCATCTTGCTCGGCCAGTTCCTTGAGGATTTCGGGATCGCGTGCGGCGAGGCGTTCAAAGGCGTACTCTTCGTCAATGGTATCTGGCGGACCGCTGACAAAGAGGGTTTTGCCTGCCAGGGCCATGCTGCGGGCCACGATGGGCACGTAGCGGTCCCAGGTGTGTTTGACAAAGCTGCCTCCCGCCTTGCCACCACCGCTGGCTCCGCCTTTGAACCACAGCGCGGCTCCCACTTTGCCTTTGCCCGTCTCCACGCCTGCGCCCACACCGTGAACATTGTTACCAGAGCTGTCGCGTGAGTCGCCGTTGTCGAAGTTGCAGACCAGCACGGCTCCCGTGGGCTGGGTGTCGGGGGCGGCAAAACGTGATTCCACTTCAGCGGGTGTGAGCGCTTTGTGATAGAGGGCAAACTGGTCCATCAGGCCGCTGAAGCTTCCTGCATTACCTTCCGCCGCGCCTTGGCCATTGCCCAGCAGCAGGGCATTTTTTGGCTTGGCGGCAATGAGGTCGCCACTGCCCTGGGAGACCAGTTTGCCGTCCAGGTAGAGGCTCATCATCTTGTCTGCCGAAAGAGTGCCAACGATGTGGTGCCAGCCTTCAGTCAGAACTTCTGGCGAGACCAGGGTGGTGACTTTGCCGGCGCTGCGGATGTGGAGCTGAGGTTTCTTTTCCCGAATGTCCAGGGCGACGCCTTGCTGGGGGCCACCGTGGTGGAGGATGGTGCCGCTGGCGGTGTCTGGCAGCACCCAGGCCTCGACAGAAAGCGCCGTTTGGCTGGGATCCAACACATCCATGTCGGGGAACTGCACGGAACCGGGGACGGGCTGCCCTTTGGCCACGGCCTTGCCTTTCGCGGCGCCTTTGCCCTTGCCCTTTTTCTTGGCGGCGTTGGCCTTCATCGTCTCACTGTGGCCCACTTGCGTTTCTTTGCTCGGCTGCACGGCGAGGGGCTGGCCATCGGGGCCGAGGACCACTGAGTTGCCTTTGCGTTCGGTGGTGGCGCCTTCGGTGTCGTAGGCTTGTTCGGGGGGAGCTTTGGGCGTTGAGAACAGAGTGTACTCCATGGTCGTCGTCCACTTGTAGTACTGGGCTTCGCGTCCGTAAGAATAGACGTTCTTGTCATCGTGGACCAGGATGCGGCCTGCCGGGGCGTACTTGCCCGCCTGGAAATAGCCGCCATGGCCCCCGGCGAAGCTCTTGCCATAGACCCAGTAGCTGCGGTGGAAATTCGAGTCATCCAGGAAACCCATGGGAGCAAACAGGTGCTGGCCTTCGCCTTTGTGGGCGCCGCCTTGCTTGTCAAAATCGCCGGAGACCGGGCCCACTTCCACGCGCTTGCCATCGTTGCCGATTTTTTGTGTTCGCAGGTAGGTCCACTTACCATCGCTGCTGAGGATGTCATTCAGCGCCACCGGCATCTGCAGGGTTTTGTGGCGGTCGTTGAGATCACCCCCGGTGTCGGGATCGCGATCATCGTAGTGTTCCTTCACCTTCATCTCGCCAGTCTTGGCATCCACGCGGTAGAACCACAGGCCATCATCCAGGAAGCATGAGCGGCCTGAAACAAAGGTGACAAGTCCATTTTCCACCAGCACGCTGCCATGCACCGGCCACACGCTTTCCATCATCTCCCAGGCGGCATGACTTAGCTGGGCAGGGGCCCCTTGGAACTTCCAAATCAACGCGCCATCCTTTGCCCGCAGGCAATAGACATAACTATCTTTGCCGCCAAAGTACACGCGGCCTTTCCAGTAGCTGGGGGGGGAGTCAATGCGCCCCCCGGCGATGAAGTGCCAGGCCTCCTGGCCTGTGGTGGCATCAAAGGCGTGGAGGGTGTGGCGATCCACCTCTGCGACAAAGGTGAGGCCTCCGGCGCTGGAACTGGTGCTCAGAGGTGGGGTCAATTTGACCTCCCAGGCGAGGCCCAGGTCTGGCAGCAGGTCCTGGTTTGAGGAGCCGCTGCGGGCGTTGTCGGCACGGTAGGTGGGCCAGTCTTTGGCATCGGCGTCTTTTTCTTCCACCGCCTCCGCGTAAGCCGGGCCACGGCTCAGCCGCTCCGCATCAGGCGTATAGGCTGGCATGGGGTAACGGGGCTGGGAGGCAAGCACGCTCATGCCATCCAGCTTGGCCTCAGGGTAGCAGGCGCAGTTGTGGGGGCCCGCGTAGGTGAGGCCGTTGGCAGGCAGCACGCCGTAGAGGCAGGCCCCGCGCACCCAGTGGTTGAGATCCCAGTGCTGCTTTTCCATGTCCACGTACTCAATGCCCGTGCGTGAGGGCATGAGGTACTTCTCGGTCGCCTTGGCCTGGTAGCAGCGGTGGTGGAACCAGTAGGTGCCTTCGGGGACATCGGGGTAGAATTTCTTTTTCACCAGCCCGGTCAGCGGATCGCGGCCTGTGTATTCACCGCTTTGGTTGCCACTGGTGGTGCCCGCATTCCACACAAGGCCCTGGGCCACGATGAGGTCCTCCATGCTACGGTAACCGCTCTTTTCATGGGAGGCGGTCCACATGTCCTTGCCCGTGTCCGCATTGACGCCCTTCATGCTGCCGTCGCCCCCGGCATAGAGGATGACGTCGTTGTGCAGGAGCACACGAGGGGCAAAATTGAACTCGTAAAGCTTGCGCCTCTGGGCCGGCACATCGGCAAATTTGGTCTCTCCGGTTTTCACGTCCAGGCAGGCCAGGCCATCGCCATTGTAGTAGGCGATGCGTTTGTCATCCAGGCATAGGGTGACGGGGGCGATGCGGTCCTCTTTTTTCCAAAGGGTCTTGCCGGTTTCCGCTTCGATGGCGAAGAGGTTGCGTGGTTTGCCGTCCCAGTTGAACTCTGTTTCCACGCGTTTCTGGTCGCTCTGCGCCTTGACGGCAAACTCTTCGTTCAGACGCCAGGGCTCCTGATTGGCCAGGGCGTAAATCGTGCCATCTCGGTACAGGATCTCTTCCGTGCCCGCAGTCTGGGGATACTCGCGGATCACTTCGCCCGTGGCGGCATCCAGACAGGAGATGGGGGCGGCGATGCCCAGGGTGACATACACTTTGTCACCGATGGAAACGAGGCGGCGGGTGAGCTGGGTGGGGCCCGATTTCAACGGCCACAGATGCGTGCTCCATTGCGGGATCGGTTTCTTCCAGAGAATGGTCCCATTGAAGGCATCTCGTGCGATGAGCATGAACTTCGCGGGCATGAGGATGGAAATGCGGCTGCCCTCATCCATGATGTAAAAGATGCGGCCGCCGGAGGAGACCTTGGCGCTGACGGAGGACATGCGGTCATGGTGACGGCTCCAGCGCGGATTTCCCACCCACTGCATGCGGGTGGGCGGGCCCACCAGCAGGTCTTTGGAGGTGGTGTTGCCTTTTGAATCGTAGGCGTAGTGCGTCCATTCATCCATGCCTGTCGGCCAGGCCTTCACGGTCTTTTCCCAGGCGCCGTTTTTGCGCACCATTGCCACGCCCAGAGGGGCCAGCACGCGGTCCATCTCTTCCTGGGTCACGGTCGGATCTTCCACCACCAGCAGGTTCACGAAGTTCTCGATGTAGGGCAGGTGCCTGCCATTCCAGCTTTCCACTGCCACGGCTCCATACTGCCCGGTTTTGTGCAGGCTTTCCCGCAGGCCCGTCACGGCAGCTGCGTCCTGGGTCAAGCCCTGCACCTGATAACGCCCGTTGGCTTTCAGACTGGCCGTCAGCTTGCCATCTCCGCAGCCGACATGCACGACGATGCCCCCTTTGACACCTGACTGCCGGAGGAGGTCGGTCGCCTCATCGGCCAGGAGTGGCCCGCTGAGAGAAAGAATGAGGGCAAAGTAAAGGAGCTTCATGAAAGATGAAAAATGTGGCCCTGAAACGTTGGCGCTGAGGTGTTGTTTCCGTGAACTTTCAGGCAGGGTGTGCCTCGCGGGTTGGGAAGTGAGGCGACTCTAAAAGCCCCCGGTTTGTGGATCGTACGCTGCGAGATTTGCAAAGGAAAGGGAGTGCCGAACCAGACTTTGCGCGATCAAAGGCCATGTTCTTTAGGGGCTTTTAAATACTAAAGAAGATTAAAAATGATGGTTGTTATGGTTTTTATATTGAAACTTGATTAAATGTTCACTAAAATATCTCGAAATCATAATTATTATCATGAATACACCGCGCCTCCTTTGCTGGTCTTTCGCCACTGTGGTGACGATTTCATCGCTGAGTTCCTGTGCTTTGGCTCCGTTAGAGACTGTCGGGTGGGCTTCGCCAAAAGTGAAGATGGGAGCTCCGTTGCAGGCTGGGGTGCGGTATGAAGTGCGCAAGGCCCTGGCCGCAGGCGTGCCCTTCCGGCCACAGGAGATGAAACGCTACTATTTCGTGATGGATGCACCACGTCCGCCTCTCATGGCTGCTACTCAGGTGGCTGGCCGGAGGATGACAGTGCGCACGACGGCCTACTGTCATGATGAAGATGACCACATCACCTACGGGGTGAAGAATGCCCTGGGAACACCTTTGAAGTTTGGTTCCGTGCGTAGTGCGGCAGCTGACTGGTCCCGTTACCCGGTAGGCACCCGCTTCCGCATCGCGGGCCAGCCGGATGTGGTTTACGAGGTGGATGATTACGGCAGCGCTTTGGTCGGCACGGGCACCATTGATCTCTACAAACCCACTCAAGGCCAGATGAACGACTGGGGAGTGCGCCATGTGGACATTGAGGTGATCCAGTGGGGCTCTTATCAGCGCAGCATGGACATCATGCGGGATCGCACCAAGTGGCCGCATGTGCGCCGCATGGTCGAAGACATCCAGACCAAGGTCTATCAAGTCACCGCCCAGAGCCTTCGCAGCCCGATGACAGCTTCCTTGTAACGGGCTGATGATCTGGCTGGCCGTGTGAAAATCTCCACGGATAGATGTGCCTGGATTTGAGAAGGCGACGTTTATTTAGGTGAGAATTGCTGGTCAAGAGAGTGTCTGTGTGTTCTCCTCCTGGTTATGAACGCGAGACTGTTTCCCTCGGCCTGGTGTGGTGTTGCGGCTTTGGTGGCTGCCTCTTTGATCCCCGCGTGCAAACCTCCGCAGGCGGCTCCGTCTGCAGCTCCGCCTCCACCGGCAGTGATTGTGGGCACGGTGACCAAACAGACCGTGCCGATCTATGTGGAAAACGTGGGCCAGACGCAGGCATCAGAGACCGTGGAGATCCGGGCGCGAGTCAGCGGCTTCATCACGGAGGCTCCCTTCAAGGAAGGCAGCCTCGTCAAAAAAGGCGACCTGCTTTTCAAGATTGACCCGCGCTCCTATGCTGCCGTGGTGGACCAGTCCAGGGCCAATGTGACGAAGGCGGAAGCCTCCCTGGAGCGTGCGAAAGGGGATCTGCAACGCCTGGAGCCGCTGGTGGCTGCCAGCGCCATTTCCAAGCAGGATCGGGATACCGCAGGCACGACGGCCAAAGTGGCGGATGCGGACCTTCTGGCTGCGAAAGCTGCGCTGGCCACGGCTGAACTGAATCTCGGTTACGCGACGATGGTGGCCCCTTTCGATGGCATGATCGGTGCCCGCAATGTGGACGTTGGCAACTTCGTGGGCAGCAGTGCGGACACCATGCTGCTGGCCACGGTTTCCACCACGGATCCCATGCGGGTGAGCTTCAATGTGGCGGAGCAAAACTACCTGCGGTTTCAGCGGCGTTTCATGGGGGATGAGGCGGCGAAGGAGCAGCACAGCGCGCAGATGGAGTTTGAGCTCATCCTCAGCGATGGCTCCGTCTATGAGCACAAGGGGCGGTTTGAATTTGCAGAGCGTGCCCTGGATTCCCGGACCGGTACCCTGAAGATCGTGGTCAGCTTTTCCAATGGGGAGCATCTCCTGCGTCCCGGCCAGTTTGCCCGAGTCCGGGCCAAGCCTGAAGAGCGGCCGGATGCCTTGCTGGTGCCACAGCGGGCGGTGATCGAAACCCAGAGTATGCAGTCCGTCCTGGTCGTTGGAGAAGGCAATAAGGTAATGCAAAAACCGGTGAAAACCGAAGGGCGCTACAAGGACCAGTTCATCGTCACCAGCGGCCTGAATGAAGGGGACAAGGTCATCATCGAAGGCGTGCAAAAAGCGCGTCCTGGCATGGTGGTCAATCCCACGGAGCCTGAGGTCGTCAGCCCTGAGCCTGCGGCATCGAAGCCTGCGGTCGCCGCCCCGGCCACGAAGTAACCTTTTCCAGGAAACCTCACCGCCATGGCCCACTTCTTCATCAAACGCCGTGTCTTCGCGATGGTGCTGTCCATCCTCATCGTGCTGGTCGGCTGGCTAGGCCTGCGCACGCTGCCTATCGCCCGTTATCCGAACATGACCCCGCCGACCATTCAGGTGACGGCGACCTACCCTGGTGCGAGTTCTCAAGTGGTGGAGGAAACCGTCACCTCCCCGCTGGAGCAGGAGATCAATGGCGCCGAGGACATGCTGTACATGTCCAGCGGCAGCACCAG
This sequence comes from Verrucomicrobiota bacterium, assembly GCA_040386955.1. Classification (GTDB taxonomy): domain Bacteria; phylum Verrucomicrobiota; class Verrucomicrobiia; order Verrucomicrobiales; family Verrucomicrobiaceae; genus Prosthecobacter. Next base: position 84,322 of record JAZKER010000031.1, read on the forward strand.
CGATGGCCAGGCGTCCATCAAGGTCACCTTCCGGGTGGGCAAGAACATTGACGATGCCGCCGTGGATGTGCAAAACCGCGTGGCGCGTGCCCAGTCGCGGCTGCCGGCGGATGTGGTGAAAAACGGCATCACGGTCACCAAGCAGTCGCCTGACATGCTGCTGGTCTTTGCGCTCAGCTCCAAGAATGGCGAGTATGATGACCTCTTTCTCAACAACTACGCCTTCCTGAATTTGCAGCCGCAGATGGCTCGTGTGCCGGGCGTAGGCGCCGTGAACATTTTCACGCAGAAGGATTACTCCATGCGTGTCTGGTTGCAGCCCGACAAGTTGGCGAATCTGGGGCTGACTGCCACGGATGTGACGCGGGCTTTGCAAGAGCAAAACATCCAGGCCGCAGCGGGGCAGATCGGCGCACCGCCGGCGGAGAAGGGGACGGAGTTTCAGTTTTCCGTCAACGTCCGGGGCCGCCTGGTGAATGCGGAGGAATTTGGCAGCATCGTCATCACCACTCTGACGGACGGCACCGTGGTGCGGCTAAACGATGTGGCGCGCACAGAATTGGGCGGTAAGGACTACGCCAGTTTTGGTCGCATCAATGGTTCGGCAGCAGCCCTGATCGGCATTTTTCAGCTGCCCACGGCGAATGCTTTGGATACGGCGATTGCCTGCCGTGAACGCATGGAGGAACTGGCAAAAAGCTTCCCTCCTGGGATGGAAGCAAAGGTCAGTTTTGACACCACACTGTTCGTTACGGCCTCGCTGGAGGAGGTGATGCACACGCTGGTGGAGGCCTTTGTGTTGGTGGTCCTGGTGGTTTTTGTTTTCCTTGGAAACTGGCGTGCCACATTCATCCCCATGTTGGCAGTGCCAGTGTCCCTCATCGGCACTTTTGCCCTTTTTGGTGTCATGGGTTTCACCATCAATACCCTGACGCTTTTTGCCCTCGTGCTGGCCATCGGAATTGTGGTGGATGATGCCATTGTTGTGGTGGAGGCGGTGGAGCACCACATCGAGCATGGGCTGAGTCCGCTTGAAGCGACGAAAAAGGCCATGGATGAAGTCTCCGGGCCTGTCATTGCCATCGCCCTGGTGCTTTGTTCGGTCTTCATCCCGGTCTCCTTCATGGGAGGCATCACCGGCAAGCTGTATCAGCAGTTTGCGATGACGCTTTCTGTCTCGGTGATCCTTTCGGCCCTGGTGGCCCTTTCGCTCACGCCTGCGCTTTGTGTCATGCTGCTGCGGCCACGCAAGGCTTCCAAAGGGCCGATTGGCCGCTTGCTGGCGGCATTTAACCGCACCTTTGATCGCCTAACTGGAACTTACGTGGGGGTGTGCCGCTGGATGATGCGCTTTGGGCTGATCACGGCGGTGCTGCTGTTTGGCATCTACGCGGGCATCATCGGCCTGCTGAATCGCCTGCCCACTTCCTTTCTTCCGGATGAGGACATGGGGTATCTTTTTGTCATCACCACCCTGCCGGATGGAGCCTCGCAGGAACGGACTGATCGCGTGCTGCGCAAGGTGGAAGACATCTTGCAAAAAACGCCAGGCGTCCAGGACGTCATCACCATCGGTGGGCTGAATCTGCTTAGCGGTGCACGCAGTTCCAGTGCGGGGGTGTGCATTGTTTCACTGAAGGATTGGAAGGACCGCACAGATCCCTCCATGCAGGTGGCACAGATCGTCCCCAGCATCTTTGCCCGCGCCAGCCAGATCCCTGAGGCCATGGTCATCCCCACCTCTCCACCGCCCATTCAAGGCCTGGGCAATGCAGGTGGGGTACAATTTGAGCTGCAGGATCAAAGTGGAGGCACACCCCAGCAACTGCAAGAGGTGTCGGATCGCTTTCTGGTGGCAGCCTCGCAGCATCCTCAGTTGGCCCGCGTTTTCACCTTCTTCAGCACCCGCGTGCCGCAGACTTTGGTGGAGCTGGACCGCGATAAAATCAAGACGCTGGGCATTCCCTTGGATGGGGTGTTTAGCTCGCTCCAGGCTTACCTTGGGGGCATCTATGTGAATGACCTCACGCTCTTTGGCCGCAGCTTTCAGGTGAAGGTGCAGGCCGAGCCTGAGTACCGCATGAAGCCGGAGGACATCTACGGCATCTACACGCGCAATGCCGAAGGTGGCATGGTGCCCTTCAGCACCTTTGCCAAGGTGGAGTCCACCACGGGCTCGGACTTGCTGCCGCATTACAACGTCTATCGAACGGCTGAAATCACGGCCACAGGCAGGCCAGGAGTGAGCTCGGGCCAGGTCATCACTGCCATGGAAGATCTGGCGAAAGAAAATCTGCCGGCGGGTTACGGTTATGAATGGACCGGCACAGCCCTTCAGGAAAAGGAGGCGGGGGGTCAGCAAGCCACCATCTTTGCCCTGGCGCTGCTGTTTGTGTTCCTGGTGCTCGCGGCTCAGTATGAAAGCTGGGCTGTGCCCTTTGCCGTGCTTTTTGGCCTACCCATCGGGATCTTTGGGGCGTTCATGGCGGCCTGGCTACGTGGGATAACCAATGATGTGTACGTGCAAATCGGTCTCGTGATGCTGCTTGGACTGGCAGCAAAGAATGCCATTCTGATTGTCGAGTTTGCCCGCAGCCGGCGGGAGCAGGGCATGGGCATTCGGGAGGCGGCCCTGGAAGGGGCACGTCTGCGTCTTCGGCCCATCATCATGACTTCTCTGGCCTTCATTCTGGGGGTGGTGCCACTGGTGATCTCCAGCGGGGCAGGGGCTGCCAGCCGTCAGAGCCTGGGCACAGCGGTCTGCTTTGGCATGACGGCAGCCACTGTGATTGGTGTCTTTTTCATCCCTTGGCTCTATGTCATCGTACAGACCCTGGCGGAAAAAATCAGCGGAGCTCCGAAGGATGAGGCAGCGGAATCGAAGGTCTAGTCCGGGCTGAGGGATGAGAACGGGGCTTTCCCCAGTATTCAGCGAAAGTACAGGGCCTTGCGGTCGTTTACTTGAGCCCATGTTCTGGCGCCTGTTCCTTTTTTCTCTCGCTCTTTCCTCGTCCGTTTTGGCCCAGGCTCCCAAACAGGCTCCGGTCTCGCTGGTCAGCCTGCAAAAGAAGCTGGCGGCCTCTCCTGATGCCGCCCAGTTGGCGAAACTGCACGATGAAGTCATCCGCCTGTTTGGTCGGCAGCGCTTGCTTCAGGGCAAGCCAGGGACCAAGGTCGACGGCACCACCGTGGCCTGGGCGGTGATGGACATGAGTCCTGCTCGCGTGGTGCGTGGCAATGGCACCCTCATCGGCGAGATGACGCGTCTGGGGGATGACGGCCTGCAGGTGCTGGTGCAGAAGATGGAAAACTTCCAGGAATTTGGCTACCGCATCGAGGTGGATGGCATGGCCCGTGTGGGCGGCACGGTGCACCTGGAGCACTACGAATACACCGCCGACAGTGAAAAGCAGCCGGGTGTCCCTGAGGGGCGCCTAGAGAAATTCGAGTGGCCCCAGAGCCAGGTTTTCCCGGAAACCGTACGGGATGTCACGGTCTATGTGCCGCAGCAATACCAGGCCGGCAGCGAAGCCTGCCTGATGGTCTGGCAGGATGGCAGCCGCCATGTGGACCCCGGCGGCTCCATGCGCGCCAGCACGGTGTTTGACAATCTCATCCACCAGAAAAAGATGCCGGTGACCATCGGGGTCTTCATTGATCCAGGTCGCAAGTCTAACCAAAAGGCTGGGGGAAAGCCCGCCAACCGCGGTTTCGAGTACGACAGCCTGGGCGATGCCTATGCGCGCTTTTTGCTCACCGAGATCCTGCCTGAAGTGGAAAAACGCTACGGTGTCAAATTTCGCCAAGATCCCCAGGCCTGGGCCATTGCCGGTGGCTCCTCTGGTGGCATCTGCGCCTTCACCGCGGCCTGGGAAAGACCGGACAAGTTTCACAAGGTCCTCAGCTGGGTGGGCACCTTTGTGGACATCCGGGGCGGCAATGCCTACCCGTATCTGGTTCGTGTGACCGAGCGCAAACCCATGCGCGTTTATCTCCTGGATGGCGTCAACGACCTCGATAACAAATTCGGCAACTGGCCCCTGGCCAACCGCATGATGGAAGCCAGCCTCAAGTACATGAATTACGACTACCGCATGGACTGGACCGAATGCTTCCACGGCAGCCGCGGCATGGCCCCCAAGCTGCCCGAGGCTCTGACTTGGCTGTGGCGGGATGTGCGATAAGCCTTCAGGAGAAAAGGGCCAATTCAGGAAAATCGAGCGCCATCACGCGGTTTAGGATGGAGTGCAAAAGTGGAAAATTCTGAGAGTAACGGAGGTCCTGCCTCCAGGTTTCGGCTCGTCGAACAGACGAATGGGTGACGGGTTCATCACTTGATTTGGGTCACCTCAAACTTAACAAATTATTCGTGTAACCTTATGGAGTATCTAGGCTATAACCTGACGTGATCTCGTTTTTATCGGCCTTAAATCTTGCCTAATCTTGAGTTTCCACCTTTGTTTCTGCCCTGTCTGCTCATGGAGTTTAGGAGGGAGCGTTGGACTTTTTAGTACATTCTCTTTTGCTTTTCCTCATGAAAAAACTGTTTTTGCCGATTCTGACAGCGCTGTCAGCCATGCTGTTTCTGAGTCTGCCCAGCCAGAGTCAGGCAGCGACTCCGGCGGATCAAAATTTCGATGCCACTGCAGCAGGCACGCTAAGCCCCACGGGTGGCACGCTGACCATTGCTGGCATCGTTTACTCCACTAACTCCACGAATGATCAGTTGGCAGTGAATACGATCGCCCAGATCACGGGGAATCTTCCGTCCCTGGGTACAGGCAATGCTCTCGCCTCGAATTGGCTGGGGACGAATACGGGAACCTACTTCCAGTTTGCCTCCTCTAACAATGCCGATAATTTTCGGTTGGTCTCCTTCAATGCCGAGGTTTTTGGGCACAGTTCGTTTTGCAGTGAAATCTACATTCTCAAAGGGTATGACAACGGGACGGAGGTGGCCAGTGCCACTGTGGATTTTCGCGTCAGTGGCACCAAAGGAACGGGGACTTCCACCCTCAGTTATACCCGTTTAACCACCGCCCAAGAGACGACTGACAGCAATGACGGAGCCAATGCTGGCACGCTGACTTTCACGGGCAGTGCCTGGGGCAGTGTGGATCAGGTGCGGGCCATCGTGGATGACGGCGCCCCCAATACGATCCTTGCCTTCAACATCGACAACATCGATTTCACGGACCCCACGGGCGGCGTTGTGGCTCCTACCGTTGCCACACCGACGAGCACGGCCGTGACGGCTGATAGCGCCACCCTGGGGGGTACCCTCTCCGCCACGGGCGGGGCCAATGCGACGGCTAGGGGAGTGGTCTATGCGCGCACTTCACAGAATGCCAATCCGGAGATCGGCGGGGCCAATGTTACCGTGCTCACGGAGAGCGGCAGCTTCAGCACCGGGGCCTTCACCCGCAGTGCCACGGCCCTCATCGCAAGCACGGGCTACAGTTTTAAAGCGTATGCCACGAATAGCGCGGGCACCAGTTACAGCGGTGTCGGCACCTTCACCACATCGGTCGCGCCTCTCCCCACCGCCACGGTCACGTCGCTGGCCCGGGCCAATGCGACGCCGACCAACCTGAACACGGCGAACTGGACGCTCACCTTTGGCAGCGCCGTGACCGGTGTCACCGCCAGCCACTTCACCCTCGGCGGCACCAGCACGGGGGCCTCCGTGGGCACCCCCACCACGGCCGATGCCGGTTTGACTTGGACAGTCCCCGTCACCACCGGCACGGATGGCACCCTCCTCCTTCGTTTGGACAATGACACGGGCCTCTCGTCCGATGTCACCACCACCCTGCCTTTCGTGGGCGAAACCTATACGGTGGACAAGACGGCGCCAGATACCAGCATCACGGCGACTCCTGCGCTGCTGACCACCAGCACCAGTGCCAACTTCAGCTACACGGGCAGCGATACCGGCAGCGGTGTGGCCAGCTATCAGGTGAAGCTGGATGCGGCCAGTTTCGCCACAGGCACCAGCCCGACGGCCTACACCAGCTTGGTGGATGGCAGCCACACCTTCCAGGTGCGGGCTGTGGATGTGGCAGGCAATGTGGATGCCAGCCCGGCGAGCTACACCTGGGTGGTGGATACCACACCACCGCAGGTTCTTTCCGTTACGCGCCTCAGCCCCACGGGACAGGCCGTCTCCACCACCACGGTGACCTTTCGTGTGACCTACTCAGAGGCGGTGACGCTGAATGCGCCTGCCACGGCCCGTTATGCCGTCGTCCCTGTGGGCGGCAGCAGCATCACTGGCACCGTCACGGGAGTGACTGGCACGGGAGCCACGCGGGATGTCGCCGTCAGCATCACCGGCGGCACGGGCGAGTTTCGCCTGCGTGTGGTGGATTGATCCTTTTTTCTAACGTCTCCTTCCCTCATTGATCTGCATGACCTCTCAACGTCTTTTCGCTACCATCATTTCGCTCCTTTTGACTGTCTCTGGCATGGCGCAGACAGTCATTTGGACGGATGATTTTGAGCACGCCACGGCCGCCTCCAGCGGGACCCGCACACCGGAAAATAATGCGGGCGAAGGCACCCCTCCCTACGCTTCTTACTTCCTACGTACCACCGGGGGAGACATCCTGACAGATATCGCTTACACCAGCTTTCAGGGTAGCTACTTTTGGGCCGGGGAAGATCACGATGCGGTCACCACCTTCCCGACCACCGGCAGCGTCATGACCGACCACAACAGCATCCTGGTGAACGGGCTCGCTCCTATCGCTGATAACTTGGTCGCCGTGCGGGAACAGGACATCACCTGGACGGGCATTAACATCGCCGGTCGTAACAACCTTAAGTTCCGTGGCCTTTTCGCCGCCCTGGCTGCACCAAACTTTGATTCCCGCTGGATGACTCCCCCCGTCTCGACCACGGATTTTGTCATCGTGCAGTACCGCATTGATGGCGGACCCTGGACAGACATCCTGCGCTTTTTTATCAAAGGCATGCTCAGTGGTGTCGGCACGACGGAACGATTGCTTTATCAAGAAACCACTGGGGACCGCGTGGGAGATGCTGCGGTACCATTGTCCTCCGCTTTTTCGGAGTATCTTGCCGACATCCCCGGTACAGGCACCACCTTGGATATCCGGGTGGTGGGCCACTCTGAAGCGGCCCGCGAAGAATGGGCCGTGGATAATTTTCGAGTGATCGAAGACGGCCCTGCCGTCTCCGCTCCCACGGTGACCACGCCCACCAGCAGCGCCGTCACGCATAACAGCGCGACGCTGGGCGGCACGATTTCCGCCACGGGCGGGGCCGATGCCACCGCACGCGGCG
>JAZKER010000032.1:0-28697 GCA_040386955.1 Verrucomicrobiota bacterium
GCCGAGGGGCAGGCCGAGGTGGCCGGAGGAGCACTTGTGCACGGCGTCCATGGCGAGACCACGGGCTTCGTTGGCGGCTTGAGCGAGGATGGCTTTGTTCATGAGAGGATTATCTGGGAGTCTGGAGTCAAGTTTGTCAAAGAAGCGCAGGAGGCGGCCAGGCGCAGGAGGGCCGCTATTTACTGGCGCAGGGGGCGGTTTCAAGAGAGAAAACCGTGCCGCCTCGTCAACAGCAGGGAGGAAAAGTGAAATGGGGCCGCCGTTTTCCGATTCTGGAAAAAGGCAGCCAACAGTGCCACGTATGCATCCTTACATGATTGAACGCAGCAGTTTTTGGGCAATTTGGGCAAGCAGCTTTCTCGCAGTCACCGCCATCGCGGATGAAACCGCCGTCATGTCCAGGCTGGAAAAGGACATTCTGCCCTTTTTGGAAAAAAACTGCCTGGAGTGCCACGATGCCGATGCTGCGAAGGCCGACATCAACCTGGATCCGCTGTGGGATGCCAAATCGGCCCGGCTGGATGTGCGCCTGTGGGACAAAATCGGCGACCAAGTGCGCACCCGGCAAATGCCACCGCCCAAAGAAAAAATCCAGCCTACCGACGAGGAGAGGCAAAAACTGGGCGAGTGGATCCAGCAAGCGCAGCAGGTGGTGAAGACGCAAACACCCTCAGACCCCGGCTTCCGCAAGGCCCGCCGACTCACCCGCCGTGAATACAGCCTGACCCTGCGCGACCTCCTCTACGGGGCCAGCGACAAGCTGGGCGATGCCTTCCCCACGGATGGCGCTGGCGGCGAGGGCTTCGACAACAACGCCGACACCCTCTTTATCCCACCCCTCCTCATTGAGAAATTCATCGGAGCTACGGATGCCGGGCTGGCCGCCGCCTGGGGCAAATGGGAGATCAAAAAGCAGCTCATCACCCAGTGGCCCAGCGAGAGTAAAAAGCCCCAGCAGGCCGCCCAGGAAACGCTGCATACCTTCGCCCGCCGCGCCTACCGCCGTCCCGTCACCGAGGCCGATGTCGCTCCCCTGGTCGCCATTTTTGATCGTGGGCTGAAGGGCGGGCTAGACTATGAAACCTCCCTGAAGCGGGCTTTTAAAGCGGTCCTACTGTCCCCCAAGTTCCTCATTCTCCAAGAGCAGGAGCGCCCAGGTGAAACCAAACCCTGGCAGGTCAATGGCCACGAAATGGCCCAGCGCCTCTCCTATTTCCTCTGGTCCACCATGCCGGATGCCGAACTCAACCGCCTGGCCGATGAAGGCAAACTCCAGGACGCAGCCGTCATCGAAGCTCAGGTAAAGCGCATGCTGGCAGATCCCAAAGCGGAGGCCCTGACGAAACACTTCGCCGCCCAGTGGCTGGGCCTGGATGCGCTCTTCAACACCGTGGATCCCGATCGCGGCAAGTACAAGGAATTTACCCAGAGCCTGCGTCAGGCCATGTATGACGAAGGGCTGTGTTTCTCCTCCGCCATCCTCCGGGAAAACGGTCGCGTGCTCGATTTCCTGGACAGCAAACACACCTTTGTGAATGAGGAACTGGCCCGCCTTTATGAGATTCCCGATGTCAAAGGGCTGGAGATGCGCCGGGTGATGCTGAAGGATGAGCGCCGTGGTGGCGTCCTTGGCATGGGCGGCATGCTGGCAGCTACCGCTTACCCCCAGCGCACCAGCCCCGTGCTGCGGGGGAAATGGGTGCTGGAGACCCTCATGGGCACCCCGCCGCCTCCACCGCCCGCGAATGTGGGCTCGCTGCCAGAAGATGACCGCAAGATCGAAAACCTGACTTTCCGCCAGCAATTGGAAAAACACCGCAGCAAAGCCCAGTGCATGGGCTGTCACAATCGCCTCGATCCCCCCGGCTTCGGGCTGGAAAACTTCGATCCCATCGGCAAATGGCGCGACAATGAAAATGGCAAAGCCCTGGATGTTTCCGCCAATTTCGTGGATGGACGCAGCTTCAAAGGCCCGGCTGAAATGCGCCGGATCCTGATGAGTGAAAAGCACAAATTCGTGCGCAATTTCTGCTCCCGCCTCCTGGGTTATGCGTTGGGACGTGGCCTGGAGCCCCAGGATCAACCCACCCTTCTGCGGCTGGAGGAAACGCTTGTCAAAAACGACTATCACGCCCTGCCGCTCATCATCGCTGTGGCGCAGAGTTATCCCTTCACCCACCGGCGGCAATGACCGACCGCTTTATCGCGGATTCAGCTTCGGGGCAGCATTCATCTGCTCTTCTGGAGCCCCACGCCTTTGAGCGATGAAGGCCTCTGGGGAGACTCGGTTCAGCGGTGCATCCGCATAACCCTGTCCTGGATTGACATAGGGCCCCTCGCGCACCTCAAAATGCAGATGCGCCAGATACTGTCCATTGGCCGTCCCCACCGTGCCGATTTTTTCGCCTCGTGACACGACTTGTCCTGGCGCGATCAGAATCTTGTCCAGGTGGGCATACACCGTTTGGTATACACGCTCTTGGCTCGCATCCTCCAGATCTGGCACCCGGTGGGCCAGGATCACCATGTTTCCCCAGCCGGGGCCCGGCACCCCGGCATACACCACTTCTCCGGTCCCCGCCGCATACACCTTATCCCCAAGGTCGGAGTTGCCCCCGCCAATGCCGTTCAGGTCATCCCCCAAATGACGGGAAATCCGGAAAGGCTGGGCATTGTAGGTGAATGCGCCATGAACCGTGCCCATGGGGTGGTCAAACCGCATTGCGAGGGGCAATCGGGCAATTTCAGCCGCGCTCAGCCGCAAAAAAGCGGGGTCCAGAGGTTTTGCTGCACTGTTTTCTCTTCGCGCCGTCCACTCCTTCAGGCCCACGGGTTCCCAAATCAGCCATGCCAGCACACCCAGGAGGCTGAGAGTTGTGATAAAGGGCAGGCGCATGGGGTGTCTGGGAGCCTTCAATAAACATCATGCGAACAATGAGAGCAAAATGTGATCCTGGCTTGCGTTCAGTCTCAATTAGGCTAGACGTTTCTCAATATGGACCCACGAGTGAAAGAACGCCTCGAAGCACACCTGACCAATACTGGCCTGCGTCGTACCAAGCAGCGTGAGACGATCGTCGAAGCTGCCTTTGCGACCGATGACCACTTCAATGCCGAGGAACTGCTGGAAAAAGCCCGCAGGCTGGACCGCACCGTCTCCCGTGCCACCGTTTATCGCACCCTACAGCTCCTGGTGGATTGCGACCTCCTCCGCGAGGTGGACCTGGGCCGGGACCAGACCTATTACGACCCCAATTTCCTCGACAAACCTCAGCACAATCACTTGATCTGCCTGGACTGCGATCGCGTGGTGGAGTTCGAGGATGAGCACAGCGCCGTCTTGCATGACTGCATCACCCGCCGTCTTGGCTTTCAGCCTCAGATGAAGGCCATGCGCATCCAGGCGCATTGCGATGAATTTGCCAAAACAGGTGGGTGCAAATACAAGGCCGATCACGACGCCGCTCTGGCCCGTTAAGGCTGTGAGAAGGTGTTTTGAGGCCAACTAGTGATCGCGCCGGAAAAGCTTTTTTCCTCTCTGGGCGCTCGTTGAACGTGGCTCCAGGGTTGCACCCGCACACATTGCCGCTACTCTCCGCGCCCTGTTTATGTGGAAAGGCCGCTTTGCTCAAGAAACCAGCCAGCTCGTCCAGAGCTATGGCGAATCCGTGTCCTTTGACTGGAGGCTGTTTGCTCATGATATCCGTGGGTCCATCGCCCATTCCAAAGGCCTGCTGAAGGCTGGAATCCTCACCGTGGAGGAACAAGCGGCCATTGAAAAAGGCCTTTTGGAAATCCGCGTCGAGATCGAAGACGGAAAATTTGAGTTCAAGACTTCTCTCGAAGACGTCCACATGAACATCGAGTCCGAGCTGACACGCCGCATCGGCCCAGCTGGGGCCAAATTGCACACCGCCCGCAGTCGCAATGACCAGGTGGCCACGGATGTGCGCCTCTATACCCGGGATGCCGTCGCTGAAATTGTGGATCTCGTCGCAGAGCTTCAGCGCTCGTTGGTGGAGGCCGCTGACCGCGCAGGCCCGGCCGTGGTGCCCGGTTACACCCACCTTCAGCGGGGCCAGCCCGTTCTCTTTGCTCACCACCTCCTCGCCTATGTGGAGATGCTGGAGCGCGATGCCCAGCGCCTGCTGGATGCGAATGATCGTCTCAATGTCATGCCTCTCGGGTCAGGTGCCCTCGCCGGTTCCACCATCATTCTGGACCGCGAGTATGTGGCCAGCTTGCTGGACTTCGATGCCGTTTCCCAAAACAGCATGGATGCGGTGAGTGATCGCGACTTTGCCGCAGAGGTGCTGTTTTCCATTGCTCTCTGCGGCGTGCATTTGTCCCGTCTCAGTGAGGACATCATCCTCTGGTGCAGCGCCGAATTTGGCTTCGTCACCCTCAGTGATGCCCACACCACCGGCTCCAGCCTGATGCCACAGAAAAAGAACCCGGACGTCGCCGAACTGACTCGGGGTAAATCTGGCCGTCTGGTGGGGAATTTGATGGCGCTGCTCACCTTGCTCAAGGGGTTGCCCATGACCTACAATCGCGACATGCAGGAGGACAAAGAGCCCCTGTTTGACTCGCTGGATACCATCAAGGCCGCGCTCGCCGTCTTTGCGGAGATGATCTCTGGCATGGAGGTGAATGAAACACGCACCCGCGCTGCTACCAGCGACCCCATGCTGCTGGCCACGGACTTGGCCGACTACCTCGTGAATCATGGCGTGCCCTTCCGTCAGGCCCACGAAGTCATCGGCAAACTCGTCGCCCATTCCATCGCGGAGAAAGTCGCCTTTGCGGATATTCCACTGGCACAATACCAGGCCTTTTCCCCAGCCTTTGAGGCGGATCTTTTTGACTGCCTGAATCTGGAAACTGCGCTCGCTGCCCGCAAAGGCATTGGCGCACCCTCCCCGAAGAATGTCGCCGCGCAGATCACCTTTTGGAAGGAGGCCCTCTCGGAATGAGTGGGGCCACCATGCCTGCACCTAGCTTCCCCTTGTTTAAGGTGGAGGATCGGGATGGCTGGCAGAAAGTCAGTTCCACGCGCCTTTTTGACAATCCCCACATCAGTGTGGACCGCGTGGAGTGCCTGACGCCCCACCGCCATGAAAAGCCCGTCCCCTGGCTGGTCGTGCAGCGCAAGGCCGCCGTGGCGCTGGCCCCCATGACGGCCGATGGCCTCTTTGTCCTCATCTCCCAGGAGCGTGTGCCCGTGCAGCAGACCCTCTGGGAATTTCCTGCCGGGCAGATCGATGTACCCGTGGCGGAGATCACCCCCTCCATCGTCGTGGACACCGCCCTGCGTGAACTCCATGAAGAAACCGGCTACGCCCTGGAAGCCGGTGGCACCTTGGAACCGCTCGGTTGGTTTCTTCCTTCGCAAGGATTTACCGACGAGCACGTTTACCTCTTTCAAGCGAAGCCCGTGTGCGTCGTCAGCCGTCCGGAACCGGATGGAAGCGAGCACATCAGCGACGTGCGTTTAGTCAGTGCAGAAGAACTGCGGAGGATGATCGCTGCCAATGAGATCACCAACGCTCTGACACTGGCCTTATTCGCGCGGATGGCGGCCAAGGGAACGATTTGAGGCGTTGAGCTAACCCCCGAAACTTTCACCTGATATGTGGCAAGGCATCCTGAACAAAGTCTTCAAAGTCCGCGAAAAAGTCGCGATGAACCTCAGCAAGGAGGATGAGGAGAAACCCTTCCTCGATCACCTGGATGATCTGCGCACCATGCTCGTGCGCATGGGCATGACGCTCGTCGCAGCGACCATCATCTCTTTCGTTTTTTACAAGGAGCTGTTTAACATCCTGCTTTATCCCATGGTGCTGGCCGGCTTCGCGCCAGATATCGAGGCCGCAAGGAAGCTGCTCATCAACATTGATGTGGCTGGGCCCTTCATGATGGCGGTGAACGTCTCGCTGATCGCGGCCGTCATTGCCTCCTTCCCGCTGCTGCTCATTTTCGTTCTTCAGTTCATCCTTCCCGGGCTGAAATCGACCGAGAAAAAACTCATCTTTCCCGCGATTGCCATCGGTACCGGCCTCTTTCTGGGCGGAGCGTCCTTTGCCTACTGGGTGGTGCTGCCCAGGGCGCTCATCTTCTTTTCTGAGTTTGCCGCCTCCGTGGGGGCCAATCAGATGTGGGCTCTCAATGAGTATGTGACTTTCACCACGCGGTTCATCCTCGTCTTCGGGATCGCCTTTGAGCTGCCAGTCATTGTCATGGCCCTGGTGAAGCTGGATTTCCTGAACTTCCGCATCATGAAGTCCACCTGGCGGCATGCGCTGATCGCCATCACTCTCTTTGCCGCCATCATCACGCCGACGCCAGACGTCCTGACGTTGATGCTTATGTCGGGGCCTCTTTATGTCCTGTACGCCATTTGTGTGACCCTGGCTTACTTCATGGGGAAGAAGGACAAGGAAGCCTACCCAGAATACTACGCGGAGCTGGAAAAGGATCAGAAGGAACTCGAGAAGGAAGTGGGCGATGAGTGGGATAACGAGAACTACAATCCCTGGTTCTCCGATGACGAGAAGAACGAGGACGACGAGTATCAAAAACCTCGCGCGGTCCCCTCGGCTCCACCTCCGGAAATCGAAAAGGCTCCCAAGACCGTATCGATGGATGAGCCTCTGGATGAGGGCGAAGACCAAGGTTCCGTCCCGGCCGATGATGAGCCTGAAGTGGAGCCGCCAGCACCTGCGTCTGAAAAGACCACTGAGGAACTCGCACGTGAAGACGAGTCACGTAGCGGCAACCCACCAGCCTGATCTCTGGCCTTGCTCTGCTTTCCCGGCCCTTCCATCATTCGATGGCGGGGCCGGACTTCTCTCGGCGCAGTGGATCCCGCATTCTTTTGAGATTGGAGAAGACTTTGGGTGTTCCCTGTTCACGATCCCATTCGCCGGGGAACCCTCTCATTTACATTGAGGACCTCCCCCAAACCCTAATGCATCGGTGAAAAGCACTGTAGGATTGACTGCAAAGGATCTCTGAGGGTTGGTGGGCTCGAGTTTTGGAATGTATTAAAAATCCAATCCGCATACTTGGTATTGCTGTTTAGTGACTTCGGGCTCTGGCTTACAAACTCCTTACTTGAGGGCATTGTGGTTGGGGACGTTTAACCTGTAAGTCATTTATGCGTTTAAGCCTCTTTTCAGATTACTCCCTCCGAGTCTTGCTATTTGGAGCTGTGAAAGGCAGTGCATTCCCGCTTCATGAAGTGGCAGACGCTTACAATATCTCCCGCCATCATTTGGTGAAGGTGGTGAACAATCTGACAAAACAAGGCTACCTCTCCACCCGACGTGGGCGTGGCGGCGGCATCGAACTCGCGATGAAGCCGGAAGAAATCATGATCGGAAGGCTGGTACGGAAAACAGAGACTTCAATTCCTCTGGTGGAGTGTTTTGATCCTTCCACCAATACCTGCCCCATTCACGGCTGCTGCGGCCTGAAAGGGGCGCTCGCCCAGGCGGTGGGGGCTTTCTACGGTGCTTTAGACAGATACACGCTCAAGGATATCATGGATGGGAATCGTCTTCATTCGATGAAGGACATCCTGCTGGCTCCAAAGCTGGACCGACTCAAGACCTTACCCAATGGGGAGCTTGTGGAGGAAGAATCCGACCTCATCCCAGTACTTCCGGGATGATCGTGCCTTTGTCACCCACGGTAAAGGGCCGGTTGCTGGGTGACATCACGATTTGGTTCACATCCAGCCCCATGGCGTGACCCACGGTACTGTGGAAGTCCTGTATGGTCACCTGCTTGTCGGCCGGAGAATTGCCTTCCTTGTCACTGGCTCCGTAGATGGTGCCTCCTTTGGCGGGACCTCCGGCCAGCAGGGTGCTAAAGACCTTGGGATGGTGGTCCCGGCCATTGCGGCTGTTGATTTTTGGGGTGCGGCCAAACTCGGAGCACAGTACTACCAGCGTGGTTTCCAAAAGGCCGCGTGATTGCAGGTCTGCCAGCAGGGCTGCCAGGGCGGTATCCAGAAGATTGCCGTTCTCTTCCATGCCATCGGCGATGTCGTTGTGCATGTCCCAGCCACCCTGGGCGACTTCGACAAAACGCACACCGCGCTCCACCAGTCGTCGCGCCAGCATGCAGCCCTGGCCAAATTTGTTCATGCCATAGGTCTCACGGGCGGCACTGTCCTCTTCGGTCAGCCGGAAGGCCTTGAGGTCATCCGTGCTCAGCAGCTTCAGCGTGCCATCATAAAAGTCGCTGTAAGCCTTGAGGTTGGTGTCGTGGAACTTGGCCCGAAAGCCTGCGTCCACTTGGTTGAGGAGGGCCAGACGTTTGTCGATGATCTCCTTGGGCGCGCCAAACTCCGCATACTGCAGGCCGGCTTCCGGATCGTGGATCGGCAGCGGGCTGAAAGCCGCAGAAAAAAAGCCGTTGCCGCTTTCGGGGGCGCGGCCCACGCAGACTGTGGAGGGCAGGGACTGGCTGCTTTTGCCCAGCAGTTCCTGAGCCCAGGCACCCAGCACCGGGTGCCTGATGGTGCCCCGTTGTTCATAGCCGGTACGCATCAGATATTGCCCTGAAGCATGGACCCCCGTTTTGGACGTCATGCTGCGGATGATGGCCAGCTTTTCTGAATGATCCTTGGCGAGCTTTGGCAGGAAGCCGCCCAATTGATATCCAGCCTTGGTAGTGAGGGGATCTCCGGGCCCTTTGGAGTCGCCGGTCTTGGGATCCAGGGTGTCAATGTGGGACATGCCGCCGATCATCTGCAGCCAGATCACATTCTTGGCTTTGCCAAAGCCAGGCAGTGATTTGGGATCGGCTGCAGCCTGGCCCTTCAGCACATGGGGCAGGAGGGTGACTCCGAGGGTGGCCTTGGCCACATGCTCGGCAAACTGGCGGCGGGAAAGGGAGTCGAGAGAACGGAGGACGGTGTTCATGGCGGCGGAAGGGGGGGTTACTGGACGAACACAAATTCGCGGGCATTGAAGAGCACCCAGCAGAGGTCGGCGGAGCTGAGGCCTGCATCGAAGGCCTGCGTGGCAGCGGCCATTTCATCGGCCGTCGGTTTGCGGGAAAAGAAGCTGCTGTAGAGCGACTCCACCTTCTTCGCAGTTTCCGCCTCGCCCATGGCTGTGGCCAGCACCAGTGACTGGGGGTTTTGCAGCACATTTTGGGCTTCGCCATTCATCAGCATCAGCACCTGGGGAATGCTTCCTTCCACCGTGTTGCTGTCGGAGATCTGGCGGTCGCTCTGGCCAAACATGCGCAGGAAATGTCCGTCACGTTCCGGTTGCCGCAGTTCGGAGGCGCGAGCCAGGGCCAGGCCCTCCATCATCGTGGGACGGGTAAAGCCGTCCTCATCTTCGGTCGTAGGCTGCATCATCTGGGCGCGGCGATTTTTCTTTTTGGCAGCCCCTTTGCCACCACCGCCGAGGGCTCCATCGGCCATCCGGCGCATGCTTTGCACCGCGGCCAGCTTTTCCACAATCTGGGCCGGCGTGATTTCGGAGACATTCAGCGCCATCACCTGGCGATAGGGTTCGGCACGCTTCAGTTTGAAATTGTCCACCTTGTCGCCAATGGCCAAGGTCACGCAGGAGTCCCAGGCCTGTTCGGCGGTCATCCGGCGCAGGATGGGGCCGGGGAAGTAATAGGGCTCTCCCAGGGCCAGCTCGCGGGTCACTGCCTCGCGCTGGTAGGTCTGCGTGTTGCAGAGCAGGCGCATGAAGGCACGGATGTCGAACTTCAGCCGCACCATCTCGTTGCCGAGATGCTGGAGGAGCAGGGGATTGCTGGCGGCACTGGGATCATCCAGATCGGTGACGGGTTCTTTGATGCCCACGCCAAAGACCTGCTTCCACAGCCGATTGGCGATGGTCATGGCAAAGCGCGGATTGTCCGGGCTGGTCATCCATTTGGCGAAGACCTCGCGGAGCTGGCTGTCATCCTCCGCCTTTTTCAGGGCCAGTTCGGCATCCTGGTAGCAGCGCAGGCGGCGGTCATCCTTGCCCCACATGACGAGTTTCGGCTTCACGGCCTCGCCGGGTTTGCCATCCTCATACTTGTAGTCATCGGGCAGCGTCATGTCATTCTCCTTGCCATCTTGGATGGCCAGGGAATTCACATCAAAAAGCCGCCGTGCCTGCTGAAACTGCTGCTGGGTGAGTTCATCCCTCAGTCCGCGTATCATGCCACGGGGGAGGTTGCGGTTGTAGGTGTCCGAAGCGCCAAAGAAGGCGGCCATTTCATAAAACTGGCGCTGGGTCCAGTCGGCAAAGGGATGGTCGTGGCATTGGGCGCAGGAGACATTGGCGCCGAGGAAAGTGGAGAGGGTGAGGCTCAGGTTGTCGAGCCGCATGCCGCGATCGCGCAGGAGGTAGCCTGAGGCGCCGTTGTCCAGTAGCTTGCCGTCGGCCACCATCATGTCGTGGACGATCTCGTTCCATGGGCGGTTGGCGGTGATCTGCTCCTTCAGCCATTCCTGGTAGGTGAAGAACTTGGCCTTCTGCGCATCATCCGCCACGCGCAGCATGTCGGAGAAGTAGTTGAACATGTGGGAGGCAAAACCGTCGTCGTTGACGAGGGTGTCGATCACATTGGCCCGCTTGGCCGCGCTGGGATCGGCGATGAAAACCAGGGCCTCGGCACGGGTGGGGATGCGCCCGGCGAGGTCTAGATAGACCCGGCGGATGAACTGTTCGTCACTGGCCAGGGCATTGGGTTGCTGGCCGGCTTTTTGCAGCCCCATGAGGACGCCTTTGTCAATGATCGCTGCGGCCTGGGCCAGCCCGGTGTTTTTCTGGATGCCCAGTCCCTCAGGTTTCAGTACCGCTGCGGCCTTCTGGTCTTCGGGCGTGAGGTTGGTGACGGGAAAATCAAACATGCGACCGTCCCGGGTCTGCAGGTAGATCTTGCCGTTTTCGATGCCGCGAAAGGTGGCCTCCACCGTGCGGCCCTGGCTGTCGTGCCAGAGGCGGAAATTGGAATTGCCGTCCGGAGCGGCAGTCTGGGCGCTGACGCAGAGCGCCGGCAGCAGGGTGCACAAGGCGAGGTGAAGGGCTTTCATGGGTGCCTCCAGGTGGAGTTGCCCATGAAACGAAAGGCCTGACCAGAAGTTGCGAAGGAAATCAGGCGTCGTCGTTGCGCTGCTGCCACGTCAGGCCCTCGAGCTCAGCTGCAGGCTTCCCGGGCAGGACAAAACTCAGGGCCCCGGCGAGGATAACCGTCACACTGGCACCCACGGAGGTGATCCAGACGAAGGAAATCTCAGTGTTGAGTTTCACGAGCAAGGACACGGCAAAGCCAATCACGGTGGCGATCAGAATCGCCTTGGGCCCGATGCGACCGATAAAGATGCCACACAGGAACATGCCGAGAATAGGACCCCCAACGAGGCCGATGATCGTGTTGGTCACCTCGACAAGTGTTCCCAACTGGCCGACCACGAAAGCGAGGCCGACCACCAGCACGCCATAGAATAGAGTCCACATGCGGGCCTGGAAGATCTGGCGTTCATCGTCAGGCAGAGGCTTGTCGGTCAGCCGTTGCTGGAAATCGACCATGGTGGCGGAGGCCAGTGAATTCAGCCCGGCGGAGATGGTGGACATGCTGGCGGCAAAAATGGCGGCGACGAGCACCCCAGCCATGCCGGTGGGCAGTTCATGGACGACGAACCAGGGAAGGATCTGGTCCGCCTTTTCGATGGCGTGAGTGGCCAGCGGATCCGGATGGTGGTTGTAAAAGGCGCGCAGCACGGAGCCGGTGCCGTAAAAGAGGCCCAGCACGGGCACGGTGACGATGAGCTTGTACCACAGTCCCCGCTGGGCGGTCTTCACATCCTTTGCGGTCATGTAGCGCTGCACCGCCACCTGATCGGTGGCCATCTGGACGAGGTTCAAGATGGCACCGCCCAGGATGACGCTGGCCCAGGTCAGCCGGACGGTAGGATCCCAGCTCGCCAAGGGCATGGGCTGGCCATGAGTTTTGGCCACATGGATGACTTCGCCCAGGCCTCCGGGGATTTTGCCCAGGGCCACCAGCAGGATGACAATCTGGCCGCCAAAGAGCACGCCGAACTGCATCACATCCGTCCAGATGACGGCCTTCATGCCGCCCATCATGGTGTAGAGGGTGGTCAGTATGCCCGTGGCCAGGATGGAAAACTCCAGGGACAGGCCCGTGGCCTGCTGCAGCGCGAGGGCTGGGGCATAGGTGGCAGCACCCAGCCACAGCAGCACACGCAGGATGAAAAGGCCTGAAGCCAGCAGCCGTGCGGGCAGTGAGAAACGCTCCTCCAGGTACTGGTAGGCGGTGATGAACCGGGCCCGATAAAAGAAGGGCAGGATGAAAATGGTGGTGACGGGGGTGGCGATGAAGAACGAGAAAAGCACCCAGCCAAAGGCGAGCCCGTTTTCATAGACCTCGGCGGGCCCTCCCAGGTAGCTGATGCCGGAAAACATCGCCGCCATGACGGAGATGGCTACCACCACGCTGCCCATGCTGCGCCCCGCCAGGAAGAAGTCCTTCATGGTGCGCTGCTCCTTCACGAAGAGCAGGCCGATGAGCACGGAGGCGATCAGGTAAATGCCGAAGAGGAGGTAATCAATCCAGGTGAAGTGGCTCATAGGTATGTTGCAATTAAAGTTAGGCCAGCCGTGCGAAGCCGCCTGAAGGGACGGCCGTGCCAGATTCTGCCTCCAGCCGGTTTTCCAGGGCCAGATGGGTGAGTTCGCCCAGGGTTTCGTCCAGGGCTGCCAGCATCCTGTCCACCTGCGCCTGGTCATGCGTCCACATGACATAGAGCTGGGATGACATCATGAACCCTCGGGCCAGCATGCGGCGGATCATCAGCGTCTTGGCGGCCGGGTTGCCAAAGGTCAATGACGGGGCGCAGGGCATGCCGCCGACTTTCAGGGCCAGCCCAGGATGGTTCACGGAGAGCTGCCGCAGATGATTTTGCAAATGCTGGCCCAGGGACCAAACATGAGCCTGTACGGGCAATCGGCGCATTTTTCCCACGCAGGCCAGTGCGGCGGCGGCTCCCAGGCCGTCGGTCCAGTAGCTGCTGGAGATGAAGCTGGGATTGGCTGCCTCCATGACGGCCTCTTGGCCGATCACGGCGCCAAACGGGATGCCGTTGCTGGTGGCCTTGGCATAGACGGCGAGGTCGGGTGTCACACCTGCCCGTGCGCTGCCGCCTGGAAAGCCAAAGCGCCAGCCTGCGGTCACTTCATCCACCATGAAGAGTCCTCCCCGGGCATGCACGGCATCGGCCACCCGTTGCAGAAAACCGTCGCGCGGTTCCTCGTTGCGCATGGGCTCCATCACCACGGCGGCCAGATTGTCGCCCTGGGCCTCGAGGGCTTTTTCAAACGAAGCCCAGTCATTGTAGCGGAAGGGGGTGGAGGTGCCCCGCAGCTCCCTCGGCACGCCAAGGGGTTGCAGTCCAGGAATCAGATGGCCATCAAGGGCGCTGGTATCCCCCAAGTTCGCGGCCAGATACCAGTCGTGCCAGCCGTGATAACCGCAGAAGGCGATGCCGCTGCGCCCGGTGGCTGCGCGGGCGATGCGCACCCCGAGGGCGAGCGCATCCCCGCCGCCACGGGCATAACGCACC
Source organism: Verrucomicrobiota bacterium (assembly GCA_040386955.1). Classification (GTDB taxonomy): domain Bacteria; phylum Verrucomicrobiota; class Verrucomicrobiia; order Verrucomicrobiales; family Verrucomicrobiaceae; genus Prosthecobacter. Next base: position 13,613 of record JAZKER010000032.1, read on the forward strand.
TTGCCTGCCCAGGGGTGCAGATCCAGCAATGCGTCCGCGAGTTCCACCTCCTCAGGGGCATTGAGGGTGCAGTAGGAGCCTAACGACAAGCGTCGTTTCACGGCCGCATTCACATCGGGGTCTCCATAGCCTAACAAAATGGCTCCCACGCCGCCGGTGAAGTCCAGGTAACTGCGCCCCTGCAGGTCGGTCACGCGGCTGCCCCTGGCCTGGCGAAAGTAGGTGGGCCAGGTTACGGGATCAAAGCTTTCGGCCCGTTTGGACATGAGGCCGGTGCCGCAGGAAATGTGCGTCCGGGCATGTTCCCAGAGGGTTTGAGGAGGCGTGATCGCGGTCTCGGGCAGGTGCGGTGCCAGCAGGCGCAGGGCGTTGTTGCGGAAAATGTCCTCGATGTCCGCAGTGTTCATCCCGGTGTCTTCACAGGCCTCGCGGAGCGCCATCAGGGACTCGATGCCAACCAGCGTGTAGCCGCCAAAAATGTTGAGGTTCTTGGCGCAGTCTTCCTCCGGATGGATCCAGGTGAAGCCATCTCCTTGGCTGATGCAGCTGCCGCGGAGCTCGCTGACCATGTAGTCGCTTCCCCACAGCACCCGTCCGGGTCCCAGGATCTCCAGAGCGGCACGGAAGGCCCCTGTCTGCGTCACCGCAGAAGTGTCCACCACCACATTGTCCAGGTCTGCCAGCACATGCAGGCCTTCCCGGGCATGGCGATAATTGAAGGAACGCGCCACATGGGCCAGCACCAGCCGACAGTTGGGATAACGCTGACAGAGCCGGCGGATGCTTTCGATATTTTCTGGATCGGTGATACCTCCGGCACGCATGATGTGCAGCATCAGCACACCCTGATGCTGATGGCAGATCTCCCACATCCATTCCGGGGCAAAGGATTCGATGCTGGCCTCCCGGGTATCTTCCACCTCGGCATAGAGCCGATAGGGCTTGATGCCGATGAAAATGCCGGTTTCGATCAGACGACGGACCTCAACCGGATCATCTCCTGGCGCGGCCAGCACCAGGGCGCGGTTGGCGGAGGTGGCGGCGAGGGGCCCGATCTCCTGCTGCAGCCAGGCATTCTCCCCGGCCCGGTCATTGCCCGCACTGGGATAGCCAAAAAACAGTCCCTCGACCTCGCAGCCCGGCATCCATCGGCTCATCGCCGCCTGGAAATCAGCCATGCCGTAGCCCCGGCCAGACTCCAGAAACACCGGGGCCCTGCCCCCGGCAAAGTGTCGCGTGTGAAAAAGATGGGTATGAACGTCGAAGATACGCTTCGGCAGGAATCCCTCCGTGCAACGCTGCAGCAGCTGGCGGTCACGGTCATTCAGTTCGGTCACCAGGGAAAGTGGCATCGGAGCAAGACGGGACGGCGGGGGAATGTCTTGCTACGAATGCGTTCGCCTCTTCGGCCATTGCCATCACTGGAGGAAAATAGTGAGAATCCATTGATTATTAGCTGAATTTTGATAATTTTACAAAATTATTAGAAAGTGTTCCCTTTGCCTTCCAGCCTGAATCGTGCTGGCCAGACCGCCAAATCGGCGGTGCTGGTACTCTGTGGCATGGCCGCCTTGGCCCGCAGTCAACTCACGGGACAGGGGGCCGTCCTGGCTTTTCACGGTCTAAGGGCCGATGGTGAACCAGCGGGGGTTCAAGATGAAAGCCTGCATCTGTCCGTTTCCACCTTTCGCCAGGTCTGCCAGCACCTTTCGGCACGTTACCACGTGATGCCACTGGCCGAAATGGCCAGTCGGCTGCGGGCAGGGGAGGGGTTGCCGCCTCGTGCGGTGGCTTTGAGCTTTGACGATGGGTATGCCTCCAACTACGAACTGGCGTTTCCCATCCTGCGGGAACTGGGATTGCCCGCGACGATTTTTTTGGCGACAGGTTTTCTGGATGGTACCGACCCGCTGTGGTTTCAGCAGGTGGACCTGGCCCTGTGCGCCGGTATCCCGCTGCCTGGAGCAGCTTCGTTGGGAGAATGGCTGGCTGAGTTGAAAAAGCTGCCTGAGGAAGCCATGCGACTGAGGGTGGAGAACTTATTGAAGGGTGTCACGCTGCCTACAGCTCCGAAAGTGACACGTCCGCTGACCTGGAACCAGGTGCGGGAAATGCGCGACAGCGGACTCATCGATTTTGGTGGCCACACGCATGCTCATCCCATCCTCGCCCGTTGTTCCGTGGAAAAACAACGGCATGAAATCATCACCTGCCGGGATCGCATTTCGGCTGAGCTGGGTCAGCCGCCACGTGCTTTTGCTTTTCCCAATGGAGGTCCTGGAGACTTTACGCCGGAGACCTTGTCTTTGCTTGCTGAAGCCGGGTTTGAATCGGCCTGGACGATGATCAGCGGGCGGGCCACCGCTGCGGGTCCCTTCCTGCATCTGCCTCGCTATGGGGCTCCTGAATCCGTTTGGGAGACTGAGGCCACCGTTTCAGGCGCTTTTGAACTGGTGCGCCAGTGGAAAGGAGGGCGCGCATGAACGCCCCAACCTGGATTTCATCGTGGAACAAAGCACCCGCGTGGGTTGCTCATCTCGTAGCCTGGGCTGCACCTCGTTTGTTGAAAACGGAACATTTGGAGCCCACCGAGGGTCAAAGGGGGGAACAGACCGCCAGTCAGACCATGCCCGCTCAGAAAACCCTCGTCCATTTCATCGCTGCCCCGGGTGGAGGCGGGGCGGAAGCCATGCTGGGAAATCTGGTGGCCAGAATGGATCGCAGCCAGTGGCGCACGGTGGTGATCGTGATGGATGGGCGTGCCTGGCCGCAGGACATGGCCCGGTTGAGAGATGCCGGTGCTGAAGTGCATGACCTCGAAGCAACCGCCTTCTTGCGTCGGGATACTTTGGTTCGGCTCGTCCAGCTGCTGCGCCAGATCCGCCCCGATGTGGTCCAGACCTGGATGCATCATGCCGATTTTGTGGGGGGCTGGTGTGCCCGTATGGCCGGCATCCGCGCCGTGGTTTGGGGCATTCATTGCCGCGAGATCCATCGCAATCCGGGGGACTCGGATCTGAAGATGGCCGTCTTCCAGAAACTTATCGGGAGGTCCTCCCGCCTTGTGCCCCTTCGCATCATCTCCTGTTCATCAGCGGCGCTGGAGGATCATGTGCCGATGGGGTACCCGGCAGCGGCCATGACCTGGGTGCCCAATGGCATTGATACGATGCGGTTTGTCCCTGATGCGCAGGCGCGGGCCCGTGTGCGGCAGGAACTGAAGGTGCCCGAGGGAGCCCCTCTGGTCGGCTTCATCGGCCGTTTCCATGAGATGAAGGACCTGTCAACTTGGCTCCGGGCCGCAGCCCTGTTGCAGGCCCGCCGTCCGGAGACACACTTCTGGTTATGCGGGGGCGAGGAGTGGGAGCTGGATGAATGTGCGCGGGCCTCTCTTTCGGTGGTGCCCATCCGCAGCCAGGTGCATTTCACCCCGTTTCGCCCAGACCCCCAGCGGGCCTATCCTGCCCTGGACATCTTTTCACTGGCATCGCGAACAGAGGCCTGCCCGATGACAATCATGGAGGCGCTGTCCTCTGGTGTGCCCTGCGTCACCACCGATGTCGGGGACTGCTCCCGTCTGTTGGAAGGGGTCGGCCAGGTGGTTCCGGTGAAGGAGGCCGAGGCATTGGCCAAAGCGTGGGAAGACACCCTCGCCCATCCGCCTTCACCTGAAAGCCTGCGCCTTCATGCCGTGCAGCGGTTTGACATTGCTGTGGCAGCCCGGGGTTACGAACAAGTTTACCAGGAGGTGCTCGCGGTATGAAGGCCCTCGTTTTCGGACTCAGTCTGCTGGTCACGGCGATGCAGGCAGAACTGAAGGTATCGCTCACCGATGCGATGACCCGTGTTTCCCGCACGGAGGACTTGGCCCTGGTGACGAAACTGGAATTGCAGGCGGCCCGAGGTGAATGGGAGGCTTTGCAAATCGTGGTGAACGGGGCTCCCGAAGAGGTTCGGAAGGTCACCTTGGAGGCCACATCTCTCACGGGGCCAGATGGCAAAACAATCCCGGCTCCGCTGCTGCTGCGCGAGCATTATGTGAAAGTTTCGAAGTCCACGCCGCTGTCACCTCTGCCTGCTGGTGAGTACCCGGATGCGCTGGTGCCGCAGACCTTTGCCTGGCAGGAGCTGCCAGAGGTGAAAAGCGTCAATCAGCCTTACTGGGTGGATGTGCATGTGCCGTATGCCACCCCGCCCGGCGTTTACAAAGGAGAGGTGCGTGTGCTGGGACCCGGCCGCCTGTTCTTGGCCACGCGCCAGATCTCGGTGAAGGTGCTGCCTTTTGACCTGCCTGTAGTGCCCCGCCTGCGCACCTCCATCATGACGATTTGGCGCCGGATTGCCGAAGTTCATGGTTTTGACCGACAAAAGGAACCGCCAGAGCCTGAGTTGCTGGTTTTGCTAAATGAGTACTATGATTTGCTGGCACAGCATCGGCTGAGCATTGACCAGACTTACCCGACCTATCCAGACGGAGCCACGGGCAAGATCAATGAAGCCAAGGTGGAAGCGGGCATGCGCAAGCACCTGCTGCACCGGCATGTGAGCACCCTCGGGCTGCCCATCTGGCCGGAATGGCCCTTTGCCGACCCTTTGGAGAAAGACCGGAAGGAAGCGATGAACTACGTGGCGGATTGGATGAAGCTGATGAAAAAGCTGCGCGCCGAATCACGGGGTTACGTCATCATGGGATCCCTGGATGAGCCGAACGACGCCGATGCCTATGCGCGGGTGCGGCGCTGGGGAGACTTTTTCAATGAAGTGGAGGCCACGCACCAGGTGAAGGTGCCCTTGCTCGTGACGGAGCAGCCTGCACCTGACAACTGGTGGTGGGGGCGGCTGGATGGCAATGTGGACATCTGGGTGCCTCATTTTTCCCAGGTCTGGGAGGACATGGAATCGCCTAACGGCAAGCGTGACATCGTCCGTCGCATTGCGGCCGGGGATGAGGTGTGGTGCTATGCTGCGCTGGTGCAAATGCCCGGTGACTGGGAGGAGGCGCATGGCAAACCACAGCAGCTCAAGGAATCCAATCCTCCCGTCTGGTGCCTGGACTATCCCGCGATGAACCACCGCGTGCTGGCCTGGGTGATGCCTCGCCATGGCATCACCGGACTGACCTACTGGGACACGCTGTTTGCCAGCCCGGGTGTGGATGTGTGGGCGGATGCAGGCTCATTCCACCACACGGAAGACCGGGTTTACAATGGTGACGGCAGCTACATCTACCCTGCCACGCAAAAGCGGCATGGGGCGCACATGCCTGTGGCCAGCATCCGTCTGAAATGGCTGCGGGAAATGGCGGAGGATTATGATTACCTCATGCTGGCCAAGGATCTGGGCCTGGAAAAAGAGGCGCTGGATCTGGCGGCCAGCTTTGCCCGGGGCTTTGGCGATTGGGATGACGACATGGGCAAGCTCTATGAGGCGCGTCGAAAACTGGCGGAGCTGATCATGGCGAAAGGAGGTGGCCAGTGAAGCTGGACATCATCCGTGATGAGGCTGGCTTCAAAGCCCTGGAGCCCTGCTGGGATGCCCTGCTGGAGCAGAGCGCCATACGCACGCCGTTCCTTCGCTGGGACTGGGTGAGCCTGTGGTGGGAAGAGTTTCATGAAGGCTTTACGCTCGCGATCGCCGTGGTGCGTGACGATCAAGGTACTCCTTTGGCCATTGCTCCGCTGATGATTGGGCCCGAGGTGGAAGGGGTGCGCCGTCATCTCCAGCACCTGGGTTTCCTGGGTGGGCTGGGAGAGGTGAAAGGAGAGCGGATGGACTTCCTGGTGCCCGCAGGCCGCGAGCCGGAACTGACGCCCATTTTGTGTCAGGTCTTCCACCTTTTGGGCGCGGAATGGCAGGCCGTGAGGCTGAACAAGCTGCCTGAGGAATCGCCTAACTATCCCTGGATTGTCCAGGCGCTGCAAGAATGCACGGCAGGAGGTGGCGTCCTGAAGGCAACTCAATGCGAGTGCATCCGGCTGAGTTCATCCTGGCCGGAGTTTGAGGCTACCTTGCCTGGCAAACATCGCCGGGAGCTCCGCCGCAGGCGTGAACTGCTGAAGCAGGAACACGGCTTTCAGGAGCACCTGGTGACGACTGCGGACATGGAGGCCCGGCTGGATGAATTTGCCGTCTTGCACAGGCAGCATTACCCCGATGGAGTCAGCTCTTTTGTGACCCCAAAATCCTGGCGCTTCCACCGGAGGCTGGCTCTGAAGTGGCTGCCCAGTGGCCGTGCGATGCTGCCTTTTCTTGCGGTCGGTGGCGACATGGTCGGTGGCATCTATGGCTTTGTGGAGGGAGATGAATTTTTGTTTTTCCAGCTGGGCTGGCACTCCAGCCTGGCACGTTTTTCCATGGGGCATCTCAGCATTCGCTGGGCGGTGGAATGCTGCATGGTCCGCAGCCTCCGCCTGTTCGACATGCTGCCCGGAACCTACCGTTACAAAAAGGAGTGGTCGCAGACCTCCCGCCAAGTCATCGACCTGGAAGCCTATCAGCCCGAGAGCCTGCGCGCCGCCCTCTTCCGTTCCATCCGGCACCTGAAGCGCCTGCTGCCCGGTTCCTCCACCTCTTCGATTTCCGCATGAAAGTTCTCGTCCTGACGGCTGATGCCAACACCCTGGTTTACCATCGCGGAGATCTCATCCGCGACTTCGCCGCACATGGCTGCGAAGTGGTGACCTCTGCTGCTGAAGACTACCCGCATGTGCGGAAGTACCTGGAAGCTGCCGGTGTGCGGCATGAGCCCATCCGCATGGTGCGTAGCCGGGTGAATCTGGCCAAGGACTGGATCACCTGGCTGGACATGTTCCGTCTGTTTCGGAAGGAAAAGCCCGATGCGCTCTTTGCCTACACCATCAAGTCGGTGGTCTATGGCTGTGTGGTGGCGCGGCTGGCAGGGGTGCCCAAGGTCTATGCCCTGCTGCCGGGGCTGGGTTTCACCTTTGTGAAACCGGAAACGCTGAAGCAGACGCTGGTGCAATGGGTCTCCAAGGCCTTGCACCGGTTCGCCCTGAAAAGGGCAGACGTCATTTTCATGCAGAACCGTGACGATGTGCAGCTTTTTACCGACCTGAAGATGCTGCCACCTGGAGTGCCTGTGCACGTGACTGCAGGCTCAGGGGTGAACTTGGAGGAATACCCCCATGTACCGCTGGAAGGAAATGCCGACATCGCCGCCGGACGCATCCGTTTCGTCCTGGTGAGCCGACTGCTTATCAGCAAAGGCGTCTGCGTGTTTGCCGAGGCGGCACGGAAGATCAAAGCCAAGTATCCCCTGGCAGAGTTTCATCTCGTCGGCCCCTTTGATCCCAACCCCAACCGGGTCTCTGAGGCAGAGGTGGAGCAATGGGTGAAGGAGGGGACCTTGATTCATCACGGCATGGTGCGGGATGTGGCCCGGCTGCTGAAAAGCATGCATGTCTTTTGCCTGCCTACCTGGTACCGTGAAGGCGTGCCTCATGCGTCGCTGGAGGCTTTGTCCACTGGCCGGGCCATGATCACAACCGATTCGGTCGGTGCCCGCGAGTGTGTGCCGTCCGGAGAAAATGGCTTTTTGCTGCCCCCTCGCGATGAGGCGGCCGTGGTGAAGGCCATGGAGTTTTTCATCCAGCAGCCAGAGCAGATTGTCCGCATGGGGCTCGCCAGCCGGAAGCTGGCTGAGGAGGTCTTCGATGTCAAAATCGTGAACCGGATCATTCTCCAGGCCATGAAAATCGAACATTCCGGTTCCAAACCGTCCCAAACCCCTGCGTCTGCTCCTTGCCCCCTGGGGGCAGGTGCATGATGGTACTTCCAATTTCACGCCCACGTCATGTCCTACCAGCTCGCCCTTGATCCCAACCGCACCCAGCCAGGGGCTGCCGGTGGCGGGCAGGGCCTTGTTCCCATGGCACCGACGACTCTTGGGGTTCCCATGGGCCTGTCCCAGGCAGATTCCAGCCCCTATCTTTCGACTCCGGCCCCTCATTTTAGCGAGTCGGTGATTAGCCTGGCTGACCTGGCAGGTTACTTGAAGAAACGCTGGTGGTTAGGTTTGCTCATGGCATTGCCTGCGGCGGCGGCTGTCTTTTACCTCCTGGGCATGGGGGCGAAGATTTATGAATCGGAAGCGAAACTGCGGCTGCGGCTACAGGATACGAATGTCTTTAACTTCAATGAAATGGGTCGGCAGGGAGTGACGGAACTGAGTGCTCCCCAGCTCATCAACAACCATCTGACCGAGATCAAGTCCCGGAAGTTCGCAGACTATTTTTATACCCGTTTTGACCCGGTAAAGAGGGACACTTTTATCCAGGATGAACTGAGCACCCTGGGGCGCAAAGACCAGTTGCTGAAATGGGTGGGACTTTACACCCCTCTGAAGCCCGCCCCTCCCATGGATGTCTTTGCCGAAAGCGTGGAGAGCAGTGTTCGCGTGGAGCCGCAAAAGGAATCCCATATCCTGCGCATTCTGGTGCGGAATCGGGATCCCCAATTGGCGGCAGACTTGGCGAACGGTTTTGCGCAGGATTACATCCGCTTTTTCGGCGAACAGGAAAGCGGCCAGACGCAGAGCGAGCGCGACTACCTGCAGACCAAGGCCGATGAACTGAAACAGCGTCTGGAAGTCAGTGAGCGGAAGCTTTCTGAATACCGCAAGAGCGAGAATCTCATCCAGACAAACGAGGCGATGGATGTGGATGGCGACAAGGTGCGCCAGCTCATGACGGCCATCACGAATGTGGAGATCCAGCTGGCGAAATCCAAGAGCGATCTGCAGAGCATCCGCACCACCCAGCAGGCGGGGCGGGATCTTCTGGAAGTACGTGTGGTGGCAGACAATCCGGATGTGGCCTTCAACCGCAAAGAACTTGAGTCAGCATTGACGGAGCGCAAGGCGCTGGAACCGCTGTGCGGGCGCAGGCATCCCCAGATGGTTGCCCTGGCGGGGCGGATCGAATCGGCCAAGAGCGCGCTGGATCATGCCTCGATGGCGGTTGTGACGATGTCCGAAACCGAAGTCTTGAGCCTGGAGCGACAGATCACGGACTTCAAGAGGCAGCTGGAAACCTCACGTGGCCAGGTGCTGGATCAAAGCGGCAAAAACGTCGAGCAAAAGATGCTCAGCGATCAGGTGGCGGCCGATCGCGAAATGTACCAGACCATTGTGAAGCGGCTGAACCAGGCGGAAGTGACTGGCAATTTCAAGGACAGCGGCGCTCTCAGCCTTTCGGACATCGCCTCTCCTCCTGACAAGCCGGTGAAGCCGAACAAGCCCATTGCCGCTGTGGCGAGTCTGATGATTTTTGGCCTGATCTTTATCGGGCTGCCTGTGGGCTGGGGACTGATGGATGACCACGTCTTCCGGCTCCTGAGGCAGAAAGGTTCCCCTTCCGCCAACATTCCCTCGGTCAAGGAAGTGCCCCATATGCCCTCGGGGCCGCTAGTCAGGGCCTCGGGCTCCGCCTCTCCAGGCACGCTGCCTTATGCACCTTCGCCCCTGGCGCCTCCGACTCCCGTTTTCCAACCCGCCGCCCGTCCACCGTCCATGCTGGCAGGGACCACGACCAACCAGGCTCCGGTGCTGGCGCATCTGCCACTGATCGGCCACGGCACGCCGGAGGCCATGCTGGGCCAGTTGCTGCGTTCAGAGCCCCATGGTGCTGCGGGCGCGCTGTCCCAGCTCACCACCACCCTGGAAATGCAGGCCCTAAAACGCAGCGGTCTGGGAGGCATCATCCTCCTCACCAGTGCTGAAGCAGGAGAGGGCAAGACCCTGTCTGCGGCGGCCCTGGCGGCGGCGTTTTGCCACCAGGGCCGCAGCGTGTTCATGATGGAGTGCAACGCGGTCTCGCCCACGCTGCATCAATGGTTCCCCCATGCGACTCAGCACAGTTCCTGGGCGCATGACCTGGAGTCTCTTCGCTATGGCAAGACCAATCTCTTTTTGCTGCCTGCGTACGATCTGCCGTCCTATGCCACGAATGAACTGCTGGATGGGTATCGCTCCTGGATTGAACGGGCCCGGCAGCATGTGGACTGGATCATTCTGGACGGAGGGGCAATCCTGAAAAACTTTGCCGACGTCGCTCCTCTCGCACCCCTGGCCACCGATGTCCTGGTGGTGAACAACCCGAATGTGGCGAACTCGGCCAAGCTGCGGGCGGCGATGAGCCTGCTGCAGCCGATGATGAGCAGCAGCGCCTTCCGTGGGATGATCGTACACGGGGCGGCTTAGATGAATGGAGCTTGTATTTTCAGCTTAAATTTAGAATAATTGTGGTGGATATAAAATCTCGCTTATATTTTCACCATGTCTTCGGCCAAAATCGCTGCGTCTTGCTGCTGCCTTAGGGGCTGGATGTTGCTGTGGCTTCTTGGTTCTGCGGCGACCAGTCAGGCCGTCATTTTGGTGGATACGGACAATGCACTGGCGAATACCACCGCTCCTACAGGCCAGTATGCAGACAGTGGCTGGGCCTACCAGGGGGAGTATGGCAGCTTTTTGGGCACGATGATCGCGCCCCAGTACTTCATTACAGCCCAGCACATCGGAGTTTCGGCTTCACCGACGTTTACCAGCACGGCGGAGTTCAATGGTGCGGTGGATGTGACTTACACAATCGACAGCTCGGCCAATGGCGGACAGGGGTTTTGGAACATCGCCGGGACCGATCTGCGGATCTTCAAGATCAATGAGACCTTCAGTTCCTATGCCACTCTGTACACTGGCGGGGCGGAGGCGGGGCTGGAGATGGTGGTTTTTGGCCGTGGCGGCCCGCGAGGAGCAGAGGTGGAACTCAACGGAGATACGAAAGGCTGGTACCACACTGGATCGGATGGTGTCGCACGCTGGGGGGCAAATACGGTGGACGGTATCGTGGGCGGCGACTTGCTGCGAGCCGATTTTGACAATGTGCTGGGCCAGAATGAATCCACGCTGTCGGTGGGGGATTCGGGCGGTGGCGTGTTTGTGAATGATGGCGGAGTCTGGAAACTGGCCGGCATCAACTATGGGGTGGACGGTTTCTTCGACATCAACAACATCACCGGAGACGGTCTGGAATTTGCGGCCGCGCTGTATGACCGGGATGGCTACTACCAGGGCGACGACGGAAGCGGCTGGGCATTGGCCCCTGATTCTGCCGGGGGGATGTATGCCTCGCGGATTTCGACGAACGCAGCAGTGATCCAGGGCATCATCGGGGTGCCGGAGCCGGGCAGCGTGCTGCTGATGTTGTTGGGAGGCGTGCTGATGATGCGCCGCCGCCGCTGAATCCGTTTACTTTTTGAGCTCGGCAAAAATAAGCCTGCCCGCCGAGGTGGGAAGGGCACCGGAAATGATGACTTCGACGTTCTGGCCGATGAAGGTGGCGGCCTGATTGACGACGATCATGGTGCCATCCGCCAGATAGCCCACGGCCTGATGTTTGTCTTTGCCTGGCTTGGTCAATGACAGGGAAAGCTCGTCGCCAGGATTGAGCTGGGGCTGGAGGGCGATGGCGAGATCGTTGAAACTCAGGACGAGGATGCCGCGCAGCCTGGCAACTTTGGCAAGATTTTCGTCATTGGTCAGGAGTCGGGCGTTCAGCTCACGGGCCAGGGAGACGAGCCGGGTATCTACGGGAGCCGTGGCATCTCGCAGGGTGCCGGGCGGGTCTTCATGGATGGAAAGGCGAAGGTCTGGGATGGTGCGCATCGTTTCCATCACCTCGAGTCCGCGGCGACCCCGGATGACTTTTTGCGGTTCGCTGGAATCGGCGAGGCGCTGCAATTCATCGAGCACGAAACGCGGAACCACGAGGGCTCCGCTGAGGAAGCCCGTCTGGACGACGGAGGCGATGCGCCCATCAATGATGACATTGGTATCCAGCAGCAGCGGTTCACCCTCGGAGCCATCGCGCCGGAACCGGACATAGGGGATGAGGAAGGCGAACTGGTCCCGGTCGCTGCGCAGGGCAAAGGTGACGCCAAAGAAGGCAAGCGAGGTGTAGATGAGGATCTCCACCACATTGCGCACCGCTTCACCATCGGCCATGGACTGAAAGTAACCGAGCTGGAAAACTCCGATGCGTGTGACCAGCCAGGCGCAAAAAAGCCCGATGGCCAGGCCAAAGGTGGCGTGAGAAAAATCACGCAGGCTGAAGCGTGTGAAAAGGATATCCAACGCCAGCAGCAGGCCCATGATGGCGGCCCCGGTCAGTGCCCCCATCCAGGCAGGCTGCTGAAACCCCAGCGAGATCGTGATGCCCGTGAAAACGAACAGGGCAAAAAAAAGGGCTCGGACGAGCCGGATGGACCACGTGGAATTCATGCGGGAAGTTGAGGATGACTGTATAAGCTTCCGTCCAATGTGACGAGGACAAAGACGGAGATCATGCGTCACGCATGACCCATGCCGAGACACAGCCCTCATGAGCCTGAAGGGCGGTAGCGGCAAAGTCGGCCAAGTATCCACGACCTGAAACCGGTTTGGCCCAGGCGACGGATCGGGTGGTCAGGTCTGCATGCAGATGAATGGTGCCTTCGAGGAGGTCAAACTCAATTTCATCTCCGTCCTGGATGGCGGCGATGGGTCCGCAGACGGCCGCTTCAGGCGAGCAATGAATGCCCATGACACCATGCGAGACACCGGAGACGCGGCCATCTGAAAGGAAGGCCACCTGGCCATCAAGCTCTGGCACAGCCAGGGCAGCGCTCGCGACAAGGAGTTCTGGCATGCCAGCGGCGGTGGGGCCAACCCCCCGCAAGACGACAAAGTGGCCCGGCTGGATTTTCTTGGCCGCCGCAGCGTCTGAAACAGCCTTCACGCTGTCAAAGCAAATGGCGCGGCCTTTGAAGCGAGGACTTTGGCGGGAGGAAACTTTGAAGACCATGCCATGAGGGGCGATGTTGCCAAAGCAGATCTGGAGATCGGCGTAGTCTTTAAAGGGCTGGCCAAGGGGGGCGATGAGGTCCTGATCCAGTGGCACATCGGGGCAGTGCGCCACATTTTCGGCCAAGGTCTGGCCTGTGACGGTAATGCAGGAGCCATCCAGGAGCCCCGCCTTGAGGAAATGGCGAAGCAGCATGGCCGTGCCGCCAATGCGATGGAGATCCGCCATGGTGCCGCGTCCGCGTGGGGCGAAATTGCAATAAACGGGGGTGCGGCGGCAGATGGTCTGCATGTCCCGAAGGGTGAAGTCCACGCCGGCTTCACGGGCAACGGCGAGAATGTGCAGCACGCCGTTGGTGGAACCCCCCATGGCCGCGATAGCTGTCATCGCATTCGTGAGGGCAGCTTTCGTGATGATGGTGCGCGGGCGGAGATCCAGCTCCAGCAGACGGCGCATGGCCTTGCCCACACGCAGGCAGTCGTCCTTTTTGGCTTCATCCACAGCGGGGATGGAGGAGGTGTCAGGCAGGCTGAGTCCCATGGCTTCCAGGGCGATGCCCCAGGTGTTGAATGAGGCGGCGATGCCGCAGCCACCAGCACCCGGGCAGGCGGCGCGGATGATGTCTTCGGATTCCTGGAAGCTCATGCTGCCGTTGTTGGCCTGGGCCTGGGAATCGTAGGAATCAAGGATGGTGATGGGTTTGCCCGCATGGCAACCGGGGAGAATGCTGCCGCCATTGACGATGAGGCCGGGATAGTTCAAGCGAGCCAAGGCCATGGCAAAGGCGGGGCCATTTTTATCGCAATGATGCACGCCGATCATGCCGTCATAGCAATGGGCACTGGTGACCATCTCGGCCCCGTTGGCCATGAGATTGCGGGAGACGAGGGAGGATGCGCCGCCCTCGTGACCTTGGGTGATGTTGTCGCTGACGCCAGAAACTCCGAAGGGAAAGGCGATGAGCCCGGCCTCTGCACAGCCTTGCTGAATGAGTTTGGCCACTTCATAGGCCTTCATGTTGCAGAGATTCCCGTCGAGAAGTGGAGTGGCGATGCCGATCTGGGGTTTGTCGAAGTCTTCTGCCTTGAAACCGAGGCCCCAGTAGAAGGATTTGACGCCGCGCTGCCAGCCGTGAGTGAGGGAGGAAGAATTCCAGTTGAGAGGGGATGTCGCCATGGGTGTGAGGCAAATTAGCGAGTGGCAACGATGCCAACAAACAAAAACTCCCGACCAGGAGCCCTGGTCGGGAGTTAGATGAAGGAATCTTTAAGACTCCGACAGAATTAGAAGCTCACGCTCAGCTTCACACCGCCGAAGATTTCGTTGTCTTCGGTGTTGTTCAGGTGACGGGTGTCAAGAGAGATGTTGTAAGCGATGTAAGGGGTCAGCGTGGCGCTCTTCGTCAGCTTGATAGGAGCGGACAGAGAAGGGATCACGTGAGTCAGACCGCTCTGGTGGGACTGGCCAACGATCGTGTAGTAGTTGGAGAAGCCGTAACCTGTTTTGATAGCAGGAACGAGGCTCAGCCAAGAAGTGATTTCGATCGGAAGGTCAGCACCGACTTCAGCGTAGGAAGCACCGATGGTGAGGTCATAGAAGAAACCGGCGTAGAAGTTCACTGGACCCAGAGGGGCAGCAACCGTCATACCAACTTCTTCAACGCCGCTCACGTTCAGTTCGCCACCGCCGTTAGGGATGCCGAAGTTCGTGCCGGAGAAACCGTCGAAGAACTCATAGTGGGTGTAGACCAGACCGAATTTGGCGAAGCCAGCGTCGTAGGTCAGGGAGGTGGAGAGGTCGAGCTCGGAATAGTCGAAGTCACCAGCGCCGTCCACACCGCCGATGCCGGCGTTGGAGGAGGAGGTTTCAACGGTGGTGGTGTACAGAGCACCGAAGCCGAGGGAGAGCTGTTCCGTGAGCGGGATGCTCAGGGACAGGCCAGTCCAGACGGTGTTGTCTGCGAACCAGAGGCCGCGGAAGTAATAACGTGTGTCGTAACCCACTTCGAGGGTTGCGCCAACGGTGTCAAACAGTGCGCCAGACTCTTCTGGAACAACTGGGGCGACGCCCTTTGCAGGGGCGGAGGTGCCGGCGAAAGCGCTCAGGCTGGCAGATGCAGCGAGAACGAGTGCCGACTTCGTGATGACGGAGGTCATGCTCTTCAATTTCATGATGGTCGATTTTGGTTTGTTGATGAGATGGAGGTTGGTCCGGGAGACCTCCCACCG
>JAZKER010000033.1:0-19431 GCA_040386955.1 Verrucomicrobiota bacterium
CACGCCCCATCCCCCGCCCTCGCCGCCGCCTCCTGGCTGAGATGCTATAGATTTCTGGACATCGCCTTTGTTTGCCGATGTCATGCTTTTTGTTAGTCACAGGTCACGCAGACTTGGCAAGTCCTGCTCCTTGGGATCTCCCCCATCATCGCCCCCTCCTTCCGTGCCTTCCGAACCTTCCGTGGTTGAAATATCTCCCTCCCACTCCTGTGAATCCTGAAAATCCCGTCATCCTGTCTAAAAACGGGCAAATCATGCCTGAATACTCCAAAGGCAATGCCTGCACCCTGCATGGCCGGATGCGTACTCTATGCCATGGTATCGTCCATGCCGGTCCGTCTTCCCCTCGCCATCGCCGCCCTGCTGCCGCTCCTCGCCCACAGCGAAGAGCCCCTCAGCTTCAGCCGCGATGTCCTGCCCATCCTTTCGGACAACTGCCTGAGCTGCCACGGCCAGGACGAAGCCCACCGCAAGGCCGACCTCCGCCTGGACACCCACGAAGGCGCGCTCGCCGTCATGAAACCGGGCCGGCCCGAGGCCAGCGACCTCCTCGCCCGCATCCTCACCGAGGACCCGGACGAGCTGATGCCACCGCCGAAATCGCACAAGCCCCGCCTCTCCCCCGCCCAGGCCGGCGTCATCCGCCGCTGGATCGCCGAGGGAGCCGTTTGGGGCAAACACTGGGCCTTTGAAAAGCCCGTCAAAACCCCCGTCCAAGGCCATCCGGTGGACCACTTCGTCTCAGCACGATTGTCCAAAGCCGGGCTCACCCTCGCCCCCGCAGCCCCCGTTCACACCCTCGCCCGCCGCCTCTCCTTTGACCTCACTGGCCTGCCACCTACCCCGGCTGAAGTCGCCGCCTTTGCCAAGACCTCTTATGAGTCCCAAGTGGACCGCCTGCTCGCCTCGCCCCATTTCGGCGAGCGCATGGCCATGGCCTGGCTGGATGCCGCCCGTTATGCCGATACCGACGGCTTCCAGGCCGATGCCAACCGCACCAACTGGCCTTGGCGCGACTACGTCATCCAGTCCTTCAATGACAACAAACCCTTCGACCAGTTCACGCTCGAGCAATTCGCCGGTGACCTGCTTCCCCATGCCACCGCCGAACAAAAAGTGGCGACATGCTTTCACCGCAACCACATGACCAATGGCGAGGGTGGCCGTGACAAGGAAGAGTCCCGCGTGGATTACGTCATCGACCGAGTGAACACCACCGGGACCGTCTGGCTGGGCCTCACGCTCGGCTGCACCCAGTGCCACACGCACAAGTTCGATCCCATCACCCACGCCGACTACTACAGCCTCGCCGCCTTCTTCAACAGCGTGGATGAAGACGGCTCCGCCGGGACCAAGGCCAAGCCTTACCTCAGCTACCAGTCCCCCCTCGCCCCGCGTGCCGTCGCTGAGGCCGAGGCCCTCGCGACTCAGCGCCAGCCCCTTGAAAAACAGGCCCGCGCCGAGGCTGAAAAGCCCTTCATCCAATGGCTCACCGCCCGCCACACCGAAGTCCGCCAGGGCTTCACCGCCTGGCACCTGCTGCGCGGCAGGCTGGAATCCCAGGAAGGCACGTTATTAAAACAGGAGACCGATGGCAGCGTGCAGGCTTCCGGGCCTAACCAAAAGCAGGATGACTACCGCCTCATCACTGGCATCTCCCTGCCCCGCATCACAGGGCTGAAGCTGGAGGTGCTGCCCCACGCCAGCCACACCCAGGGCGGCCTTTCACGCGGGGCCAGCGGCGAGTTCATCCTCACCGATATCAAGGTGCAGGTGCGCCGCCGAGGCAGCTCGCAGATCCGCGACATCCCCGTGCGCAGCGCCGTGGCCGACCATGAAGGCGGCAAGGGGGCCTCCCGTGAATATGGCGCGGTCAAAGGCACCCTGGATGACGATCCGCGCAATGGCTGGACCACCCTCGGCGCACCGCAGACGCAGCCCCACACCGCCGTCTTTGCCCTCGCCGCCCCCCTGGTCCTTGAACCCGAGGAAGAACTTATCTTCACCCTGCTGCACCGCTCCACGAATGGAGACGCCAACATTGGCCGCTTTCGCCTTTCCGCCACCGACCAGCCCGGCCCCGCCGTCAACGAACTGGCCACCGCCCCGCTGGAACAGCTTGCCGCGGCGAAAGCCACCGACCTAGCCGCCCTCGACCAAACCTTGCGCGACCGTTTGTTCGCGCAATTCCTCGAAGACCACGCCCCCTATCAGCTCGCCAAGGCCTCCCTGGACCGCGCCAATACCCAGCTCAAGGAAACCAAGAATGCCGCCGGCAAACTCAACGTCATGGTCCTGGCCGAGCGCAAGGAACCCCGCGACACCCACATCCTCCTGCGTGGCGTGTGGGACAAGCACGGAGACAAAGTCACCCACAACGCCCCCCCCGCCATCGCCCCCTGGCCGGAGGGCCAGCCACGCAATCGGTTAGGCCTCGCCCGCTGGATCACCTCCCGCGACAATCCCCTCACCGCCCGCGTCTTTGTGAATCAGGTGTGGCAAATATGCTTCGGCGCAGGCCTTGTCCGTACGCCCGATGACTTCGGCCTTCAGGGCGAGCGCCCCACCCATCCCGAATTGCTCGACTGGCTGGCCGTGGACTTCATGGAGCACGGCTGGGATGTGAAGCACCTGCTCAAACGCATCGTCACCAGCGCCACTTACCGCCAGGACTCCGCCACCAGCGCCGCCCTGCTGGCCCGCGATCCGCAGAACCGCCTGCTCGCCCGCGGCCCCCGCTTCCGCCTGCCCAGCTGGATGCTGCGCGATGCCGCCCTCACTGCCGCCGGTTTGCTGAATCCCGCCCTCGGCGGCCCGCCCGTGCGCCCTTACCAGCCCGAAGGCGTGTGGGAGGAAAACTTCATGGGCCGCTTCACCTATGAACCCAGCGAAGGGGCCGCGCAGTACCGCCGCACCCTCTACGCCTTCTGGCGCCGCAGCATCGCCCCCACCTTCCTGTTCGACAGCGCCCAGCGCCGCGTCTGCGAGGTCGGCGTCAGCCGCACTAACACGCCCTTGCAGGCCCTCACCCTCCTCAATGACGCCAGCATGATGGAAGCCGCCGCCGCCCTGGCCCAACAAATGATTCGTCAAAACCAGCCCGTCGAATCCCGTCTCCACCTCCTCTGCCAACACACCCTTTCCCGCAAAGCCACCCCGCAGGAACTCACCGTCCTCACCCGCGAGCTCGACCGCGCCCTCACCCACTACCGTGCCCATCCCCAGGACGCCGCCCAATACCTCGCCGCCCTCCCCGTCCCTCCCGCCAAAACCGCCCCCCTGCCCGACCTCGCCGCCCACACCCTCATCGCCAGCCTGGTCCTCAACCTCGACGAAGCCATCACTCATGAGTGACTCCCCCCTGCACACCACCCGCCGTTATTTCCTGGGCCAGTGCACCGGCGTCTCGGTCGGCTCCATGGCTCTCTCCTCTTTGTTAGGCCAGGCCTCCGCCGCCAGCCAGGCACCTGCCCTGGGACTGCCGGGCCTGCCCCACTTTGCGCCCAAGGCCAAGCGCGTCATCTTCCTCACCCAGTCCGGTGGCCCCTCCCAGCTCGAGCTTTACGATCACAAGCCCGGCCTCATGAAATGGGCGGGCACCGAGCTTCCCGAATCCGTCCGCCAGGGCCAGCGCCTCACCACCATGACGGCGAACCAAAAGCAGCTCATCCTGCCCGGCATCACGAAGTTTTCCCGCCACGGCCAAAGCGGGGCCACCGTCAGCGAATGGCTGCCGCATCTGGGCGAGGTCGCAGATGACCTCTGCTTCATCAAGTCCATGACCACGGACCAGATCAATCACGCCCCGGCCATGACCCAGTTCCTCACGGGCAATCAGATCCCCGGCAAGCCCAGCATGGGTGCCTGGGTCAGCTACGGCCTCGGCAGCCTGAACCAGAACCTGCCCGACTACCTCGTGCTCATCTCCAAAATGCAGCGCCCCAGCGACCAGCCGCTCTACGACCACTACTGGGGCAGCGGCTTCCTCCCCTCCCGCTATCAAGGCGTAAAGCTGCGCAACTCCAAGGACCCCGTGCTCTACCTGCGCGATCCCGACGGCCTCCCGCGCCACCTGCGTCGCGGCATGCTTGACGGCCTCGCCGAGCTCAACCAGATGCGCTTTGCCCAAACCAACGATGCCGAAATCACCACCCGCATCCGCCAGTATGAAATGGCCTACCGCATGCAGGCCAGCGTGCCGGAGCTCACCGACCTCAGCGACGAACCCGACTCCGTCTTCGACCTCTACGGCCCCGACTCCCGCCGCGCCGGCAGCTACGCGGCCAACTGCATTCTCGCCCGCCGCCTCGCCGAACGCGGCGTCCGTTTCATCCAGCTCTTCCACCCCGACTGGGACCACCACAGCCGCCTCCCCAGCTGGTGCACCGCCCGCTGCCGCGATACCGACCAGCCCAGCGCCGCCCTCATCAAAGATTTGAAGCAACGCGGCCTCCTCGATGACACCCTCGTCATCTGGGGCGGCGAATTCGGCCGCGGCGTCGCCGGCCAGGGCAAGTGGGACAGCCCCGAAGCCGGGCGTGACCACCACCCGCGCTGCTTCACCATGTGGATGGCCGGCGGCGGCGTGAAGCCCGGCCTAACCTATGGTTCGACTGACGACTTCAGCTACAACGTCGCCGAAAATCCCGTCCACGTCCGCGATCTCCACGCCACCGTCATGCACCTCCTCGGCATCGAGCATGAACGCTTCACCTTCCGCTCCCAGGGCCTCGACTTCCGCCTCACCGGCGTGGAGCAGGCGAAGGTGGTGAAGGGTGTGCTGGCGTGACCTGCCCCGGCATGGATGCGCGAGGGTTCCGCACCCGTAGTTACCGAAGAATGGGTATAGCGCATCACGAAAAGAATTCCGGCAGGTGATGGCTGGGGCCGTAGGATGGGGATGTCTGGCGGGGGACACCTCGTTTGCTCTCACGCTCACTTCGCCAGATTCCCCGTCTTTCCCAGAAGGTGCGGCCGTCGTGGGGGCTGCGAGGTTTCCCAGACAGACGGGTTATCCGGCGGTGGTATGGAAGAGCTTCCTCCTCGCCTGCGCCGGACAAACCCGTCCTACGGTCAGACTCCGTGTTCAACTCTACAAAAAAACTGCATAGATCTCCATCGGGCGGCGGCATAGTTTTGATCACTGATTCAAACCTCGTGCCGCCACCATGGATCCCGACTGCCAGCTTCTCCACCGCTTCCACCGCCAGGGAGATTCCCTCGCCTTCCAGCAATTGGTGGAGACCCACGCCGGCATGGTCCACGCCACCGCCAGCCGCGTGACCCGTGATGCAGCCCTGGCCCAGGATGTCGCCCAGGAAACCTTCCTCGCCCTCGCCCGCAGTGGCAGCACCGCCATCCAATCCGTCGGTGCCTGGCTCCACCACGTCGCCTGGCAAAAGGCCCGCGACTGCGTGCGTGGCGAATCACGCCGCCACAAATACGAAACCGCCGCTGCCGGGCATCTCCATCAGCCTCCCGAAGAGCCCACCTGGCAGGAGCTTGAACCCCTCCTCGACGAAGCCCTGGAAGAACTCGCGGCACCCGCGCGCGACCTACTCGTTCAACGCTTCCTGTTAGGCCGCACCCAGCAGGACATGGCAGTGCATGCCGGCCTTTGCCAGTCCACCATTTCACGCCTCCTCACCACTGCCATCAAGGACTTGCGCGCCATCTTGAAAACCAAGGGCGTCGCCTGCGGCAGCGGTCTCGCCGTCCTGCTCGCAGCCCATCGTATCGAGGCCGCGCCACCGGCCCTCATGGCCTCGCTGGGCAAGCTTTCCCTCAGCAGCGTCGGTGCTGCGACCCCCGCAGTCATTCTACCGCCGCTCATCCTGTCGCTTCTCATGAAAACCCTGCTCTCCAAGACCACCGTTGCAGCCACCGCCCTGCTGCTCGTCAGCGGCGCCGCTTATGATCTGGGCTCCTCGGACCCATGGCTGCTCAGCCTCTTCCGCAAGGCCGAACCTCTGGCTCAAGAATCCGCCGTCAAGCCCTCCACAGCCGCCAGTTCATCCGCCGGAGGCCCTGCGGCCAAAGGCCCGCCGTCTGCTGAAGCCACCGCCGCCTCTTCCCACAAAAAAGGAACCACCACGGGGACACCCGACACGCCGGAAGTCCGCCTGGCCAAGCTGGCCCGGATCAACAAAGAAACCGACTTCAAAGCCCTCATCCTGAAGCTCTTCACCTCTGGTGACCCGCGTCACATTGCCAGCGAATTAAAGAATCTCATGGGCATTGACCTCACCGGGGCAGAGCTGACCTACGGCTTGAAAAGCCCGATGTCTTTGGAGACCGCCATCCTGCTCAATCTGGCGCGCGGACATCCGAAGGAAACGCTCTCCTGGATGGCCCAGCTCGATGGCAACAACGCCTTGATGGCGGACATCATCTATCAGCAGATTTTCAAAAAATACCCGGAGATCACCGCCGAAAGCATGGCCGCCATCCTTCCTGCCGGGCCCAACCGCGAGCAGGTGCTCAGCATCCTGCGCTCCCAGCAGGACCCTGTGGCCGAGGCCCAGAATCTCATCAACACCCAGCGGGATCCCCGCCTGCGGCAGGATCACTTGTGGAAGCTGGCCAACACCTGGCCCGCAGCCCGTGCCGACGAAGCCGTGAAATGGGCCCTGGAAAACCTCTCCGGCCGCGATCTCGAAATCTTCCTGCCCCGCATCGCCCACCACCTCAGCACCGCCTCTCCAGAGGCCTCGCTGGCCCTGATGAACCAGATCACCGACCCGAAACTGCTGCACAAAACCTTCGTGGAATCGCTGTACGGGCTCGTCTATGAAAACTCCCGCATGACCGATGTCGTCGCCCTCATCGGCAGGCTTCAGGGAGCGGACCGCGCCTCCGCCATCGGCGCACTCAGCAGCAAATGGGTGCAGCGGGATCAGGAGGGCCTCATGCAGTGGATCAACAGCCTCGAGTCCCCCGCCGACTTTGAAGCCGCCCTGCCGCAAACCCTCATGAGCCTGACACCCGAGAACTATGCCAAAGCCATGGACACCCTCATGCCCCAGCTCGACGGCACCCTGGACGTGGCCCTGATCAAGGCCGCCACGCCCTATTCCAGCGGCACCCTGCCCACCAGCATGGACATCATCCATCGCCTCACCCGGCTGCCCCAGTACAGCACCCTCGGCTCCGGCCAGCAGGGCAATCAGGATCTGCTCTGGCAGGCCGTCAGCAAAACCGCCGGCAGCTGGGTCACCATGTATGGTGCCCCGGCCGCGCAAGGTGCCCAGTGGATCGACAGCCTCACCTTCCGCACCCCTGCGGACAAGGCAGCCATCGCCGCCCAGCTTTACAACCAGTGGAAAATCAGCCAACCCGCCGCCGCTGCCGAGTGGGCTGCCCGCGCCGGAGTAAACGTGCCCTAAGCAGGCGATCGAACGTTCCCCGGCATTCGGCGTCGAATCTCCGATGACACCCGCCTTCAACGCCGCCCGCCAGAGCCTGATTCAAAGCCGCCAGCGCCTGATAGGACTCATGGTCAAAGGGCTCCTCGCCCTGCTCGCCTTTCTGGCCGTGGGGTATGGGCTGCTTCTCGTTAATTCCCCCAGCGGCGTCTTGTTCAGAAAGACCCTCCGCGAAACTCCCCTGGTGGCACCCATCACCGTTCAGCGCATCGAAGGCAACCACCTCATCACGGCCAGCGGCTCATTCACGCTCGCAGGTGTCACTCTGCCAACAGATCCCTCCCATCGCGCCCGGACCCAGGCCTTCCTGCAAATCGCCACCGCACAGGGTGTCGAGGTGATTCGTCAGGTCACCCCCACATCCTCTATCCTTCACTGCGAACCCCGCATCAACCACTGGTGCGGCAACGATCCCGTAGCCGCCCACTTTGAGCAGCACAACCTCAACGAACTCATTCTGGCGATGGGCTATGCCACTCACAATCCCAAGGATGACAGCCTGACCGGGCTCGAACACCGGAGGCTCGCCGCAGCCTGCACCATCGCCCAAGGCCTGAAGCGGACCTCTCCCGATGAGGGGCCACCGGATTATGATCGGCAGCTGGACCACATAGTGCAAAGCATCCAGATCGGCGAAACAAGCTTCATCGAAACTCGCATCCGTGTAGCCCTGGCCCACACCGAATCACTCTAGAGTGCAGGCGGCACTTCGCCTCCCGATGGGACTCGCCACAAACCGGACTCTCCAAGGCTGGACAGCCGCCGAGGAGCGTGACTTGCCAAGTCCCGCCTCGGGCACTCCGGCAGGCCAGACACCTCCCACACCACCATCGCATCTCTGGTTAGGCCTTCCCCTTCCGCAGCGCCGCCTCCACCTCGCCCAGCGGCAGGCAGTTGATCACGTCCTTCCGCGTCAGCCAGCCCTTGCGGGCCGCGCGTACGCCGAAGAGCACATCCTGCAGCCCACGCGTGCTGTGCGCATCGGGATTGATGCTGCACTTCACGCCCTTCTCCTTTGCCAGCCGCCACCAGCGCCAGTCCATGTCCAGCCGCCAGGCGCTCGCATTCAGCTCGATGATCGTGCCCGTGGCCGCCGCTGCATCAATGATCGCCGGGATGTTCACCGCATAGGATGGGCGCTGCAAAAGCAGCCGCCCCGTCACATGGCCCAGCATGGTCACGTGCGGATTTTCAATCGCGCGGATGATGCGCTTCGTCATCTCCGCCTCAGGCAGGTTAAAGACGTTGTGCACACTGGCCACACAGTAGTCCAGCTCCGACAAAAGCTCATCGCTGAAGTCCAGCGAGCCATCCTTCAGGATGTCCACCTCCGTGCCGGAGAAGAGGCGGAAGTGCCCTTCAAATTCCTCATTCAGCGCGTGGATCTCCGCGATCTGCGCCCGCAACCGCACCTCATTCAGGCCATTGGCCTGGAAGCTCGCCTTGCTGTGGTCCGCGATGCCCAGGTACTGCATCCCCAGGTCCCGCGCCGCCTCCGCCATCTCCCGCAGGCTGGCCGTGCCATCGCTGGCCGTCGTGTGATTGTGAAACACCCCGCGCAGATTTTCCAGATCGATCAGGCGTGGCAACTGGCCATGCTCCGCCGCCTCGAACTCGCCTGAATTTTCACGCAGCTCCGGCTCGATGAAGTCCAGCCCCAGCGCGCGGTAGATCTCCGCCTCATTGTAGATCTCCTCCGGGATCGGCGGTGCCTCCTTGCCCTCCACCACCGTGAATCCGTATTCATTCAGCGACCACCCTTTATCCAGCGCCCGCTGCCGCATCACCACATTGTGCTCCTTGCTGCCGGTGAAATAGTTCAGCGCAAAGGGATACTCCGCACTGCTCACCGCACGCAGGTCGCACTGCAGGCCGCCCGCCGTGTAAATGCTGGCCTTCGTCCCGCCCTGGGCGATCACCTTCTCCACCATCGGCAGCCTAACAAAATCTGCGATCACCTCCTCCGGCTTCTTCGTTGCGCATAGAAAGTCCAGGTCATGCAGCGTCTCTTTGCCACGGCGGAAACTGCCGCACACCTCCGCCCGCGACACCGCCGGGTGATCCCGCAGCGCCTCCAGCAGCGTCTGCGCCACCGCATACACCTGGTCCACGCGGAACTCCGAAGCATGCGCATCCCGGAAGGCAATGCTCTCCAAAATCTTCACCACCGTCTTCTCACCAAAGCCGCTGATCTTCGCCGCCGTCCCATCCTCGCAGGCCACTTTCAGGTCGGCAATGGAGCCCACGCCCAGTTGCGAATACAGCGCCGCGATCTTCTTCGGCCCCAGCCCCTGCACCTCAAAAAGTTCAAACAACCCTTCTGGAAATTCCGCCCGCAGCTTGTCAAAAAACTCCAACTTCCCCGTCGTGGCCATCTCATGCAGCTTGTCCCGCAGGGCCTCGCCGATGCCCTTCACGCCCGCCAGCTTGCCATCTATTGCAAGTTGCATGACATCACCCGGATAGCTTTCCACCACCTCTGCACCTGTTTTGTACGCACGGATTTTGAACGGATTTTCCCCTTTAAGTTCTAGGAGAAGTGCAATTCGTTCGAGAATCTGGGCAGCGGTTTCGCGGGTCATCCCCTGAGCATGCAGAGAAAGATTCAAAAGACAAATGCACCGCGCAGGCGTAATTTCATGCACACTTGGCAGGCAGATTGCATGGCACCCTGTGACCCCCATGCCAGTTTCGAAAGAATCGCCTAACCTCTGAAGTTCACCTAAATTGGCGATTGCAGATTCTTTAACATCTATTAAATTTATATCAAATGCATATCAACACCTCTCTCCCGCGTAGCACATGCGCCCGGCCAGGGATCGCCAGGCTGGGTCTGGTGTTCGCGGCGGGCGTGTTTTTGAGCCACTGCACCTCCGCCCCGAAGTCGGAAGTCATCGTCAGCGTCAAGGATCAGCGCATGGGCCTCTATGAACAGGGCGTCCTGAAAAAGCAGTACGTCGTCTCCACGTCCAAGTTTGGCCTGGGCGATCAGCCCAACAGCTACCGCACCCCCGTGGGCAAGCATGAGATCATTGCCAAGATCGGCAAGGGCCTGCCCGCCGGTGCCGTCCTCAAAAGCCGCTCCTGGAATGGCGAAGTCCTCAAGCCCAACGCCCCAGGGCGCGACCCCATCGTCTCCCGCATCCTCTGGCTGCGCGGTCTGGAAAGCAGCAACCGCAATGCGATGCGCCGCTACATCTACATCCACGGCACCACTGAGGAAAACCGCCTGGGCCAGCCCGCCAGCTACGGCTGCATCCGCATGGGCATGAAGGACGTGGTGGAAGTCTTCGATGGCGTCGGCATCGGCGCCAAGGTCGTCGTCACCAAAGACCACCTCCCTCACGGCAAAAAAGCCGACGAGCCCAAGGTCGAGCCTGTGGCTGAACCCGCCGCCGCCCCAGCCCCTGTGACACCTCCGGCCGCCACGCCGCAGATCGCCGTGGCCCCCGCGCCGACCGGCCCGCACACACCGGAAAAAGCCGCCGCCCTGGCCGCTGCCGCCGCAGCTCCCATCCCGGCCGACCCCGTGCCTCTGGTGAACGATCAGCCCAAGTCCTCCCTCTTCTCCTTCCTGCCCTGGTCCCGCAAGGCCAAGCCCGCCGAAGCCGCCCCGGTCCAGGCCCCCGCCATCGCCCCGCAGCCTGAAGCCAAGGTCAAGGTCTCCGTCACCAACAAAAAGTCGGGTGTCAAAACCGGGGGCCAGCATCAGATCGGCCCCGTCGCCCCAGAGCCCATCGCCAAAGGCAAAGGCAAAAAAGACCGCGTGGAAAAGGTCTCCTCCGCCACCAGCACCCTCACCCGCCTGCTCGGCCGCAACGCCCACAGCTAAAGCAGCCCCCTGGCGTAACCCTTTCAAAAAGCACCCCGAAACGGGTGCTTTTTTGTGTTTGGCGCACTCTTCAAAAGCGCGTCTCCAAACCGCACGCTCACAGGCCCAGCCACAGCTCATAGCTGCCCGCACCAGCAGGTGGTAAGGACGAAAGGTCTCATACCCCGACCTTCCCCAACGCCCCAAGGAACGGGACTTGCCAAGTCCCGGCCTTTGAACCTCCGCACATCTCACACCCCGGCTGCACCCAAAGAATGGCAGAAAGATGTCTGGTAAAAGATATGGCAACCATCCGACCTAACAAGGGATGCAATATTCACAGGCCGCATCCTTACCACCATCGCCACTCCCCAAACCACGGGACTTGGCAAGTCCCGCTCCTTGGGCTGGCCATCGTGACCACAGAGCTTTTCGAAAGCTCATCCACATCCGCCTGCCCCCAAACCCCCACGCCCAGGCGGGCGCAGCCACACCGCTGCGCAGCATCCAGGACGCTTCGCGCACTTCGCCCCATAAAAAAACCGCCGCCGTTTTCCGGCAGCGGTTTTTCAAAACGTTCTCAGAACAAAGGACAGTTCAGGCCAGCTTGCTCAGCACTTTTGCCACGGTGTTTTCCACCGTGAGGCCGTGCTTCTGGCGCAGGATCGCGGGGGTGCCGTGCTCCACAAATTCATCCGGCCAGCCGATGCGCACCACCGGGGTGGTGATGCCGGCGGTGGAAAGCTGCTCGATCACCGCACAGCCAAAGCCGTTCATCAGCACGTGGTCTTCCAGCGTACACACCACCTTCACCTTCTTGGCGTAGGTTTCGATGACGGCATTGTCCAGCGGCTTGATCCAGCGCGGGTTGATGAGGGCCACGGAGTATCCCTTGGCCTCCAGCTCCTTCTTCGCCAGTTCCGCCGTGGCAAACATGTCGCCCAGGGCGATGAGGGCCACGTCGCTGCCATCGGCCACCACTTCGGCCTTGCCGATTTCCAGGAGATGCGGCTTGGCCTTCGGCTTCACGCCCGGGCCGTTGCCACGCGGGTAGCGGATGGCGATGGGCCCCTTGTCGTAGTTGGCCATCGTCCACAGCATGTCCACAAATTCATCCTCATCCTTCGGCTGCATGTGCACCAGGCCGGGAATGCCCCGCAGGTAGGCGATGTCGAACAGGCCGTGGTGGGTCGGGCCGTCATCCCCGCTGAGGCCGCCACGGTCCATGCACAGGCGCACCGGCAGGTGCTGGATGGCCATGTCATGCAGGATCATGTCCACCGCACGTTGCATGAAGGTCGAATAAATGGTTAGGAAAGGGCGCAGGCCCTGCACCGCCATGCCGCAGGCAAAAAGAGCTGCGTGCTCTTCCGCGATGCCCACGTCGAAATAACGCTCAGGGATCTCTTTCTTGAAGGCCATCAGGCCCGTGCCACCGGGCATCGCCGCCGTGATGGCCACGATCTTTTGATCCTCCTTGGCAAAGTCCGTGACCGTGCGCGCATAGATCTGCGAGTAGGTCGGCTTGTCCGTGGCCTGCACCTCACCGGTTTCGATGTTGTACTTGCCCAGGCCGTGGAACTTGCCCGGATCTTCCAGGGCCGGTTTGTAGCCACGTCCCTTTTCCGTCAGGATGTGCAGGATCACCGGCTCATTCTGCGTCTTCAGGAACTCAAAGGTCTGGATCAGCAAAGGCAGGTCATGCCCGTTGATGGGGCCGTAGTAGCGGATGCCAAATTCCTCAAACAGCGTGCTGCGGTTATGCGCGCCTTCGCTCTGGGGAAGCAGCAGCCCCTTGGCCGAATTTTCCACGCGCTCCGCCAGCTTGCGGGCACCGCCGCCGAGGACAAATTCCACAAACTTCGCCGCCTTGTCATGCAGGTTGGCAAAACCCGGGTGCGTGGCGATGGTGTTAAAATACTTGGCGATGGCGCCGACGTTTTTGTCAATGCTCCACTCATTGTCATTCAGCACCGTGATCAGGCGCTTCGTGTGGGAGGAGATGTTGTTCAGGGCCTCGAAAACCGGGCCGCAGGTGAAGGCCGCATCGCCAGAGACGCAGACCACATGATCATCCGTGCCCTTCAGGTCACGCGCCGTGGCCATGCCCAGCGCCGCACCCAGGGCGGTGCCCGCGTGGCCGGCCCCGTAGCAGTCATGCTCGCTCTCACTGCGCAGCAGGAAGCCGTTCAGCCCCTCATACTGGCGGATGGTGTGGATCTTGTCCCAGCGGCCCGTCAGCATCTTATGGACGTAACCCTGGTGGGCCACATCAAAGACAAATTTGTCCTTCGGCGTATCAAACACGCGATGGAGGGCGAGGGTGAGCTCGACCACGCCCAGATTGGGACCGAGGTGGCCTCCCGTCTGGCTCAGGGTCTCGATCAGAGTGGCACGGATCTTTTCAGCCAGCTCCGGAAGTTTTTCCAGCGGCAGGGCTTTGAGATCAGCAGGGCAAGTGATGGCGGGCAGGGTGGTATCCACGTGGTGTCAGAAAAGTCGGATGTCGTCAGTGTCTTCTTCAGCCTCGGCAGGCTTCTTTTTACGGACCGGGGCGGCAGGCCGGGCCTTTTCCTCCGGAGCTTCGGCCACCGCAGCAGGATCAAAAGGGGCCAGCGCAGGCTTGCCCTCGGCATCGGCCGTGATCATTTCGATCCGGCGTCTCGCCACCTCGATCCTCTGTCGGCAGACCTTCAGCAGGCCCATGCCTTCCTCATAGCTGGAGACCATTTCATCCAGCGGCATGCGGTCCCCCTCCATCAGCGCCACGATTTCCTCCAGGCGGTCCATGGCCTGTTCAAAGGAAGATTCGTGGGGGGCGGCGGCGCTCATTCGGGTGGTGATTCGGGGGCGCGCATTATCAGGACACAGGCAGCAGCCGCAAGCAGGAAAAAACAGAGATGTTCGGTTGAAGAAACCTGTCTTGATTCATTTTGCCAGCGTTCCTATGATTCTACGACCATGAAAACCATCCTTTCATCCCTGTCTTTCCTTTTTCTTGCAGGCATCTCCGGCCTCCAGGCAAATCCTGAGATCCCCGTCGCCGTCGCCCAGAGCTTCGGCACCGCCACGGCGGAAAGCATCCTCCTCCTGAAAGGCACCGGCACCACCGCCGAGCCTGCCGAGTGGACCGCCTACTCCCGCGATGCCTTCCGCCCGGAAGACGTGCTGCGCATTTCCGTGAAACTCGAAGGCGCTTTCTGGAAGGCCTCCCCTGCCGGTGCCGGCACCCGCATCCTGGACCGCGTGCCCACCCGCCCCATCGATTTCAAAAAACTCCGCTACCGCAGCGCCGATGCCCGCGTGGTCGCCGCCAAGTCCGCCGCCCTCGCCCAGACCACCTTCATCAGCATTGACTACCAACTCGCCACCAACGGCGAGACCGGCACCCCCGAATGGGGCATGGCCCTGAAGGACGAGACCGGCTATGAGGTCGGCTTCGTCGTCGTCTCCGCCGAAACCGGCGCCGTCTCCTTCCAGGACTGGTCCCCACGCGTCCCCAGCACCGCCGGCACTTCTGAAGATGAAGGCGAACGCGCCGCCCGCGCCGTGAAACGCGCCGCCCGCAAGACCTGGAACTGGACCGACAACGCCCGCAAAGAGACCCGTGGCTTCTTCCGCGAACTGTTCCGTTAAGCCCTAAAACACGCTTTTTTCTCTCCTCGCCCGCCGTTGTCCACCCGGACCCGGCGGGCTTTTTTTGTGAAACCTTTTGTGGAACTAAGAGAGCAAACCTGTTTTTACACCTTGACGCCCCTTGTGAAGGTCAGCATTACTGCGCGACTCCCTGCTCTTTAGGCCGGGGGTCATCAGTCCTTCTCCCGAACACCTCTCACGTCGCTATGATCCACGGAGTCCTCTCTTCTCCCCAAAACGCCCTGCGTCCGCTCCTGGTCGCCGCCTTCGTCACCTTTGCCACGGTCGGCAGCCACGCCCAGGTTTCGCTGGAATCCCCAGCCGCAGCCGGTCGCCGGATCGTCCGTCAGGTGGACGTCGTTTACAAAGGTGCCGCCACCATGGATCCGGCCCGCGTCCGCGCCCAGATGTCCACCCGTGAAGGTGAGCCCTATTCCGATGAATCTGTGGAGCGCGATCTGCGCACCCTTTACGCCACCGGTGCGGTGGAAAACGTGGACATCCAGGCCGTGAACGTGGCCGGCGGTGTGAAAGTCGTCGTCACCATCTCCGGTCGTGGCGGCATCGGCGAACTCGGCTTCCTCGGCAACGCTGCCATTGACAATGACAAGCTTCGCAAAGAGATCGAAGTGAAGGTGGGAGATCCTGTGGATGACGCCAAACTCAGCGCCGCCCAGCAGAAGATTCTGGAAATGTATCAGAAGAAGGGCTTCTCCGACGTCCTCGTGACCTACGACGTCACCCCTTCCACCAAAGAAGGCTTCTCCACCGTCCTCTTCAAAATCGAAGAAGGTGGTCGTGGCCTCATCGGCGACATCCGCTTTGAAGGCAACAACGCCATCAGCGCCCGCACCCTGAAGACCAAGCTCACCTCCAAGGAAAAGACCTTCTGGCGTCTCTGGGGCAAGGCTGGCAAGCTGGACAACCAGGCCGTCCTCGAAGACGTGCGCAAGATCGAGCAGGCCTACCAGGACGAAGGCTACGTCTATGTGAAGGTCGGCTACCGCCGCGAAGCCGAGAGCGACACCAAGGTGGCCCTCGTCTTTGAAATCACCGAAGGCACCAAGTATGACGTGGCCGCCGTCGCCATCGAAGGCATCACCATCTTCTCCCAGGACGAGCTGACCCCCGCCATCCTCACCGAGGCAGGCTTCCCCTACTCCGGCAGCGACGTCCGCGGTGACGAGAAGATGATCCAGGATTACTACGGCTCCCGTGGTTATGCCGACGCCCGTGTCGAAACCCGTCTCTCCGATGCCGGCCCGGCCAAGCTGAACGTGACCTACAGCGTCTATGAAGGCACCAAGTCCTTCATCCGCAAAGTCAACATCAGCGGCAACATGAAGACCAAGGATGAAGTCATCCGCCGTGAGCTTCCCTTCTCCCCTGGCGACGAGCTGAACACCGTCCAGATGGAAACCGCCCAGACCCGTCTGGAAAACTTGAACTACTTCGAAACCAAAGGCGAGGCCAATCCCCTCACCGTCCGCCCAGTCTCCACCGAAGTGGACGGCTTCAAGGACATCGAAGTCAACGTCACCGAGAAACCCACCGGCTCCGTCAACTTCGGTGCAGGCTTCAGCTCCATCGACAGCATCGTCGGTTTCATCGACGTCACCCAGACCAACTTCGACATCTCCGACTGGGGTGACTTCCGTGGCGCCGGTCAGCGCTTCAACATGAACATCCGCTACGGCCCACGCCGCCAGGACTTCAACCTTTCCTTCACGGAGCCTTGGTTCCTCGGCCAGAAGCTCGCCTTCACCACCGAGCTCTTCTACCGCAACATGTTCTACCTCTCCCAGGCTGACCGTTACGAGCAGACCAACGCCGGGATCTCCCTCGGCCTGCGCAAGCCCATCGGCGAAAACGCCTACTTCGAAACCACCTACACCCTTCAGAGCATTGATCTGAACGTGCAGGACGACGAAGACCCCAGCCAGCTCATCCGCAACGAAGATGGCGAGTTCATCCAGAGCAAGGTGGACTTCGGTTTCGTGCATGACACCCGCGACAGCGTCTTCATCACCCGCAAAGGTCACAAGTTCGAAGCCGGCCTCATGGCCTCCGGTCTCGGTGGCGACGTGGAAGTCTGGGGCGGCAACATCGGCGGCCAGCAGTTCTTCTCCCTCCCTGGCGACACCATCCTCAGCTTTGAAGGTATGGCCCGCTTTGTGGACGGCTGGGGCAACTCCGGCACTTCCAGCTCCGACGTGCCAATCTTCGAGCGCCTCTTCCTCGGCGGTGCCAACAACCTGCGCGGTTACGACTATCGTGAAGCCGGTCCGAAGGACAGCACCGGTGAGCCTATCGGCGGCAATGTCTCCCTCTACGCCAGCATCGAATACTCCTTCCCGATCATCGAGAAGGTCCGCGGTGCCGTGTTCTACGATGTCGGTTACGTCTCCACAGACATTACCGCCACCAATGGCACCACCGGCGGTGTGAAGAATGGCGGCCCCATCGTCGGCGATGGCGAAGTCTATTCCAACATCGGCATCGGTCTGCGCATGTTCCTCCCTGTCGGCCCCATCCGCCTCGATCTCGGCCTGCCTCTCGTGAAGGACGACTTCACCGGCGACAGCCCGCGCTTCCAGTTCAACATGGGTTACAAATTCTAATCTGCGCCCAGGCGCATTGAACAAAACCTCTCTTCGATCCCTCTCATTCTTCTCTATGATCCGTCTTCTGACCTTAGCCTTCCTTGCTACCAGCCTCACCCTCGCCAGCGCCGCCGACCTCAAGTTCGGTGTCGTGGACATGTCCAAAGCCTTCTCCGAGTTCCACAAGACCAAGGAAGCGGCCGAAAAGTTCAAGTCCAACGTGGACAAGGCCCAGAAGGAAATGAACGACCGCTGGGCCGTTTATAAGAATCTGATGACGGACATGCAGAAGCTGAAAAAGGAAGCCAGCGATCCGATCATGACCCAGGACGCCCGCACCAAAAAGGCGGCTTCGTTCGATGAAAAGGCCAAGGAACTGCGCACCCTCGAGCAGGAAATCGGCGAGCAGCAGAACCGCCGCTCCTCCCAGCTCAAGCAGGAAGACGTCCAGATCCGCCGTGGCATCTACGACGAAATCCTCGTCGTCGTCCGCGACAAGGCCAAGACCGAAGGCTACGACTTCATCTTCGACAAGTCCGGCATGAGCCTCTCCACCGTGCCTGTGCTCATCTATTACAAGGACGCCGTTGACGTCACCGACCAGATCGTCGTTGAACTCAACAAAAACGCTCCTGCCGCCAGCGCTGCGCCAGCCGAAGCCAAGGCCGAAGAGCCCAAGAAGCCCTGATCCAAGTCCGTTTAATTCAGGGCACGCCGAAGCGATTTCCGGCGTGCCCTTTTTTCTGTCTCGCGCCGCATGAGCACCTCCATCACGCATCAACGCCTGGCTGAACTGGTCGGCGGCGAACTCTTCCTGGGCGAGCCTGATGGCCTCATCACCGGACTGAATTCCATCTCCGAGGCCGAGTCCGGCGATGTCACCTTTCTCGGCAACGAGCGTTACCTCTCCGCCCTCCGGCACACCCGTGCCACCGCCGCCCTCGTCGGTCTCGACTTTGCGGAGACCCGCTCCGGCCTCGCCCTCATCCGGGTGGAAAACCCCACCCTCGCCTTCTCCAGCGTCATCCGTTTCTTCGGGCCTCCCTCACGGGAATTCCACCCCGGCGTCCATCCCTCCGCCGTCGTCGCCCAGACAGTCCGGTTCGATCCGGAACGCGTCTCCATCGGCCCCTGCGCCGTCATTGAGGAAAACGTCGTCATTGGTGACGGCACCATCATCCATGCCGGCGTCTTCATCGGCCACGGGGCCCGCCTCGGCATGGACTGCGTGCTGCACCCGAACTGCACCCTCCGGGAAATGACCCTCATCGGCGACCGCGTCATCATCCACAGCGGCACCGCCATCGGTACCGACGGCTTCGGCTACCAGTTCAGCCAGGGCCGCCACCAGAAGATCGAACAGGTCGGCATCGTCCAGATTGATGACGACGTCGAAATCGGCTCCTGCACCACCATTGACCGCGCCCGCTTTGGCCGCACCTGGATCGGTGAAGGCACCAAGATCGACAACCTCGTCCAGATCGCCCACAACGTCGTCATCGGCCAGCACAGCATCGTCGTCTCCCAGGTCGGCATCTCCGGCAGCACCCACATCGGCAGCCACGTCACCATCGCCGGTCAGGTCGGCATCGCCGGCCACCTCGAGATCAGTGATCAGGTCACCCTGCTCGCCAAAGCCGGCGTCACCAAAAACATCACCGAACCCGGTGCCTACACCGGCTTCCCCGCCAAGCCGCTCATGGAAGGCCGCCGCATGCTCTCCGCCCCCGCCAAAATCCCCGAGATGATGGAGCGCATCCGCGAGCTCGAAAAGAAGCTCGCCGCCCTCGAAAAAGCCCAGGCCTGATCCGCGCCCTCGCCTTTCCAAACCCCACGCCCTGGCGGGCGCAGCCACCTCCCTGTAGCTGCCTGCGTCCCGCACGCGGGATGGCCGGGCCGCAGCCGCGAAGCGTCCTGGACTGCGCCAGTCCTCTGGCGCTTTCGAAAAGCTCTCCCG
>JAZKER010000033.1:19531-62634 GCA_040386955.1 Verrucomicrobiota bacterium
CCGCGAAGCGTCCTGGACTGCGCCAGTCCTCTGGCGCTTTCGAAAAGCTCTCCCGCCATCTTGCCACACTTCTTGTTAATCCTGAAATCTTGTTAATCCTGTCAAAAAAGCCTGCCCCAAGCCCTGTCCGCCTCACACCCCCAAGGAAGCGGGACTTGCCAAGTCCCGGCCTCTAAACCGCCGCACATCGCACTCCCCCTCCCTGAGAATGGAAAAAAGATGGTTGGTAAAAGATGGGTAAATTACTCCGCCTAACCAAATACACATCAACGCCACATCCTTCGCCAGCCCCCATCCCAAACCATGGGCTTGGCAAGCCCTCTCTTTGGGGTGCGGGGAAACTCGGAGATGACGTCTGCGGACGAAGTATCCTCGCTCCTCTCGGAGCCAGCGGCGAACGGAGACCGGTGAGCTTTCGAAAGCGCCAGAGGACTGGCGCACTCCAGGACGCTCCGCGCGATCTTGACTCCTTGCGCCTTGACTCTTCCGCTGACTTCTTAACCCACCTTTGACCTTTGACCTTTGACCTTTGACCTCCGCACTGAGCACTGGCTCCCCCTCGCCCCCTCCCCTACCGCGCCGGTGCGGCCACAGGCACCGGAGCGGGTGCGCCGGGGGCAGGGAGCGGAGTCGGGCTCATGTTCGTCGGTGTTCCCATGGAGGAAGACGGCCGCGCATCCATCGCCTGGGCCGCTTTGCCAAAGCGCAGCACGTAGCCCAGCAGCGCCTTCATGCGCCCCGTCTGGGTAAAGCGCCCCGTCACCCGCCACTTTTCTGAGAGATCATAGGTGGCCTGCACACTGTCGCTGCTGCGGTCCGCCCCGGAGGGATTGAAGGTCATGTTCAGGCGCGGCGGCTCCTCGCGCACCACCTTCTTCTTGTTGAAGGTCTTGCGGTAAAACTCGCTCAGAAACAGGAAGGCCGCCCGGGTGGCCGCTTCGGAGGCCAGCTCGCTGGCCGATCCGTTCAGCGTCGTCCCCGTGGCCAGCAGCGTCACGATATCCGGCTCGCTCATCGGCGGGGTGCTGGTGAACCGTGTCTTCGGATTCGTCGAATCCCCGTAGATGTAGAGAGTGATTTCACTGCTACCGATTCGCGACTCCCCCCGGATGTCCAGGTCCGGATCAAAAGGGTGCGCAGGCCGCAGCGTGATCACCCCTTTGGTGATCTTCACCATGCTGAAGGGCAGCTTCAGCAGCAGCCGGTCAATCGTCGCCCCTCCCGTCAGTTGCGGGGCATCCCCACGGCCGCTCAGCCGCACATCGGCCGAGATCGCCCCATTGGCCAGGTTCCCTGCCACCAGCAGCGGATCCCGCGTGCGCACCTTCAGGTCAAAGGTCCAGTCCTTCAGCATCGGCGGCAGCGTCAGCTTCGCCTCGCTGCGGCCCGTATCCGGCGGCACCGGCGGCACATCGGCGGGCAGCTTCAGCACCGGCAGAAGGTCGATCTCCTTGAACACACGCCCACGCACCGCCTCCACCACACCCGCCACCCGGGCCTGCAGCAAAGTGCCCCGGCAGGTGATGTCCGCATTCGCCCGTACGGAGGTCGTGGGATCGCGAAAGGCCAGGGCCTCGCGCGCCTGGATGTTCAGGTCCAGTGCCGGGTTTGCCCCGTCGGTCACATCCACCGTCCCGTTCAGCTTCACGCGCCCGCCCGCCAGTACCGCAGAGATGTCCTCCAGCGTGATCTTGCGGTCATTGGCCGCGATGCGCACCTTCACATCCCGCACGGAGGGCAGGTCCGGCTTCGCCCATACGACCTCCTTCACATCCACATCCACCTCGCCCTTCACCACCGGCTTGCCCACCGTGCCCGTCACCTGGGCATCGATCCTCGCCCGCGCCGGGATGCTGCGGATCATGTCCGGCGCATACTCCCGCAGAAAGCTCAGGTCCGTCTCCGGCAGCGTCACGCTGAACTTCAGCGGCGTCTCATTCAGCAGCTTGGGGGACTTCGCCAGCGCCGCCACATCCAGCGGCAGGTCGCCCTCCACCGTCAGCGGCTGCAGGGGCGGCTGGGTCACCGTGGTCAGCGTCTTCACACGCTTGTTTTCCAGCACCGTTTCAGAGCGCAGCGTCGCCGGGCGAAACGCCTTCGGTCCCTTTGGCACGCTCACGTCCTTCACCTCGAAAAAGATGCGCCCCTGCGCGGATTCCAGCCGGCCATTCACCTGGATGTCCGCATTCAGAATGCCCGCCGGAATGTCCTGGATGCCTGCCGCCGCCAGGATCTCATGAAAGCGCAGGTCCTTAGCCGTGATCGCCACCTTCATCGGCTGCCCGTTCACCACATCCGGCTTCATCACGTCAAAGGGCGCGCTCACCGTGCCATCCAGCAGCAGCGTCTTGTTTTGCCACACTTTCAGTTCGGCCAGTTGGGCTTGCTTCTCATCCACCGTGCCCTTCACCATCAGCCGCCAGGGGCCCAGCGTGGCCTCCAGCTTTTGCAGGCTGGCCTTCGTGCCTTCAAAGGTCGTCTCCAGCACCGCGGTGACCGCCTGCGGCATCGTCGCCGTGCGCACCGTCGTCGCATCCATCTTCACCGTTCCCTGGCACAGCCACGGCTTGATCTGCCCTGTCGCCTGCAGCTTGCCCGCGATGGCCCCGCTCTCCATCTCCGGTGCACCAAAGCTCTTCAGCAGCGCGTTCAGCGCCGTCAGCTCCGGCAGCGCCACGTCTCCCTGGGCGGTGAAGGCAAACGGAGGCTGGATGTCCATGCCGCCCGTCAGGCTCACCGCATTTTTCGCGTCCAACTGCACCTTCGCCACCTCCACCAGCGCACGGCCCTTTTCCACCCGCGTCTGCAGCGCCACCTGCTGCACCTGACCCTCGCCATAGGCCGCCTCATCCAGCTTCAGCGTCAGGTCCGCCACCAGCCCGTTGTAATTCTTCGCGCTCAGGTCCTGCACATTAAAGTTCGCTTGGCCCACGCTTTCCACCCGGCCCTTCACCGCCTTCTCCGGCGGTGGCAGGCCCGTGGTCTTCATCAGCCCTGCGGGATCGGCCACCTTCACCGTCCAGTTCGCCTGCACCGGCATCGCATCTTGCATCAGCATGGTCGCCGTCAGCGCCACCGTGTTGCCTGCGCCCAGTTCCAGCGGCGGCAGTTCAAAGCGGGCCTGCTTGCCATCCAGCGAAAACAGGCTGCGCAGCTTGGGCAGCTTGTAAGTTTCAAAGGACAGCGTGTCGCCGGTCAGTTCGCCATTCGCCTTCAGCGGCGTCGCCCCCTGGCCCTCCGCCGTCACATTCAGCGCCAGCGCCCCCTTCAGCGGCGGTGGCTGGTCCAGAAAGGCCGTCACCTGCGGCAGCACGCCCTTCACCTGTGCCGTCCAGGGCGTCGCCATCAGGTCCTTCAGGTCCTCCGGCAGCACCGCCTGCGCCGTGACATCCAGTTGGTTAGACCCGCGTGTCACCTTCACCCCCTGCACTTCCGCGCGGCCATTTTTCACCGTCGCCGCCACCGAGACCGCATCCACCGTGGCTCCGGCCGTGCGCAGATTCGCCAGGGCCAGCCCCGCTTCCATGTTCAGCTTCGCCGGGGCGGCCGGATCCCCCGCCACCGTCAGGTCCAGCGTGCCCTTTTCGAAAAACACCTCCTTCGGCAGGCCCAGCGTCTGCAGCTCCTCAGACCGCAGATCCCGGCCCAGCACCTTCGCCTGCACCTGCATCGGCGCCTTCAGCAGGCCCGCCGCCTTGGCATTCACCTCAAACCGCGCCGCGCCCAGTTTCGCCAGCAGCACCACCAGGGCAGAGTTGTCCGCCTCCCACAGGCCATGCACATCCAGCTCCAGCCGCTCCAGGACCACCTGCTTGGGCAGCGTCAGGTTCTTCACCACCAGATTGCGCGTTTCCCACTCCACATCGGCCCGCAGGTTTTCCAGATGCACATTCCCCGGCTCCTGGCGGAATTCGCGGCACTCAAACACTCCCGGCATCCCCTCCCCCATTTGCAGCGTCAGCCCGCGCAGGATCAGCCTGCGGCCATCCGCCAGCGTCACCGTCGCATTGATGTTCTTGATGTCCACCGTGCGCGGCCAGACGATGGGCGGCATCTCGCCAGACTTCTGGTTAGGCGGCGGCGTTGCCTTCGGCTTGGCGGCGGGCAGGCGGCGCAGGTCCGCCTCGGCCTCCACATCATGCAGGGTGATCCGCTTCACCGAGTTCTCGTAGTCCCCGCTGGCCAGCGCGCGCCAGTCATACTCCGCCGCCAGTTCCCCCACCATCGCCTTCGGCAGCCAGTGCTCCGGGCCGCCGCCCGTTTCCACGTCTGTGATCTTCAGGTCACCCCACAGCGATCCGTCCACCGCCCAGCTCAGCGGCAGGTCCAGCTTATGCGCCGCCTTCGGTCCCACCCAGCGGATGGCCGTCAGCAGCAGGGGACGATGAAACACTGCCAGCCCGACGAGCAGCAGCAGGAAAATGAGCAAGAGGCGACGGCACCATTTCCAAAAACGGCGGCGTGGAGGCGGTGACGGGGGCGACTGCGACACCCCTAGTCATCGCCGTTGAAACGCCCGCCTGCAATCAGCATCCGCCTCAAAAAAAATCGCCAAGCAGCCTCTCCTGTGCAGGTCCAAAACCCCCGCCTCACCCGATGCCGCATCCCGGCGGGCCACCGCCATCCCACGTGCCCCCTTCACTTCCCGGCGGCCGCTTTGGCCTGCGCCTGGCTCTCCGCCGAAAGACGGCTCAAAGGAAAGGTGAAGTCCTGCTGCGAATCCGCCATCCGCAGCGTGATCTGATCCCCCACCAGCCTCACAAAGCTGGCCTGGATGGCCTTGCCATCGCTGCTCGTCCACGCCACCGGAGCGGCCACTGGTGCCGCCGGGGCGGAACTCGCCAGATTGGCCCCTTCCTTGATCCAGGTTTCCAGCAGCGCCACCTCGGCGGCGGTGAGGCGGTTTTTGCCCTTCGGCGGCATCACATCCTCATCATCGTCGGGCAGCTTGCAGAGGCGCAGCATGTCACTCGCGGCCGGGTTTCCCGGGATGATGTACTGGCCGGGGCCGATGGTGGCCTTCAGCTTCGCTTCTGTGTCCAGGGCCACATCCCCCTTCTCCTTGCCCTTCTCTTCACTATGACACTCGTAGCATTTCGCGGCCAAGATCGGCTTGATCTGGCGGACATAGTCCACACTCAGCGCGGAGACAGTGGAGGCGACGAGGGCAACGGCGGTCGGGAGAGCTTTGTTCATGGATGAAGACTCCGGAACAACGGGCTCCGTCATCGCATTGTTAGAACCCATGTCGGATGAATTTTCAGCCACCACCGCTGGCACCGGGGCTGGCATTTTCGCAGGCTCAGGAGCTAGCGCTGGCTCCGTCATCATCGGCGCAGCCCCTGCTTCTGCAGCCGCCACCTCCACGGCAGGCTCACCCGCAGAGTTCTGATAATGATCTTTCCACACCAGCCAGCCCAGCCCGCCCAGAGCCACCAGGCAGGCCAATCCCCAGCCCAGCGTGCCCAGCCAGGCCGGACTGCCATAGTTCGCCTTCACTGGCGGGCGCACGGGTGCGGGATAGCGCGGCGGACCCGCCGTGGGCGGATTCACCGGGGCCAC
The DNA here is from genome assembly GCA_040386955.1 of Verrucomicrobiota bacterium. GTDB lineage: Bacteria > Verrucomicrobiota > Verrucomicrobiia > Verrucomicrobiales > Verrucomicrobiaceae > Prosthecobacter. Next base: position 25,094 of record JAZKER010000033.1, read on the forward strand.
CGCCTTTTTCTGCGTGGCTGCCGCCGCCGCTGCCAGCAGCGCCGCCCGCACATCGCTGGCCTTTTGGTAGCGCCGTGCCGGATCATGCATCAGGCATTTGGAAAGCACGCCTGCAAACCCTTCCGGCAGGCCCAGCCCGGCCGAGGTGCCCGCCGCACGCGGCGTCTTGCCCGTGAGGATCTCATGGATCACCACCCCCATCGAATAAATGTCCGCCCGATGATCCACCGGCGCACCCGCGATGAACCGCTCCGGGGCCGTGTAATCCGGCGTGCCGTATTCCGAAGCATCTTCCGGGGCCTGCGCCGTCAGATCCCGCGCCAGGCCAAAGTCCACCACCTTCACCTGCCAGTCTGGTGTGATGAGGATGTTCGCTGGCTTGATGTCCCGGTGGATCACCCCATGCTCATGCGCATACTGCAGCGCCTCGCAAAGCTGCGCGATGACCGACCGCGCCCGCTCCGGAGTGATCTCCCCCGCCCGCGTCCGCCAGTGCAGGTCCGCTCCCTCCACATACTCCATCGCCAAATACAGGTGCCCCTCCGTCGTCTGGCCATAGTCAAACACCGCCACAATGTGCGGATGCGCCATCCGCGCCATCGCCCGGGCCTCCGTATTGAACCGCTCCGAGTCCTCCGCATTCAGCGCCGCCGAGGCCGGCAGCACCTTCAGCGCCACCCATCGGTCCAGCTGCGGCTGCCGCGCCAGATACACCGCCCCCATGCCGCCGATGCCGATGACCTGGTGCATCTCATAATGGGGCAGCAGTGCCGCCATCTCCTCCAGCGTCGGAAAGCCCGGCTCTGCGCCCGCAGCCTCCTCAGGAGGCAGTTCTAAAAAGTCATCGGAGGGGGAGTCAGACATGGCTACGGCTTTAACGATTTCTAAGAGCTAACTTTATACCCAATCACGCATAAAAAATGAAACTATCCAGCAAACTGCACGACTGAAAAAAGTCATCATCCCACTGGTCACCCCTTCGCCCGTCCCGTATCATCCTCATAGCATGGACGAACAGGCCGCTCGACTCACCCACTGGCAGCAGTTGGCAAAACGCACCGCCCGCAAGGTCAACCTCGGCTGGTGGCTGGCCAGTCTCACCCCGCTGCTCATCGCCGCCTCCGTCCTCGCCTTCATCGCCATCCTCACCCTGCGCACCCAGGGGCAGGATCTCGCCCGCACCGCCCCCTGGCTGGCCCTGCTGCTGCCCCTCGCCCTCCTGGCCGCCTTTCTCGAGGCCCGGCCCCGCTTCCTCACCCCCGCCCAGGCCCTTGTGCGGCTGGAATCCCGCCTGCACCTGCACACAGCCCTCAGCGTGGCCCAGGCCGGGCACGGCCCCTGGCCCGCCCTCCCCGCCACCCAGGCCGATGGCTGGCAGTGGCGCTGGTCCCACGTCGCCGCCCCCTGGCTCAGCAGCCTCGCCTGCGTCACCCTCGCCCTCTGGCTGCCCCTCTCCCCAGAAGTCACCGCCACCCCGCCCACCGTGCAGCCCCAGGCCTGGCAGCAGATGGACGAGTGGCTGAAAAAGCTGGAGGAGGAAAAGCTCATCACCCCCGAGGAAAAGGACGAGCAGGCCGCCAAGATCGCCGCCCTGCGTGAGCAGCCGCCCGAAAAATGGTTCAGCCACGACAGCCTGCACGCCAGCGACACCCTGAAGGAGCAGCTCCAGCATGACATGGCCCAGATGGCCCAAAACCTGAAGACCGCCGAACGCAGCCTCAACGCCCTGCAAAACTACGCCGACAAGCTCTCCCAGGCCGGCAAGGACCAGCTCCTCAAAGACCTCGACGAAGCCCTCAAAGGCCTGCAATCCAGCCCCCTGGAACTCAACCCCGACCTCCTCAAAGAGCTCGCCCAGATTGACCCCAAGAGCATGCCCTCCCTGTCCAAGGCCCAGCTCGACCAGCTCCGCGAAGCCCTGAAAAAAGGTGCCGGTGAATGCCAGGGCATGTGCAAAAACCCCGGCTTCCTCGGCGATGGCGAGGGCGAAGACGACCAGCTCGCCGAAATGCTGGGCCGCCAGGGCCAGATACCCGGCGACTCCCCCGGCGAAGGCGGCATCAACCGAGGCCCCGGCACCGCCCCGCTCACCCTCTCCGACGAAGAAAACAACTTCGGCACTGACAAGAACGAAGCCGTCTCCAACAGCGACCTCTCCCGCGCCCAGCTCAGCACCATGCTCAGCCTGCAAAACGGCAAGCACGAGGTGGATAAAACCTACCAGGGCCCCACCGCCGCCGGCAGCGCCAAAAGCCCCGGCCAGGGTGGCGAACAAGTCTGGCGCGAGACCCTCACTCCCGAAGAAAAAGCCGTGCTCAAGCGCGTCTTCAAATAAGCCGTCCCCGACTGCGCAAAGCGTCCTGGACCGCGCCAGTCTCCTGGCGCTTTCGAAAGCTCTCACGCCCCCGAGCTTCCCAGAGACATAGGCCTATACGAGCTCTAGGTCTATCTCCCCCGAGCTTCCCTAAAGCCCCCAAGGAGCGGGACTTGCCAAGTCCCGTTTCTTTGAACCTGCCCCCAGCCTGTTAATCTTGAAATCTTGTTAATCCTGTCAAAATCGGTCGCCCCCCTGCTCTTCCGCCCCACCCGCTAAACCAAAGTCGCTAGGTGCCCCACGCAGATTTGCGACCAGCTTTCCAGGCTGTCCTTCTGCTCGATCAGCTCCGCCAGCGAAACAAACCGCAGGTCCTGGATCGCCTCCTCATTCGAGCGCACATCGTCGCTGCTCAGCTCAAACACATGCACCACGCCCAGGTGCACGCTGCCCACCTCGCTCGAGTCATCATTGATCAGCCCGATCACCCGCTGCGTGTGCGTACCACCCATCTGCAGCTCTTCGGCGATCTCGCGCTCGATGCTGTTGAAATACATCGCCTCGCCCATCTGGTCCTGCCCCTGGTCCACCGGATTGATGTGGCCGCCGATGCCGATGCTGCGCTTGGCCACCAGACGTTTTTCGCCGGAGCTGCCGCCGCGGGTGTAGCTCAGGTAGCGGTCGCCATGCTTGAAGACCGAGTAAGGGATCAGCTGCTTGTGCGTCGGGTCCGCCTCTGCCGCCGGGCGTTCCATGAAAAAATTCGCGCCCGGGGCCAGCATCGCGTTCAGGTAACGCTCCACCTCCGGCTGGAAACCTTGAAAGCTGCCGAGAGAATCAAAAAGGGCGCGGGGGATGACGAGAACGTGTTCCATGAGAGCGGCGAGTGTGCCGCTGCCGCGCGCCGGGTCAATCATCAATCCACCTCCTGGCTTTTTCTCCTTGAGGCCCGTGGTCCGGCCTGAAATAAACAGGCATGCGCCTACCCCGCTTCGTTTATTTCCTTCCCGCCCTCATCGCTGCGGCCTGGCTGGGCTGGTGGCTCTTTGGCACCCCGGAGGAAAAGCAGATGCTCGCCGCCCAGGCCCAGTTCCTCTCCGCTGTGGAAGACCGCGACTGGAAGGAGGTGAAGTCCATGCTGGCCACCACCTACACCGACGCCATGGGCCACACCCGTGACACCGCCGTGGAAAATGGGGAGCAGGTGCTCAGCCAGTTCATCAGCCTCACCCTCCAGACCCGCATCCTCCACAGCCAGGCGCGCGACAGCCAGGGACAGACCGCCGTCTCCATCCGCATGGATGGCCAGGGCCTCGGCTTTGGTCCCGCCATCATGGCCCACGTCAATGAAATGAAGGAGCCCTGGCACTTTCACTGGCACAAGGAAGGCCTCTGGCCCTGGACCTGGAAGATCCTCCGCATCCACCACGCCGACCTCCACCCCCTGGAGATTCCCTGACAGGCCGCATCTCCCTCAGGCGCGCCACGCTGGCACCGCCGCCACCATCTTCCACATCAGGCCATCCAGGGCTTCGCCGATCTCCTTGACCCGGGTATTGGCAAACCCCGCCCAGCACAGGCCGCCGGCGGTGCGCACCGCGATGGTCGAGGTCCCCGGCAAACTGCCGCCATGCCACCAGTTGGGAGCTTTGTTGACGCTCCACCCGCTGGCGTAGGAACCGCCTGCCGGGCCCGGTGCCGTCATGGTGGCAATGCTCGCCGGTTTCAGGATGTCCGGCGTCTTGTCAAAACCATCCACCTGCACCAGAAAACGCAGCAGGTCCGTCGGGCTGGCCAGCCAGCCGCCATGGGCATCCATGCGCCGCACATTCATGCCATAGGGGTCCTGGCCCTCCTGCCCGTGATACACCACCTCATCCTTCGCCCGCTCCCTCATCGTGTTGCCGGCGATCTGCATCCCCCGGATGCTGCAGCGGCCCAGCACCAGCTCCTGCACCGCCTCCGCATAAGGCTTCTTGGTCACCTTTTCGATCACCCGGCCCAGCACGCAATAGCCGAAATTGGAATACGCGTAGGCCTCCCCCGGAGTCTTTTGCAGAGGCACCTCGCGCAGCGTCCAGGCGATGAGTTCATCGTGATCCATTGCCGGGTTGGTGAACATCGGATCCTCCGCGTCATTGCCCCAGCCCCCGCAGGTGTGCGTCAGCAAATGATGGACGGTGACCGCCTCCAGCCGCTCCCGGTCCCCCGTGGTGCGGTAGCGCGGCAGCAGCCCCTCTTTGCCGAAAACTTTTGCGTCCAGGGTCAGCTGGCCCGCCTCGATCAAACCGTACATCGTCACCGCCGTGACCGGCTTGGAAATGCTGGCGATGCGGAAGCGGTGATCCACCGTCAGGGCCTCCCCGCCGCGGCGGTCCGCCAGACCGAAACCCCGACGGAAGACCAGTTTCCCCTCATGGGCAAACGCCACCGAAAGACCGGGCGAATCGAACTCTTTGAGAAAGCCATCCGCCAGGTTTTTGATCGCCTCCTCCTCCCCGGCTGCAAGCGCAGCCTCCGCCGCCTTCAAACTTCCACGGGGGGACCATGCCGCCGCCCCCAGCACGGGCATCAGGGCGAGACGCTGCAAACAAGTGCGACGGGAAACCAGTTTCATAAAACCACCATCCTAGCGGCAGGATCCGCCACCAGGAAAGCCGAAACGGAAGAGCAAAAAAGCCCGGCAGTTTCCCGCCGGGCTTCATGGGCATACAGACTTGGGAGAGATGTCAGTCCCCGGCCAGCAGGCGCTCCCATAGCAGGTCATTCATCAGCACCTTCGTCACAAAGTCACGGCTGCTGGTGGCCACCGCAGGCGGGTTTTCAGCCAGCAGCGGGATGTCGATTTTGAACTGCGCGCCGCGCTCGCCGTTGTTCTCGGCATGGATGTTGCCACCGTGGTGATACACCAGGAAGAACACGGCCATGAGATTCAGGCCAAAGTCGGGCGCATCCTCCAGACGAATGGCAAAGGGATCAAACACGGAACGCAGCGCCCCCTGGGGCAGGCCCGGGCCGTCATCCTGCAGAGTGAACTGAATGGAGACCGGCCGGTCGGCAAAGCGCTGTGCCTTCGCCGTCAGCGCGATGCGGGAGCCCGCAGGCAGTACATCAATCTCATCCTGAATCAGCAGCTGGAACATGCGCTCAAAGCGCGCACGCTCGGTCGAAATCGCCGGCAATCCGTCGGCGATGTCCAGATCCAGCCGGATATTCTTGGCCTGCAGCCCGGCTTGCAGCCCGGCCACCACCGTCTCGATGCTTTCCGCCACATTCAGCGGTGCCTCAGCCTTGATCGTGTCCGCCAGGCTCGCACCATCCAGCTCCCCGATCAGTTCCGAAATGCGGCCCGCCTGCATCAGCACCTGAGAGTGAAAGTCACGCCAGAAGGAAGGGTCCTGTAGCCGGTCCATGTCCACGCTTTCCTGGCGCAGCTTCAGCGGCGTCAGGTTCAGGAAAGTCTGCACCGCCTCCAGCGGATTGCGCAGGTTCTGGCACAGTCCGCTGGCCAGCACTCCCAGGCTGATCACGCGGTCTGTGATGACCATGTTTTGCAGCACGCTCAGCTTCTCGCGCAGCAGGTCGTCCCGCTCACGCTGCAGCAGGAAAAACTCCATCGCCCGGCGCAGCGTGTTGCGCATGTCTTCCACCTGCAAAGGCTTGGACACATAGCGGAAGACATTGCCCAGGTTCACCGCATCCACCGTCACGCCAAAGTCGGCAAAGGCGGTGATCATCATGCGCACGATCTTCGGCCGGATCTGCCGGGCGCGCTCCAAAAGCTGCACGCCTTTCTGCCCGGGCATGCGCTGGTCCGTCAGCAGAACTCCGATCTCATCCCCACGCGACTCGATCAGCTTGAGGCCTTCATTGGCATTCGTGGCGGTCAAGATTCGGAATTCGCTACCGAAGGTTTTCTCAAAGTACTTCAGCGCCATTTCTTCATCGTCCACGTAAAGGACTGCGTAGCGTTTATAATCGTAGAGGTTTTGCATGGGGGAGTCTATTAGACGTTGCTGCGTCAGGCTTCGAGTATGGGAGCGGTCACGGGAAATTCCAAAACAAATTCACAGAACTCACCAGGAGTACTTTCAAGGAGGATTCGGCCTCCGTGTTCGGCCATAATTTGGTGGCAGATGGACAGGCCCAGGCCCATGCCCGCGCCCACATCCTTGGTGGTGAAGAAAGGATCGAAAACGTTGTTCCGGTTTTCCACCGGGATGCCGGGGCCGTTGTCCCGGATGTGCAGTGCCGCCATCGTGCCATTCTGCGTGGCCCAGATGGAGAGGCAGCGCTCCTGCCCTTCCGGATAGGTCTTCTCCGACATCGCATCCATGGAGTTCTGAATGAGATTGATGAGCACCTGGATGAACTGGTTCTGGTCCCCCACCGCCTCGACATACTGCGGCAGATCCAGCTTCACCTCCACCCCGTCCTTGATCGCGTGGGAGAAGAACCGCAACGTCGTCTCCACCGCCTGGCTCAGGTTAAAATTGCCGGCCACCTGGTGCGTCGTGCGGGAGAAGCCGCGCAGGTCGCTGATGATGCGGGCCACGCGGTCCACCCCGTTTTCAATGTCGCCCAGCGTCTCCATAAATTCGGGCCGGTCCGCCTCCGTCAGCTTGTCCGCCGTTTCACGCAGGACAAAGAGCGCCTGCTTCGCATAGTTCAGCGGATTGTTGATCTCATGGATCAGGCCCGCGCTCAGCCGTCCCAGAGAGGCCAGCTTCTCATTGCGCACCAGCATCGCCTCCGTCTCTTTCACCTGCTCCAGCGCCGCCTCCAGCCGCTGCTTCTGCACCTGCAGCTCCCGCTGGAAGAGGTGCGAGTCCGTCAGGTTCTTCAGCCGCACCGAAAGCTCCGTGAGGGAAAACGGCTTGCCCAGAAAGTCACTCGCCCCGGCCATCAGGCAGTCGATCTTCGTCTTCTCATCCGCACGCGCCGTCAGCAGCACCACCGGGATGCCTCGGGTGGAGGTGCGCTCGCGCAGCTCCCGGCACACCTGCAGGCCATCCTTCTCCGGCATCATCATGTCGGAAAGAATGATGTCCGGCAGGAACTGCGCCGCCTTTTCCACCGCCTGGTGCCCGTCCACCGCCTCGATGACCTCAAACGTCTCCGAAAGCTGCGAGCGCAGGAAGCGCAGCATGTCCGGCTCATCATCGGCGATCAGCAGCTTCGGCTTCTTGCTCCGCCGCCCCACACCCACTTCCATCGGCCGCAGTGTCGCCTGCAGGGAGGTCATTGCCGGGAACATTTCCGCACGCCGGTACAGGTCACTGATCCACTCCTTCTGCGCCGCAGGTTCCATGTCCGGGATCTCGTCCTCAGCCGTCGGCTCCGCCACTTCCTCCGCCTGCTGGAACGGCAGGATCACCGACATCGAAGTGCCCTTCCCGCGCTCGCTCTGCACCGCCACGCTGCCCCCGTGCGCCTCGGCGATCTCCTTCACCAGCGACAGGCCGATGCCCATGCCCTGAAACTTGCGCTGGGAGGACGTGTCCGCCTGCCAGAAACGGTTGAAAATGTTCGGCACATCGGCTGAGGCGATGCCCACCCCGGAGTCCTTCACCTCCAGCCGGAACCAGGAGCCCGCCCGCGTGGCGCTCAGCAGCACCGTGCCGCCTGCCGGGGTGAACTTCAGCGCATTGAACAGCAGGTTCAGGCAGATGCGCTCCAGCTTCTCCGCATCGGCCATCACCCGGCCCATGCCGCCTTCGCACTCCACCTGGAGATTGATGCGCTTGTCCTTGGCCACTCCCGCCACCGCCTTGCCCAGCCCGCGCACGAACTCCTCCAGTGCCACCGGGGCGCTGCGGATCTGGATGGTGCCCGACTCCAGCCGCACCAGGTCCAGCAGGTCATTGATCAGCTTCAGCAGCCGCATCGCATTGCTCTGCATCGTCGCCAGCAGGTCGGACTTCTGCTCCTCGCTCAGGTGGTTCCGCTGGTTGATCAGCGACTCAATGGGCGCGATGAGCAGCGTCAGCGGCGTGCGCAGTTCATGGCTCACGTTGGCAAAGAAGCGGCTCTTCGCATCATCCAGCTCGCGCAGCTTCGTGTTGCTCTCCTCCAACATCGCATTGGCATCCAGCAGCTCCGTGCTCTTCTCATTCAGGCGGCGGCGCAGGATGAACTCATTGAAACGGATGCCCGTGTACAGCCAGGTGCCCACCACCACCATCACCGTCGTCAGCGTCAGGAAAAAGAGGTTGTTGTAGAGGATCTTTTCATGCCCGGCCAGATTGTTGTCCACACAGGCCACTCCATAGGAAATCAGCGTCAGGCTCACCACGATGATGCTGTCCCAGGTCGTCCACCGCATCATCAGCGCCGCCCCCACCATGATCAGGTTCATCCCCGCGTAGTAGGGGGACTCCGCCCCGCCCACCTCATTGATCATCCAGGCGATGGAAAGGATGGGCGGCATCGCCACCAGCAGCCCCAGCAGCCGCACCGACTTCACCGTCTGGGCAAAGCCCAGCGCCACCCACAGCCCCAGCAGACACACACTGCTGAGCAGACGCGCAGGCAGGAACTGGATCATGTGATCAAAATCATAAGCCAGCAGGTCCAGGCTGGCCCCGGACGGCATGAAAATGGCCGTCAGCACACAGCAGAGGCGGAAATTCCGCCTCCGGATCTGCACCTCATCTGCCTCGAAGGCCTCCCAGAGCTGCGTCTGGTCTATGGAGGTCTTTTCAGGCATTCTTCGGCTTGCGTACCTCCATGAAGATGTTCACTCCCGTCTCATCCTCACGAATGACTGTCGCACCCGCCGGCGCACGGGTGGGTGCCAGAGCCAGGAACTGCTCATCATTGCGATAGACCAAGTGCCAGTCCATCACACACTCCATCCAGTAGCGCGAGGGATTTCGCGAATGCACGTTCGTGGCGATCAGCAGCCCCCCCGGGGCCACCATGTCATAAAAGATCTCCAGCAGGCGGCGGCACACACGGTCTGAAAGGTAGTCGAAAAGGCCCGCGCAATAGACCACGTCATACCCGGCTGCGCCACCCTGCGGCCGCCCGGCCTCCTTCATCATCTGGTGCACGGATTTCTTCACAAACTGCAGCGCAGTCCGCCGGTCATACTGCTGGCTTAGGTGCTGCAGCGTGCCCTGCGTATGCTCCAGCGTTTCATCATTGAAGTCCACCAGGGTAAAGTCCGCCTCATGGCTCAGGTCATCCGTGGAGATGAAGCGCTGCACCTCCTGCGCCGGGCCGCAGCCCAGGTTAAAGAAGCGCGCCTTTCTCCCCTCCGGCAGCACCCGCTCCGTCTCATCATGCAGTTGCTTCGTCAGGTAGGTGATCCGGTTCCGGTGTGCCACCACCGTAGGGGATTCCAGGAAGACGCGGTTGATCAGCTTCGCAAAGACCGAGCTGCCTTCATAGGGCGACCTCAGCATCATGCTCACCATTTCATAATCCCCCGCATAACCCAGCGGCTTTTGATACGTACGATAGGTGAAGGGCGAGCACAGCACGATGGGGTGCAACTGCCGCTTGATGTAGCCACGGTGCACCGGCAGCAGCTCCTGCGGCACCTCCGCCGCCGCCTCCTCGAACTTCAAAAACAGCGGCCACAGCGCCGGCAGCACCAGCTTTTCCACCTCCTGGATGGCATACAGCTCGGACTCCAGCCGATCCCCGGTCGGCAGGGAGCGCACGCACAGCTCCACCTGCTCCAGCCACCGCCGCAGGTCGGTCAGCACCGTTAGGATGTCGATGACCACGATTTTGAAATTCGGGCTCACCTGGAAAATCCGGCTCGTGTCCCGCAGCAGGGTCGCCAGCTCCTCCCCCAGGCCCAGCCGCTGCTGCAGCGGGGCAAAGATGTCCGGGTCCATCCACCCCTCCTCCTCCAGCGAGGCCTCCAGGATGAGCATGATGCCCGTGTTCACCAGATTCGTCACCACCGCACGGCCCGAGTAAAGCATCCGGTCATTCACCGTCACCCGGAAGTCCATCAGCACCTCCGAGAGCTGCAAAATGCTGTAGGGGTTGTAAACCTCAAACACCGCCAGGTGCCGGGTCAGTCGATGCACCGTTCCCCGTACCTCCGCCCCCTGGCTGTTCCTGCACACGATGATGCTGAGGTTTTCAGCGTTCAGCCCTGGAGAACCAGGAATCAAGTCTGCGGAGTCTGCGGGCATCTTTCAGAAGAAGAGAGGTATAGGCTCCGAGATCAAAAATACCCCAGAGCACAGCCCCTGTTTGCAGACAACCTTCATCGTGGTCAACAAGATAATTTCAGATGTGAAATACAGTATTTAACGGCCTTAATTTATCGGCCTACTACGGCTTGTAAACACATGTGATTCGGAGTGGCACAGAGCCAAATGAGAGGCAGGGGAAAATCGTCTGACTGACATTTCAAGATTTTTCATATGCACAGCCTATCAAAAATCATCAAAAATTCAAAAAAAAACTCATTTCACCCCACGTCATTTCCCGCCTTCGAGCCCTGCATTCCAGACAGAAACCCTGCCTCAAGCCAAGAATAGAGCATTCATTCTAAGTTTTGGTTTAAGTCGGCCTACTTCTTCACGCTAACTCGCCAAGTTACTCACTTCGCCACAGGGCGTCTAACTTGGCTCCTTTGTCCCAAAAGGTTAATATTCGGACATAAGATAACTAGAAAAGCCCTGCAACTATCCTCAACACCGGTCGATAAAAAAAAATTTGTCTGACACGCCATCCATAAATCACCACCCGTCTTCGCCGAATCAATGGCCCGTCTTTTAATGCAGGTGCTCATGCTCAACAAAAATCCGGCATGGCCCGCATCCGGGACGGCCCTTCCCTCAAAAAGCGAAATTCGTTCCCCTCTTGCAAATGCCTGATGCCCGGCTTGAAGAGCCGACGTAAAAAGGCATGATGTCTGTGATGATGGAGAACTCACCGGAAGTCGTGATTGTAGGTGCCGGGCCTGCGGGCTGCACCCTCGCCGCCCTGCTGGCCCAGCGCGGCATTGCCTGCGTCGTTTTTGACGATGACAAACGCCCCGGCCTCCTCGTCGGCGAATCGCTCATTCCCGGCGTCGTCCCTGTCTTCCGCCAGCTCGGCATCGAGGACCGCGTGGCCGCCATATCCACGCGCAAACCCGGTGCCTCCTTCTTCGTCACCGATGACGGCCCACGCATCCACTTCAGCTTCAAAAATGTGGAGGGCCACCTGCCCCCCTACTCCTACAACACTCCGCGCCCCGAGCTGGACAACCTCCTGCGCGCGCGGGCCGAGGAACTGGGTGTCCGCTTCGTCCATGCCCGCGCCACCCTGGAGCCCAGCGTGGAAAACGGCCAGCCCACCCTGCGCCTGAGTGCAGAGAGCTTGGCGAAGGCCGGCCTGCCCCACGATGCCAAGTCCCTGCTGGTGGATGCCTCTGGCCGCGCCCGCACCTTCGCCCGCAGCATGAACATTCCCGCCGTCCGCGGCGAGCGCGACGACATCGCCTACTTCGCGCATTTTGAAGACTTCGAGCATGACGAGGTGGAGCCCGGCCAGGTCATCATTTCCGTCCTCCGCGCCGGGTGGAGCTGGCGCATCCCCCTGCCCGGCCGCCTTTCCGTGGGCATCGTAGTGAACAAGGCCCACGCCCCCACCCTGGGCGCCACCGCCGAGGAACGCCTGGAAAACGCCATCCGGCAGGAGCCCCTCCTCGCCGCCAAAGGCAGCCGCGCCCGCCGGGTCTCCCCGGTCATGACCTACACCAACTACCAGCTCCTCTCCCAGCAGGGTCACGGCCCCGGCTGGGTGCTGCTGGGGGATGCCTTCGGTTTTGTGGACCCCATGCTCTCCCCGGGCCTCTTCATGTCGCTGGAGGGCGCACGCCAGCTCGACGAATGTGTCTTTTCCAAAGGCGCGCAAATCCTCCGAAACCCCGCCGCCCTCGCCCGGGCCATGGACCGTTACAGCCGTCGCATCGTGGAGTGGCACCAGGCCTGGACGGACCTCGTGCGCTACTTTTACGATGGCCGCATCTTTCAGATCCACCTCGCGGGCAAGAACCTGGCCATGAAGCCCTCCCCCTTCAACATCGCCAGCGTCATGGAGCGGCACTCCACCTTCCACATCGCCAGCATGGCCTCAGGGGGCTACACCCGCTCCGGCTACAGCCGCAGCCTCATGAAGATGCTGTCCAAATACCTCGTCTGGCAGGTGCCGGCGGCGGAAAACTTCGCCGTGCGCAACGCTTGGCACCCGCCCCTCCGCGCCGCTGCCTGAGGAGGCTGAACCGAGTTTTCCGAAAGACCGTGCAGGCAAAAGCGGCACTGCAAAAAGATGTCGGGTAAAAGATAAAGGCTGCCGTGCTTCCCATCCCACGGTTGCCAACAAAAACGGATCTTCCCTGAGGAAGATCCGTTCATCAATTAGCAGCCTTTTCGGCGCTTACTTTTCTGTGATCTTGATGCCGCGCATCCACACCTTGTCGTGGTGGTCGGTCAGCATGATGCGGCCCTTGCCGGGGGCAAAGCCTTCCTTGGACTTGAACTTGCTGCCTGCGATCATCGTCTTCCACGCATCCGTGGTGGTATCCGCCGCGCACACCAGCTTGCCATTCAGCCAATGCTCGATCTTGCCATCCTGCACCACCACGCGGCTGCTGTTCCACTGGCCGGGAGGATTCAGCGGCTTGTCCGCCTCCGGGGCCTTGATGTCATAGATGGAGCCCGTGGTGTGGCTGCCGCCTTTCAGGCCATCGGGGTGCTTGGCATCGTCAATCATCTGGTACTCAATGCCCAGCCACTCCTTGCCGCCGATCTTCGTCACCCAATATTTGATGCCGTTGTTGCCGCCTTCTTCCACCTTCCATTCCCACTCCAGCACAAAGTTCGTGTATTCCTTCTCGGAAAGCAGGTTGCCGCCCTTTTCACCATTCAGGTGCAGCGCCCCATCCACCACCACCCAGCCGGCACCCGGCTTGGCACCATCAGATCCGGTCCATCCGGCGAGGGACTTTCCATCGAATAAGGAGACGGCATCTGCCGCGATGACACGGCAGGCGCCCAGAACGAGAAATACAAAGAGAGAAGCTTTCATGAAGGGTCAGATTAAACAGTCCGCAGCCGCTGGCAAGCATTGTGCAAGCCGCAGCCACCTGCCCTCAAACGTAAAATTTCACCTGCTCTGTTCAAGAGTCTGGCTTACATAGAAAAAACATGGCTAACGAGGAGCAGTCAGGCAAATCCCCCACCCCACCCTGGGAAGCGAAAAAAGTTCCTTCCAAGCGTGGCTTGTTCCGCAAGATCGTCCTTTGGTCCGTGGGCCTCGGCGTGCTCGGGCTCGTCATCTACGGCCTGCGCCCACGCCCCACGCCGGTGGAGCTGGCCGAGGTGAAGAGCGGCCCCCTCACCGTGCATGTGATGGAGGAGGGCAAAACCCGCATCCGCAACCGCTACATCGTGGCCGCCCCCGTCACCGGCAGCATGCGCCGCGTGCCCCTGAAAGCTGGCGATGAAGTCAAGGCCGGCGAAACCGTGCTCACCCTCATCGAGCCCGGCATCGCCCCGCTCATTGACGCCCGCACCAAGGCCCAGGCCGATGCCCGCATCGCCTCCACCCAGGCAGCCCTCCAGCAGGCCTCCGAGGGCCTGGAAATGACCCGCACCGCCGCCCGTTTTGCCCAGGCCAACTGGGACCGCGTGAAGTCCAACGCCACCGAAGGCAGCATCTCCGTCACCGACCGCGACAACATCCAGCGCGAGGCCGAGATGCGTGGCCGAGAGGTCCGCTCCCAGGAGTTCGCCCTGAAGGTGGCCGAGTATGAGCTCACCCAGGCCAAGGCCGCCCTCCTCCAGATGACCAGCCCCGGCGGCGACAGTACGCCGGTGGAAGTGCGCGCCCCCGTCAGCGGCCGCGTGCTGCGCGTGGAGCAGGAGAGCGCCATGATCATTGCCGCCGGCGCCCCCATCGTGGAGATCGGCGACGTGGCCGACCTGGAAGTCGAGGCCGAAATCCTCTCCCGCGATGCCGTGCTCATCCGTCCCGGTGCCCCGGCCAGCATTGAGCAATGGGGCGGCGACGCCCCGCTGAAGGCCACCGTCCGCCGCGTGGAGCCCGCCGCCTTCACCAAAGTCTCCGCCCTGGGCGTGGAGGAGCAGCGCGTCATCGTCCTCTGCGACCTTGATCCCGCCGGTCTCAAAGGCACCCCGCTGGGCGACCGCTTCCGCGTAGAAGTGCGCGTGGCCGTGTGGCATGAAGACGACGTCCTGCAGGTACCCAGCGGGGCCCTCTTCCGCGAAGGCTCCGTGTGGCGCACCTTTGTTTTTGATCAGGGCAAGGCCCACGTCACCACCGTGGAAACCGGCCGCAGCGATGGCAAATGGACCCAGGTGATCCAGGGCCTCAAGGCCGGTGACCGCGTGCTCATGCACCCGCCTGATTCCGTCAAGGACGGCACCGAAGTGGTGGCCCGCCAATAGGCTGATTTTCAGACAGCCCCGTAGCTGCCACTGCACCTGCCCGAAAGTACTCCCGAGCTTCTGCTCACACCAGCCCATACTGGCGGGCAAAGGCCTGCTGCACCTTCAGCGTCACTGGCCCAGGGGCATTGAGGCTGCGCCCATTCAGCAGTGCGATCGGATGCACATCCCGCGTGGAGGAGGTGAGAAAGGCCTCCTCGCACTCCTCCAGCACCACGGCAGGCAGGTCCTCCTCCAGGCACACGATGCCCTCCTTCGCACAGGCCTCCAGGACAAGCTGGCGGGTGATGCCCGCGAGGCAGCCGGAGGACAGCGGCGGCGTCAGCAGCCGCCCTTCCAGCACCACAAACACATTGGAGCCCGTTCCTTCGCAAAGTTGGTTAGACTCGTTCACCACCAGCGCCTCCCCGCAGCCGCGCTCCTTCGCATAAAGCAGGGCGCGCACGTTTTCCCCATAGGAGACGCTTTTCACCCCGGCCAGCGCCCCGCGCGAATTCCGCGTCCAGGGGGCCAGTTGTACGTTCTCCGTCGGCGGCCAGGGTTTCAGCGGCGTGGCCACCACCAGCACCGTGCCGCGCCCAGCTCCACGATCAGAGCCCAGTGGCCCGTCCCCGCTGGTCAGCGTCACCCGCACCCGCGCATCCATCAGCCCGTTCGCCGCCATCACCTCTCGCATGCTTTCTTCAAACACTTCTTCGGAGATGCAGTGCAGCCCGGTGACCTCGCAGGACCGCTGCAGCCGCGCATAATGCTCCCGCGCGGCAAAGGGCTTTCCACCACGTGCCACCAGCGTTTCAAACACGCCGTCCCCCACCATCAGGCCATGATCCAAGGGCGAAACACGGGCTTCTTCCACCGACTGAAGACGACCATTGAGCCAGATAAACTGAGAGGAATCCATGTGCCGAACTTTACCAGCAAAACCAGGCATTCAAGCTTTGAACGCAACCTTGTTCGCACAGATGAAAAGAAAGTTTCCGCAGGCTTTGTGAGTCCTGCTGCGTTTATTTGCATTCTTCATCTAAATTTCCCCAGCCCCTTCCGTTACTGATTCAATATGCTGCGCCTCCTCACCGTTCAGGGAAAGCAGATCGAGCCCTACCTGGATGCCCTCGGGGCCCTTCGCATCACCGTCTTCCGGGACTACCCCTACCTCTATGACGGCAGCCTGGAGTATGAGCGCGATTACCTGAAGGTGTATCTGGAGACGGAGCGCAGCCTCGCCGTGATCGCCTTTCATGGCGATGCTGTCGTGGGGGCCACCACCTGCATGCCCATGGCCGATGAAGGCCCCGAATTTCAGGAGGCCTTTGTCAAAGCAGGCCATGACATCTCACGCATCTGCTACCTGGGGGAATCCATCCTTCTCTCTCAATACCGTGGGCGCGGGCTGGGCAGGCAGTTCTTCAAGCACCGTGAAAACCATGCCCGCACACTCGGCCTCGGCCTCACCACCTTCTGCGCGGTGGACCGCCCCCGCGATCATCCACTGCGCCCCGAAGGCTACCGCCCGCTGGATGATTTCTGGATCTCCCAAGGTTACCAAAAGCAGCCCGGCATGCAGGCCACCTTTCACTGGAAGGAAGTGAATGAAGAAGCCGAGTCCGCCAAAACATTGACCTTCTGGACCAAAGAACTGAAGTAGCGCAGCCCGGCCTTTGGCGTTTCATTGGCGGCGCATTCTTTCATCGGCCCCATGATCCTCGACCTCCTCACTTTTGACCCCGGTCATCCCTGCGACAGCCCCGCCGCCTTTGCCGATGAAGTGGTGCGTGTGGTGCGGCAGTCCTGGGACAGAGGGGCCGATCTCGTGCTGCTCCCCGAGTTCACCTGGATGGGACTGGAGGCCCTGATGCCGCAGCAATCCGGAGACCCCAGCCACTACCACACCCTGTCGCAGCTTTTTTGGCACACGCTTCTGCCCACCATTCGTCAGCAGCTGAATGTACCAGGCAAGGCCGCCGTCCTGGGCACCGCCCCCTTTGCCGATCCGGATACCCATCGCATCTTCAATCGCGCGCCCATCCTCTGCCAGGGCCAGCTCAGCCATCAGGACAAGCTGCACCTCACCCCATGGGAAAGCGTCTTCAGCCCCGGCGGCATCCTTTACCTCTGGGAATTTCAGGGCTTCCGCATCGCCGTCGTCATCTGCCTGGACATTGAGATTCCCGAGATCTCCGCCCGCCTGCGGGGCGATGGCGTGGACCTCATCCTCTGCCCCAGCGCCACCGAAAGCATCCTCGGTGTGGAGCGCGTGGACCGCTGTGCCTCCGCCCGCGCCATCGAGCTGGGCTGCCATGTCGCCGTCTGCCACCTCACCGGCAAGGCCAAGTCCGAACTGATTGATGAAAACATCGGTCGCCTCGCCCTTTACTCCCCTTCCCAGGCCGTCTTCCGCCACACCCCCCGCTGGACGGAGACTGAGGTGTACACAGAAGGCCAGCACCAGCTCCGCGTGACTTTGGAAAAAAGACCCCTGGAAGTCATGCGCCGCATGCACATGGAGACGAATCCTTCCCACCTTGGCAAAGATTTGGCTGGTCATTTCATCATCCATCAGGTCGAATCCTGAAGCATCAAACCAACACACTACTATCATGAGCATCGTCAATGAATTCAAAGAGTTCGTCATGCGCGGCAGCATCGTGGATCTCGCCGTCGGCGTGGTCATCGGCGGGGCCTTCGGCAAGCTGGTGGATGGCGTCGTCAAAGGCGTCATCGGACCGGTCGTTGAAATGGTCAAAGGCAACGACGCCTGGCCTTCCTTCATCCAGGGTGTGTGGGACCTGGGCAATGGCGTGCTGAACTTCCTGCTCCTTGCCGCCGTCGTCTTCTTCATCTTTGTGAAGCCGATCAACAAGATCCGCGCCCTCCGCGCCAAGCCTGCCGACCCCGCCGCACCGCCGCCAGTGCCGGAAGACGTGCAGCTGCTCAAGGAGATCCGCGATCTCCTCAAGGCCCGCTGATCCGGCAACCTTGCTTCGGTGTTTAAAACAGCCCCATCCTCACCTACCCGTGCGGCTGGGTTCTGGTTTTATTCTCGACTGCACACCACATGCCCATCAACATTTACTCGGAGGACTTCTCAACCGGGAAAATTGACCAGCTCTGTGGCGACATTTGGAGCCTTCCTGAACAGGTACACATACTGGAAGAGTGGCTCGCAGCATCCCAGTCCAAACTTCAGCCCGGCAAGTACGTGGCCGAGATTGGGTTCATGATTCACCGTGGCGCGACTGGAGGAGGTGCGGCCATCACACCCGAAATGATGCGGTCAATGGCTGACTTGGGCATGTCTCTGTATTTGTCCTAATATCCAGGTGAGGCTGAGAGCGACGACGAGGATTAAACAGGTCGCCACGTGGTCTTCATTCGCCCACGCACACCTAACAAAAAGAACTTCAAAACAAAAAGGGTGTCTTCATCGAAGACACCCTTGGAGGAGCACCCGCCCAATCCGTGAAAATGGGCGGGCGAAATCTTGCGGCTACGCCTACGGCACCTCAAAGACCTTTTGCGTGGTCGGGTCCAGGGCCAGGGAGCCGCTGCTCAGGCCCGTCACATCCAGCTCCTGATAAGGCGCATAGGGACTGATGACACGGCCCGGCTTGCTGGCGCGTTTGCCTTTGAGGAAGGAGCCACTGTTGCCCGCCGGGGCCTTGTCTTGGGTGGACTTGCTGGGCGGGGTGGACTGGGCGGTCTCCGACTTGGGCTTGGCCCCTGGCAGCGGGTAGTATTCCTTGTCCGTCGCGCCTGTGCTGCTCTTTTTCTCCACCACCGGCGGCGGCATCTCTTCCACAGCAGGCTTCGGCTTCTGGCTCATCGTCGGTGGCGTGTACTTCTTGGCCGGTGTCTGGGCGGACTTCGACTTCAGCGAGGTGCGTGGGGGCGGTGTGCTGCCCATGCGACCACCGGCCTGCGGGGCGGGCTGGGTGGCCTGGCGCTGCGGTGCAGGCGGTGTCTGATACTGCGGCACGCCCGGCTGGGGGGCTGGCGGCTGCTGGTAGCGGGGCTGCTCCTGCTGATAACGCGGCTGTTCCTGGTAACGCGGTGGCGGCGTGGCATAGCCGGGCTGCGGCTGGCCATACTGGCTTTGATAAGACGGCGGCGCATTGTCCAGGCTGCGGCCTCCCTGCTGCGGGTATCCCCCAGGTGGCGGATAAGCCTGCGGTGCCTGGTAATCTTCCGGTGACCCATCGCCATAAAACACGCGGCGGAATATGTCGCCAAACTTGCGGCCAAACGTCGGCAGGAACTGCACCGGGCTCACGTACTCCGTCTGCGGCTGGGCATAGCCCTGCGGGGGGTAGGACGGTGGCTGCGAATAACCGGGCTGGGCATAGCCCTGCTGCGGATACGCCGGGGCCTGGGCCGGATACTGCGGGGCTGAATACTGCGGCTGCGCACCATACCCGGGAGGCGGGGGATAGCTGTAACCGGAAGGCTGCTGGGCATAAGCCGACGCCGCCACACAGGACAGCGCCATCACTCGCCAGAGCGAGCCTTTTCCATGCTCAGGGAGGGGGCGTGTATTCATATCGTTAAGGTTTCTTAAATTTAATTTTCATCAAGGGGTTTCTTTGGCCCCCACGGGCAGCCCATGACAGCCCCCGTCGGGGCCAGCAGCGCCCTTCTCCCCCTCTGACGGCAGGCCCCTCTGAATTGTTCAGATCATCACGCGCCTTTTCGCCGCCAGCGTGCCAGCCAGGAGCGCGCCGTGTAGCTCAGCAGGATCCACACTTTGCGCAGGGGGTGCAGGCGGCAGCGTTTTTCAAAAACCGGGTACCGCTCCCGGTGCAGCTTCTCCAAAATTTCAAAGTACACCTGGCCCATCATGCGCGCAGGCAGCAGTGCATCCCGGTCCGCCGCAGGCAGCAGCCGGGCCGCGTCATCATACATCGCCCGCGCCCGCTGATACTGAAAGTCCATGAGCTGGATGAAGCGCTCGTCATGCCGCCCCTCCATGATTGCCGCCTCCGTCACGCCAAAGCGTTTCAGATCCTCCAGAGGCAGGTAGATGCGGCCCGTCTCGCGCGCATCCTGCCCCACATCGCGGATGATGTTGGTGAGCTGCAGCGCATAGCCCAGCTGCACCGCGTATTCACGGGACTGCGGCTGCGTGGCGCCAAAGATTTCCGCACTCACCAGCCCCACCACCGAGGCCACCTTGTAGCAATAGCCCAGCAGTTCCTCATAGGTCTCATAGCGCACATGCACGATGTCGCTGGCCACTCCGTCCACGATCTCCGCCATCCACGTACGTGGAAAGCCATACTTGCGCGCCAGCGGCACCACCTCATCCAGCACCGGGTGCCCGGGGGCCTCGCCCTCGCTCACACAGCGCCGCCAGTGGGCCAGCTCCTTTTCCTTTTGCTCTTCACTCAGCGTGGTGCTGTCCGCGATGTCATCCACCACGCGGCAGAAAGCATAAAAGGAGATCATGTCCCGCTTGCGCTCTTCCGGCAGGCAGCCCAGCGCCAGGGCGAGATTGGACTTCGCCCGCTTGGCGATCTCGGCTGAGGAAAGGTGGGGATCAGTCATGACACATCAATTCGCCTGCCCCTGCAGAGAGGCAGCTTTTAAACCATGACGGAGAAGGGTGAGCACAAAGGTTAGAAATAGCCAACTGCGCACGGTGGCAAGCACCAAAGCAGACAAGATGCGAATCAGCCCCGGCCAAAGCGGCCCCTCAGGCAGCAGCGGCAGCAGCCCGTGCAGGGAAAAATGCACCAGCATCAGCACCGCCGTGGCCGTGATGGCATAGCCCAGCAGAGGCAGCAGTGTCTTCACACACACCTGGGCCGTCGCCTCCACCATCACACTCAGCGGCGCACGCAGCCGCGCGGCCACCACCGGCACGGCGGCAAAGAGCAGCGAGGCCTCCACCACCACCCACACAGGCCAGGCATGCCCCGTCTCGCCCAGCGTCCGCCAGGCCAGCAGCCACAGCAGATCCAGCGCAGCCAGCACCGCCCCGCCCTGCCAGCGCGCCAGCGTGTGCTCCAGCGCCAGCCACAGGTCCTTTTCATCCTCGGGCTCCGTCGGTTCCTCCCAGCCGATCACCAGACGGATCATGTAAATCTGCAGGCCCGCCATCATGCAGGCCTCGGCCACCCAGCGAAAGGTCAGCCGCAGCGTCTCCAGCCACTCTGGCATGGGCCTCATCACAGCGGCAGCTTCCAGCCCCAGCCACACCCAGGCCACCAGCGCTGCCACGATGAGCGCTCGAAACACCGCTGGCCGCTTCCGCCGTGAATCATAACGGTATGGAAACTTCTTCACGCGCCACATCAGCAGCGTCAGCAAAAACGGCACCGCCAGCGCCGCAGGCCATGGGGGAAAGAATCCATGCGTCAAGGCCGCCACCTCCTGCGCAGCCACAGGCACCCTCGCCTGCATCTGCGACCACGCCGTCACAGCGCCTGCTTCCCCGCCATTCATCAGCGCAATGCCCCAGGGCACGGCCGTGCCGGAGAGCAGTTGCAGCGCCGCCATCATCGGCACCAGCCAGCGCAGCGACTGCAGCATGTCCCAGGCTTCCGAAAACTCCTCCCGCAAAGGATGCCACTTTAAATGCAGCATCAGCCCTGCCCCCAGCAGCATCATGACCAAAAAGGTCTGAAGCCAGAGGGTGTGCGTGGGGTCCGTCATGCGTGAAGGCCTATCCCTGCTGCAAACTCAGGCCGATGCCAAGAAGCGTTTCAGGAACCATGCCAAGAGCGAGTTGCACACAACTGCTCACACAGTGTTCACAGCTTATTCACCGGTTGTACAGAGATGCTTAAGCTATGGGCATGATATTTTTTGATGACAGCTTGTCCTGAATCCAAAAACTTTAAAAATTAGCTCAAGATTTGCTTGTGAACCGTGTCAGTTTCGACATACACAGAGGTAGATTTTAAAAACAAAATTGCGGCGCTGCATTCCCCTCCGAATCAGCGCCGCCTTTGTCCCTTCCCGAACCTTCCCGACCCGCAGCCAAATCACTTATGGAGACCGATCATGAAGACACATCCCACCCCCCCCTCTCCATTTCCAACGACAGCACCGAAGGACACGATCTCTTTCATCTCGAGCCCACGGCTTGGGACCAGATCTGCGGCATCCTTCTGAAGAAGCTCGGCCACGACAACTTCCAGCGCTGCTTCTCCGGCACCACCGCCCGTATCGCCGATGGCCATCGCTTCATCGTCAATGTGCCCAACCCGATCCATCAGCTCTGGATCGAAAGCAACTTCGCGGGCATCCTGGCCGATGCCGCCGCTGAAGTGCTGGGCACCGCTGCACGCATCGAGTACAGCATTGCCAATGAACTGCAGCCGGTCTTCCCCGCCACGGCGAAGCCCGAACTGAAGGCCGCCCGTATCAGCACCCGCAGCGATTCGGACCGCCCCCTGGCCAGCCCCCATGTCACCGCCGAGGCAGGCAGCACCCGCTCCTTTGCCGAAGCCGGCCTCAACCTGAAGTTCAACTTCGACAACTTCGTCGTCGGCTCCAACTGCAGCTACTCCGCCGCCGTCGCACGCGCCGTCGCGGAAAAGCCGGGCCGCATTTACAATCCCCTCTTCTTCTACGGTGCCACCGGGCTGGGCAAGACCCACCTCATGCAGGCCATCGGCCAGGAAGTGCTGATGCGCAAAAAGAAGGCCATCGTCCGCTACGTGACCTCCGAGCAGTTCACCAACGAGTTCGTCGAGGCCATCAAGAAGCAGAGCTTCACCCAGTTCCGCCAGAAGTACCGCAAGGTGGATGTGCTGCTCATTGATGACGTCCACTTCTTTGAAGGCAAGGACAGCACCCAGGAAGAATTCTTCCACACCTTCAACGAGCTCTTCAACAACGCCAAGCAGATCGTCCTCGCCAGCGACCGTCCGCCGAGCGACATCAAGAACCTGGAAAGCCGTCTCGTCTCCCGCTTCGAGTGGGGTCTCACCACCCAGATCCAGACGCCGGATTTCGAAACCCGCGTGGCCATCCTGCGCCGCAAGATGAGCGACTTCAATGTCCAGCTCGATCCCTGGATCCTCGAGTTCATCGCCCAGCGCGTGCGCACCAACGTCCGCAAGCTGGAAGGTGCCCTCATGCGCGTCGCCGCCCACTTCTCCCTCGAAGGCGTGATGCAGAACGAGGCCGCCCTCGCCGCCTTCCTGCACGACGTCATTGATGAAGAGCCCACCAAGTCCGTCACCGTGGACCGTGTGCAGCGCGCTGTGGCCAATCAGTATGACCTCCGCGTCAGCGACCTCACCGGCCCCCGCCGCCCGAAGAACATCGCCGAGGCCCGTCAGGTGGCCATGTACCTCACCCGTCACATGGTGAAGCTCCCCCTCATCCAGATCGGCGAAGAATTCGGCGGTCGCGACCACGGCACCGTCATCCATGCCTGCAAAGTCATCACCCAGCGCATGAGCGAAACCCATGACTTCCGCGCCATGGTGGACCGCCTCAGCTCCAAGCTGCTGGAGGCATGATCCGTATTTAAACAGATTCCAATCTGACCAGAATTTGGGCGAAGGGATGCGTATGAGTCTGCATGACTCGCGCCAGTCTCTTCGCCCTTTTCATTGCCACCGTCGGCCATGCCGCCGATCCCCTTTGGGAATCCATCGCCCCCAGCTTCCAGCCCCCTGCTGAGTTCGCCGCTGTCTATGGCGACTATGCCAGCCCGCTGAAGTTCAAAGACGGGCGTGAGGTGAAAACCGCCGCCGACTGGGCCCAGCGCCGCCAGGAGATCCTCACCACCTGGCACGGCCTCATGGGCGAATGGCCGCCCCTCGTCGAAAAGCCGCAGCTCGACATTCTGGAGACCCAACATCGGGACAATTTCACCCAGCACCGCATCCGCCTGCAGATCGCCCCGCAGCAGACCGGTGAAGGTTACCTCCTCATCCCCGATGGCCCCGGCCCCTTCCCCGCCGTCTTCGTCCCCTTTTATGATCCCGAGACCAGCATCGGCTATTCAGAGAAGCCTCTGCGTGACTTTGCCTACCAGCTCACCCGACGCGGATTCGTCACCCTTTCCATCGGCTCCCCCGGTGGCGATGCCCGCAAGCCCGTTCTCACTGCCGGGGCCCAATGCCAGCCGCTGAGCTACCTCGGCTACGTCTCTGCCAATGCCTGGACCGCCCTTTCCCAAAGGCCCGAAGTGGATGCCAAACGCATCGGCATCATGGGCCACTCCTATGGCGGCAAGTGGGCCATGTTTGGCGCCTGCCTCTGGAACAAGTATGCCTGCGGCGTGTGGTCAGACCCCGGCATCGTCTTTGATGAAACCCGCCAGAGCATCAACTACCAGGAACCCTGGTACCTGGGGTTGGATCCCTCCCTCACCCGCAAGCCCGGCCTCATCCGCCCCGACAGCCCGCGCACCGGAGCCTACAAGACGATTGTCGGGAAAGGCCACGATCTCGTCGAATTTCAGGCCCTCATGGCCCCGCGCCCTTTCCTCGTCTCCGGCGGTGCGGAGGACCCGCCCAAACGCTGGGTGCCGCTGAACCACCTCATCCAGCTAAACACTTTGTTAGGCCATAAAAACCGCATCGCCATGACCAACCGGCCCGACCACTCCCCCACCCCCGAGTCCAACGAGCACCTTTACCGTTTCCTTGAGTGGGCGCTGAAAGCCCCCCATTAAGAAGGACTGCGCTAAAGAGCCGCAGCCTCTTGCACTCCACCTTGGCATTGTGCCCATTCTGTGCCACCAAGTCCCATGTCCTTCTGCCTGTCCTTCCCCGCCATTGGCAATCCCGCCGAAGTTCTTGAGATCATCGAGCGCCCGCTCCTGCCGCTCACCGGCCATGAAGTGCGCGTGCACATGCGCTACGCGCCCGTCAATCCGGCCGACCTCAACTTCATCGAAGGCAACTACGGCCGCCCCTCGCACCCGCCCGCCATCCCCGGCCATGAAGGCTGTGGGGAAGTCATTGATGTGGGTCCCCTCGTCACCTCACTGGCCAAAGGCGACGTCGTCATCCCCCTCCTTGGTGCCGGATGCTGGAGCCAGCACCTCACCGCCGCCGAGCTGCACTTTGCCAAGCTGCCGCCCGGCATCGACCGCGTGCAGGCCTCCATGCTGCGGGTGAATCCCGTCACCGCCTGGCACTTGCTGAAAAAGTACGTGGACCTGCCCGAAGGCGCCTGGGTGGCGCAAAACGCCGCCAACTCCGGCGTGGGCCGCGCCCTCATCCAGATCGCCAAAAGCCTGGGGCTGCGGACCGTCAACTTCGTCCGTCGTGTGGAGCTGATTCCAGAGCTCCTGGCCCTGGGGGCAGACTTCGTTTTCCTGGATGACGAAAGCGGGCTGTCTGCCGCCAAACAGGCGCTCAAGGATGAAAAGATCCGCCTCGCCGGCAATGCCGTGGGCGGCGACAGCGCCATCCGGCTCATGGACCTCCTTTCCCCTGAGGGCACGATGGTGACCTATGGCGCGATGAGCAAACGCAGCCTGAAGGTGCCTAACAAATTTTTAATCTTCAAGAACCTCCACCTCCAGGGCCTGTGGATCACCCGCTGGTTCGAAGAATCCGGCTCGGCGGAACTGGCCGAAGTGCTGGAGCCCCTGGTCAAAATGATTGTCCATGGCGAGCTCGTCACCGCCGTGGACGAGGTCGTCCCCATGGCCGAACACCGCCGCGCCATGCTGCGCGCCCAGGAAGGCGGCCGCGCCGGTAAAGTGATTCTCGATCTGGCTTAAATGCCTCCCCTGTGGTGGGCCGGATGTGTTTTGCGCAATGGCACTCCGCAGGGGGTGGATGATTCGTTTTATCCTCGACGGAGCGTCTATTCATCCCATAGAACGGGGTTTTCATCAGCGTATGTTTCGCCCTGTTTTATCCGCCATGTTCCCACGCCCAGCCCTGCTCGCCGCCAGCCTCCTGGCCGGTCTCTGCCTTTCCGCCCCTGCTGCCACACCTGAAGAGTCCGCTCAAAAGGTCCATGATGAAATCTGGGAACGCTTTGTGGATGAGTACAACCTCGTGCTCGACTACACCGGACTCGATGGCAAAATCATCCGCCCCACGCCGGAAGACTGCCGCGAGATGAAACCCAGCGCCCTGAGCTGGGGCGTGCCCAATGAGGATGGCCCCATGTTCAACGGCCTCTACCTCGATGCCCTCTGCACCCGCTGGAAGCTGACGAAAGACGAGGCCATCCGTGCCAAGGCCCGCCGTCTCATTGAGGGCCTCCTGCTCGTCTCCACCGTTGGCAAAACTCCCGGCTTCATCGCCCGCGGCATCGCCACCGATGGCAAGACCACCTACACCCTCGGCTCCAATGACCAGAGCACCCCCTGGCACTATGGCATCTGGCGTTACCTCACCGACGGCCTCGCCACGCCCGAGGAAAAAACCAAGCTCACCGCCGCCTTCATCGAGCAGATGAACATCCTCGACAAGAACGGCTGGAAGATGCCCACCGACGGCCCGCCCAGCCCTTACCGTGGCGACTTCACCAAACCCACCTGGGAAGGCGTGCCACGCATTCTCTTTGTCATGAAAGCCATGCACCACTTCACGGGTGAAGAATCCTGGCACCAGCGTTACCTCGCCGCGGCTAACGAAAAGGTTGGCAAAAAGGAACGTCCGCGCATTGACTTCTGCCGCGAGGGCATGGTCTTCGATCCCGGCCAGGGCGCACGGCACTCCTGGACCGGCAGCGAAGGTGTCATCTGCCTGCGCGCCCTTTGGGAAATGGAGAAGGATCCCGCCCTCAAGGCCGCCTATGCCGAGGGCCTGCGCCACAGCGCCGAGCTCTCCGCCAAAAGCCTGCCCCTCATCGAGAAATTCGACGTCAATGGCACCGAGGTTTTCAACCTCGACTGGCGTGTCATGAATGAGGCCTGGAAACCCCAGTTCAGCGAGAAGGATGCCGTGGATGTTGCCCAGGCGGGACTGCGTGTGCAGGGCAAAAGCTCCCCCCGGCTCAAGCTGGAAAAAGACTACCTGCGCGAGCCCTGCTTCGCCGCCTGGGTCGTCACCCTCTGCCCGGACTCTGCCTATGTAGAGACCCAGCGTGCCGCGATCGAAAAAGTGATCACCCACTACAATCCCGACAAGGCCTACCTCTCCCAGTTCTTCCCCCTGGAGTCCGCCTGGTGGCGCCTGCGCGAACACGCCGCCAAATAAGCCCTCATGACCAGCCGCCGCGCCTTCCTTCAGCAGGGTTCCCTCTGCCTCGCCGGTTTCAGTTCAGGCTCGCTGCTCGCTGCCGAGCCCGAGGCCAAGCCGCTCCTGCGCATCGGCCTCATGACCGATCTCCATTACGCCGACAAAGCCCCCACCAAGACCCGCTTTTATCGCGAAGCCCTCGGCAAGCTGGATGAAGCCGTGGCCTTCATGAACCGGGAGAAACCCGCCGCCGTGGTGGAGCTGGGCGACTTCATTGATCAGGCCCCCACCGTTGAGCAGGAACTGGAGTGGCTGAAGACCATGGAGCAGCACTACGCCCGCCTGGCCATGCCGCGACACTATGTGTTAGGCAACCACTGCGTCGCCACCCTGACCAAGGCCGAATTCGCCGCCCACACCGGGGCCGCCCTTTCCGGCTACAGCTCCTTTGAGCAGAATGGCATCCGTTTCATCCTGCTGGATGCCTGCTTCCGCGAAGACGGCACCGCCTATGGCCGCAACAACGCCCACTGGCAGGACTGCCACATCCCCGCCCAGGAGCTCTCCTGGCTGAAGGATGAACTCGCCCGCGCTCCCGGCCCCGTCATCATCCTGGCCCATCAGCGGCTGGACCTGGACAAGGCCCACGCCGTTAAAAACGCCGCCGAAGTGCGCACCATCCTGGAGAAGTCGAAGAAGGTCCTCGCCGTCTTCCAGGGCCACTCCCACAAGAACGATCTGCAGGAGATCAGCGGCATCCCCTACTGCACCCTCGTCGCCATGATCGAGGGCACCGGCATCGAAAGCAGCGGCTACACGATGCTGGACGTCCTGCCCGACAGCTCCCTGCGCCTGCATGGCTTCCGCCGCCAGACCAGCCGTAGCCTGAAGTCCACCGCCCTGTGATGAACCGCCGCCACCTTTCCTGCCTGCTGCTGGCCCTGGCCTGCACCCGCCTCCTTGCCGCCGATCAAGCCAAGGAGGATCTGCCCCTCATCACCACCGGCACCTGGAAGCATGAGGAACTGAAACGATTCCAAGCTCCCGAGGCCAAACAGGGTGTCGCCGCCGATGATGAACACCTCTATGTGATCACCAATCGCGCTCTGGGCAAGTATCGCAAAGACACCCTGGAACGTGTCGGCGAGTGGAAGGACCAGGAAGGCGGCCCCTTCATCCACATGAACTCCGGCATCATTCATGAGGGCAAGCTCCTGTGCGCCCACTCGAATTTTCCCAGCGTGCCGATGACGAGTTCCATCGAGATCTTTGATCCCAAGACGATGACCCATGTGGGCACTCACAGCCTGGGCATTGACTCAGGCTCCCTCACCTGGATCACCTGGTACGACGGCCATTGGTACGCCTGCTTCGCCCATTATGCCAAAAGCCAGCCCGCCACAGGCCGCGATCCCGCCTGGACCGAACTCGTCCGCTTCGATCCCGAATGGCGTCGCACCGGCGGCTGGATCTTCCCCAAACGCATCGTCGAAATCTTTGGCAGTTCCAGCAGCTCCGGCGGCAGCATCGCCCCCGATGGCACCCTTTTCATCACGGGCCATGATGCCCGGCAGCTCTTCGTCCTGCACTTTCCCAAAGCCGGTTCCGTCCTGGAATGGACCGATACGATTCCCATCACCGCCGCTGGCCAAGCCTTCGCCTGGGACTCCGTGCAGCCTGGCATCTTCTACAGCATCCTCCGCAGCAGCCAAGAGGTCGTGATCTCCCGGATCACACGGAAGTAAGACGCTCTGAAAAAGCTCCGAAACGGCGGAGACAAAGCAGTTTGAGAATGGTCTTGGTTAGGTGGAGGCCAAAAGACGTCCCCCCCTCATAGAGAGGATCACACCGCCTCGCTCGCCGCTTTCAGGGCCTCCAGTTCTTCCCAGCGGGCATACAGGCGGGCGACGCGGGTCTTGGTATCGTCGAGTTCTTTGATGAGTCCTTCCGCTTCGGTGGAGCGGGTGACATAAAATGAAGGATCATTCAGCGTGGCATCCAGCGCCTCGACCTTGCCTTCGGTCTGCAAGATGATCCCCTCGATCTCTTCCAGTTCACGGATCTCCTTGAAGCTCAGCTTTCGCGGCTTGGCCTGACTTTTCGCGGCGGCAGCACTGTTGGCTTTTTCAGCCTTGGCGGGGGCCGTCCACAGCTTGTCGCGGGCCTCGCGCTCCTTGCGTTTTTCGAGGTAGTAACTGTAGTTGCCCACCTGCACATGCACGCCGGATTCCTCAAAGGCGATGATCTGGTCACACACGCGGTCCAGGAAGTAGCGGTCATGGCTGACGACGATGGATGTGCCGGAGAAATTGCTCAGCGCCTCCTCCAGGATGCGCAGGCTCTGCAGGTCCAGATCGTTCGTCGGCTCATCCAGCACGATGACGTTGCCACCGCGCTTCAGCACCTTCGCCAGCATCAGGCGGGCGCGTTCGCCCCCGGACAGGCGGTCCACACGCTCATTCGTACGCTCGTCACTGAAGAGAAAGCGGCGCAGGTAGGCGCGGGCACTGAGGCGCTGCTGGCCAAAAAAGACCACGTCGTCCTGATCCGCCACTTCAGAAAGGATGGTGCCATCGCCGCTGAGCTGCATGCGCGTCTGGTCAATGTAGTTAAACACCACCTTTTTGCCCACCGTGGCCTTGCCTGTTTCTGGCGGACGCTGCCCCATGCAGATGCGTAGCAGCGTGGTTTTCCCCGCGCCATTGCGCCCCACGATGCCCGTGCACTGGCCGGGACGGAAGATGATGTCCAGGTTCTTAAACAGCCAGCGTTCACCGGCATCCGTCTCCACCATGCCGCCGACGTTTTCCAGATTCACGGCAATGTCGCCCATGTCAGCAGGCGGTGGCAGCAGCAGATCCATTTCGCGCTCTTCCTGTGGGGCTTCCTGGCCTTCGATGGCGTAGAAGGCCTCCAGACGGCTGCGTTGTTTGGTCCCACGGGCTTTCACCCCGGCACGCACCCACTCCAGTTCCGTGCGGAGAAAGCGCTGACGGCGGCGTTCAGACTGCTCGGCGATGGCCTGGCGCGCAGCCTTGCTTTCCAAAAAGGCCGTGTAGTTGCCTGGGTGGGAGTAACATTTGCCATCCGCCAGCTCAATGATGCGGGTGGCGATGACATCCAGAAAGTAACGGTCATGGGTGACGAAAATCGCCGCCCCGGAGAAGCTGCGCAGCGTCTCTTCCAGCCAGCGGATGGAGTCGGCGTCCAGATGGTTGGTCGGTTCGTCCAGCAGCAGCAGGTCCGGCTGGGCCACCAGGGCCCGGCACAGGGCGACACGGCGTTTTTCGCCACCGGAAAGCGGGGCCACCACGGCATCCAGCGCAGGCGCGTCCAGGGCGGTCGCCGTGGCGCGGATGCGGGCATCCAGGTTCCAACCGTCTGTGGCTTCGATCTGGTGCAGCATTTCGGAGAGCTCCGCCTCGCTGCCGTCCCCTTCCTCATAGCGGGTCAGCCAGCTCGTCAGATCGGCCGCGCCAGCCTGGATGTTTTCCATGACCGTACGGTTCATGTCCAGTTCAAACTCCTGCGGCAAATAGCCCATGCGCAGGCCACGGCGGATGGAGAGCTCGCCCGAATCGGGGCGCTCCACTCCGGCCAGGATCTTCAGCAGGCTGGTCTTGCCGCAGCCATTGCGACCCACCAGGCCCACTTTTTCTCCGGCGGCCACCGCCAGCGTCACCTCTTCCAGCAGGCGTTGATTGCCATAGGAAAGGGCCAGTTCATTGGCGGAAAGGAGGGCAGCAGTCGGCGGGGGCATATCGGGGGGCGCAAGACATACCCGGCAGAACTTCACATGCCAGAGCGAATGCAGGCTCGACACCGGATATCTTCTGCATCATGAAAGCGGGATACTGCGTTTTTTCCTGCCATGAAACTCCTCCTCCTCACCCTCGCCACCACCGTTCTCCTCATGACCTCCGCCGCCGCTGAAGCCCCCTACCGCCACGTCGTTTTCTTCAAATTCAAGGACACCGCCACGCCTGAGCAGGTGCAGACCATCGAAAAAGCCTTCATCGAACTGGCCAAAAAGATTGATACCGTGGAGGCCTTCGAGTGGGGCACCAATGTGAGCCCGGAAAACATCAACGACGGCTTCACCCACTGCTTCTTCGTCACCTTCGCCAACAAGGCCGGCCTGGAAACCTACCTGCCGCACCCATCCCACCAGAGCTTTGTCGCCCAGCTCAAGCCGATCCTGGATAAGGTCTGCGTACTCGACTACGTGGCCAAGTAAGCCCCTGCCCCATCCCTCCATCCCTGTGAGCACGGCCGCCGCCAAATACCACTTCGCCTCGGACAACACCTCCGGCATCTGCCCGGAGGCCTGGCAAGCCATGGCGGAGGCCAATGCGGGCTACCAGCCCAGCTACGGGGCCGATGCCATCACCGCCGCCGCCTGCGAAAGCTTCCGCCAGTTTTTCGAAACCGACTGCGAGGTCTTCTTTGTCTTCAACGGCACCGCGGCCAATTCCCTCTCCCTGGCCAGCCTGTGCCAGAGCTACCACAGCGTGATCTGCAGCGATGTCTCCCACGTGGAGACCGATGAATGCGGCGCCCCCGAGTTCTTTTCCAACGGCTCCAAGCTGCTGCTGGCGAAAAGTTCGTTAGGCAAGCTGGACCCCACCGACGTCGAACGCCTGATCACCCATCGCACGGACCTCCACTACCCGCGTCCCCGGGCGCTCAGCCTCAGCCAAAGCACCGAGCTGGGCACCACCTACCGCCCTGGTGAAATCGCCGGCCTCTGCCAGGTGGCCAAACAGCACGGCCTGCACGTCCACATGGACGGCGCACGTTTTTTCAATGCCCTAGCCGCCCTGGGCTGCAAGCCCGCCGACATCACCTGGAAGGCCGGGGTGGATGTACTCTGCTGTGGCGGCACCAAGCTGGGCATGGCCGTCACGGAAGCCGTGGTTTTCTTCAACCGCGACCTCGCCCGCGACTTCGAGTACCGCTGCAAGCAGGCCGGGCAGCTCTGTTCCAAAATGCGCTTCATCTCCGCCCAGTGGCTGCGCATCCTCAGCGATGACACCTGGCGCAAGCACGCAGCCAGTGCCAACCGCTTGGCCCGCCAATTGGCCGATGGCCTCGGCCACCTGCCCGGTGTGCAGATCCTCTACCCCGTGGATGCCAATGCCGTCTTCGCCCGCCTGCCCGAATCCGTCAAAACCGGGCTGAAGGAGCGAGGCTGGATCTTTTACAGCTTCATCGGCGGCGGCTCCCGCCTCATGTGCTCCTGGGCCACCACCGAGACCGATGTGCAGGCCTTTCTGGCCGATGCCCAGGCCTGCCTGTAGGGAGCTTTACACTTCCTGGCACGAACGTCGTAAAAAGGTGTTCCGAATAAAAAACAAACGCCCCGGGCACAGCGGCCTGAGGCGTTCGATTGTTTAATTCGCTCTCTTGAACAGGCAGATCAGGGGTCGAATCCCCCACTCAGATAATAGTTTCCAGTAGGGGCCAGACTGGAGGAGTAAAAGTCATCTCCCGAAACCGTGACCAGGATAAGGACTGCTTGAATTCGGTTGCACACATCTTCAATGGTCGAAGTTTGATTGCCATTCTCATCTGTGGCCACATCAATGACCAGCGAATCGTCAATCCGTTGGGTATTCATTGAGGCGTAGGGCGCACCAGTATTGCGAATGACGACAACGATATCATTGCCGGCCGCGCCGGCCTCCACCGCTTTAAAGACCAAATCCCCCGTCCAACTGGCTGTCGCGTAACCATTTTCGTCCAGAGAAGAGGTCTGGGTGCCAGGGGTCGGTTTCGCAATCAGGTCGCCATGAGAAAAGCCTGGAACCGCAGAGAAAGCAGCCAGCAGCACAGCGCCATAGAGCGGCACCACCCGCCACGCCCCCTTGGCTAAAGCTGCCTTTTTAATTTGAAGCCAGCAGATAAGCCCAACGGCCAAACTGCACACTGAGAACCCCTGAACCCCCAGGCTGGATGAGTAAACCAACGCGGCAACCAATGACAGATTAAATGCGGTATGTGTATTCATAATATCGGCACGCCCAGACTCTTTGATTTCTAATTTTTTAGCAACAAAATTCTTATCATTACCAAGTATATAAATTGGTATTCATAATTATTTAATTTTAATTAATTAATATCAAACCCTAGACAACCAACTGAAACAGCACGGCTCTACCACTTCCCCCAAAAAAATTCGATTGAAAAAGCGGGCCCGGTACCGCGACGGCAGAAGCAAGGCAGGAGAGCAGGCTGCTGTCTGAGCGATCACAGCCAAGCCCCGCATGTGGGGCCGCCAGTCGTCCCGCTCCGCCGCCGCTTTTCGGGCACGATTTTGGAACTGGCATCAAAGCTCCTGAGATTCAGCCTAGCAAAGCCCCCCCGATTCGCCCCATCATTTCGCCAGTCGTTACCAGAAAAGCACCTAACAGAAGAGAACTTGCCTTCGCGACGAAACCAGATGCAGATTCGCCCCGCCCCTTTTTAAAGACGGGCCAAACAAAGATTTCAAGAAGGGCTAGATCTCGCCTCGGTACGCTTGAGGCCCCCTTCAGCGCGCCGCCGTCGCCGCAGCCCGTTTGCCGATGCAGAAGAGGTGCTTGCTGCCCCGGACAAAGATCTGCCCCTCGCTCATCGCAGGTGAGGCATACACCTTTTCATCCAGCTCGCTTTCGGCCAGCAGGTCATACTTCTTGCCGGGTTTCACGCTGCGCATCAGGCCGAAGTCATTGATGAAATAGACGCGCCCTTCCGCACTCACCAGGGAGGCGTGGTGCTCCTTCATCCGCTCCTCCCACACGATCTCGCCCGTCTTCGCATCAAAACAGTGGCCGATGCCTGAATCGCTGACGATGAGCAGCCAGCCCTTCTCACAGATGGGGCTCGGCACATAGGACACGCCCTTGTTCGTGCGCCATTTGATGTGAGTGTTCGTCACATCCCCCGCGCCATCCGGGCGGATGGCCAGGATGTGATGTTCCGGAAAGCCGCCGCTGATGAGAAGCAGTCCAGACTTTTCATCAAAGACGGGCGAGGCCACAAACTGCTCCGTCGGCCCGTCCATCATCCACAGCAGGCGGCCATCGCGCGGATCATAGC
The DNA here is from genome assembly GCA_040386955.1 of Verrucomicrobiota bacterium. GTDB lineage: Bacteria > Verrucomicrobiota > Verrucomicrobiia > Verrucomicrobiales > Verrucomicrobiaceae > Prosthecobacter. The sequence goes on from JAZKER010000033.1 coordinate 59,020, forward strand.
TGGTCACGCACTTGGTCCCGGTCAGCACCATCTGGGTGCGCCCGGCCATTTCGCGGATCAGCGGCACACAGTAGCTGCGCGTCTGGTTAGGCCGCTGGATGCGCCACAGCTCGCGCCCGTCTGCGCGGGAAAGAGCCACCATGTAGCCCGGACCGTCATGATCGCAGTTCACGATCACCTTGTCCTCAAACAGGATGGGGCTGGCGCAAAAACCATGCTTGCTGGCAAACGTGCCCGGCCGCACCTGCCACAGCTGCTTGCCACTGAAATCATGCGCGCTGACGACCACCTCCATCTGGTCCAGAAAGGCGGTGAACACCTTCTCCCCATCCGTCGCCGGTGTGCTCGAGGCATGGCTGTTCAGCCGGTGCTTGCCTTCCAGGCCCGTTTTCAGCACCTCCTTCTGCCACTGCACCTTGCCGGTAGCGCGGTCCAGGCACAGCAGCACCCGCGCCTGCTCCTCCGGCAGAGAGGCCACGGTGAAAACGTGGTCCCCCCAGACGATGGGCGAGGCATGGCCCTCCCCGGGCAGTTCCGCCTTCCAGGCCAGCGTCTTGTCCGTCAGCTCCGTGGGAAAGCCCCGGTCCTGGCTCGTGCCATCCAGGCGCGGTCCCCGCCACTGCGGCCAGTTCTCAGCATGGAGCGTGGCAGCAAACAGGAAGGGCAAAACAAAACGCATAGGGAAACAGTATCGGTTTGAAACCGCTGCTTCAATCAAAAGTGCGGTGGCTCTTTCGTCATCCACCTTTCTTCCTGGATACAAAAAAAGCGGGACCATCTCGCGACAGTCCCGCTTCAAAGTTCAATCCGGAAAGGCTTACTTGGCCTTGGCGAAGAGATCGGCAACAGCTGTCCAGTTCACCACATTCCACCAGGCGGTGATGTAGTCAGGACGCTTGTTCTGATACTTCAGGTAGTAGGCATGCTCCCAGACATCGCAGCCCAGGATCGGGGTGCCGCTGCCGTCCATGAGAGGATTGTCCTGGTTCGGTGTGGAGGTCACGGCCACTTTGCCGTCTTTCACCACCAGCCATGCCCAGCCGGAGCCGAAACGTGTGGCACCCGCCTTCGCGAAGGCTTCCTTGAAGGCATCGAAGCTGCCAAAAGCGGCGTTGATGGCTTCGGCCAGTTCACCCGTTGGGGCGCCACCGGCATTCGGGCCCATGATGTTCCAGAACAGGCTGTGGTTGAAATGACCGCCGCCATTGTTGCGAACGGCTGCCTGGATGTCGGCAGGCACGCTGCTGATCTTCTTGCACAGGTCTTCGATGGAAAGCGCCTCGAGATCGGCCTTGCCAGCGAGGGCGTTGTTCAGGTTCGTCACGTAGGCGTTGTGATGGCGACCGTGGTGGATCTCCATCGTGGTGGCGTCAATGTGCGGTTCGAGCGCCGTCTTGTCGTAGGGGAGTGCGGGCAGTGTATGAGCCATAATCGTTTGGTTTGGGTTAGAATAGGTAGGTAGAGGGCGATACGCCGCTGGGCAAGGTCGCTTCTCCAAAAACTCGTCAAAAAAGAGCCGAATGCCGGGACTGTCCAGCCTCGGAATGAATCACTTCATCCACACTCTTCGCAGCCCAGACCGCATTCACGCCTCTCTGAATTGCGCAAATCTCGTCACTCCCGGCCTTTGGCATCGCTTTACCCGCCGTCCAATGTGACAATTCCGTCACCTTTGCGTCGTTTTTGTCATTTGCAAAAAGGGCCACCACCGTCTTTCTAGCCACTCGGGTCGGTAAGACCCGGTCTCCTCCCGCATGTCGCCCAGTCCCTCAGACGCACCCGCCACGAAGACACCGGGTGCATCGCGCCCCGTTCCAGAACGCTTCATTGTCTCCAAAGGCACGCTGCGCTGGGATCGCTTCATGAACTCGGCCATCGTCTTCGGTGGCATCGGCATCATCGTCGCCGTTTCCGGCATCTTTGCCTTCATCGCCCTGGAGATCGCCCCTCTTTTCCAGGGCGCACGGGTCGAGGAAAAGACCAAGATCGCCCTTTCCGCCCCCGCCGGTGCCCTGGTGGGCCTGGATGAATGGTCGGAGCTGCCTTTCTACTTCGATGGTGGCAGCGAAGTCGTCTTCCAGCCTGTGAAAGGCGGCCCCGCCCGGCGCCTGCCCACCGGCCTGCCCGCAGGCACCCAAATCACCGCCAAACGTCACGATCCTGTCACAGGCCGCATGGCCATCGGCACTGCGGATGGCCAGGTGGGCTTTGTCGGCATTCATTACCAGTCGGAGTACCAGACCCAGGGCAAACCGGTGATCAAACCCGCCGTCAAGGCCGAGCCCCTGCTGCCGCTGCGCGAGGCCGCCGCCGCAGCCCCCACCACCACTCCCACCCCGGTGCTGGACATGGACTACGCGGACTCGGGTGACAAAAAGCTCTTTGCCGCCATCCAGGAAGTCAATGGCCAGCGCCTGCTTACCACCATGAGCCTGCGCCAAAAAAAGAGCCTCATGGGCAAAGGCAAGACTGAGATTGACGCCCGCGAAGACCTCACCCCCCTCCTCGCCGGGGCCAAACCTCAGCGCGTCCTCGTTGCGGGCACAGCCGACAGCCTCGTGACCCTCACCGATGCCGGAGAGGTGCTGTATTTTTACCGACTGGGCAGCGGCTGGGAACTGCGCCAGCGCTTCAAGCCCTTCGATGGCGGCCAGGTCTCCGGCGTGGATTACCTCTTTGGCCAGGTCAGCCTCGTCTGTTACAATGAGCAAGGGAAAGTCCGCATCTTCAGCCTCTTCGTGCCGGAGGGCGGCACCATGCGCCTCTTTGGCCAGACCAAGGAGTTCCAGCCGCTCGATGGCCCCATCACCTACTACCGCGCCAGCCAGCGGAACAAATCCTTCCTCGTCGGCAATGCCCAGGAGTGCGCCCTCTGCTACGCCACCACCGCCAGCGTCCGCCGCAGTGTGAAGCTGCCCTTCGAGGCCGTCTCCGTCGCCATGGATGCCAAGGCCGAGCACATCGGCTTCCTCGATACCCAGGGCAGCATGCACCTTTACGAAATCAGCGATCCGCACCCGGAAGCAGGCTGGAGCGCCTTCTTTGGCAAGGTGTGGTATGAAGGCTTTGCCGGGCCCAAATACGAGTGGCAGAGCACCAGCGGCACGGATGACTTTGAGCCGAAACTCTCCCTCATTCCCCTGATCATGGGCTCCCTGAAGGGCACCTTTTACGCCATGCTCTTCGCGGTGCCCATCGCCCTGCTGGCCGCCATTTACACCTCCCAGTTCCTGGCCCCGGGCATGAAAAAGGTCGTCAAGCCGGCGATGGAAATCATGGCCTCCCTGCCCTCCGTCGTGCTCGGTTTCCTCGCCGCCCTCTGGCTGGCCCCGCTCATCGAAAACCGCGTGCCCTCGGTCATCCTCCTGGTCATCTCCATCCCCGTTTCCGCCAGCCTGCTGGGCATCCTCTGGGGCCGCATGCCCATCGTTTATCGCAACCGCCTGCCGAAAGGAACGGAGTACCTCATCATCGCCCCGGTCATGCTTGGTTTCGCCTGGCTCGGCTGGCAGCTCGGCCCCGCCTTTGAAAAACTCGCCTTTGTCGCCACCATGCCGGATGGCAGCCAGATCGCCGATTTCCGCATGTGGTGGCCGCGCTTCACCGGCATGTCCT
>JAZKER010000034.1:0-53237 GCA_040386955.1 Verrucomicrobiota bacterium
TTCGTTTCTCTGGACCAGCTACCGCTTCCTCGCCGGCAAAAAGCAACCCCTGACATTCCCCTTTCCAACGTCATGTCGTATCAAACCAGCATCATTGAAACCGTCGGCCGTACGCCCTTGGTCAAACTCAATCGAATCAGCGCGGACGTGCCTGCCACCATTGCACTGAAAGGTGAATTTAAAAATCCTCTGGGCAGTGTGAAAGACCGGATCGGCCGCGCCATGATCGAGGAGGCCGAGCAGTCCGGCGCCCTTCAGCCCGGTGGCCATATCATCGAACCCACCAGCGGAAACACCGGCATCGCCCTGGCCTTTGTGGCGGCGGCCAAAGGTTATCCCATCACCCTGACCATGCCCGAAAGCATGAGCCTGGAACGCCGCACCTTGCTGGCCCTGCTGGGAGCCAATCTGGTGCTGACTCCCGCCAAGGACGGCATGAAAGGAGCCATCCGTAAGGCCGAGGAGCTCCTCGCCGAGACACCGGGTGCCTGGATGCCTCAACAGTTTAACAACCCGGCCAACCCAGCCGTGCATCGTCGCACCACAGCCGTGGAAATCTGGGCCGATACCGAAGGCGCAGTGGACATTTTTGTCGCCGCCGTCGGCACTGGGGGGACTATCACAGGTGTGGGAGAAGTGCTCAAATCCCATAAACCTTCCGTGCGAGCCATCGCCGTGGAACCCTCTGCCTCTCCCGTCATTACCCAAACCCGCAATGGCGAGCCCGTTCAGCCAGGCCCACATAAAATTCAGGGCACTGGCGCAGGCTTTGTCCCCAAAAACCTGAACCTTGAAATTGTTGATGAAGTCATCCAGGTGACCAACGAAGACGCGATCAATACCGCGCGCCGCCTGGCTCTCGAGGAAGGCCTGCTGGTCGGCATTTCCACCGGAGCCAATGTCTGGGCCGCTCTGCAGGTTGCGGGGCGGCCCGAGAATGCGGGCAAACTCATCGTCACGGTTGGCTGTAGCACGGGCGAGCGTTATCTCTCCACCGCCCTGGCGGATGAAGCCCGAGAACGCGTCAGCCTTCATTGATCTCCTCAATGCGCTGTGGTGCAGTATTGCCTGAGCAAAGATGAGTCCCCGCCCTTTGGGAGGTGCAGCCTTTGGATCGCGGAGCCAATTACATGCTTGAGTTGCGGCGTGTTCAGAAGCCGAGGATGACCCATTAACGGAGATTTATCCAAGCTGGAAAAGTTGATTCCAACATCCATAAACATTGGCGAGCGTCCACGAAAGGAATTCGAAAACTGCCATCAGATTTCCAAGGGGCAAAAAGACAGAGAACTACTTTTGGTGTAAACCCTTGATTTTCAAGGGGTGGTGCCGGTGGTCGGACTCGAACCGACACTCCTTTCGGAACAAGATTTTGAGTCTAGCGCGTCTACCATTTCACCACACCGGCATGTGCAGTTCTTGCGAAGGGACTGCTAAAATGCCGAATCGCCGGAGGATTGCAAGGCTTTTGGCGGACCAAGTATTTCCCGGAGCAAAACGGCCTGGCGGAGGGTGTCTGGTGTTTGGAGGAGCTGGCGGAGGCCGCTGAGCTCAGGTGTGGACCGGCTGGTGGCCAGATGAGGGGCGGGATTGAGCAGCGGTGGGGCGGGAGGCGAGGCGAAAAAGACGGGTGGGGTGGCTGGCGTGGTGGCCTTGGCAGCTTCGGGGAAGGGATAGGCAGGGATGGGGGGCGGAGTGGGAGCGGGACGGACATCCGCCCGAACGGTGCCGGGACGTGTGCGCTGGCGACTGGGGGGAGGGGAGGCAGGACGCTGGGGGACGGGCGGGGGAAGGCCGGGGTTCTGGGCCTTGCGGGATTCTTCTTTGATCTGCTCGAACACGTCTTTGACGGTGGCCCAGGGATCCTGGACGGGCGGCGGTGTTTTGGGCGAAGGACGGTTGGGGTTCCCTGCGGGCTTCACCTGTTGCTGCCAGGACTGTTCGCGGGCTTCACGATCTTCGTCGCTCAGAGGGGCGGTGTTGCGCCGTTCGGCATCGTCTTTGCCCTGTTTGATGAGTCCCCAGAGCCATTGTACAAAGCCGGCGCCCATGGCGATGACGATGATGATGATCTGGATGGGATCAATCTCGGCGAGCAACATGCGTTGAGTGTGGCATCAATCCAGGGGACGCGCCACCACGATTCCGGCGTGGTTTTTAAAGTCGGCCAAGTAGGCGTGCAGGGCTTTGTCCACCAGCACCCGTTTATGAGTCTGGGAGGCGTGCATGAAATGGCAGGTGCCATCGGCGGTGCGCACGGCCAGCCCGACGTGGCTGCAATAAACGTGGGGCTTGTGGGTGACGATGCCGATGATGTCGCCGCTTTGCAGCCGGGGTTCGATGTCGCGCACCTGGTCCTTGGGCAGGTAGCGGAAGGGGCGGGTCTGCAACTCGGCCTCGATCCGGGCCATGCCGGGGCGGAGGTCGGGGTTGTGCTTCAGGTAGCGGTAGCTTTTCCACAGCACCGTCATTTCATCAATGCGGCGGCCTTCGAGCGGCACGGTTTTCCCGAGTGTGGCGGCGATGTTGCGGATGTGGCCACGCTTTTGGTTATCCTGGAACCATTCGTCGAGGTAGTGGATGCGGTCGAGGTAACCGCCGTTGCAGATGCCGCTGCGGTAGCGGGTGAGTTCGATCTGGCGCAGGAGGTCGGCGGGCGTGAAGCGGTCCTGAGGGAGTGTCAGCATGCGGGCGAGGCCGAGGGAGATCTCAAAGAAGGTCCAGCAGTCCTGGCCATCGAAGTTGGCGGAGGGGGATTCGATGTGGTCGTGGATCTCGAGGGTGTAGCCGACGTAGGGCGTGCCGGCCATGGCGAGCGCAGCGCGGGTGAGGCGGTCGCCTATGGGCAGAGTGCGCCATTTTTCCTGGAGGGCGCGGGTGACTATGCGGTCAAATTTCGCCTGGCCAATGAACGTGAGGTTCTGCGGGAGGTGCTCGGCCGCCTCAAGGAAGCCGGGAAGGGAAGCGGCGGCAAAGGCGTGGAGAAGATCGCGGCGGTTCATGCAGGAGGTTACGTGAAGGGTCGCAGGGTGTCGCGGTTAAAGACGAGAAGGAGATTCAAGCCAGATCTGTGGAAAGCCCTCGCGAGCAGGTTAGTGGCTCAGCTTTTTTAATAATTAGCAGAAATGAAATACAAAAATGGTAAAATTTCCATTTTTGATATTGATGAATGTGAGAGTGCTCTTATTATTTCCACACACAACACTCATATTTGATAATAAAATCAAAAGTGAGTGTCGTTGTTGTGGATCATTCAAGCCCGCCCCTATGAAAACTTTAATCGTCTCTTTTGCGACCGCATTGCTGCTGGCCGTTTCTGCGCAGGCCAGTGTGTTGGGGCGTTTTGACTTTAATCATCTGGCAGGGGTGAATGCTGCAAATGAGGCGAGCTTCATTTCCCCATGTATCGATGTGACGGATCTGGATGCCTGCTGCCTGAATGAAGGGCTGCGCAGTTCTGGCGGGCCGGATGGCAGCGCTTTCCGCACCTACTCGGGCTGGGACCGGAACCAGTATGATTCGGCCGTGTATCTGAACCGCAGCGGACTCTGGCAATGGCCGAAGACGCTGGCGTTTGAAGTGCAGGCCTCGGCGACAAGCCAGGGTACGATCAGTGGGCTGTCGGTGGATGTGAAGCGGCCCTACGCGTATTCGCCAGACACGATCATGGCCTCCATTTTTTGGGAAGATGCGACGGGGACGATCCAGCAGCGGAATTCCGGTCCGGTCAGCATTGCCAGCGCTTCTGGCTGGACGACGCTGGACTTTGATTTTGCCAATGGCAGTGCCGAGCTGCCTTCCGGAGTGGAATACAGTGGCGAAACCTTCAACGTGGAACTGTATGCATGGGGTGGCACGGGTGGTGCGCTGTATCTGGACAATGTGACCCTGACGGGGGATTGTGCACCGATTCCTGAGCCCGGCGGGGCAATGCTGATCGGCATGTCGGGGCTGGCGCTGCTGCTGCGTCGGCGCAGCCGATGGAGTTGAAGGTAAGGTCTTTAGGCCTAACCTCCGGGTAATTCGAGTCTTGCGCAGTCGGGCGGTAGCAGCCACATTGGATGGTTAGAACCATCCTGCCTCATGTTTCGCTGCGTCCTTTTCGCTGCTGTTTTTGCCCTCATGACCTCATCCTCGTCCGTTGCTGCCCACGTCGTCTCCGCGTCCTGGGGCAAAACAGCCGATGGTGAAGAGGTGCAACTTTTCACCCTGAGCCGTGGTGCGGGGCTGGAGGTGCAGGTCACCAATTACGGGGGCATCATCGTCGCCGTGAAGGTGCCGGACAAAAAAGGCGTGGTGGCGGATGTGGTTCTGGGCTTTGACGCACTGGAACCGTATCTGGGCAAGCATCCGCACTTTGGCTGCATCACGGGGCGCTATGCGAACCGGATTGGCGGGGCCTCGTTCCAGATTGATGGCGTGCAGCATGAGGTCACGGCGAATTCGGGTAAGAACCACATCCATGGTGGCAAGGATGCCTTTGACAAAAAGGTCTGGAAGGCCCGGGTGCTGGAAGATCAGGCGGCGGTGGAACTGAGCTACACGAGTGCCGATGGCGAAGAGGGATTCCCTGGAAAGCTGGACTGTACGGTGACCTACACTGTCACGGCTGGGCAGGAACTGAAGATCGAATACCGGGCGACGACGGACAAGTCGACGGTGGTGAATCTGACGAACCACAGCTACTTCAATCTCGCGGGGGAAGGCAGCGGGGATATTTTGGGGCATGAGCTGACCATCCCGGCGGAAACCTTTACTGCGACGGATGATGCCCTCATTCCCACGGGGGAGATCGTGAGCCTCGTGGGCACGGCGCTGGATTTTACGACACCGCACCTCATCGGCGAGCGCATCGGGGCAAACTTCAAGCCGCTGATCCAGGGCAAAGGGTACGACCACAATTATGTGCTGCCGGGTTCGGGGATCAAGCTGGCAGCGCGGGCCAAGGACCCGAAAAGCGGCCGCGTGATGGAGGTGCGCACGAGCGACCCTGCTGTGCAGCTCTACACCGGCAATCATCTGAAAGGTGTGAAGGGCAAGGCGGGGCATGTGTATGAGGCCCGCCATGGATTCTGTCTGGAGACCCAAAAGTACCCGGACAGCCCGAACAAGCCTCAGTTCCCCAGTGCCGTTGTGCGCCCTGGCGAGCCCTATCTGCACACCACGATCTTTAAGTTTTACGCTGAGTGACCGCTCCTGTCCCACTGCCCATTTTCATGCCACCTACCGCGCCTGCTTTTGTGCAGGAGCAGGACTTTGCCGCGCGCCAGTACAAAGGGCGGCGGGATAACCAGGAGGACTACTATGCCTTTGCCGATGCGGCAGAAATGACGGAGGAGCCCTTGCAAAAGCTGCTGCTCGTCGTGGGCGACGGTCTGGGGGCTCATGCTGGCGGCAGCGTGGCCAGCTACCTGGCGGTGAATGCTTTTGTGCGGGCCTTTCATGAACAGCCCGGAGATGCGAGCTGGCGCCTGCGCACGGCGCTGGATACGGCCAATGAAACGCTGGGCTACATCACGGACCGTATGCCCTCCGTGGCACCACCGATGGGCACGACGATGCTCTCCGTCCTGGTCAGCAACCAGGAGGTTCAATGGATCAGTGTGGGGGATTCGCCCCTGTTCCTTTACCGTCGGGGGCTTTTGACCCGGCTGAATGCAGACCACTCACTGACACCTCTCCTCGAAGAGCGCGTGCGTGCCGGAACGATGACGGAGGAGGAGGCGGCGCATCACCCGGACCGGCACACGCTGCAGAGTGCGGTGATGGGCCTGCCGATGGCGCTCATTGATTTCGCGGCGGATCCGATCAAGCTGCTGTCGGATGATATCGTCATCGCGGCCAGCGACGGCATTTTTACGCTTACTTCCAAGGCTCTGGAGGAATTGCTTCACTTTGGTCAGAACACCACGGCGGACAAGATCGCGGATGCCATCATCTTTGCCATCCGGCGGATCAACTATGACCGTCAGGACAACACGACGGTGGGAGTGGTGAAGATTCCCTGAGTCCTGGGCGGGCTCACTTCACCGTGTCCCGGCCAAAGGTAAGCCACTCCAGATTGAAGCGGGCGAAGTGCAGTTCATCCCAGTAGTGGGTGCTGCCTTTTTCGCCACGTTCGTAGATGCAGCCGATGCTGAGGTCTGGCAGCACCACCATGTCGGAATAGGATCCTGGGTGGGGCCAGAGGGTGCGGCCTGCGGTCCAGGTTTCGCCTTCATCATAGCTCAGGCGAACGGTGAGATTGTAGCGGCCATAGGGATGCTCCTTTTGCCGGAAGGGCGAGGCGGGACTGGAGAAGAGCAGGCGATTTTTATCGTGAGTGCCAGCCAGTGTCAGGCGCTCCACACTGCCGTGACAGCGCGGGGTGATGAGTTCCTCCGCCCGGCTCAGCGGTCCCCAGCTTTCGCCGCCATCGGAACTGATGGCGGTGAGGTGCCGCAGATTGTCCGGTGAGTCGGCGGAGTTTTCATTGCGGGAGATGACCCTGAGCCGCCCATCGGCCAGTTCCATGAGCTGGCACTCGCTGGTGTTCATGCCGATGTTGCCACCCAGCTTCCAGGTCGCTCCCTGGTCATCGCTGTAAAAGGTGTGAGCATAGCTACGCAGGCGGCCTTTGCCGGAGTCTTCCCGGTGACGGGCTGGGACGACGATGCGACCGGAGGCGAGCTGGACGATGGCCTTGCCGGGGCCGCAGCCGTAGCGTTGGTCCCAGTTCTTTTCCCACAGGGCCATGCGGCCTTTGGGGTTGGCGGGCTCTTCTTCGGCGGCTTTGCCCTTCAGGGCATCCCATTCGGGGCGGGTGACTTGCGCATGAATGTCCACAGGGCCTTGCCAGGTCTGGCCGTTGTCGGTGCTGGTGAAGTGGCAGTAGCGCTTTTTATCCCGCAGGAAAAAGAGCCACAGCTTGTCCTGGCGATCGCGGCCCAGGGTGAGGTCTGTGCAGACGCGGTTTTCATCGTCAAAGATCGTCTGTTCAGTGCTCCAGGTTTTGCCTTGGTCATGGCTGCGCTTCATCACGATGTCGTGATTGCCGATGTCTCCGGGACCATCGTTGCGGCGTTCGGCGATGACCAGGAGATCGCCATTCGGTGCCTGGAGGATGCCGGGGATGCGGTAGTTCGGCTTATTGGCCGGGGTGACGGGGAAGAGACACACCGTTTCAAACAGCGGCCCGGCGGCTGAAACACCGAGGGTGGCCGTGAAAAGGGTGAGCGCCAGACGCAGAGGGAAAGTCATGGCGTGTAAACGAAACGGAAGGGGCTGGTTGGCTGGTCAGCCGGAATGACCAGAGGTGACAGGGAAAAGGAATGATGGAAAGGCGAGAGTTTTGCCCGTCCGCCCCTTGACCTCCGGCCTCTGCCTCCTATGCTCGCCCGTCCCAGCCCCGGGACGTGCAGCTATCTCCCCCACTTTCGCTCCATGAACATCCACGAATACCAGGCCAAAGAACTGTTTGAGAAATTCGGTGTCGCCACACCTCCTGGCAAAGTTGCCTCCACGGCTGAAGAAGCTGGCAAAATTGCCCAAGAACTGGGTGGCGCTGGCCTCGTGGTGAAGGCCCAGGTCCACGCAGGTGGCCGTGGCAAAGGCACCTTCAAAAACGGTTTCAAAGGTGGCGTGCACGTGATCAACACGGCGGCTGAGGCGCAGGACATTGCTGGCAAAATGCTGGGCCAGACCCTCGTCACCCACCAGACCGGGCCGGAAGGCAAGCTGGTGAGCAAGGTGCTCATCGCCAAGTCGGTGGACATCGCCAAGGAGCATTACTTCGCCATTCTGTTTGATCGCCAGAGCAGCAGCCACGCCCTCATCGCCAGCACGGAAGGCGGCATGAACATCGAAGAAGTGGCCGAGAAGACCCCGGAGAAAATCGTCAAGGAATTCGTCCACCCGACCCTCGGACTGCAGAGCTACCAGGCTCGCAAGATCGCCGCCTCTCTGGGCCTCAAAGGTCCTCAGGCCAACCAGACGGTGAAGCTGGTCACCGCTCTGTGGAACCTTTACATCAAGAGCGATTGCTCCCTGGTAGAAGTGAACCCGCTGGCCATCACCACCGACGGTCAGGTCGTGGCCCTGGATGCGAAGTTCAACTTCGACGACAACGCCCTCTACCGTCAGAAGGACGTCGTCGCCATGCGTGACACGACCGAAGAAGACCCGCGTGAAGTCGCCGCGAGCGAGTTCGGCCTGAGCTACATCGGTCTGGATGGCAACATCGCCTGTCTCGTCAATGGTGCCGGTCTGGCCATGAGCACGATGGACATCATCAAGCTGCACGGGGGTGAGCCTGCCAACTTCCTCGACGTGGGCGGTGGCGCCACGAAAGAGCAGGTGACAGCAGCCTTCAAAATCATCCTGGGCGACCCGAATGTGAAGGGCATCCTGGTGAACATCTTTGGTGGCATCATGGACTGCGACATCATCGCCCACGGCATCATCGCTGCGGCGCAGGAAGTCAGCCTGAACATCCCTCTCGTCGTCCGTCTGGAAGGCAACAATGTGGAAGCCGGCAAGGCGACACTCGCTGGCAGCGGCTTGGCCATCACCAGTGCTGAAGGCCTCACCGATGCTGCGCAGAAGATCGTGGCCGCAGTGGGCAAGGCGGCGTAAGCGTCGGTCAGTCCAAGTTTAACATTCAAAGCTCCGAGGGTGACCTCGGAGCTTTTTTGCGTACAGCATTCATCACTCTCCGAGTGATGGGATTGATTGACGAGATAAGCCAAGTTCGGTTTGAATATTGCCTACAGATTGGAGGACCATTCATCATGCCAAAAACCTACTTCTGCTGGCGCTGTAAAATTCCTGTTCCGATGCTCACTGAGGATGAGTGGGAGGAATTGGAGCCTTTGTTGAAAAAGGATATTGAGCGCATAAAAGCCTACCGCACTGAGACCGGAGTGGGACTGCGGGAGGCTTTTGATACTCTTCACCATGACGCCTGTGAACGATATTTTGAGATCACTGGTTTCACAGAGACCGATCCCGATGCGCTTTGGCATCATCGTCTTTCGATTTATGGTTCTGAATGCACGCAATGTGGTCATCTTTTCAGAACGGTCGAGGCTTCGTTTTGCGCAAACTGTGGGTATAAAGCGGGTGCCATGGTCGAGAGTGCTTTATAAAAAAACCGACCCCAACTCTTCTGGAAGTCACCTTTACATCTTCCCCCCTTTCACTCTGTAACGCACCTCCATGATTCGTCTCGCCACCCTTGAGGATGCTCGGAGAATCGCGGAGATCCAAGTGGCCTCTTGGCAGGTGGCCTACCGGGGAATTCTGCCGGATGAGTATCTGGACCAGATTAATGTGGAGCAGCGGGAGGCCGTTTGGCGGGGATGCTGTGGGAAGGAAGGAGATGTTCTCTGGGTGGGGATGAGAGATGAGGTGGTGGCCGGGTTTTGTCATGTCAGGGCATCGCGAGATGCGGATGCAGACAGTGCCTGTGCAGAGGTGACTTCGATTTACCTGGATCCTGCTAAGTGGCGGCGGGGCCTGGGCAGGGAGCTGATGGGAGCGGCGCTGACGTCTGCGAGGGAACGGGGTTTTGAGCGGATCAGCCTTTGGGTGCTGAGGGAAAACCTGGCCGCCAGGCTGTTTTATGAAGCGTTGGGCTTTCGGCCAGATGACACGGTGAAGACAGAGACCTTCTCTGGCTGCACGTTGCATGAGATGCGTTACATCAAAAACAGATGAGATACGGCCACTAACAAGTTTTGCTGCGAAGCTTCAAACGGTTTAACCCACCCATCACACCATGCTCAAAATCACCGAATTTGCTTTTACCGGTTACAGCGTCACGGACATGGACCGGGCTCGTGCGTTTTATGAAAACGTGCTGAATCTGAAAACGGCCTCGACCTTTGCCGAGGAAGGGCAGGAGCCAACCTGGGTGGAGTATGAAATTGGGCCGCATACGCTGGCCATCACCATTGGCGGTGAGATGTGGAAACCGAGCAAGGATGGCGGTGGTGTGGCGCTGGAGGTGGAGGACTTTGAGGAGTCCCTGAAGTGGCTGAAAGACAAGGGGGTAGAGCCTTACTTTGGCCCTTATGAATCTCCGGTCTGCCACATGGCGCTGATCTCGGATCCGGACGGCAACTCCATCTGCATTCACAAGCGCAAGCCTGGACATCATTGAGCCAGGGCGGCATTACTCCACACGCACCTTGATGCCGATGTCCTTGAATCCGGCGATGATCTCGGCGGCCAGTTTGGCATAGGGCCGTTCATCCAGGAGGATGGGCAGGTGCTTCAGCGGGGCGGTGTCGCTCATGTCCGGCGGCGTGAGCTCGCGCGGGTAGCTGAAGCGGCCGCCGTCCATGCGCTTGACACGGGGGTCGGCAAAGAAGGCGCGCATGGCGGTGACTTCGCCGTGGACGGCTTCCATGAAGCGGATGAAACGGGTGCCTTTTTTGTCGCCATCCAGGTGGCAGAAGTAATAGACCAGGAGCTGGGAACGGTGGTACATTTCACGCATCTTGACCGGGGAACTGCAGGCGGCGAGCCACTGGTCCCGGGTCATGCTCATGTGCTCTTCCAGCTTGCCCAGGTCGGGAGGGAAGCCTTCCTGTTTCTCCCACACGGTGGCGTCTTCCTTCATGCCGCTTTTATGGGCGTCTGCGCGGAAGGTGCCGGATTTGTAAGGGAGCATTTCGGTGTACTCCGCCGTGCCTTCGACAACCCAGGTGGGCAGGAAGCCGAGGTATTCATCCATGAGCTGGTGGGTGATCTCATGCACCAGCGTGCCGTTGCTATAGTTGTCGTTTTTGAAATAGGTCTGGCCGCGCTTTTCCATGCCAAGGCTGGGGAAGGGGATTTTGAAGACCTTGTCCCCGGTGCTGTAAACGCCGCCGGAGTTTTCCGGGCCGCCAGCCTCGATGTAGTCCTGGCGGGATTCAAAGAGGGCGGCCTTGAAGCGGGGCATGCCCTCGGGCGGGCGGCAGACGATGCCCCAGGGCAGGGCCTCCACCAGGGAGCGGGTGGCCTCGAAAGTACGGGCGACTTCCTTCATCACGCTGCCGGCGAGTTTGGCCTGGGAGGTGAATTCGAAAGCCTCCGATTGATAGACGTATTTGCGTTCGGCCACGCTTTCGGAGATCACGCTGATTTCGACGGAGCGTGCGGGCACCTCCACGTTCTGAGGCCAGGTGCGTTGCTCGATCGGCAGCCGTTTCGGATCTGCGGGCAGTGCGGGCGAGGTTGTCGCTGGGCTGGCGGTCTGCGCTTTGACAAAGGCTTGGTCCTCTGCGCTCAGCCGTGCCAGGGGGAAAGGAATGGTTTTGTCTGCGGAGACGCGGAGCAGGACGCTGTCTCCCTGCATGCCGGCAAATTCGGCCTCGACCTTCCGGCCGTTGTCGTCTGTCCAGGCGCGCGGAGCCGCCTGCACCTGGGCAGACAGGCAGCCGAGAGTGGCGAGGCAAAGACAGAACGTGATTTTTTGCATGACAGATCCCGGTTTATCATGGGCCGCCGCCTTCGTGCAAGTGGTGTGTGCAAACTATCACTGGCACAGGCGCTGCATCTCTCTAAAAAAGCAGCGACTATGGCCCCAACCCCTCCGCATGTCTTTGAGCAGCCTGCTCCAGCCTTTGATGTCTCCAGTGTGGAGACGCCCGCTTATGTCGTGGATCTGGGCCTGCTGAAACGAAACCTGGAAAAGCTGGCCGATGTGCAGCAGCGTTCCGGTGCCCGCATCCTGCTGGCGCTGAAGGGGTTTTCCATGTTTTCCACCTTCGATCTGGTGCGCCAGTATCTGCATGGCTGCTGCGCCAGCGGCATTCATGAGGCGTTGCTGGGTCACGAAGAATTTCGCAAAGAGCTGCATGTCTATGCGCCTGCCTTTAAGGACGCCGAGATGCGGGAGATCATCCCCATCGCGCATCACATCAGCTTTAATTCGCCGGGCCAGTGGCGGCGTTTCCGTCCGATGCTGGATGCGGCCCGTGCGGCGGGACTGCACGCGCCCAGCCCAGGCATCCGGGTGAACCCGGAGCACAGTGAAGTGGAAGTGAGCCTGTATGATCCGTGCTCGCCAAGCTGCCGTCTGGGCACACGGGATGAAAGCATTGAGAACGAAGATCTCAGCGGCCTGGAAGGTCTGCATTTTCATGCTCTTTGCGAGCAGGATTCGGACGTGCTGGAGCGTACCCTTGCGGCGGTCGAGCGCCGGTTTCCCAAGCTGCTGGCCCAGGTGAAATGGGTGAACATGGGCGGCGGCCACCACATCACCCGCAACGGGTATGATGTGGAGCGCCTGGTGCGCGTGATCCGCAGCTTCCGCGAGCGCTGGGGCAAAGAAGTGTACTTGGAACCCGGCGAGGCCGTGGCTCTAAACACGGGCTACCTCATCGCGAGCGTACAGGACATCGTGCCGACAGATATTCCCACCGCCATTCTGGATACCTCCGCCACGGCCCACATGCCGGATACGCTGGAGATGCCGTATCGCCCGCACATTCTGGGGGCTGAGCTTCCCGGTGTGCTGCCGCATCATTACCGCCTGGGCGGCCTGACCTGTCTGGCTGGCGACGTGATCAATGAATACAGTTTTGCCGAACCTTTGCAGTTAGGCCAAAAGCTGGTCTTCACGGACATGGCCCATTACACGATGGTGAAGACGAGCACTTTCAACGGTGTGCCTCATCCGGACATTGATCTGTATGATCCTGCTGTGGGCGAAGTGCGCGTGATCCGCCGTTTTGGCTATGAGGACTTCAAGCGCAAGCTGTCGTAACCCTGGATGAATTTGGCCGCCAGAACTCCTGGGCTGGTGACGTTTTGTTTCAAGCGTTCTGTTCTTTTTATCATGGTTTGCCGAAGCTGGGGTTCTCTCTTTTTTAATCGTCAGGGTTGGGTGCTGTTGGCGCTGTGGCTTGCCTGCGGCGGCGCTTTGGAATCTGCACCGGCCTTGTTTAAGGACCTGAACATCAGCAACACGGTCATTGTACGCGACCTCAATGGCACGGGCATGGCACCGGTAAACTATGGGGGCGGTGTGGCCCCGGCCGAAACGAATGCCGGGGGAGTGAGCACGTTCACTTACACGGGGGCGGCCAGTGATCCCATGATCATCCTGAACAGTCCCGCTGGTACGTTTGACTTCGCTACATTTAACTGGGCACGGCTGCGTTATCGCAGCAGTTCGGCACCCCAGATTTGGGAAAACAGTGCGGTGGGTGGCCAGTCATTCAATGGAGGTGCCAATGCTGCGGCCTTTCTTGAGGCCCGTGGAGATCCCGCCAACCCAAACCCGACAGGTTCAGGCTACCGCATAGATCCGGTGGGCAGCGTCACCGCAGGCACGCCTTATACCTTTGAACTCGACTACTTCATGGCTGACCGCATGCAGACTCTGGGTCTGGGTGAGTGGGATGCCGATGGAGATTTTAATGGCCCCAGTGCCAGCGGGAGCACGTGGACGGGAAGCAACCTCACTGGGCTGACGGTTTCCGGCGGAGTGATCTCCGGTACTGGCTCTGGAGACGCGGTTCTGAACCAGGGCATGAGCTTCAACGGGGCTACGTGGGGGCTGGTGGAGATACGGATGAAGGCCACCGGTTCCTTTGCTGAGTTCTTTTGGGCAAACAATGGTTCGTTCGTTGGCGCTCAACGGGTGGATTTGGGCAGTCAGGATGGAGGCTACCATGTTTACACCTTGGATTTCTCCAAGGAGAGCACCTGGATCAGCGGGGCAAACATGCGCCTGCGGCTGGATCCGGTGACGGTGGCAGGTCAGTCTTTCGAGGTGGACTATGTGCGTGTCATGCAGGTGCCTGTGGGCTACTGGGACGCCGATGGAAACACGACTGCCGCCACAGGGGGCAGCGGTGTGTGGGAATCGTCCCAGACCAATCGCTCCTGGCGTGGCGAGCAGAGCAGCACGGCCGGCGGTGGCCTGCCCACCTACTGGGTCAACAGTCCCTATGACGATGCGGCCTTTGCCGGAACGGCAGGCACAGTGACGGTCAATGGCACGGTGACGGTGAATGATCTTTCGATCCAGACCAGCGGGTATCTGATCACTTCCGGCACCCTCACTCTGGCAGGTGCAGCGCCAGCCATTGAGGTGACAACGGGTGCCTCCGAAGTCCAGTCCACCCTGGCAGGGACGGCAGGGTTGAACAAAACCGGCAGCGGCACGCTGGTGCTCTCGGGCAGCAACAGTTACTCCGGTGGCACGATTGTGACCGCAGGCACTCTGCTGGTGGCCAATGGCAGTGGATCTGCCACAGGGACTGGGACTGTGAATGTGGCGGCGGGTGCGACTTTGGGCGGCAATGGATCGCTTTCCGGCGCCGTGACAGTCAACGGGCGTTTGTCGCCGGGTGGAGACGGCTCGCTGGTGAACCACGGCATCGGTGTCCTGAGGACCGGGGCACTGACGCTGACGGCATCCTCTACCGGCAGTGTGCTGGAGCTGGCGGGCAATGGCTACGCCAGCGACACCCTGACCCTGCAAGGCGGCAGCGGTATCAATACGGGCTACATCGGCACTGCGGGCAACCGTGTGGCGGGCCGCAATGACCGGTTGGATGTCCTGGGTGCTTTGAATCTGAGCGAAGCTGGTTCGGTACAGGTGGCCTTTGCCGACGGCTATTTGCCCGCCTATGGCCACGCTTACGATTTGCTGGACTGGTCCAGCCTCACCATCACCAATTTTACTTACGGCAGCCTGGGGACATTGCGAACCGGCGGCGACCTGGAAAACGCCTCCTTTGATCTCGATCTGCCGGATCTGAACTCCGTCACCACCGGCCTGTACTATAACATGGATGCCTTTCTTTCCCACGGCGTCATTGTGGTCGTGCCGGAGCCGGGTCGCATGGCATTACTGCTGTGTGCGGGCTTTTGTCTGCTGCTGCGCCGTCGTCGTGCCGGGCTGGTTTAAACGGGTGTCATTCCAAGACGGCTCAGCACTTTGGCGAGGTCTTCCGCCAGAGGTGCCTCCACGCTTAATCTCTGGCCACTGGCCGGATGTTTGAGCGTCAGCCGATGCGCATGCAGGAAGAGGCGTTTCAGTCCCAGGTCCTTCTTCACCTTCCGGTTCAGTTCGAAGTGGCCGTACACGTCATCGCCTAACAAATGATGCTGACGTGAAGAGGCCTGGACCCGGATCTGGTGGGTCTTGCCGGTGATGAGGGTGATGTCCAGCAGGGAGACTTTTTCTGTGGCATGATGCGCCAGGGTGCGGAAGTCCAGTTCGGCATTGGGCAGCCTGCCTTTGATGACTGCGGTGCGTACGCGTCCTTTTTCTCGGATGGTGGTCAGGTTGTCCAGCCAGGTGCCTTCTGGGCCGGGGTTTCCACGCACCAGGGTGAGGTACTGTTTCTGCACGGCGTCTTCATCAAAGAGGGCGCGGCATTTCTCCGCCGTCTTTTCATCCAGCGCCGCCAGCAGGACGCCTGAGGTATCCTGGTCCAGGCGGTGAATCAGCCAGACTTTTCCCGCAGGGGAGTCGAAGCATTTCTGATCCAGGTCATACCGTCCTTCGAAGGCGGCCTGCTCCGTGCTGCGGGCGGTATTGGGATGGGAGAGAACACCGGCAGGTTTGTTCACGATCACGATGAAGCGATCCCTGTGCAGGATAGGGCAGGTGGTGATGGCAGGGGACTCAGCCGAAGACATGGCTACGGATGGCATGAGGTGGGGTGGGTGTCACGAAAACGATGGCACGAGGCGTACCTCGTGCGCTCCCATCTGGGCATAGTCAGCGGGGGTACAGGTGAGGAGGATGATCTGAAGGCCGCGGGTGGCGGCAAGATCCAGCATGCGCTGGAGGTTCTGCACGCGCTCGGGATCGGAGTGGGCGAAGGCATCGTCGAAAACCACGGGAAGGCAGCCGTCGTGGGATTCGGCCAGGATTTCCGCCAAGGCCAGACGGAAGGCTGCGGCCACCTGTTCACGAGCACCCTCGCTGAGGCTTTCAAACGAGAACGCCCCCTGGCTGGCCCGGCTGAGAGTGAGGCCCTGAAACTGGTTTTCCTGCAGCGTGACATTCACCTGCACATCTGTGCCGAACAGACGCTGCAAGTACCCCGTCACACGCTCTGCCAAGGGGCGGGTGAACTGATCTGCCAGGGTCTGCTGCTCCTCCAGCAGGAGGTCATGGATGTGTTTGACGGCGCGCGCATGACGTTCGGCTGCTTCCCGATGGGCCTGTGCCATCTGCGCACGTGCTTCGGCCAGGGCGAGGGCTGCGGCTGGGTCGCTGCTGCCATCGCTGCGGAGAAGAGCGGCGGCGGAAATCCGCATCTCATGTGCCTGCATTTTCTTATCGCTCTGAAGCTTCCACGCCCGCTCAAAGCGCGCCTGGTCAGCCTCCAAATGTTCGGGCTGATGTTGGGCCAGGGCCTGACGGGTGGCGGTGATCTGGGCCTCAGCCGTGGTCTTGAGAATCTGTGCGTGAGCTAAAGATTGGGCCCGGGTGTGGTCATCGCCTTCATGCTCGATCAGCATGGAGAGACGTGTCTCCACCTGGGTGATTTCTGTCTCCAACGCCCGCATGGATTCTATCTGCTGGGTGAGGGCTGCATCAGCCTTTTTGAGTGCGGACTGCTGGGCCTCCAGCTGCCTGCGGCAGGTTTGCTGGTGTGCCTCGGCTTCAGCGAGGATTCGTTTGGTGGCCACCAGATCCAGCGGGGCTGGCGAGTCGGTGGCATGCCGTCTCTCCACCTCGGCTTTTGCGGCGGTGAGTTCGCGTTCGGCAGCAGTCAGTTCGGCGGCCAGCTTTTCGTAATCCAGCCCTTTGAGTTCGGCCGTCACGGTCTTCCATTCGGTCTGCAAGTGCTCACGCCCTGCCTGAGCGGCGCTGGCTTCGGTGAGTGTTTGGACCCCGAATTTGGCAAGTGCTTCGTGCAACTGGCGCAGTGTTTCTTGTTCCTGCTGGCGGGCTTCGGCCAGGGAGGTGCCGCCACCTGGGCGGATGCGCAGCCGGGTTTCGCCCACGGCCAGTTCAGTCTCCTCCGTGAGGGTGAGGCGCTGCCCGTTTGTAAGTGTTTCCGTGCCTGCCTGAACGGGGTGCGGGGAGGACAGAACTTCAATCTCGGTGGCCACGCTGGCCAGAACCGCCTGGGCTTTGTCATGCGCACGTTCCAGCCCCTGAAGCTGGCGCAGCGCGGCCGCATCCACCTTGGGCAGGCGCTCGATCTGTTGTTCTATGGAAGTTCGCTGGTCCAGCAGATCCTGGATTTGTTTGGCGCGTGCTTGAAGGCGATCTTGCAGCCGGGTTTTCTCCTGAAAGCTGGCGTGAGCTTGGGCGAGATCCTGCTGCGCACGCGCCTCTTGCAGTGTTTGCTCAGCGCGACGGAGAGTGTCTTCGGTTTCATCCAGTGCCTGCCGTGAGGAAAGGCTGGCTTGTTTGAGGGTGCCCAGCTTTTCATTCTGGGGAGCCAGGCTGGCTCGTTGGCTCTCCAAGGTCCGTCTGAATTCCGATACTTTTTGTTCGGCGTTGAGTCTGGATTCATGGAGCCGGATGGCTTCATTGACTGCGCGGAGCTGGTCTTGCTCCAGCAGACGTAGGCGGGTGATTTCGGCGCTGCGTTGGTCGAGGGCAACCCGCTCCGCCTCCTGGTGATTCAGGGCGTTGTCTGCCTCGGTGATCTGGGTGCTGGCCCGTTCATGCTGGGCAATGGCGTGCTGAAGGTTTTGCAGGATGCTCCTTGCCTGGGCTTCTGCCTCCGCAGCTTCGGTCTCGGCCTGAAGGGCCTGACCATATTCTGAATTCTTTCGGGGTTCGCCCGCGTTTTGAAAGAGCTCTTTGATGAGGCTGGCGAAATATTCGGCCACGCGGGTATCCAGTGCCGACTGGATCACGGCTGCGCCGCCATGGGACTGAAGGCGCTGCACGAGAGTTTCCCGTTCGGCATTTGCCTGGGCGAGCGGGTCTCTCGAAGAGCTGCCTTGCCATACCCAGAGATGGTTCCATTGCTCCGCGAGTCTGCGTCCTGTGCCACTGGCTTTGAGAAGTACGGACAGATGTTCTTCAGCTTCATCCCCCTGCCACGTCTTGCCACTGGCCTGCATGAGGCGAGTGATGCCGCCTGTGCCTTTGAAGCTTTTGCTCAAAGTGTAGCGGCTGCCCCCGACTTCAAACTCCACCTCCACTTCGGGTTTGCCGCCATGGGTGAGCGAAAGCATTTCACGATGCTCTTTGCTATTGCCCTTCGCCTTTAAAAACAAGGCCCGGTGAGCAGCCTCCACCAGTGTGCTTTTGCCGGATTCATTCGGGCCGCCGATGAGGGTGCGCGCCGGGTCCAGATCCACCCGCAGCTCTTTGTGGCGGCGGTAGTTGCGAACGGTGATGGAATGAAGGCGCATGGAAGGGCAGCAGGCGGGCAACGTGGAACGCAGCCCATGCAATGGCAAGGCTGCGCAGGAGGAAACGTGCGTTCTCCGCTGGCTTACATCTTGCCGATCTGGCCCACGGTGAGGCCGCCATCAATGGTGATGATTTCCCCTGTGAGATAACGCCCGGCCTGGGAGCACAGAAACACCACGGCACCGGCGCAATCTTCGGGTTTGCCGACCTCACCGAGCAGGATCTTTTTCTCGTAGTGACGCAGCAGGTCCTGCGCGCGGGGTTCCATCCAGGCGGAGGTCAGGGGCGTGCGAATGAGACCAGGGGCGATGCCATTGACGCGGATCTGCATGGGGGCCAGGGAAACGGCGAGGGTGCGGGTGAGCATGACCAGTGCGCCCTTGCTGGCATCGTAGGCGCAGGAGTCAGCCTCCGCTTGGAAACCATTGGTGGAGGAGGTGATGACGATGCTGCCGGGCACTCCCCGGGCCACACACTGGCGGGCAAAGGCCTGGACGAGAAAGAAGGTGGAGGTGACATTGAGCTGGAAGGTGCGGTCCCACAGTTCCCGGGTCATCTCCAGCACGGGCAGATCAAAGAAGCTGCCCGCATTGCAGACCAGGAGGTCCACATCACCGGCAGAATCCATGAGAAGCTGGGCACCTTCAGGATCGAGCAGGTCTGCTTTCACATAGCCAGCGGCATCGTGCAGGTCGTCCGGTCGCTCCTGGAGGCCGTGATGCACCACGGCGGCTCCGGCTTCATGGAGGGCTTGGCCGATGGCCAGACCGATGCCCTGTGAGGAGCCTGTGACGAGGGCGCGATGTCCTTCAAGCGAGAATGCTTTCATCTTTCAGCTTCAGGTAAGCGCGGGTGTTTGTTTCGGCAATCCTTTGCACGACTTCGGGCGGATTCTTTTTCAGGGCCTTCACTTCCTTTTCATAGGTGCAGATGAGGCGGACAATCTCGTGGTTGATCTCCGCCGCGTAGCTGTAAAAGGGCGAGTCACTGCCCCACATGAACTTGGTGGGGTAGGCGGCGGCGAGGTCGGCGATGACACGGGCGGGGTCCGCGTAGTCGCTGTCAAACCGGCGGTGGCGCGGGGCGATGAAGGGCATGTCATTCACGGCACCTTCGCAGTGGATGCAGTGGGCCGAATTGTCGAACCAAGTGTTAGGCAGCACATTCACCCGGTCCAGGCATTCCTTGTCATAACGGCAGGAGTGAGCCAGGCAAAAGCGCACCTGGGGATTCTCTTCCGCGATGTCCAGAATGTCGCTGGCCTGCGCCCAGAGGTCGCTCTCGGCGACGCTGGAGTGGATGAGCAGGGGGAGGTCCCATTCCTCGGCGAGTTCCAGGAAGACTTTGCCACGGTCCCGCAGGTGCTTGATGTCGGATTGCAGGATGGTGGTCTGCATCTTGATGCCGTAAAACGGGTAGTCCTTGCGCAGGCGGCGCAGTTCCTCGGCCTGGGCTGCGGGATTGCGCATGGGGTCCACCATGATGAAGGGCAGCAGGCGCGGGGCGTATTCGGGGAAGAGATCATAGATCTCCTTCAGCAGGCGGCGGTTCTCCAGGGCATAGGGGACCTGGGTGAGCTGCATGCCGCCCTCGCGAATCTCGTTGGTGAGGAAGCCGCTGGTATCCAGGGCCATGTGGCTGACGAAGGGGAAGACGATCCAGCGATCCACCCCCAGCGCTCCGCCTTCCTCCACCATCGCCACCAGATGCTGCGCATAGGGGAAGTCGCCATGCAGATAAAACAGCACGTCCACGCCGACATGATTGTGACAGTCAATGATCATCCCGGAAACTAACGCAAAAGAAGGCCCAATTTGTTCAGCGATGAACGAAGTCGTGGAACCCGGGCAGGGGGACGGTTTTTGATTTACTCAAACACAAAAGGCAGGCCTTGGGCTTTCATCAGGCTGCGTTCCTTGGCCAGGTATTGATCCGCCAGTTTGGCAAAGACGCCTTCCTTTTTCATCCGGGCGATGGTCTCATTCACCTGGGCCTTCAGATCTTCGCGTCCTTTTTTCAGGCCGACGGCCCAGGATTCCTCCCGCAGCGGGGCCAGCAGGGCGCGGGTGCGATCCGGGTGCTGCGCGTGATAATTCATGACAGAGACCTGGTCATACACCCAGGCATCCACGGTGCCATTGACGACCTCCAGCACGCAGGCGGCGTCTGTGTCCAGCGAGACTTTTTGGGCGTCGGGTAATTCAGCGCGGCACCATTGTTCGCCGGTGGTGGCCAGACGCACGGCCAGCTTGCGGCCGGGGGAGCGGAGGTCCGCAGCCGTTTTCACAGGGGAGTCTTTGGCCACCAGAATGGAGAGCCCGGTTTTGACGTAGGGGTCTGAAAAATCGATGGTCTTCCGTCGCTCAGGACTGGCGGTGACGGAGGAGATGATGAGGTCAATCTGGCCGCTTTGCAGGGCAGGGATGAGGCCATCAAAGCCCATGTTTTTGTACTCCACTTTTTTGCCCAGCGTCTTGCCGATTTCATCGCCGATGGCAACGCTGATGCCGCTGACTTTGCCCTGCGGGTCCTTGAATTCGAAGGGAGGGTAGGTGGCATCCATGCCGATCACCAGGACATCCCGGCGTGCACATCCGGTAAAGGTGGTTAGGCAAAGGGCGCTGACAAACAGGGCGAGGCAAAGGGCGGTGGCTCTCATGGCAGAGCCATTACGCACCAGAAAGCACGTGAGTGCCAGAAGAGAAACGCGGGGATCTTTCCTGAGCCGCTGCGGACTCAGTCCAGGGTGGCCAGCATCTTGTCGAGGCGTTTGCGGGCCGCCGTCGCCTTTTTATCCTCACCCTGGTTTTCCAGGAGGGCGATGTAGTCCAGGCTCACCGCTTCATAGCTCACCGCTTCATCCGCCAGATGCAGCTCCAGAATGCGCAGACTTTGCTCGAAGTCGCGAATCGAAGCGGCATTGTCGCCGAGTTCATGATTGGAGGTGGCCAGGTTGCAGTGGGACTGGGCCACATCCGGATGGTCCGGACCCAGCAGCTTGGTGCGGATCTGCAGGGCTTCGGTGAACATCTCCTTGGCCTGATCCGGAAAGCCGGCGGTGTAGTAGAGGCTGCCGAGGTTGTTGTAAACGGAGGCGACTTCTTCGGTCTCGCGGCCGCGTTTGGCCTCCAGGGTTTCCAGGGCGCGCAGATAATGCTGCTCGGCCAGGGCAAACTTGCCGAGGCCCTTGTAAATCATGGCGAGGTTGTTGCGCAATTGTGCGGCGGTTTCCTCATTGGCTGGCGTCAGGGCTTCATAGTCACTGATGGCCTGTTCGTAGAGAGGAATGGCTTCGGCCTCCCGCTGGCTGAAATCCAGGAGGGTGGCGAGCTGGGTGCGCACATAGGCCACCTCATCTGCCGGGATCGTGGCGCGTCCGGAGATTTCCAGCGCCTCGCCGTAGCTGGCCTCTGAGCCTGCGACATCCCCCATCTCGCGCTGAATCTCTGCCAGCACCTGCAATCCACTGAAAAGGCGGGGTTGTTCTGCCGGATCATCTTCGACGGCTTCCCGCAGGCCGGAGAGCGCGCTGGTGGCGGCACTCAGGGCTTCCTCCAGGCGGCCCTGGCCCAAAAGATTGGCGGCGTGGTTGTCCAGCAGATTAGAAAAGCTCGAAAGACTCGCAGACACGGTGTTTGGGCGGGGGGTTGGTAAAAGCCTGATAACATCAGGGCTGCCCCCTTCCTACATCAAGCAAAAAAGAGAGGGGGCGGATGTGGCGGGACAAGAATCAGGCCAATGAGTCTTCCTGCCGGACAACGGGCAGGCTGGGGTCAGTAAGCATTGTCACGTTTGAAGAAAGTCAGGAACATGATTTGGACGTCCAGCAGGAGGCTCCAGTTTTCCAGATACCACAAGTCGCATTTGATACGTTCTGCCAGGTCGGTGTCGCCACGCAGGCCCTTGACCTGGGCCCAGCCTGTCATTCCGGGTTTGGCATGGTGCCGGGCATTGTAGTGAGGGATTTCGTGCTTGAAGTCGGCGATGAGTTCGGGCCGTTCCGGGCGTGGTCCCACGAGGCTCATCTGCCCTTTCAGCACGTTCCAGAACTGAGGGACTTCATCAATGTTCCACTTTCGCATGAAGGCGCCGACTTTCAGCCGCCGGGGATCATCCTGCACACACCATTGGGCTCCGGTATTCGCCTCGGCATTCAGCTTCATGGAGCGGATCTTGATGATCTCAAAAGGCACACCGTTCATGCCCCAGCGGCGCTGACGGTAGAAGATGGGGCCACCGGATTCCCACCAGACCATGAAGCCGAAAAAGGCGATGATGGGAGCGCTGAGAACCAGGCCCACAGTGGCACCGGCGATGTCGAGCGCCCGCTTGGCCAGGACATTCAGCGTGCTGTCCAGCGGCAGCCGGTTCACCCCCAGTACGGGCGTGCCGGCGATGGTTTCCAGAGACAAGCCGGAGACAAAGATGCGGAAGACGGATGGGGCCAGCTTGAACTGGATCATCTCCCGCTCACAAAGGTTGGCCAGTTCTACCAAGTGCTGGCGGGAAAGGTCTGCGACGATGATCATGTCCACCTCATGCCGTGCGATGACACGGTGAATGTCCTCAAGGTAACCGACAAAAGGAATGTCCAGTGGGGGGGCGCTGGCGTCCCGCCAGCCGGAGGCATCCACCCAGCCGATGAGTTCAAAGGCATGGGCTTTGTCCTGGCTCAGCGTTTCCCAGAGCCTTTGGGCGTCCTCATTCCAGCCGACAAACAGGGTGCGCTGCTGGAGGGAGCGGATGCGCGAGGGGGAGTGCAGGAAGCGATTGAAGGCGATGCGCCAACCCAGCAGCAGCAGCAGGGCGCAGGCACCGTTCAGCGCCACATAGACGCGGGAGATGGGCGGCTCCATTTTCAGGGCCAGTGTCATGGCCAGGAAAGCCAGGGTCCAAATCAGGACGGCCTTGCCCAGGCGGGAGGCGATCCAGCGGTTTCGCAGGAGGACATTGCGGTGGTAGATGCCCTGCCAGCCGATGGCCAGAATGAGCGTCAGGGTGCCCAGGGTCATGTGGCCTGTGTACTGGCGCAGCGTCATGTCATTCCAGTTGCCAAAATCGCGCAAAAAGGAGTGAAAGCGCAGCCAGTAGGCCGCATGGCCCGCAGCCACGGCCATGACCAAGTCTCCCAGGATGGAAACTAAAACCCAGAGATGCGGGGAGGCCGTTTCCTGAAGACGCCAAGCACGCCGTTCTTCGAGTTTCTGTAGCAAATTACCCGTCACCGCTCCGGGCGTGCCGATCAGCATGCGGTCGGAATTGGAAGGGGGTGGACTTACCTTGGGCATGGCTTCGTATGGTATTTGTAAATATACCGTCAAATATGGATGAAAATCAACCAAAGAGTCATACCTATATAAATACAAGACTCAATAATGATTTTATTATCAGTTGTGATATATTTTGAGGCGGGGATCCACGGCAATCAAAGCCAGGAGGCGTTCGCGTGAATAAGTTGTATCCGATTTGTAGCCAGGCGTCATTGGCTGAGAGGCTGTCCTCATTGCAAGGGCATTGTGGCGGGGACAGAGAAGGCGGGTGACATCCCGGCATTACGCCTGCAGCGGACGGTGGGATTGCCCGATCAAACCCGCTTCATTTCTCGGGCGATGGCGGCCCCGGCATCGGCATTCTGAAAATGGGCAATGCCCACAGCGAGTGCGTCGGCAGCATCCGGCGGTGGTGTTTCACGCAGCCTCAGCATGGAGCGGATCATGAATGCCACCTGGTCCTTCTGCGCGGCCCCTCGCCCCACTGCAGCCTGCTTGACCTCTTTGGGCGCGTACTCGTAGATGGCCAGGCCGTGCTCGGCGGCCGCGATGAGACAGGCGGCCCGGGCGGTGCCGAGCACGATGGCCGTTTTGAAGCTCTGCACATAGATGGTGGCCTCAATGGCGCAGACCGTGGGGCTGTGCTGGCGGATGACTTCCTGCAACTGCTCTCGAATGGCCACGAGGCAGCCGGAGTGCAGGAGTTTTGGTTTGTTCGAGATCACCCCGTAAGCAATGGCTTTGAGATCCCGACCTGTCTTTTCCAAAATGGCCCAACCGGTGTTGCGCAGGGCCGGGTCAATGGAAAGCACGCGCTCCGTGACTGGGGGGCTGGCGGCTGGACGTGGGGCTGGCATGAAGGTGAGTGGAAAATCAGTGTGCCGCCAGAAAGGCCTTCAGTCACCCTGAGCGAACAGGCTGAGGGATTTTGGCCTAACTGGAAGTATGTTGCGGCGTGAGCCGGGGCTCACCATTTTTTCTTTTTTGGCTGTCCCCAGCTTTCACCGAGGCGGAAGAGCTTGTCGATCGAGACAGCTCCGGAGCCATAAAGCAGCAGGGTAAAGGCGATCAGCAGATACAGCCAGCCGATCTCTGTGTAAGCAGGTCCTGCCTTTACAATGACGCCAATGGCCACCGGCATAAAGGCCACGGCGAAAAGACGTGTGAGGAAGCCGATGCACCAGCTGGCAGCCACGGCCGCCACGACGATGGCGATGGTGGGTGCCAGCAAGGCAGGGTAGGGGAGACCAGCGTCATTGAAGGCCTTTACCCATTCCCATCCCTGCTCCTCCCAGAGGAACCGATAGGCCCCCTCAGCAGCTTTCCAGCCGTGCTGGGTGAGCAGCAACACCCCAGCCCCGATGCGCAGGATGGCGATGGTTTTGAAGAGACTGCTCCAGGGATTCTGATTTGCGGCCGGGTTGCCGCCGATGTGCTCAATCATGAAAGATCAAAGGTCAGGGGACAGATAGATGATGTCGCCGGGTTCAGGCTCGCGTTCGTCTGCGGCTTCCAGGCTGGGGTAATAGCGCCGTTTGCCTTCACGAATGAGGTAGATGCCCTGATTCGTGGAGCCCACCTTGCGTCCGCCTGCCACAGTGACGGCCTGTTTGAGGGTCATGTCTTCCCAGGCAGGAATAAACTCATCCCTGATGACATCCCCGGTGATGGAGACCACCGGCACATCTTCTACCGAGAGGATGTGGACAGTGACGGGACGTGTGATGCGCATGCCCACACGGAAGGTCGAGGTCAGGGCGGCGACCGCCTCAGGAAGGGTGGCACCACCGATTTTGGCACTGCCGATTTCATCGCCGAAATTAATGACGCCCGAGGAATCAATCATCGCAACGCCATTGTAGATGCGGTTGGTGGAGCGGCTGCCTTCATAGACATGCAGGCGCAGGGTATGGCCATAGCCCAGGGTGCCACGGGCATTGAAAGGCAGCTGCGGATCATCCTCAGCTGCCTTGTCGCTGTTCGGCATGCCTGGCAGGATGCGGGTCACCTTCTTCAAGGTGGAGAAAGTGGGCATTGGCGGCACTGGGATCTTGGTCAGGTCCGGGGTCAGTCGCTTGACGGTGGCGCAGGCGCTGAGGCCGGTCAGCAAGGCCAGGGCTGGCAACAAGGTTTTGGAGAAGGAAGGCATGGAAAGAGGAAGGAGTGAGTAGGCTCAGCGCATTCGCGCCGGGGAGAGACACTGGACGTCACGTCTGGAAATGACAAGGCCAACGTCAACGACGCTGGCCTCATGTCCGGGTCAGGGAATCCCTGGGGAGGGGCTGGGATATCAGGCGGCCAGCTTCTGCTTGCCTGCCTGCATCAGCATCTGCGCCAGATCGGGCATGTAGCGGACGATTTCATTCGCCAGCACTTCCAGGCGGGCATCGGACTTCCAGCCGCCACGGGGGCTGCGGTCCTTGTCGTTCATTTCCAGGCTCATGATGGTGGTGAACACCTGGGTATCGCTCTCGGCAGTGGATGAAGTGATCATAGTAGGGTAGGGTATTGCTAGGCGGGCAGTGGCAGGGCCACGACGTCGCCGTCCTGAATCATGAACTTTCTCCGAGTCAGCAGCCCATCCTTGATCTTCGCCTCGATCGCCTGGCTGATCAGCAGCCTGGCGGCTTCAGCCGGACTGCTCCCGTATGTACCATCGAGGGTCAGATCCTCCAGATACATCTTGATCTGGGGAGTGACTGCGATGGTCATCGAGACCGAATCGAAGCTGTTAGTAGGGCGAGCCATGGGATAAAAACCCGGAATTAATGGCATTAAAACCGATCCAACCTGTTTGTTCAAGTTGGAACTGGATTATTTTGGGGTTTTAATGGGGTTAAAACCCACCCTTTTAATTAAGATGTATTAAGTATATGCGGTTTTTGCAGGCTTGGCGATGGATTTTTCTGCGGGCGACGTTTTTTCCGCCCATGAAAAACCCACTTCTCATTTCTCTCGTGGCCGCCCTTTCCCTCAGCGCACAGGCTGAAGACGGCTGGCAAACTTGGTTCAAAGACGGCCTCGGCGATGCCAAAATCGTGAGCGGCCAGGCCTCCTACACGGTCGAAAACGGAATCCTCACCGGCACCACGGTGGAAGGCAGCGGCAATACCTTCCTGGCCAAAGGCCCTTTCAAGGACTTCGAGCTGCAGTTCGAGGTGAAGGTGGACAACGAGCTGAATTCGGGTGTGCAGGTGCGCAGCAAAATCGCCAAAGAGGGCGATCCCGCCCCTGAAGGTGCGAAGGGTGACAAGCCCCTGCCTGCCGGCCGCCTCTATGGGCCGCAATGTGAGATCGCCGTCAACGGCACCGCCGGTGATTTCTATGATGAAGCCCGCCGTGGCACCTGGTGGAGCATCCTGACCAAAACGGAAGCCGTCCGGGGTGACGAAGCGAAGGCTGCCTTTAAAAAGGGTGAGTGGAACCACTTTCGCATCGTGGTGAAGGGCGATCACTATCAGAGCTTCGTCAACGGCGTGAAGACCGCTGATTTTACGCAGCCAGGCGATCCCGAAGGTCACATCGGCTTCCAGGTGCACGGCATCAAAAAAGGCACCGGCCCTTACAAGGTGCAGTGGAAAGAAGTGAAGTTTAAGGAGCTGTAAGCAGCGGCAGACGTTCGCATTCAGCTCTTTTGTTGGCGGAGGCAGGTCCCAGTACCAGCCTCCGCTTTTTTATGCCATCGTGCGGCATGCCAGACCTCCTTGCCCACGCCCAGAGAGCAGCTGAAAAGGCCTATGCGCCCTATTCGAAGTTCCATGTCGGCTGTGCCCTTGAGACGGTTTCTGGTGGCGTTTACCTGGGCTGCAATGTCGAAAATGCCAGCTATGGCCTGACGATCTGTGGGGAGCGGAATGCCATTTTTCAAGCCGTGGCCCAGGAAGGTCCGGGGATGAAAATCCGCCGTTTGGCGGTGGTCTGTTTGGGGCATGAATTCCCACCTTGTGGAGCCTGCCGCCAGGTGATGGCCGAATTTTCCCTGCCTGCGGGGCTGACGGAAGTCACTTTTTTACAGGGTGGCCAGCCGGTCACCCGGACAATGGCCCAGCTCCTGCCGGAAGCATTTGGCCTGTGAGGGGCATGAAAGAAAGGGCGCTCCAAATATCCTTTGCAAGGGACATGGGGTGCTCCTGGAGTTGCATCCCGGTGTGGGCTTGCTAGGCTGCATGTCCCTTTTTTAACCCAGCCACCCCTCCATTCCATCCATCATGTCCGACATCGCACTCGCCAAAGGTGAAAAATTTCTCGAAGACAACGCCAAAAAAGATGGCGTGGTTGTGACCGCCAGCGGCCTCCAGTACAAAGTCATCACCGAAGGTGCTGGCAAGAGCCCATCCGCCACGGATACGGTGCTGGTACACTATGAAGGCACCCTGATTGACGGCAAAGTTTTCGACAGCTCGTACAAGCGCGGCGAACCCATCGAATTCCCTCTGAACCGCGTCATTGCAGGCTGGACGGAAGGTGTGCAGCTGATGAAGGAAGGTGCCAAGTACCGCCTCTATCTGCCATCGAAGCTTGCCTACGGTCCACGGGGTGCCGGACGCGACATTGGCCCCAATGAAGCCCTGATTTTTGACGTGGAACTGCTCAAAGTGCGGTAAACACGATCTGCCCGACGGCAAAGACTGGCTCAGCACTTATTTGACAAAGGGGGGACTCTGCGTAATCTCGCGCCCCCTGTTGCTGGGGCTAGGCTGTTTTTGACGATGCGCCGGGCCCGTTGCGAAAGGAAAAAGACGTTTTAGCACCCCACACGATTATGCCCAAGAGGACCTACCAAGCATCCAAGCGCACCCGGAAACGCCAGTTCGGCTTCCGCAAACGCATGAAGACTGAAAATGGCCGCGACATCCTTCGTCGCCGCCGTGCCCGTGGACGCAAGCGCCTCATGCCAGTGGGCGTCGAGGTCCATTACAAGCGCCACGTGCAGCAGCACGCCTAGTGCAGGCAGGCCCGCCCCATGCGTCTTCCCTCCCGCCTTCATCTGAAGGAGTCCCGTGATTTCGCGCGGATCAAAGAGAAGGGACGCAGCCAGGCGGGCCGCTTTTTTGTCCTGGCACTGCTGCGTGATGACTCTGTCGCTGATTTTCAGTTCGGTCTGGTCACCAGCAAACGACTGGGAAAGGCGGTGGTGCGCAATCGCGTCCGGCGCCAACTGCGCGAAATCATTCGTGCTCACCGGGCGGAGATCGCCCCGGGGTGGCAATTTGTCACGATTGCCCGCTGGCGGGCGGCGGATGCCCCCTTTGCCGAAATGGAGCAAGACTGGGTTCGCCTGGCCAAACGTCAGGGTCTGTTCTTGAAACCCGCGCCCCCCACGCCATGAAATGGCTCGTCCGCATCCTCATCCGTGGTTATCAGCGCGTCATCTCCCCTGTTTTACACTTCATCGGCGGCCCCGGCACGGGCTGCCGCTTCACACCGACCTGTTCGGAATACTTCCTGCAAGCCGTGGAAAAACACGGCATCTTCAAAGGAAGCTGGTTGGGGACCGTGCGCATCATTCGCTGCAATCCCTGGGGTGGCCATGGCCATGACCCCGTGCCCCCTGCCGTTACAAAAGGCGGCCGTTCCTGTCAGGGACAAACGGGCAATCCGTGCTCTGGTCAGCACGGGCAGGAAGACCCTGCGCCAAGCGCTGCCGATGAGGCCGGGCGCTGAGTCCTCTCTTTTCTAGTCTCTTTTCACTCATCTCTTTTTTCTACAAGCATGGATCGCAAAGCCTGGATCGTCGTTACCCTCTGTGTCATTGGCCTCGGTGTGAACCAATGGTTCTCCTTCAAAAACCAGCAGGCCTATGCGGCCCAGCTGGCTCTGGCAGAGGCCAACAAGCCAAAAAACACGGAGACCCAGCCCGCGGTGCCAGGCGTGGCCACCGCCTCAACGGATGGCGCTGCCACCACCACCCCCACGCTTTCTGCGGCCAAACCGGATGCCGTGGCGGCCGCGACGGCCAATCTTCCTGAGGAGAAGCACACGCTCGTCTCTGGCAGCGTGACCTATCATTTCAGCAGCAAAGGGGCCGGTGTGGCCAAGGCCGTTCTGGCCGCCGGGGACAAGATCACCCTGAATGAAGTGGGCCGTAAAACGCTGGAGCCCATCGGTGCCCTGCGTCGTGAGGCCACTGGGATCGACATCGTTCCCTACAAGATCATCGAGAAGAGCGACAAAGGTGTGACCTTCGAAGGCGTGTCTGCCGATGGTATCACCATCCGCAAAGCCTACAAACTGACCGAAGGCGAAAAGTCAGACGAACACCTGCTGGCCCTGTCCATCACGCTCACCAATACTGGGACCGCTCCGCACAAGTCCGAGGAATACTACCTCTACACGGGTGCTGCCTCCAGCATCAGCCCTGACGAAGTGCTGAAGCCGAGTTTCTTCTGGAATGATGCCGGTGATGCGGATCACAAAGACACCCATTCTTTTGCGGGCGGTTGGTTTTCTCAGGAAAAAAATGAGCACCGCGCCAGCCACACCCGTCTCCGCTATGGAGGTGTCATGAGCCGCTTTTATGCGACCATCGTCAGTCGCGTGACCCCTGGTGGCGACAAGCCGGGTAAAATCTGGGCCACTCGTTTCCTGGTGGATCATGGTGGGGGCAAATATGCGGCCTACGACTCTGCGAAGAGTGATTTTGGCATTGAGGCCGCTGTCAGCCTGCCTCCCGTGGAACTGGCCCCTGGGGCCAGCGTGACGGAGCAGTATGAGATCTACCTCGGCCCGAAAGAGTATCACCGCCTGAGCAAGCTGGAAGGCCAGCGCGACTTCATCATGTTCTACGGCATGTTCGGCTGGATCAGCAAGCCGCTGAACATCGTCATGCGCTGGATGCATGACGTCAGCGGCAACTGGGGTGTCGCCATCATCCTGCTCACCCTCGTCATCCGCACCGTCCTCTGGCCGCTGCAGTCCAAGGCCCAATACTCCATGAAGCGCATGGGCATGCTGGCTCCGAAAATGAAGGAGCTTCAGGAAAAGTTCAAAGACGATCCGCAGAAACAGCAGATGGAAGTCATGAAGCTGTACAAGGACTACGGTGTGAATCCCGTGGGCGGCTGCCTGCCCATGCTGATGCAGATCCCGATTTTCTTCGGCTTTTACAGCGTGCTGCAAAACGCGGCTGAGCTGCGCGGCCAGGGCTGGCTGTGGGTGAAGGACCTGTCCATCTCCGACACCATCTACACCTTCAACTTCCCCTTCTCCCTGCCGATCATGGGCACGGACTTCGACCTCAACCCGCTGCCGCTGATCATGGGTGTGACCATGATCCTGCAGATGAAGCTGACGCCGCAGCCTGCCACCGTGGACAAGAGCCAGAAGATCATGTTTGCCATCATGCCGTTCTTCTTCCTGTTCATCTCGTATAACTTCGCCGCTGCCCTTTCTCTCTACTGGTCCACGCAGAACCTTTTCGCGATCTTCCAGAGCCGCGTGATGAAGCTCTACATGAAAGACCCGGTCTTGGAAAAAGTGGAGCCTAAGCCCAAAGGCCCACCTTCACAAAATCCCTTCTTCAACCCCATGAACCCGAATCAGAAGGAGAAGAAGACCAAGCCGAAAACCCCAAAACTGGGCGGCTAGCCTCTTTTAAAAAGCCCCATTCAGGCAACTGAGTGGGGCTTTTTTGTGCCCCGAAGGGCAGGGAGATTGGGTTTTACGTGATCTCTCAGCTAAGAATCCCCGCAGTTCCTCATTGAGACGGGCGGCATTCGGACGTACTTTCCCCTTCACGCGCCATGACTCCTCTCTCTCACGCCCGCCAGATTGTGGATACCATGCTGGGTTACCTCGGCTTCACGGTGAAAATTGATGAACTGGAAGGGCCGGAAGGTCCCACCCTCCAGCTCCACACGGAGGATTCCCAGCTCCTCATCGGCCGGCGCGGTGCCACCATGGAGGACATCCAGTATCTGGTGAACCGCATCCTCCAGCGCCACATCCCCCAGGCCCCGCGCATCCGGGTGGACATCGAGTACTTCCGCTCCATCCGCGAGGACAAGATGGTGGAGCAGGCCCGCGAAATGGGCGAGCGCGTCCGCGCCACGGGTCAGAGCCAGACTCTGGACCCGATGAACAGCTACTACCGTCGCCTGATTCACAACGTTTTCGTGAACGATCCGGAGGTGCAAAGTGTGAGCCTGGATGGTGGCGACAGCCGTTTTAAGCGTATTTTGCTGAAAAAACGCGAGGCATAACCCCTCGTCTGCCCAGGCTGGCAGGGCAAAAACGGGCCCTTGCACCTGCCGCTTGTGAAATTTTTCACAAATCCCGGTTGCCGCCTCCGAGCGTAGCCTGATACTGCAAAATATGGCCTCCGCTGTTCAGTATCTCCCTGGCAAAGAACCGCACTCACGTGAGAAGCGGCTCATCTTCAAAAACATTGACCGTGTCGGTTACGATCCGTCCATCGAATGTTATTTGAATGATGGCGGCTATGAGCAGCTCAAGGTGGCGCTGAAGATGGAGAAGACTGCCATCATCAATGAGGTCAAATCGGCAGGTCTGCGTGGCCGTGGCGGTGCGGGTTTCCCGACGGGCGTGAAGTGGGGATTCATCCCACCGACGAACACCAAGCCTGTCTATCTCATCTGCAATGCGGATGAGTCCGAACCTGGCACTTTCAAGGACCGCTACATCCTGCATCAGGACCCCCATCAGCTGGTGGAAGGCATGGCCATCGCCTGCTTCGCCACCGGGGCCAAGCTGGCCTACATTTACATTCGCGAAGAATTCCCCCACGCGGCCAAGATCGTAGAAAAAGCCATCGCCGAAGCCCGTGCTAAAGGTTTCCTGGGCAAGGACATCCTGGGGTCCGGTTTCGACTGCGAGATCTACGTGCATCGCGGGGCGGGTGCTTACATCTGTGGCGAAGAGACCGGTTTGATCGAGTCCCTGGAAGGCAAGCGCCCTTACCCACGCATCAAGCCTCCCTATTTCCCGGCAGCTCTGGGCCTCTACATGTGCCCTACCATCGTGAACAACGTGGAGTCCCTCTGCCACGTGAAGCACATCATCCAGATGAGCGGTGCGGAATACGCCAAGCTGGGCACGCCTAACAACACGGGTACCCGCATTCTCTGTGTGAGCGGCGACGTGCAAAAGCCCGGCTACTACGAAGTGGAAGTGGGCAAGGTGACCATGGGCGAAGTGATCAACGACCTCTGCGGCGGCCTCAAGCCCGGTCGCAAGCTCAAGGCCATCATCCCTGGCGGCAGTTCTTCGAAGGTGCTCCGCGCCGAAGAAATCTTCAAGCTCAAGGATGGCCGCGAGCTGACCATCATGGACATCCCGATGGACTTCGACACCATGGCCGCCTGCGGTTCCATGGCCGGGTCCGGCGGGGTCATCATCATGGATGACAGCCGCAGCATGACCTGGGTCATCAACAACCTGAACAACTTCTACGCTCACGAATCCTGCGGCCAGTGCACTCCCTGCCGCGAAGGCAGCCTGTGGATGAAGAAGATCAGCGACCGCATCGTTGCCGGCACCGCCAGCCCGGACGATGTGGACACCCTGGAAAGCGTGGCCAACCAGATCGAAGGCAAGACCATCTGCGCCTTCGGCGAAGCCTGCTCCTGGCCGACCCAGAGCTTCATCAAGAAATTCCGCGAGGAACTCACCTCGAGCTGCAAGCCCGAACTCGCTGGCAAGATCGTCTCCGAAGAAGGCCTCGTCGCCGCCGCCAATCTGGCGATGAAGTAACGAGCTGGCTCTGAGTCAGCGGCTAGAATCAATAAAAAGGGTGAAGGCGATGGCCTTCGCCCTTTTTGTTAGGCGTTTTGGTTTGCGCAGCTCAGACATGTTTGTCAGACAGGCTTGAGCTTGCACCCTTTTCCCGAATGGCATTATCCTATCGAGGTGAATTCAGTGCCCGCTGATCCGATGAAGTTGAAAACGTTGAGGGCATTCAAATGGGGCGCTGCTATTCTTGGTTGCCTCTTCGTTATCAGCTTCTTCGTGCCCCATTCGCCCCCGACCGGCCATGAACGTCCTGATAGTCCTAACTTGGTGCGGAAACGAATGCTGGAAATGAAGGAGTCCGTCGAGCGCTTTCGACGAGAATACGATCGTTTTCCAGTGCTTGGCAGCAGCCAAACGCTCGACCTGGAATTGCGATCTGACGGAGCTTTTGTTGCCGCCTTGTTGGGGCGTTCTGAAATGCTCAATCCTAAAAACCAGCCCTTTTACCAACCCTCATTGGCAAAAAACTCCATGAACGGTCTTCAAGATTTGTCCGGTGGCACTTCGGACGATCCTCAAGACTTGAGCGTGTTGGATGCGTTTGGCGAAAGGTATTATGTGCTTCTGGGCTTGGACGAGGATGGCAGGCTTCTGGATCCTCAATCAAGGAGAACAGACAACCCAATTTACCTGAAGACAGCCATCGCCATCTACTCCTCCGGCCCAGACCGGGATCCAAAGACGTGGGAGGATAACATCACAAGCTGGGAGTGACCAATCGCCACACATTTGGTGGTGAATCTCACTCTTAGCATCGACGCTGTACCGCCACCCTACGTCAGCACCTTGTAGATGACGTAAGACAGGGCGGAGGTGACGGGGATGGTGAGCACCCAGGCCCAGACGATGCGCTCGACGAGGCTCCAGCGGATGGAGTTCCAGCGTTTGGCTGCGCCCACGCCCATGATGGAGGTGGTGATGGAGTGGGTGGTGGAGACTGGCATGCCCATGAGGCCTGTGACGACCAGGAGGGATGCGGCGGTGGTTTCAGCCGCGAATCCGTGGACGGGCTTCATTTTGACCATCTTGTGACCGAGGGTCTTGATGATGCGCCAGCCGCCTGCCCAGGTGCCTGCTGCCATGACCATAGCGCAGGTGATTTTGACCCAGCTTGCGACTTCAAATTTGGGGGTGTGGAGGAAGTTTAAAAAGCTAGGTGCGTTGTCCAGGGTGCCTGCGGAAGTTGCGGTGAAAAGAGTCAGCGCGATGATGCCCATGGTCTTTTGCGCATCGGCAAATCCATGGCCAAAACCCATGCCTGCGGCGGAGGCAATTTGCAGCTTGGCAAACACGGTGTTGATGGTGTGGGGACGCCAGTTGCGGATGAGGGCAAAGAGCAGGCCCATGACCAGGAAGCCCCCCACAAATCCCAGGATGGGGGAGGTGATCATGGGGATGATCACCTTGTGAAAAAGACCATCCATGGTCACCGCGCCTGTTTCGGCATTGACCTTGGCTTTGGACCAAATGAGCACATGCCAGTTTCCATTGGCTGAGGCCAGGGTGGCACCGCAGAGACCGCCGATGAGGGCGTGGCTGCTGCTGCTGGGAAGACCGAAATACCAGGTGACCAGATTCCAGATGATGCCCCCGAGCATGGCGCAGAGGATGGTCATGGTGGTGACGTGGGCGATGTCCACCAGGCCCGCGCCGATGGTCTTGGCGACGGCGGTTCCCCAAAAGGCGCCGATCAAGTTGGCCGAGGCTGCCAGGGCGAGCGCCTGACGGGGCGTGAGCACCTTGGTGGAGACCACGGTGGCGATGGCGTTGGCGGTATCGTGAAAGCCGTTGATGTATTCAAAGGCCAGCACCACCAGCAGCACCACCAGGAGCAGGATGAGAGCGGAAGTCATGCGCGGGGCGATCAGGAATACTTCAGCACGATGTGGGACACCACATTGCCAGCGTCGCGGCAGCGGTCATAGACCTTTTCCATGAGCTCATAGAGATCCTTGAGCATGATGGTCTGGATGGGGTCGCGGTGGCCTGCGTAGAGTTCCTTCAGGAGGCCCATCATGAGTTTGTCGGCCTCGCCCTCGATGTGCTGCAGCTTGGCGTTCATGTCCTTCACGCGCTCCAAGTGCAGCTTTTTGCGCAGTTCTTTGACGATGTTCAGCACCGTGGTGGTGGCTTCTTCCATCATCTGAAGGTGGCGGCTGAAATCCACATCCTGCAAACGCCCACCCGTAATGATGACGCGCTCGGCGATCTTTTCGACGGTTTTTGGGATCTTGTAGAGGACGTTGGAGAGGGCTTCGATGTCTTCACGCTCCAGCTCGGTGACAAACGTGCGGCAGAGTTCTTCGTTGATCTGCTCGGTGATCTTTTTGTCTTTCCGGCGGGTGAGAATCAGTTCATCCAGGTTTTGGGTGGCGACGGGCTGGGTGAGGAGTTTCCCCAAGGCCTGGACGCTGTGCAGGGCCTCTGCGGCGCTGGCTTCCAGCAGGTCGTAGAAGATGTCGTTTTTGCCAAAAAGCTTCTGCAGGGAGATCATGGGTAGGGTCGGGGAGGCCGTTGCGATGAACGGGTCCCCAAGATGGAGCAGAGCCGATGGAATGTGTCAAATCTGTAACACGCGGCAAATCAGCGATCCGTGTGCAGATCCTGTTTTAAACCCATGAAAATCAGCACTCCCAAACGATCACAGCCGCTGTGCCGCGGGTGGGCAGATGCGCACTTTGTCAATGCGCTGGCGGTCCATGTCGGCGACCTCAATTTTACGGCCTTGCCAGTCGAAGGATTCTCCTTCGGCAGGGACGTGCCCCAGGATGTGCATCACAAAGCCAGCCACCGTGCGGTAGTCATCGTCATCAAAAGAGGCGGGGAGGGGGAGACCCGTGAGCTGGGCAGCCTCTTCCATTTCCATCTGCCCGTCCACCAGCCATGAGTCGTCATCGAGCTGCCGCCCTCCGGGAGCATTGGGCGTAGGCTCATTGGGCATGGTGCCGAGAATGGCCTCCATCATGTCATTGAGGGTGATGAGGCCCTGCATGGCCCCGAATTCATCAATCACGAGGGCTTGGTGGCGGTTGTTTTTGCGGAACTGCTCAATGATCCGCGCGGCGGGCATGGATTCCGGAATAAAGAGCGGTGTGACGAGGAGGGATTGCAGATCGCTGGCCGTGAGTTTTTCTCCTGCCTTCCAGAGGGTTTTCACGGAGATCATGCCCAGCACGTCATCGCGGGTGCCCTGATAAACAGGGAAGTAGGAGTGGCCGCTTTCGATCATGCGCCGGCGGTTTTCTTCAGGGCTGTCGGCCAGGTTGATCCAGACGATCTGCGGCTTGGGGGTCATCAGGTCAGCAGCAGTCAGTTCATCCAGTTCCAGCACGCTTTCCAGCATGTCTTTTTCGTGGCTTTTCAGGGCTCCTGTTCGGTGGCCTTGGATGATGGAGGCGCGCACTTCTTCCTCAGACATCACTTCCTCCGCGCCCGGCTTGACGCCAAAAAGCCGCACCAGGGCATCGCTGGAAAAATCCAGCAGGCGGACGATGGGGGAGGCGAGGGCCGAAAGGCGGGTCATGGGCCCTGCCAGCGCGGCTGCCCAGCGTTCGGGCGCATGGATGGCGAGGCGCTTTGGCAGCAGCTCCCCCACCACCACGCTGAGGAAGGTGATGATGGAGACGACGATGACCATGCTGATCGTGGGTGCCCACTGGCCCAGCCAGGGGATGACGGCTAAAGCGGGCTCCAGCTCCCGAGCCAATCCGGCACCACTGGCCGCACCGGCGATGATGCCCACCAGGGTGATGCCCACCTGCACAGTCGAAAGAAAGATCCCCGGATCTGCCTGCAACTCCAGGGCCCGGACCGCGCTCTTTTGCCCTTCCTGTGCCATCATTTCCAGCCGGGTGCGTCTTGCGGAGATGAGGGCGGTCTCAGCCATGGCAAAGACGCCATTGAGCAGGAGCAGACCTAAAAGAATGAGAAGTTCGGTCAAAATACCAGACATGGAGATAAGGATAGCTAGAGAGGCGGGAAGGGGATGCAAACGCAGAGGCAATCATGAATGCTTCCCCTATGGAACCTGTCATTCGGACGCATGTACTTTTGAACGGCAGTTGATTTCCATGGCGAGCGCGTCTAGTTCCGCCCGATGACGGACAACTTGAAGATTTTAAGTGGGTCAGCGCACCCCGAACTCGCGCGCCTGATTTGTGAAAATTTGGGCACCAAGCTTTGCGAGGCCACCCTCACGACCTTCCCAGATGGTGAAACCTTTGTGCAGATCCACGAAAACATTCGTGGCAGCGATCTTTTCATTGTCCAGCCCACCTGCCCGCCGACGAACCAGAACCTGATGGAACTGCTCATCATGGTGGATGCCGTGCGCCGCGCCAGCGCCCACCGCATCACCGCCGTGCTGCCGTTTTTTGGCTATGCCCGTCAAGATCGCAAAGACCGACCACGTGTGCCCATTACGGCCAAGCTGGTGGCCAACCTCCTGGTGGCCAGCGGTGTGAACCGCGTGCTGACGGTGGACCTTCACGCCGGTCAGATTCAGGGTTTCTTTGATATTCCTGTCGATCATCTCTATGCCGGGCCCGTGCTGATGAAAGCCATCAAAGAGCGCCAGATTGAGGACCTCGTGGTCGTCTCGCCCGATGTCGGCGGCATCAAAATGACCCATGCCTATGCCAAGGCCCTGAAGGCCCCGATGGCCATTGTGGCAAAAAATCGCGTGAGTGCCGAAGAAGTTGAGGCGCTCAATGTGATCGGCGATGTGAATGGAAAAAATGTGCTGCTGGTGGATGACCTTACTGAAACGGCCGGAACTTTGACAGCTGCCGCCGAGCTGCTGCTGAAGCATGGTGCCAAGGCCATCTACGCAGGTGTTTCCCACGCCGTGCTGGGAGAAAAAGGCCACAGCCGCATTTCCAAATCCCCGATTTTGGAGCTCTTTTCCACCAATTCCACCCCGCAAGCGCAGGGTGAAAAAGTGACAACTTTGGACATTGCCCCCCTGCTCGCGCAGGCCATCCGGCGCATTCACGACAACGAGTCCGTCACATCTCTCTTTGACATCTGAAAATGGCCGTGTATCCTCGCGGCCCTTTTCCCCTCTAACATACTGTTCAGAAGAACTCACGGACATGGCCAAAATCCTCGACATCATCGCACAACCCCGCATCAGTGAAGGCACTGCTGCCGTCAACCGCCTGCGCAAGGCCGGTTCCATCCCAGCGGTGGTCTA
The DNA here is from genome assembly GCA_040386955.1 of Verrucomicrobiota bacterium. Taxonomy (GTDB): domain Bacteria; phylum Verrucomicrobiota; class Verrucomicrobiia; order Verrucomicrobiales; family Verrucomicrobiaceae; genus Prosthecobacter. The sequence goes on from JAZKER010000034.1 coordinate 38,534, forward strand.
TGGCCGCAAGACCCCTCCTGCCAATGTGCAGGTGGATGCCAAGACCTTCACGAAGCTCCTTGAAAGCAGCGCTTCGGACAACATCCTGGTGAGCCTGAAAATTGATTCTGCTGAGCAGCTGGCCCTCGTCCAGGAAGTGCAGCACGACCACCTTCGCGGCGGCATCCTTCACGTGGACTTCCACGCGATCGCCATGGACGAAGAAATTCACGCTGAAGTTCCTCTGAACCTCACCGGCGAATCCCCAGGCGCCAAGGCTGGTGGTCTCATCGAAGCCATCCACCACAATCTCGAAGTGCGCTGCCTTCCGAAGGACCTTCCCGAAGGCATCGTGGTGGACATTTCTGACCTCCAGGTCGGCAAAGCCATCCACGTGGGCGACATCAAGCTTCCAGAAGGCGTCCGCGCCAAGCTGGCTGACGATGTGGTCGTCATCATGTGCGAAGAGCCAAAGGTGGAGCCTGAAGCTCCAGCCGCTGCCGCTCCTGCTGCCAAGGGCAAAGCCGCTCCAGCCGCCAAGGCCGCAGCTCCTGCTGCCAAAGCTGCCAAGAAGTAACCCCTGTCCGGAGTCTGACTCCAGCCGCCTACGGTGCCCGGTGATGAAACAGTTCCCCGCGCCGCTGGCGGCCTGAAACCCAGGCTCATCATCGGACTCGGCAATCCCGGGATTGATTACCGCGACACTCGTCACAACATCGGCTTTATGGCGGTGGATGAGTTAGCGAGACTCTCGGGAGTCTCCTTCACGGAGGAAAAACGCTGGCATGGTTGGGTGGCCAAAATTCCTGGTGCCCTCCTGCTGAAGCCTTCGACCTTCATGAACGACAGCGGTCGCTGTGTGCAACTGGTGAGCCAGTTTTACAAAGTGTCCGTCCAGGAACTCCTTGTGATCTACGATGATGTGGATCTCCCGCTGGGCCGCATGAGAATGCGCCTGGCAGGCTCCGCCGGAGGTCACAACGGGCTCAAGTCAATGATCCGCTCCCTGGGGTCAGATGCCTTTCCTCGCTTGAAGTTAGGCATTGCGACTCCTTCGGGCCGCCCTGCTGGTGAACGTCTCGTGGGGCATGTGCTGGGAAAATTTCGTGAAGACGAGCGTACAGAACTCGCCATCATGATTCAGCGTGCTACAGATGCCGTCCGCCTTGCCTGCCAGTCCGGGCTGGAGACCGCGATGAACTATTTCAACCGCAAAGAAGAACAACCTTAAACCTCAACAGAATACACCACCGATGAAGCGCAAATACGAAGCCATGATCGTCCTCGACATGAAGGGCAAGGAAGAATCCGTCGAAGAACTCGTCAGCGGCATCGGCCGTGAGATGGAGAAGTCCGGCGTGAAGCTTGAGCAGATCGACAAGCTCGGCAAACGCAAGTTCCCCTTCAACCCCCGCCACGTCGAGAGCGGCTATTTCGTGAACTACCAGATCGAGGCTGACAATGCCGGTCTGGACAGCATCCGCGCCAAGCTGAAGCTGAACGACAGCGTTTATCAGCAGTATTATCAGCGCCGCTAATCGCGGTCTGGTTCGCTTTTAAATCCCCCATGAAACCCCGGTCTGGCGTGCATTCGCCGCACCGGGGTTTCTTTTTGGGTGAGCGGAGCCAGGGGAGGGGGCTAAAGTCTGGCTTGCACGGCGGCGTGGAAGCCGAACGTTTGTTCTTCATGCTGAAACCTGCGCCCTCTCAATACCTTCACACGGTGATGCTACGGCGGGGGGAGGTGCCGGGATTTGGGGATTACCCTTTTGATATTCCGGCGGTGCGTCATTTGGATGCTTTGGAGCTGCACCCGAAAGTGACGTTTTTTGTGGGCGAAAATGGATCCGGAAAATCCACCCTGCTGGAGGCCATCGCTGAGAAACTGGGTTTCAGCATGGAGGGCGGCACGAAGAATACGAATCTGATGATGCACGAGTGTCGGTCTGCGCTGACCTCGAAGATCACGCTTTCGCGCAGCCATCTCCGGCCCATGGATGGCTTTTTCCTGCGGGCGGAGAGCTACTATAACTTCGCCACGCTGATTGATGAGTTGGGGAACTGGTCCTATGGGGGCAAAAGCCTGCATGAGCAGTCGCACGGCGAGTCCTTTTTCGCGACGCTGGTGCACCGCCTCGGCGGCCACGGGATTTATCTTTTTGATGAGCCTGAGGCGGCGCTTTCACCTCAGCGGCAGATGTCTTTGCTGGTGAGGATGCATGATCTCATCGGTGAGTTTTCGCAGTTCATCATTGCCACTCATTCCCCCATTCTCATGGCCTACCCCGATGCCTGGATTTATGAGTTCAGCGAGGATGGGATCAAACGGGTGGCCTATGAGGACACGGAGCACTATCAGATCACCAGCCGGTTCATGCGAGACCCCCAGGGCATGATGCGGCGGCTGCTGGGGACCCAGGACGAACTGGACCTGGGCGGCTAAATCAGGTCCCCCGGGTGTTTCCGAAGAGCTCAATGTGCAGCCGAGGGCTGAGGCGGTAACCGTGGGTCAGACAGGCATTGACCAGGAGATCGTACCGGGTGCGCATGATCTCCATGCTGGTGCCTTCAGGCATGAGGAGGACCTTTTCCGGAGGTACTGGGATGCCGATGGTGGTGACGACCTGCTGGGCCTCATGCAGATCGGCTTCATTGGAGATGACGAATTTGAGCTGGAAATCCCGGGACTGCTCCAGCCAGGCCCGCAGGACTGTGGGCTGGAGGCGGGTCTGATCATGGCGGGCAGCCCACGCAGCCCCGGCTTTTTCGATGCTGGGGACGGAATTGGCCAGTTTGGGGCTGAGGGAGGCCAGGTCCACGGCCACCTCAGGGGGGAGGACAGTACCGGCGGTTTCCAGGGTGACGTGTTTGCCGGCATCACGCAGCTGGGCAAGGAATTCGTGGATGCCCTTGGCCACCATGGGTTCTCCTCCGGTGACCACGACATGGCGGGTGGGGTGGCGCATCACTTCCGCCAAGATGGCATCCAGGCTCATTTCGGGACCTTCCGGCGTCCATGAGGCATAGGGCGTGTCACACCAGGTGCAGCGCAGGTTGCAGCCAGAGGTACGCACAAACACAGACGGCACGCCCGTGAGCGAGCCTTCCCCTTGAACTGAATAAAAAATCTCCGAAATGCGCATCGGCTTCAGGATAACGAGGAGTCGCCATGGCACAAGGGGAGCGGCGGTCTGTGGGCGATGAGGACGGCCTCATGGGATTTTTAACGGGGGATGTGTAAAGGCGGGCGGGCCTTGCCAGTTTGAAAAGGCCGTTTAGTTTCGCCGATGCCCGTCCGTTTTTGGCCCTTATTTTTTATCTCCCTTGCCCTCTGCCTCAGCAGTTGTTCTTCGCAGAAAAAAGTCTGGGATTATGAGTACAGCCGAGGCAAGACGGCGGTGGTCGTGGGTGGCAAAGCGGTGCCGCCGGCAGGTCTGCCAGCGCCCGTGATGCGGGCGATCAGTGCGGGCAATCGCATTGCCGGGTTGCCGTATAAATACGGTGGCGGCCATCGCTCCTTTGTGGATTCGGGGTATGATTGTTCTGGAACGGTGTCTTACGTTCTGCATGGGGCCGGTTTTTTGAGCAGTCCAGGGACCTCCAGCAGCCTCCGCAGCTATGGCAAGGCGGGGGTGGGCAAATACATCACCGTATACTCACGTAACGGCCACACCTTCATTGTGGTGGCGGGGTTGCGCCTGGATACAGGCTACAATGGAGAGCGAAAAGGCCCCCGGTGGTCCAATAAATCACGCCCGATGAAAGGTTACGTGGCCAGGCACCCGCCTGGGTACTGATATGGAAAGGCCCCTTGGGCTGACATTTGAGTAACCGCCTGCCGTTGAGGGAGATCGCCAGTCTCCTGCCGGAAGTGCCATGAATGCAGATTTTTCTGACATTCTTTCGGGTCGCGTTTCAGATCGTTCGTGACAAAAAAAGTGCTGTTGGTAATCTCGGCTTCCTTTTTCACGAAAAATGTCTGGTTATTGCCCTGTGATTCAACGCCCCTGGATTATCTTTGATCATTCCCCCCCGTGGTGCGTGTCAGAATTGTGATTGTTCTGATCGGGTCTGCCATGATTTACTCGTCTCCGTCTGCCATGCGAAACGCTCTCTGCTTTGCTCTTGTCCTTGCCTCCGGGCCTCAGTTGATTGCCCAGGCCCCACCGCCTGCAGCCCCAGCCGCGCCTGCGGCTCCGGCTGCTCCTAGCGGTGCCCTGAACATCCAGCAGGAAACCGAGGCGCTGATGGCCGAGGCCATGCGTCTTTTCCAGGAGGCCAAGTATCCTGAGGCGCTTTCGAAGATTGATCAGGTGAAGAAAAACCTGAACAACAAGCCCTTTGCCCAGGTGCTCTTCATCGAAGGGGCCGCCTACTTCAATCTCAACGAGTACGACAAGGCCATCGCGGCCCTGGAGGAGTACATCAAGTCCTTCCCGGAAGGGGAGCAGATCAGCCCGGTGAAGATGGCCCTGGGCCGTAGCTACATCAATAAGGGCGATGCAGACAAAGGCATCGCCATTCTCAAAGAGGTGGTGGCCCAGTCTCCCGATCTCAAATCCGAAGCCGGTCTTTTCGTGGCCGAAGCGCTGAAAAAGCAGGACAAGGTGGATGAGGCCCTGGCCGTCCTGAAATCAGTTCTTGAGGGGGGCATCCGCAGTTCCGAGGCCATCCAGGCCGCGATGATGGCGGCGGATCTGCATGTGGGCAAAGGCGAGCTGGACCAGGCGGGTGAGCTGATGGAGAAGGTGAAGGGTTTTGCCACAGGCGGTGACAACGTCGCTCAGATGAACAACATCTACCTGCGTCTGGGGGACCAGATGCTGGAAAAGAAAAGCTTCCGTGAGGCTCTGGGCGCCTACCAGTTTGTGCGCCGCAAGAGTGAAATCACCCGGCTTCAGAAGGACGTCATCGCCAAGATTGAGCTGAGCCTGAAAAGCCCCGGCAAAGGCCCTATCAAGGGCACCAAGGAAGAGCTGGAGGAAAAGCTGAAGACCAACAACGGGCTGCTGGAGGAAATCGAAAAACGCACGGATTACGATGCCTCCCTCTACTACCGTCTTGGCCGTTGTTACTTTGAGATGGGCCGTTTCTGGGAGTCGCTGCTGGCTTTTGATGTGATCGTCAAGGAGTTCAAGGAATTCCCCCAGCGCGACCGCTGCGTCTTCGGCATGATCATTGCCAATGCCCAGCTCAAGCGTGTCGCCTCGGCCCGCAAGCTTTGCGAACGCTACATCAATGAATTTCCAGACGGGGCTGACCTCGGCACCGTGTCTGAAATGTATGGGATGCTGGCCTATGAGAACGGCAAGCTTCAGGATGCCGCCGACGCTTTCAACAAAGCCGAAGGCTTTCCCAAGTCGGACAAGGAGCGCCTGCGCTTTTTGCGTGGCAACGTGCTCTTTGAAATGCAGCGTTTTGATGATGCCCGCACCACCTATGAGCTGCTGCTGAACGAGTTCCCAGAATCTGCCTACAAGGATGATTCCCTCTACCGCATCGCCCTCATTTACTTTTACCAGAACGACTCGGTCAATACGACGAAGGCGCTGAACAACTACATGAAGGAGAACCCGAAAGGGCAGTTCATCGTGGATGCACGTTACCGCCTGGCTTTCATCAAGTTCCAGAGCCGGGACATTGACAATGCGATGAAGGATCTGGAGGGCATCGTCAAGGATGCGCCGAACGATCCCAACATCGGTCAGGTGCACAGTTTGTTAGGCGATGGCTACAACCAAAAGGGCGACTATGACAAGGCCCTGGAAAACTTCGCCGCAGGCGTGGACAAGGCCAAGTCGGAAGACGTGCTCAGCTATGCCATGGACCAGGCGACCGACCTTTATGCCGGCACCGGCAAGTGGAAGGAACTCGGCGACATGTGGCAGAAGTACCTGAACACCCACAAGGACAATGAGGAGCAGGAGCTCAAAGCGGTGCTGTGGATCTCCCGCGCCCGGGTGAAGGAGAACAAGCTGGACGAAGCCAAGCAACTGCTCGCCACCGCGATCAAACCAAAGATCGGCAATGCGGCCAATGAGCAGGTGGAAGGCCTGATTCAGCAGCTCGTCAGCCTCGTGGCCCCCAAACGCCGCCGCCCTGCCGCACCTGTGGAAGGCGCGCCTGCGGCACCGGCAGAACTGACTCATGAGCAGGTGGAAAAACAGCTCGAAGAGCTCATCACCCCACCCGAGGCCGGCATGAACGGCACGGCCCAGATGCGCATCCTGTTTGCCAAGGCCTGGCTGGCCAAGGTGATGCGTGAACCGGTGAAGGCCGAGAAGCTTTTCGCCGTTATCATTGAGGTGGCCAAGCCCGAAGACCTCAGCCCGATGCTGCTGGCGACGGTGGGTGACAATGCCCGCACCAAGGGGGACCTGGACAAGGCGGCTGGCTGCTACAACCGCCTGAACGAATTCTACAAGGACACGGAATATGCCGATGGTGCTGCCGTGGGGCTGGCCGAGATCGCCTACGCCAAAGGGGAATTCGACAAGGCCCTGGAGCTGTTCACTACGGCCATCGAAGGGTACGCCGCCAGCTCCCGCCTCCTGGATGCAACGCTGGGCAAGGCCAAGACGCTCTTCAAACTGAAGAAGTATGACGATGCCAAGAAGCTGTATGTGCAGATTCTGAACACCAAAGAATGGCGCGGTGAGGCCCATGCCACCTCCCTCTTCATGCAGGGCGAGATCGAATTCGCCAACCAGAAATGGGGTGAGGCCATCCCCTACTACCAGCGTGTGTTCATCGCCCATCAGAAGTGGAAGAGCGTGATGGCGCAGTCCTATCTCCAGTGCGCACGTGCCTTCATCAAGCTCAACCGCCCGGCTGCCCCTACGGACATGCCACCACGCCAGTATGCCGACCGTGAGGCTGCCAAGCTGCTGCTCATCGAAATGACCAAGCGCCAAGACCTGAAGGATCTGCCCGAGATGAAGCAGGCAGAGCAGGAGCTCACTAAGCTGTAATCCCAGTCCCTTGAACTTTCTTTTTCCTTACGTCTCCATGTTTCGTCACACCTTCATTTTACTGGCTTCGGCCCTGCTGTGCGGGGCCGCCTTCGGGCAGGCCATCGTGCTGAAAGACGGCACGCGCATTGCCAGCAACGAGTTCACCATGGATGGTGACAAGATCGTCCGAACGATCAAAATCGGTGACAAGTCGGCGACGACGGTCCTGCCCTGGCAGAACATCGGCTACCTCGACTGGCCTGAGCCGGAAGAGCTGCTGGAAGCCAAAAACCTGATGGCGCAGGCCAAGTCCGAAGAAGCCTTGGCGCTGCTGAAGAAGTCCCTCGATTTCTTCCAGAAGTTCGAAAAGGTGGAGGGCAACTGGTACCAGCCCGTCTTCTTTGCCTATGTCGAGACGCTGAGCCAGGCCGGTAAGTTTGAAGACACGATCAAGCTCATCCCCCTGCTCAAGACCCTGCCGCTCACCGCCGAGCAGAAGATGTCACTGCGCATCATCCAGCTGGACATTGATCGCCAGACTTCTTCTGAATACACCTCCATTCTGGCTGAGGCCGAAAGCATTTTGTCGGATACGAATGACTCCGGCGTCGGTGCCTCCATTTGGATGATCATTGCCGACATCCATGCCAAAAAGAAGGAATGGGAAAAGGCCCTGATGGCCTACCTGCGCATCCCGGTTTTTTACGGCACGCAGATGCAGCGTGTGCCGGACGCCGAACTCAAGGCCGGTCAAATGCTTGCCAAGATGAAACGTTATGAGGATGCCCAGGCCCTCTTTACCCGCATTTCAGATTCCTACAAAGGCTCCGCCATTGCAGATACCGCCGCCAAAGAAAAGGCGGCGATCAATGGCATGAAAAACGAGCCCGAAGAGGAAGCTGAACAGCCCAAAGAAGGCGAAAAAACCGATAAAGCCGCCCCATAATCACCCTTTTTTTAACGAATCCAACCCACCCACTGCCTCCCATGCACACCCGCAATAACCCCTCTATGATCCAGACCCTTCTCCGTGGTTTCGTCCGCCTCAGCGCCTGTGCGTTGCTTCTCGCTGGCAACCTGATGGTGGTGGCCCCGATGCACGCCCAGGAGCCTGCAGCCCCTGCCGCCGGTGAAACCGCCGCCGCCCCGGAGGTGCACCAGCACACCCTGATGGACCGCTTTCGTGAAGGCGGCTGGGTGATGTACCCGCTCACCCTTTGCTCCGTCGCCCTGGTGTGGCTGACGGTGGACCTCTGGATGCGCACGGCGCTGAAGAACATGGCCCCTCCTGGACAGGTGAGCCAGGTGCAGGACCTTTTCCGTGCCGGTGACTATGTGGGCGCTTACCAGTTTGCCAAAAACAACAACTCCTACTTTGCCGATGTGAGCCGCGTGGGCCTGAGCTTTGTCGGTGAAGGGCAGAATGCCGTGGAGGAAGCCCTGTTCTCCGAACTGAACAAGACCAACGCCACCATTCAGACCCGTATCAACTACCTTTCCGTGCTGGGTGTTTGCACACCGATGATCGGTCTGGTCGGCACGGTGACGGGGATGATGAGCGCCTTCGCCACCCTGGGCACCAGCGGTGTGGGTGATCCTTCCAAGCTCTCTGGCGCCATCGGTGAGGTGCTCGTCGCGACGGCCTCCGGTCTGGCTGTGGCCGTGCCTGCCTTCATGGTGTTCTACATCCTGCGCAACCGCCTTCAGGGCTCCATGCATGGTCTGCAGGAAATCATCAGCTCCCTGTTCCGCAAGATGCCCTACGAGCATCTCAAGGACGCGCATGTGGGTGAAGAAGAATTCTACGCCGCACTGCCAAACTGGGTGGCCGGCAATGAAGGCACCGCCGTTGCAGTGGCTGTCTAATCCTGATTTTCGTTCTGTTGGTACAACCTTAACCTGATACCCTTATGGCTGGAGGAGGAGGCGGTGGAGACGGAGAACCGGAGTTTCAAATTGCTCCGATGATTGACGTGCTTTTGGTGCTGCTCATTTTCTTTATGAGCATCACCTCGGCGCAGGTCTTGAGAATTGACAAGGACATCAAGCTGCCGGTGGCAGCCGATGCGAAAAAGAAGGAGGACAAGAACACCATGTTCGAGGCCGCCATCAACGTTCGCTGGATCGCCGCCAGGCAGGAGTCCAAAATCAAGCTCGACGACCGCGAGATGGAAAATGAGGAGATCGTGAACACGCTCACTCAACGCAAAAACAGCAATCCCACTTACCGGGTCGTCATTCGCGGGGACCGCGATGTGCCTGCGGTGGAGATTCAGAAGGTCATGGCGCTGATTGCCCAGTCGGGCATTGACGACATTTCCTTCTCAGCCCTCAACAAAGATTCCTGATCGCATGGCTCACGCTAAAAAACATCGCGCCCTGGAGGCAGACCAGGCCACCATGGGTTTCCAGATCGCACCCATGATTGACGTGGTTTTCGTCATCATGCTTTTCTTCATGGTCATGGCTGGTGCCGTGAAGGTGGAGCGCGAGCTGAAAACGCAGCTTCCTGGCCTCGGAACCCCGGCTTTGAGTGATGAAACCACCCCACCAGACGAGATCATGGTGACGGTGGAGGAGTCCGGTGCGGTCACCCTGAATGAGGAGGAGTTTGACTCCCCCACAGACAAGGCGCTGCCCAACTTCACCAACACGCTTTTCCGCCTGAAGCAGGAGGCCGACCACCGCAATGCGAAAGTGATGGTCACCATCCAGGCTGAGGAGCAGGCCCGCTATGAGCGTGTCATCGACGTGCTGAACTCCATGGCCAAGGCCCAGATCGGCAATGTGACCTTCACGGTGGGTGGCGAGGATTTCTAATCCCGCACCTGCTTTTAATTCTCTCCACCCCCCTGTGGCCGCAACCTTTGACGGCTCCACATTCGTTCTCTTTTTGTTATGTCTGATACCCCTCCTCCGAATCCTGGGGGCCCCCCTCCGCCCTCGGATCCAGGTGCCACACAGCCCATGGTTTATCCTCCAGGCTACCCGCAGCCTGGAAACCTGGGTTACCCTGTGCAGGGGAATCTGGGCTATCCGGTGCAGCCAAATCTGGGTTACCCCGTGCAGCCTGGCATGATGCCGCCCGGCTATCCTGCACCCACCTCCGGCCCGGTGCCCGTCGCTGCGGCCATTGAGGATGAGGCCGTTGTTGTCGAGGCCGCTCCTGGTGAGGTCTATCACCCGCCAGCCCTCAATCATTTCGAGCCTGGGAAACCGGCCAATGCCCTGGTGAAAGCCTGGCGCAAGGTCGGCGGCGGTTCTTTGACCCTCAGCCTGGCCATCCATGCGGGCATCCTCATCGTGGGCGGGGCCATCGTGGTCAGCACGCAGATGATCCAGAAGCAGGTGGACTTCTTGCCTGGTGGCGGCACCCAGCAGGGGGCACAGGCCTCGGCCGAGATGAAGCATCAGGTGAAGCAGAAGAAGCAGAAGACGCTGAACAAGACGATGCCGATGAAGAAGATCGTGAGCACGAGCCAAAACTCGGCGATCACCCTTCCCGATGCGCCGCCAGATCTGCTGGACGTACCAGATGTGAGCTCAATGCTGGGCGGCGGGAGCCTGGGCAGTGGAGGATTTGGCAAAGCGGGAGCGGGAGGCGGCTTTGGAACAGGAATGGGAATGGGAAGCATGCAGGGTTTTGTGAGCCTGCCCCCCTCCATGCAGCAGCGCTGCTCCCCAGCGGAGCGCCTTGAAAAACTTCGCCAAAACGGTGGCAACCCTGAATGCGAACGCGCAGTTTCCGCTTCTCTCGAGTGGTTGAAAACGCAGCAAAATGCCGATGGCTCATGGGGACAGGGCGGAGGCAAACGCAACAAGGCCGCCATGACGGGCCTTGCCCTGCTGTGCTTCCTGGGCCGCTGTGAAACACCCGACTCGCCTTTCTACGGGGACAATGTCATGCGTGGCATCCTGTTTCTGGTCGAGCTTTCCAAAACCAATGAACACGGTGCCATCACCGATGATTTCAAAAGCAATGCAGGGGCTTACGAGCACGGCATCGCCACCTACGCGCTGGGCGAAATGTACACTCTAGCCCGTCTGGGCAGCAAGCAGCTGCCAGGGATGAGAGAAGCCTTCGAAAAGGGCGTGCAGCTCATTATCAAGACCCAAAACAAGGCCGATGCCAAAAATGGCGAAGGGTCCTGGGACTACTACACCAAGAACATTGCCGAGGGGAAAGCCACCTCCTCACGTGAAGACTTGTCCGTCGCAGGTTGGCAATACCAGGCGCTGAAGGCTGCCAAATACACCGGCTTGAAGATCGCCGGCCTGCAGAGCGCCATTGACCGCACCTGCGACTACATTGAGCGGAAGCAGACGAAGGACGGCGGCTATGGGGTGAGCAACCGGGATGCCCACTACAACCAGTGGAGCCTCACTGGCGTGGGTTCCCTGGGGCTGCAGACTCTGGGCAAGGGCCGCACCGCCTCCATCAAAAAGGGGATCAAATTCCTGCGTGACTTCATCACCGCCGAGCCGCTGGACTGGAATAAAAACTGCAATCTCTACTGCTGGTACTATTACACACAGACCTTTTTCCAGGCGGGTGGGGATGACTGGAAGTTTTACAACGAGCAGTTTCTCCCGCAGATCCTGGCTGCCCAGCAACCTGACGGAAGCTTCAAAAAGGGCCGACCCAACTGGCCCGGTGGGGACGCTGCGGACCCGCTTTACCGCCAAGTGCTGTGCACTCTGCAGCTGGAAGTGTATTACCGTTACCTGAAGGTCGGTGACCGCGACGAAGAAAGCTTCTTTGATCGCCAGTAGTTTCTCGTTTTCCAAAGGCTCTGCGTTACTGACGTAGAGCCTTTTTTATTTTAAGGAGAATACCCAAATGATCATGCGGAGTACAGATGCTACAGGCGCTGTCTTCGTGAGTGAACCCGGCGAATTGCTCTTTTTTTGCGCTGGCGATTCTGGGAAAGATTTCCCTGACTCTCAGCTTCTGGGAACGGCGCCCCTTTGTGCACGACCATCATTGGGGGAAGGGGAGAACAAAAGTCAGATTTGGAGCGAGATCAGGATGGCATTCGCACGAATTTCCTCTTGCCAATCCCGGCTTTCGTGATTTCTTCACGGCCCTTTCAACTTTAAACACAACCCGCCTGACAAGGTGTCGGGTTTAACAACAGACCATGAGCGAAGCTACCACCAGCCCCAAAGAATTCAAACTGCACGAAAAAGACACCGGCAGCGCCGATGTGCAGGTCGCGATCTTGACGGCCCGTATCAATGAACTGACGGAGCACCTTACGGTTCATTCCAAGGACCACTCCACACGCCGCGGCCTTCTGAAGATGGTCGCCCGCCGCCGGAAACTGCTCGACTACCTGAAGCTGACCGCCAATGAGCGTTATCTGAAGCTTCTGAAGAGCCTTAGCTTGCGCCGCTAACAGCCTATTTTCCAGACGAGGGGTGATGAGAACCATCACCCCTTGTTTTTTATTTGGGGCGCTTGCAGCCTCGGCTTGAAGTATTCAGTGACCAGCATTCGGCTTTCAATGGCTGAATCTGCCTCCCCCCGTGGAATGCCTTTTGAGGCTCCAGACTGAATGCCGATGACTGACCACTGAATACCTTTTTCAGTCTCGCCGCGCCCCTCACCCTTCCCCCAAACGAAACAAAGAAGACAAAGAAGAAACACACTATGGCCATCCATAAAGTAACAGCTCCCTGCGGTTCAGGGATCATCGAAATCGAAACAGGAAAGCTTGCTCACCTCGCCGACGGCGCTGTGACCGTCCGCCTGGGTGACACCATCGTCATCGTCACGGCTGTCTCCGCCACCAAGATCAAGGAAGGTCTCGACTTCTTCCCTCTGTCCGTGGAATACAAAGAAAAAGCCTCGGCTGCCGGCAAGTTCCCTGGTGGCTACTTCAAGCGCGAAGGCCGCCCGACGGAGAAGGAAATCCTGACCTGCCGCATGACGGACCGCCCATTGCGCCCGTTGTTCCCGAAAGGCTACCTTTACGAAACCCAGATCGTCGCCCTTCTGCTCAGCGCTGATGGCCAGAACGATTCGGACATCCTCGCCATCAACGGTGCTTCCGCCGCCCTTTGCGTGTCCGACATTCCTTTCGCAGGCCCGATCGGTGCCGTGCGTGTGGGCCGCGTGAACGGTCAGTTCATCGCCAACCCGACCCACAACCAGCGTGAAGACAGCGATCTGGACCTGGTTTACGTCGGCAACAAGACTGACGTGATCATGATCGAAGGTGCCGCCCTCGAAATGCCTGAGAGCGACTTCATCGCCGCCCTCCGTTTTGCCCAGGACAGCATCCAGAGCCTGGTGAAGGCTCAGGAAGAGCTCGCCTCCCTCGCTGGCAAAGTGAAGCGTGTGGTGCCTCTGATGCTCGTCAAAGACGAGCTCATGGAAGTGGCCTACCAGATCGCGGGCGACCGCATCGAAGGCGCCATCTATCAGCCAAGCAAAGTCGCCCGTAACAAGGCTGTCGGCGCACTGAAGGATGAAGTGGAAGCCGCCATCAAGGCGAAGTTCCCTGAAGCGACCAACTTCGAAATCGGCCAGGCTTTTGATTACCTGCAGAAGAAGGCCTTCCGCATCTCCATCCTGGACAAAATGAGCCGCTGCGACGGCCGTGCCGTGGACCAGATCCGCAATCTGTCCGGTGAAGTCTCCGTCCTCCCCCGCACGCATGGTTCCGCCCTGTTTGCCCGTGGTGAAACTCAGGCGCTCTCCATCTGTACGTTGGCTCCGGCTGACGAAGCCCAGGAAATGGACACCTACGCAGGTGGCCCAGACAGCAAGCGTTTCATCCTTCACTACAACTTCCCTCCGTTCTCCGTGGGTGAGTGCGGCCGCTTCGGTGGTCAGAATCGTCGTGAAATCGGTCACGGTGCGCTCGCTGAGCGCTCCATTGACGCCGTGATCCCGCCGAAGGCCCAGTTCCCGTATGCGATCCGCATCAGCAGCGAAGTGATGGCCTCCAACGGCTCCACTTCCATGGCTTCGGTTTGCTCGGGCGTCATGGCCCTGCTGGACGCGGGTGTGCCTCTCATCCGCCCTGTGGCGGGCATTTCCGTCGGTCTCGTCACCGAGTTCGAAGGCGACAACATGAAGCGCTACTTGACCATGATGGACATCCTGGGCTCCGAAGACCATTTCGGCGACATGGACTTCAAGCTTTGTGGCACGGACGTCGGTGTGACCGGTTACCAGCTTGACCTCAAGCTTCCTGGCATCCCTCTCAGCATCCTGGAAGAAGCCATCGCCAAGGCCAAGAACGGCCGTGGTGAAGTTCTTCGCGCCATGGCAGACGCCATCAGCGAAGTGCAGCCTCTGAGCCCGCATGCTCCTCGCATCGAAATCCTGAAGATCAACCCGGACAAGATCGGTGAACTCATCGGTCCTGGCGGCAAGAACATCAAGGGCATCCAGGCTGAGTCCGGCGCTGAAATCAGCATCGAAGACGACGGCACCATCTACGTTTACGCCACCCGCAAGGAAGGCCTTGAGCGTGCGATCGAGATGATCAGCGGTGTCTCCCAGGAGATCGAGCCCGGCAAGATTTACACTGGCAAGATCGTCAGCACGACGAACTTCGGTGCCTTCATGAACCTCGGTGGCAAGAAGGACGGCCTGATCCACGTGAGCGAACTGGCTGACTTCCGTGTGAACCGCGTGGAAGACGTCGTCAAGGTGGGTGACATCGTCACCGCCAAGTGCCTCGGCATTGACGAAAAAGGCCGCGTGAAGATGAGCCGCAAGGCCGCCATGAAGGAGAAGGACGACGCTGCCAAGGCTG
>JAZKER010000035.1:0-28951 GCA_040386955.1 Verrucomicrobiota bacterium
GTCTCTTCGGGGCCGCCGTTGCGGCGTACCTGGTAGGTGCCGTCGGGGTTGCGGCGCAGGACTTCGGCGGCTTCGCCGTGGCGGGCGGTGCCCTGCCACAGGGGCGGGATGCTGGGCGGTCTGGCGACTGTCCCTGGGGCGGGTTCTTGCGATGCTTTTGGTTCGGCGGGATTTGTGCTGCCTGCGGCCTGGGGAGGTGGGGTGGGGCCTGGCGGGGCGGTTTGATTTTTCCCGGCCTGGGTGGCCAGGGCCTGGAGCTGGGCGGCGGGGACGTCTGTCAGCGCGGCGAGGTCATCGGCATGGAGGGGCTGCGGCGGGCCGCCATCCACGCTGGTCTGGTAGGTGCCGTCTTCGTTGCGGCGGTGGATGGTGACCTGGCGGGCTTCATCGCTGAGGTCCGGGCTGATGGGGCCCTGCCAGAGGGGTGGCGGGGCGGGGATGGGCTGTGTGGGGGGCTCTGCCGTGGGAGATGTGCCGGGGGCCTCCTGGAGGATCTGGGGATTGAACTCTGAGATGGCCAGGGGAATGTCTGGCAGCGGGGCCTGGGGGCTGCTGTTGGGGGGTGGATCTGCGGCGGGCGGGCTGCCGGGGGGCAGATCGCCATGCAGGCGCTTGGCCAGGGCGGTGCCAGCCTTTTCCCCGGCGGCCTCGGCCATGCGGGTGAGGGCGGGGTCCACGGCCTGGGCAGCTGCGCCGATGGCCATGCCGGTACCGTGCAGGCCGAGGGCGGCGGCGATGGCATCGCGCCCGCTGGCCAGGTAGTCGGCGAGGTGGGCATCGGGGTTTTCCACGGCGAGGTTGGCGGCCTCCAGGGCTATGTCTGCGGCGGCACTGCCTGCGGCGCTGGTGAGCTTGCCCAGGGTGCTGCCGCCGGCCTTGGCTCCGGCGCGTGCTCCGCGCAGGATGGGGACGACATTGGAGGCGATCTCCAGGGGATTGCCGGCATCGGCCATGACCTGGGCGTAGTCGCCGCCGTCCAGGCTCTGGGTGAGGAAGTTCACCACGGAGCTGTCCTGCAGGCTTTTGGCCTGGTCGCGTTCGGCCCGGGCGCGCTGGGGTGTTTTTTTTAGACTTTCGGTTAGGCGGTCCAGGGCTGCGGGGTCCTGGGTGTGGAGGTATTCTGCCAGCAGGGCGGCATTGTGCGGGGCATTCAGGCCATTGGTCCGGGCATAGGTCTGCAGCCAGGTTTGGTCCATCACCTCGTCCTTGCCCTTGTGGGAGATCTTTTCTCCGGTGCCCTGCACGGTCTCATACCAGGCGGCCTGGGCCTGGGAGAGGCGGCGGGCGTAGTTGTCCACCCAGGCATTGAGGGCAGCGCGATCGCCCAGGGGCAGGTTGCCCGTGGCGAGGTCTTTTTGCAGGTCGGCCAGGCCGACATCCAGCTCCTGGTCCGCCCCCCAGGAGAGGGCGCGGTCGGCGGAATCGCCAGCTTTGTCAAACCAGTGGCCGGCCTGCTGGGCGACATTGCCCAGGGGCATGCGGAAGCGGGGCTTTTCAGGGTTCAGCGCGGCATCGGGTTCCATAATGGTGGTGTCTGCGGCGGTGGCGATGGTGCTGCGCAGGGCGCCGGTGCCGACATCCAGGAGGAAGCGGCCCACGCCCTGGGCCTTCTCTCCCCAGGTCTCCATTTCCTGCACCTGCTGGCGGGCGGTGGCGGCCACGGACTGGTAGTCCAGGTACTGCTGCTTGCCAAAACCGGGGCGGTCGGCGTATTCGCGCCCGGCCTGGGCCAGCACGTCATTCAGGAGCTGCAACCGCTGCTGCGGCGTGGCTTCCCGGAGCAGGGGATCCTGAAAAAAGGCGGGCAGATCCTCCACGCGCCAGCGGCCTGCGGCGGCCAGCTTTTCCTCCGGCTCATCGCGCCCGAAGACGGGCTGGTAGGTGCGCTCTAGGCGTGGAGGCGGCGGCACGGGTGCCGGAGGCCGGACCGGGGCGGGTGGCAAACCGGGGGCGGCTTTTTGTTGCGATGCTTTTTGTTCGGCCAGCGGCGGCAGGGCTGCGGCGGCTGCGCCGGTGGCGGCCCCGAGCAGGGCAGCGGCGGCGGGCGGGCTTTTCTCCGACTGCGCGGCCAGGGCCTGCAGACGGGCAGCGGGGAGATCCGTCAGTGCGGCCACATCGCCTTCGTCCAGGGGCTGCGGGGCGCGCCCGCCCACGCTGGTGAGGTAGGTGCCATTGCCCTGGCGGCTGTGGATGGTGATGTCCTCGGCCTTGTCGCTGAGGTCGGCCCCCAGGCGGCCCTGCCACAGCGGCGGCGGGGCCTGGGGTGGGACTTCCGCAGGCCTAACAGGAGGTGTGTTGACCAGCAGGGCACCCTCGGGCATCTTGCCCCCGGGCAGCAGGGCCTGCCGAACAATCTCTGCGGTAGCACGGTCGGCGGCGGTTGGGAGGAGGGGAATTTTAGGCAAGTCTTCCCACGACAATGCATCTCGGTCGTGTCGCCACTCCAACGTTTCAGGCCTTGGCAACTTGCCCTGCAACCAGCCATCCCGGTCGTGTCGCTCCTCCAGCGTTTGGGGCTTCAGCATCTTGTCCTGCAACCAGCCATCCCGATCGTGTCGCTCCTCCAGCGTTTGGATCTCCGGCATTTTGCCCTGGGGCCAGCCATCCCGGTTGTGGCGCCACTCCAACGTTTGGGGCTTCAGCCCGTTGGCATCGGGATGCGCGGGCCTCATGGCCGGGCCTCTGAAAAGCTCGGGCGGGCGCTCGGCGTCGGGCTCTTCCCCAGGCACGGTGGGCGCTGCCGGGAAGGCGGCAGGGCGGGGTGCCTCTCGGAAAGCTGCCGGGGGCTGCGACGGCAGCAGTGACGGCAGCAGTGACGGCAGCAGTGACGGCAGCAGTGACGGCAGCAGTGACGGCTGGAAGGGCCTAACCGGAAGTGTGGGGGCGGTGCCGCTCGTAGCCCCTGGCAGGTTCAGCCACGGACTGAGGGCGGAATCTGCGATGACCCGCTGCAGCGATGAGGGTGGTGGGGCCTGGGGCGCGCGTGATTCCCAGATCAGTCCCTGCCTGTCCAGAGCCACGTGTTTGCCTGTTCCGTTCCGTGATCGTTCCTTGTTGTTCATGCCCCTTTGATTTGCCTCCTCGTTT
Organism: Verrucomicrobiota bacterium; assembly: GCA_040386955.1. GTDB lineage: Bacteria > Verrucomicrobiota > Verrucomicrobiia > Verrucomicrobiales > Verrucomicrobiaceae > Prosthecobacter. Next base: position 3,088 of record JAZKER010000035.1, read on the forward strand.
GTGTTCCCCCATTCCGCGCCCTGGCCCTCCCGCCGGGGCCTCTTTCCCAGCGCCCGCTTCCCTCATCTTCCTCGGCTACCAGGGCGCTCCACCGCCGGGGTAAAGATTCACCGAAGGGCGGGAAATGTCCAGTTCAAAGAATCATGTAACACTTTGTACAAGTGGTAAATGATGTGCGTATGCGGGCGTGATACGAGGCTTTTCAACCACGGAAAAAATGGAAGGCACGGAAGCGGCGGCACTGCCTCAAAGTTTGTCTTTGATCGCAGAGCCGTTTCGGACCGCTTCACCAGCACCTAGGCGGAATGCCAGGAAAAGCTGGGAAGACTGCACTTTACGGCCTCTTTCTCATAGGCCTCTGGAGTCAGCGGACCTTCGGGTTTGCCCACGTAGTAGTCGATGCCATTGTCATGGGTCACCGCCTCTTTCGGGATGATGTAAAACTGTCGTTGGCCCTTCCATCGCCGCTCTGCCACGATCCACTTCAAGGAAATGGCGCAGGGGCATGGCTTTGGGGGAGGGATCTGATTGGGGATGCATGCTGAACATTCACTTCTCTGCGCGTGGATCCCGCCAGGAAAATGGTGGTAAACCCAAAGTAATAACCTTTTTGTTATACTCGTCGAGTGTAAAGGGGCCTTCCGGGTCATCTGGAAATTCGTTCTTCACAGGTTTTCGAATGATGTAAAACCGTCGTTCCCCTTTGGCATTCTGTTCAGCTACCACCCATTCCTTGTTGCTGCCTGCAGCCACCACCACCTCTGGTATGAGTCCAAAATAACCAGGATCACTGTAGAGGCCTAGCCTCTTTCCGCCATCCATCTGATACACCTGGTAACTGCCGTCTTTCCACACGGGGCCTGGCTTGTAAAAAAAACAAAAACCCAGCGAAAGGAGCAAAGTCAGACCGAGCAGAATTTTAAAAGCGCTTTTCATGGTGTTCATATGAGTTTGCCTCCCATCGGAAACAGGCGCAAGCACGGAGTTGGTTGGATGAGGTTTTAAATCAGTAGTTAACCGTTTCTGTCCATTTCCACCTTAAGGGGGTCGTGTAAAGAAATGGACCTTTCGAATTGTCTTCCAGCATTTCTTGATCGCCTATTAAAAGAGTCTTGCCGGGAACTCTAGCCATGCTACCGGCGCGGAGTTCGTCGTGAGCGTTCACCTCAAAGGTTATGGTTCGATTACCATGATCGACATGGGTAACCACAATGTCGGCTTCAACACTTCCAGACGTTTTTAATTTTGATCCCGTTACATAATTGATAACATCATTTACGGGTTGATGCCATGGTCCATCATCCGCTGAATCATCCCAAGTAAGGCCAGGTTTCTCAGGCGAACCTTTCCAACCAACATATTGGTCAAGAGTTCCCTCTTTGTCTTTTTTTGCAGCCCATGCTGAGATGCTATTGGGACCGTAGCGCATTCTTTCATAAACCGGCTTTAGCTTCAAAAGCTTGGTCCACGCGTGGTCTGGACCATATGAAAAACCTTTATTTTTCATTCCTGTTATTTCACTGACTATCCACTCAGCAGGCGAAGCTGCGTAGGCTGAAAGGGCTTCGTCAAATGAGGCATTGGCCTCTTTCAAAAGTTGATGGGGCTTGAGTGCCTCCATCACAGGAGTGCCGGGAGGCAACGGCATTTGTTTTTTGGGGGTGGGATCTACCTGCGGGCGTTTCCCCCAGCCAGGATATTTTTGATGAAACATTTCATAGAGCATTCGTACTTCCCGTTCATTGAGCTCTGCTCCATTCATGGTGATGTTGGCTGCCGCCTGTTCGGCAGTTCTGGGATACTCCCTCCATGTCTCTACTGTCGCTTTGGCCAATTCTTGTTTCAGTTCACTCCAGGATCGGTCCATTCTCAGTTTGTCAGGTCCGGATGATATTGCTGCCGACTTTCCTTCTGTTGGTGTTTGGGGTGCTTTGGGTTCGGCCAGTCGCGGCAGGGCAGGGGCGGCGGGCGGGCTTTTCTCCGACTGCGCGGCCAGGGCCTGCAGGCGGGCGGCGGGGAGATCCGTCAGTGCGGCCACATCGCCCTCGTCCAGGGGCTGCGGGGAGCGCCCGCCCACGCTGGTGAGGTAGGTGCCATTGCCCTGGCGGCTGTGGATGGTGATGTCCTCGGCCCTGTCGCTGAGGTCGGCCCCCAGGCGGCCCTGCCACAGGGGCGGCGGGGCCTGGGGTGGGACTTCCGCAGGCCTAACAGGAGGTGTGTTGGCCAGGAGGGCGCGCTCCGGCATTGTGCCCCCGCGTTGCAGGGCCTGCCGCAAAACGTCTGTGGCAGCGCGGTCGGCGGCGTTTGAGAACGGGGGGACCTGGGGCAAGTCGTCCCACGACATAGCATCCCGGTCACTGCGCCACTCCAGCGTTTGAGGCTTCAGCCAGTTGGCATCGGGATGCGCGGGCCTCATGGCCGGGCCTCTGAAAAGGGGCGGACGCTCGGCGTCGGACTCTTCCCCAGGCACGGTCGGCGCTACCGGGATGGCGGCAGGGCGGGGTGCCTCTTGGAAAGCTGCCGGGGGCTGCGACGGCAGCAGGGACGGTTGGAGGGGCCTAACCGGAAGCGTGGGCGTGGTGCCGCTCGTAGCCCCTGGCAGGTTCAGCCACGGACTGAGGGTGGAATCTGCGATGACCCGCTGCAGCGATGAGGGTGGTGGGGCCTGGGGGGCGCGTGATTCCCAGATCAGCCCCTGCCTGTCCAGAGCCACGTGTCTGCCTGCCCCGTTCCGTGATCGTTCCTTGTTGTTCATGCCCCTTTGATTTGCCTCCTCGTTTGTGTTCCCCTGTGCTGCGCTCCGGCCCTCCCGCCCTCCCGCCGGGGCCACTTTCCTCATCTTCCCTGGCCACCTGGGCGATTCATCGCCAGGGTAAAGATTCACCGAAGGGCGGGGAATGTCCAGTTCAAAGAATCATGTAACACTGTGTATAAGTGGTAAATGATGTGCGGGAACAGGCGAGGAAGGGCGCTTTTCGACCACGGAAAAGACGGATGGCACGGAAGCGGCGGGAGGTCTTGCTCCTTGGAGACTTTAGGCGGACGAAGGCCGGGCAGGGGGAGAAATCAGCCCAAGGAGCGGGACTTGGCAAGTCCCGTGGTTTGGGGGGCTTTGAGCGGACGGGGATCGGCGGTGGAATGGGGGCCATCTTTACAGGATTAACAAGATGGCAGGATTAACAGGAAGTGTGGCTACGGGGCGAACGGAGGCGGGAGAGCTTTTCGAAAGCGCCAGAGGACTGGCGCAGTCCAGGACGCTTTGCGGCTGCGATGTAGCTGCGTCCGCCAGGGCGTGGGGTCTTGACGGATGAGAGACTTTGAAAAGGTCTGAAGCCCACGCTGGCCAATCCAAGGAGCGGGACTTGCCAAGTCCCGTGGTTTAGGAAGTGCCGATAGCGAGAAGAGGTGGCCTGCATGTATGGCATGCAAATGCGCAAAGACGCATAAATTCAGGTCCTTGGCGTCTTTGCGCCTTTGCGTGAGACCTGTTGCTGAGTGCCCTGGAGTAATGGCTTCATCTTTGACCAAACATCTTTTTGTCATCCTCCGGGAGGGTGCGGACTAGGGGGATGTGCGGAAGTTCAGGGGCCGGGACTTGGCAAGTCCCGCTCCTTGGGGGAACTGAGACGTTGCGTGGAGGCTGTTTTTGTGGAATGATGGCAAATGATGTTTACGGATGCGATGTCTCAGGGGGCGGGTGGGGGGAAGCAGGGCGCGGACTGTTCGGGTGTGCCGTCAGGAGATGGGGCAGGGGAGGCGACGACGGCGGGGGTGCCGGTGCCGGGGCATCTGCCGGGGGCCTCGGCCCTGGTGCACTTCGAAACGTGCGCAAAGATCGAGGTGGAGTCGCCGAAGGGGCGGCGGCTGGTGGTGCCGAGGGCGAACGTCTTTCAGCGGCGGCTGTTCGAGGCGTATGAGACGCTGCTGGCCGTGGGCGTGCCGGAGATCCGCCTGCTGGGGCTGAAGATCCGCCAGTGCGGCGGCACCACGGCGGCGTGTCATGTTTTATACCATCATGCGATGCGCTTTGAGAGCGACATGCTGGTGCTGGCGGATGTGCGGGCCAATGCGGCGGCCATGCTGCGGAAGATGCGCACCTTTTCCGCCCACGACAGCTTCCCCTGGGGCAACGGGCTGCGGCCCACGAAGGAGCGCATGGAGTGGGCCAATGGATCGGCGGTGGAGATCGCCTCGGCCGAGGCCAGCCACCCGGGCATCAGCCGCACGCGCTCGGCGGTGCTGTTTTCAGAGGCGTGCAAGTACCCGCGCGGCGGGGAGAAGGATGACAAGGGCATCATGGCCAGCGTGCTGCCCTCGGTGAACCGCCTGGGCATCGCCGAATCCACGCCGGAGGGGGCTTCGGGCTGGTTTTATGAGCAGTGGCACGGCACGCGGGAGATGCCGGGGGCGCTGTCGCTGGACGATTTTTTGGCAGGCCTGCGGCGGGGGGAGAGGTCGCCAGGAAACGGCTGGGTGAAGGTGTTTGCCGGGTGGTGGGAGTTCGAGGAAAACGCGCGGCCCGTGGTCCCGGCGGAGCGGGAGCGGCTGCTGCGCACGCTGACACTGCGGGAGCGCCGGGGCATGGGCGCCTATGGCTGGACGCCGGAGCAGGTGGCCTGGCGGCGGGAGACACTGGCGCGCGAGTGCGGCGGCAGCGAGGACCTCTTCGACGAGTATTACCCGGAGGATGAGGCGGGCTGCTTTCTGGCCAGCGGGCGGCCCCGGTTTGACATGGGCGCGGTGCTGGCCATGGAGCGCCTAACGTACAGTGTGACTGCGGAGGAGGGCCACGTGGACGTGCAGGAAACGGGCGCCGTCTTCACCCCCGATGGCGGCGGCCATGCGCCCATCCAGATGTGGGAGCGGCCCCTGGCGGGCTGCCGCTACCTGGTGTGGTGCGACCCCGCCACCGGCGCGGAGCAGGCCGAAGGGCGAGATCCCGATGCCTACTCCATCGGCGTGCTGCGGGATGGCTACACCACGCCGGAGGGCGTCGTCCGGCGGCCGAAGGTGGTGGCGCGTGTGCGCCCGCCCTGCCTGGAGGAGAGCGACCACATCGCCGCCTACCTGGTGGGCCTGTCCCGCCTGTATGGGGACTGCATGATCGTGCTGGAGGTGAACATGGGCCTGCACATCCTGGAAAAGATCCGCCATGCCGGCCTGCCCATCTACCGCCGCGAAGTGGTGGACCCCTACGACCGCAAAACCCGCCGCTACATGCACGGGTGGAAGCTGAAGGACCGCGAGCAGCGCCGCACGCTGATCGACGGCCTGGCCCTGGCCATCCGGGACGAGGCCGTGGAGATACCCTGCCCGCACATTTTAAAGGAGGCGCGCAATTTCATCGTCAACCGCAATGGCCGCGAAGAGGCGCGCAGCGGCTGCCATGACGACGACATCACCGGCCTGGCCATGGGCCTCTACTGCCTCGGCTCCGCCACTCTCTACCGCGGCCCGATGCGGCGACGCCGCAAACCCGCCGACTGGGGGGAATGGAAAAGGTGGTGAGGTGGGCTTGGTATTTTAGCAACACCTCAAAGAGGTAATCGTTGTCCTCCGTGAATAAATTAAATACCTAAATCTTTACCCCTGTGATTTTGAATCGACAATTCGCCATTGACATGTGGTATCAATTGATACCACATATGTGCTGTGGTCCCCCTTGCATATTCTTCAATCCACCATGGCTCAGCAACCGATTCCAGAGGCGTGGCGCAGTGCCGTGTGCGCAATTCTCAAAAAAGAGGACCGTCAGTTCATCAAGTGGACCTTGGATGCCCGAGAGCGATTCGAGTCGGACTTTTCTCCCGATTGGGGCTCGGACGCTTACGCTGAATTGCGCCGTTATTTAAACCTTCCCAACGTGACTGGTTGCCCAGTCAATATGGGAGGCGGTGAAACCTGGGAGTTCCTTTACCCCCATAAAAAACGTAACGCTTATGGGAAGATTTGTCTGACTGCCGACAAAAAGAAAATCATGATCTACTCCGTTCACGTCGCGCGAAAGAACGGATTGTCCTGTGATTAACACGACCCTTAGAATTTGAAGATGATGAAAACGAAGATCGAAAACTTTGAAGTTTGCATTCCAAACTTAGAAGGAACCGACGTTGAACGGAAACTCACCGTCCAGGTACCTTTAGAATGGGACGCAGACTTTGGGGAATGGGTCCTGTCTGAGGAAGCTCACCGGATCATTGAAGATACCAAAGCCCGTGAAATGGGCCTGCTACAGCCTCGCCAATTGAAGGAATTGCGTGAACGCCATGGCTATACCCAAAAACAAATGGGAGAGCTTTTCCAAATCGGCGAAAAAAGTTGGAGTCGCTGGGAATCAGGAAAACACCGCCCCAGCCGATCCGTCAATTTACTCTTCCGCATGCTCTATGACCATGCGGTATCAGTCGAGCATCTGTGGAAGTGTGCAGGAAAGACTCCACCAGAAATTGCTCGTGTTCCAGATCATTGGGCAGCGCTTCTCAAGAAAGGCATTCATGAGGAATACAGTCCTCTCCACTTTATTGCAGGGGAACTTGCGGCTTGGATGACTTCGCACAACGAAAAGTTCAGCCCTCAAAGGCAAGACATTTTGGCCTCCGATTTAAATTGGGGCTCTGTATGTATCGGTAAAGACTCAATGAAAAGGACTGCGGGTATTCGTCCTTATCTTCGCCAAAGTTTAACTCAAGAACTCGTTTCATGAAGCTCTCTCCCCTGCAACTCGTACGCTATCTCATGCCAGACGTCTTCTGTGTGGCTTATGCAGATTACGATCCCGAAAAACCCAGACACTACGGTGACCAGTCCCTGCAAGTCAGTGGCAGCGTCACCCCCATGAAAGCCGATAAAAAGGACGACTTTTCTACTTGGAGCGTGGACTTAGAACTACAGCTAGAACCTTCCGAGGACACCAATGTGCCCTATCGCATCGCCATCAAACTGGTGGGCTTGTTCCGTTGCAGCAGCACACCCGCAGACATGCCCACGGATGCATTCGTTCAGGCCAACGGCAGCTCCATTCTGTATGGTATCGCGCGCGAATTGATTCGCGGCTTAACCGCCATTGGTCCCTGGGGGCAGGTGCTGTTACCCACACTTTCGTTCACTCCAGAAACTCCATCGACAGCCACTAGAAGCTCCCCCCCAAAGACCGCCAAGAAGAAAAAGAAAGTTTAGCACCGTATACGAAACGGGCGCTCGACTTGCTGCTCACTTCAAATTTTCTGCGCCTTCGATCTTACCAAAGAGGGTGCCCAAAGGGTTTTGAGAATGATCCCAAAATCCGTAAAAGTCTGATGAAAATTGACGGCACCCTTGTGGATTGAGTGAATAACCCAATTTCTGCAAATGTAGAGCCAGGGAGACCCGGGATACCATTTGACAGACCGCCTGAAACAGCCGCTCTGCAATGGGGCCATTCCGTGGCTGATCTTTTGCGCCACGCGCACTAGTGGCGAAACAGTTCAGGCGGTGGAAGAGCTGGCGGAGGCAGCGGATTACGAGGTGATCTGGACTTCCACTTACCAAACGGGCAATGAGGAGTGGCAAGGCAGGCTGAATGCGCTAAAGGCGAGGCACCTGATCGAGCTGCTCAAAGAATTGGCAGCGGGGTGAGGTGTCAGGTCTAACATGAAGTGTGCTGCCCGTTGTCCCTGTGACTTGGAGGGGGTAAGGTGAACGCCAGTCAGCCAAGCCTGACGTTCCTTCTTCTCCGTGCCATGCCTAGGGGCATGATTTGGGTGGGGATGGGTTTAATTTGGGGTGGGTTTGTCACAGATTCGGGCGGTTCATCTAGTGTCTGTTCAGGACCTGACTGAAACCATGAACAATGAATCCTCCTCTTCGTCTTCCTTTGTGGCACCGGAATCTGCGGCACCTGGGGGACCGGGACGGCATCAGGTGCAGAGTGTGGAGCAGTTGCGGGAGCTGATCTCGCAGACGCAGCAGGAGCGGGCGCCGGAGGCACCGAGGTCATACATCTGGATCCCGTTCAAAGAGGCGGAGTGCGCCAAGGTCCGGGAGGATCCGCCCCGGCCCACGCTGAATGAATCGGCCCAGGCGCATGCGAATGGCACGGGGGTGCGGCAGATCGCCATGGACCTGCGGCGGCAGGCGGGGGAGGACCTGACGAAGCCCTACACGGAGGCGGAGCTGTGCGCGGCCTTCAATGCGAGCGACCGCCAGGCGGACCTGCTGGAGCACGCGGCCCAGAAGTCGCCCGCCGTGATCCAGACGGGTGTGGACAATCCACGGCCGCCGCAAAAGGGCGACACGGTGTACATCCTGGGCCATGGCCGCAGCGACCATGAGGTGCTCTTTGCCAATCACAGCGATGTGCGACTGAACCCGGCCGAGGTGGTGCAGCGCATGCAGGAGAACCAGATCGCCGATGACATCGGCAAGCTGAAGCTGCTTTCCTGCGGCTCGCATGGCCAGATCCACCAGGGACTGGCGGCGGCCTGCCAGGATCAAAAAGCGTATCTGGATACAAGGCTGACGGGTTACGGCTTTGCGAAGCCGGACGCACCGGATACTTCAAAACTGGCTCCCGGTGAATATTCAAAGCACAATTCGCTGAACTTTTCCTACATCCGCGATGCCCAACCGGATGTGCCGAAACTGACGGCGAACCTGAACCTGGGCCACGTGACAACGGCCATCAAAAAGGACTTTCAGGACGTGATCGACTTTGATCCCAGTGTGGCCGAACTGCAGGCGGATGTGGATTTGAAAAAGCAGCAGCTGGCGGATCTAAAAACGCGGCTGGAAAATTACGATAAGGGGGCGGAGGACCAGAAGCTGGCGGGGCTACAGGCGGCCAAGGAACAGGCGACCGAGGCGTATGGAGACTTCATGGAAGACAGCGACCCTGATAGCGAAGGGTGGAAGGAGAGGGATCTGGAGCTTTCCAATCAGGAAAAAGAGTGCGGGGAGCAGATCAGAACCCAGCAAGATTTCATGGAAGAACATGAAGCCCACCTGAATGGGGAGATCGTGGATGATGGGCTGCAGCAGCTCGCGCTGGACAATCTGGAATTTGCTGAAGAAAGACTTAAAGGTGCCCAGGTCAAGGAACTGGAACTGAAGCAGAAGATGGGCTTGGAGCCGGAGGGAAATAAGGCGGAGGCGATGGTGCGCAAATCCACCGATGCGAAGGTGGTGGCCAAGGTGCGGGACATTCTGCGGCCGGAGGTGCCTCAGCCTGCGCTGGCGGGCCCGGGGCTGGAAGGAGTCCCGGTGGACACTCAGGAGATCGACGGCTACAGCGCAGGTCCGGTCGCTGCCCGGGCACCCGCCCCGCCCCCACCGCCACCTTTGCCGAAGGCTGGCCCGCCCTCCACACGGGAGCAGTTTAAACGCGCCTCCGCCGGTGCCGAGGGCGGTGGCGGACCGAAGGTGGGATGAGGGTGTGGAGCAAGTGATGCAGGTGGTTTGTTGCGCTTATAGTTAGGTGGAAGTTGGCAGGCACCGCGACCGTCAAAGAGTGCAGGCTAAAGCCCGCATCACTTCAGGCCGTGATGGCGTGCAGGGGCAGATAAGCAGGGGCGCATCCTCGCAGTACGGGCAAATAGTTAACCGTGGGGCACGGTGGCCTAACCACAGGTAGGGTTGATGATCACCCCTTCTTGCTCCGGTGAAAGCGGTGTCGCCGAGGTCAAGGGCTTGCCCCTTGCCTCTCTGCCACCGCACTCCAGGACGCTCCGCGACTGCCAGACGTACCCTTTTTTTTGCGCTTTGGCGTGCGCATTTATCCAGGCAGCCTGAGGATCTGTGGCCTAACTATGAGTGTGATATGGGTGCGCGGCCCGCCCTCGCTGGGTGGGCTGCTTTTTGCGGAGGCGTGGCGGGCCGGGGAGGCGCCGTTTGGCTGGCCGTCCTCCCTGAGGCTGGCGCGGCCTATTTCACCTTGATGACGGTATCTGGGCCGAGTTTGCCGAGGGCGGGTAGGCTGAGGGTGCGCTGGGATTTGTCGGGGAACTTGAGGGTGGCCTGCCAGGTGAGTTCGCCCGAGTCGTTGTCGGCGGTGATCTGCCAGTCCATATCATCGGGAAGCTCGAGGTTGAGGCCACGCAGGTAGCTGATGACCTCGGTTTTTTGGAGCAGGGGAGTTTCCTTGATGCTCTGGGTGAGGGCGGCGATCTGCTCTTCGGAAAAGGCCAGCTTGGAGGGAATGTGGATGCGGAAGGAGTTGGGGTCGGCGGGCTTGGCGGGGTCGGGCTGCTGCTCGATGGTGATGGGGGCGCCGGTGACGCGGATGGCTTTGTCGGCGACGGTGATGTAGGGCTCGAGGGTGATGGTCTTTTGGTTTTCGAGGAGGCGGGTGACGGCGTTGTCGATGGTGGTGCTGGTGGTGGCGCCGGAGCGGTCGCGGATTTTGGCCTTGAAGTGGCTGACCTTGCCGCCGAGGACGCCATCGAGGAGCTGGATCTGCTCTTTCAGGCTTTTGCGGGCCTTGGTGGGGTTGTTGGCGACCATGGTGGTGATTTCGATGCCACCGCTGGGTTCGACGGTGATGCGCTGCTGCTCGGGGAAGTAGGTGTAGAAGGCATCGAGGCGTTTGTTGACGTCATCGGGCAGTTGTTTGGAGACGACGTCGGCGGTGCCGGTGGCGATGATGAGTTCCGGGACGACGGTGACCGCAGGGGTGTCCGGGGCCGCAGGGGTGCCTGGGGCTGCGAGGGGGGCGGACGGGGGTAGGACGAGGGGCGGCGGCGCTGGAGCAGGCGGTACAGGGGTGTCGGCGGTGGGGGTGTATTGGAAGTTGACCTGGCCGGTGGCGGGGTTCCAGCCGGAGAGGGTCCAGCCTTCATATTTGAGGACGTCGGTGGGGTTGCGCCAGGTGCCGATGTCGGAGAAGTGGCGGACGTCTTCGCTGCTGCCGAGGTTCCGGCGCCTGAGTTCGGGTGGGCTGGCCTGGTGGCTGTATTTTCGGGGGATGAGGGCGACGAGGGGGGTGTCGTCGTCATCGTTCTGGTTGCCGGGGTAGGTGCTGAGGGGCCAGGGATCGTTGTCAGAGTTGCCGATGAAGGTGCGGCCGATGCTTTCATCCACATCCCAGACGAGGAAGGAGCGGGGGCAGGCAGGCTCGTCCCAGAGGAAGGTTTCACCGCTTTTGGCGTCGCCACGCAGCTCCACGAGGAGGTAGCGTTCGTGGCTTTCGGAGGGGGTGGGGATGGGGAGTTTGAGGATTTTTTTTCCACTTCGGGTGGAGAGGGCGTGGGTGAGTTTGGTGAGACGTGCCTGGGTGGTGGCATCCTGGGGCAGGAAGGTGATTTCGCTGCTGGGATTGAGGAAGCGGCGGACCCAGGCCCCGGGCCAGACGGGGGTGGTCTCCTTCGCATCGCTGCCGCCAAACATGCCCCAGGACATGGAGCACCAGCAGCCGCAGCCGTGGCTTTGGTAATCGCGGTCATAGGTGTCGGGGACGCGGAAGAGATGGAGGAATTCGTGATGAAGATAGCCGGGATAGAAGGGGGTGTTCGCGGGGAGAGGACTGGCGACGAGCCCATTGTGGATGTAAGCGTGGAGGCCGATGTAGCTGTCCACCTTGAAGGAGTCGCCCGAGGCGCTTTTGAGGGTGGGCATGACGGGGCGCTGGTGGAACCAGTTGCGGTAGGCGTGGAGGGGGGCCTGAGGAAAGGCGAAGATGAAGATGCAGCCGTCGATGGTGTTTTCATCGGGGGCGGGGACGCCACGGCCACGGCCCAGGCGCTGGTTGTCGCGGTTCTTGGCGATGTAGTGGTCTCTGAGCAGGGAGCGGTTTTCGCGGGCGAGGGCGGCGCTGATGTCATCAAAGAGGGGCCACACGCCGGGAGGGCTTTCGCGGGGAAACTGCCGGTCGAGGTAGTGGTCCCAGGTTTTGTCGAGCACCACGGGGACGAAGTCTGCGGGATCGAGGAACCGGTGCATGCCGTCCATGAGGTTGTTCAGGTAGGGCTGGAGGCCGCGAGGGCCAAAGAGGGCCTTTTGCGTATGCGCGATGAGGGCGTCTTTGTCCGGGGTGTCCTGCAGCATAACCAGAAAGATGGGCACGCGCATGGGGGCGGTGGCGGGCTGGCCGATGGCGAGGTCGATATTGACACCGGGGGAGAAAAGGGGGCCCAGGTTCCGCTGCAAATCCTGGACGTATTCGCGGTGGGCACCAAACCAGGCCGGCAGGGGCGTGGTGGGCTGGTCGGCCGGTGGCAGGCCGGGCGGGGTGGCGCTGGCGGGAGGCAGCAGGGCGGCCATGAGGAGGAGCGAAAGGAGAAGGGGAAGGCGGTGCGGCTGCATGGCGGTTTGTGCGGGTGACGGGTGGGGTGAATGGGAAAGGGGGCCGGGCGGGCCCCCTTTCCGGCGGTCAGGTGGTGGTGATGTTATTGGTTAGGCGGTGCCGGTCGGCTTCACGGTTTGTAGAAGGGGCTGGAGGGGTGGAGGTTGCGCGGCTTGAGCATGAGGCCGACGTAGCCGGTGCTGGCGATGCCGGCATTCGGGTCTGTACCGACGGGGCCGAAGTCCTCATCCCGGGCGCGGTGGATGAGGGAGGCGTGGTGCCAGAGGACGATGGGGGCATTGGTGAGGCTGCGGCGGGCGGCGGCCAGATCGGGCAGGTTGCGGAAGTCGAGCGCGGGCTCTCCGGCAGCGGTCTGGCGGAGGGTGACCCAGAAGTCTTTGAGGGACCAGGATGCGCCATCCACATAGCGGCGGGCGGTGCCGTGGGTGCGGGTGATGACGTCGTAGGAGAGGGGGGAGGGCGGCTGGTGGGTATTCTTCTGGGTGCGGGATTCCAGGCGGATCATGGTGTATTCCTGGGGGCGCAGCTCGATGCCGCCTTCACGGCCACCATTGAAGTCTGCGACCTGTGTGGTGGCGGCGGAGCCGGTGGTGGAGGTGGAGATGTATTTGATCTCCTTCACGGCGACGTTGCGCGCATCGCCCAGGACGGGGGTGATGCGCCAGCAACCGATGTGGAGATGGGTGGAGATGTCCTGCGTCTGCTGAGTACCGGGGAAGGTGAGGTTGTGCGCGGCGGGGCCGAGGTTCATCTCGATCATGCCGTCGGCATGGAAGGTGTAGCGCATGATGTAGCTGTAGTTGGCGGCGCTGAGGGCGGACCAGAGGTCCATCTGCTGGCCACGGACGGTGCGGCCGCCTTTGTCGAGGGAGTAGTTTTGGGCGTCGTGCAGTTCTTTGAGCACGCAGTCGAAAAAGACTTCCTTGGGGCCGATGCAGGTGGGGCCGCCATCGGAGTCTTTGTTGAGCTTGTGGAGGCCGAAGCTGAAGTCGCTGATGTCGTAATATTCGGGGCCGCCTTTGTTGTAGGGGACGTTGATTTCAGCGAGGCGGGTATCGCCCAGGATGGTGATCCAGCCGTCGTTGTTGGCATCGGCATCGTCCTTGTAGTCGCGGCTGTAGTCGGCCTTTTCGATGAACATGATTTTGCTGCCGCCATTGTGGCTTTCGATGCCGAAGGTGACGCGCCAGGCCGTGGTGGAAGGGACGGGCGTGGTGGGGGTTTTCCAAAAGTTCAGCGTGAATTTCTGCAGGACGGTGGCCGTCTGGCGGGGGGCACCCTGGGGCACCTGTCCGGGGGCCATGATGGCGGCCTGCGCCTCGGGTGTGGCGAGGGTGGGAGTCTCCTCCCACGCACCTTCGCTGCGGGTGGATTCGATGACTTTCCGTTCATCGAGATCCACGACGATGAGGACGTGGTCGGCCAGGGGGCCGGGATCACGCTTTTTCTGGAAGCGGAAGCGGACGAGGCGGTGGGCAAAGCGTGCATCGGCCTGGTCGGTGACGATGGGCAGCATTTCCTGGAAGGGCTGGGCCGAGGCGAGGTCGGGACCGTAGAGGGCCTTGAGCTCGGCGGATTGGTCCTTGCTGAGGTAGAGGGCGACGGTGCGCTCCACCTGGGTCAGGGGGGCGGGGCCGGTCTGGCGGACGGTTTCGGACTTGAGGAGTTTGTCGCTGCCGAAGAACTGGCTGACGATGGCTTTCTTTTTGTAGTCGCGCCAGACGAGGCGGGCGGAGCCATCGGCATTTTTCTGGCTGAGGCAGAGCACGCGCTCTGGCAGCTGGGGGGCGCTGCCGGGGGCGGCCAGGGGCATGGCCGGCGGGGTGATCTGATTGACCCGCCAGAGTTCATCCCGCTCAGCGGCGGAAAGGAGGGTGACGGTGGTCTCCTGCGCCTGGATGGCGGGCAGGCTGAGGCAGAGCGCCAGGAAAAGCGGGCGCAGCAAGGCAGGCAAATGTCGTTGAGGATTCATGGCTGATGGTGGTAGGCGATATCGGGTGGAGGAGGGGTGGGAGGGAAAGATTTAAGCGGTTTAATCTTATTAACCTTTGTTAACCAAGCTTTATGATGAGCATGTGTTGGTCCATTGACTGAGATATTTTTGTATTATCGGATCTTTTATAAAGGGAGGGATCCGTTTCGTAAATGATGAAGTGAGTGACGAATCTGTTGGAGGCGGATGCGTCAATGCTGGTTTTTGTGGAAAGAATGGCAGGAATAAGGGAAGAGGGGGATGGGTGTTTGGCTTGAGTCAGCTTGGGTAGTTTGCGCATTTGTTGTTTTGAGCTTGCACTGAAAATTTAGGCGATTATGAGGGAATGATGAAGGTTTCGCCTCTCCCGGTCTTGCTTTTCGCATGGTTTGTCTTCGGAATTTCTACCGTTGAGGCGCAGCAACGACTGACGCCGGAGCCCGCCCCCCGGGCGAGGTTCCTGGTGGAGCCAACGGTGGAGGGCGTGATCAAGATCGGCACACCGCAGGTGTATTCCCGGCAGCTGGTGTTTCGCGACCGGGCGGAGGAGATCCAGTACCTCTCGGAACGGCTGAAGAAGGCGAAGGATTTCCCGACGACGTTCCAGGGCATCGTGGACTCGCGTTTTTACAAGGCTCTGGGCCTGCAGATGGCGCTGGCGGTGGATCCGCTGACGGGGCGTGTGGCGGACCAGGGCAAGATCAATCAGGCGCTGAATCTGGAGCAGCAGGTGCAGGTCAATGAAGTGGAAAACGAGATCAAGGTGCTGGATGCGCTGAGGCGCAAGGCCGAGGCGCAAAAGCTGCTGGATGAGGCGAAGAAGCCGGTGGTGCCACCGAAGGAAGGGGAGGAAGAAGAGGACGATGCGCCACCGCCGAACCCCATCCTGCCATCCCCGGCGGTGGATGGCCAGGCGCGCACGGACATTGCGGCGCTGCAGACGCAGATTGATGCGCTGAAGAATGCGGGGCCGGCCCCGGTCACGGCGGAGGCGAACCGGGTAAAGCCTGCGGCGACCAACGAGCCCCGGGTGCTGAAGGAGGGCGGCAAGGCGGCGGAGACCACGGAGGCCTCGCTGACGCCCATCGAGAATGAAAAGGCAGTGCTGGAGGTGCGGCGCTTTTTGCAGAACGAGCGGCGGCGTCTGAGCTTTGACGACATGCATGATTCAGCCGGAACCGTGGCCGTGGACCTGGGCATGCTGGTGACGATGATCCCGCCGAAAGGCAAGGATGCCTACGCGGTGGTGGAGGCCTTTGTGGAAGATGTGGCGGTGGAGAACTGCGCGGATTATCAGCAGATCGTGCGGGTGTGGTCGGACCATCTGCTGTCCGCGATGCAACTGGAGAAGGAGTTTCTGGAACAGCGCATGGCCTCCAACGCACTGCCTCTCGGGGAGAAGTACTTTCAATTGGCCGTGCAGGAACTGCAACGGGTGGCGCTGCAGCAGAACATCACGGATGAGGCACGCAAGGTGACCGTGGCGGCGGATGCGCAGGCTGCGGCGAAGATTGAAGCCGATAAGGCTGCGAAAGCCAAAGCGGACGCGGAGGCGAATGAAGTGGGGACGAAAAAGGTTTCCGAAGAGACGCAGCGAAAAGCGGATGTGGCCAAGGACACGATGAAGAAAGCGGATGATGCCAAGAAACCCAAACCCGGTGTGCAGCAGGCCCCCGGGGTGGTGCAGCAACTGGAGAAAGCCTTTGATGAAGCCAAAGATGCAGCGCTGAAGGCCAGCCTGGAGGCGGAAAGAACTAACCTGATGTATCTGGGAGCCGTGAAGGCACGGAGTTTTGCTGAACAAAAAGTCATTCAGGCGCAGCAGAAACTGGTGGAGGAAGAGAGGAAGCTGACGGAGGCGGAGCGGAATCAGGCTGAGGCGGAGGATCAGTCGCTGACGTGGCAGTCGAAGGCGGTGCAGTTGCAGTCGAGCCACAGCTCGGTGGGTACCTTTGCCCGGATCTTGGAAAAAGAAAATGCTGAGGCAAATCTGCTTGGCAGCATGGGAGCAACAAGTGCGACTCCGGAGGCGGACAAGAAACCGTCTCTTCTGGAAGAACTCATCCTGACCTTGATCCCGCTGGAGGAACAGAAGGCGGAGCAGGAGAAGGGGGAACTCCATTATGCCCGGATGATGCGCAAGTACAATGAGCGGCTGCTGAATACCTACTTGCAGTTATACTTTGGCAACAGTCTGCCAGGGATAACGTCGGCGCTAGGGTCTGCGACCGGGGACTTCCTGTCGCTGCTGGCTAAAAAGGATGTGGTGAGGTCGGCGGCGGAGACCTTTTTGAGGCAGCTTTCCAGCGATGCTTCCAAGTCGCGGGTGCGGGTGCTGGCGGTGGACCCGGCAGACCAGGGGCAGAACATTTCCAACGTGGGGGCTACGCAGAGCATCAGCGACATCGTGCTGTCCCTCTCGGCCATGATGCCCAATGGCATCAGCGGCAAGGGGCGCATGGATTCCTACCGCGACAGCCAGCTGTTCCTGCAAAGCGCGAACCGCAAGCCGATCGCGGTGGGCTTTGTGAATGGCGATGCAAAGGATCCCTCCTTCGGCTGGGTGCTGGGGCCGCGCTTTGAGGTGGCGCTGAAGCGGCGCTGGTACCAGCTGGGCATGGGGGAGCCACGGGCCACCCCCACCTTCACTCATGAGCCGACCCAGCACCAGGTGCAGGTCTCCATCGGCATGGCGGCGTGGACGCCGGAGCTGCGGCTGAAGCTGTGCACGCGCTGGCTGGACAAAAAGACGGGCCTGCCTGCCACGCCGCTTCAGTCCTCCTACACGGTGCCCGTGCGCATGACGCCGGACTTCACCGCGATGACGGAGGGGATGCTGGACCTCATCCACGGCAAGCGCCGGCCGCCGCGCATCCTCATCGGGGCAAGCGGGGAGAAATTCATCCTCTCTTCCCAGGGAGATGAGCACAAGCTGGTGCTGCTGGGCAAGGACATGTGGCGCAGCCCCATGGTGTACCTGGACAGCCTGCCTGCGACGACGGTGGATGTGATGCCCGGCCTGGTGGGCGTGGTGGCCACCTTCAAGGGGGCGCTGCCGCTGAAAAAGGCGGGCAAGACGGACCACGACGTCACCATCACAACGACGGATGGCTTTGACGTGATCTACAACCGGGTGGAGTCGCCCAAGGCACCTGCGGCGGCTGCCCCAAGCATCGGCGTGAGCCTGCGGGTGGACCAGCCGGTGGTGGAGCACGCCTTTTCAGCCAATGGGGAGATGAAGGTGCGGCTGAAGGTGGTGGAAAACCGTTTTCCCCTGCCGTTGCCCACTTTCCTGAAAGGGGAGTTTTTTCCCCTGGGCGTTTATTCTCCGGCAACGGCGGTGCTGGCTGCCGGACACAATGAGACGCTGACTCTGGGCGTGGGGGCGGCGGACAAGAGCGTGGTGCAGGCGGTGCCCAATCTGGTGGGCGACCCCGCCAAGGATGGCGCGGCGAAGCTGGGCTTCACGGTGCGCATGCCGATTGTGGATCCGACGACGGGTGTGCCAGACTTTAAGGATGTGATCCTGGGCAAGCACTATGTGGTGGTGGTGGACCCGACGAAGAACAAGTACACCCATGCGCTGACGGCGAATTTGGTGCCGGGAGACCAGCCGCTGGAGATCCCGCTGCAGTTCCCGCCGAAGATGCCGGGGGATCTTTTCATGGAAGCGTATCCGGAACTGGTATCCGCCGCTGCCAACAAGGGCGTGCGCCTGCAGCTGATGAAGGATGCCGAGGGGACGCAGGTGTTTCTGGAATGCCCGATGGCCTATGCTGAAGCGAATGTGACCAATGGCCTGCGCTTTGTCCTGCCGAAGAAGTCCGAGGCGGTGGGGCCGAACCTCCTGCCGCCGACGGCGGTGGGGGCGGCGGCTTCGCAAAAGATCACCTGCCATCTGCGGCTGGTGTATGGCCAGAAATTCCACGCGGTGGACAAGCCGCTGGTGGTAGAAATTCCGGTGCCGCCAGCACCGCCCGCAGCCCCTGCGGCGTCGCCGCCGTGAGTTTGCGATTCTGGTGATGAAGGGCCCGGCCATCGATGTGGCCAGGGGCTTTACTTTCCGCGTCCCGCCGCGCACGGATGCGGCGTTCTGCAGCACCTATGAAAAGGTGAACAAGACGGTGACGCTGAAGCCGGCGAGCTGATGGCCGCTGTGTTGCGGGAAGACGGAAATGGAAGGAGAGGCAGGGAGTGAGGGCACTCTCATGCGCCCAAGGAGCGGGACTTGCCAAGTCCCGTAGTTGGGAAAGTGCCGATGGCTGAGGATGTGGAGTATTAATGTTGGATTCATGGTTAGGTCGGATGAATGCCCCATCTTTCACCAGACATCTTTTTGCCATTCCTTGGGGGGCGTGAGGGTGTCAAAGGCCGGGACTTGGCAAGTCCCGCTCCTTGGGATGCTTGGGGGGCTGCGGGGTGGGGAAATAGGAGAGGTCGTGTAGATCCTATATTTGATGGCGTGGGGCTACCGGGGGCGGCGGGAGGTGTAGAGGGCGAGGCGTTTTTCGTCAATGCGGACGAGGGTGGGGGTGGCCTGGGCGGACTGCTGGGCAAAGTCGTAGAGGGCTTCGCGGCAGGTCCAGTTGCGCCAGTGGGTGATGCTGCTGTAGCGGATGAGCTGGCGGGCTTCGGCTTCCTGGAGGCCGATGGCGGTGGCCTCCCACTGGCGGATTTTGGTGCGTTTTTCGGTCTGGGGGTCAAGGATTGCTGGCATGGTGGTGAATGATGTTTTATCATAGTCCATGATGGCGAAAAAGTCAATTGGCACGGCGGTGGCAAAGGTGGCGGTGAAGCGGGCACGGCGGGCGGCGGCAAGGCTGCCGGAGGGCGGGCCCGGGGATGCGGCGGAGGTGGCTGCGGGTGAGGGGACTGGGCGTGGGCGCAAGGGGGAGGCCGTGGCTGCCGGGGCGGGGCGGCCCTTTGAGGCGGGGGCGCTGCCGGCGGGCTTTGAGGGCTGGCTGGCGGGGGCGCAGGCGCTGGGCCTGGGGCCGGGGGAGATGGTGTGGGAGCTGCACGTGGTGCAGGGCCGCAGTGTGCGGGAGACGGCGCGGCTGCTGGGACTGGCGGCGGGGGAGGTGGCGGCGCTGCGCGGGGAGATGCGGACGCGGGCGGTGGAGCGGGCACCGAGATCGGAAGGGGACTTTCAGGCGGTGCGGGAGGAGCTGCGGGAGCGCCTGGTGGCCATCCTGGAGGATGCGTGCCGTGCGCCGGAGGATCCGCGCCTGCTGGCGGTGCGGCAGCGGGTGTGCGACCAGTTGGCGGAGCTGTACGGGCTGAAGATGCAGCGCCGCAGCGGCGGGGAGGAGCCGGTGCAGCGGTATGCGCTGCCGGAGGAGATGAGCGCGGCGGTGGAGGCGCGGGTGAATGACCTGTTCGGCCGCGCGGCGGAGATCGAGGCGGCGCGGAAGGCGGTGGTTTTTTGAGGGGGCGGTGTGGCTGTGCCCGGCTGAGCGTGGGGAGCCGGTGGTGGTGGCCAGGCTGCTTTTCTTGACAGGATTTCAGGATTAACAGGAAGTGTGGCAAGGGGGGCGGGTGAGCGAACGAAAGCGCCAGGGGACTGGCGCAGTCCAGGACGCTTTGCGGACGGGGCTGGCGCTTTGCGGCGGGGAAAAAGCTGATGGTCGGATGAAATGCTTTTTGTTAGGGTGGGGTGGGGGCGGGGATAAGTGGCAGAAAGTTCACTATCGGGGAGTGGTTGAGATGATGCGGGATGGCTAGATGGGGGGCATGCGGAAAACCTTTCTATTCTCTTGGGGGCTTCGGGCGGTCTTGATGACCGGGATCATGACATGGATGCTGCCTGCGGGCGGCCAGGCGCAGTCCCTGGGGCTGTATCCGACGGCGGCGGCCAATGCGGACCATGACCGGCTGAGCGATGCGGAGGAGCTGACCCTGGGGACGAACCCCAGTCTGGCGGACACGGACGGCGACTTCATCACCGACAGTGATGAGCTGCTCATCACCGGGACCAATCCGCTCTTGGCAGACAGTGACATGGACGGCCTAACAGACTATGAGGAGTGGGTGGTACTGATCCCACGGCTGTGGGATGTGAACAAGAATGGGATGCTGGACATTGAGCCGCTCCAAAACACGCCCCTGGGTGGCTATTCGCCTTTGAATGGTGGCGACATTTGGTGGATCACGGCCCACCTGACCGACTTTGATGGTGAGGGCCTTTCTGACCGGGATGAAATCATCTTTGGCAACTTAACCCGCTACCACTACAACCGGGCCTATGTGGACTGGCCTAACGGCGAGGGTGAAACCTATGACTATGAGAGCTGGGGCGGGCCGGATCACTGGGAGCCGACGGACTATGACCGCGATGGCCTGAATGCGGCGGAGGAGGTCCTTTTGCAAACGGATCCCAACGATCCGGACACGGATGGTGACGGACTGCGGGACGGGCTGGACTCTATCTTTGGCGATCCGCTGCTGGTGGATACAGACTCTGACGGCGTCAGCGACCATGATGAGCTGATGTACTATTCCTATGCCTACCCTTACATTGAATTTTTCACGGAGGAGGATTTGGCGGTCGCCATTCAGACGGCGCTGGGCAGCAGTGCTCTGGGATTCATCCTGGACTGGGATGGCGATGGCATGAGCAATGTGTGGGAGATTGCCCAGGGCCTGAACCCGGTGAATACGCTGGATGCTTATGATGACCCGGACGGGGACTTCCTGTGCAACATCGAGGAGTATCGGGCGCGCAGCGATC
Source organism: Verrucomicrobiota bacterium (assembly GCA_040386955.1). GTDB lineage: Bacteria > Verrucomicrobiota > Verrucomicrobiia > Verrucomicrobiales > Verrucomicrobiaceae > Prosthecobacter. The sequence goes on from JAZKER010000035.1 coordinate 24,061, forward strand.
CGCAGGCGTTGCTGAGCACGGTTTCGCAGTCGGTGACGCTCCTGGCGCTGAACCCGGTGACCCAGCAGCTGGAACTGCGTGCCGCCGTGAATGATTACGAGGCCGTGATGGGGGTGCCGGTGCCAGCGGGCCTGGTGCGCGACAACGGTCCCATCTCCGGTTATGAGTATGACGATGACTGGGATGGGGATGGCTACGGAAACCGTGACGAGATGCTGGCCGTGCCCGTCAGGAATCCGCGGTTCAATGAGCTCCAGGATACGGATGGCGACGGCCTCACCGATACCTGGGAAACCCTGAAAGGCCTGGATAAAAACGACGCGGATGAGGATGCCGACAGCCTCAGCGACGGGGCCGATGATTTTGACAATGACGGCCTGACCAACCTGGGAGAGCAGGCCGCCAACACGAACCCTTTGCTGGCGGATACGGACGGCGACGGCCTGCCCGATGGCTGGGAGGTGGCCAAGGGACTCAACGCCCTCAATGCCGACCAGGACGGCGACAACCTAACCGATGATGCCGACAACTTTGACATCGACGTGCTGACCAATGCGCAGGAACTGGCGGCAGGAACACATCCCCGGTACTCGGACACAGATTGGGACGGGCTGCGCGACGACTGGGAACTGGCGAACCAGCTGAATCCCCTGAGCAGTGCCGGCATCCACGGCGGCAGCGGCGATGCGGATGGTGACGGCTTCAGCAATGCGGCGGAGCAGGCAGCGGGCAGCTCACCGCAGAGCACGGGGTCCACACCTCCGGCCACCTACACGTTCAAGAGCTGGGCCGTGCAGGCCGAAGGCTATGCGGATATCCCGGGCAAATATCAGGTGTGGATCAACAGTTTCGCAGTGCCCGAGGTGGAAAAGGAGTTCCTCTACACACCTGATGGCGAACCCATTCCTGAGGCCAATGACGCTGCTAACTGGGCCAAGACCACGATGAAGGCGCAGGATTATGCCGGAGCTTCGGTCACGTCCTGGACTTCCTATAACCCGGATCAGCTTGCCGGCGGGGACGTCCGCTGGGTAGGACCCATCCCCCACATTATGGCGGTGAAGGCGGATTTTGCCTGGGCTGGGTACGAGTTCTATGTCGACTACCGGCGTGTGCGGCTGGAAGCGGCCCAGGCGGTGGCGGCGACGGAGACCCGCACCTACCAGGTCTTCACGGAGACGGAGAACACCTCCACCTTCCAGTCCGTGGGCAAGGTCACCTTCACCCTGCCCGCGGGGCAGACGAAGGCCAGCGTGGCCCTTTCCCCCTTGTTGGGCGTCCATGGCCTATCCGTGGCGGCCGACGGCAAAACCCTGTGCCTGGAGCCTTCCGCCCCGACGCTGACGGTGCACGGCTATTTCAAAAAGAGTGTGTATCTGGTTCCACTGCTTGATGTGCTGTTTATCACGCCTGCAGGTTCTCCGGTCTCTGCCCCGGTGGATGCTGTGAATACCTCTGCAAACGTTCCTGATGGTGCCAATGAGTTTACTTTCAGCAGCGCAACACCGGGTGTTCTGACGGTCAAGCTGAAAGCCAGAGTGACCGGTCTTGGCGGCAAGACAACCGCAGAACAAAACAACTACACCTTTGCCCTGGATGGCATCAGCAATTCGACTTTCGCATGGGATGCGGCCAATCCCGGCGGCAAAGTCACGGTGAACGGAAACTTCATCACGGCCACGGCCACTTACACAGGCCTGCCTCAGGCCAACCAGGGTTTCGGCCTGAAGAAGGCCCGGGTAAACCTCTATAATGCAACCGTTGCGGAGGCCGATTTTGAAGTGTTCTTCCCGCGTGACGACACCAATCACCCTGGCGGGGAGGCGGGTGCGCCAAACTGGTTTCATTACTGGTCATTGCTGATTCCGGGGCACGACCTGACCTATGGTGGAGTGGGTGTTGGCGCAACCGCTGCCGAAGTGACTGGCATGACGGGCTGGTCCTATGCTTTTCCGCCAAACAAAACCCAGATCACTATTTATCAGTCTACGCGTGGAAAGTTCAAGGGCTACGGTGTGGGTGAAGAGTTTTCCGGAATCGACAGCTTTTTTGGCACAGTGTTTCATGAGGCGAAGCATGTGGATCAAATTGCCCGGACGGATCAATTGGTTTCCACAGGAGCACCGGGGTCCCCATGGCTTCACGGCTGGTCTTGGAACCGCCCTTTGCACAATCATTGGACGGTTGGCCTTGACGGGCAGCCTGGTGTGGCCGGAGTTGACGATGATGGCGATGGAAGTGTGGACAACGCGCTGGCCAGCGGTCCCGGTGAATTGGGGCATGGCGATGACGTTGATCTGACACATGCGACCAGCACGTCAAGAAATTGGCCGAGTTCGTGGACCCTCCCCAATCCGAAAAAAGTGCCTTCCGAAATTGAGTCGGAGGCTGTCAACTACGCCGACCAACAGCACGATGAGAACGACCGTGCCAGGGATGACTGGGGTAACCCTGGAAAGAACCATTCAACACTTGATACATGGAATGATTAAACTAAAAACATTTGCCGCTTGGATTGTCTTCTCCCATGTCCTGCATGCGACGAATATCGCTGTGCCCGGCCCTGAAGAGGTGCTGGCGACGGCAGATGCCGTCGCGGTGGCGAAGCTTTCGAAAAGAGGTGACGTCTGGATTCTTGATTTCAAGGAGGTTCTGAAAGGGGACTACCGCCCCAAGGAAACCGTTGTCCTGTCATCCCCCTATCCCGAAGAAGCTTTCTCCGTGGACTACCTTGCCCGCCTGGTTGGCGACAGTGAGTTTTTGTTCGTCGGAAAGCGGCAACCTTCGGGCCGCACCCTTCAGCCAACTTTCGCGCTTGCCTCGTTTTGGCCCCAGGGAATCTCGGCGGAGTATCTGCCGGAGCGGACGCTCGAGGGTTGCATTGGCTATGCCAAAAAGACCCTGGGGCTGTCCATGCAGTCACAGGCAGGCGGGACCAAGGTGCCAAATCCTGGCCAGGCTGCCAGCACGCCCTCATCGGGGCCGCAATGGTCGCCGTCGGCGCCCCCCCTGAAATCCTCACCTGCTCCGAAGGCATCTGAAGCAAAGCCGGTGGCTGGAAGCGAGAAGTATGCCTGGGCAACGCTGTGGCCCGTGTGGGCTGCGGTGGCCATTGCCTCAGCAGGCCTGCTGTGGCTGCTGCTGAAGAAGAGGAAGTGAATGAGGGGCTGGGTGGACGCGGTTAACTGGAAGTGTGGCAAGGGTGCGTGAGCTTTCGAGAGCGCCAGGGGACTGGCGCAGTCCAGGACGCTGCGCGGCGGCGGTGTGGGGTTTGGGGACGGAGGCGTGAGGGCCTGCGCGGATTCAGAGGCCGGGACTTGGCAAGTCCCGCTCCTTGGGGACCTTGGAGAAGCTCGAGGGTGGGGAAGACCTTTCGAGCGGGCCACCTGCTGGCGCAGGCAGCTACGGCCCTGTGGCTGCGCCCGCCAGGGCGTGGAAGGGCTTGCGTGCGCGAGTATTGGCGACGTGGTAAAGCGGCCTAACGGGAAGTGTGGGGATGGGCCTGGAGGCGGTTTTTTTTACCAGGGCCAGAGGATGAGGAGGGCGGTGCCGGTGAGAAGGGCGAGGGCGAAGGCGGCGGCGGTGCGGAGGAGGAGGGCGCGGGAGCCGAGGAGGGCGACGGTGCCGAGCTTGAAGAGGAAATTGGCCATGGCGGCGATGAGGATGGCGTGCCAGGCGAGGCGGGTGCTGATGCTGCCGGTGGCGGCCATCTGGGCGGTGGAGAGGGTGATGGCATCCATGTCGGTGAGGCCGGAGATGGCGCTGATGGCGTAGAGGCCGGTCTCGCCAAAGCGGGCTTTGGCCTCGGCGACGCCGTAGAGGACGAGGGCGTAGAGAAGGCCGAAGAAGAGGGCGGATTTGAATTCGGCGGGGTTTTTGGGCTCGGCCATTTCGCTGGTGTGGCGGCGGCTGATGAGGTGCAGGGCGGCGGCGATGAGGAGGCAGGCGCCGAGCATGATGCCGAGGGGCGGGGCGAGGGCGCGGAGGGTACCGGGGGCGACGACGGCGATCTCGATCAGCACGCGCACGAGGGCGATGCAGGAGGCGAGCATGATGATGAAGGCGCCGATGGGGGCGAGGGCGGCATCGGTGGCGCAGCGGCGGGCGAAGCTGACGGTGGTGGCGGTGCTGGAGACGAGGCCGCCGATGATGCCGCCGAGGAGGAGGCCGATGCGTGCGCCGAAGAGCTTGTAAATGACGTAGCCGCTGAGGCTGATGCCGACGATGAAGACGACCATGAGCCAGATTTTGAAGGGATTCCACACGCCGTAGGGGCCGTAGGCCTGATCTGGCAGGACGGGCAGGATGATGATGCTGATGAGGACGAGCTGCATGATGGCGCGCATGTCATGCGGGCCGATGGCGGTGACCATGCGGTGCATGGGGCCTTTGAGATGCAGGAGGATGACCATGATGCCGCCGAGGACGAGGGCGGGGCCGATGCTGCCGAGGACGATGTAGGCCCCGACGGCGTAGAGGAGGAGGGCGGCGAATTCGGTGGTGGTGCCGGCATCGGTATCGCCGTTGCGGAGCTTGGCGTAGTTGGCAAAGATGACGATGGCGGTGACGGCGAGGAGGCCTGCGGCGAGGATCCAGGGGGTGGTGACGGTGGAGATCTGGGCGCAGACGGTGCCGAGGAGGGAGATGAAGGGGAAGGTGCGGATGCCGGCGATGGTGCTTTCGGAGCGTTCGCGCTCCAGCCCGAGCAGGAGGCCGAGGCCGAGGGAGATGACGATCTGCTGGAGGGCGAGGAGTTCGGGCGGGGTCATGGGGCTGGGGACAAGTGCTCAGTGCTCAGTGCTCAGTGCTCAGTGCTCAGTGCTCAGTGCTCAGTGTGAGGTGTGAGGTGTGAGGTGTGAGGTGTGAGGTGTGAGGTGTGAGGTGTGAGGTG